>JAUIKS010000020.1 GCA_030430565.1 Polyangia bacterium
GATCTTGAATCCGTAGTGGCGCGCCAGCTCGCGGTAGCTGCGGTTGAGCACCGTCACGCGGTCCTTGCCGAACGCCGCGCGGATCACCGCCGCCTTCAGGTTGTCGGGCACCATCACCTCGGGCACACCGCCAAACGCGGCGAACGCCTCGACATGGAGTTTGAGCCAGGTCGTGATCTTCTGGTCGAACACGATCTTGGCGAACATGTGCCGCGAGTGGCCGAGCACCATCACGAACACGTAGGCCTTCCGCTCGCGCCGCTGACGCTGCCGAAGTCGACCTGCGCGGTGTGGCCGGCGATCGTCTCGACCGGGATGACGACCTCGCTCGCGGTCACCCCCTTGGCGTTCTTGAGCCGCGCGCACAGCCGCTTGAGCGCCGACAAGCTGCCCGTAAAGTCCTCCTCCTGGAGGCGCAGCCGGTCGTAGATGGCCTTCGGTTTGGCGCCGTCGTCGAGCAGCGCCTGGACCTTCGTCGTCCATTTGGCCACGCTCGATTCGTGCTGAACCGCCGGCCTGAACTCGCCGTGGGCCTCGACGGCCGCCTTCAGCACCTCGAGCGCTGGCAGGTCGTCGGCCGCGCCGGCGAGCAGCTCAGCGCGCTCCAGAGCCACGCGGTAGCGCCGCTCCGTGTTCGGGCTCATCGTCAGCATTCGCGCGACCGCCCGTGGTCGCGTTCCCATGCGGTGTAGCCGCACCAGTTCCTGCAGTCGGTGCATGTCGACTCGCTTCATCTGCGCCTCCGACGGCGGGGCATACCTCTCCTCCGCCGCGCGGACTTTCGTCGGCCGTCTTGACGGCCGTCGGCGCACGCTTCCTGCTATCCTGTTCAGTTTTCGGGATCAGCTCAGGCGAGCTGAGACGGATCAGTTCAGGCGAACTCGAGAGCGATCAGCTCAGGCGAACTCGTCCGCGAGCTCATAGCCCGGTCTGCAACAGTCGAAAGACCGACTGCGACAGATAGCCACTGAGACACGCTGATTCTCATGAGATGTCCCTCATAGCGACGGCCTCGAGTAGCGATTGAGGACATGTTTCTCTGGCGCGACGAGGACCCAGAAATGCCCCCGTCGGCAACGCTCCTTGGCCTGCACGAGCACGCCGGTGGTGTCTGCGCGGAGGTTGGGCTGCTGCATCGCGTCGGTGTACATCTCGTCGACCCGAACTCACGACGAATAACGCACGGCCCCAAACGGCCCCAACGACCCAGCGAAAATCGGCGTTGTAGCGCGTACTCGCAGGTTGGCACACGTGCAAAAAAGCGCTGGAATCTCGCCGATTTGGGTGTGGTCGGGTGTTCGGCGAGACCCAGCGCGTAGTTCGCGTTCTGCGTCGCGCTGTGGGAGGGCGTCTTCGGCGAGCGGCCGTTCGCGGGGGAGACGGTCATGTCGCTGGCGATCGCGGCCTCGCAGGGGCAGCTGCAGGCGGCGCCGCGCGGCGTCGCGCCGGCGTGGCTGCAGCGCGCGTGTCGGAGGGGGATGTCCGCGGAGCCAGGTGATCGCTGGCCGGACATGCGCGCGCTGCTCGACGCGCTCCGACGGGGGCAGGCGCGGAGCCGGAGCCGTCGGTGGATCGCGGGCGCGGCCGCGATCGCGGCCTTGGCGGGCGGCCTGCTCGGCGCGCGGGCGCTCGAGCGCCGCGCCGTGATCGCGGCGTGCGTCGAGGACGGCGCGAGCGTGGAGGAGCTGTGGCCTGGGCGCGCCGAGGCGGTGCGCGCCGGGGTGCTCGGCAGCGAGCTGGCGTACGCCGCCGCGAGTCACGAGCGGCTCACGCCGTGGCTCGAGCGCTGGGCTGGGTCGTGGCGCGTCGCTCGTCAGCAGGCCTGCGAGCAGCACGAGCTCGCGCGCGAGACCTCGCCGGAGCTCTACGCCCGGTCGCGGAGCTGCCTCGAGGTCGCGCGCGCGCGTCTCGAGGGCCTCGTCGAGCAGCTCGAGCGGGGGGAGGCGCCGGCGATCCAGCGCGCGGTCGCGGTGGCGGCGGCGCTCCGCCCCCCTGGGGAGTGCCTCGAGCGCGCGCGGCTCGAGCGTGGCCGCTGGCCCGACGCGTCGCAGCGAGACGACGTGCTGGAGCTGCAGCGACGTCTCGCGAAGATCGCGGCGCACGAGCACGCGGGCAGCTTCGAGCGCGGGCTGGAGTCCGCCGAGCTCGCGCTCGCCGACGCGACGGCGCTGGGGTGGGCGCCGATGACCGCGGCCGCGCGCCTGCGCGTGGGCGCGCTGCTGGAGCGCGCGGGGAAGTACGAGGAGGCAGCCCGGGAGCTCAAGCGCGCCTACCTCGACGCCGGTCGCGTGGGCGCGGACGCGACCGCCGCCGACGCCGCGCTCGCGCTCTCGTACACGCTGGGGAGCCTCGCGCGGCACGAGGAGGGGCTCGCGTGGGGGGAGCACGCCGAGATGATGATCGACCGGCTCGGCGAGCGCGAGCAGCTGCGCGGCGCGGAGCTGCTGCACAACCTGGGGACGCTGCGGTGGATCCGATCGGAGTACCGTGAGGCGCTCGAGCTGTTTCAGGAGGCGCTCGCGCTGCGCGAGTCGCTCCTCAGCGCGGAGCACCCGCTGCTCGGGAGCTCGCTGAGCACGATCGGGACAACCTACCACCTGCTCGGCGAGACGCGCCGCGCGATCGAGCACGCCGATCGGGCGCTGGCGATCTTCGAACGGGTGTTCGGTCCGAGTCACCCGAACGTCGCGAACGTCCTCAACAACCGGGGCAATTTTTTCATCGGGATCGAGGAGTTTGACGCCGCGATCCAGAGCATCGAGCGCGCGCTCGAGATCCGCGAGGCCGCGCTCGGTCGCGAGCACCCCGACACGCTGGGCTCCATCAACAGCCTCGGGACCGCGCACTTCTACCTCGAGCGCTACGACGAGGCGCACCGGCTGTGGAGCGAGGTGCTGCAGGGGTCGTTGAAGAGCGTCGGGCCGGAGCACCCAGACACCGCCGGCGTGTACCAAAACCTCGGCAACGTCGAGCGCGAGCGCGGGGCGCTGGAGGCCGCGCGCGCGCACCACGCCCGCGCGCTCGAGATCTTCGAGCGCACGCTCGGCGCGGACCATGTGGTGGTCGCGGGCGTGCTCAACGACCTCGGCTTGACGCACGACCTCACCGGGGCGCACGCCGAGGCGGTGAAGGTCTACGAGCGGGCGCTGTCGATCTACGAGCGTCACGCGGGCGACGCCCCCAACAAGTACCGACTCCAGTTCACGCTGGCCAGGAGCCTGCTCGCGCAGGGGGAGCGCGCGCGGGCGCTGGCGGTCGCGCGCGAGTCCCTGGCGGGCTGGCGGGCGCTCGACGACGGGACCTACGACGCGAAGCTCCGCGAGCTAGAGCGGTGGATCGCCGCGCACGAGGACCAGGAGGTCGACTGAGGCGTAGCGGGCTGGCGTGTCGATTTTTTTTTCTTCGGGGGGGATCGATGGCGGCGGTGATGTGACCTGTCGTGCGAAGAGGCAACCCGATGAACAAGACCCGAATCCTGCGCCCCGCGATCATCCTCTCGCTCACGCTCGCTAGCGCGACCGCGCTCGCGGCGTCCGTGATCTTGCAGCACCCCGGCGCGAAGTGTGTGACGGCGGACGACGGCCCCGCGCTCACCGTCCGCAACTACGGGCAGGCGTACAACGACTCAGATGAGTGGGTCACCGCGATCTGCCCGGTCGAGCGCCCGCTGAGCCCTACGCACAAGCACTTCAGCGGGAAGGTCTTCGTCAGCGGCGGAGACCCGGAGAACCCGGTGTGCTGCCGCGCGATCAGCAAGAACGCCCTCGGGGCCGTGAAGAAGGCGGACTGGAGCTGCAACGTCTGGGCTGATGGGGGCGCCGACCCCGACGTGTTGAATCCCAGCGGGCTCACCGACCCCTACACCTACAGCGCGTTCGCGTTTGAGTGCACCATGCCGCCGGACAGCCGGATCAAGTCCTACCGCAGCAACTTCTCGGAGTAGGGGCGCGCCACTACTCCGACGCGCGCCTCGAGGCTTCGATATAGTCGAGGTGTGCTGTGGGTGATCAACGAGCGCTTCGGCGAAGAGACGAGCGTTCGCCCGACGATCCTGGCGTGCGGCTACTACTGGAGCGGCGAGGACGAGCTGAGCGCGCTGCGGGCGGACGAGGAGCGCGAGGTGAGGGCGCTCGCGCAAGCGGCCGCGGCGGCGATCGAGGTGCCGTCCCTGATCGTCGACATCGGGCAGCGCGAGGACGGGCGGTGGATCGTGATCGAGTGCGGTGACCCCCAGTCCTGCGGCTTCGGACATGTACCGGTCGAGGCGCTCGTCGCCGCGCTGATCGCTGCGGTCGCTCGCGCGGAGCCGCGCGTGCTCGCGCCCGGGGGCGACGCGTGACGGCGATCGAGACCGCGCGGCTGGTGCTGCGCCCGCTCGCCGCGGAGGATGTTGACGCGCTGCACGGGATGATCCAGGTCGAGCCTGTGCGTCGTTACCTCTGCGACGGCGAGCTGCTGCCGCGCGCGTCGGTGGAGGGCTGGCGCGCGGCGAGCGAGGCGCTGTTTCGGCGGGCCGGGGTTGGGCTGTGGTGTGTTCGTGAGCGCGGGCGGGAGCCGCTCGTCGGTTTCACGGGCTTCGCCGAGTTCTACGAGCCTCCGGCGCTAGAGCTGATCTTCGCGCTGGCGCCGAGCTGCTGGGGTCGCGGCTACGCCGTCGAGATGGCGCGCGCCGCGATCGCGCAGGGGTTTACGCGCGCTGGCTTGACGACGATCCGCGCGAGCACGGATGAGCCCAACGCGGCGTCAATTCGCGTGATGGCGCGGCTCGGGATGCTCGCGGCGGGGGGGAGCCCGGGGCCCAAGTGGCGACAGCTCCACTACGAGCTCCCGCGCGCGCGCTGGCGGCGGTGAAGATCCACGTTCGCGCGAGGGCTCGCGCGGCTGCCGTCCGCCCTCGGCCCCGTTTGGCAAAGCTGTCCGATCCGTCATGCGAGGGGGCGCTCGGGCGCCGTCGCGGCGACTCGCGAGAACCGCTACCTACGAACCAGGTGACGCGGATCCGTCAGGCGCGCGATGTGTCCCAACTCTCGATCTCCGCGACGACGGCGCGGCGCCGCGAGGTTGGTGTTCGGCGACGGAGCGCGGGTGTCGCGGCGCTCGCCGACGCCGGGCCTGAACTCACCCCGTGTCGTGGGCTCTGAACACGCGGACAACGAGCGACTTGAGCGTCTCCTCGTCAGGCTCGACGCTTGCGCACATCCGCGCTGTCAGCTACGGCCGCGAACAGATTTTCTCGCGCCGCCCCACGAAGCCGACGCCGCGCGTGCGATCCTCGGCGCGTGTTGAGAGGGGATCACGGCGCCGCCGTCGACCGCGAGGGCGTGACCGCGACGAGCGTCGGGCGCTACACGATCCTCCGGATCCTCCGCTCACGACCCACGAGTCAGCTCATCGTGGGCTTTGATTCCAGCCTCGATCGGAAGGTCGCCATCAAAGTCCTGCGCCCAGGGAGCGTTGAGGGCGAGCGCACGCTCCGCGCGGCCCAGGCGCTCGCCAAGATCACGCACCCGAACCTCACGCGGGTGTTTGAGATCGGCGAGCACGAGGGGCAGCCCTTCATCGCCACCGAGTACGTCGACGGCGCTGACCTCCGAACCTGGCTGCGCGCGCGGAGCAGGCGCTGGTTCGAGATCGTCGGCGTCGTCGTCGCGGCGGGTCGAGGTCTCGCGGCCGCGCAGGCGCTCGGCCTGCTTCATCTCGAAATCAGGCCGGAGAGCATCCTCGTCACAGCGGACGCCCGGGTCCTGCTCACCGGTGTCGTGATCGACGGCGCCCACGCTCGCAGCGAACACGCGCAGCGCGAGCGCGATCAGGGGCGCGATAGTTACATGTCACCCGAGCAACTTCGGGGAGAACCTCTCGACGAGCGCAGCGATCAATTCAGCCTCTGCGTCACGCTCTACGAGTCGCTCTATGACCAGCACCCGTTCGCGTCGGAGCGCGCGCGGCTCCTGTCCGGCGACCTCCTCGCGCCCCCAGCCGCCCGCGGCGTACCGCGCCGGGTCGAGCGCGCGCTCCGCCGCGGGCTCGCGAGGGCGCCCGATGAACGCTGGTGTTCGCTCGGCGCGCTGCTCGACGCGCTCGAGCGTGAGCCCGCGCGACGCCGCCGAGGCCTCGCCGGCGCCGGGCTGCTCACCTTCCTGACCGCAGGGACAGGGTACACAATAGCGACCGTCGAGCGCGCGTCGGTCGTCCGCTGCGGCGACGCTATCGAGGAGCTCGCGTCGATCTGGAACGACGACCGTCGCGCGCGCATACGGGCCGCGCTGCGAGCGACCGACACGCCGCTCGTCGAGGACACGCTGCCGCGCGTTGAGGCCGTCATCGACCGATACACAGACGCCTGGACCGAGCTGCGCGCGCGCGCCTGTGAGGAGCACCAGCGCGAGGCGCTGCCCTCACGCGTCTACGAGCTGTCCAAGAGCTGCCTCGCGCGACGCCAGGCCGACCTCGACGCGCTGCTCGACGTCCTGACCGAGGCCGCGCCTGGCACCGTCGAGAACGCGGTCACGGCCGCCTTCAACCTCCCGCGGGTGGCGACCTGCGCCGACGCCGAGTCGCTGCTCGCCGCGACGCCGCCGCCTGCGAACCCCAGCGCCGCCCGCGAGGTCGAGGCGCTCCGCGCTGAGCTCAGCCGCGTTGAGGCGCTCGAGGGCGCGGGGCGCTACGACGATGGCCTCGCGCTGCTCGAGACGCTCGCGCCGCGGGTAAACGAGCTGGCCTACGCGCCGTTGAGCGTCGCGCACCTCCTCGGCCGCGGCACCATGCTGCTCTGGATCGGACGATTCGAGGAGGCCGAGCGCGTGCTCGCGGACGCCTACCTCGCGGCCATCCGCGCGCACGAGGACGCGCTCGCGGGCGAGGCGCTCGCGCAGCGCATATTCGTCGTCGGGCAATTGGGGCGCAGCCAGCAGGCGCTGGCGTGGTACCCCGAGGCCACCGCGTGGGCAGGCGACGACGACCGCGAGCTGCGGGCGCTCATCCTGAACAACACCGCGACGATCGAAGCCGACGTAGGGCACCTCGCGCGGGGGAGCGCCATGGTCCGCGAGTCATCTGCGCTGTGGACGGAACTCCACGGGGAGACTCACCCGCAAGCGATCTTCTCATTCGCGAACCTCGCCGAGTTCCTCGCCCGTCAGGGGCGCTGCGACGAGGCGCTCGATATCCTCGACACCGCGCTCGCGCGGCTCGAGCAGACCTTTGGGAGTGAGCACTACGCGATCGAGCTCAACAGGAGCAACCGCTGCGAGTACCTCGCATGCGCCGGTGATCTCTCGGTTGCGGTCGAGTGCTTCAATGAGCCCATCCGCGAACTCCTGAGCGGTGGTGGCACGACCCGGTACTGGCTCGATGGGCTGGCGAGCGTCGCTATCCTCGTCCACCGCGCCCGCGGCGATGTCGAACGCGCCGTCGCGCTCGCCGACGAGATCATCCGCTCGCTCCCCGAGGACAGGCACTCGTGGCTGCACGCGAGCGCGCTTCAGCAGCTCGGCGAGCTCGCGCTCGTCGACGCTGATCTCGAGCGCGCGAGCGAGCTCCTGCGTGAGAGCGCGACGCTGCAAGTGGACGCCGCGCCCACCGACGCGCTTCGGCTCCAAACCGAGACCGACCTCGCCACGCTCGCCTTCGCGCGCGGACACGTGGACGACGCCCACGCCCGCGCGCTCGAGCTCATCGAGCGTGGTGAGGCGAGCCACGCCGAGCAGCCGTGGCTCGTCGCGCCCGCGCGCTTCCTGCTCGCCCGCGTCAAGGCGAGCGCCGGCGAGCGCGACGCCGCGCTTGCGCTCGCCGAGCGAGCCGACGCCGATCTCGTCCGCTCCGGGCACATCCGCGACTACCTGCGCGCAGAGCTCCAGGCGTGGCGAGCCGGCGCAGCTCAGTGAGCTCGCAACCGTCGCGCCGTCATCAGCGGCGACGGTAGCGAGCTCACTCGGCGGCCGGTCGATACGGCGGCGGCCCAGCGCCGGCTGAACGCCGGGCGTATCGTCGTCACAGGACCATCCACGGGTGACTCTCGAGCGCGCTGGATGGCTCGGGTCGATGCTCGACGGTCTGTCGCGGCGTGGCGCGGACCGGTGGGCGCGCGGTCGCGATCGTATGGCGCTCGGGCCCGGCGCAGCGCAGCTCGAACACCGCGACCTCCTCGCGCTTGCCCTTGACGCGGACCTCGTCGAGGAGGCGACAGTCGTAGCGCTCGACGTGCTCGACGGCGGCGAGCGTCTGGCCGCTGATGACCACGGGCGTCTTGTAGCGCTTCGTCAGGGTCTCGAGACGCGCGGCGAGGTTGACCGCGTCGGAGATCACCGTGCCCTGCAGGCGCTCCTCCTCGCCGACGATCCCGAGCATCAGCTCGCCGGTGTGGATGCCGATGCCGGCCTCGATCTGGGGGCGCGAGACGGCCTCGGCGTTGAAGCGATCGAGCGCGGCGCGCATGGCGATGGCGGCGTCGAGCGCGTCGGCGGCCTCGCCGGGGAACAGCGCCATGATCCCGTCCCCGATGTACTTGTCGATGAAGCCGTTGTGCTCGCGGATCACGGGGCTGATGCAGCGCAGGTAGTCGTTGATAAACGCGAAGCTGTCGGCGGGGCTCATGGACTCGGAGAGCTGCGTGAACGAGCGAATATCCGAGAACAGCACGGTCATCGACAGCTGGACCTGGTCGCCCAGCGCGACCTCGGTCGCGCGCGCGCGCGAGAGCAGCTGCAGGAACTGAAGCGGGACGAAGCGCTCGAACGCCCGGTTCGTCGCCTGGAGCTCGCGGTTCGCCTGGAGGCGCTCGCGGTTCTCGGCGGCGAGCGTCGCGTTCGCGCGCGCGAGCGCCTCCGTCCGCTCCTGGACGCGTCGCTCGAGATCCTCGTTCGCGCGGACGAGGCGGCGCTGGAGCTCGCGCAGGGTCAGGTGCGTCCGCACGCGCGACAGCACCTCCTGGTGCTGCAGCGGCTTGGTGATGTAGTCGACCGCGCCGAGGTTGAAGCCGCGCACCTTGTCGGAGATCGCGGACAGCGCGGTCATGAAGATGATCGGGATCTCGCGCAGCGCCTCGACCTGCTTGAGGCGCTGACAGGTCTCGAAGCCGTCGAGGCCGGGGAGCATCACGTCGAGCAGGATCAGGTCGGGGGCGACGATCTCGGCCTGCTCGAGCGCGCCTGCGCCGTCGAGCGCGACCAGCACCTCGAGGCCGTCGCCCTCCAGCAGCTCGATCATGACCTCGAGGTTGGTGGGGTTGTCGTCCACGACGAGGACGGTGTGTTGGGACTCGTGGCTCTCCATCACGGTGCGCTCCTTCCCTGGTTGAGTGGGGCGTGCTCGTGCGTCGGGTAGCTCGCCAGAAATTCGCGGATCTCGCGTACCTTGAACTCTCGGGCCAGCTCCCCGAGCCGGCTGCAGAACGCGGCGAGCGTCGGCTCGCGGCGCCCTAGGCTGGAGACCGCGCGCCGCAGCGCGGGGATGTTGCCGCGCCGGGCGAGGCGCGTGAGCTCCAGCAGGCGCGCGCGCTCCGGGGCGACGAGCTCGCGCGCGGGGGTCTCGGCGATGGGTGCCTCCTCCTCGCCCTCGTAGACCCACTCGAGCTCGAGGAGTCGCTCAAGCGTAGCGACGAGTTCGTCGTAGCGGAACGGCTTGGCGATGAACGCGTCCGCGCCGGTGTCTCGGCTCCGGCCGCGGTCGTGTTCGAAGGCGCTCGCGGAGATCGTCACGATTGGCATGCGCGCGCCGATCGGCGTGGCGCGGATCCGGCGGATAGCCGCGAAGCCGTCGAGCACCGGCATCTTGAGGTCCATGAACACCACGTCGGGGCGCTCGGCGAGCGCGAGCGCGACGGCTTGCTCCCCGTTCTCGGCCTCGATCGTGCGGAGGCCGAGCTGCTCGAGCGTGTTGGACAGCACCGCGCGATTCGTCGCTATGTCGTCGACGACGAGGGCTGTTCGCCGCGGCGGGCGATGCCCGACGATGGCGCGCGCGGTCGGGCGCGCGCCCGCGTCGCGGGTCGCTACCGCCGGCAGCGTGAGCGCGAACGAGAAGCAGCTCCCCTCCCCGGGCGCGCTGACGACCTCGAGCGAACCGCCCATCAGCGTGATCAGCCGTCGACTGATGGCGAGGCCGAGCCCCGTTCCTTCGCTCGCGCGCGCGGCGTCGTGGACCTGGCGAAACGGTTCGAAGATCGCCGCGAGGTGCTCGCGCGAGATCCCGACGCCGGTGTCGTGAACCTCGAACACGAGCGCGTCGGGCCGCGACGGGTCGCGGCGAATGGCCAGGCGGACATGTCCCTCGTCGGTGAATTTGATCGCGTTGCCCAGCAGGTTCACGAGCACCTGCCGCAGCCGCTTCTCGTCGCCGCGGGCGGCGGTCGGGAGCTCGGGGTCGGCGGCGCGGATGAGCTCGATCCCCTTGCTCCGCGCGCTGACCGAGAAGAATGAGATCAGGCTCCGCTGGAATTCGGCGAGCCGGAAGGGCGCGATCTGCAGCTCCAGCTTACCGGCCTCGATCTTGGCGAGATCGAGGATGTCGTTGATGATGGTTAAGAGGTGCTCGCCGCTGCGCTGGATCGACTCGAGGCCCTCGCGCAGGCGCGTGTCCAGCCGGGGCTGCTTCGCCAGCAGCTGCGCGTAGCCGAGGATGCCGTTGAGCGGCGTGCGGAGCTCGTGGCTCATGCTGGCGAGGAACTGGCTCTTGGCGTGATTGGCCGCCTCGGCCGCCGCGAGGCTCGACTCCGCGACCGCCTTGGCGTGGCGCAGCGCCTCCTCGGCTCGGAGGCGCTCGCTGATGTCGATGACGGTGCCGAACACCAGCCGGCGCCCCTCGGCGGGGTAGCGGAGCAGGCGAATCTCGCAGGGGACGTCGCGGCCTTCGGCGTCTCGGTGGGTCCAGTGGAAGACCTGCAGCTCGCCGGCGAGCGCCGCGGAGACGTGCGCGGCGGCGGCGACGTCAGAGGGCGTGCCGTCGGGCTGCGTCGGCGGGCTCAAGCTCACGGGGCTGTGCGCGAGCAGAGACGCGCGGTCGAGCTTGTACAGGCGCTCGGCGTTCTCGTTGGCGTCGACGAAGCGCAGGCTCTCGACGTCGAGCAGCACGAAGGCTTGCGGCGCGTTCTCGACGAGCGTGCGGAAGCGAGCCTCGCTCTCGCGCAGCGCCTGCTCGGCGCGCTTGCGCTGGGTGATGTCAGTCGAGATGCCGCAGACGATCTCGGGTCGGCCGCGCACGTCGGTCAGCGGGAACTTGAGCGAGATGAAGGTGTGGATGCTCCCGTCCGCCATCGGAGCCTGCTCCTCCCACTGCAGCGCGCGGCCCTCCTCGAGCACCCGGAGGTCGTTCGCGCGGTGCTGCGCCGCGATCTTCGCGGGCATGAAGGCGTCGTCAGTCTGCCCGATGACGTCACGCGCGCTCGTCCCCAGCGAGCGCTCGTACTCGCGGTTCACGTAGAGGATGCGCCCGTCGACGTCCTTCGCGTAGATGATCGCGGTGCTGGTATCGAGGATCTCGCGGAACAGCTTCAGGTTCTCGCGCTGTCGTTCAAATTGCCGGTCGCGCTCATGGAGCGCGCGCTCGAGTCGCTCCGAGCGCGCGCGTTCACGCGCGAGCTCGACGACGAGCGACTCGCGGCTCATGGCGGCGAGCGTCGAGGGGTCTTGTTCAGCAGCGTTCACGTTCACCTGTTGTGTCGTCGCGCCGGCGCCGGCGCGCTCGGGAAGGAGGTCGTCGCCCGTGCTGCAGGCGACGCGTGGATCGAGTGACCGCTCGACAGAAAACAATTACGGCGCGAACTTGCGCCCGCGTGAGCGCGCGTGAGCGCGCGTGAGCCTCGACCCCGCCGCGTCACGCATCTCGCGGGCGCTGCTCGATCGCGCACACGCTGACACCTTCGCGCGCATCTGCCGTTGGGCATCTTCAATAAACCTGTCCGAATGTTCCATACGCGTAATTGATCTCGAGGTCAGAGCTCACCCGGAGAGCGTATGTCGCCGAAGATCGCCTCCGTTCCCCGTCACGTGCTGACCGCGCTGCGCAAGCGCAACCCGGCGTCGCCGTGTCTCCCAGCGAGCGACCGCGGCTCGGCGCGGCGCCGTCGGCAGCTGGCGCTGGCGCGCCGACGATACAGCTACGCGCCCCGAGGGAGCGTCGGGCATCAGCTCGGGCGCGCACCGGTCTCGTCCCGCATCCCGCTGGCCGCGCGCTACGACTGGAGCTGGGTCGGGCCGTACCTGCCGCGCTTACTCGACAGCCTGACCCAGGCGACCCGCGCCTGGATCGACCTGGGCCCGCAGCGCCGCGACGCCCGGAAGGTCGGTCTCGACGATCACGCGTTCGCGCGGGCACGCGTCGGCGGCGTAAACCCGCTGACGATCGAGCGCGTGCGCGCGCTCGACGATCTGCGCGACCGACTAGATATCTCTGAGGACATGTGGGAGCGAACGCTGGGAACACAGGCGCGCGTGACACGGGAGATCGCGGACCAGCGCTTGTTCATCGCCGACTATCGCCCGCTCGCGCGCGCGCTGCTGCACGGATCGAGCCGCGACCTGCGGTTTCGCGAGCGTTACCTGGCGGCGCCGGTCGCCGTGTTTCGCGAGCTCCGCTCAGCCCCGCGCCCGCGCCTTGAGCCCGTTCTCATCCAGCTCGATCAGCGGGATGACCTCGGGCTGCGCCCGTCCGCGTTCGCCCCGGGGGACGGCGCTGGCTGGCGCCTGGCGAAGCTGTACGTGCAGAGCGCGGACGTGAACCTCGGCGTGCTCGGGCATCACCTCGGGGGCTGTCACGCGCTCGCCGAGGCCTTTGCGCTTAGCACCCCGCGTCAGCTGTCCCCGCGTCACCCCGTGTACGTGCTCCTCGAGCCACATCTCGCCTACTCCCTCGCCGTCAACCGGGCCGCGCACACGCTGCTCACGCGGCCGGGCAGCGTGTTTGAACAGGTCTACTCGGGATCGCTGCCGTTGACGCGCAGCATCGTCGCGCGCGCGCACGAGCGCCTGGCGAGTCAGCCACGAACGCTGGCCTTTGACCTCGAGCGACGCGGCGTGACGCGCTATCCGCTCGACTATCCCTTCCGCGACGACGCGCAGCTCTACGGGCCAGCGCTCGCGCGTTTCGTCCGCACGTACCTCGCGCGCTTCTACTGCGACGACGCGGCGGTGCGGGGCGACGGCGAGCTCCAGGCGTGGGCGGCGGAGCTCGCGTCGCCCGCCGGCGGAGACATGACGGGGCTGCTCCCCGAGTCGCGGCTGCGCACGCGGGAGGAGTTGAGCGAGGTGCTCGCGCGCGTGCTGTTCGTCGTCGGGCCGCTGCACGCCGCCTTGCACTTCGCGCAGCCAGAGCTCCTCGTCGAGCCCGACGTGTACCCGGCCGCGCTGTTTCACCCTCCGCCGCGTCACGGAGAGGTGGTCAGCGCGAGCCGGATCTCTCGGACCTTGCCGCCGCGCGCGGTAGCGATCGTCCAGGTGCTCAACAACCGCGTCGCCGACTACCGGTTTGATCGAATCGGGGACTACCGCCGCTATCGCCTCGGCCAAATGCCCGAAGCCCGCGATGCCATCGTCGAGCTGACGCGCTCGCTCCGGGCGATCGAGTCGACGATCGCCGCTCGCAACCTCGCGCGGGTCGACCCGTACACGTACCTGCTGCCCTCGCGCGTGCCGAACAGCGCGAACATCTGAGCCTGAGAGAGAGCTGACGATGAAGCGACGTTGGAGCAACTACCTCGGGAATCAACGCTGCCGGGCCGAGCTGCGAGCGCCGGCTTCCCTGGTGGCGTTGTCGCGGACGGTGAGGTGCGCGGCGCGACGAGGTCGTGTTCGGGCGGTCGGGAACAGCTACTCCTGGAGCGCGCTCGTGCCGACCTCCGGGACCATGATCAGCCTGCGACGGCTGACGCGGTGTCTCGAGGTCGACGCGATGAGCGAGACGCCGAGCATCCGCGTCGAGTGCGGCATGAGCGTGCGTGAGGCCGAGGCGCACGCGCGGGCGGCGGGTCTGGTGCTGCGGTCGCCGACCATGTTCGACCGCGTCTCCGTCGGCGGCGCGCTTGCGACCGGATCCCACGGCGCCGATCTCGAGTCCGGTTGCTTCTCGGATTCTATTCTCTCGGCGACGCTGGTGACCGCCGATGGATCCGTGCTCGAGATCTCCGGAGGCGAGACGCTCGACGCCCTGCGCGTCGGACTCGGGGCCCTCGGGATCCTGTACGCCGTGCGTCTCCGCTGCCAGCGCGCGTTCGCGGTGTTCAGCGAGGAGCGCTGGCTCGACCTCGAGCCGACGCTCGAGGAGCTGCCCGCGCTGGCCCGTAGCGTCCGCTTCGCGCAGCTATGGTACTTCCCGTTCGTAGATCGAATTGGCTTTAAGGGCATGTATACGCTCGACGCCCCGATCCCCACGCGCTCGCGCGGCGCCCGGGCGACGCGCTGGCTCCGTGACCAGGCGGCCGTGATAGGCGGATCGACCGTGCTGCCGGCGCTCGTGCGCGCCGCGCCGAGACTGCTGCCGAGCGTGATTCGATCCGGCGGCGCGATCGCGGTCACGCCAGGGGCGCGTGTGTCGTCGGCCTGGCACGAGTTTCATTTTCATCAGGGGTACATGCGCTGCTGGGACATGTCGTTCTCGCTACCGCTCGACGGGGCCCCGCGCGCGCTTCGGGGAGTGGTCGCGTACGCCGAGCGAGCACGCGGAGATGGAGAGTTCCCCGTGAACATGGCTGTCTACGCACGCTTCACGGGGGCGAGCAGCGGCTTCTTGGCCGCCAATCATGGGCGTGAGAGCTGCTTCGTTGAGGTCGTCTCCGCGCGGGGTACCCCGCGGGTCGAGCACCACTTCGCTCGGATCGCCGAGGAGTTGCTTGAGCTGCCGGGAGCGCGCATGCACTGGGGAAAGCACATCCCGGACGCCGAACGCTTGCGCTCGCGCTACCCCGCGCTGCCGCGGTTTCAGGCTGTCCGCGCACGCCTCGATCCTCGCGGCGTGTTCCTCAATCGCCACCTAGAGCGCGAGGTTCTCGGGCTGTGAGGCGAGCGCGGGCGAGCGCGCGCCACGGATGGCGTATCTTCGTCCAGTTGTTCCGCGGGAGCGAGGCGCGTGGTGAGAATCCTTCGACATGTCTTAAGGGCTATATCTCTGTGCGCCGCGCTGGCGAGCGTAGGCCTCCCCGCTAGCGCGGTGAGGGCCGACGATAGCGAAGGACGTGGCCTGAGCGAGTTGTCGCCCTACGCGCTCGAGCGTTTCGGCTGCGCGTTGGCCGTCTCCGGCGACACGCTGCTGGTCGGCGCGATGGGTGCGAACCACGTTGGTTTCGACGCCGGGATCGTGTACGTCTACGAGCGCGCGCGGTCGAGCTGGCGCTGGGCTGGGGAGCTGCGGCCAGATCCAGCCGAGCCGTTCGCGTACTTCGGGAACGCGCTCGCGCTGTCCGGCGATCATGCGCTGGTCCTTGATACGCAGCATCGCGGCTTCACCGACTGGGTGAACGGCCCCGGGAACCTCGACCTGTATGAGCGAGCCGGTGGCACCTGGCGCAAGGTCAGGCGGTTTGGTCCGGGCGTGGGGTTGAGTGACGACGCGCGAGTGGACGCCGCCGCTGTCGACGGAGACCGCGCGGTGCTGACGGTGTCACCCGGTTCTGAGCTCATGGTACTGGAGTGGTCGGGCGATGGCTGGGACGAACGCGCGCGGGTCCCGTACAGGGAGGACGGCGACAACTTCTCCGGCTCCAGCGTCGCGCTCTCGGGCGACCGAGTGCTGATCGGCGGCGGGTCGTCGGCCGCCGTGATCGAGCGCGAGGGGTCTGAGTGGCGCCGCGTCGAGACGTTGAGCGCCGCCGAGAACCGCTACTACGCGCGCGTCGATCTCGACGGTTCGTTCGCGCTCGTCGGCGACCGCGTGTTCCGGCGCCAGAACGACGGCGCGTGGGTGGTCGAGGCCGATCTGCTCGCCGACGAACTCACCGGCGTTGAGCTCGATCATCGAGACTACCTGAACGGAGCTATCGACGGGGCGCGGATCGGCCTACATCGACACAACACGGTTCGCGTGTTCCTTCGCGACGACGACGCGCGCTGGATCGAGGAGGGGCGGTTCTCGCGCCCGGAGTCTTCGCAGGACATGCCTCCGGTATCCGATCAGCCCCTTGTGCTCGAGGGGAGCGCCCTCGTCATCGGCTCGCCAGCCGACAACAGCGTCGCCTACGAGGCCGGCGTCGCGCACGTCTTTGAACTCGGAGGCGCGTGGAAGCACGCCGACACGCTCCGCCCCGATGAGACCCGAGAGGCGGGGGGCTGTCGGGTCGACCCCTGCTTCGAGGCGGACGTCGAGTTGATCTCGCTCGTTCTGGCGCTGCTGCTTCTACCTGGTTTTACACGCAGGAGGTCTTGCGCGCGCGCGTGGCGGGCGTCGAGCGTCGCCGGCCTCGCGCTGCTGCTGTCGGCCCCCCTCGTCGCGCGGGACGCCGAGGCGTGCTCGACCCTCGCCCCAACCCCGGGGCTGAGCATCGCGGAGGAGGTGACGCGAGCCCAGATTGAGACGCTCCCGCTGCCAACAGACGGCGTGCTCGTCGTCTCGGCGATCGCCGCCAGCCTCGAGTCGGCCGAGGATGCGCTCGACTACATCGAGCACGAGGTGCGCGATGGCGACAACACGATCCCGGGCTCGCTCGAGGTCCGCGAGGTCTACACCGACGGCTCGCTTCGACGCGGCGTCCTGTTTCTGTGGCGCCCGGACGAGGCGCTCGCGCCAAACCACGAGTATCAGCTCGAACTCTCGGCCGCGCACGGGCACGCGGGCGTGTACCTTGACTACGCTGAGACGCTCTCGTTGAGTTTCTCAACCGGCGCGGGCCAACACGCGCCGTTGGGGGCGCTCGAACTCGAGCTCGAGGCGACCACCGCCAATGTCGAGACGCTTGAAGAGGTGTGCTGTGACGTGGGCGGATCGAGCTGCGGTTATGAGTACATCTGCGTGTGGTCGAGCATCCGAGAGGAACCGGCGCTTCGCGCGGTCGCCACGATCGAGGGCGCGCCCGATGAGCCGCAGCTGACGCATGTATGGGTCACGCGCGTCGGGCCGGATGGCGTCGCGCTCGACCCCGCAGACCCGCTGTCTGGAGGTCCCCCGTACGTCGACGAGCTCCTCGAGTCTCGCTTTGAGCCGGTGCTGGGGCGCGTTGAGGAGACCGTCGTGTTTAGCGAGGTCGAGGACGAGTATTGCGTGATCGTCGGCGCGACCAGCCTGATCGACAACGAGACGATCACGCTGCCGCCGCAGTGTGTGGCCCACTCGGCCGCGACTACGCCCGAGCTCCTCGAGCGCACGCCCGACGAGCTCGACGACGCGCTCATGAGCGGAGGGGAGTGCACATCGGCGCCCGTCTATAAGAGCACCGGCGAGCAACTGTTTCCACGCGAAGAAGAGGCGGGCTGTCGCGTCGCGGGGTCACGCGAGGGAGCCCGAGGCTGGCTCCTGCTCGCGCTGCTGCCGGCGCTGCGCCGGCGCCGGGTTTCGAGGTCGGAGCTCATTCGTAGGTGAATGCCGTCGAAGACCACTCATCGAGTGGAGCGAGGTCGCTTCAGAAGCTCAACGGTTCGCGAGGTGCGCGCGGACTTGCCCGACCCACGCGTCGACGCCGGCGATTGTGCTCGCGCGTAGGTCTGGGTCGGCGGTGACGGCCTCGATCTCGATGTGGAAGAGCTGGCGCGCTCGCCGAATCCGCGAGCGCGCGGTCCCCTCCGGGACGCCGAGAATCTGGGCGATCTCTCGCGCCTTCAGGTTCTCCCAGAAGTACAGCTCGAGCACGACCTGGAGCTCGATCGGGATGCGACGCAGCGCCTGTAGCATCACCTGGATCTCGCGCTGGCGATGAACGACCGAGCTGGGCGTCGGCTGCACGTCGACGATCGAGTGCGACATCGGGTCGAAGCGTTTGTCGTGACGCTGATAGCGGCGGAAGTGCTCTAGCAGGATCATGCGCGCGATGCCGAACAGGAAATTCTTAAAGGTCGTCTCTTCGCGCTTGTTAGGGAACTTCTCGACGCAGCGCAGAAACGTCCGCTGCACCAAGTCCGGCGATTGCTCGGCGTTGACCTTGTTGTAGAAGAATCGCGAGAGGCACGCGTAGTGACGCTCGAACAGGCGCTCACCCGCGCGATCATCTCCGCTCCGCCATCGCTCGACGAGTTCCGCGTCGTTTGGCACGTCGAAGAGAGTAGTCGGTTGGTCCCCCTAGGACCACACGTGGGCGACACGCGCGAGAGCGCGAGCGCGCGCGAAAAAAAAACTTCGCCGTCGTAATTGTTTTTCGGGGCGCCGGTCACCCGGAGAACAGAGAGACCCGAATGAGCACTTCCACTCCAAACCCCGTCCTGTCTGCTTCCTGCGACCGCGCGCTCAAGCTCGCGCTCATGCTCGGCGTTGCGCTGACCGGCGCCGCGGCGGGCTGCGACTCACCCGAAGAGTTCCTCGAAGGCGACGAGCTCGAGCTCCGCGACTGCGGAAACCATTGCGGCGTCGATTTCAATACGCCGTACTTCTATGGCAACGAGCGCTTCATCGAGTTCGACATCGGGGGCGGCGTCCACACGAACACAGAGGGGCATTCGGTCACCTTCCACGGCGCGCTCCACCCGAGCTGGGGAGCGCTCGCACCCGGCGAGCTCGCCGTGCATACCAACGGGAAGCTGTCGCACGCAGGTTTACCCACCGGCGACCCCACGGGTCTCATGATGGCGTTCACCGTCGACGGCCAAGCCACGAAGCTGCGCGTCGCTACGGCGTTGGAGCGACCGGATGTGGGCTGGGTGTACGAGTTCGAGGAGGTCGTGAACGACGAGTGGGTGCCGCTGTGCGAGCCTGACCCCTACGGCGACCGCTCCGCCTACCTGTACCGGGACTTCGAGCTGGTGACGAACGGGCCCGCCACCGGGCGGATCGTCGATGCCTACGACATGATCCAGATCGCGTGCACCTCGGGCGCGGCGGGCAAGGCGACCTCGTTCGGCTTTCGCCCGCTGATCGAGGATGAGATGAGCCAGGACATGTTTGAGGCCGCGCTCCGGGCGGTGCGCCTGGATCTCTGCAGCGACGGGACCGCGTACACCGTGCCCGGGGCGGAGGTCGCGTTCAACGACATGAACGGCAACGTCGAGTCTCCCCTCGACACCGAGGGGCTGATCCGCGAGGCCATCTTCGATAAGTGGGGCGCGGTGTGCTGGGACGGCGCGCTGCGCCCGGGCGCGACCGCGCCGAGCTGCGAGCTCCCGCTGTGCGACGACTGGCTCACCGAGAACGCGTCGCGCTCCGATTTGGTTGAGACCTTCATTCAGTAGCCAATGCTCACGGCGCGGCGGGCAGGCCGGCGAGCCAGCTCGCCAGGCGCTGCAGCTCGGGCGCGAAGCCAGGCCCCATGGAGCGGTAGCGGGTAGCGAGCTCCTCCGCCTCGCGCCGCAGCGTCGCGGGCTCGTCGACATCGACTCGCGAGCGCAACGCGGCGAACTCGGCGGCGATCCGTGCTGGATAGTTCGGGCTCGCTGCAGCAACGAATCCGTCACGGGCCTGCGCGTGCGCGCGACGGGCCGCCGCCGCCTGCCCCTCTTGCATCAGCGCGTCGCCGCGTGCCACGGCAGCGTAGAGCGCGACGTGCTCCCTCGCCAGCTGCGGGTGTTTCTGCAACAGCGCGTTCGACTCATCGACGAGCGTCCGCGCGCGGGCAGGCTCGCCCATGTCGAGGAGCGTAAGGACGAGGCCGCTGCGACAGCGGATCTGGTGGTTGGCCTTCGCCAGGCGATCGGCGCGCTCAAGGCATCGCGAGAAGGCCTGCTCGGCGTCCGAAAGACGATCTGCGCGGGCGAGCGCTTCGCCGATGTCGTGCCAGTACGCCGCTGGGTCGACGCTGTCGGGGAGCAGTCCCTCGGCCTCCTTCGCGTAGGTCCGTGCTCGATCGAATTCACCGAGGTCGGCCGAGAGCGCGGCGACGAGACCGAGGAAGTCGAGATCATCGGGGCGCGCGCCCCCGTTTCTCGTGCGCCGGGCTGTGAGGAGCTCGAGCGCGCGGTCGTGGGCAGCCACGCTCTCGCGTCGCAGCCTCATCGCCTGGACGCGACCCCATTCGATCCACTCCGCCAGCGCGGGGTTCCCGGGCGGCAGCGCGTGGGCGGCGGCGAGGAGATGCTGCTCAGCTTGCTCGAGTTGCCCCTGATCGAAGTAGACCTGGCTGAGGCGAAACTCTACGCCCGCGACGATGGGGTGGTAGCTGCCCACGATCGTGGTCAGCCCGGCGATCGCCGCTTCGAAGTCGCTCGCGGCCTCTCGAGCTCGCCCGCTGCCGACCATCGTCGCGCCGCGGTTCGCCAGGGTGAGCGCGCGTTCGTATTCCCGCCCCGTCGTGTCGTCGAGCACCGCGAGCGCTTCGTCGAACAACGCGCGCGCGCCATCGGTGTCCTCGAGTCGGCGTCGCGCGACGCCGAGGTTGTTGGCGAGCAGCCACCTGCGCCATGGGTCAGGCGATGCGTCGACCAGCGCGCGGGCGAGCTCCGCGCGGTCGAGCGCGCGCTCGGGATCCAGGAGGAGCGAGCCCTCAATGAAGAGGCGCCGCGCAGCTGCCTCGGCGGCGACCTCGAAGTGGTGGCTGCGGAGGGCGGTATACAGCGCGCGCTCGATCGCCGCACGGGCGGCCTCGCCGGTGTGCAGCTCCTGATGCGCGGCGCCGACGCGCAGCCACGCCTCCGCGATGAGCGGTGCGTACCCGAGCTGTTCGGCCGCGTCGCGGATCGCGGTCGCGTCTCGCAGCGCAGAGTCGAAGCGCCCCGCGAGCTCGTGGGCGTGGGCGCGCGCGAGCTCGGTCCGCGCTGCCTTCACGGCCTCGGCCGCCTCGGGCGTCTCGGGCGGCTCGACCGGGTTCGTCAGCGCGGCGACGTCCGAGCAGTCCTGGACCGGTCGTAGGCCGCGGACCGCCGCCGCGGCGCGCTCGACCGTGGTGTTCGTCGCGGCTTCGAAGCTCATCAGGAGCGCGTCGAAGCCGGCCCGGCGAAGATCGAGACAGACGGTTCGTCGATCGAAGAGCTCGTCGGACTCGTGCCCCGACTCGCGGGCGCTGCACGCCTCGACGCGGCCGCGCGCGAGCGCGTCGCGGTAGGCGTCGATGCGCGGCATGGTCAACGCCCACGTCCGCTCGCCGAACTTCCCGCTGCTCGCGTGAAACGCGGCCGCGATCGCGTCGCGTCGGCCCTCATTCCACACGAGCGCGCGCGCTTGATCGCCGAGATCACAGCGCCGCGCGTCACCGCCGAGCGTCCGCGCGAGGCCGAAGCCCGCGGCGACCATCGCCGCCGCCAATCCGGCGAGCGCGAGCCGTCGTCTTCGGCGTTGTACAGGGTCGTCGGAGAGCGCGTCGAGCAGCGCCTTCATGCTCTCGAAGCGCGCCGCGGGATCGGTCGAGAGCCCGCGTCGAACGACGCGCTCCACCCACGTCGGCACGCTCGTGCCCGCCGGCGGGCTGCGCACGTCACCGCTGATAATCGCGCGAGATAGCTCTGGTACCGACTGACCTGGAAACGGCAGCTGGCCGTAGAGCCCCTCGTAGAGCGACGCGCAAAAGCTAAATTGATCGCTCAGCCCATCGAGTGGTCGGCCTGCGTACTGCTCAGGGGACATGTACGCTGGCGTCCCGACGATCGCGCCGGTCTGAGTCAGGCGCGTAGAGGACGACTGCGGGGACGTTGGGTCGACCTCGTGGGTATCTGTCCTAACGGCCAACCCGAAGTCGAGCACCTTGACCTCGCCGTTCTCGCCGCGGATCGCGTTGTGCGGCTTGAAGTCGCGGTGGACGAGGCCTGCGCGATGCGCCGCGTGCAGACCGGCGCCCGCTTGTCGGTAGACGGCGATCACCTCGCGCCACGTCGGCCCCGTAGAGGCCCATTTGTCGAGGCTTTGTCCGCGGACGAACTCCATGGCGATGAACACCTGCCCCTCGTGTTCACCGACCTCGTGTACAGCGACGACGTTGGAGTGCGTCAGCTTGGCCATCGCCCTGGCTTCCTGGATGATTCGCGCCTGCCCGACGCTGTCCAGGTCGCCCTGCGCACGCAAGAGCTTGACGGCGATCTTGCGATCGAGTCGCTCGTCGTACGCCGCGTAGACGACACCCATGCCACCTTGCCCAAGACGCTCGAGCAGCTGGAAGCGGCCGATCTTGATGACCGAGGCGCGCTTGAACAGCCCTCGTCGGGCGATCTCTTTGAGGCGCCGCTGCTCGGTCTCGTCGTCGCCGAAAGGCGTCAGCGGGTCTCCAGGCGTGTCTCCCGAGCTCGTCGGTTTGTCCGCCCCCAAGGTGTCGGCGTCAGCGAAGCCGGCTCCGCGACTTCTAGCGTCGGCGCGCGCACCCGTCGGAGAACGATGCTCCAGGCTCACCGCTGGAGCGTACACCAGCGGTGCGCGGGTGAGGAGCGCGTTGAGTTTCGCTGGAGCGAGGTCGCTGTCGCGGCGTGGTGCGCAGCTCGTCGAGCTCCTCCGCGCTCACGATCGCGTCACGTTGTGAACGAACTCGCGCATGAAGAGCTCGGGGTCTCGGGGTCGCTATCGCGGTCGACGAACGTCAGCCGGCCACGATAGCGATCGACGAGCTTCAGGAGGCCGCGACCGCGGTCAGCACGACCTGCTTCCCCTCGTAGGTGAGGTGCAGCGCGACGTCGTCGAAGCGCGCGAGCTCATCACCGTCACCCGCGTTCGAGAACTCCCCCTTGAGCTGCTCGCGCGCCTCGATGACCACGAAACGATCGCCCGGGGTGGGGGTGAAGCCGTATCGGAGCCCGACTACTAGCTCCCCGGCGAGCGCGATCGCGTCGCCACGGACGGTCGCGTGATAGCCAGGTCCGACGGCGTCTGGCCCTGCCGGCAGCGCGCCTCCAAGGTACAGCGACAGCGCGCCGTCCTCGGTGAGCGCGACGGCGTCGGCGTCGAGCGCCGACGGGTTGTAGCCGCAGCGCCAGCGACTACAGTCCTTGGTCCCGAGCATCAACGTCGAGCCGTGCCACTCCGAGGCGAAGGCGAAGAAAGTCGAGTTGTTGTCGGCGCTCAGCTCGTCGAAGGTGAGCTGCGTCCCGGCGTGGGTCTCGAGGCGCGCGCCGCCGGCGAGGTGAATATTCCCGAGGGTGATGAGCGCGGGATCGAACATTGGATCCGGCGGCGCCATGGTCGGGTCAAGGAACACCTCGGGCGCGTGCCCGGGCCCGCCGATGACGATGTCCTCGCCCGCGCGGCCGGGCACGACGCCGCCCTCCCAGTTGTCGGGGTTGAACCAGTCGCCGTCGTTGCCGATGTAGTGAACCGGTCCTTGCGCGCGCGCGGTCGTGACGTGTTGCTGCGAGGGGGGAGGCGCGTCGCAGGCGGGCAGCGCGAGCGCGGCGAGTGAGAGCGTCAGGAGGAGGTTGGTCTTGTTGGACATCAAAGGTCTCCGAGTCGATGGGTGTCGGGGTTCAGAGACCAAGTGACCGCTCGGTGCGAAACAATTACGACGACGGGACACGCGCTAACGAAGGTTGTCGCCGGCTCCCTCCTGAGTGCGTCGAGCGGCTGCTCGTTCGCGCGCGACGAGCCAAGCGCGGATCTCCGCGCGCTCGTGGTCAAAGGTGTGATCGAGACCGGGGCCCTCGACGAGGGCGCTCCGCGCGAGCGCCCGCGCTTCCTCGATCGCCCCTTCACGCGCCGCGACACGTGCGAGCACGAAGCGCGGCGCGATCAGCAGCCCGACAAAATCCGTCTCGCTCGCCTCGATCATGGCGATGACATCGAGCGCCAGGTCGCGGGCCTCGTCGAGTTCACCGCGCGCCAGCGCGAGTTTCGCTAAACCTGTCTGTAGTTGCAGATCAACTCGTCCACGATCAGTGTCGAGCGAGTTCAGGTACCCGATCCCCGCGGTGAGCTGAGACTCGGCGAGCTCGAGCTCCCCTGACGCGATCAGCAGATCGGCGTATTGGTGATGGATGGCCGCGCGGAGCTCGTTCCTTACATCGGGATCCGCGGGCACCCCCGTCAGGAGGTCGTGGGCGAGCGCGGCCGCCCGCTCGAGATCACCAGCGTTTCGATACGCCAGTATTGCGAGCAGCAGCCAGTTGACGTGTCCACGCACGCCGTAGCTGGCGATGTGCGCTCGAGCCGGCGCTGGAGCGCAGCGGAGCGCAGCGTCAAGGTCGCCGCAGCGCGTGTTGAGGAGGCAACGAGAGTAGGAGAGGATCTCGACGTCGGGGTGCTCGGCCCCGAACGTGCCAATATATCGCGTCAGGAGCTCGTCGATGGTGGTGTACGCCTCGTCGCATTCATCGACGAAGGGTAGATACGTGGCGAGGGTTAAGCGCGCGTCGTCGACCTGCGCGTGTTCTTCACCGAGCACGTCGGTCCAGACCTCGACCGCATCGCGCGCCAACGCGACCGCGCGACGAGCTTGTCCTCGAAGGCCCCAGATCGTCGCGGCGTTGTGAAGAACTAGACCGCGCAGCTCACGATCATCGTCGACACTGCGGCTCCAAGCCAACGCTTGATCGAAGTACTCGAGCGCCTCGTCGTAACGACCGAGTTCGACCCCGGTTGTGTACATGATCCTCGCCGACGCCTCGGCCGCCAAAGCGTCGTACCGGGTACGAATAGCGACGTGATAAGCCTCTCCGAACGCGAGCTCGGCCTCGGAGGAATTAGACGACAGCAGGAGCGAGGCGCGGCGAAGCCGATGTTCCGCAGTCAACGGTGGGTAGTCGACCGCGGTCACGCGCTCTTCGAGGGCGTCGACGAGGTCGGATCCTTCGATGTTATGCCCGTTGACCTCGAGGGCGTAGGCGCGCGCGAGCTCAGCACGCAGACGCTCGACCTCGCGGGCAGCGCGAGGGTCCTCCAGTGGTGCCGTCTCGGCCAGCAGGGACTTCGCGTCACCACAAGGCGCGGTGCGAGGGAGGCTGTCGACGGCTCCCGCAGCATGATCCACAGTCTCGACCGTGACCTCGGTGAGGACTTCTGTCAGTGTATCAAGCTGAACGAGCCGACGGTCGAAGCAGGCGCGGGAGAGTTCGAAAACTCGAGGATCGTGCTCATCACCACGGAGCGACTCGCACGCGTTCGCGTATTGCGAGCTCCAGGACTCGGCGTACGCGTTGAGAGCGCGAACGAGGTGCAGCGATGTCGACTCCGCATGCGCCGCGCCGGTCGCCCGAAAGGCGGCGCGCAGCTCCAGCCGACGGTTGTCGTTCCAGACCTCCGCGAGCCGGCTCGACGAGTCGGTGCAGGGGTCGTTGACCTCCGGCTCGAGACTCCCGTACACAACACCTGTCCCCGCGGCCAAAGCTCCGAGGAGCGCAAAGCCGGCGACGACGCGCCGGCGTCTCGAGGGATCGAACTCGAGCGCGTCCAGGAGTGCGGAGAGCGAGGACCAGCGGTCGCTGGGGTCGGGCGCGAGGCCGCGGAGAATGGCGCGCTCGATGTTACGAGGGACGGCGGAGTGAGGGGGCGAGAGCAGCTCACCTGCGAGTATGCGCTCACGAACGGCCGCGCGGGTGTCTCCTGCGAACGGCCGCCTCCCGTAGAGCGCCTCGTAGAGCGTTACGCAGAGGCTGAACTGATCCGAGCGGGCGTCGAGGGTCTCTCCGCGATGTTGCTCGGGGGACATGTAAGCGGGCGTGCCGAGCACGTGGTTGTGCACCGTGAGGGGAGCCTCCGACAGGTTTTCCGGACTACCCGAGGCCGAGCACGACGGGGGTGGATCCTCGGCGGTCTCGTCGAGCTCTCGCTCGGCATGGGAGGCGAGGAGGCCGAAGTCGGCGATCAGTGCTCTCCCGTGGCCGCTGACGAGCAGGTTGTCGGGCTTGAGATCGAGGTGCAGTAAGCCAGCGGCGTGGACGGCCGCGAGGCCGCGGCCGGCAGCGACGACGACGTTCAAGGTGCATCGCCAGGAGCGATCGTCGCTAGCGAGCCAGCGGCGGAGGTCGAGACCGTCAACGAGCTCCATGGCGATGAACGGGCGGCCATCGTGCTCACCGACCTCGAACACCTGTACGACGTTGGGGTGCGAGAGCTTCGCGAGCGCCCGGGCCTCACGGAGGGCCCGGTCGCGCGAGCGCGCGGAGGCGAACACGTCGGCGCGTAGCAGCTTGAGTGCGACCCTACGGTCGAGCAGGGGGTCGTAGCCGGCGTAGACCTGCCCCATGGACCCTTCGCCGATGAGGCGAAGCACCGCGTAGCGCCCGATGGTTTTGTCCACTGCGCTCGTGGGTGCTCGAGCGAAGGTCGTTGGCGATGTCGACATCGTTTGTTGCTTGCTTGAAGTGTGCCCGGATGGGTCGGAGATCAGGTGATCACGCGCCGCGTTTCAATTACGACGCTCGAAACTGAACGCGTGTGTTTTCCCGCAACCGCCGAGAACGTCGTCAGCGAAATTGTTTTTCCTCCTGCGGTCACCCGTCTTTGTACCGCCCGGATTCGTACCGAGCAGAAGGGGTAGTGTCTGATCATGGAGCGCGACAGAGACCGCGAGGCCGAGTTGTGGATCGGCGCGACCCAGCTCGCGGCGACGGAGGAAATCCCGTGCGACGACTCGAGGCTCGCGCCCTTTGGCGCCGGCGGGGTCGAGCTTCGCCACTTCAAAGAGCTGGCGCGCGCCGGGCTGTTTGGGCGCCCCCCAACGCCGATGAGAATCGGCCGGTTTCGTGTGCTCGAGCGCGTTGGCCAAGGCGGGATGGGGGTCGTCTACGCGGCTTTCGACGAGCAGCTCGATCGCAAGGTCGCGGTCAAGCTGCTTCAACAGGCGGAGGGCTCAGACGGGGCGCGCAAGCGGTTGCTGCGTGAAGCTCAGGCCATGGCGCGCTTGACCCACGAGAACGTGGTCGCTGTGTACGAGGTCGGCGAGCACGAGCGCGAGGTATTCGTCGCTATGGAGTTCATTCGTGGTCAGAGTCTAGATCGCTGGCTCGCCACACCTCGTAGCTGGCGAGAGATCATCTCGGTATTCGCACGCGCGGGCGCAGGGCTGCGTGCGGCGCACGATGCTGGCCTGATCCACCGCGATTTCAAACCCCACAACGTGATGCGCAGCGAGGACGGCGAGGTCAAGGTTCTCGACTTCGGGCTCGTTCAGGCGCTCGAGAATGAAGGCGAGCGATCGGCTCGAGCGCGATCCGGTTTAGCGACAGTACAGGTCGTTGATTTACCGGCCGATCCGCAATCGTTGTGGACACGTCTAACGCAGACGGGCGCGTTCTTGGGGACGCCCGCCTACATGTCCCCAGAGCAATATGCGGGCGGAACGGTTACAGCGCGAAGCGATCAGTTTAGCTTTTGCGTCGCGCTCTACGAGGGGCTCTACCGTCAACTGCCCTTCGCTGGCCAGAGCGTCGGCGAACTGGTGAGCGCGGCGCTCGAAGGCGCGATTCGGCCTCCTCCGCCTGACGTCGGCGTCCCCGCGTGGGTCGAGCGTATCGTCCGCCGCGGGCTGTCGCATCGACCGGAGGATCGCTTCCCCGACATGGCGACGCTGCTCGACGCCCTCGAGCGCAACCCGCAGCGACGACGGCGGCGCTGGCTGACGAGCGCGTGCGTAGCGATGCTCACCGGACTCGCCGGGTACGGGGCGGCGCCGGCCATGGGCCTCGGCCATCGATGTGATCGCGGTGCGACTGAGCGCGAGGCGCTCTGGAGCGAGGCGCGACAGGCGGAGCTCGCGGCCTCGTTCGCCGACGTCGGCACGCTCGGTGTTTCCACCTGGGATCACATCCGGCCCGCGCTCGATCACTACATTACGTACGTATCCGCCGCTCGTGACAAGACGTGTGAGGAGCAACGACGCGGCTACGACTCGGACGAGCTCTATGAGCTGCGTAGCGCGTGCATCGATCAGCGCGTCGCTGGGGTAGAGACGTTGCTCAACGCGTTCGCTTTCGCGTCACCGAACGTAGTAGAACGCGCTGCGTTGGCGGTCGATGACCTCGCGTCGCTCGATTCCTGCGATGACCGCGACGCGCTGCTCGGCGGTGTGGCGCCCCCCAAAGACCCCGCGACCAACCGAGCGGTCGCGCGCGCGCGTCTCGAGCTCGAGCGTGCTCGTGTGGAGCAACTCATCGGTGACGTCGAACGCGCGTGTACACGCGCCGCGAGCGTTCGCCGCGAGGCCGAGGTCCTTGGTTATCAGCCGCTTATCGCCGAGGCTTGGCTGCGAGAGGGGGCGGCGCACCAGGATCAGGGCGCGGGGGAGCCCGCGAGGACCGCCATGAGCGCGGCGCTCCTCATGTCGATCGAGAGTCGTCACCGCGCGGTCGCAGCCGAGGCCGCCGCTCGATTGATCTCGATCGACAGCGAGCTCCGAGGTACGCCGAGCGAGGCGCTCGAGTCGGCTGAATTCGCGGCGGCGCTCGCGGACGCCGCCCCCGATCCCTGGCGCGCGTGGCTGCTGGCCAATAACATCGGCTTCGCGCGCTGGAAGAGTGGCGACCTCGACGGTGCTCTCACGGAATTTCACCGGGCGCTCACGAAACTCGGCGAGACCCCGGGCTGGGTCCGTGAGCGCGCGCTGACCGAGTGCAGCATTGGACAGCTCCATCTCGCCCGCGGTGAGTTCGAGCCTGGGCGCTCACATCTCGAGCTAGCGATCGAGATCAACCGCGGTCTCATGGGAGACGTTCACCCGACGCTTGACCGGATCGAGCGCCTCCTCGACGACACGCGTCGACCCCACCAACACCGCCAGCCGCATCATCGAGAGCCTATATAGGTCAGGACCGCTCGGCGCTCGATATCCTCCAGGTGCGATCCCTGAGCCCATACGGCCCCTCGGTTCAAGTTCGACGCCCGCGAGCGCTCCCGCTCCACGCAGAGAACGCCGGGCGAGTGCCGCCCCCAAACCGTTTGACCAGCCATTCGAATACGATTTTTCGGCCCGTGTTCGACAAGCGAGAGAGTCGAGGATGCTTGAGAGCCGGGGCGCGTTCGAACGCACATGTCCCGCGGTATTCGGGTTGTCGCGTCGCGGAGGAGTCTCCCACCGGACTGGTTTTAGTTCGTTAGGGCGCTCGGCCCCGCTTGACGCGCGCGCGGAGGCGCGCGAGCACATCGGCGGGTAGGTCGGCCTGATCGAGCACGCGGTCGATCACTCGCTCGCGCGGCGCGGCGCCGAGCTCGACGCCGACAGCTCCGTCGTCCGCGAGGCGGAGCTTCGGCTGCTCCTCGTAGATCAGTTGCAGGCACGGGCCGCACCAGACGCAGTCCTGCAGGCGCTCGTCCCAGCAGGCGAATGACTCGCAGAACGACTCGCCGGTGATCCAGCAATAGCCCTGCTCGTGGCAGGCCTCGCAGGCCTCAACGTCCTCGGGGGGGACGCCGACGCCGCCCTCGCTCTCGCCCTCGCCCGTGGTGCCCGGATCCATCGCCGGCTCACACGCGCCGTCGGGGACCTCGTGCGTCGTCCCCTCGCTGCCGCCGCTCGTGGTCTCGTCGGGCGCCGAGCTGGAGCTGCTGCTGATTGGGCCGACGGTCGTCGACACGCCGGCGGTGGTGGTCGTCGGCGATGAGCTCAGGGTGCTGCCGGACGAGCCGCCCGTGCTGGTGCTCGTCGAGCCGCCCGCCGAGGCCTGTCCCTGCGTACCGGTCCCGGCCGTGCCCGAGGTGGAGGCGCCGGTGCCGCTCGCGGGCTGACCCGCGGTGCTGCCCCCGGCGTCGCTCTCGCTCACGATCGGGCGGTCGGCGCAGCTCGACTGCGCGAGCCCGAGGCCGACGAGGAGCGCGAGTGGTGGAGTGCTGCGCTGCATGCTGTTGTCACCGTGACGGATCGCCGGCGTGGTGCTCGGTCGACGACCCGCAGCTCGAGGATAGTCTCCCCGCTCACGGCGTGCAGGCTCGAACCGTAATTCCGGCGAAGCGCGACGCGAGGACGACCGGCCCGTCGGCTGCTAGGGTCCCCCCAGTGAGAGCCGCGCGAATTCATGGGTACGGCGGGCCGGAGGTCCTGCGTGTTGACGAGATCGAGACGCCGCGGCCCGGGCCGCGCGAGGTGCTGATCGAGGTGCACGCCGCGTCGGTCAACCCGGTCGACTGGAAGATACGCTCGGGGACGCACCGCGCGGTCATTCGCTACGCGCTGCCGCACACGCTGGGCCTGGATGTCTCGGGCGTGGTCGTCGAGCTCGGCGCTGAGGTCACGCGCTTCGCCGTGGGCGACGAGGTGTGGTCCTCGCCGAGTCACCACGGCCAGGGGACCTACGCGGAGTACGTCGCCATCGACGAGCGCGCCGTCGCGCGTAAGCCCGCGCGCCTGAGCCACGGCGAGGCGGCCTCGATCCCGCTGGTCGGCTTGACCGGGTGGGCGGCGCTGGTCTCCGCCGCGCGCGTGGAGGAGGGCGAGCGCGTGCTGGTGCAGGCCGGCTCGGGCGGGGTGGGGAGCTTCTCGATCCAGCTGGCCGCGCACCTTGGGGCGAGGGTGGCGACGACCTGCAGCGCGCGCAACGTCGAGCTGGTCAAGCGGCTCGGGGCCGAGGTCGTGGTCGACTACACCGCGGAGAAGTTCGAGGAGGCGCTCACGGGCTACGACGTGGTGCTCGACACGCTCGGCGGCGAGCACCGCCGGCGGGCGCTCGGGGTGCTGCGCGCGGGCGGTCGCCTGCCGACCGTGGTCACCGATATCCCGCATAACGTCAGCCGCTTCGGCCCGGCGCTCGGCGTGGGCGTCGCGCTCACGCGGCTGTACTCGTTCATCGCGTGGACGCGGCTGCGACATGGCGTAAGGGTCAGCGTGGTGATGCGCCCGACCGACGGCGAGCAGCTGGCGCGTATCGGCGAGCTCGTGGAGCGGCGCGCGATCGAGCCGGTGATCGATCGCGTGTTCCCGCTCGCCGACATCGCGGAGGCGCACCGCTACAGCCAGACGGGCCGGGCGCGCGGGAAGATCGTGATTGCGGTGCGATGAGCGCGAGCGCGACAGCGAGTCGCTGCGGGCGGTCGCGGGCGCCAGCTTGTCACGCGCGACCCGGCGATTCGCTGTGATCTCGCGGCCGCGCGGTGGCACGGTGGTTGCTCTACTCGCCGTGTGCCGCGTGAACAACAATATGGTGGTAAAGACAGGTCAACGGCGAGCGAGCGCGCCTCGGGCCCAACCCTCCCGGTCTTGGCGTTGGTGGTCGGCTTCGCGTGTACGTGGCTGACGGCCGCGAGCTCGCTGCTCGCCGCCGCGGGCGCGTGGGAGGTGGCGGTCGGCGAGTTCGCGCGGGTAGTCGTGGACGCGCCGTTCTCACAAGGGAGCTTCGCGTGCGGGGGTGGCCGTCGCCACGTCCGGCGCACTACGAGGCAGCTCCAGGCCCACATCCGCATGTACATGATGCAGACACAAGACCAGTGCCCCGCGTCGCTCGCCGATCTCGTGGACGCGGGCATCACGACTCGACTACGTCGTGACCCCTGGGGCGGGTCCTATCACTTCACCTGCAACGTCGCGTCCCGAGAGGTCGAGGTCTGCTCGGCGGGTCCGGACGGCGCGTGGGGGAGCGACGACGACATCTGCGCCGAGAAAGCCGGCCCGTAGCGGCCCTTGAATAGCGCTCAGCTCCCGGCGTAGCGGCCGCTGAACAGCACGAAGCCGGTCGCGCGGTCGTGGACGAAGAACAAAAACGGGCGGTCGACGGTGAACGGGAGGCCGCCGGGGCCGCCATCGGTCTCCCAGCTCTCGTTGGCGCTCGCGGCCGCCGCCTCGACGCCCTTCTCGTCGACGGTGATGACCGCGCGGTGCAGGACCTTGCGCAGGCTGAAGAGCTCGCACTGGAGCCCGAGGGGCTTGTAGTAGTCGATCGTCTCGCCGCCGGTGACCTCGAACTTGGGGATCGTCAGGTCGACGCTGGTCACCGCCCCCGAGCGAGCGGCGCGCAGCGCCTCGGGGCTCACGCCGGCGACGAAGGCCTCGAGGTCGGCGTAGAGCTCCGGCGCCGGCAGCACCAGCAGCATCGAGAGCGCGCCGCCCCGCAGCGGGATGTCGACGGCCTCCATTTCGGCGCTCGAGTATCGGCCGACGCTGAGGAGCTCGCCCATCATCTCGTGGTCAACGGCGCCGCCGTCGTCGCGGGTGAAGGGCGCGGCGGGGCGGGGGCTGAGCGCGGTCTCCCACGGCGCGCCGAGGTACGCGACGCTGACGTCCAGGGCGGTCGTGCCGATCGCCGGCACGTCCTCCGGGAGGAAGTCGACGATCAGGCCGCGGGACTGCTCCTCGATCACGCAGTTGATGACCTCGCGCTTCGCCGAGAGCGAGCTCTCCCGGGGGAAGCTGTGCGCCGCGACGCCGTAGATCGGGTTGCCCTGCGCCGGCGCGCCGAACTCCCACAGCGAGGTCGCCACGTCGAAGTTGACGGGGCTCTCGCCCTCGGGGCCCTCCGGGAGCGCGCGCCCCTGGAGCTCGCGCAGGCTCGCGCCCAGCGTGTTGTGCAGCGCGTCGTCGGTCTCCTGGGCGTGGATGACCGCCTCCATCGAGTCGGCGCACATCGACCCCGCGTGGCGCTCGATCGTGAGGCCGAAGGCGAGGGTCATCGCCATCGGCGACTGGGCGATCGACGGGTGATCGCTCGGGCTCATCACGCGCAGCAGGTCGAGCGCCAGGGCCCAGCTCTGATCGCCGGCGGTCGCGATGCGCGCTGGCGTGGACATCCCCGTCGGGGTGTCGGCGCTCACGTCCTCGCTCCACTGCGACGTCTCGGCGGCCGGGAGCGCGCGGCAACGATCGAGCGGGTCCCCGCCGGTCTCGTCGCCGCCCGTGGTGTCCGTGCTCGAGGTGCCGTGGGTCCCGGAGTCACCGCAGGCGAGCATGAGCGCGCTGGTGAGCGCGAGGACGAAGGAGGTGTACCGCCCGGGCTCACGCCTGCTGATCGATCGCATCGATCACGAGCGTACTCGAGGATCGGATTCATCGCCGCCACGCCACGCCGTGTCGTGACGGGCGTGCGAACGGGCGGGCGAGCGCGCACGTTTCAGCGCCCGCGTGTGACGTCAGCGCACGGCGACTCCGCGGCCGGCTGTCGGTGTGCAAGCGAGTGGTTGATTTTATTCGTTTGATCGCGCGTGGCGTGAAATCTGCACAACCAGAGCGCAAATGGTGCCGAATCAAAATCGTGGGAACGGGCACGCGCGTGGGTCGACGGTGCTCGGTCCACGCGCGACATCAAAGACGACAACGTCGAGGCGACGTCGCCAGGTCAACGGCGCGCGAGAGAGCGTGACGCGATGAACATCGAGTCCATTGTCGCCATCGCGGGCTGCTCGCTCGGCGCGCTGCTCTTGCTGCGCGCGATCAGGATCACCGCGGAGATCATCGAGTTCGCGGACGCGGGCGTCTACCGGCGGCTGTGGCGGCTCTTGCGGGTGTTCATGGCGCTGTTCGTGGTGGGCTACGCGGCGGCGGCGGTGGTCGTGCTGCTCGGGTACCTGTGGTGGTTTAGCTACATCGTGGGCGTGATCTTCTTGCTGGGCGCGGCGTTCGTGCTCCTGATCGTGCGCGGCGCGTACCAGGCGGTCGCGGCGATGCTCTCGCCGTCGAGCCAGGTCGCGGGGCCGCGGATCTCGATGCTCGAGAGCGCGTCGGTGCTGCCGACCCTGCTCGACCAGGTGGCCGAGAGCCAGGTGCTGCCGTGTATCACGACGCCCAAGATCGTGATCATCGACGATGACCCGCTCTGCCGGCTGGTGCTCGAGAAGCTCTGCGAGCGCTTTGACTACGAGACCCAATCATACTCGCGGGCGTTGCCGGCGCTCGAGGCCCTCGAGGCGAACCCAGACGTCGACGCGGTGATGCTCGACCTGCTCCTCCCAGGGATGAGCGGCCTGCACGTGCTCGATCGAATGCAGCACAGCGAGGCGCTGCGCGACATCCCGGTCCTGGTCGTCTCCGGGATCGACAACAAGCAGCGGGTCGTGCAGTGCATCGAGCGGGGCGCGGCGGACTTCCTGCAGAAGCCGATTGATCCGGTGCTGCTGAAGGCGCGGCTCGACGCGTCCCTGGCCCGCCGACGGATGGCGGCCGTTGAGCGGCGGGCGTCGACGGAGCTCGAGCGAGAGCGTCGGCGCGCGGACGAGCTGCTGCGCGCGATCCTGCCCCTCGAGGTGGTCGAGGAGCTGTCGCGCACCGGCGAGGTCGCGCCGCGGCGGGCCGAGCACACGGCGGTGGTGTTCGCCGACCTCGTCGGCTTCACGCGCTTCGCCGACTGTCACGAGCCCGAGGAGGTCCAAGAGACGCTGCAGCGCATCGTCGCGCTGTGGGAGGAGCTCGCGGCGAAGCACGGTGTGCAGAAGATCAAGACGATCGGCGACGCGTTCATGGGCGCGTGCGGGCTCTGGCCCAGCGATGAACGGGTCGTCGCGCGCTGCGTCGCGTTCGGCCTGGAGATCATCGAGGCGCTGAAGGGCACGAGCTGCGAGCTGGAGTGTCGCGTCGGCGTGCACGTGGGGCCGGTGGCGGCGGGAATCATCGGGCAGCGGCAGTTTTTGTACGACATCTGGGGGGACACGGTGAACACGGCGCAGCGGGTGGAGTCGAACGGCGCGCCAGGGAGCGTGTGCGTGAGCGCGGCGGCGCAGCGCGAGCTGGCGGGGGAGTACAGCTCGCGCTCGCTCGGCTTCGTCGAGCTCAAGGGCAAGGGGGCGATTGAGCTGTTCTGTATTAAGGAGCAGGTCGATACGCGACGGGCCGCGCGGCTCGCTCGCGCGAGCGGCCGCGGCGCGATCGAGGACCTCGTGGCCGGCGCGGCCCCGTCGCGCGGGTGGGCGGCGAGCGCTTGAGGGGCTGACCCTCGCGGAAATTATTGGAGGCACTCGTGGCGCGAATTGGCAACGGAAACGCGATCGTGATGCTCGACGACTGCGAGCTCGATCGCATGGTCGCGCGGCTGGTGTACCAACGCGTGGCGCTCGAGAACGAGTGGCGAGAGTTCGCCACGCCCGCCGAGTTCTTCGTCTACCTGGCGGAGGTTATGCTGGCGGCCGAGCCGCCGCCTGCGCTCATCCTGCTCGACCTCAACCTCCCCGGGGTGTCCGGTCTCGAGGTGCTCAGCCGGATGCACGCGGTCGACGCCTTCGACGAGCCGCCGCCCGTCGTCATCCTCACCGGCGCCGAGTCGCCCGAGGCGCACCGGCGCGCCTTCGCCCGCGGGGCAGACGCCTTCGTCGTGAAGCCAGACGAGCTGGAGCGGTACGCGGAGCTCTTCGAGCGCCTCGGTGACCTGGTCGCGACGGGACGTCGCGGGCGGGCGAGCCGCCTCGATACATGTGTTTTGAGACAGGATATTCTCGCTTGAGCCGCCGCGCGCGTGGGCGCAGGCGGGATCGAGATTCACGGCATTTGTAAGTACGAGGATCAGTCGACGATCGTGCGGGCGTGCACGATTCGAGCGCACGATCGTGCCGCGAGCGCACGGAGGCCGACCGGTCGAGGCGACCGCTCTCGAGCTAGGTGGCGGATTTTCTTGGGGCGGAGCGTGGGGCGTGGAGTGGCGCGAGACATGCAATTCTGAAGCGCATGGTGCCGAGTCGAGGTCGTAGTGACGCGAGCGCGCATGGGTCGACGGCGCTCGATCTACGCGCGGCGCGGGAGATCCCATCTTTCGGACGCGGTGAATCGCGCGCGGGCGTGACGCCATGAACGTCGAGTCCATCGTCGCCATCGCGGGCTGCTCGCTCGGCATGATGTTGCTGGTGCGCTCGCTCGTCATCACGACGGAGATCATCGAGTTCGCGAGCCTCGGCGCCTACCGGCGGCTGTGGCAGCTCCTGCGAGCGCTCATGGCGTTGTTCGTCGTGGGCTACGCGGCCGCGGCGGTCGTCGTGCTGCTCGGGCACCTGTCGTGGTTCAGTTACCTCGTGGGCGTGATCTTCTTGCTGGGCGCGGTCTTCGTGCTGCTCATCGTGCACGGGGCGTACCAGTCCTTCGCGGCCGTGGTCGCGCCGACGAGCCCGGGGGCGGGGCCGCGGATCTCGATGCTCGAGAGCGCGTCGGTGCTGCCGACGCTGCTCGACCAGCTCGTCGAGCGCGAGGTGCTGCCCGCCCCGTCGTCACCCAAGATCATCGTCATCGACGACGACCCGCTCAGCCGGCTGCTGCTCCAGAAGCTCTGCGAGCGCATGGGCTACGAGTCGACGGTGTTCGCGAGCGCGGCGCCGGCGCTCGCGGCCCTCGAGGGGGGCCTCGAGGTCGACGCGATCCTGCTCGACCTCCTGCTCCCGGAGATCAGCGGTCTGCGCGTGCTCGATCGTCTGCACCGCAGCGAGACGCTGCGGGACATCCCGGTGCTGATCGTCTCGGCGGTCGAGGACAAGAAGCGGGTCGTTCAGTGCATCGAGCGGGGCGCGGCGGACTTTCTGCAAAAGCCCATCGATCCGGTGCTCGTGAAGGCGCGTCTCGACGCGTCCCTGGCCCGCCGGCGGATGGCTGAGGTCGAGCGGCGGGCGGCGATGGAGCTCGAACGGGAGCGTCGGCGCGCCGATGAGCTGCTGCGCGCGATCCTGCCGAACGAGGTCGTCGAGGAGCTCGCGGAGACGGGGGAGGTCGCGCCGCGGCGGGCCGAGCACACGGCGGTGGTGTTCGCCGACCTCGTCGGCTTCACGCGCTTCTCTGATCGCCATGAGCCCGAGGAGGTGCAGGAGACGCTGCAGAGCATCGTCGCGCTGTGGGAGATGTTCGCGGCGAAGCACGGTGTGCAGAAGATCAAGACGATCGGCGACGCGTTCATGGGCGCGTGCGGGCTCTGGCCCAGAGATGAACGGGTCGTCGCGCGCTGCGTCGCGTTCGGCTTGGAGATCATCGAGGCGCTGAAGGGCACGAGCTGTGAGCTGGAGTGTCGCGTCGGCGTGCACGTGGGGCCGGTGGCGGCGGGAATCATCGGGCAGCGGCAGTTTTTGTACGACATCTGGGGAGACACGGTGAACACGGCGCAGCGGGTGGAGTCGAACGGCGCGCCGGGGAGCGTGTGCGTGAGCGCGGCGGCGCAGCGCGAGCTGGAGGAGTACAACTCGCGCTCGCTCGGCTTCGTCGAGCTCAAGGGCAAGGGGGCGATTGAGCTGTTCTGCATCAGGCCCGAGGAGCAGGAGCTGAGGCGGGGACGGCTCGCGCGGAGCGCTCGCTCGATGAGCCGCGGCGCGATCACGGCCGGACCCCCGCGCGGGTCGAGCGGTACTTGGAGCTCTTCGCGCAGCTCCGAGCTGGTCGAGGTGACGGCGTAGCGCCGGGAGAAAGCGCGGGGCGTGAACGACCGCGCGCGACCTCCGGTGATGTGGCCAGCGGGCTTCTGGATCGTCCGCACGTGCACGCCCCGCAGCACGAGCTGCGAGCAGCTGTCGCTTCACGCAGGTATCCACGGAACGAGGGAGGCTTCGTCGTGCACACACGAGGGGGGGCGCTCGACTTCGTTCCTTCGGTCGCGCGTGCGTGTCGCACGCGCGGTGACGTTTCTTGGAACCCTTTCGAGGCAAACGGTACTACACCGACGACCGGGTAAACGCTGTGTTCGCTCGTTCTGCACACGAAAACATGTTTCTTCAGTCACGTTTTTTTGAGCTCAAGACCATCATGAGACGCACGACGATAAAAAAATCGCGCATATCACACAGCAGGCTCGTGTTCGCGCTCCTGTTGACCGCGGGCCTATTCGCGCCGCGGTCCGCTGGCGCGACGATCTACTTCTCTGCACCGAGCCAAGACGGGAGTCCGACTGCGCCGGTCCCGGGCACGACGTTGTTCGCGGTCGACGAGATCGGCGGCGCCCTAACGGAAGTCGGGGAAGTCAAACTCGACGGCGAGGAGGTCGCGGTCGGCGCGTTAGCGATGAACTCGGGCGGCACGATTTATGGGTTCATATACGAGAGCGATGTCGGCAGCCGGCTCGTGACGATCGACGCAGAGTCCGCCGCGGCGACGATCGTCGGGGCGGGTACCCCGATTACGGACCGGGTCAACGGAGCCGCGTTCGATCGCTTTAACACGCTCTGGGTGATCACCCTCGACACCAAGTCGATCTACAGCTTCGACCTCGAAGCGCTCACGCTCGAGGGAGACGGGGTGCAGATCGCCGAAGCTGACTCCGTCAGCGGCGCAGATCTCGCCTTCGACCTCAATAATAATTGCTACTATATCGGGACCTACGCGAATGGTCTCCCCAGCGAAAACTCCTCAACGCCGCTTTACAGCTGCGATCTAGAGGAGGGACTATTCGAGGCACTCGGGCAGTTGACCAGTAACTTCGCGGACAACCCGCCTGACGTGTTTAGCTCGTCATGCCTCGCGTTCTCATTGTCTAATGAAGACTGCACAGAGGTACCGATGGGGTGCGACGGGCGCGGTGTCGATGAGGTCGGGATTATCGATATTGACGGCTTATCGATTACGGCGACCGCGAACCTCGGGGTCAATAAGTCATGGTTTAACTGGCCCGATATGGCAGGTTTCCCTTCGGTGGTGAACACGCCCGCCTGCGATTTCTGCGGTGATGGTGAGCTCAACCCAGGGGAGGAGTGCGACGATGGAAACACCGAGCATGAGGACGGCTGCTCCGGAGCATGCCTATTCGAGGACGGCGACGGCGACGGCGTCTTCGACATGGATGACGTTTGCCCGGGGCATGACGATCTCGAGGACGCGGACGAGGACGACACACCTGATGGCTGTGACAATTGCCTCGGCGTCGCAAATCCCGAACAGCTCGATAGCGACAACGACGGCTTAGGGGACGCCTGCGACAACGACGACGGAACGACCGGTGATCCATCCACGACCACTGGTAGTGAGACGAGCGCCGGCCCCGACTCTACCGGCGACGACTCGAGCTCAACGGGCTCATCTGGGGGGGATCAAGGTACCAGCTCGGGTCAAGGCAGCGACGCCTCTACGACCGCCGGTGAGCAAACGGGCTCTACGGGCAGCGCCGGCGTTGACTCGGCGGGCGGTTACGACGACGAAGGATGTGGTTGTCGAAGCGGCGGGACCGGTTCAGGTAGTGTGGGTCTGCTAATCAGCCTCGCGTTGTTGTTCGCACCTCGTCGGAGGCGGGCAGACAAAAACCCGTGATCCCGCGGTCAGAAGTGACGCGGGCTGGCTACTCGGCGGGCTCGGCCTCGAGCGCCTGCTCCCATTGACGGATCGGGTCCAGGCGCCACTGGTACTCAGCGCCGCGCGCCTCGTACCACGCGGCGGCGGCGTCGGCGAGCTCGCGCGCGCGCGCGATGGACTCAGGCGTGGGCGCCTCGCCGCGGGTCAGCGCCTGCGCGAGCTCCCAGCGGGCGCTCGCAAGCTTCTGCCCCGCCTCGACGACGGGCAGTCGCTCGCTCGCCTCGCGGAGCTTCGGCAGCGCGGGCTGCATCACCTCCGCGGCCTCGTCGGGCTGGTCCTGCGCGAGCAAGCAGCGGCCCAGGATGACGCGGGCGTCGGCGAACACGCGCTGGGACCACGGCGGCGCGGTGTCCTCGAGCTCGCTGGGCAGCGCTGACCTCAGCAGCTCGACGCAGGCCGCGGGCTCGCCCGTGTGGAGGCGCGCGAGCGCGGCCGCGTTCTGGACACGCAGGCGGGTGACTTCGTCGTCGACATCGTCGGGCGAGAGCAGCTCGCTCGCCTCGCGGTAGACCTCACCGGCGCGCGCGAGGTCCCCCGCCTCGGCGAGATGGTGCCCGAGGAAGACGCGGCACGCCCAGCGCTGGTGCGCGTCCTCGGGGTAGACGCGATCAAACGTCTCGCACGCCGGCTGCAGCGTGGCGATCGCCTCGGAGGGCGTCGCTACGTGCAGGCTCAAGCCGATGCGCTTGTCGAGCGTGTCGGGGTGCGAGGGCCCGAGCAGGCGTTCAAAGCTGGCGAGCGCCGTCTCGAAGGCGCGCTGGCGATCGTCGGGGTCGTCGGACGCGAGCCCGAGGTTTAGGCGCGTCAGCGCGACCTCGCTGTGCTCCGGCCCGTAGAGGCGCTCGCGGAGCTCGAGCGACCGCGCGAAGCGCTGGCGCGCGAGCTCGTCGTGACCGCGCATCTTCTCGATCGCGCCGAGGTTGTTGAGCAGCAGCCCGCGCAGGCGCGCGCGCTCGGTGGACCGCTCGATCAACGACTCGGTCATCGGGACCCACTGCAGCGCCTCGCTCGAGCGGCTCGCCATGGTCTGTGTGTACAGCGCGCGCGTGATCGCCTCGGCCGCGATGTCGGGGAGCTCGGCCGCGATCGCGGCAGCGCCCGCGCCCATCAAGAGCGTCGTCGTCTCGCTCGAGGTCTCGACGCCGAGCTCCAGCTGCGCGCGTCCTTGGACGAGCAGCGCCTGGGCCTCGAGCGGGCGGTAGTTGAGCTCGCGCGCGCCGTTGACGACCGAGCTGGCGAGCTCGACCGCCCGCGCGGTCACGCCCGCGGCCTCGTGGGTCTCGGCGCGCGTGAGCTCGCCGCGCAGCTCCTCGAGGCGCGCGGCCGCGGCGGGGTCGCTCGGCGGTACATACAGCGAGTCGACGAGCTCGTTGCTCATGCAGGTCTCGATCGCGCTCAGGCGCTCCACGATCGTCACGGCCCGGAGCGCGACGTCGCGGTCGGCCTCGGCGAGGATCGACGCGGCGCCGTCGAGGGCGGCGAGGCGTCGCTCGAAGCACGAGCTCTGCCGGTCGTAGCGGGCGTCGGAGCGCTCGCCGCGGTCATGGGCGAGGCAGCTCTCGGCGCGCGCGTCGACCCACGCCTCAGCGTACTCGTCGAAGCCTCGGAGCACGCGCGGCGCGAGCTCGTCGGCGAGGACGGAGCCCGTGGCCGTCTCGAGCGCGCCCCTGAGCTCGACGCGTCGGTCTTCGTTCCACACGCGGCTCGACGCGTCCGCGACGCCGGAGCACGGCGCGTCCGCAGGCGCGTAGGCCATCGCGTAGACGCCACCGCTCGCGGCGACGCTCGACACCGCGAGGCCGAGCCCCCAGCGCGCGCGCGCGCGTGAGCGGTCCGGCTCGAGCGCGGTGAGCAGCGTCTCCATGGACGGGAAGCGATCGGCAGGTTCCGGGCGGAGGCCCCGCGTGATCACGCGCAGCACGTGCCGCGGCACCTTGTGCCCGAGCGGCGGCGGCCGCACGCGACCGCGGAGCACGTTGTTCGCGAACTCGTGATAGTTCTCGCCGTGAAACGGGAGCACCCGAAACAGCGCCTCGTAGAGCGCCACGCAGAAGGAGAACTGGTCCGCGCTGCCGCGCAGCTCGGCGCCCGCGAATTGCTCGGGGGCCATGTAGGCCGGCGTCCCCATGATCGCGCCGGCGCGAGTGAGGCGCTCTTTGATCAGGTCGGGGCGCCCTGCGTCGGAGCTCGCGCCGCCGCGGGCCTCGCCGAGCAGGGGGTCGTCGACGCCCACGAGCCCGAAGTCGAGGACGCGCGCGCGTCCGTCCGCGTCGACCATGACGTTGCCGGGCTTGAAGTCACGATGGACCAAGCCGGCGCGGTGAACGGCCGCGAGCCCGCGCCCAGCCTGGGCGAAGACCTTCACGATCTCGCCGGGGCTGCGGGGCGACGCGTCGAGCCACTCGCGGAGGTTGGCGCCGTCGATGTACTCCATCGAGACGTACAGCTGGTCGCCGTAGTCGCCGACCTCGAACACGGTCGCCACGTTGGGGTCGACGACGCGCGCCATCGCCTGGGCCTCGCGGATCAGCCGCTGGCGCGCGCGCTCGCGTTTGGCGGGCTTTTTAACCCGCAGCACCTTGATGGCGATCTTGCGGTGCAGGGACTCGTCGTACGCGGCGTAGACCTCACCCATACCGCCGGCGCCGAGCCGGCGCAGCACCGCGTAGCGGCCGATCTGCCTCGGGGTGGGTCGATCGTCGCCGCGGTGCGTTTGGTGGTCCGGCCGCGTCGCGGCGGCGGTCATCGGCTCGGTCTCGCGCGCGGACACGAAGCGGTGGTGCGCGCTGACGGAGGGCTCCTCGGAGGCGAGCCGTCGCGCCGAGGAGCTGGTCTCGTCAGCGATGATCGTGTTGGCGGAGCCGAGCTCTAGGTCGGGGGCGCCGTCGCCGGTCAGGCCCAGGCTGTGGGCGCGGAGCTGGCTGGCGACGCTCGTCAGGTCCTCCCCGACGAACTCGGCGTCGAGGCGGATCTCTTTGTCGGCGTCCTCGGTGAGCGAGGTCAGCAGCTCGCTGACGAGCGTGTCGACAAAGGGGGGCGCGGTGGCGTTGGGATTCACGAAGACCTCTCGGTGGATAGGCGACGCGCAGGGTCAAGCGGTCGCGTGTCGTCTCTGAGATATGCCGACCGGCGCGAAGGCTCGGACACGCGGTCTGAGAATTTTTTCGCGCGCCGGTCCGGCCGGCGGGGGCAGCCCGAAGGCCCGTGCGCGCGGTCGGGGCCGAGCAGACGCGTGATAGAGTGAACATCAGAGCAGAAACGGATACACGGTGGCGGAGTCAACGAGTCAAGACAAGGCGGACGAGACGGAGCCCGAGGCGGCGAAATTTCTCGTCGGCGTCGGCGCGTCCGCCGGCGGGCTCCAAGCGCTGGGCGAATTTTTTGAGCACATGCCGCAGACGAGCGAGATCGCCTACGTCGTCGTGCAGCATCTCTCGCCCGACTACGAGAGCCTGATGGCCGAGCTGCTCGGCAAGCACACGCGCTTGCCCGTGCGCAAGGCGGTCAACGGGGCGGTGGTGCGGGCCGGCGAGGTCTCGGTGATCCCGCCGCGCAAGAACATCACGATCGTCAAGGGGCGGCTCGTGCTCACCGACCTCCCCGAGACGCGCGCGTTTAATCTCCCGATCGACGTGTTCTTGCGCTCGCTCGCGCGCGCGTATGAAGATCGATCGATCGCGGTGATCCTCTCGGGCACCGGGAGCGACGGGACGCTGGGGATCCGCGAGATCAAGGCGGTCGGCGGCCTCGTGCTGGTGCAGACGCCCGAGAGCGCGCGCTTTGACGGGATGCCCAAGAGCGCGCTGGCGACCCGAGTGGTCGACTTCGAGGGGCGGCCCGACGATCTGGCGAAGCGGATCGTCGACTACGTGCGATCGGTGGGCCCGGCGCCGCCGATCGAGTCGCTCCACGAGAAGGCGCCGGACGCCGTCGCGTCGATCCTCGGCGCGCTGAAGGGGCACAGCGGGATCGACTTCTCGGTCTACCGCTTCGGCACGCTGCACCGGCGGATCGCCAAGCGCATGCAGATGGCGCACCTCAAGAGCCTCGAGCGCTACGCCGCGTACTTGGAGGTGAGCCCCGGCGAGGTCGCGGCGCTGTACAAGGACGTGCTGATCGGCGTGACGAGCTTCTTCCGCGACGCCGAGGCCTTCGAGGCGCTGCGGACCACGGTCATCCCGCAGCTCTGCGCTGGCCTCGAGCGGCACGGGACGGTGCGGGTGTGGTCCGTCGGCTGCTCGACGGGGGAGGAGGCGTACTCGCTCGCGGTGCTGTTCTTGTCCGAGTTCGAGCGGCGCGAGCGAAAAGATCTCAAGCTCAAGGTGTTCGCGACCGACGTCGACACCGACGCGCTGCGGATCGCCGCGACCGGCGTCTACCCCGTGAGCGCGCTGCTCGAGATGCCGCAGCCGCTGGTCTCGCACTACTTCATGAAGGAGGGGGACAGCTACCGCGTCACCGACAGGCTCCGCCGCGCCGTGATCTTCTCGCGCCACAACATCTGCCGCGACCCGCCGTTTAATCGCCTCGATCTGGTCGTGTGTCGCAACGTGCTCATCTACCTCGTGCCCGTGGTCCAGCGGCAGATCCTCGAGGTGTTCCGCTACGCGCTCAACAACGAGGGCTGCCTGTTCCTCGGGCACAGCGAGACGCTGGGGGAGGACGCGGTCAACTACCACGCGATCAACCACCGCTGGAAGCTCTACCGCCGCCAGGCCGAGGCGCCGCGTCCTCACCTCAATCACCTGCGCGTCCCCGGGCAGGACGAGATCCGCGTCAACTTCGAATACACGGGGACGCCGGCCAGCCGACGGCTGGCCGCCGCGAGCTCCAACCGCGAGCTCGGGCTGTTTCGCCAGATCATGGCTCGCTACGCGCCGCCGAGCGTCGTGATCGATCAAGACCTCCGCGTCTTGTTCGTGTTCGGCCCGACGCAGCACATCCTCGAGGTCCCGGTCGGCGAGCTCGATGTCGACCTCCTGCGCCTCGCGGTGCCCGAGCTGTCCGCGGTGCTGTCGACCGTGACCTACCGCCTGCTCAAGACCGGCGAGCGCGTGCTCTACCGCGGCGTGACCCTCGGGCGCGACACCGAGGACTCGCGCACTGTTGACGTGGTCGCCGAGCCGCTCCGGACGCGAGACTCACGCAGCCTGTTTATCATCCTCTTCGACGAGCGGGCGCGGACCGTCAGCTCGGAGACCGAGAGCAGCGCGTCGATGAGCTTCGACACCGCGCAGCACATCCAGGACCTCAAGACCGAGCTCCAGTACACCAAGGAGACGCTGCAGTCGACGATCGAGGAGCTCGAGACCGCCAACGAGGAGCTGCAGACCACCAACGAGGAGCTGCTGGCGAGCAACGAGGAGCTGCAGAGCACCAACGAGGAGCTGCAGAGCGTCAACGAGGAGCTGGTGACGGTCAACACCGAGTTCCAGGACAAGATCGTCGAGATCTCGGAGGTCAACAACGACATCGAGAACCTCCTCAACAACACCCGGCTCGGGGTCATCTTCCTCGACCGCAAGATGCGGGTCCGTCGCTTCACGCCGGCCGTCCGCAACCTCGTCAAGCTGATCCCCAGCGACGTCGGGCGGGCGCTCAGCGACCTCTCGTTCCACACCCAGCCGCGCCACTTCGTCGAGATCGCGCTGCAGGTGCTCGAGACGCTGATCCCCGCCGAGCGCGAGCTCGTGAGCGAGTCCGGCGAGCAGTACCGGCTGTCGATCGTCCCCTACAGGACGCGCGCCGACGTGATCCAGGGCGTCGTGCTCGTGTTCATGGACGTCACCGAGCGGCGCAAGCTCACCGAGGAGCTCGCCGAGGCCCAGGAGCAGCTGACCGTGCTGCGCGCGGAGCGGGCCGTGACCCAGCGCGGGCCCATGCGCGTGCTGCTGGTCGAGGACAACCCCGACGATGTCGCGTTGATCTCGACGACGTTCACGCGCTCGAAGATCCACTGCGAGCTCGAGAGCGTCGGCACGCTCGCGGACGCGCGCGCGCGCTTGTTTGCGCCGGAGGACGCCTCGCCCGATCTCGTGCTGCTCGATATCGAGCTACCCGACGGCGACGGGCTCTCGCTGCTCGAGCAGATCAAGGCGGAGCCGCAGACTCGGCATCTGCCGGTCGTGGTAATCTCGGCGCACGCCGAGGACGCGTCGGTGCGGTCGGCGTATGAGAAGCACGCGGCGTGCTTCATCGACAAGACCATGGACGCGGCGGCGCTCGAGCAGATCGTCCGCTCCGTAGGCGACTTCTGGCTCACGATCGTTCGGCTCGCGTAGCGCCTGCGCAGGCGCGGGTCGCAGGGCCCACGCATTCGAGATGAACGACGAGGAAAAGCGGGCGAGACTGAAGGAGGCGGCGAGCGCTCGCCTCGCGCGCTTCGCCCTCCCGGCGCTCGAGCAGATGTCGACCGCGGACGTGGCGGCGCTCGTCGAGGAGCTGCAGATCCACCAGATCGAGCTCGAGCTGCAGCAAGACGAGCTGCAGCGCGTGAACGCGTCATTGGTCGCGTCGCGCGAGTGGTACTACGCCATGTTCGAGGCGGCCGCGACACCGCTTATCATCGTGAAGCCGGGTCCGGTCATCGCAGACGTGAACCTCGTCGCGGCCGAGCTGCTCGGGTGGGATCGGCGCGCGCTCGCCGGTCAGCCGCTGGTCAAGTACTTCGCCGCCGAGCGCCGCAGCGCGCTCTCTGAGGTGATTCGACACGTATCAGAGGGCACGCGCGCGCGGGTGGAGATCAACGCGCCGCTCGTGCGGCGCGGTGGGGATCGGCGCTTTGTTGAGCTTCGCTGCGCGCGGGTCGAGGCCCCGGGCGCGGAGGCGGTGCTGATCGGGATCGTCGACGTCCACGAGCGCGAGCAGCAGCGCCGCGCCAGCGAGGCGGCGCTCCGCAAGGCCAAGCGCGTCGACGAGCTCAAGACGCAGTTCTTGGCGAACATCTCCCACGAGCTGCGCGCGCCGCTCTCGTCCGTGATCGGCTACCTCGACGTCGTCCTCGAGGGGCGCGAGCCCGAGAAGACCCCCGAGATGCTCGCTATCGCCCGCAAGGCCGCGAGCCACGTGCTCTCGACGGTCGAGGACCTCCTCGACCTGGCGCGCATCGAGGCGGACCACATGACCCTCGTGCGGGAGCCCGTCGCGATCGCGGAGCTGTGCGCCGAGATGCTCGCGATGTTCGCGAACCGGGCGCGCGACGCCGGCGTCGAGCTCCGTCATCACGTCGACGCCGAGCTCCCGCGCTGGGTGCTCGGCGATGGGCACCGCATCCGCCAGATCATCATCAACTTGGTGACCAACGCGCTGAAGTTCACGGAGCGGGGGCACGTCGAGCTGCGCGTCGCGTATCGCGAGCGCAACGCGGTGTTCGTGGTCGCCGACACGGGGATCGGGATCTCCGAGGAGCGGCTGTCGCGGATCTTCGATCCCTTCGAGCAGGTCGACGCCTCCGACGCCCGCCGCTTCGGCGGCGCGGGCCTCGGGCTGTCGCTGTGTCGACGCCTCGTCGAGCAGATGGACGGGGCGATCCTCGTCCGCAGCGAGCTCGGCGAGGGGTCGCGCTTCACCGTCCAGATTCCGCTGCTCGAGATCTCCGAGGAGGAGGCCGCCCGCCTGCGCGTCAACGCGACGAGCGAGCCGCGCGCGTGGGCCGCTGAGCGGAAGCCGCACGTCCTCGTCGTCGACGACGACGAGAACCTCACCCGGTTGTTCTCGATGTGCCTCAAGGTGTCCGGCTACTCGGTGAAGATGGCGATGAGCGGCGAGGAGGCGCTGCGCGCCCTCGCCGAGGAGCGCTTTGATCTCGTGGTGCTCGACATGCAGATGCCGATCATGGACGGTTATCAGGTCGCGGCGCGGATCCGGGAGCGCCACGCTCTCGCGGCGCTCCCGATCGTCGCCGTGAGCGCGAGCGCGATGCGTCACGAGCAGGTGCGCAGCCTGGCGGCCGGCTGCAACGGCTTTATCTCGAAGCCCGTCGAGATCCGCACCTTCGCGAGCGAGGTCGGCAAATTCCTCCCGGCGCGACCGTCGAGCGCGTCCGAGTAGTCCCCGCCAACGCGCGCGTCATGGGTCACGCGGCCTCGTCGACGCGGGCCACGTCACGACGAAGGTCGCGCCTCTACCGGTATTTTGAGACAGCTCAATCTCGCCGCCGAGCTCGGAGAGCGCGCGGCGAACCATGGCGAGGCCGACGCCGCCGCGCGACGCGTCGGGGCGCCCGACCCCAAAGAGCTTGAACACGCGCTCGTGGAGCGTGGGCGGGATCCCGGGCCCGTCGTCGCGCACGCGAAACAGATGAGCGCGCGGGGTCTGCTGGTGCTCGAGCTCCACGCGCCCGGCGGCTCGATCGTGATGCCGGACAGCGTTCGTCAGCAGGTTGCGAAACACCAGCGCGAGGGGCTCGCGGTAGGTGTGGAGCGTGGGCAGCGGGCTGGCGATGACGAGCTCGAAGCGCGCCGCGTCGAGGCCATCCCAGATCTCGGTGATCAGCGCGTGGACATCGACCGACTCCGCGGGCGCGTCGATGTGACCGACGCGCGCCCAGGCGAGCACGTCGTCGAGCATTTGCAGCATGCGGCTGACGCGGCGCTGCAGCTGGGCGAGGTGAGCTCGTGACGGAGCCGGGGCGATCGGGGTGAGGTCCGCCTCGAGCCAGCTGACGAGCCTCGCTACCGCCTTCAGCGGCGCCTTGAGATCGTGCGAGGCGACCTGCGCGAAGTTTTGAAGGTCGCGGTTTGAGCGCTCGAGCTCGCGGTTGACCGCCTCGACGCGCTCCTGCGCGCGCGCGCGCGCCTGCGCCTCTCGACGCAGCTCCTCGTTCAGCTCCGTGAGCTCGCGCTGGTGCTGCCGCGCGGTCCTCAGCGCGACTCGCCGCCGCTCCCGAACGCGCGCGAAGGTGTGCGTCAAGGTCCGGCGGAGCCCGAGCGGGTCGATGCTGTCCTTCGTGAGGTACTGCTCGGCTCCGGCCTCGATCGTCGCCATGCCGAGCGCGTGGTCGTCGTGACCTGTCAGCGCGACGACGGGGAGCTCGAGGTCGTGCTCGACCAGCGCCTTGATCACCTCGGCGCCGCGCGCGTCGGGGAGGTGGACGTCGCTCAGCACCACGTCGAAAGTGTGCTCCGCGAGCGACTCGAGCGCCTGCTGCAGGCTCCAGACGTGGATGAGCTCGAAGGTGCGTACGTCGTCTTGAGCCGTCAAGAAGCGCTTCACCAACATCGCGTCGCCCGCGTCGTCCTCCACGAGCAGGACTCGATAGTTCGTGCGGCGGGTGTGCGGCATCGCGGTTCCGCGCCGAGTGTAGCGCCGAAGTAGGTGGCGACACCATGTCTATCCATTCGCGGTTTGTACACGCTACAATCGCGGCGATGGGGATGGCTGAGATCGAGCTGATTCGCGCTCAGATGCGAGCCGAGTTCGTCGCTGGGCTGCCCACGCGGATCGCCAAGCTGCGCGCCGCCAAGGCGCGCACGGACGCCGGGGACTCGGAGGCGGACGCCGAGCTGCACACGCTCGCGCACCAGCTCCACGGCACCGGCACGACCTTCGGCTTCGCCGAGATCACGGCGGCCGCGGCCGCGTGCCGCAGCAGCGAAGGGGCGCAGCTGCGGACCCGCGTGGACGCGCTGATCGAGCTGCTGGTGACCGCCCACCGTGACCACCGTGGCGGCGGCGCGTAGCGTCAGGCGTCGCTCGCGTCACCGCTCGGCTTGTAGGTCGGGACGCCCCGCGCGGGCGTTACGACATGCAGGCCGCCGACCGTCTTGATGCCGAAGCGCTCGAGCTTGCGGTAGAGCGCGCGACGGGAGATGCCGAGCAGCTCCGCCGCGCGCGTCTTGTTGCCCGCGACCATGTAGAGCGTCTCCTCGATATGACGCCGCTCGGCCGCGTCGAGCGACCACGGCTCGGCTGGGGTCGGCGAGGTGGGCTCGTTCGCCTTGGGCGTCGTCCGCATCCGCGTCGGCAGGTTCATGACGTCGATCTCGTCGTAGCGCGCGAGCGCGAACGCGCGCTCGATCGCGTTCTCGAGCTCGCGCACGTTCCCGGGCCAGCTGTAGCGCACGATGCAGGCGGCGGCCGCGGCTGACAAGCCGCGCACGGCCTTGCCCTCGCGCGCGCGCATCTCGTCGATCATATGCTGCGCGAGCGTGAGGACGTCGCGGCCGCGCGCGCGCAGCGGGGGCACGCGCAGCTCGATGACGTTGATCCGGTAGTACAGGTCCTCGCGAAACAGCTGCTGCTCGACCATAGACTCGAGGTCGCGGTTGGTCGCCGCCAGCACGCGCACGTCGATCGGGATCTCGCGGTTGGAGCCGACCGGTCGAACGCGTCGCTCCTGCAGCGCGCGCAGCAGCTTGGGCTGAACCTCCAGCGGGAACTCCCCGATCTCGTCGAGCAGGATCGTCCCGCCGTTCGCGCGCGTGAGCAGGCCGTCACGCGCGCGCCGAGCGTCCGTGAACGCGCCGCGCACATGTCCGAAGAGCTCGCTCTCGAGCAGCGGCGCCGGCACGGCGGCGCAGTTGATGGCGACGAAGGGTCCGCTCGCGCGCGCGTTGCTGCTGTGGAGCGCGCGCGCGACGAGCTCTTTGCCCGTGCCGCTCTCCCCGGAGATGAGGACGGTGGCGTCTGACTCGCGCAGCCGGTGGATCATGTCGAACATGCGTCGCATCGGCGGGCTCTCGCCGATCATCCCGAACGTCCCGCGGTCGGCGCCGTCCTGCTCGCGGAGGAGGGAGACCTCGTCGAGGAGGCGCCGGTGCTTCAGCGCGCGGGTGAGGATCAGGTCCAGCTTGACGAAGTCGATCGGCTTGTTGATGAAGTCGTAGGCGCCGGCGCGGATCGCCCCGATCGCCGTCTCCATGTTGCCGTAGCCCGTCATCACGATGAAGGGCAGGTGCGGGCTGAGCTCGAGCGCGCGCTTGCACAGCTCGAGGCCGTCGATGGAGGGCCCGAGGCGAAGATCCGTGATCACGACCTCGGGGGCGTCGCGCGCGATGAGAACGAGCGCCTCGTCAGCTGTCTCTGTGGACATGGTTTGATAGCCGAGCGCCTCGAGCCCGCGCGCGACGAAGCCCCGTAGATCGAAGTCGTCCTCGACGATGAGCACGCGCCCGTGGCGTATCGACGGTGTGTCAGACATCTCGACTCCAGCGCAGCCGCGGGGCGCCGGGCGCTCGGCCTCGGGCGACCCCCTGACTACAGTAGCCAGTTTGTACCGGGACGGGGGCGGTAGCATGTCCGCGAACGCCGGGGGGCGAGCGCGCGCGGTGAGATCGCGCGATCGCGCGTTGATGGTCGCGCGGACGGGCGGACGCGGTCTCCTCGACGCGTCATCAGCGGGGCGCGCGAGCGGCGTGCTCGGCGCGAGCGCGGCGACGCGCCCCAGTTTGAGGATGTATCATGGGTCATGTTTCTACAAACATGCATAATGGGGCACAACGCGCCGCGCGAAAATTGATCGCGTGCCGCTCGCGCTCCCCCGCGCTAAGGCGAGCTGTGCGCGCGTCTGCGACACGAGTGTGCACGAGAGCCCACTCGCGGGCGCACGGTTGTGACACATCCGCACGGTTGTGGGCGTGCGGAGGAAAAAATTGACGCACGGTCCCCCGCGAGGTGACGCGGCGGTGATTGGCACGCCTCGTGCACCAGCTAGCGGCGATGCCCCTGACCGTGCGACACGCTGACGACGCCGCGTTGACGCTGCGGTGGGAGGGCGTGGGGGTTCATACGGTAGGCCCGCGTGTTTTTACATGTCCTTTGGGTCTGTTTTTGACCGCGCGGCCGAGAGGGCGCGCGGGCGCGCGCGGTCGTCGTGCACACAGCCTCAGCACCGGTGCGAACGTTGTCGCTGAGCTGTGTTCTCGACGAAACGGCGGGGTTGAGACCTTGAGGGAGCCGAGCGGCTCCGGTTCCGGGGGGAGGAAGCGACGATGAGACGATTTGTATTTTGCTGCGCGATGCTGGTGCTCGGCGGAGGGGCCGCGGTCGGCTGCGACGCGGCGGAGCCGTCGGAGCCGACGGCTTCGGGGGAGCCGACGGCCGAGCTCCGCGGTTTTCAGTTCAGCAGCGGCGGCGGGTGCCGCGGTTGGGAGTGCGGCTACAACGCCGCGGAGGTCAACGGGCGATCGCTCGCGGAGCTCAACCTCGGCGGCCTAGAGAACGCCGGCGGCCTCACCTACGAGGGGCTGCTGTCGCCGCTCGGGCTGCCGGGGTGGACGCTGAGCGTGCGAGACGGCGAGCTGGTCGCCACCAAGAACGGGGTCGAGAAGCGGGGGCACGATATCGTCGGCTTTAAGCTGCTGGTGGAGATGCCGCTGCTCGGCCTGCCGTGGCTGTCCATCACGCTCCCGGTGACGATCACCTCGTACGAGGAGTTCGACTCGTGGACCGCCTCGCCGACGCCCTTGGCGACCTACACGCTGCTCTACGTCGACCTCAACAACCCGCTCTTGCTGCGCAACGTGTGCAACAGCGACCTGCTCGACCCGCTGATGTCGCGCGTCACGGTGCTCTACGGGGAGCGCTATGACGCCGCGAGCAAGACGGTGAACCCAGGGAGCGGGTGGGTCAACTTCGCGTGCGCAGGCTCAGCGCTCGCCAAGATGAAGATGTTGAACTACGGCCCGCAGGCGGACTTCGACGGGGCGGGGAGTCCGGCCACGGCGGCGCAGCGGCAGGCGACGCTCAAGATGATCACCGCGGACTACTGCGGGACCGGGCAGTCGTTCACCGAGAACGGCACCCCGCTGCTGTGGGAGAACGCGTCCGGCAGCGTCGAGCTCGGCGAGTACTGGACGCCCGGGGAGGTCGAGGCGGTGTGGACCGAGAGCGGCGCGCTCTGCCTCGACGAGGCGCGCCTCGGCGAAGCAGCAGGCGCGATCCCGTGCGCGATTCCGGCCTGCGATACCTTCGACGTCGATGACGGTGAGTGGCTGACCGTGAACCCGGCGTGATCGACACGAGTCACTCGGGCGGTCGCGGTCAACCCTCGCGGCCGCCCGAGTTCGTCCGGTGACCGCCGCGCGGGCGCGATGATCGTTCGCGCGCGTGTGTTAGGATGATCGCTCGGCATGGTCAACGGGCAGCTGATCCTTCTCCTCGAGGATGACGTGGTCGGCGTCATGACCGTGAAGCGGGCGTTTAAACACCACGGTGTGCGCAACCCGCTGCACGTGGTGCCCAACGGGCGCGAGGCGCTCGCGTACCTGCGCGCGTGCGAGGCCTCGGGCGAGTACGCGGCGCGCCCGGGGCTGATCTTGCTCGACATCAACATGCCGCTCATGAACGGGATCGAGTTCCTCAGCTGCGTGCGGCGAGACCCCGCGTACGCCGGGTTTCGAATGGTCCCCGTCGTCGCGCTCACGACCTCGAGCAACGAGCGCGATGTCGCGGCATGCTTCGCGCTGGGCGTCGCGGGCTACCTCGTGAAGCCGGTCCGCTACTCCGACTTCGTCGAGCAGGCGAGGGTCCTCAAGGAGTACTGGTCGCAGTCGGCGACGCCGCGGAGCGACGTGCTGCCGCGCAGGGCGGACTCGTCCACGCATCGCCATGTTTGAGTACCTGCGTAAGTTCTTCGACACCTCCGACTTCCCCGCGCGCTGGCACTGCGGCAACTGGACCGAGTTCCACGGCTGGCTGCACGTCACGTCCGATGTCCTGATCTGGGCGGCGTACATGGCGATCCCGCTCGCGCTGCTGTTCTTCGCGCGGCGGCGCACCGAGGACCTGCTGTTCCCGCGCGTCGTGTTCTTGTTCGTCGCGTTCATCGCGGCCTGCGGGACCGCGCACCTCGTCGAGGCGATCATCTTTTGGTGGCCTGCGTATCGCGTGTCGGGGGCGTTGAAGCTGATCACGGCGATCGTCTCGTGGCTCACCGTGATCGCGCTGATCCGGATCGCCCCGTTCGCGCTCGAGGTGCCGGGGATCGTCAAGATGAACACGGAGCTGCGGCGCCGGAATCAAGAGCTCGACGAGTACGCGCACGTCGTGTCCCACGATCTGCGCGCGCCGCTTCGCGGCATAGCGACGCTGGCCGAGTGGATCGCCGAGGACAACGCCGACAAGCTCGAGGGCGAGAGCCGGGAGCAGCTCGATCTGCTGGTCGAGCGCGTCACGAAGATGGGGGCGCTGGTCGACGGCATCCTCGAGTACTCGCGCGTCGGCCGTGTGCGAACCTCCTTCGAGACGGTCGACTCAGGCCTGGTCGCGGCGGAGGTCGTCGACTTGCTCGCGCCGCCGCCAGGGATCGAGGTCACGCTCGACCCGGGGCTGCCCGTCGTCCACATCGATCCGCGACACCTCGCGCAGGTGCTACAGAATTTGATCGGCAACGCGGTCCAGCACATGGGCGCGCCGACGGGCGAGATCGGCGTGACGTGTCACGAGGACGCGCGCGGCTGGGAATTCTGCGTGCGTGACACCGGCGTCGGGATCGCGCCAGAGCACCACGAGCGGATCTTTCGGATCTTCGAGCGCTTGCGCCAGGACGACGCGAACACGAGCGGGCTCGGGCTGGCGATCGTCACGAAAATTGTCGAGCAGTACGGCGGGACGGTGCGCGTCGAGTCGGAGGTCGGCGTCGGCTCGCGGTTTTACTTCCAACTTCCAAAGGTGTCCGTAGGGACAGGGCGAGGCGCGCGTCGTGGGTCGTCGCGCGTCCCGGAGCGCGCCTGAGCCGAGGGCTTCGCTATCGCGTCGAGGCGCCGACGAGCCGGGCGAGGTCATGGCCCGCGCGCTGCTTGCGGATGAAGCCGGCGGCGCCGAGCTCGGCGTAGCGCGCGGCGGCGTGGAGGCGCTCGTCGGCGGTCAAGATGTACACGACCGCGTCGCGCAGCTCAGGGTCGCGCCGCAGCTCGTCGAGGAACTCGTCGCCGTTCATCATCGGCATGCGCACGTCGAGCAAGACCACGCGAGGCGCGGGCACGCGGCCGCTGCGCAGCAGCGCGAGCCCCTCGCGCCCGTTCTTGGCCTCGACGACGGGCGCGTCCACGCCGGCCTTTACGAGCGCGCGACGGACGATCATTCGGTCCACCCGGTCGTCGTCGACGAGCAGGATGGTCGCGGCGATCGGCGCGTGCGTCATCGGTCTATTCGAGCTCCCAGCGGAATTGTACGCGCAGCCCGCCAGCCGGCGAGAGGGCGAGCTGCAGCCGCTCGCCGAAGCGCGCGATCAGCTTGTGGACGATCGCGAGGCCCATCCCGGTCGCTTCGAACTCGTCGCGCGGCGCGAGCGTCGTAAAGATCTTGAGGGCGCTCGCGCGCTGCGGCTCGGGGATCCCGGGCCCGTCATCGTCGACGGTGATCACGAGCGAGCGCTCGCGTCGCTCGACGTCGATCGTGCAGCTGGCGCCGCGCTCGCCGGCGTAGCGCGCGGCGTTCGTCAGCAGGTGCTTGAGGACCGCGCGCAGCGGGGCACGCGTCGTGACGACGGACTCGCTCGGCGTGGAGCGGACTTCGAAGCTGTAGGCGTGGCGGTCGCCCGCGCGCGCCTCGTTCGCCTCCACGCTCACCTCCTCGATCACCTCGTTGAGCAGCTGCGCGATGTTGACCACGCTCGTGGGGACGTCTCGAGAGGCGCGCGAGTACTCGAGGAGCCCGACGAGCATCGCGTCGAGACGGCGCACGCGCTGCACGATCAGCGTGAGGAACTCGCGCGCGTCGTCGGAGAGCTGCGCGCCCACGGTTTGCTCGAGGTCCTGGTGAAGCCACTCGGTGACGAAGCGGAGCGCTCGCAGCGGCGCGCGGAGGTCGTGACTCGTCACGTAGACCAGCTCCTCGAGCTCGCGCTCGGCCGCCGCGCGCTGGCTCGCCTCGTAGGCGATATAGGCCTCTGCCGCGGCCGAGAGCGCGCGCTGCGAGAGCGCGTCGGCGGTCGCGAGCGCGCCGCGCAGCGCGTCGCGTGGCAGCTCCGCGCACAGCGTCTCGAGCACGGCCGGGCGCCAGGCGGTCACGAGCGCCGCGCACTTGGCCCACGGCACGCCGCGCGCGGCCCAGCGTCGCGACTGGGCGATCGTTCGCTCGATGAGCGCGCCCTGGTCGCGCGCGTCTAGCATCGACGCGAGCTCCCGCCGCTCACGCTCATCGAGCGAACGGTCGCCCAGCAGCTCGGCGCGGCGGCGCGCGATGGTCAGAAGGACGCGCTGGGCGTCGCCTGGGTCGGTCTCGCCCGAGCTCATGCCTCGCTACCCGGGGTCGAGGGGCGGCGGGAGCCGCCGGTCGCGATCCCGTAGCGACTGAGCTTTCGGTAGAGCGATCGACGCGAGATCCCGAGCATCTCCGCGGCTTGCGTCTTGTTGCCGCCCGCCGCGATGAGCGTCTGCTCGATGTGGTGTCGCTCGAGCTCCTCGATCGTCTCGCCGTCCCCTCGCGCCGCGGGGTCCGTTCGCTCCTCGACGCGCTTGAAGGTGCGCAGGCGGTCGGGGAGGTCCTCGATCATGATCTCGCCGGTCCGCGCGAGCGCGAAGGCGCGCTCGATCGAGTTCTCGAGCTCGCGGACGTTCCCGGGCCAGTCGTACTGCATGATCAGCTCGCCTGCCCCGGCGGACAGCCGACGCACGTCCTTGCCGTCGCGCGCGCGGATCTTGTCGATGAAGTGCTGGGCCAGGGTCAAGATCCCGCGCCCACGAGCGCGCAGCGGCGGGACGCGCAGCTGGACGACGTTGACGCGGTAGTAGAGATCCTCGCGGAAGGTCTGCTCCTCGACCATCGCCTCGAGGTCTCGGTTCGTCGCCGCGAGCACGCGCACGTTGATCGAGACCTCCTCGTTGGAGCCGAGCGGGCGGACGCGGCGCTCCTGCAGCGCGCGCAGCAGCTTGGGCTGCATCTCGATCGGGATCTCCGCGATCTCGTCGAGCAGGATCGTGCCGCCGTCGGCCTGCGCGAGCAGCCCGTGGCGAGCCCGTCGCGCGTCTGTGAAGGCGCCGCGCGCGTGCCCGAAGAGCTCGCTCTCGAGCAGCTGTGACGGCAGCGCGGCGCAGTTGACCGCCACGAAGGGGCGGGCGCGCCGCGCCGACGTCTGGTGGAGCGCGCGGGCGACGAGCTCCTTGCCGGTGCCGCTCTCCCCGGAGATCAGCACGGTCGCGTCGGAGTCGTGCAGCCGGTGGATCATGTCAAACAGCCGCAGCATCGGGGGGCTCTCGCCGACCATCCCGAGGTTGCGGCCGTCGGCGTCGGTCGAGCGCGAGCGCAGCCGGTGCACCTCGTCGAGCAGGCGTCGCTGCCGGAGCGCGCGCTCGAGGACCAGATCGAGCGGGACGAGATCGATCGGCTTGTTGATGAAGTCGTAGGCGCCCGCGCGGATGGCCGCGATCGCGGTCTCCATGTTGCCGTAGCCGGTCATGATGACGACCGGCAGGCGCGCGTTGAGCTCGAGCAGCCGCGCGCACAGATCGAGCCCGCTCTCGCTGCCCAGCCGTAGATCCGTCAGCACGACGTCGGGGTCCTCGAGCGCGACGAGCTCGATCGCCTGCTGCGGGGCGGCGGTCGCGGTGACGCGGTAGCCCCGCCCGAGCAGCCCGCGCTCGATGTAGGCTCGAACGAGCGCGTCATCCTCGATGATGAGCACTCGCCCCTTCCGCTGATCTGTGTCGTCGGACATGACGTTTCGCGCTGCTGGTTGTGCCCGCTGGCGCGACGACGATACGCGAGCAGGCGATCGTCGCGCCCCCGTCAGTCTCGCACAATGATGGACTGGGCGGGCCGGCGTGGCGTAGGCTCGAAAACGCCAGGAACCACGTTCAAAGGGCGGAGCGGGTGAACCACGCGCTGCCGTCATCCAACAGGTGCGCCGCGCCGCGTCGATTGTGCGCGCGAGCCCGAGCGCCCGCGTGAGCAGCCGTGAGCGTCGCGCGTCCGCGCTGCCGCGCGCGCGCGGTCGCAGCGGTCGCGCGATGCACCAATCGATGTACCGAGGTTCAGGTCCTGATCACGATCGAGCTCCCGCGCAGCTCGTGGTCGCGCGCGGCCGTCGACGCGGCGCTATCGAATGCGTGGGCGCCCGCCCGCCGCTGTCTTTTTGGTCGTGCCCACGAGCTCCCACGACCCGCGCGCGCGTGCTCGCGCGTGCCCGCGATCCGGGCGGGCTCGACGTGCCCAACGTGGACAGCCGAGCGCGAGGGCCTGGGGCCGACGTACGGATGTCTCGAGGAGCAGGCGTCGACTGACTGATCGAGAAGATCGATCGCCGTGCCGAGCACTCCCGGGGCGAGGTGCATGTAGCGCTCGGTGGGCGAGACGTTCGCGTGGCCGGCGAGCTGTTGGATCGTGCGGATCGGCGCTTCCTTCATTGCGAGATAGCAGCAGACTGGTTGCGAGCTTATGTCTGTCCGTCCGCTCCTCGTTGGCGACCGGCTGGGCGGTTGCTTATTAGTGTTTCGCTGCGGCGCGCTCGTCCGTACAGCGCCCTGGAGAACCGCGTCTGAAACGAGCTCAGTGCGCTGACGCAGGTCCAGCGATTCACTCGTGATCGGAACGGTCGTCGCACTCAGGAGCAAAAACAGCTCGTTCGCTTGGATGTCAAACTCGATCCCAGTCGGTTCACCGGAGATGAACTGATAGCGGAACGAAGGCACGCCCTTGGGAGAGTCCACTCCGCGGACCCGTGCGATCTCGTTGAAGATCGAAAAGCCGATGCCGGCGCGAGCTCGACCCATTGCGAATTCGAGATCGCTGGCGCCCGCGAAGCACAGTCAGCCACGCGCGACCCACTTGTAGAGCGCTACGTCAACATCGAAGACCATCGACCACGGGGTGACAGCCCAGCGGATCGCCCGCCGGCGCTCCTCTGTGGACGTACCTCGAGACTCGGAACTCGTGTTCGCCTTGGGCGGCGTCCCGATAGCGGGACACGTGTCGCGTGAACCGGCCCGAAACCATGCCAAAACACCGAGAATGCGTCGATGGACTTGTAAGCGTTGACTCGGGCTCGCTACGGTGCGCGCGTGTTGAATCGAAGCATGCTCGCCATATTCCTTGGAGTGCTCGGCGTCACCGCGTGTGGCGATGACGCGCTCGTCGGGCCGACTCCAACGGACAGTGACGCGTCCGCGACGGACGCGTCACTGTCGACGGGCGCGACGGAACCGACGGGCGCGATGGAACCGACGGGCGGCGCGGCGACCGGAGGCGCGACTGTCGAGACGGGCGAGACCACGGGTACCTCCTCTGAAGGAGTCGACACGCTCGATGACGATGTCGAACCCGTGTGCGGCGACGGCGTGGTCGAGGGGGACGAGGAGTGCGACGACGCGACCCCGTGGTGCGAGCAGGAGAGCTGCACCTGGGCCTGCGACGTCGACGGGGAGTGCCTCGGCGACGGCTGGGTCCGCAGCGTGGGCGGGCGCGGGATGCAGCGGCTCGTGGACGCGGTGGCGACGCCGGACGGCGGCGACGTGATCGTCGTCGAGTTTATCGGCGTCGTACGCTTTGACGCCTTTGAGCTGGCGTATAAGACAGGAAACCTCGCGGACCTGGCAGTCATCAAGCGGACCGCCGAGGGCGAGGTCGCGTGGGTCCACAGCTTCGGCGGCCCGGGGCGGCAGTTCGCCAACGACGCGGCGGTCGACGCCGACGGCGACATCTACGTCGTCGGCGGTTTCGAACACGAGTTGACCCTCGGCGATCAGTTACTCGAGTCGAGCCCGTCGGATCATCACGACATGGGGCAGTTCGTCGTCAAGCTGTCGGGGCAGGACGACGTCGAGGACCGGCTGCTGTGGGCCCACGAGATCACGCAGTTCGATCCCCAGAAGCCCGACGAGCACGCGCGCGGCGTGCCTCGGGTGACCGTAGACGCGAGCGGGCGGGCGTACGTCGCCGGCTTCGCCTGGAATCAACTCACGCTCGACGACGAGCAGCTGGTGCTCTCGCGTCCTGGGCGTAGGTTCGCCTACCTCCTCGGTTTCAATTCGAGCGGGGCGCTAGTACCCGAGCTCCTACGAGACTTCGTGGCGCATGACCCGGAGCAGCTCGACGAGTACACGTGGGATCAGACGGACGCGCTCGAGGTCGACGCGCTCGGCAACCTGTTCTGGGCGGGCGTCGTGGACTACACCCTCGAGCTCGGCGGCGGCGAACTCCTGAACGCGGAGGGAGGCGGGTCCGCGTTCATCTTCAAGTACGCGACCGACGGCGCGCTCGCGTGGACGCGCGAGCTCCATGGGCACGTCGACGGCTTCACGCTCGAACCCGACGACGAGGGCGGGCTCGCGCTCGCGCTGGCCAATCACTTCATGACGGGGAGCTTCGGCTGCGGCGAGTCACCGGAGCCCGAGTCCGTGCTCAACCTCTGGATCGCGCGCTACGACGGCGATGGAGGGTGCGCGTGGACCCGCGGCTACGAACCCGTACAGATTTCGAATCTCGAGCTCATGTTTCACGGCGACGGGCTGCTGCTCGCTGGCGTTGGTGAGTACCTGCCGCAGGATGTCGCGCCCGATTTTGGCGGGGGGCCCGTGCTCGACGAGGCCGAATTTTCCGGACGCGCGGACTACTTCGTCGCGCTCGCCGAGGGCGGCGAGCACCTGTGGAGCGCGGCGCACCTGGGCAACAGCTCAGACACGCTGCTGCGCTGGGGTTCGCGCATGCGCCTGGTCGAGCGCCAGGGCGGGCTCACGCTGGTCGAGGACTACAACGAGGATGTCGACGCGCAGGGGTTGTCCCGGGAGCACGGCCTGCTGACCGTCACGCTCGACGGGGATGGCGTGTTCAGCGATTGGACGACCTATGGCGCCTACACCGAGGCGGGGTCGACGTACGGCGTGCGGGCGATGGCGGTGGACGGGGGCGGCAACGCGGTCGTCGCGGGCGAGATCGAGGGGCCGTTGTACGTTGACGACGCGTACCAGCAGCTGTTTCACGACTACCGCGACACCTACCTCGCGCGGTTCCTGGCGGACGGTCAGCTGCACTGGACCGCAGGCCTCGAGGAGATCACCGTCCGTGATGTGGCGGCGAGCGCGAGCGGAGATCTCTGGATCGCCGGCGATCACCGAGTCGACACGACGCTGCAGGGGTGCGAGCTGCCGATGAACGGGGACGCGACCACAAATTACTTCGTCGCCCAGCTCTCGCCAGACGGCGCGTGTCTAGGGCGCGCGCAATTTCACGAGCACAACACCCATGAGCTCGGCCAATTGATGCAGGCGTTCACGCCGCGCCTGTTCACGTTGCCTGGCACGGACGCGGTCACGCTCGTCGGAGTGGTCGACACCGACTCGTTCGAGGAGGGCTCGTTTTTGCAACTCGGGGACGCGGAGTGGACGAGCGGGCGCGAGATCGTGCGCGTCACCGTCGAGCCCGAGACCTACGCGTTCGAGTCGCTGCGTCGCCGGGCCCTGGGGAGCGACGTGTCGCACGCCAGCATGACGCCGAGCGGCGAGCTCGTGATCGCGTCGCCGTTTCGCAACAACGAGCCGTCGACGGACTGGGACGGGCAGCCGCTGGAGGGCTACGGGACGTACCTGGTGCAGACGACGCCGACACTCGAGAAGGAGTGGGACTTCGTCGTGCCAAAGGCCGGGTGGTACGCCCACGACCACGCGCTCGCGGTCAGCGACGCCAGCGTCCATCTGGCGGCCGTGTACAACGAGTACAACGCCGTGGTCCTTCCCGGCGCCGTGCACACGCCAGGCGAGGACAAGCGGCTGGTGGTCATCACGCTCGACGCAGCGGGCGCCTATCAGTGGAGTAGCGACTACGAGTTCGCGATGATCAACCAAGCGGTGTTGGCCGACAGCGGAGAGCTCGTGATGACCGTCGCTAAGTCGCAGGCCTGGGACGAGCGCGGGTGGGGGTTCTTGCGCATCGACGGAGATGGCGGGAGCGCGCGATACGTCGCCAGCGACATCGCGCGGGGGATCCGGGGGCTGTACCCGCGCCCGGACGGCGGAGTGCTGTTCGGCGCGCACCTCGCCGAGCCTTCCACGGAGTACACGCAGCACTACCTGCCGATGATGTTGCTCGGCGTCCCCCTCGAGATCGGCGACCTCGGCGGAGCGCTCGTCGCCAGGATCGAGTTCGCGGAGCCATAGGATGTCGCGGCAGTGACTCGTCGTCGACGCAGCGGAGCGCGATTCCACTCTCGCATGCCCTGAACACCATTCGTTGCGCTACCATGTACGCGGGCACGGTCATGGAGAAAACCCATGTCCATCAACATCACGAAACGAACCTACAAGAGCGGCAAGCAGGCGTGGCTCGTGGACATTCGGATCCACTACCCGTGCGGCACGAAGCATCGTGCCAAGGTCACCAAGCCGATCGCCTGGTCCAAGACGCAGACTGAGCGCTGGGCCCGGCAGCACGAGCAACACCTGATCAGGCAGGGTCCGCCACGGAAGGAGGCCGTTGAACCCAAGAGACAGGATGTTTCATTCAGTGAGTTCGCCGCGAGGTTTCTCGCCGAGTATCCGCAGATCAACAATCTGCGGCCGTCGAGCGTCGAGCGCTACGAGCGGCATGTCGCGCAGTACTTCGAACCTGCCTTCGGAGACATGAACATCAACGAGGTCGGTAAGGCCGAGTTCCGTGAGCTGGCCGTGCTCGACCTGGCGCCCGCGTCGCGCAACGTCCTGATCTCGGAGCTTCAGTGCATGCTCCGGGTCGCCTATGACTGGGGCGTTCGCTCGGTGTCGCCTCCTCCCGTGAAGCGTGTCAAGGAGGACGCCAAGGATCCCGAGTGGTACTCGCCTGAGCAGTACAGCGCGCTGATCAACAGCGCGCCGACTCCTGTGCATTTGGGTATCGTGCTGCTCGGCGGCGACGCCGGGCTGCGGTGCGGCGAGATCCGGGCGCTGCGGATCGATGACATCGACTTCCGCGGCCGTGGGCGACTCCACGTGCGGCGGTCGATGTGGCGGGGGATCGAGGGGCCGACGAAGGGCAGAAAGGAGCGGACCGTACCGCTCACGCGACGCCTTCGGGCGTGCCTCGAGCAGCTCACAGCCGGGCACGCGCCGGACGCCTTCGTGCTCACGGGGATCCAGGCCCCGCTGACGAAGGGGATGGTGACGTACCGGATGAAGGTGACGCGCGCCGCGATGCTCGGCCTGCATCACAGCGAGTGTGACGGGCCGGTTCACATCCTCCGTCATACGTTTTGTTCGAACCTCGTCCTCGCCGGGAAGCACCCGCGCGTGATCCAGAAGTTGGCGGGTCACTCGTCGCTTCAGATCACGGAGCGGTACATGTCGATCGCGGGCGAGCAGATCGAGGACGCGATCGAGGGCCTCGAGGCGCTCGATCCTGTCGGAGTCCCGCCGAAGACCCGTGCGCAGTCACCAGGGAAGAAGTAGTGTGATGCTTCTTGTTTAGGCTGCTGTGCGGCAGTAGAACGTGTGCCGCGCTCGCCGACGAGACCATCCGCTCGCTCCCCGAGGACAAGCACTCGTGGCGTTGCCACTCAGTCCAGGCAGGGCTCGTACCAGCCCATCCGCGCGCGGTAGTCCTCGGCTTGCGCGTCGGCGTCGGGGTGCGCCTCATAGCGGGCGAGCGCCCAGGCGGCCCAGTCAGCGTCGACCTGGTCTAGGGAGGCCCCCAGCATGAGCTCCACGCTTTCCGGATCGAGGCCCCCGGGCGTCGCCGCCAGGTCCCACACGACCTCTCGCCCCAGCTCCTCATCCACGTAGCGGAACCAGGAGGCTCGCAGGATGTATGACTGCCCCTGACAGGGTAAGTTCAGCTCCTCGTGTCGCTCGCGCAGGTCTGCTAGCGTGGGCCCCCCCTGCTGCAGCCAGTGGCCCACGACCACGTCCTCGTCAAAGCCGAACAGGGGGAAGCCTGTCTTGCCTGGATTGACCAGCAGCGCCACGTACTCCGCCCAGCCCTCCAGATAGAAGCCAGCGTGCTCTCCCGACTCTTCCAGCGCCGGGGCCACCAAGCTGTCGTAGGCGATGGCATGGACGAGTTCGTGGGTATAAAGGGCGTTATAGCCCCCCTCCGCCTCCGAGAAGCGCCACAGGTGGATCGTGCCCTGGTCGTCCACATAGGGCGAGGTCCGGTTGAACCTGCCATGCAGCTCGATCCGGATTTCGTCATTGAGCGTGACCTCCGGTGGGTGCAGCGCCGCGATCTCCGTGTAGAGGACTTCGCCGAGATCGAGCAGCGACTGGATCTCCTCTTCGGAGCTGTTCACGCTGCTCCCGACGACATGCAGGTGTTCACTTTGGGCCTCGCGCGCACAGGCAGACAGGGAAACGGCAGTCAGCGCAAGTGCGAAGGGGAGGCGGAGGGCACCCGTGGGGCGAGAGCTGTGGCGGAGCATGGTGGGCGTCGATGCTGCGGGGATTATGACCACGCGAAGGCGTTCTGAGGAGGCCCAAATTGGCAGCCTGACCATGCGGGAGCGTAGCTCGAGGCGTTGACTCTTGGCCCGTCGGCTAGGATCGCGCACGTGGGTGATCTCCTCGCGGCGCTCCCCACGCAACTCGATGTCCCCACGTACCCTCTATGTTCCAAAACTCGAGCAAGATCCTGCCCCCCCACCGCGTCCCCGCGCGTACTCCCAACCAAAGCAGAACCTCGTCGCGACACATGGGAACATGTCGTATTGGACAGAATCGCTAGGTGGGAGGGCAGCGTGGATCGTAGGAGCGCTCGCCGAGCGCCTCTCGCCACTCTCGCTCGCTCAGCGGGCGGCCGGCCCGGACGCAGGCGTCGTCGATCAGCGCGGCGACGGAGACGGGGAACAGGCGGACGACGCCGTCTCCAGCGGCGGTGGCCACGCGCGCGCCGTCGGGGCTAAAGTCGCCGGACCACACGTTCGTGTCGCGGTCGCCCGGGGCGGCGGTGCCGGCGTGGGGCAGGACGACCACGACGTCGCGCTCGAGTCGCCACAGCCGCGCGCTGCCGTCGGCGGAGGTCGTCAGCGCGAGCGCGCCGTCAGGGCTGAAGCGCGCGCTCCAGACCGTGGCGAGGTGTCCGCGCAGCGCCCTCGGGGTCGCCGCTTCCGTCGGGTCGCCCTGGTTGACGGGCCAGATCCGGGCGGTGCGATCAGAGGACGCGGTGATGACGCGGTCCCCGTCGGGGTCGAACTCCACGCTCCAGACCGGCCCCCGGTGCCCTAGCAGCGCGCGCGCTCGGCCCGACGGGAGCCCGTCGGCGTCGAGCGGGAAGATGTTCACGAGGCCATCTTCTCCCGCCGTCGCGAGCGCGCGCCCGTCCTCGGCGAGCGCGAGATCGCGGATCGGCGCCGCGTGGGCGGCGAGCGTCGGCCCGGCGCGAGGGGATTGATGACTGTTAGACCAGGTGAAGACGCGCCCGTCTTCGGACGCGACGAGCAGCCCGCCGCGGTCGGTGAGCGCCAGCCGGCTGACCGCCGCCGCGATCGAGAGCTCGCGCGGGGGAGCGTCGGGGGCGTCGGCGCGGACGAGGTGGACCCGCCCCTCGCGCGTGCCGATCGCGAGCCGCCCGTCGTCGGCGAGCGCGAGGTCCACGACGTCGCCGGTGAGGTGCATGAGCGAGCCGACACGCGCGCCGTCGCCTGTCCACAGCGAGAGCGCCCCGTCGGCGGAGGCGGTCGCGATGCGGCGTCCCGCCGCGTCGACGCGCGCGATGACGGTGGCGCCCTCTCGGTGCCCGCCGAGCACCCGCGCTTGACCTGCGGAGGCGCCGGCGAGCGACCACAGGCGCGCGGTGCCGTCCATCGAGGCGCTGAGCAGCGCGTCGCCCCTCGGCGTGAACTCGGCCTGACCGACCGTGAAGGCGTGGCCGCGGAGGACGTCGCGCTGGGCCCCGTACCGCCACAGGCGCGCGGTGCCGTCAGCGGAGGCGGTGGCGAGGGTCTCACCGCGCGCGTCGAAGCGAGCCTCGACCACGTTGCCCGTGTGGCCCCGGAGCACGAGCGGGGCGCCGGGCCCCGTGAGCGTCCAGAGCAGCGCGGCGCCGCCGGTTGGTGTCCCAAGGAGCAGGTCTTGCACGGGGTCGTGACGCAGCGGCCCGATCGTCCCGGTCAGCTCAGGCAGGTGAGCGGGTGGAAGCGAGCGCGGCGCGGCGCCGCTGAGCTCCCACGATCGCGTGGTGCCGTCCTCCGCGACCGTCACGAGGCCGCTGCCCCGGTCGGTGAAGCGCGCGAGCCTCAACGGGGAGCCGTGGCCCTGGATGAGCTGGGGTCGTCGGGCGCCGCGGAGCCTCCAGACGCGCGCGTGCCCGTCGCGCCCGGCGGCCACGAGTCGCGCGCCCTCGGGGTCGAGGTCGAGATCGACGAGCGCCGGCGCGGGCTCGCCTGTTCGTGTCGTCGCGGGGCGGAGGACGCCGAGCGGCGCGCCGTCGCGAGCTCGCCACAGGCGCGCGGTGCCGTCGCGCGAGGCGGTGGCGATCAGCTGTCCTCGGGGACCGGGGCGCGCGGCGTGAACGCTGCCCTCGTGCCCGCGCAGCGTGTGCAGCGCGGGCGCGGGATCGCTCGTGGTCGGGAGCCCGATGAGCACGGCCAGGTCGCCGCTGCGCGCGAGCAGCATCGGCCGCGCGTCGCTCCAGAACAGCGCCGGGTCGAGCAGCGGCGCGCCGGTGAGCGCCTCGCCCGAGAGCTCGATATCGGCGCGCAGCGGGCCCGTTCGCGTTGTAACTGACTCATCGGGCAGGTTCCAAAGCGCGACGCTGCCGTCGGCGAAGCTCGCCGCGAGTCGCTCGGCTCCCGGAGAGAACACGAGGCCGAGCGCGCGCGACGGCGGCGCGTGGCGCTCGAGCGCTCGGGCGAGCGGGCGGGGGTCGACCTGCGCGCTCCAGAGGGTGAGCGCGCCGCGTCGGTCGGCGGTCGCGACGAGGCCGCCGGGCGCGACGGCGACTCGCTCGACCGGGGCGCGCGGCTCGGCCGAGAGGGGGACGCTGCGGACCGTGTCGAGGAGGTCGCGCAGACCCTGCTCCGCCTCCGGCAGCGGCGGGAGCCGCTCGCGCTCGTGGATCGCGACGGCCTCGACCGCGAGCAGCAGCGCCTGGATCGGTCGGTCCTCGGCGCGGGCGCGGGCGAGCGCGCTGAGCCGGCGCGCCTCGGCCCTCGCGGTCTCACTCTGGGCGGTCGCGCCGGCCTCGCGCGCGGCGGCGTCGGCCTCACGGGCCTCGGCGACCGCAGCGCGCACGCGGGCCTCTTGGGCGCGCTGTTCGGTCGTCGCGCGGGTCCGCGCGGTCCACAGCGCGGCGGCGAGGCCGACGCCCGCGGCGAGACCGAAGCCCGCGAGGAGGCGACGTCGGCGCGCGCGTCGGGGGTCGCGGGTGAGCGCCTCGAGCAGCGCGCGCATCGAGGGGTGCCGGTCGGCGGGCGCGGGCGCGAGGCCCCGCCGGATCGCGGCCTCGATCCACGGGGGCGTCGTGGGTCGCTCGCGCCGCGAGTCAGCGCGCGCGCCGGCGCCGGGATTCTCCGACCTGTCCGAAGAGTCACGCTGGCCGGGGAGCGCGCCGCAGAGCGCCTCGTGGAGCGCGGCGCAGAAGCTGTACTGGTCCGCGAGCGGCGTGGCCGGGCTGCCGCCGCGCAGCTCCGGCGCCGCGTAGCCCGGGGTGCCGAGGCGCGCGCCCGTCACGGTCAAGCGCCCGCCGGGCGGCGCGGGGCGAGGGCGCGGCGGGCTGCTCCGCGTCGCGCTCGAGGCCGGCTCGTCGTCATCCTCGTAGGCGAGGCCGAAGTCGAGCACGCGCGGCCGGCCGTCGCGGGCGCTGACGAGCACGTTGTCTGGTTTAAAGTCGCGGTGCACCAGCTCGGCCTCGTGGACCGCGACGAGGCCCTCACCAGTCCGAACGTACATGTCGACGATCGCGCGCCAGTCGCGATCCTCCGCCGACTGCCAGGCGCGCAGCGTCTGCCCGGCGATGAACTCTATCGCCACGAACACGCGCCCCTGGTGCTGCCCTACGTCGTGGACCTGCGCGACGTTGGGGTGCGAGAGCCGAGCCATCGCGCGGGCCTCTCGCAGCAGGCGGGCGGTCGCCTCGGCGCCGCCCGCCTGCGGGTGCAGGAGCTTGAGCGCGACCTTGCGATCGAGGCGGTCGTCGTAGGCCTCGTAGACGACGCCCATGCCGCCGGCGCCGACGCGTCGGAGCAGCGCGAAGCGCCCCAGCAGCGGAGGCGTGGGCGGGGTCCCGAACAGCCGCGCGTGCACGGCCTGTCGCTGAAGCTCGAGGTCGAGGTCGCGCACCGCGGCGCTCGCGGCCTCGGCCGCGCTCGCGCTCGATCCCGATCCCGGTGCTACGTCGACGCTCGCGGGCATGCCGGGCCCTCACCACCCGTGCTGCTCACGAACCTCGCGCGCCCACTCGTCGAGCTTCCCTGGGCTGACCTCACCACCTGCTTCTTGTGACATGTCATTGAGGTGCTCCGCGACGCGCCGCCGCAGGCGCTCCTTGCCGCGCGCGAGGCGGCCGCGGACCGTGCCCTCCGGGATCGAGAGCAGCTCGGCGATCTCGCGGCCCGAGAGCCCCTCGAAGTACTTCAGCTCGAGCACGACCTGATCGTCGACCGGGATCTCGCGCAGCGACTGCACGAAGCTCCGCGCCTCCCGCTGGTGCATGACGATGGAGCTCGGCGAGGCCGGGTCGAGCTGCTGCACGCAGACCACGTCGAAGTCGAGGCGCTCGCTCTTTCGCTTGTAGCGCGCGCGGATGTAGTTGCGCAGGACGTTGTGCGCGATCGCGAAGAAGAACTGCCGCACCGAGGCGGCGCCGCGGTAGCGCTCTTTGCTCGCGGTGCAGGCGAGGAAGGTCTGGCCGACGAGCTCGGTCGCGTCCTCCTCGCTCGTGACCTTGTTGCGGAAGAAGCGAGAGATCGCGGCGAAGTGGCGGTCGACCAGCGCGCCGCCAGCCTCGCGATCGCCGGACCTCCACGCCTCCAGCAGCTCCTGGTCGCTGCGCATGCGGCGATGATAGCAGCGCTGGTCGCTCATGGTCCGAGGCGGCCCGCGAGGGCGTCGAGGTCGGCGAGGAGCCCCTGCACCTCGCTGTCGAGCTGCTCCCCCTCGCGGCTCTGGAGCGCCCGCAGCAGCTCACGCGCGGTCGCTACGAGCTCTCGCGCGCGGGCGCGGTCGGCCTTCGGGGTCGCCGTCACGTCGACGAGCGCGCGGGCCAATCGGTAGTGGTGGCGGGCGCGATCCATTGGGCTCGACCACCCTCGCGCGCTGTGGATCTGCAGCGCGCGTTCGAGCTGCTCGCGGGCGACGCTCGGGCGCTCGGCCGCGAGCTCGGTCTCGGCGAGCTCGATCAGGAGCGCGGCGGTGCGCGGGTGATCCTCGCCGTTGCGCGACTCGCTGATCGCCACGGCGCGCTCGAGCTGCGCGCGCGAGCTCTCGTGGTCCCCGCGGACTCGATGCAGCTGACCCAGGCCTTGGAGCGTCCACAGCAGCTTGGGGTGCTCGCGGCCGAGGCTGCGCTCGCGGATCTCGAGCGCGCGCTCGAGCCGGGTCTGGGCCCGCGTCAGATCGCCGCGCGCGAGCGCCATGCCGCCGAGGTTGGTCAGCGGCGAGGCGACGAGCGGGTGCGCGGGCCCGAGGGTCTTCTCGCGGATCGCGAGGGCGCGCTCGAGCGTCTCCTCGGCCTCGTCGTCCCGCCCCTCCGCGTTCAGCAGGAGGCCGAGCGTGTTGAGGCCGAGCGCGACCTTGGGGTGCTCCGGCCCGAGCCCGCGCTCCCACAGCGAGACAGCGAGCTCGATTCGTGCGCGGGCGTCCTCGTCGTGACCTCGCCGCATCAGCAGGAGGCCGAGGTTGTGCTGCGCCGCGGCGACCTTGGGGTGCGTCGTGCCGAGCGCGCGCTCGTACAGCTCGATGGCGCGGAGATAGTGCGGCGCCGCGGAGTCGAGCTCACCGCGGCCGTGGAGGCTGCTGCCGAGCGCGTTCTCTAGGCTCGCGTGCGAGACCATCCACTCGGGGTCGCCGGCGTGCGCCTCGTGCAGGGCGAGCGCGCGTTCGAAGGCCGCCATCGCGGCCTCGTGATCGCTCGCTGACGTGGCCAGCTCCGCGCGGAGCTTGCCGAGGCGCGCGCGCGCGTGGTCGCCCGCGCGGGTGCGCTCGACCAGCGCGTCGGCGTTGCCGAGCCAGAGCCGCGCCTCCTCGGGCTCCGCGAGGTGCGCGGAGGTTACGAAGGTCAGCTCGAAGGCTGCCTCGAGGGCCACATCGTCATAGGCCGAGCGCGTGGCGGCCCACCAGGCATCGAGCAGCAGCTCGCGCGCGTCCGCGTAGCGGCCGAGCTCCAAGCGCGCGCGGCCGCGGAGCAGCTCGACCTCGGCGAGGGCGGGCGGGTACTCGAGCCCCTCCACGCCGGCGCGCGCCTCGTCGGCGAGCGCGAGGACCTCCTCGAAGCGTCCGGCGTGATGCAGCGGGCGCGCGCGGGTCAGCAGCTCGCGAGACTTCGCGACGGCGGCCCGGGCGGACTCGGTCGGCGGGGGGACCGCGGCGAGCAGCGCCGAGCTCTCGGCGCAGCGGTCGAGGCTCGGGAGCTGGTACGCGGCGACGACGAGCTTCGCGACCGCCTCGACGTCCGCCTCGTCGATGACGTCGACGAAGGCCTCGAGCGCCGCGCGCCGATCGTCGAGGCAGCGCATCCTCAGATCGAGCAGGCGCGCCGACTGCTCACCGCGCGCCGTCGCCTCGCAGGCCGCGCGGTGCATCTCGGCCCAGCCCGACGCGTAGTCGTCCAGCGCGCTTGATATTTTTGGCCATGTCTCTACGACCATGTCTCCGCCGAGCGCGGTCACGGCCTGACTCATCCGCTCGCGGCGCGCGTCGTCCCACACGCCGCTGAGCTTGCGCTCGGCGCCGGCGCAGGCTCGGAGCCCTTGACCCGGCAGCGCGACGGCGGCGTAGCTCGTCGCCGCGATCGCCAGCGCGCCGCCCCCCAGCGTGAGCGCTCGCCGGCGCGCGCGCGCCGGATCACGCGCGAGCTGGGTGAGCGCGATGTCCATGCTCGGCCAGCGATCCGCGCGCGCGGGCTGGAGCCCCCGGAGGATCACGCGGCGGAGCCAGCTCGGCACGCGCGCGTTGGTCGGCGGCTCGACGACCGCGCCGGAGCAGGCCTGCGCGGCGAGCGAGCGCAGCGACCGACCGCGGAACGGCCGGACGCCGTAGAGCGCCTCGTGGAGCGCGACGAAGAAGCTGAACTGGTCGCTGAGCGGGTCGACCGCCTCGTGACGATATTGCTCTGGGGACATGTACGCTGGCGTGCCGACGAGCGTGCCCTCGACCGTCAGCGACCGCTCGATCACGCTGACGCCCGATACGCGCGCGCTCGTCGACTCCTCCGCGTGCGCGGCTCCCTCGAGCTCCCGCGGCGCGCTGGGCTCCCCGGCGCCGTCACGGCTGATCGAGGCGAGCCCGAAGTCGAGGACGCGCACGCGCCCGTCCCGCCCGACGAGCACGTTGTCCGGTTTGAAGTCGCGGTGCGTCAAGCCGGCGGCGTGCGCCGCCGCGAGTCCCCGACCTGCCTGAATGAGCATGTCGATGCGCTCGCGCAGCGTCCGCTCACGCTCGCGCAGCCACGCGCGCAGCGTCAGGCCATCGATGAACTCCATCGCGATGTAGAGCGATCCCTCGTGCCTGCCGACGTCGTAGACCTGCGCGACGTTTGGGTGCGAGAGCCGCGCCATCGCCTGGGCCTCTCGGCGCATGCGCTCGGGGCCCATGCTCCCGCGGTCGAGGCCGACGTTGAGCAGCTTGAGCGCGACCTTGCGGTCGAGCTCCTCGTCGAAGGCCGCGTACACGACGCCCATGCCGCCCTTGCCGATCTGGCGGATGATCGTGAAGCGGCCGACGCGGGTCGGCGTCGGCGGTTCCGGCGGCGGCGCGCTGAGCCTGCGCTGGCGGGCGGCGAGCGGCTCGATGATCCGCGTGCCGTCGCGCTCGTCGTCGCGCTCGCGTGAGGTGGACGGCTCGATGATCCGGGTGCTCGGCTCGTCGTCCGCGCTGTACGTCGAGCTCGAGGCGCCGGCCTCGGCGGCGGGCGTGCTGCGAGGTCTCGCGTTCATCAGGGCGGAGTGAGAGTTGCACCGCGACCGGGCGCCCGCAACGGGTGGATCTGCGCGCCGTCGCGTCCGCGTCGGGTGTGCGTCAGGGTATGACTCTTTGGTCAGCCAAACCGAGCGCTCGGCGCAGCTCGAGCTGCAGCGCGTCGACGAGCAGGCGCACGCGCGGGTGGACGTGACGCGTAGAGGCCATGAGGGCCTGGATCGGGGCGGGGGGGAGCGCGTAGTCAGGGAGCAGCTGCACGAGCTCGCCGCGCTCGATGGCCGGGTCGACCAGCCAGCTAGCGAGCAGTGCGACGCCCCCGCCGGCGCGCGCGACGGTCAGCAGGGCCGCGCTGTTGTTGGCCGCGAACCGGCCGGTGACGTCGGCGCGGTGGCGCCTGCCCGCGCGCGTGAACACCCAGGTCTGCCTGTTGTTCAGCCCGCGGTGGAGCAGGCAGGCGTGGCGCGTGAGCGCGGCGGGCCTGACGGGCGCGCCGAAGCGCTCGAGGTAGGAGGGCGCCGCGACTAGGCGCCGCGGGGTCGAGGCGAGGGTCCGCGCGCGGTAGCTCGAGTCGACGGGCGTGCCGACGCGGATCGCGAGGTCGACGCCCTCCTCTACCAGGTCGACGTAGCGATCCGAGAGCTGCAGCTCGAGCTCGAGCCGCGGGTGACTGCGGAGCAGCGCGGGCGCGATCGGGGCGACGAAGCGCTCGCCGAAGACGACCGGCGCGCTGACGCGGAGCCGCCCCGCGAGCGCGCGCGGCTCACCGCGGGTCTCGGCCTGCGCGCCCGCCCAGGCGGCGAGCAGCGCCCGCGCGCGCTGATAAAACAATTGGCCAGGTTCAGTGACGCGCAGCGTCCGGGTCGTGCGGTCGAGCAGCTGCGCCGCGAGTCGATCCTCCAGCGCCGCGATCCACTTGCTGACCGTCGGTTGGCGCAGGCCGAGGTCGCGCGCGGCCGCGGAGAACGAGCCGAGCTCGACGATGCGGACATAAGCTCGGAGCGCGTCGAAGGTGTCCATGGGAGCTGCTCCTGTTTATTCTGCTTGAGAATATATCCTACGCGGAGATTGGCGGTGCGCGCCGGTTTTTGCATGAGTATGGTGGTCCTGCACAAGGAGACAGGACGTGGCGAAGATCGGATTTTTGGGGACAGGAGCGATGGGGAGCCGGATGGCGCGGCGGCTGCTCGGCGAGCACAGCGTCACGGTCTACAACCGCACGCGCGCGCGCGCGTCCGCGCTCGTCGAGGCGGGCGCGAGGTGGGCGAGCACGCCGCGCGAGGCGGCGGACGGAGGCGACATCGTGATCAGCGTCGTCACCGACGACCGCGCGGCGGAGTCGCTGTGGCTGGACCCCGAGCGCGGCGCGGTCACGGGGCTGCGCGCGGGCGCCGTGGCGATCGAGAGCAGCACGGTCACGCCCGGGTGGGTCCGGCGGCTCGCCGTCGCGGTCCGTGAACGCGACGCGCGGCTGCTCGACGCGCCGGTGGTGGGGTCGACGCCGCAGGCCGACGCGGGCGCGCTCGCGTTCTTAGTCGGCGGGGACGCCGGAGCGATCGAGGAGGTTCGTCCGGCGCTCGAGCGCATGGGCGCGGCGACGCTGCGCGCCGGCGGGCAGGGCTGCGGCGCGATCCTCAAGCTCGCCGTCAACGCCCTGTTCGCGAGTCAGGTCGCGGTGATGGGCGAGCTGCTGACGATGCTGGACATCCAGGGGATGAACGTCGCGGCCGCGCTGGAGCTGCTGACGAGGCTGCCCGTGACCTCGCCGGTCGCGGCCGGGATGGGGCGGTTGATGCTCGCGGGGGATCACGCGCCGCGATTCCCGGCCGCGCTGGTCGCCAAGGATCTTCGCTACGCGTGCGCGCTCGCGCCGCTCCCGGTGATCGAGGGCGTGCGCGCGCGCTTTGAGGACGCGACCCGGCGCGGGCTCGGCGAGCAAAACCTGACGGTCGTGCACGCGCTCGCGCGTGCGACGTAGCGCGCGTTCTCCCCGATCTCAGAACCGCAGGCGCAGCTCGAACTGCGCCGAGAGCGGGCGCTGGAACGCGAGCGAGGTGCCGTAGTTCCCCTGGGGCGTGACGATGTTGCGCTGGTAGAAGGTCGTCGGCGCGCCCGGGCTCTGGATCTTGGTGTGCTTGAGGTCCTCGAGATCGCCGCCGGCGACCGGCCGCGTCGACTGGAAGCTGTAGGTCTCGTCGACGCGCAGCGGGGTCTTGGCGTTGGTGATGTTGACGAGGCGGGCCGAGAACTCGATCTCGGTGCTCCCGGAGATCGGGTAGGTGTAGCCGACCTGGAGGTTCGCCTGGTACAGCGGGGGCATGCTCCCGCCGGCGCCGCGCGGCAGCACGAAGATCAAGAATTGCCCCGGGTAGCGGTTGTTGTCCGCCATCGTGCTGACCGGCGTGCCCGAGAGGAAGCGGAAGCTGACGCCGGTGGTCAGGCGCCCGTTCTTGCGCAGGTCGAAGGTGTAGTAGCCGTCGAGGCGGACCGTGTGCGGGCGGTTGTTGAACAGCGGGCCGTAGCTGTTGCGGACGAGCTCGGGGATGTCGTACTGCGTGCTCGCGCCGAGGTTGATCGCGCCGGTGTTGCGGTCGACCGCGCCGTCGTAGTTGCCGACCAGGCGGCTGTAGGTGTAGGTCGCGCGCATCAGCCAGTTCTTGGCGAAGCGCTTGCGGACGATCAGCGACCAGGCGTCGTAGTTGCGAACTGGCTTATTGAACAGGGTGCCGACCTTGTCGTAGGCGTCGGCCAGGAAGTTGCAGCGGTTGAGCTCGCGGCCGATCACGTCGCGCTGGTCGTCGTCGGGGTCGAGGCCGTCGAACTGGCTCTGCAGCGCGTTGCACTCCTCCTGCTTCGCCATCACGTCGGACTCGGAGACCGCCTCGCCGGGGTTGGCGATGAGGAAGTTGAGCCCGCCGTTGGTCGAGACGTCCTCGACCGCGCGCCCGAGGCTGTTGTGCGCCCAGCGGACGCCGAGCAGCAGATCCTCGACGACCTCTTGCTCGTAGCCGAGCTGGAACTGCTCGTTGAACTGGCCCTTGAGGCGGGGGACGACCGCGCCGACCGTGAGGCCCGTGGTCTGGGTGTTGAAGTCGCCGCAGTACTCGGTCGGCTGCCCGTCGACGGTCATCGGGCGGTCTCGGCCGTTGATGTTGACCGAGCCCGTGCAGTCGCTCGAGCGGTACGAGCGGGTGACGTTGACGAGCCCGCCGAACACGCGGCTGTTGAGCTGCAGGGGCAGCTGGCGGTAGAACCGCCCGTAGCTGGCGTAGAGGCGGCTCTTGCCCTCCTGCGTCCAGTCGTAGGAGGCGCTCAGGCGCGGCGCGATGTTGTCCCAGATGAAGAGCGCGCGGTTGCCGTTGAGGTCGCGCATGTCCTGCATCTCCCAGCGCACGCCGGCGTTGAGGTAGAGGCCGGGGCCGAGCTGCATCTTGTCCTGGAGGTACACGCCGTAGTTCTGGGTCGTGAGCCGGGCGTTGTAGCTGGGGGCGCGGATGCCCGCGCCGATCGGCGTGGCGATCGCCCGCAGGTCATCCTGCTCCTTGCGCACGCGCCCGTAGCCGAGCGTCGTGCGCTGGTTCGGGTTGTCGGTGTTGACCAGGATGATGCGGTTGTTGTTGACCCGCGTGCCGAACTCGATGTCGTACTCGCCGGTCTCGGGGTTGTAGCAGTACTCGCCGCCGCCGCCCTCGTCCTGCGGCGTCGGGCAGCTGTTGTAGTAGTCCTCGCTGTTGCTGCCCGAGTAGGTCGAGACGGTCTTACGCTCGAGGTGCTCGATGATCGTGCCGTACTTGAGCTGGTGCGCGGTCTTGGCGATGTCGAAGAAGTGGGTGAGGTTGAGCTGCCCCGTGACGCGCCGGCTGACCTCTTGGTTATATTGGCCGAGCCCGCCCGAGAGCCAGAAGCGCGTCGGGCAGGCGAGGCCCGGGAGCTCGGCGTTGTTGCACCTGTCCTGGACGCCAGGAACCGTGTTGACGGCGCCGTCGCGGTCGAGGAACTCGTACAGGTTGCGCCCCTGGTTGTCGCTCTCCTGCGTCAGCGTGCGCAGCTTCTGCTCGGGGTGGTCGAGCTTCCACGCCTCCTCGTAGGTCGCCTGGAAGAACGAGACGCCCGCGTCGATCTCGACCTTGTCCTTGAAGGCGCGGCCCTCGTAGTTGAGGCCGACCTGCGTCGCGTCGCCCAGCGTCCAGCCGAAGTGCTTGTCGACGATGCCGGTGGCGACCCGCGCGGCGCCGCCGAGCGCGGTGGTGGGGTTGCTGCCGAAGGTGTTGGGGACCGAGGAGGCCGGCAGCCGGTAGGTCGTGCGGTCGAAGCTGGGGCCGCCGCCGCCCGAGAGGTAGAGGCGGTGCTTGGGGGTGATCACCCAGTCGAGGCGGCCGAACCAGCCGACGTTGACGCGACCTGTCTTAAACCGCTTCTCGGCGAATTTCTCGGTCTGGATGTAGTTGCCGCCCTCGGCGCAGTCGAAGTCGCCGTTCTTGTAGGGGCAGTCGGCGAAGCCGCCCGAGCGGTCCTTGTCGACGCGGTGGTAGTAGGACTGGATCAGCGTGTTGACGTTGCCGGCCGGCGCGACGCCGACGGCGAAGAACAGCTTGTTCTTGATGATCGGGCCGTTGACCTGGATGACCGCCTGCATCTCGTGGTCGGTCACGACCGCCGAGCGCAGCGCCTCGTCGGTCGCCGAGATCAGGCGCGGCGCGGCCAGGCGCGGCGAGTAGCGCAGCAGCGCGACGCCGCGGACCTTGTTGGAGCCGCTGATCCGGCGCGCGCGGATCTGTCCGCCGGAGGCGCCGCCGAACTCCGCGTCGTAGCCGGCCTCCTGGACCTCGACCGTGTCGAGGAAGTCCTGGACGATGCTCGAGCCGACGGTGCCGAAGCGGGGATCGTTGATCGGCGCGTTGTCGACCGACCAGTTCTGCTCGCTCGCGTCGGTGCCCATCATGGTCTTGCCGGCGCCGTCGTCCCCGCCCGTCGGCGCGAGGTCGACGACCGAGTCCATGTTGCGATCCGGCAGCGGGATGTAGGGCAGATCGGTGCCGTCGATGTCTTCTACATAGCCGCCGCCGGGGCGCGTCGGCGGGTCCACGGTGATGACGCGGGCGTCCTCCTCGGGGTCGTAGGAGAAGTCGGCGCGCTTGCTCGCGCCGCGATCGAGGTCGAGGACCATGTAGATCGGGTTCTTGCGGCTCGGATCCGGATCGAGGACCTGCACCGTGTACTTGCCCGGGGGGAGGTTGTCGAAGCGGAACAGGCCGTCGTCGTTGGTCCTCGCGAAGCGGTCGCCCTGCATGCAGGCGCACATCAGCAGCATGTTCATCTGCCCGATCGGCTGCCCGGTCGCGGAGTTCATGACGACGCCCTTGATGGCGCCCTTATCTTCGGCGTGGGCGGTGCGCGGCGCGGCGGTCAGCGTCGTCGCGCACGCGACGAGCACGGACACCGGCAGCACGCATCGCAAGAGGATGCGGGATACAGACATCGGCTTTCGACTCCCGAGACACCGTTGTCCGCGCGGCGAGGGGACCTTGCACGGGATTTAATGACGACGCGGCGGCGACGAGTCGCGCTCGAGCGCGTCGCCTATAATGATCCGCGATGACCCGCGTCGACGAGGCTCGATTCGAAATTCGCCCGGCGCGCCCGGGGGAGGCGGCGCTGCTCTCGGCGCTCGCGCTGCGCTCCAAGGCGCACTGGGGCTACGACGAGGCGTTCATGGCGGCCTGCGTCGATGAGCTGTCTGTTGCGCCAGATGAACTCACGCGGCGCCGCGCGCACGTCGTGACGGTCGAGGGCGAGGTGGTCGGCTTCTACACCCTCGACTCGCTCGACGCGCGGCGCGTGGAGCTCGGGCACCTGTTCGTGGAGCCCGCGTGGATCGGGCGCGGGTGCGGTCGCGCGCTCCTCGAGCACGCGCGACGCACTGCGGGCGCGCTCGGCTACCGCGTGATGATCATCCAGGGCGACCCGAACGCGGCCGCGTTCTACCGGGCCGCGGGGGCGCGACGCGTCGGCGCGCGGCCCTCTGACAGCGTCCCTGGGCGCACGCTGCCGCTGTTTGAGCTCGAGCTGTCAGATCCGTGAGCCGCCGTCGCAATGGCGGTGGGGGAGACCCGTCAGGCCGCGCCGCCGCGAACGACGACCAAGACCACGAGAGAATCTCGAGCGAGCTTCGCGCGGGCGTCCGCGCGTGGTAGACGGGGCCATGCGAGCAGTTGTCTGCAGACGTTTCGCCCCTGTCTCCGCGCTCGAGCTCGTCGATGACTTCGAGGACCCGCGCCCCGACGCGGATGAGGTGCTGATCGAGGTTCACGCCGCCGGCGTGAACTTCCCCGACGTGCTCATCGTGCAGGGCAAGTACCAGGCGCGACCTGGCTTTCCGTTCATCCCGGGCGGAGAGGTCGCGGGCGTCGTCGCGGCGGTCGGCGAGCGCGTCGACGACGTCGCGGTCGGGGACCGGGTGTTCGCGCTGTGCGGCGTGGGCGGCTTCGCCGAGCGCGTCGCGGTCCCGCGAGACCGGATCATCAAGCTGGACGATCGCGTCGAGCTGACGCGCGCCGGCGGCTTCGCGATGACCTACGCGACCTCTCTGTACGCGCTCAAGGATCGGGCGAGGCTCGCCGAGGGCGAGACGCTCTTGGTGCTGGGGGCGTCGGGCGGCGTGGGCCTGGCGGCGGTCGAGCTGGGCAAGCGGATGGGCGCGCGCGTGATCGCGGCCGCGTCGAGCGACGAGAAGCTCGAGCTGTGCGCGCGCTACGGGGCCGACGAGCTGCTGAATTACGGCGCGCTCACGGGCGAGGACGGGACGCTCGACGGGCGCGCGCTGAAGGGCGCGATCAAGCGGCTCGCGGGGCGGGGCGTCGACGTGATCTACGACCCGGTGGGCGGCGACTACTCGGAGCCGGCGCTGCGGGCGATGGCCTGGGGCGGGCGACATCTCGTGATCGGCTTCGCGGCGGGCGCGATCCCGCGGATCCCTCTCAACCTGGCGCTGCTCAAGAGCTGCTCGATCGTCGGCGTGTTCTGGGGCGGCTCGGCGATGCAGGAGCCGGCGCTGTACCGCGCCAACCTCGTGACGCTGCTGGGCTGGCTGGCGGAGGGCGCGATCAAGCCCCACGTCTCCGCGACCTATCCCCTCGACCAGGCGGTGCGCGCGATCGAGGCCCTCGAGCAGCGACGCGCGCGCGGCAAGCTGGTGATCACGCCGGCGCGCGGCTGAGCGAGCGCGGCTCCGCCCGGTGATCTCGGGTCGCCGGGCGCTCACTTCGCGCTTGCGGGTTGCGCCTGTCCCCAGGGACAATTCTCGAGATGAAGCGCGAGAAGACGGTGGGTGATGTGATGACGCGTGACGTGTTCGCGGTCGCGCCAGACACGAGCTTGCAGGCGGCGGCCGAGCTGCTGACGCGCGAGCACATCACCGGGGCGCCGGTCGTCGACCACAACGGGATCGTGGTCGGCGTGGTGACGCTGACGGACCTGCTCGACCCGAGCCACCGCACGAGCGAGCGCGAGGGCCACAACGCGTTTTATATGATCACGGACGGCTGGGCGTCGAACGTCGACGACGAGATGGAGTTCGCGTCGGGTCGAGTCGAGGACGTGATGAGCGAGGGCGCGATCACCTCCTCGGCCGCGCTGGGGATCACGGCCGCGTCGCGGATCCTGCTGCGGAATTCGATCCACCGAGTGGTCGTGGTCGACGGCGACGGTCACCTGGTCGGGAGCGCGTCGAGCATGGATCTGCTGCGCGGCTTCGTGGAGCAGCAGGACGCGGACTAACCCGCGCGGGTCAGGGGCCGACGAGTATCGGGGTCTTGGTCCACAGCGTCGGCGCGTCGTTGTCCCAGAGCTGCTTCGCGTCGCTCTCGTCGCCGCAGAGCGGGATCGTCGTGCCGTCGGGGCACTCGAGGGGGTCCGTGAGGGTTTGGTTTGTGCGGCGGATCTTGTTGACGCAGGTCGCGCCGTCCGGGGTCCACTGGGCCTCGGTGCGGAAGCCGGGCGCGTTCGTGAAGTCGTTGAGCCCGAGGTAGTCGCGGAAGGTGATCGGCTTGCCCGGGACCGTGAAGCTTCCCCCGTTGCCGCAGTAGTCGGCGCGGTACATACGGACGGCGGCCTGGTAGTCCGAGAGGTCGTCAAAGCCAGGCTCGGTCGGGTTGCCCGGCGCGAGGTTGAAGCGCGCGGGCTTGCCCATGGCGCTCGAGAGGCAGGCGAAGACGATCGTGTTGCTCCGGTCGACGACCTCCGCGGTGACGTTGTCGATGACGAAGTCGTTGTGCATCACCATCCAGACGCCGCCGTCCTCCGGGTCTACCGCGCAGGTCGGGACCTGCTGCGGCGTGCCGTCGTCGGGGTCGTCGTAGGTGAATTTGTAGAGGGCGCGCTCGGGATCCATCTGCGGGGTCAGGCCCTGCGCGTTGGCCCAGCTCACCTCGCTCAGCTCGACCTCGACGGTGCTCCCGTCGACATCGAAGAGCCAGCGCGAGCCCTCGAACTCGTCCGCGGAGTAGTGGATGTTGTTGGCGTCGCCGGTGATGTTGCCGTGGTCCACGCGCAGCGACTCGAGCTCGATCTCTTGCCAGCCGCCGTCGTCCACCGCGACGCCCAGCAGCTCGATGTTGTTGAGGATCTCGCCGGTGGGATCGACCCAGGGCACGTCGAGGCCGAGCAGCATGTTGGTGTTGAAGTCGAAGCCGCCGTCGTCGTCGCCGCCGGTGCCGCGAAACTGCGTCTCGTCGCTCGAGTCCTCGACGTACTCGGGGACCTCCTCGCAGCCGGTGATCGCGCCGATCGAAAGCGCGCAGGCGGCAGCGATGGGGAGGAGGGTCATCATCGTCGTCTTCATGGTCGTTGTCTCCGCTCTCGGGGCTGACCCCGGCGTCTCTCGATCTGCATGTAGAGCGCGGCTGGGTTTCAATTCACGCGATCGTAGGTATTTTTTAGATTTTCTGCTTTTAAAATTCAGGTTTTGGCCGTGAGCGCGCGAGCGCGCTTGGAGACCCGCGTCGGCTCGAGCGTCTCGTGGGGTGACGCGCGGCGATACAATGGGCGTGATGGACGATATGGAGCTGCTGCGGCGCTGGCAGGCGGGCGACGAGCGAGCGGGAGAGCAGCTGTTTCGCGCGCACTACCGGACCGTGCTGCGCTTCTTCCATAACAAGGCCAGCGAGCAGGTCTACGACCTGGTTCAAAAGACGTTTCTCGGCTGCCTCGAGGCGCGCGCGCGGATCGACGGGACGTCGGGTTTTCGCGCGTTCCTGTTCGGGGTCGCGCGCAACGTCCTGCACGACTACTACCGCCGCAGCCGTCGGGAGCGCGCGCACATCGACTTCGCGTCGGTCTCGGCGGAGGACCTGCGGCCGACGCCCTCGTCGGCGCTGGCGAGGGTGCGGGAGGTCGAGCTCCTGCTCCGGGGCCTGCGCCGGATCCCGATCGAGGGGCAGATGATCCTCGAGCTCTACTACTGGGAGGGGATGCGCGCGCGCGAGATCGCGGCCGCGCTCGATATGCCCGAAGGAACCGTTCGCACGAAGATCCGGCGCTCGCGGCTCCGGCTCGACCGCGAGATCGCGGCGATCGCCGCGACCCCGGAGCTTCGTCAGAGCACGATCGAGGGGATCGAGACGTGGGCCGCGCGGGTCCGCGCGATGGAGGTCGAGTGAGCCGCGGCTGCGGAAATCTCGAGCGTGGGCGAATTGAAACGGTCGCGCGCGCGACCTGTCGATCGTGAAGCACCGGGCACTGATGGCGACCGAGGACGAGTTTCCCCAGCCCGCGGGCACGGACGGCGGCTTCGTCGCGGCGGCGACGCAGCTGCCGAGCGCGGAGGATCAGGATCGGCTGCTCGGGGTCGTCAAGACGATCCGGCGCGCGTCGCGGGGTGAGCCGCGCGCGCCTACGGCGGAGGGGCGTGACGCGACCGGGCCGCTCGGCTCCCACGACACGCTGCCGTCGAACGAGGCGATGCGCTTCCCGAGCCTCGCGGGTCAGGACGAGCGCGTCATGGAGGACGTGATCGCGGCGCGGCTGTTCCCGAAGCGGCGGGCGCCGAAGAGCATCGGGCGCTACTCGGTTCGGCGCCGCCTCGGCAAGGGCGGGATGGGGGTCGTGTACGAGGCCCGCGATCCCGAGCTCGATCGCGCCGTGGCGATCAAGCTCCTGCTCGCGGGCGCGGGCACGCCCGAGCAGGAGGAGCGCCTGCGGCGAGAGGCGCGGGCGATGGCCCGCGTCGCGCACCCGAACGTCGCGCAGGTCATCGAGATCGGGCGCCACGACGGGCAGACCTTCGTCGCGCTCGAGTACGTCAAGGGCGTGAGCCTCGACCGCTGGGCGGCGGCTCCCCGGTCGTGGCGCGAGGTTGTTGATGTGTACATTCAGGCAGGTCGAGGGCTGGCGGCGGCGCACGGCGCCGGCGTGATCCACCGCGACTTCAAGCCCCACAACACGATGATCGTCGAGGGCGGGGTCGACGACGGGCGCGTGAAGGTCCTCGACTTCGGGCTCGCGCGCGCGGGCGCCGAGGCGCCGCCGCTCGCGAGCGCGGGCGCCGACCCGGCCGCGACCAGCGAGGCGCTGCGCGGATCGCTGACGCGGACCGGCGCGATCATGGGGACGCCGGCGTACATGTCCCCAGAGCAATTTGAGGGGCGGCGGGCCGACGAGCGCAGCGATCAGTACAGCTTCGGCGCGTCGCTCTACGAGGCGCTCTACGGGCAGCTGCCGCGCGCGGGCGAGACGCTCGCCGAGCTGATGCGGGCGACCCTCAGCGAGCCCGTGCGCCCGCCGCCCGCCGCGAGCGAGGTGCCGAGCTGGGTGCACCGGATCGTGCTGCGGGCGCTGGCGCGCGCGCCCGAGTCACGCTTCGCGAGCATGGACGAGCTGTGTGACGCGCTCGCCCGGGATCCTCGGGCTCGGCGGCGTCGCGCGCTCGCGGCGGTGACGGTGTGCGCGGCGATCGCCGGCGGCGCGTGGGGGGCGGCACGCGCGGGCCAGGAGCAGCCCTGCGTCGGCGAGCGCTTCACGCTCGCGGGGGTCTGGGACGACGCGCGCCGGGAGCTCGTGACGAGCGCCTTGCTCGCGACCGAGGCGCGCTACGCCGAGGACACGACTGAGCGCGTGGTCCGGGCGCTCGACGACTTCGCGGGGCGCTGGTCGGCGATGCGCGTCGAGGCCTGCGAGGCCAACCAGCGCGGGGAGCAGTCCGACGCGATGCTCGACCTGCGGATGGCCTGCCTCGATCGTCAGCGCGCGGGCGTCGACGCCTTGGCCGGGGCGCTCGCGGAGGCCGACGCCGAGGTGCTGGAGAAGGCGACCGCGTCGGCGCAGGGGCTGGGACCGGTCTCGCGCTGCGCCGACGTCGAGGCGCTCGCCGACGAGCGCGTGCCGGAGGATCCCGCGCTCGCCCGGGTCGTCGCGTCCGCGCGGGCGCGGCTCGCGGAGGCCGGGGCGCTCGCGGCCGTGGGTCGCTACGACGAGGCGCTCGCGCGCGCCGAGGAGGAGCTCGCGCGCGCGCGCGCGCTCGAGTTCACGCCGCTCGAGGCTGAGGCGGCGCTGCAGGCCGGCGCGATCCAGCTCGAGCGGCGCGACGGCGCGCCGGCGGACGAGCGGCTGAGCCTGGCGATCACCGCGGGCCTCGAGGCGCGCGCGGACCGAGTGGTCGCCGAGGCGATGAGCCGCCGCGTGTTCGTGCGCGCGTCGCTGCTGCGCGAGGCGGAGCGCGCGCTGGTCGACGAGCCGCTGGCGCGGGCGTACGCGGCCCGCTACCCCGCGGACGGCGGGCTGCGCTGGCTGACGCTCAACAACGTCGGCGTCGCGGCGCGGGCGGGCGGCGACAACGCGCGGGCGAGGGAGCTGCTCGAAGAGGCAGCTTCGATCGAGCCCGGCCCCACGCGCTTCGAGCGGGCGATGACGACGCTCAACCTCGGGCGCGTCGAGCTCGACATGGGCGAGGGCGAGCGCGCGGCGCAGACGATCGCGCGGGGGCGGGCGATCGTCGAGGAGACGCTGGGCCCCCAGCACCCGATCGTCGCGCGGGCGCTGTATAGCGAGGGACTGATCGCGGCGCGCAACGATGACCGCGCGCGGGCGAGCCAACTGTTCGCGCGCGCGCTCGAGATCCTCGGCCCGACGGCCACGCTCAAGGACCGGGGCTGGCCGACGCTTCGCCTCGCGGACTTCGAACTCCATCGGCGCGAGCTGTCGCGGGCGCTGGAGCGCGCCTCGGCGCTGGACGAAGAGCTCCGGGAGGTCGCCCGTCCCGAGCCGAGTTTGGTGTACCGGACGAAGACGCTGCTCGGGGACATCTACGCCCGGCAGGGTGACGAAGGTAGGGCGCGCGCGGCCTATGAGTCGGCGCGCGCGCTCGTGCTGAAGCACCGCGGCGCGGCGCACTTCACGACGGCGGTGATCCTGCAGATTATCGGCGAGGGCTACCGGCGCGTCGGCGCGATGGACGAGTCGATCGCGGCGCTGACGCAGGCCCTCGAGATCAAGCGGCGCGTCAAGGGAGAGCGTCACTTCGAGACGGCGGAGACCCAGTATCGGCTGGCGCGCTCGCAGCTCGCCGCCGGCCGGCTCGACGCGGCGCTGGCGAACGCGCGGGCGGCCCGTGACGTCCTCGGCGCGACGGTGGGAGAGGACGCGCCGGAGTTCGGGCGCGCGAGCCGTACGCTCGCGCTGTGCCTCGAGGCGAGCGGCGCGAGCGAGGAGGCGCTCTCGGCCCGCCGCGACGCGCTGCGCGTGCTCGCGGCGCGGCTCGACGCTGAGGACCCCGAGCTCGCGCGCGCGCGGTTTGAGCTGGCGTCCGCGCTCGCGCCGAGCGACGGGCCCGCGGAGGCGGAGGCGCGCGCGCTCGCTGATATGGCCCTCACGACATATCGGTCGCTCGGCGAGGGCTTCGCGCCCGAGCGGGCCGCGATCGAGGCCTGGCTGGCGCGCTGAGCACCGCGGCTACTCGGCGAGCGTCGTGAACGAGATCCGGCTGGCGCGCTCGCCCGCGCGGTAGAGCTTGTGCGTGGCCGAGACGAAGTCGGCCTCGCGCGCCTTGAAGATGTTGGGCACGAACTTCTGCGGGTTGCGGTCGACGAGGGGGAACCAGGTGCTCTGGATCTGGATCATCACGCGGTGGCCGGCTTTAAACGTGTGCAGGACGTCCTGCAGCGGGATCCTGACGAGCGTCGGCTGGTCCGGCGTGAACGGCCTCGGGGCCTCGTAGCCGTCTCGGAAGCGCCCGCGGAGCACCTCGCTGCGCACCATCATCTGGTAGCCGCCGAGCGGGCGCAGGACGAAGCCCTCGTCGCGGGCGAGCTCCTTGAAGCGCGCGGCCTCGTCCTCGTCGCGGGCGGCGTCGGGCGGGTACACGTCGATGAGCTTGACGACCCAGTCGGCGTCGGTCCGCGAGGTCGAGACCCACAGCTCGGCGGTCAGCGGCCCCGCGATCGTCATGTCGGCGGTCAGCGGGGGCGTCTGGTAGACGAGCACGTCCGGGCGGCGCGCGGCGAAGCGCTGATCGTCGGTCATGTACTCGCGCGTCATGCCGACGTCGAGGTCCTCGGAGAAGGGCACGGGGCGCGCGGGGTCGCTGACGAAGGCGTCGTGCGCGGCCGCGCCGCCCGGGCGCGGGCTGTCTTGAAGACCACCTTCTTCGGCGAGGTAGAGCGCGCGCGGGCGCAGGCCGGGCGGCGGCCAGGCGGCGAAGCTCCGCCAGGCGTTCGCGCCGGTGTTGAAGATCAGCGCCTCGGGCAGGCCCTTGGGCGGCGCGCTCGGCTCGGGCTCGCGCTTGAGGTAGTGGTCGAAGAACACCTGCTCGATGTCCTTTTGGTAGTAGCGCGAGGTCTCGGCGGCGAACGAGATGTTGCCGAGGTGGTCGCCGAGGGTGCGCCCCCAGCCGCCGTGCTGCCACGGGCCCATGACGAGGATGTTAAAGGCGCCGGGGTTGTTGTCCTCGACGGCGCGGTAGGTGTGCAGCGGGCCGTAGAGGTCCTCGGCGTCGAACAGGCCGCCGACGGTCATGACCGCGGGCGCGGCGTTGTTGAGGTGCGGCAGGAGGTCGCGCGCGCGCCAGTAGGCGTCGCGGTTGGGGTGCGCCACCAGGTCGTTCCAGAACTTGATCTGGCCGTGGAGGAAGCGCTCGTCGAGCCGGGCGAGCGGGCCGACGTCGAGGAAGAATTGGTAGCCGTCGGGGGTGCCGTGCTCGAACTTCTCGGGCCACTCGGTGGTCAGCTCGGCGCGCGGTTGCCCGAAGCGCGCGAAGAAGTTGAAGGTGTGGGGCAGGAAGAACGCGCCGTGGTGGTGGAAGTCGTCGAAGTACCAGTCGGCGATGGGCGCCTGCGGCGACACGGCCTTGAGCGCGGGGTGGGCGTCGATCATCCCGGCGGCGGCGTAGAAGCCCGGGTACGAGATGCCCCACATGCCGACGCGGCCGTTGTGGCCCTCGACGTTGGCGAGCAGCCAGGTGATGGTGTCGTGGGTGTCGGTGCTCTCGTCAATGTCCTTGGGGCCAGCTTTGTGAGCGCGGTGCGGCCGCATGTTGACGAACTCGCCGCCCGACATGAACTTCCCGCGGACGTCCTGGTAGGCGAAGATGTAGCCGCCCTTGCTGAACAGCGGGCTCGGGCCGAGCTTCTCCATGTACTCGTCCGGGCCGTAGGGGCTGACGCCGTAGGGCGTGCGCTTGAGCATGATCGGGTAGGCGCGCGCGCGGTCTTTCGGCGTGTAGATGATCGTGAACAGCTCGACGCCGTCGCGCGCTGGGATCCGGACCTCGCGCTTGTCGTAGTGCTCGCGGATGTAGCTGGCCAGATCGTCCGCGTCGCCCCGATCGTCGCGCGGCGCGATCGCGGGCTCTTCACGCGGCGGCGGGACGGGATCCGTCGTGGGCTCGGGCTCGAGCTCGAGCTCGGGCTCGGCGAGGGCGGCGCGGCGACGCGCGTCGTCTGGCGGCGGCGCGCGGTCGTCGTCGCACGAGCTCAGCCCCGCGAGGACGGTGATGAGGAGCGGCGCGAGCGGGCGCCGCTGTACGCGTCGTCCCGATCGTCGCGCGGCGCGGCGATCGAGCAGTCTTCGACGAGCGTCCCGGTGACGCCTCGCGTGGTCTGCCGGGCCTTGGGAGGGCATACAAGGGGCGTATCACGTGCGCCCGGCGGCGGGAAGCGAGGCCGCGCGCCGGCGTCGTGGTAGCCTCGCCGAACGTGCGAGGGGTCTGCTCGAGGAGCGCGCGGGCGACGAGGGCGCGTCGAGTCGTGGGTCTGTCGGCGCTGCTGTCCGGCGCGCTCGCGTGCGCCACGGGCCCGCGCGAGGTGGCGCTGCGCGCTCCGTCCGGCGCGGCAGAGGGCGGGTCGGCGGCGCGCGCGTGTGAGAGCGCGTGCGTCTGCGAGCGCGCGCGCGCGGCCGGGGCGGGGGAGTTCGACGCGTGGGTGTTCTGCGGCGAGGCTGCGCGGGCCATGGGCGACAGCGCGGCGCGGCTTCGAAGCTCGCGCTCATTCGCCGACGCCATCGAGCTCGCGGAGCTCGGCGTGGTGTTTCGGCGCGAGGGGCAGGCGCGCGAGGAGCTCTTGGCGCTGCAGACGACCGAGCCCGCGCGCTACGCCGGGCTCGCGGTCCTCGAGCTCGAGGCCTACCGGCGCGAGCGGACGCCTGAGCGCTTCGCGGCGGCGCGGCAGCAGCTGCGCGGCGCGTTGACGGAGCAGGCGGCGGAGGAGCGCGCGCTCGCGGGGATGGTGCTGCTGTACCTGCTGCGGGCCGCGGTGCGACCCTCTGACCTCGAGTTCGCGGACGTGCTCTGCCGACAGCGCACGATCGAGACGGCGAGCCTCGCGACCGTGTGCGCGCGCGTCTCGTACGCGCGTCGAGACCCGATCCGCGGCGGCGAGCTGTACGAGCGCGCGCTCGCCCGCGATCCTGAGCACTTCCCGGCGCTCTTGGCCTGGGGCGAGGCGCTGCTGCGGGTCAACGACAACGAGGGCGCGCGCCTGCGCTTTGAGTCAGCCGCCCGCGCGCGCTCGCCGGCGATGCGCTACGAGGCGCTGCTCGGCCTCGGGGTCGCGCGCGCGCGGCTCGGCGAGCGCGACGCGGCCGAGCGGGCGTACCGCGCGGCCTGGGCCGCGCACGAGCGCCTGCGACACGGATGGCCGAAGAGTCAGGCGAGTAAAGAGGCGACCGGCGACGCGCTGCCGGCCGCGCTGCTGTTCAACCTGGGCACGCTGCTGGCGCGCGCGGCGGAGCCTGAGAAGCGGCGAGAGGGCGCGGCGCTGCTGCGCCGCTACGTCGCGCACGCCGACGCCGATGTCGAGCGTCTGCCCCGGGTTCAGCAGACCCTGGAGGGCTTGGCTTCAGCGGTGCCCTCGAGGTGAAAAGTCTGTAAAGTCAGGTTGTTGGCGGTGCTTGGCGCCCGCGTAGCCGCCGGACAAGGGCGAGCCGCGCAGCGCCGCGCCGCTCGAGACGATCACGACGTGCCCGCCCGGAGACACCTCGACACGGGTGGCTCGGCCGCGCTGCACCCGGCTGATGTTCCGCGCGGTCGCGGCGGTCGAGCGCGCGGCGCGGGGCGGCTAGGTCGCGCTCTCGCGTCGCTGGCTGTCGAAGCCGCGGATCAGCTCGCCCAGCACGTGCAGGCCCTCGAACAGCTTGGCCATGAACGAGTGGTTGTGGTGGATGAGCACGAAGTTGGGGTGCTGGCGCCACAGCTCGCGCAGGCGGGTGTCGAGCGCGACCGCCTCGGTGTTGGTCTCGACCCGGACGGGGTTGCCGGTCTCGATCGAGAGGTTCCCGACCGCGGCTGTCTCAAAGAACAGTACAGCGTCGTAGCGCTCGAGCTCGCGCTCGAGCGTGGTGCCGAGGTCCTCGAAGAAGTCGCGCGGCTCCCCCGACGGCCAGTAGGCGGCGCCGTCGATGGTCCCGCGGTCGCAGAGCAGCACGCGGTCGGGGAAGCGCTTGGACTGCAGGTCCTCGAGGTTGCGCTGTACGTGGAAGATCGCGCGCTGGACAGAGCGTCGCGCGTGCGGCTCGTCGCAGCGCGGGAAGCCGCCCGAGAACAGCATGGTCGCGGACTCGGGGACGACGACGACGCGCTCGCCGAGCTCGCGGCGCAGCATGTCCGCCGCGGTGGTCTTGCCGCCGCCCGGGCCGCCCGTCAGCGCGATCCGGTAGAGGTCCCTCGCGTGGGGTCGCGGGTCTGTGTCGTTCATGATGGCGGGGGCAGCGTACCGCAGGTCGCCCGGCGCGGCGCCGCGGTCATCGTGCCGACCGCGCTCGTCGTGCGCGTGAACCACGGGCGCGGACGTCGAGACCTCACCGCCGCCATCGTGCTCTCGGCGCGGGTTGGAGACGATATGTCTCGCGTCACGCCGCCGCGCTCGCGCGTTCGCCATAAGATGTTCGGTCGGACATGTCGTATCGTGTCGTGAGCGCACCGCGAGGCCTCTAGACCTCAATTGCTGAGGGCCTCGCGCGGCGCTATCCTGGGTCGCGAGGGGTGGCGTGGGCGTAGGGTCCACGGCGCGATCGCGTGGGGCGCTTCGAGCCGACGCGAGCCGCGTGCTGGAGGCGCGTGATATGGACACTGAGGTATCGACCCGTACGCGGTCGCTGATCGTCGAGGAGCGGGAGGCCGCGGGGGCCTGTCTGCTCGTGATCTACCCGCCCGAGGGCTTGCACTTCGGGCGACGGCTCGAGCTCGGCGACGCGCTGCTCGTCGGGCGCGGGCAGGACTGCGGGCTCGTGCTCCCAGCCGACTGCGTGTCGCGTCGTCACTGCCGGATCGAGCGTGACCGCGCCCGCGGGGGCTGGAGCGTGATCGACCTGGGCTCCAAGAACGGCACGTACATCGACGACGCCTCGGTCCGCCAGGCGCCGCTGCGCTCCGGGTGCCAGCTGCGCGTCGGCGACACGATCCTCAAGTTCCTCGCCGGCGACGAGGTCGAGCTCGAGTTCATCGAGGCCGTCTACCGCATGGCGATCGAGGATCCGCTCACGGGCCTGCCCAACCGCCGCGCGTTCGACCAGACGCTGAGCCGAGACCTCGCGCGCGCTCGTCGCTCGCGCGCGCCGCTGTGCGTCGCGCTCTTCGACCTCGATCACTTCAAGAAGATCAACGATGACTACGGACATGTCGCCGGGGACACGGTGCTGCGGGCGCTCGCGCGGACCGTGCAGCCGCGCGTGCGCAGCGGCGATGTCTTCGCGCGCTTCGGCGGCGAGGAGTTCGCGCTGCTGCTGCCGGAGACCAGCCTGCGCAACGCGGTCGCCTCCTGCGATCGCCTGCGGCGCCTGATCGCCATGAAGGGCGTCTCGACGCGCAAGGGCGTGGTGCCCGTGACCGTGTCGGTCGGCGTCGCGGAGTACGAGCCCTCGATGGCGCCGGACGAGCTGCTCGCGGCCGCCGACGAGCGGCTGTACGCGGCCAAGGACGCGGGGCGTAATCGGGTGCTCCCGCGGCTCGCCGACGCCTGACCGTGCTCGCGCGGCGGCGCCCGGGCGGCCCGCGCGTGTTCGTCGGTCGCGCGCGCGGCGGACGACGAGCTCCGCGCGCGAGGTTTCGCGTCGCGTCGTGATCGGGCTCACCGCGCCCGCGGGGCACGATCGGCGCGCTGCGGTGTTGGGCCTGTATGCCGCGACGCTCCACGCTCTCGTCGTCTCTGCTCGTCCTCGCCGCGCTGCTCACCGTCGCCTGCGGCGCGCCCGAGGACGACTGTGTTGAAGATGACTTTACGGTCATCCGCGAATTCGCCGGGCCGGCCTGGGATCCGGATGACGGCCTGCTCGAGGAGCCGCGGTCGAGCTACACGGCGCACGTCACCTACGCGAAGATGCGCCCCGAGAAGCGCGACGAGTTCCTCGCCCGCGTCGACGAGGTGGTCGCGCAGATGGAGGAGTCGGGCGGGCTCATCGGCTTCAGCTACGGCGTCTCCGACGCCTGCGACGCGGTCCGCACCGTCGGCGTTTGGGAGGACGAGGAGTCGATCCGCGCGTTCGCCTACAGCGGCAGCCACATGCTCGCGATCGCGGAGTTCGGGATGCTGGCGAGCCGCGGCGCGACGTCGCGCTGGGAGATCGCGGGGGACGAGCTGCCGCCGACGATCGAGGACGGCAAGCGCGAGCTCGAGCCGTAGCGAAGCGTGAGCAGGGACGCGGAAGCGCGGGCTTCGACGGCGCTCAGGCGCGCGCCTCAGCGCGCTGCTCGCGAGGGAGCCGGAGCGTGAAGCGGGTGCCGTCGCCGAAGGCCTCGCAGTCGAGCGCGCCGTGGTGCTCGCGGGCGATGTTGCGGGAGATGGCGAGCGGGAGCCGGCTCGATCCTCCCGGCGCTGTTGATGAGGGGGGGAGCAGCGGATCGAAGAAGCCCGCCCACGCCTCCTCGGCGAAGCGGCCGCTGTTGTCGGAGACGTGAATCAGCAGGTCGTCGTCGTCGAGCGCGGCCTCGATCGCGACCCGGGCGCCGCGCTCGCCGCGGGCGCTGCAGGCCGCGTCGGCGGCGTGGTCGATCAGGTTCATCAACGCCTGCGTGAGCTCGAGCGGGCGGCACTCGAGCTCGAGGTTGGAGCGACGGTGCGTGAAGGTCAGCCGGCGCCAGCGCGGGCGCGTGATCGTCAGGCTCTCGCGGATCACGTCGTCGACGGACGTGCGGCGGTACGCGCCGTCGTCGCCCATGCGCGCGACGTCGACGAGCGCGCGCAAGAAGCTAGAGACGCGCGTGGTGCCGCGCTGGTGGCGGACCGCGAGGTCTTGGATGTCTTCGAACAGCGCGTCGACGTGCTCGCGGGTCGCGGGGTCGAGCGTCGGGAGGTGCTCGCGCAGGACGCCCTGGAGGGTCGAGATCCGCGCCTGGATGGTCTCCTGCGTGTCGGCGATAAAGTTGATCGGGCTCTCGAGCTCGTGCGTGATGCCGACGAGGAGGCGCGAGAGCGTGCTCAGCTCCTCGCTCTGGATCAGCGAGATCTGGGTCTGCCGGAGCTGGCGCTCCGCAGAGATGCGCTCGCCGATCTCGCGGCGCAGCCGGAGGTTGGTCCAGCGCGCCTGCTCGAGCAGCGCGTGCTCGCGCTCGCGCGCCTTGATGCGCAGCAGCGCCTGGGTCACGATCGGCGAGAACGCGCGGAGCATGCGGGCGTGGGCGCGGGTGAAGAAGGCGCGGCGCGAGTGCGTGCAGACGAGCACGGCCCGCAGCCCCGGGGTCGTGATGCCGCCGAGCAGCGCCGACTTGACGGGGAGCGGCAGGCAGCCGCGGTTGTTCCGCCACGCGGGCAGCTCGTCGACATCGAAGAGCGTGACCGGCCGGCGCTCGAGCGCCCGGCGAAACGGCCCCTCGAGCTCCCAGCGCACGCCTCGGAAGCCGCGGTGGGAGGCGGAGGGGACGCTGCCGAGGCCTTCGCGGTCGAAGACGACCAGAAACGCGCCCTCGAGGTCCACGAGCTCGCCGAGCACGTCGATCAGGCTGTCGAAGACCGCGCCGGGCTCCGCGTCGGTAATGGCCTTAAGGCCATGTAGAAGCTGCTCGGTCTCGCGGCGACGGGCGCGCTCGACCGCGCGCGCGCGATCGAGGTCCAGGAGCGACTCGCGGAGCAGCTCCTCGGAGGTGGTCGGCATGGCGTAGGGGGCGATGTCGGGAGTATACGTGAGCTCGGCAGGGGGTCGACGCCCTCACGACGTGACCTCGCGCGGGGCGATGCGCCACGCGTGCGACCTGCAGCCTCACTTGTACACGCATCCGACGTCCGCGCGACGCCGCGGCCCCGCGAGCGCAGCGCGGGGCGGATCGGTGTACAACTGACGAGGAGCGCGACCATGGGCAAAATTGTTGTGTTTGGGGCGACCGGCTTCACGGGGCGACTGACCGTCGCCGCGCTCATCAGTCGCGGCGTTCGTCCGATCATCGCGGGGCGCTCGCGCGCCAAGCTTCGGGCCCTGTCGGAGCGGCACGGCGGGCTCACGACGCGGCTCGCCGACGTCGGGGATCCGGCGAGCTTGGCCCGCCTCGCGCGGCGTGGCGACATCCTGCTGACGACCGTCGGGCCGTTCGCGCGCTTCGGCGAGCCGGTGCTCAACGCGGCGATCGAGGCTGGCGCCCACTACCTCGACTCGACCGGCGAGCCCGCGTTTATCCGCCGCGTGTTCACGGACTTCGACGCGAGGGCGCGCGCGCGCGCAATCGCGCTGCTCACCGCCTTCGGCTACGACTACGTGCCGGGCAACCTCGCGGCGGCGCTGGCCCTCGAGGAGGTCGGCGATCGGGCGACGAGCGTCGATATTGGCTACTTCACCTTCGGCGAGGGCGGCGTCGCCGTCAGCGAGGGCACGGCGGCATCGATGGCGCTGGCGATGCTCGAGCCGGGTCTCTTCTACCGAGGCGGGCAGCTGCGCGAGGACTTCGGGGGCGGGCGGCTGCGCCGGTTTCAGGTCGGCCCGCGGCGTCGGCCGGCGGTCTCGGTGCCGAGCTCCGAGCACCTCACGCTCCCGCGCAGCTTCCCGTGGCTGCGCGAGGTCAACGTGTATCTCGGGTGGTTCGGGCTGGCCTCGTACCCGATGGTGCCGCTCAGCCGCGTGCAGGCGCTGGCGATGCGGATCCCCCGGGTGAAGCGTTACTTCGCCGGTCGCGTGCAGCGCGAGAGCGAGGGGCGAGGACCCGGCGCGGCGACCCGGGACGCGTCGGGCTCGCACGTCATCGCGCACGCGCGAGCAGCCGACGGTGAGGTGCTCTCGACGGTCGAGCTCGTGGGCGTCAACGGCTACGACTACACCGCGAACGTGCTGGCGTGGGCCGTCGACGCGCTCTCGCGGGGCGCGTGCGCGCGAGTCGGCGCGCTCGGGCCGGTCGAGGCCTTCGGCCTTCAGGCGCTGATCGAGGGGAACGAGGCCGCAGGTCTGCGCGTCGCGCTGTAGCCCTGTAGCCGCGGGCTGCTAGCCCTCGAGCTTGTCGACGATGATGTCGATGAAGTCCTCGGAGGACAGCTCGCGGTACTTGTGGGTCCCCTCGAACCACTCGACGATCGGGTCGGCCTCACCGGACTTCGCCTTGCGGGTGAGCGCGCGGTACTGGTTGGTGACGCTCTTGACCCGGCGGCGCATCACCTCGTGATCGTCGTGATCGCGGTGGTAGTGCTTCTTGAGCCACTTGAAGATGAAGTAGACCAACGTCGAGTCGGCGTCCTTCATCAGCTCGTAGGTCTCTTCGGGATCCATGAGCCCGAGCTCGATGCCGCTGAGCATCGCGAAGGCGACCCGCTTCTCCTCTTCGAAGGGGTCGGGCTCGTCGGGCTCGTCGGGCTCGTCGAGCTCGTCGAGCTCGTCGAGCTCGTCGGGATCGTCGGGCGACGCGGAGGCGGCGGGCTCGAGCCCCGACAGTCCAGCCGACCGCGTCGTCGACCGAGGTGAGGTCTCAGGGGACAGCTCATCGGCTGCGCGTTGATTCTCGTGGTCGTGCTCGGGCAAGACGCGCCGATCATGCGGGGCGCGGACGGGCGCCCGCAAGGGGGCGCGCGGGATTTCATCCGCGATCCAGGCGAGAAACCTCGCGCTGGACCTCACCACGGCTCGTGGTCTCAGCTCGAGGATCGCGGCCAGAGGCTGCGAATCCAGCCGCGAACGCCCCCCGCGAGCGCCTGGCTCGCGCGCCTGCTGTTCGTGGAGGGCGCCGCGCAGTCTTCGATCGCGGCGGTCAGCGCGTCGGGATCGAAGTCTCCGGCGCGGCCGATCGCCACGAGCTTGCTGACGCGGACCTCACCATCACCCCACGGCTCGTCGCGCGTGAGCTCGACGCGCTTGCCGACGACCTGCACGATCACGCGGCGCGCGTCGTCAGCGAGCTCGACGATGCCCTTCGCGCGGTAGATCGCGGGGGGGAGCGTGTCGAGGAATTCGCGCAGGGCCGGGAGCGCGAGCGCGCGAGGGCTCGAGTAGCTCCAGCGCGCGTAGACCAGCTCATGATCCAGGCGCCCGCTGTCTGCGTGCGCGTGCGCGTGCGCGTCGGAGTCAGCGTCGTGGACGTGCAGGGTCGCCCCGGGAGCGTCGTCGATCCGCCGCAGCGCGCGGTCGAGGTCGAAGCGGCCGACCCCGAGCACGAGCTCCACCGGCGCGCGACCGTAGATCGCGCGGATCAGCCGGACGTCCGGCGCGGTCGCGCGGACCTTGTGGATGATCGCCTCCGTCGCGGCGGCGTCGAGGAGGTCGAGCTTGTTGAGGATCACGAGGTCGGCGACCAGCAGCTGGTGCAGCGCGAGCGGTTGATCGCGGTACTCGACCGCCGCGTACTGCTCGGCGTCGACCACGACGACGACCGACGCCAGGCGCACGATGTCGAACATGCGCGCGTCGTCGAAGCTCTTGAGCACCTCGGCGGGATCGGAGACGCCGCTGGCCTCGATCAGGACGTGCGCGGGCGCGTCCGGCCGTCGCAGCAGGCGAAACAGGCTCAGCAGCAGGTCGTCTTTGATCGTGCAGCAGATGCAGCCGTTTTGCAGCGTGATCGTCTCGCCGTCGACCGCGGCGACCAGCTCGGCGTCGATGTTGATCGCGCCGAAGTCGTTGACGAGCACGCCCAGGCGCGAGCCCGCCGGGGCCTCGCGGACGAGGTGGTTGAGGACGGTGGTCTTGCCCGCGCCGAGGAAGCCGGCGAGCAGGGTGATCGTGACTGCAGGCGGCCGGGGCTCTGGGACCTCGACGATCATTCCGCGGAGCATAGCAGCGACGCGCGTCGCCTCGGCGCTCGGCGTGAGCCGCGGATCGAGCGCGAGCGAGATGCATGCATACACACGCGCGCGTCGGCTGCCCGCGGGCCGAAAAACCCGCGCGGGATCGCGCGGATGCTGATAGCCTTCGGCTCGTGTCGCGCGAGAGCACGTTAAAGGGACAGGTTGACGCGCCGGCGAAGGGCGCGCGACGAGCCCTCTACCTCGGGGTGTGCCTGATCGCCCAGGCGACGCTGATCCTCGAGATCCTGCTGACGCGGGTCACGAGCGTGATCGCCTGGTACCACCTGGCTTTCTTCGTGATCGCGCTGGCCATGCTCGGCATGACCGCCGGCGCCGTCGCGGTGTTCCTGTGGCCGACCGCCTTCGTCCGCGAGCGCGTGCTGCAGCGCATGGCCCAGTCGGCGCTCGCGTTCTCGCTGGTCGCGCCCTTGGCTGTCGCGTGGGTCATGTCGGGGCCGCTCGTGCCGGTCGTCGACTTCATGAGCTTCATGGCGCTGCTCGGCTACGGCGGCGCGCTCGCGCTGCCCTTCGCGCTGGTCGGCGTCGCGCTGACGCTGGCGCTCACGCGCGCTGGCCTGCCGCCGGGGACCGCCTACGGCGTTGACCTGCTCGGCGCCGCAGGCGGCTGCCTCGTGGTCATCCCGCTGCTCGATCGCCTCGACGCCGGCACGGTGGTGCTGGTCGCGGGGGCGCTCGCGAGCGGTGGCGCGCTGTGCTTCGCGATCGCCGAGCGCCTCGGCGGGGCGCGCTCACGCGGGCCGAAGGAGCGCGGCGTCGGCCCGCTGCGCTGCGCGCTCGCGCTGCTCGTCCTGCTCGGCTTCGCGGCCTGGAACGGCGGCGCCGCGCAGCCGTGGCTGCGGCCGACGTGGGTCAAGGGCGTGCACGAGAACCCGGCGGTGTTTGAACATGTCTCGTGGAACACCCACTCGCGGGTCACGGTCTCGAAGACCTTCGCGGGGCCGCCGGCGCTGTGGGCCGCCGGTCGCACCATGCCGCCCGAGCTGCGCATGCAGCCGGTGACCCAGCGCTTGATCCTGATCGACGGCGCCGCGGGCACGGCGATGGCCCAGCTCGGCGACGGCCCCGATCCGCTGGCGGAGCACGCCTACCTGGGCTGGGACATCACGGCCTTCGCCCACCGCATGCGCCCCGAGGGCGCGGCGGCCGTCATCGGCGTGGGCGGCGGGCGCGATGTCATCGAGGCCGCGCGGGTCGGGCACGCGCCGGTGGTCGGGGTCGAGCTCAACCGCGACATCGTCGCGCTGCACACCGGGAGCATGAAGGAGTTCTCGGGCCTCACGCGGCTGCCCGAGGTCGAGCTGGTCGCCGACGAGGCGCGCAGCTTCATGACCCGCGACGATCGCCGCTACCAGGTGATCACGATGTCGCTGATCGACACCTGGGCGTCGACCGGCGCCGGCGCCTACAGCCTGTCCGAGAACGGGCTGTATACGCGCGAGGCGTGGGTGACCTTCATGCGCCGGCTCGACCCGAGCGGCATCTTCACGGTCTCGCGCTGGTACAAGTCGGACTCCCCCGGCGAGACCGCGCGCATGCTCGCGCTGGCGATGGAGTCGCTGTGGGAGCTGGGCGCCGCGCGCCCGCGCGATCATCTGATCCTGCTGCAGCACGGCAGCGTCGCGACGCTGCTGATCTCGCCGAGCGCGTTCACCGAGGCGGACGTCGACTTGATGCAGCGCGAGGCGGTGAAGATGGGCGTCAACATGCTGGTGACGCCGCGCAAGCCGGCGCGCCAGCTCTACCTCAAGGAGCTGTCACAGATCGAGTCGCGGGCGGCGCTGTGGCGTTACACGAGCTCGCAGGAGCTCGACCTGACCCCGCCGACCGACGCGCGCCCGTTCTTCTTCAACATGCTGAAGCCGCGGACCTGGCTGACCGACGACCACGCGATCGATCAGCTCGATCTCGCGTTCCTCGGCAACCTGCGGGCGACGCAGACGCTGGTCTACGCGACGCTGGTGAGCCTGGCGCTGACGATGGGCGCGCTGCTCGGCCCGCTGTGGGCGCGGCGCAGGCGACTGCGCGGGTATCCGCGCGGCGAGCTGCTGGCGGCCTGCGCCTACTTCGCGCTTATCGGCCTGGGCTTCATGTTCGTCGAGATCGGGCTGCTCTCGCGGCTGAACGTGTACATCGGGCACCCGACGCTGGCGCTCGCGTCGGTCCTCGGCGGGATCATCCTGTTCGCGGGGATCGGCAGCCTGCTGAGCGGGCGCGTGCCGATCGAGCGGCCGCGCTGGGGGCTCTGGTACCCGCTGATCCCCGCGAGCTTGGCGGCGGCCGCCTTCGCGCTGCAGGAGCCGGTGATGGCGGCGACAGCGGGCGCGGACTCGGGCGTGCGGGTCCTGGTGGGGCTGGCGCTGCTGGGCCCGCCGGCGCTGGGGATGGGCCTGGGCTTCCCGCTCGGTCTGCGTCTGGTGGGGCTGCGCGGCGGGGACGCTCGCCCGGATATCGGCCCGTGGCTGTGGGGGATCAACGGCGCGTTCGGGGTGTGCGCGAGCGGCCTGGCGCTTGGGACATCCATGGTGTGGGGGGTCCCGGCGACCCTCGGCGTCGGCGTCGGCTGCTACGCGCTGTTGTTGCTTTGTACTCGGGCTTTGGTGATTCGTTCTCGTTGATCGTTTGTTTGTTTTTTGCGTTGTATCCGCGAGGTCGCTTGGTTGGGTTGCTCCGCGGGGCTCTGGGAGGAAGGGCGGCGGGCGCTCCATGCGGGAGTCACGTGACCGACGCCCGCTGGGCTTATTGCGGGAGCCACGTCATCGACCCACGCTGTGGGCCGATGACATGCTCTCGGGGCTCTCGGGGCTCTCGGGCTGTTGGGGCTCTTGGGCTCGGGCGGGAGTTCTCGGGGTCGGGATCGGGTTCAGTCGATCTGACTGAATGAACAGGTCGATCGGGGTGAGCTTCGCTCGCCTCGCGGGGCTCTGTCCGCGGCGCGGCGGCGACGAAGCGGGGTGGTCGAGCGGATCGAGGCGCGCGGAGCATTGCCGCCCGATGTCGCCGCGCGGCTTCGAGAGCGCGGCCTCTAAATTGCGCGCTGCGGCGCGAGCGGGGCGCGTGCTCCGGTGCCCGCTGGAGCGTGTACCATGGCTACGTCGTGGCGCTGATCAAGAAACGCCCTGCCATCAAGCTGCTCGCGCCGCGGGTGATCACGAGCGGCGCCCCGTTCCGCGTGCGCGTGGTCTTGGAGTGCCCCGAGAAGCTCGAGGTCAACAGCGTCTCGGTCGATCTCGAGGGCTCGGAGGTGTGGTTCACCTCGAGTCAGTACGGACGGCACCGCAACGAGTCGCGCCTGTGTCGCGCGTCGATCGGCGTCGTCGGCAAGACCCAGCTCAACCCCGGGCTGCACCAGTACGACGTGAACCTCGAGATCCCCTCGGAGTTCCCGGGTAGCTACGCCGGCGGCGCGCTGCGGATCGAGTGGTCGGTGCGGATCCACGTCGACATCCCGTGGTGGCCCGACGCGCGCCGGACCTTCCTCGTCAACGTCGTCCACCCGGGGCACGAGGACCAGCGCGCGACCCACAAGCTGGTGCACGTCTCGGCGAAGGGCGGCCCGGCCGGTGACGCGCCGTACTTCGAGGTCATGCTGCGCTCGCGAGAGATCGCGCCCGAGGGGGTGCTCGAGGGCGCGATCGCGCTGTCGAACGTGGCGAGCAACGGCTACCGGGCGGTCGAGTTTCGGCTGGTCGCGGCCGAGCGCCTGCCGTCGCTCATGATCGAGAACGTGCACCACAACGAGGTCGGTCGCTGGCGCGTCCCGGCGGAGCGCGCGGGGGAGGGCGAGCCGCTGCGCTTCAAGCTCAACCTGCCGGGCAACATCGTGCCGGGCTTTCGCACGCAGTCCTCCGGCGTCCGCTGGTTCCTCTCGGTCGAGGCCGACGTGCCGTGGAAGCTGGACCCGAAGATCTGGATCCCGCTCAACGTGCGCTCGCGCGGGCTCGCCAGCGAGGGCATCGAGCCCGCGGCGCTCGCGGTCGGCTCCGAGCGCGTCGAGCTGGTCTGGCGCGAGGTGGCTCGAAGGACACACTACAACCACGTCGACGGCGTGCTGCGGCGCGAGTTCGGGCACGTGCACGTCGAGCTGCGGCGCGAGCATCAGGGGCGGCGCGGCGCGATCGTGGTGGGGGAGCTGACCTATCCAGAGCTCGGGATCGGCCTGGTCCGACAGGGCAAGGAGCGCCTGCGCGCCCGCGACCGCGGGCAGACCGAGCACCTGATGTCGGAGCTCGAGGACGCGCTGGCCGCCGCGGGGTGGCCGAGCACCGCGGACGACCGGCGTATGCGCTTTGAGCTCGAGGACCCCGGGCATCGCGTCGAGCCGCTCGAGCGCTTCGCGGTGCGCGTCTACGCGGTCGCCGAGGCCTTCGAATCGGCCCGCGCCGAGCTGCCCGCGCCGGCCGCGATCGCGGAGCACCTGGCGGAGTGGTCCCGGGCCGCGCGCGCGCTCGGCGGGCATCTCGATCGCGCGGCGGTCCGCGTCACCGCGCGTCGAGCCGAGGTCGCGCTCGCGCTGCGCGCTGGCTTTAAACCGGGCGGCGAGCTCGAGCGCTATGTCCTCGAGGTCAGACCAAAAGTCCCGATCTCCGAGCGTCACCACGTCAGCGGTCCAGGGCTCTCGCTGCCGGAGTCCGAGCTGTCCGAGACGCTCACCGAGCTGACCGTGGGCGCTGAGAAGCTGCGGATCGACTGGCACCGCATCGCGCTCGAGCTGCCGACGAGCGAGGTGACCCTGGAGCAGGCGAGCGCGCGGATCGAGCAGCTCGCGGCGCTGGCGGTGAAGCTCTCGGGCCGCGTCGGCCCGTATCGCTAGCGCGCGCTACCCACCAGGGGTCGCCGCGAACGACGAGCGGACGAAACTGCGGCGGGCGCCCTCATCGCTCCTCGCCGTACGTTCGTACGCTTATGTAGCCACCACCGCGAGCGGCTCCACATACTTGGCGCCGCTATCTTTATCACCGTTCGTGGCGCGCACGAGATCGGGGCCTACGGACCAGAACATTGAGCCGCCGTAGCCATTGGAAGCGGCCCAGCGCTGTTTCGAGGAATTGCTTGCACCGAGAGCGAGGAAGACCAGGCCCCCGCGGATGACCCAGACCCGCTCCTGATGCGCGATCGCGCGCGGCTTCTACGCGGCGGTCGATTGCGGCACAATTTTCTCCGGCGCCCGCAAGAGCAGAGGCGTGGACAGCTTGACGACTTCGACTCAGACGCGGCGAAGCGCGCTCGACCGCGCGGCCCGGGAACACGACGCCTATCTCCGGCGACGACTGCTCGCGCTCGGCGTGCCGCCCCGGCGGATCGACGACGCGACCCAGGACGTGCTCGAGGTGCTCGCGCGCCGGATCGACGACTACGACGAGCGCTACAGCTTTCGCCAGTGGATGACCGGCGTGGCGCGGCGCGTGGCCCGGCGGCACCGCGAGCGAGCGGGGCGCGAGCCGGTCTCGCTCGGCGCGCGCGAGCCTCGGGCGGTCGCGGAGGGGAGCGCCGAGGGGGATCCCGAGGAGGTCGCCCGCCTCCGCGAGGCGCGGGCGGTGCTCGACGCGTTCCTCGACAGCCTCGACCGCGAGCGCTGGGCCGTGTTCGTGCGCGCGGAGATCGACGGGCTGCGCGGGACGGAGATCGCCGCTGAGCTCGGGCTCAACCTCAACACCGTCTACGCCCGGCTGCGCTCGGCCCGGCGCGCGTTCGATCGCGCGCTTCGGCGGCACCGCGCGCGCGCCCAACGGCCGGGGCTGCTCGGCGTGCTCGCGCTGCCGCGGGCGCCGGCGCGCGGCGGCGCCGTCGCGCTCGTGGTGGTGATGATCGCGCTCGTGGCGCTCGCGGCCGCGCTGGCCGTCGGCGGCGTTGGTAATATGTTCTTTCAAGCAGGTAATACACGCGCCGACGAGCGCTCGGCCGCGCCGCCGGAGCGCGTCCGGCGGGCGCGCGGGGAGGCGACCCAGGCCCTGCGGGCGGCGGCGGACCTGGCCCTCTCTGGACCGGCGCCCGCGGCGGAGCCAGAGACGTCCGCCCCTGCAGTCGCGTCCGGGGCGCCCTCCGTGCTCGAGCGCCCGGCCAACGCGCAGCAGCTCGCGGCGATCGAGCGCGTCGCGGCGCTCTACGATCGCTGGGACGACGAGAGCTTCTCCGCGCTGTTCGAGACCGAGGGTCCGCCGTGGGTCTTGCAGGAGAAGCTCGAGTGGTTCCGCGCGCAGGTCGGCGAGTGCGGGACGCCGCGGACGCTCGTGGTCCCGACGCCGACGCGCGCGCGCTTCGTATTCCCCTGCGAGCGCGGCGAGTTCGAGGCCGCGATCACGCTCGTCGACGAGCAGACGCCCCGCATCACGCGGATGCTCAGCGGCGTCCGCGGCGTCGACCCGCCCGCGGACGTGCTGCAGGCGGCCGAGGCCGCGCTCGCGCTGTACGAGCGCTTTGATGAGGCCCGCTTCCGTCAGCTCTTCGCCGACCGCTTCGAGCTCGAGGATATGCGCGAGTTCTTCACGGCGACGCGCGCGGGCTGGGGGCCGTGCGAGCTCGAGGACCTCGACCTCGCCAGTCACCGCGGCGCGCTCTTCGACCTGTCCTGCGAGATCGGCCCGCGCTTGATGAAGGTCGAGCTCGACGACGACGATCGCATCCGCGGGTTCTTGCTGAAGGGGCGGCGGCGCGGCGAGGTCCGCGAGGGCTGAGGGCTCAGCCGCGGAGGTAGGCCCCCGGCGTCACGCCCGTCATCGCCTTGAAGTCGCGGGACAGGTGGGCTTGATCGCAGTAGCCGAGGCGCGCGGCCAGGCTCGCCAGGTCCGGGGGCCGCGCGCCGTCGAGCTGGGCCAGCGCCTCGTGGATCCGGCGGCGTCGAATTACCTGTCTGGGCGACCACCCGATCGCATCGTCGAAGCGCCGCTGCAGCGTCCGCACGGAGCAGCCGGCGAGGCGCGCGGCCGCCTCCACCGAGGTGATCGCGTCGTCCCGCGCGAGGCGCTCGACGAGCTCGCGGAGCTCGCGGAGCGGCTCGGAGAGCGTCTCGGGAACATGCTCGGAGAGCCAGCTACATACGAACTCGACGCGCGCCTCCTCGTCCGCGATCGCGCCCAGCTCGCGCGCGACGAGCGTCGGCGGGCGTGAAGCGCGTGAGAAGAACCGCTCGAGCGGCGCGCGTCGATCTCGGAGCGCGAGCAGCGGCGCGTCGCTCAGCGCGCGAAAGGTCGCGGGGCGGAACGCGAGCCCGAGGACCTGACCGCGGCCGACCAGGCGTCGCTCGAAGCGTCGCGGGATGGGGCCGACGACCTCGCCAGCGCGCCCCTCGAAGACGACGTGGACCATCGGGTGCGGCAGCGTGTGCTGGACGAACTCCGCGCCCTCCTCGAGCGACCAGCGCACTCTCCAAACGTGGGCGAGGGCGTGGGCGAGGCGGGGCGGCGCGAGCCAGCGCGCGACCGAGAACGGGCGCGGGACGGCGCGGGGCTGGATGATCCCGCGGGGGGTCTCGGGCTTCGGCTCGAGCATGTCGTGTTAATCCAAGACGCGTCGCGCGCGTTCGTGCACGGTACCACGGAGGAGCCCGCCAGAGCCGGCGGGAGCGCGATATGTCCGAATCATCGACCCACTCATCCACGGGAGACGCCCCGGAAAACGCCCCGGAAAACGCCCCGGAAAACGCCCCGGAAAACGCCCCGGAGCGCTTTCAGGGCGGCTGTCACTGCGGCGCCGTCCGCTACGAGATCACGATGCCGCGGCCCGCGAAGGCCTTTGACTGCAATTGCTCGATCTGCGCCAGCACCGGCTGGCTGCTGGGCTTCGCGCCCGCGACCCAGTTTCGCCTGCTGCAGGGCGAGGAGCAGCTGCGCGACTACCAGTTCAACAAGCGCGTGATCCATCACCTTTTCTGCGGCACGTGCGGGATTCGGTCCTTCGCCCGCGGCCTCGGTCACGACGGCTCGCCCTGGGTCTCGATCAACCTGCGCTGCCTCGACGACTTCGATGTCTCCGGCCTCGAGATCCAGCGCTACGACGGCGCCTCGGCGTGACGCGCTCGGTACGGCGCGACGGCGCTCTGCCGCGCTCGCGTAGAAGTTTCGCGTCGCGGCTGTGAGCGCGCCGTGGTGCGCTCGCGCGCGCTCTGTCCGCGCTCGCCGTCGCGCCGCGGCGCGGCTGCACGCCGTGGCCGAGCGGCCATGTCTGTATATGCATCTTGACAACGTCGCCGCTCACCGGTGCCGGTACACATCTGCGGGCCAGACGAGCGAAAACACGCGCGCTCGCGTGAGCGATCATCGCTTGACGGAGCGCGCGGTAGCGTCGACCCTCGAGCGCGCGGAGAGACCGCGAGCCGTCGCTCGTGGATCCGCGAGTGCTCGTCATGGCCAAACCGATTATCGTAAAGACCGGCGGCGCTACCAGCAGCTTCAAGATCCGCAAGCTCGATCGTTCGAAGCTGTACGGCAAGCGCCAGAGACAGACCCTAGACCCCGACGGACGTCGCTGTGAGCGCGCCGAGCTGACCCGCGACGGGTCGATGCTCGTGCGCTCGGGGATGACCGCCCAGGGCTACTTCGACGACGAAAACTTCTGGGTGCCCAACAAGCAGCTCGTCGGCATCAAGGACGGCAAGCCCGTCAAGGTCAGCCCCTCGACGCTCGGCGTCGCGCAGGCGCTGGTGGGCCCGGTCGACCCGACCGAGGTCTTCGACCTCAACCTGCGCTCGGTCTACGTGCTCGACCCTGAGTCCCTCGACAAGGGCCTCGAGAAGCAGCTGAAGCAGGGCAAGGTGTTCAAGTTCCCGTTCAACTACCGGTCCGACTACAACGCCGAGACCGCGTTCTTGGTCGGGAACAAAGAGGGCTACTTCGCGCTCATCGGCAACCCGGGCCTCAGCGACTGGTGCGAGCTCGAGACGGTCGCGGTCGACACCTTCGACGCGGACGATGACGATGACGACGATCTCGACTTCGAGATGTTCTGAGGGGGAGTAAACAGCGATGCGAAAAATTCACCTGATGAACGAGGCCCGGCGCGACGCCACCCTGGCGATGGAGTCCGTCAAAGAGGCGCCCACCGCGAAGCTCGGCCTGCCCGACAAGAAGCTGAAATTTCAGCGCTACCTCGCGGCCACCGAGGACGGGCTGCCCAAGCGCCTGATCAAGAAGTACGGCGACGAGCTGGCGCAGGCGCTGGTCGACGGCGACCCCGAGATCGACATCGAGAAGGTCGGGCAGGCGGTCGGCGACACGCACACCGTCTACCTCTCGAGCGCCGGCACCGTGCTGCACGCCTCGCCGCGGATCGTCGACGTGCTGTTCAACCCGGACGGCAGCGAGCGCGAGCGCGCGGATCCGAAGCTGATCCCGGCGAACACCAACGAGGAGGTCCCGGTCAAGTGGACGGGCCGCAAGCTCGCCAAGAAGGACGCGGTGACGCGCTTCGCGTTCCGCCGGACCGTGCAGATCAAGCACGTCGACGGCCTGACCTACGACTTCCTGTTCGCGATGGCCAAGGAGCTCGCGGAGGAGGGCAAGGTCGCGATGCTGGGCGGCGGCAAGAAGGGTAAGGGTCCGCTGATCTTCCAGGACAACGGCAAGCCGTACCGCGGCTTCCTCGAGGGTCGCGTCGACGGGCAGAAGTACAAGCTGATGCTCCACCTCAGCGACATGGAGCTGAAGGTCCCGAGCGCCTGAGCCAGGCGGCCGATTCACCGAGATATCGACGAGGAGATACGATTATGAGTCTGTTTTCCAGTGACGGCGCGCGCCCGATGGGCAAGGGTCAGCAGCTCCCCGCGGGGAGCATCACCGACAGCGAGATCGCGGCGATGCTGCGCGGCTACAAGCGCTCGGTCGCGAGCCGCTACCGCTCGGTCGTGCAGGAGGAGCTGGCGACCCACCTTCCCCCCGGGAAGCTGCTGGTCTCGCCCAAGATCGACGGCGAGTTGTGGTTCCTCGTGCTCGACGAGGGCGAGGCCTTCTTCGCCTCGCCGAAGGGCCGCGTGATCGCGGGCGACGTGCCCGTGGTCAAGGAGGCCAAGAAGGCGCTCAAGCGCAGCCAGGGGCGCACGATCCTCGCCGGCGAGCTGTTCGCGATCAAGGGCAAGGGCAAGGGCCGGCCGCGCGTCGGTGACCTCGCCAGCGCGATGGGCGGGGGCGAGGACGCGAGCACCGAGCGCATCGCCTTCGCGGCCTTCGACTCGCTCATGGGCGGCGACGGCGAGGCCAACGGCAGCATCCCGATCTACAAAGATCGTCTCGAGATGCTCGAGCGGCTGCTCGACGGCGGCAAGCGGCTCAAGGCCGTCAAGACCGAGAACGTCGCCGGCGGCGCGGCGGTCGAGGGCCTGTTCGAGCAGTGGGTCGAGGGCGGCAAGGGCGAGGGCCTGGTGATCCGCTCGATGGACAACTTCGTCTACAAGGCGAAGCCGACCATCAACATCGACGCCGCGATCATCGGCTACACGCTCTCGAGCGAGGACCCGAACAAGGTCGGCTCGCTGCTGCTGGGGATGATGCGCGAGGACGACAGCTTCCAGGTCATCGGCTCGTGCGGCAACATGCCCGACGAGCAGCGCTTCGCGTTCCTCAAGCAGCTGCAGAAGCAGGGGTGCGACTCCAACTACCGGCACGCCAACAGCAAGGGCGCGCTGTACCGCTTCGTCAAGCCGACCACGGTCATCGAGGTCAAGCTGACGGATATCCAGAGCGAGGACAGCAGCGGCGATCCGGTCATGCGGATGGTGCTCGAGCGCGACGAGGGCAACTGGCGCGCGATCCGGCAGTTCCCCGGCGCGAGCATCCTGCACCCGGTGTTCGTGCGGATCCGCGACGACAAGAGCGTGTCGCAGACCGACATCCGCGTCTCGCAGCTGCTCGAGCGCTGCCTCGTCGAGGACATCGATCGCAAGGTCGAGCGCCTCGTGCTCCCGGCCAGCGAGGTGCTGCGCCGCGAGGTCTACACCAAGTCGGTGAAGGGCAAGCTCGGCGTCCGCAAGCTCGTGGTCTGGAAGACCAACAAGCAGGATGTCGACCGCAACTACCCGGCCTACGTGATCCACTGGACCGACTACAGCGCCGGGCGCAAGGACCCGCTGAAGCGCGAGGTCCGGCTCGCGCCGGAGCAGGGCCGCGCGCTCGAGATCGCCGACGCCTTCATCGACAAGAACATCAAGAAGGGTTGGTCCTCGGCGGGCTAGCGAGGTAGGCCTGGCCGTGAGGTCAGGTTCTTCGGGGAAAAATAAGCGCGCGGCCGTCCATCTTGGGCGACCGCGCGCGCCCTTTTTGCGAAGGGCCGTCGCGTCTGTCTCGAACAACTTAGCTCGTGAACTTAAGGGGATCGGGCTGGACCGGCGGGCACGGGGTCATCGGTGACGGCGAGGTGAGGTCGCCGGGGTCTCGCGGGGTCGCCGGCGGCGTGGTGAGGTCGCCGGGGCGGCTTGATGAGGCGGGCGCTTGGGGTGCGTGCTCGGTCGAGGTGAGGGGGCGCGGCGCGGGCGGGGGGAAGCTCGGGCGCGAGGGCGAGACCAGGTCACCGCTCGCGGCGATCCCGGCGCTCTGCATCACGGTGTCGAGATCGCAGGCGGCGGCGCTGAGGGAGAGGAGGGCGAGGAGGGCGATACGAGAGAGGGTCTTCATGGTCGGATATCGGGGGGAGAGTTGGGAGAGTCGGTTGTCGTTGGGGGGTGAATACGCGGGCTTTCGTACGCCCGCTCGCCTGACGAAAGAGCAAGACGCGGTCCAACTTCGTGTTCGCGCGCGAGGCAGCTCGCGGCGCGACGTCATCGATGTCCACGAGCGCCGCCGCTGCGCGAGCGAACGTTGATTCGTCTTGTCCGCGGGGGCGCGGGTCATCGCGGGGGCGCGGGCGTCAAGAAGGCGCGTGGGGTAGCGACCGGCAACAACGCAATCCGCTTTTGGGCGTGCGGTGCAAGCATATACAGCCACCCCCGGGGTCCGTCGGGGTAGGTGCGCGCGGCCTCGCGGCGGCCCCTGTCACCAAGTCTCCGAGTCATACCCGAGCGCCGACAGCCAACCGGAGAGCTGTCTTAATGGACGTGTGAACCTAGACACATGAACCAAAGTCGCTCGCCGCGCGCGGGCGGTGGCGCCGGCGCCGACGAGGCCGGCGGGCGGACGACGGCGCGCGCTCGCGTCGCTCGCGAGAGCCGGGGAGTTGAAAAGATTGGCCTTTCGCCCCGGCCGCGCGGCCGATCACGCGCGCAGAAAAACCTATCAGGTGATAGGCGAATAAGTGATAGGCTATCTCTCGTGGGAGCGGATTCCGTGATTGATCGGCGCAAGACCGACACGCGCTCGAGGATCCTCGAGGCCGCGCTGCAGCTGTTCGCGGAGCGCGGGTTCACGGGCGCGTCGATGCGCTCGATCGCCAGCGCGGTCGGGATCCGCAGCCCCTCCCTGTACGCGCACTTCGACAGCAAGCAGGCGATCCTCGACGTCCTGATTGAAAAGACAGGTCCCCTCGCGGTCGTCGATGTCCTGCGGGCGTGTCGCGAGAGCATCGACGTCGCGTCGTTCATCCGCTTCCTCGGCGACGAGGTTTCGAAGCGCTGGAGCGCCCGTGACGCGCGGCTCTCCTACGCGCTCATGATCAGCGAGAGCTTCCGCGGCGCGCTGCCCGAGGGTCGCTCGCTCGATCAGATGATCACGACCGCGACCCAGGCGATCGGCGAACGCTTCGCGCGCTACATGGCCGAGGGGACGCTGCGCGACGACGTCAGCCCCGAGGGCCTGGCGTGGGAGCTGATGGCCGCGATCGCGAACATCCGGATCTCGTTTTGGGGCCCGCGCGCGGACGAGACGCTGCTGGCGCGGGGGCACGAGCTCGCGCTCCATCACGTCGAGCTGTTCATCGCCCGCAACGTCGTCAGCGCGGAGACGCGGCGGCTCGCCGAGGTGCCGCCGCCGACCCGCGTGGCGACGATCCGTCGCTCGCGCTTGACGGCGCCCGATCCCGGGAGGAATCGGTCCTCGTGACGCGTGACGCGCTCGCGGCCTGCGTCGTGGGGCTGCTCGTCGCCGCGGCGGCGTACCTCGGCACGGGGCGCGCGGAGCTCGGCGTCGCGGGGGCGCTGCTCGCCGCGACCGCCTGCGCGCTGTACTTCGCGCGGACGTGGCGAGGAGCGCTGCCAAAGCGCGACGCGTTCACGCCGGTGTTCTTCGCCGGGCTCTCGGTGCAGCTGCTGCACATCGGCGAGGAGCTGATCGCCGGCTTCGCGCCGCGCCGGACGGAGGAGATCCTCGGCGCCTCGCAGGCGCTCAGCGGCACGCTCTACGCCGGCGTCAACCTGGTCGGCGTCGGCCTGTTTGTGCTCGGCTTCCTCGGCTGCGTCCGCTATCAGCGGCGCGCGGCGGCGGTGCTGCTGTGGATGGCGGTCGTGATGATCTCGATCGCCGGGCCCGTGCTGCACCTGTTTTACTCGATGCGCGCGGGCGGCTACTTCCCAGGCCTGTACACGTCGATGCTGTTCTGGGTCGTCGGCCCGCTGCTGTTCATTCAGATGTGGAACCCCGACGCGGGCGCGCGCGAGCCTCGGGTCGAGGTCGACGTCCGCGCCCGCCACGAAGCGCTGGTGCAGGCGCTGCGTCGACCGGCTCGCGACCTCTCGTAGGCGCGGAGGCTCTGCGTTCGCTGAGGGCGGGGGGCTCCCGCCCCCATGGCGCGCGTGTGACAACGGGTGTACATGCACGTACAGTCGATCGTAGGCCTAGATCACTCGTGATCCGGGGCGTCGCGCGGTGGTGTGCGGCGCTCGCCAAGGCCAAGGAGGTCGGCTGTGTCTGCATCAGAACGCTTCGGTCGCTCGCGTCCGTTCACAAACCCGCTCGCCCTGCTGGGGTCCGCCGCGCTGGTGCTCGGCGCGCTCGCGTGCACGCTCACGCCGGATCGCGACGACGGCGTGACCGGCCAGCCGATGATCACGTCGGCGTCGGCCTCGAGCCCGGGCGTGACGGGCGTCTCCACGGACACGGACGGCGGCGGCGTGAGCGTCGGGGGGAGCGGCTCGAGCGGCGGGGACCCGAGCGGCGATCCCAGCGGCGGCGATCCCAGCGGGGACCCGAGCGGCGGGCAGACGACGACGGGCGGGAACACCGGCGACGACACCATGCCGAACCCCGGCGGGCTGCCCAACGGCGCCGACTGTGACAACGACGGGCAGTGCGCGTCGAATCACTGCTTCCAGATCCCGATCATCCAGACCAGCGGGCTGTGCTCCGAGTGCGAGACGGAGAGCGACTGCATGCTCTCGGGCGCCGGGATCGCGTGCGCGCCCGATCCGGTGCTGCTCTACGCGGTCTGCACCGACGGCGAGGCGGGCTCGTTCTGCGAGACCGAGAACGGCTGCGCGCCGGGGCTGTTCTGCGCGGAGCTGATATCTGGCCTTCAGGGCATCTTGCCGAACACCTGCGGCGACTGCTTGACCGACAACGACTGCCCGGGCCTGCAGCTGTGCACGCCGACGCTCGACATCCAGTCGTACAGCGGCTGGCGCCAGTGCGTGACGCCGGGCTCGGTCGCCAACAACGAGCCGTGCCCGACCGACGGGGGCGGCGACGCGGTGTGCAGCTCGGGGCACTGCAACGTGACCTCGATACCTGACTTTGACGCCATCTCGGTCGGGCTCTGCGGCGAGTGCACGAGCGACGCGGACTGCCCGGGCGGCACCTGCCAAGAGGGCGTGCTGGACCTCGAGAACCCGCAGGGGACGCAGTGCGGGTGATGGGGGCGCGCGCGTGGATCGGCGCGGGGGCGCTCGCGCTCGGGGTCACGTCGACCGTCGCCTGCGGAGACTCGCGCGGCGACAGCGACAGCGACGCGCTCAGCGGCTCGGGGGCGGGCATCTCGTCGCCGGGCGTGAGCGCGAGCGCGGGCGGCAGCCTGACGAGCCCGACGAGCTCCGGCGGTAACAGCTCGGGGGCGGGCACGGGCGGCGCCTCGACCAGCACGGGCGAGAGCTCGACCGGGATCAAGCTCGACCTCGGCCTGCCGCCCGACGGCGGGCTGCAGGACAAGGTCTGCAAGAAGGTCGACGTGATCTTGGCGGTCGACAACTCCGGGACGATGCAGGAGGAGATCGACGCGCTGCGCGGCCCGGTGTTCGACTCGCTCCCCGAGATGCTGCTCGCGGTCGGCGACGGCCTCGACGACTTTCACCTCGCGGTCATCGACGGCTGCCCGAAGCCGCCCCACTATCACAATTGGGGGAAAGACGGCGCGTGTAACTTCTCGAGCGGCGGGAACTACATGGTCTCGTCCTCGCCGGCGCTGGCGGAGGAATACTCCTGCGTCACGTATCTGACGAGCGCGGGCTACAACGGTCAGCTCGACACCTGCGTCGACTCCGGCGACCTCAAGGACGACGACGAGCAGCCGGCGCTCGCGGCGGCGGACTCCGTGTCGCCGGGCGCGATCGTGGCGGCCAACAGCGGGTTTTTACGCGACGACGCGGTGCTGTGGGTGATCGCGATCACCGACGAGGATGAGGAGGGCTACGGCCCCGACGCGCAGGGCCTCGCGCAGCAGCTGATCGACGCCAAGGGCGGCGACATCAACGACGTCGTGTTCCTCGGGGTCGGCGGCGCGCAGGGCTGCGAGGGTCCCTACGGCTCCGCGCAGGCGGCGAATTTCCTCAAGCAGGTGACGGCGCAGTTCGAACAGGCCGATCGCGGGCTGTTCTGGGATCTGTGTCAGGGGGACCTGCCCGCCGCCTTCGCCGCGACCATGCCGCTCGTCGACGCGGCCTGCGTGGACTTCATCCCGGGCTAGCCACGTCGACACCGCGCGCTGGCGAACGCGGGCGCGATATGACCAAAAAGTCATGCGGCGCTTTGCTATACTCCGCGTCAGGAGCACCGCTATGGCTGAGCACCCTCGCCCCCCCATCTCGCGCGCTTGGGTCGCGGTGTCGTCGCTCGGCGCCGCGCTGCTCGTGGGCGGCCTCGCGGGGTGCAACGCGGGCCCGCTGACGCCGACGCCGACGCCGACGCCGACGCCGACGCCGACGCCGACGTCGACGCCGACGCCGACGGACGGCGCGGTGAGCGTCGTCGGGGGCGAGCTCCCCGAGGCGGTTCACAAGGAGCTCCAGAGGCTGCTCGAGGGCGTCTACGGCGGCGCGACGCTGCGCGCGTCGACGCAGGAGCGCGGCGAAGTCGAGACGATCTTCCACCTCGAGTACACGCTGAAGCGCGCGCACGCGGAGGCCGACCTCGAGCCGCTGAAGACCGCGCTTAAGGGCGCCGGCTACGAGGAGCACGCCGAGACGCCGACGGCGAGCGCGTCCGTGCTGGTGTCGAAGCCGTCGCTCGCCGAGTCCGAGATCTTGGTGAGCCCGACCAAGGGCGAGACGGCGCTGGCGGTCTCGATCACGACGATGTGAGCGTCAGATGCAGTCGGGCTGGGGATCGAGGACCTTCGCGATCCAGTCGTCCCAGCCGTGCTCGGAGGGCGCGTCGCCGGGGCTCGCCGTCGGGCGCTCAGGCCAGGCGGGTCGCGGGGCGCCGCGGCGCAGCGCCCCGTAGAAGTGCGAGCTGGCGAAGTCGCCTCGCTTGGCGCGGTAGGAGTTCTTGCACTTCGGCAGCCACATCGAGAGGCCGCCGAGGCCCGCGGGGGTGTCGGCGTAGTCGCTGCCCCAGGCGGCACTGAGGACCGCGCGGTCGAGCGCGCGCCGCGTCTCTTCGACGGCCGCGCGCACGCGCTGGGTCGCGTCCGTCCTCGCCATGGACTCGGCCCTCGAGAGCGCGCCCTCGAGGCCGCGCAGGAAGACCGCGAGGTCGCGGGTCTCGCCTTCGAAGCCGGGCAGCCCCCCTGGCTTGAGCAGCTCGTAGAGGTCGATGCCGCGGAACGGATCCTCCTCGAGGTAGGGGACGAGCGCGTCGCCGAGCTCGTCGAGCGCGGGCAGCAGCGCGCGCGTGAGCTCGGCGCTGTGGACCGCGGAGATCGTGAAGCTCTCGCGCGCGGGCTTGTCGGAGGTCCCGCGCGCGCGCGCGACGAAGAAGTCGTCGAGGACGGCGCTGCAGTAGATATCGGGGATGCGCAGCGCGAGCGCGCAGGCGGCGTCGCCCTTGGGGCAGCGGAGCGCGCCGAGCCGGCTGCAGCGGCGACGGTTGTGGCTCGCGCCGCCGTTGATCCGCGGGATCAGCTCGCGGTAGGGCAGGCCGGCGTGGGGCGCGACCTGCTCGTAGCCGATGATGTAGGGGGCGACGTCGGCGAGCTCGGTCGTGACCTCGACGGTCTGCAGCAGGCAGGCGTCGGTGATGAGCAGGTCCACCCCGCCGGCGCTGCGGATCGCCGCGCGCAGGCCCGGGATGTCGAGCACGGTGCGCTCGTTGCAGTCGGGGCCGAAGCCGCCGTCGCCGAGGAAGTCGACGGATCCATCGGGCTCGGCCGGGCAGGCCCGCGAGAGCCGCCCGCTGCCCCGCGCGCCCCGCCAGCCCGCGCCGTGGCCCCAGAGGATCAGCATCAGGTTGTCGGCGGGGTAGCGCGCGCGACCCCACTCGATGAAGTCGCGCAGCTCGTCCGCCGGCGCGCCGCCCTCGCGCGCGAGGAGCTCGACGGTCGGCGAGCGGAGCGCCGATATACCTGTCTTTTGCAGCATGTTGTGATCGACGCGCGCGGGCGCGGGCTGCTCGCGGGGGAGCACGTGCAGGCGCCGGACGCCGTCGCCCCCGGGCAGGTCGAGCTGGGCGATGACGTCGGCGCGCGCGGTCGAGGCCGCGGAGCCCTCGGGGCGGGGGCTCTCCATGTCCAGGAGGTTCCACAGGGCGAAGGGCGCGAGGTCGAGCACGTCCGCCTCCATGTACAGGAGCACCGTCCAGCGCTTGCGGCACTCGGCCCGCTTCAGGCGCGCGTGGTAGCGGGCGTAGCCCTCGGGGCCAGCGTCGCGCGCGGGGTCATAGTCGAGCTCGGCGGCGCAGCGGGGTCGCGCGGGGTCGATGTCGGGGTCGATGTCGGGGTCGATGTCGGGGTCGATGTAGACGGCGTCGCTCGGGTCGATGGGCGGCAGGATGCCGTGGTTGTGGTAGTGGCCGCCCCCGTGACCGTGGGGCGGCGGGGCGTCGCAAGCCGAGAGCGCCGCGCTGACCAGCAGGCCGGCGAGCGCGACGCGAACGCGCGAGGCGACACGCTTAAGCATTCGCGAAGTCGATGAGGCGTTCGACGATCTTGCCGAGCGGCGAGGGCTTGTTGGCGCGCGAGGCGTAGCGCGCGGCGTTGCGCCACGACGTCGGGAGCGGCGTGTCGGGTCCGCTCCACTCACCCTCAGCGTAGGCGTCGGGCGAGGTCCGGGCGCGGCCGCCCGGCGGGGGCGTCCACAGGAAGTCGGGGTGCTTGTTCTGGTACCACTCGCCGCCGATGATCTCGCCGCGGCGGTCGAGCTCGAGATCGTACATGTAGCGCACGGTGTGCAGCTTGTCCCGCGTCGCGCTGTCGGTCTCGCGCGGCGTCGGCTTGGTCTCGACGACGTAGCGCATGCGCATCATGACGCCGACGATCGAGCGCGTGGCGTCGCTGCGGTAGGCGCGGAAGATGTCGGCGTCCTTGAAGTCGTCGTAGGAGACGGTCGCCCGCTCGAGCTTCGAAGTCGCCTTGCGGGTCAGCGGGTTGAAGTAGCTGTACCGGTACTCGTGGACAGGTTGGTTCCAGACCTCGTAGTCGTAGGTCGCGTCGATGATGAAGCTGCGCCGCGCGACGCCGATCTGGTTGACGACCGCGAGGTGCCAGGTGGCGGGGTTGGTGTCGAAGGCTTTCTCCGAGATCATCCGCCCGTTGTCGTCGGTGGGCGGGTCCTTGTCGTTGCTGCGGCCGCCGACGAAGCGCGTGACGGTCGGCGCGTTGGCCCACAGCAGCGAGGCCAGCGACTTGATGTCGGCGGGGTAGAAGCGCAGCGTGGTCACGCCGTCGGCGGCCTTGACGTCGACGTACCTGCGCGGGCGCGGGAGCATGTAGGCGGCGGGCGCCCAGCCGTGGCAGATGCCCATCCAGGTCTCGACCTCGCCGTCACGCTCGTAGTAGACGCGGCCCTGCTCCCACATCTTGGTGGTGAGGGTGCCGTCGGGATCACCGACCAGCAGGTCGTACTTCTCGGCGGGCGAGAGCTTGTTGATCGCCTCCTGGTCGCCGGTCGCGACGACGCCGGGGGCCGGTCGCTCCTCGATGTATTTGCGGTTCTCGGCCCAGTCCTTGGAGTCAGGGAAGCGGGGGTCGGCGTAGCGCTTGCCGAGCACGCCGAGGTAGATCGCCCAGTAGTCGTCGGACCACGGCGACTCGTCGAGCGCGGCCTTGCGCAGCTTCTGCCCGTGCATGTCAGCGAGGCGCGTGACCTCGAGGTTGTCGACGAGGTTCTCGGCGCGGTCGTTGCCGGCGAACGGGGCCTTGCCGGGCAGCACCTCGGAGAGCGTGATGATCACGCCGTCGTGCACTGCGGACTGGCTGCGGCGGTAGAGATCGCTGCCGCTGATGTGTCGACCGCTGCGGATCTGCTCGGCCGTGAACGCGCCGGCCTCGACCGCGTCGCCGCCGTCGCCGGTCTTGACCGGGTGCCGGCTCAAGAACTCGGCCGGGTCTCGGTGGAAGGCCTCGAGGAGGCGCTCGAGCTCCGCGGCCTCTGCCGCGTCGACGTCCTCGTCGACGTCCTCGTCGGGCGCGCCCGCGCGGCTCGGGTCCTGATGCTCCTCTGGATCGCGTGACGGCTGGTCATCGCTCACGGCTCTCGTCCTCCTGTGCTGGGCGCGTCGCTGACGACGCGCGCTGATGATCGGAGGGATCGCCGGGACTCGCAAGCCGGCGCGCGGGCGCGCGGACGTTGGGCGACGACCGCGAGACATCGCCGAAGACGGTCATCACGCCGTTCTCGACGGAGAACGCGTAGCTCGTCAGACCCTCGGTCGCCGGGCCTTTGCGCAACGCGCCGTCGAGCCATCACCGCTGCGCCCGACGCCGCAGCCGCGGCGGCTGCACTCTGTGCCGGTGACGATGAAGTCGGCCTCGTCCGGGCCCGTTCGCGTGACAGCCAGCGGGAGGCTGAGCTGCTCGAGCTCGATCATCGCGGTCTCGCCGATGATCTCGAGCTCGGGGTGGGCGGCGAGCTCGATGTCGACATCCTCGAGCAGGCGATCGAGCTCATAGGGGTCGCAGCCGGTCGCCGCGAGGCCGAGCGCGGCAGCGCCCGCGCCGCTCAGGATCAGGAAGCGTCGGCGGCAGGGGCAGTCACACTTCGCCTCGTTGTTGATCGTCACCAGGGTCATTCGGCAGCAGTCGCAGGCGTCGCGCCACGAGCGGAGCGTACCCCGGCGCGGGCGAGCGCCGCGATGTCGCCGTGGTTCGCGTGACAGCTGTCATGCCGCGCTCGCGCGCGCGGGGGATGTCAGGCCGTCTCGCCGCCGTCGATGGCGAGCGCTTGCCCGGTGATCCCGGCGGCCGCGTCGCTGGCGAGGTAGGCGACGAGCGCGGCGACCTCCGCGGGCGACCGCAGGCGCCCCTGCGGGGAGAAGCGCGCCAGCGTGTTGCGGGCCTCCTCGCGCGAGCGCTGGGTCTTGCTGGTGATGTTGTCGACGGCGGCGGAGACGATGTCGGTGTCGGTGAAGCCCGGGCAGACCGCGTTGACGGTGACGCCCTTGCGCGCGACCTCGAGGGCGAGCGAGCGCGTCATGCCGAGCAGACCCGCCTTGGTCGCGGCGTAGGCGGCCGTGTAGCTGTAGCCCTTGAGCGCGGCGGTCGAGGCGATGTTGATGATCCGGCCGCGGCCGCGGCGCTGCATGCCGGGGAGCAGCGCGCGCGTGAGCTCGAAGGGGGCGGTGAGGTTGACCGCCATGAGCGTCGTCCAGCGCTCGTCGCCCGTGCGGGTCAGCGGCGCGGAGTGGGCGATCCCGGCGTTGTTGACGAGGGTCTCGACCGGCGCGCCGTGCACCCGCGCTCGCGCGGCGACGGCGTCGAGCAATCGCGCGCGCGCGTGCGCCTCGGCGAGGTCGGCGGCGATCGTGTGGACCGCGGCGCCGCCCGCCGCCAGCTCGCCCGCGAGCTCGGCGAGCGCGTCGGCGCTGCGCGCTGTGAGGATCAGCGTGTGCGTGGGCGCCAGCGCGCGCGCGATGGCGCGGCCGATTCCCCGGCTCGCGCCGGTTACGAGCGCGAGTGGTTGAGGCGCGGCGGAGGACGGGGCGGTGGTCTCGGCGCTCATGGTCGTCGCAGTGTACGGCACGGGGTGATCGGAGCGCGTCTGAGTCCCGCGCGGCGTCGGCGGTCGCGTTGCCCCGGCGCGCTCCCGCGTTGCGCTGAGCGACGCGATCTATCCGCGCGTGCAGACGTCGGGGGGCGGGACGCGCTGTCAGCCGGCGGCGTCACAACGTCGGCGTGACGCTCCCGAGGGAAATAGTCCGTGCTGTTTTTTCACAATATGTCGCGGGGAACATGTTTTTAGGGGGGGCGTTGACGCTGTGTCATGTTCGACAAGCGCGCGGGCGTGCTGCGATGATTCGTGCGTATGGGGAAGGTGGTCACAGCTGTGGATGGCGGTGAAGATCAGATGAGGAGGCGCGAGCCTCGATTTGGCCTCGGCGTGCGGGTGCAGATGCGCTTCACGGGGCACGAGCTGGAGACGATGACGCGCGACGTCTCGGAGCACGGGATGTTCGTCTACGCCGAGCACGGCCCGATCCGCGGGGCCGCGCTCGTCGTCGCGATCGGCGACGCGATCGAGCTCGGCTGCGTCGTCCGTCACGTGGTCCCGGGCGTCGGCGTCGGGATCGAGCTGGCGACCCCGGACGGCGCGGACCTTGCAGCCTACCGCGAGCTCGTGGCGCGGCAGCGGGCGCTGGCGAGCTCGTGGCAGGTGCAGGCCGTGCAGGATCTCGAGGACCCGCTGGGCTCCGAGTACCCGCTGCTCGTGTGGGCGAGCTACGACGACGCGCTCGCGGCGAAGCTCGCCGCGCTGTTCGCCGTCGGCGAGCGCGCGACCCGTGTGCTCGAGGCTGGCGGCGTGCGCAAGACGATCGAGGTGCTCGAGTCGGTGGACGTGCTGTTTCAGAGCGTCGAGCAGCCCGCGACCTCGGCGACGCTGTTTCGCGAGGACGGCGAGTTCTTCGTGGTGTTCAACGCCGAGTCCGCGCGCGTCCGTCGGCTGGCGCCGGGCGACGAGATCATGATCATCGACTTCGGCTGAGCCGCAGGAGCGCGCGCCACCGGGAGCGCCGTCGCTGTTGTCGCGCGGATGACTCGGACGCGCTCCTACTTCGACACGAGCTGGCTGCGCACGACGGGGTCCCGACGGACGAACGCGACGTCGCGGACGAGCGCGCGCGCGCCCCCGCGCGCGGGCTCGACCAGCTGCAGGCTGACGCGGGCGACCGGGCGGGTGACGCGGAGCGTGACGGGCGGCGCGATCCAGGTGCCGCCGCGATCGGGCGGGTCGAGGCGCGCGCGCTCGATGTCGTCGATCGTGACGACGAGCCGCGCGTCGGGGCTGAGCTGGGTCTCCTTAAGCGTCACGAGCAGGTCGAGCGGGACGCCTTCCGGCGACGGCGCTCGAGCGGGGTCGATCGGCAGCGAGTAGGGGGCGAAGTGAAGCGACTCGTTCGCGCGCAGGACGAGCGAGAGCGAGCGGACCGGGGCGCGCGGGCGGGTGCCGGCGCGGTACCGCGAGAGCGCGCGACCCTGGACCCAGCGCGTCGGCTCGAGCGGGTGACCGAGGTCGGCCGCGGGCCCGAAGCTGAGGGCGTGGATCGGGCGCTCGGGCGCGCGCGCGTCGATCGTGGGCGCCGGCAGCAGGCGGAGCTCGTAGAGCCCGCCGCGCCTGCAGGTGACGTCATGATCGCGGCGAGGGCCGCCGCGCAGCGTGAGCTCGCGGGGGCGCTCGTCGAGGGTGAAGGGCCCCAGGGTGTCTCGGGGGCGGGGGCGCGGGGGCGCGGGCATGCGCGGCTCGAGCCGGCGACCGTCTAGCTTGATCCGCCAGGTCGGGTTGCGACGCGCGGTCCCGGGGGCGGCGACGAGGACGAGCGCGCCGCCGACCAGCGCCTCGCGCAGACGGTCGTCGAGCGCGTCCGTGAAGCGGATCGTGAGCGGGATCTTCTTGCGCAGGCACAGCTGTCCCTCGCGCCAGAAGTCGCCGGCGAGCTCGAGGCCGGGCGGACCCTCGATCGCGCCGCCCGTGAAGCGCCAGCGCCCGACCACGCGCGCGGCGTCGGCGTCGACGGTGACGCGGATCAGCGCCATGCGCAGCTCGCTGCGGGTGACCTGGATCGGGAGCTCGTCGTCGACCGGCGTCAGGCGGTCGACGAAGAGCTCGAGCAGCTCGATCGACGCGGCGCGCAGCGGCGCGGGCAGCAGGCTGTCGAAGGCGGCGGTGCGCGGCCCGGCGGCGCCCTCCGGCGAGCGCGGGCGGTAGTTGTGGGTCGCCTCGTTGACGAGCAGGTACACCGGCGGGGCGTCCTCGCCGGCGTGGTCGGGGCGGGCGATGAGCAGCTCGTGCAGCGCCGCGTAGGCGGCCTCCTGGCTGTGGTAGGGGAGCACGGCGCGGCCGCGGCCGATCGCGAGCGCGCCGCCGACTTGGTTGTAGGTGTGGCTGTGGTGCCAGCCCTCGCCGCCGGCGATCACCACCGCGTCGTCGGGGACATGTTCATCGAGCCATGTAAGAAGGGCGTCGGCGCCGGCGAACTCCGTCATGCGCGTCGGCGGGTGGAGCACGAGCGCCGCGCTCGTGTGCAGCAGCGCGCCGATCGTCGCCAGCGCCGTCACGCAGGTCGCGATCGCGGCGCGCCCCGGGAGCCAGCGCGCCTGCAGACGGCGCAGCCCGTCGTGAAGCCCCGCGAGCGCGCAGGTGACCAGCGCGCAGGCGACCGGCAGCAGCTCGGGGACGAGGTAGCGCCCGTAGTAGTAGAGCGCGCGGTGGGGGAGGTTGCGCCGCGCGTAGACCAGCAGCGCGATCACGGGGAGCGAGAGCGCCGCGAGCAGCCACAGGTGCGCGCGCGCGTCGCTGGGTCGCCAGCGCCAGCAGGCGCGGATGAGGCCGAGCCCCGCGAGGATCAAGAACGGGAGGCCGAGCAGCGGGGCCGCCGGGTCGAGCCGGCTGAAGGGCGGGGCCGACCCGGCGGCCGCGCGGTGGAGCAGGTAGTAGCCGACCGCCGCGAAGCTGGCGCTCAGCCACAGCCACGGGAGCGCGCGGACGATGCCGGCGCGCGCGCGCGCGAGCGAGGGGACGCGCCACAGCCGGGGCGCGAGCGCGGCGTCGACGAGGTACCACAGCAGCGCGCAGGCGAGCGCGGCGGCGGCGATCGACTGCGGCGGCAGCCCGTCTCGCAGCGCGAGCTGGCGGCGGAACTCGTCGTGCAGGTACGGGAAGCTCGAGCCGGCGTGGACGACCAGGCTGGTGATGGCGAGCCCGACGAGCGCCGCGCTGGCGCGGCGGTCTCGACGGGGACCTGTCTGTAGAAACAGGACCCCGAGGACGACCGGCAGCGCGATCCACAGGTTGCCGCGGACCCACGCGGTCATCCCGAGCAAGAGCGCGCAGCGCAGCGTGGCGACCGCTTGCGCCCCGGGCTCGGGCCGCGCGCGCAGCAGCGCGAGCACGGCGGCGATCGAGAGCAGACCGACGAGGCTCTCGGTGAGCGGCGTGCGCTGGACCCAGATCGCCAGGGGCGAGAACGAGTAGAGCGCGCAGGCGGTGAGCGCCCAGTGGGGATGTCGCGGCCACAGCCGCCGCGCGATCGCCCAGAAGCCGAGCAGCGCGAGCGCGGCCTGCAGGTAGAGGACCCAGGTGAGCCCGCGCGGGCCGAAGGCCGCGCCGCTGGCGGCGAGCAGCATCGGGTGGAGGTGGAGGAACTGGGGGACGACCCGGCCGGTGTCGCGATCGGTGATGTAGAAGCCGGGGCGGTACGGGGCCTCGTAGCGGCCGCGTCGCCAGCCGCGCTCCACGTCGCGCGGCCGCGGGTACAGCCCGAGCAGATCGGCGGGCCCCGGGCGTGTCGGGTCGCTGCGCGCGTCGGCGGTGGCCTGCGCGAGCACGGGATCACGGAGCTCGATCGACCCGCTGCGCAGGGCGTGGCGCGCCCGCAGCACGTAGGTGCCCTGGTCGCGGCCGCCGAGCTCTGCAGGGTGCACCGGGATCCGCAGCGCGACGCCGAGCAGCACGACGCCGAGGCCGAGCAGCAGGTGACGATCGTATCGGGCGCCCGACCGCGGCGGCGCGTCGTGACGCGGGCGCGTCCACGGCCACAGCGAGACGGCGAGCAGCCCGCAGGCGAGGGCGAGCGCGGCGGGTCCAAACTGACCCAAGAGACCGAAGACGGTCGAGGCGAGGCCGACCAGCGCGAGCCCGAGCGCGCCGTGGATGACCAGCCCCTCGGCGGGCGCCCGCGTCTCAGGCGGCTCCCAGCGGCGCCATCGCTCGCGCAGGCTGACGACGAGCGCCGCCAGAGCTGCGAGCAGGAGCAGCGACGGGAGCGTCACCGGGGCAGTGTACCGCGCGAGCCGTGAAGCAACGCGGAGCTAAACTAGACTAGACTAGACTAGAGCTGCGCGCCGCAGCTCTCGCCTAGCGTGCAGCCCTCGCACTCCCAGTGCCAGCTGTCGAGCGCGACGGTCGTGGCGAGGATCGAGTCGCTCATGTCGGCGATGAAGAAGCCGAACTGCACGTCCTCTTCGCCCGAGGCGACCGGGCCGCGCACCGTCATCCAGTTGGTGCCGGCGTGCTTCTCGAAGCCGGTGCCCTCGAGCTGCGGCGGCTCGGCGCAGTTGGGCGCGAACTTCGGCAGGCAGGCGAAGCCGTCGCCCTCAAAGTGGGGATCGAGGGTCGTGACGTTCAGGGTCAACGCCTTGTCAGCGTTTTCGGGGTCCGGGAAGTACAGGGTGTTCCCCGTGTAGACCTCGCTGACCTGCCAGCCGATGACCATGTCGTTGAACTGCTGCGAGCCGACGAAGGCCGGCCACTCCGAGGTCCAGAACGCGAAGCGGAACGCGTAGCCGGTGACGTTGAGCGGGACGTCCACGGTGAACTCGAGCCACTGCATGTCGTTGGGATTGCCGTTGGCGACGGCCCACGGCGCCTCGACCGAGTCCGAGCAGTCGTGGACGCCGTCGCAGTCCTGGAAGGGCGTCCCGCAGTCGCCGCTGTTGCTCCCGCACAGGTTCGACATCGGATCCGGCAGCTCCTCCGGGGTGTCGGAGTTGCCGTTGTCCCCGTTGCCGGCTTGGCCGGTCAGGCCGCTGAGGTAGCCGTTCTCGACGCCCTCGAGCTTGCCGGTGCTGAGCAGCAAGATCGTGTCGCTCTCCATCGAGTACTCGCCCTCGATGGGCTCGTTGTTGTCGTCGAGCTTGGGGACCGACTGGCCGTTGTAGAGCAGCGGCAGCTGCGGGTCGCCGTCGATGTGGTAGTCGCCGTAGCCGCGGACCAGCTCGAAGCCCACGGGGTTGGCGTACTGGTGCGAGTAGTCGGTGATGACGATGCCGTCGGTCGCGTCCGTGCCCGGGCAGCCGAGGCCGAGCACGTTGAACACCGCCAGGCCGTCGAGCTTGTCGAGCGTGTCGTACTCGTCGCACTGCACGTAGGTCTCGGGCGCCTGACAGCCCTCGGGTACGCAGCCGGGGAATTCGGGCTGCTGCTCACAGCACTCGGGGGGCGGGTCATCGCCAGCGCCCTCGCACGGGTCAGCGACGGTCGTGCTGCCGTCCGAGATGTTCTCGGTGGTCTCGCTCGTGGTCTCGCCGGTGGTCGTCGAGGTCTCGGGCTCGCCGGTGGTCGTCGAGGTCTCGGGCTCGCCGGTGGTCGTCGTCGGGGTCTCGGTGGTCTCGGAGGGGCCGGTCGAGCTGGTCCCGGAGGTCGAGCTGCTGGAGGTGCTCGCGCTCGGGGTCGTCGTCCCAGCTTCGGAGTCGGTCTCGGTCTCGCCCGTGGTGCCGTTGCACCCCAGCGAGAGCGCGAAGCCGAGGCTAAAAACCGTGCAGATGCTCGTTGCGGTCGTACGCGTCATGTACCCCTCTTGCTCGACACTCGGTGCGCTGTTCGGGCTGGTGTTGTGGCCAGGTCGTAGTTGTAGTCGACGACGACGAGCGCAGCGCGATGATTGCCTGTACAAACACGGTATACGAAGCCGCGCTTGTGCATGCAATCATCATCCGGCGCGACGCGGCGGTCCGCCCGCGCGACTAGATGAAAATTTTGTGAGCAAGCTGTGGATAACTTGCGGTGGGTGACCCTCGCCACCCGTGGCGAGAGTGCTGCTAGTCGAGGATCACGCCGCAGTCGTCCGCCGCGGTCGGTACGCAGCCCTGGCAGCTCCAGCGCCAATTGTCGAGCAGGACCACGCTGGCCAGCAGCGCGTCACTCATGTCGGCGAGGAAGAACACGATCTCGATGGTCTCGCCGCCGACCACGGCCGCCTCGGCCGCGACCCAGTCGGTGGCCGCGCGGCGCTCAAAGCCGGTGCTCTCCAGCTCGCTCGGCGGTTGACAGCCCGGATCCCCGGCCGGGAGACAGGCGAAGCCGTCGGTTTTAAAGTACGGGTCGAGCGCGGTGATCGTCAGCGGGAGCCCCTCGCCGGGGTTTTCGGGGTCCGGGAGGAAGGTCGTGTTGCCCGTGTAGGCCTCGCTGATCTGCCAGGCGATGAACAGATCGTTGTAGCCGGTGCCGACGTACATCGGCCACTCCGAGGAGAAGAACGCGAAGTCGAAGCGGTAGCCGCTGGTCTCGGGGGGGACCGTGGTCTGAAACTGCATCCAGATCTTGTCGTTGGGATCGGCGCCGCCCAGCTCCCACTGGGGCGCGAGGGTGTCGGAGCAGTCGCCGATCCCGTCGCAATCCTGGAACGGGTCGCCGCCCATGCCGTTGTTGCTACCCTTCGACGGCTCGATCGGCGCCGGCGGCGTGTTGCCATCGTCGTTGCTGTTGGCGCCGTTTTCGGCCTGGCTGTCGAACGGCTCGACGACCGCCTTACTGCCGGTGAGCGGCCCGATCCTGCCGGTGCTCAGCATCAAGAAAGAGTGACTCGGCATCAGCACGACATCGGTCGGCTGATCATTGCCGTCGAGCGCGTAGGCCGGCCGCGCAGCGTATTGTCGGACGCCGGGGCTGATCTCGTGGGTGCCGAACGCGGCCGCGACGCGCCAGGCGTCGGGATCCTCCGAGTGGAAGGCGTGGGCGAAGATCGGGACGCCGCTCTCGGAGGTCGCTCCTGGACAGCCGATGCCCAGGGCTCGAAACGGCGCCGTGTTCGGATCATCGGACGTCCAGCCGGGGTCGTTGAGGTCATCGCAGGCCACGTAGAGCCCGGGCGCGTCGCAGGTCACCGGCTCGCCCGTGGTCGGCGGACCGAGGTCCGGCGGACGCTCGCCGGTGCTCCCCGCGGTCGTCGAGCCGGTCGAGCTCGTCGTCTCGTTCGTTGTCGTCGACGGATCCGAGGTGTTGGGTCCGCCGGTCGTGCCCGTGGGGGAGCCGGTGGAGGAGGACGTGCTGGGATCGCTCGAGGAGCTGCTCGGCCGCGTGGTGGACGGGCCCGCCGAGGTGTCGATCGTCGTCGGCGTGTCGGTGACGCCGGTCGCGTCATCGGAGCAGCCGAAGCCGAACGGGAGCAGGAGGAGCGGGACTTGGAGCAGACGGCGCACGTCGGACCCGCGAGGGCGGGGAGATCCGGTGCGCGATCGCGTCTGCATATCTAGAAGGCTGCAAATGCGCCATTCCCGGTATACGAACCGGGCGCCTGGCTTGTAAACCAACATTCGTTGCGCGATCCCCGACACCGACGTCGGCCGCGCGAAGTCCAAGAACGCGGTTTGGAAACACTAGGTTGGTCGAGAGGCGTATTCTTAATTTCGCTGTGATTCCGTGAAGATATGCGGGGTAGCGCAAACTGGCCACTTTCTGGCATGCTGCGCGCCGCATGGTCACGTATTTCAACGGTGAATTCGTCGATGACGCCAACGCGATGCTCTCGGTGCGCTCGCGAGCGCTGAACTACGGGCTCGGCTGCTTTGGTGGAATTCGGGGATATCTCGCTGACGACGGCCATCAGGTCAACATCTTCCGGTTGCAGGCGCACGTACGTCGACTCGAGCACTCGGCCAAGATCCTCTGCCTCCGCCTCCCTGGGTCCGTAGCCGAGATTTCCGAGGTGATCTGCGAGCTGATCCGGCGCAACGCGGTCCATTACGACGTGTACGTCCGGCCGCTGCTGTTCAGCGGCTCGGTCCAGCTGTCGCCCGTGCTGCGGGAGGAGGACAGCCTGTTCACCGCCTACTGCATGCCGCTCAAGCGCTACATCGACAAAGACATGATCGATGTCTGCGTCTCGTCTTGGCGGCGTGTGCGCGACAACGCCATCCCCACGCGCACCAAGCCGACCGGCGTGTACCTCAATAGCGCGCTGGCCCGACGCGAGGCCTTTGATAACGGCTTCGACGAGGCCATCTTCCTCACCGAGGACGGCAAGGTCTCCGAGGGCAGCGCCGAGCACATCTTTATCGTCCGCCGCGGAGTGCTCTACAGCCCGCCCTCGACCGAGGACAACCTCGACGGGATCACGCGGCGCTCGATCATCAAGATGGTGACCGAGGATCTCCGCATGCCCTTCGTCGAGCGCAGTATCGGTCGCTCGGAGCTGTACGTCGCCGACGAGATGTTCCTGTGCGGCACGGGGGCCCAGATCACGCCGGTTCGCTCGGTCGATCGCCGCGTCGTCACCGATCGCATCGGGCCGGTCACCGGCGAGCTGCAGGCGTACTTCGGCGATGTCGTGCACGGGCGCGTGGCCAAGCGCAGCGAGTGGCTCACGCCGGTCTGGTCGAGTTGACGCCGCGCGGCCCCCACGCTCGCGCGCGACCGTCGAGCTTCCCGGGACGTATGACCTAGACCACACCCCCGGGCGACACGCGGACGCGTGACGCGGGCTGGTGGACAATTTTGGTTCTAGGACCCGCCCTTCGCCGGGTACAGTGGTCCTATGCAGCAGCTGTTCGCTTGGCTCGCAACCGCCTTCCCCGCGTCGGTCGTCCGGATGCGTTGGGTCGTGTTGGCGGTCGCCGCCGCGATCGCCGTCTGGATCATCCCCGGGGTCGCGCAGGTCCGCGAAGATAACGATGTTCTGGCGTTCCTTCCCCCGGATCACGCCGAGGTCGTCGCGTTCCACGAGATCGCCGGCGAGTTCGGCGTGCTCGAGGTCGGTCTCGTTGGCCTGACCCCGAACACCGGCGACATGTTGGCCGCCGAGCGGATCGAGGACGTCCGGATCCTCGGCACGCAGCTCGGAGAGCGGCCCGGCGTGCGGATCGTCCTCTCGTACACGGAGCTCCCGCACCCCGAGATCAAGGGGGACGGCCTCGAGGTCGCGCCGCTGGTCCCGAAGGCCATGACGGACGAGGCCGCGATCCGGGCCCGCGTGCTCGGGTCCAAGGACGCGGTCGGCAACTTCATCTCGCCCGACGGCAAGGCCGCGGCGCTGCTGATCTTCCTGCTCCACGAGGCAGGTGAAGACCGCGTCGCGCTGCGGACCGAGCGGCTCATCGATCTGCGCGCGACCGTCGAGTCGTGGGCGACCGATCGCGGCTGGGACGGCGAGATTCACTTCGGCGGCGCGCCGTTTATTGAGGACGCCGCCGCGCGCTCGAGCCGAACCGACATCGAGCGGCTCTCGCCGATCGTCATCGGCGTGCTCGTGCTCGTCTCGGGCTTGCTGCTCCGCAGCCTCACGGCCGCGATCCTCAACGTCCTCGTCACGGGCTTGGGCGTCGCGCTGATCATGGGCGCGCACGGGACGTTCGGCGAGGCGCTGACCATCGTCAGCAGCTCGATCCCGGTCATGATGGTCGCGCTCGGGGGCGCCTTCGGCGTCCATGTCCTCGCGGGCTACCAGCGCCAGCCCGACACCCTCGCCAGCGGGGAGCGAGCCGTCGCGACGCTGCGCGAGCTGCAGGTGCCCGTGCTGATCAGCGGCTTGACCACCGCGGTCGCGTTCTTCGCCCTGTTCGTGATGCCGCAGGTGCCGATGAAGCGCTTCGGGATCGCCGCGGGGATCGGCGTGCTGGTGCTCTTGGCGCTCGCGCTGTGCGTGATGCCGGCGCTGCTCGCCGTGCTCCCGAAGGGCTGGATCAAGTCCCGACCCGAGCGCCCGCTGCCCCTGCGCCTGCAGCCGCCGGCCTGGGCGCTCGCGCTGCTGGCCGCGCTCGGGCTCGCGCTCGCCTTCGGCCTGCTGCGCGCCGATCCAGACACCTCCAACGTGTTCGCGGAGAACAGCGAGCCGCGGCGCGCGAACGTGTTCTTCAATGAGCACTTCGGCGGCTCGACCTTCCTGCAGGTCGCGGTCGAGGGCGACATCCGCGAGCCGGCGGTCTTGCGGAAAATCCGAAACATCGAGGCCGAGGTCCAGACGATCGAGGGCGTCGCCGGGGTGCAGAGCGTGGTCAACCCGGTCTCGGTGCTCAACGCGGCGCTCGGCGGGCGCCACGGGATCCCCGAGACGCCCGGCCGCAGCAAGCGAGTGTTCGCCTTGCTCGAGGGACATCCCGCGATGGCGCAGCTGATGACCCAGGACGGCTCGGGCGCGCTGCTCCACATCAAGCTCGCGCCCATCGACGGCGATCGGCAGGTCGCGATCACCCAGCGGGTCCGCGAGATCGTCGAGCGCTCGGGGCAGGGCGGCGCGCTGGTGGCCGCGCCGACGAGCGCCGAGGCGGTCCGCGAGCAGCAGGTCGCCGAGGTCGGGCGCGTGCTCGGCGTGGTGCTCGGGCGCGAGGTCGACCCCGCGAAGCTGCTCGACGTCTTCGCCGACCCCTCGCCCGCGCTGCTGGCCGAGGTCAAGAAGGTTCGCGACATGGCGCTCAACTCCGACGACAGCCCGGTCGACCCGGCGCACGTCGCCGCCGCCGAGGTCGCCGCGCTCGATCCCAAGCGCTTGATCAAGCCGCGCGGCGCCGAGCTCGAAAAACTCCTGCGCGAGACCCAGCCGACGCTGCAGCAGAACGACGCCGAGGGCGTGAAGTTCGTCGCCGAGCACCTCGGGCCGTGGGTCGACGAGGCGCTGCAGAAGTTCGTCGTGCAGCAGCGCTGCGCCGTGCTCGAGCTCGAGACCCCGCCGCCCGTCGGCGCGGAGAACCATCAGCCCGACGCCGAGGAGGACCCGAAGTCCTGCGCGCGCGTCCTCGACATCCTCGGCGAGCTCGAGGATCAGGAGTGGGGCGTCGGCGCGACGACGACGCCCGAGGGCGTCGAGGTCCGCGAGCTGCGCTATCGCGCGCGGCTCACCGGGCAGCCGGTGATCGGGGCGGCCTTCGCCGAGAGCGTGACCAGCAGCCTGATCAAGTCCACGCTCGTCTCGCTCGTCGGGCTCGCGCTCGTGCTCGCGCTCGCGCGTCAGCTGCTCGCGCTGATCCCCGCGCTGTGGACCCTGGTCGTGACCCTCGGCGTGCTCGGCGTGCTCGGCCTCCCGGTCAGCGTCGGCACCAGCATGGTCGCCTGTATCGCGCTCGGGGCGGGCGTCGACTTCGCGATCCACCTCGGGATCCGCGCTCGTCGGATCGGCGGCGCGGGCTCAGGGCAGCGCGCGGTCGACGAGATCGGCGTGGTCGTGATGATCTCGGCGCTCCAGCTCGCCTTCGCGTTCCTCGTGCTGCTCGCCTCCGGGATGGCGCCGCTGCGCGACTTCGGGGCCGGCCTCGCGATCGGCCTGGTCGGCGCGGCGCTCGGCGCCTGTTGGCTTGTGCCGAGCCTCCACCGCGGTCCTGGTGGGGGCTAGCCCCCACAGCGCGCGCGACGTCGACACGGACGCTGTGGCTCATCGCTACGGTGCGAGAAGTTGTGCACACCTCGAGTCGCGCCAATTGTGACCCGGATCACCGTGCAGAATTCTGCCGATGTTGGGCTCAAATCACTGTCTGGTATGTCCTTTGGGACTTTTTAGACAAACGTGCGGATCCCAGCATACGTTCGGCTTTGTCCAGGCGAATAGCCGCCTCTCCCGCCCGTCCAAACACCGTGTCACGCGCTATAAGCGCGCCACGATCCGTTTTCGGGAGTTCACTACACCATGAAGCGTCTCGCGTTTTTGCTCGCCACCGTCCTGTCCGTCCCCGCTGCCACGCTCGCGTACTCGCAGCCGGTTGAAGCAGCCGGCGTGACCGGCGACCAGATCCTCGAGATGGTCGACAAGAAGGCGGCCGCGTTCCCGAACCAGACCTACACCGCGATCATGGAGGTCTGGCGCGACGGCTCGAAGCAGAAGACGCTCGCCTTCGACATGAAGATGAAGGACATGACGAAGCAGTTCATCGTCTTCACGGCGCCCGGTGACGTCTCCGGGATGAAGATCCTGATGACGGACGCCGACACGATCTACATGTACAGCCCAGAGTTCAAGAAGGTGCGCCGGATCGCCGCGCACACCAAGTCGCAGGGCTTTTTGGGCAGCGAGTTCACGCCCGAGGACATGGCCCAGACCAACCTCTCGAAGCTGTTCAGCGCGACAATGGACGGCAAGCAGGGCACCGAGACCCAGCTGACGCTTCGGCCCAGGGAGGGCACCGACACGAGCTTCAGCAAGCTCGAGATCGTCATCGACTCTGCGGTCGGCAGCGTGACCACGATCCGGTACTTCGACGGGGCCGGCAATCACGTTCGCACCCAGACGCGCGAGGGCTGGACGAAGATCGACGGTCAGCCGTTCCCGACCACGATCAAGATGAAGAACTTGAAGACCAACGCCGAGACCGTTATCAACTTGACGGATATTGACGTGTCGACGGCACACGACGACTCCCTGTTCTCGCGGCGCATGCTGCTGCGCGGCTGAGGCAGGCCAAGCCCCGGTCCGTTGAGGGGCCGATGTGAACCTCGTGCAGCTCTCCATCGCACTCCTCACCTGCACCCTTGTTCATAACGCGAGCGCGTTGGCGCTCGCGGTAGCGCCCGCCGAGACACCGCCGGAGGCCCGCGAGTACGAGGGACCCGGCGGTGTCGACGTTTCGAAACCCGCGGCCGCGCCTGAGCCAGCGCCGAAGCCCCCCGCGTCGGCTCCCAGCGGCGACGGCAAGGTCGAGGGCGAGCTCTCGATGGACGACGTGTTCGGGGCGGCCGAGGCCGACGCGGCGGAGTCTGGCGCGAAGGGCACGAAGGGCGCACAAGGCACGACCGGCACGACCACCCCGGGCGCCACGACCGAGGGGGCGTCGAGCGGCGAGTCGACCGACCTCTCGATGGGCGACATCTTCGGCGACGGCGGGCAGGCAGGCGCGGACGAGGGCGCCGACGTCGGGGCGAAGGGTGACGGCCAGGCGGAGTCCAAGACCGACGCGCCGACCTTCAAGGCGCCGCCCAAGCAGCGCGCCAAGAGCAAGTTCGACGGCAAGCTCGACTTCAGCCTGCGGCTGCTCTCGAGCGTCTACTACTCAGTCGATCGCGTCGAGGAGCGCGGCTTCGATCGCAACGAGACGCGCGTCGAGACCTACGTCTCCTACAACCCGAACCGCCACGTCGAGATCGTCGGCGGGATCGAGGCCGTGTTCATGGGCGTCGCCCAGGCACAGAACCTCGACGACCTGGCGACGCGGCAGCTGGTCACGCCGTTTCACTTCGAGAGCGACGCGGCCTACGTCGCGCTCCACGACATCGCGCCCGGCCTCAGCCTCAAGCTCGGTCGGCAGATCGTCGTCTGGGGCACCGCGGACAAGTTCAGCCCGACCAACAACATCAACCCGGATGACTTTGAGGACAGGCCGCTGTTCACCGAGCCGATCGCCAACCAGATGGCGGTGCTCGACTACGCGCCGCCCAAGCTCAACGAGAAGCTGTTCTTTCAGCTGATCTACGTGCCGCTGTTCTACCCGGCCCTGCTGCCGCCCTCGGCCTCCGCCGGGCTGCTCGATCCGCAGTCCGAGATCCCGTTCGCGTTCCTCGAGGACCGCCAGAAGATCGGCTTCCTGCAGGACGTCTACCTGCCGCTCAACCCGCAGCTGTACCCGGCGACCTTCGGGACCGTGTTGCACCCCAAGGCGAAGGGGACCAACGGGCAGTTCGCCGCCAAGGTCGGCTCGAACCTCGGGCCGGTCGACTTCTCGGCGTCGTACTACTACGGCCGCCACGACGTGCCCTTCCCGATCGATGTCGAGTCCTCGCAGCTCGCGGCGCTCGACGAGGAGCCGGTGGACGGCGCGTGGATGCGCTCGGACGTGACGCTGGTCTACCCGCGCATGCAGGTCGTCGGCCTCGACTTCTCCACGCAGCTGCCCTTCCTCGGGAACATGGGGCTGTGGGGGGAGGGCGCGCTGTTCATCCCGCAGGCCTACGACCTGCGCGTCGAGATGCCGGTGCCGATCGATGTCACGCCGGACGACGGGATGGCGAACCCGGTCCGCGAGATCGTCGCGCCGGCGATCCGCAAAAACCCCTACATCAAGGCGACCGCGGGCCTCGACTACACCTTCGGCAAGCACGTCTACGTGCAGGCGCAGTACCTCCGCGGCTTCCTCAACGAGTTCGGCGCCGATCACATCGGCGACTACGTGGTCGCCGGCACCGAGCTGGTGTTCTTCGGCCGCCATCTGCTGCTGCGCTGCTTCGGCGTCGTCGACTTCCCGACCAACAACGACCCGGGCGAGGGCACCTCGGGCGTCATCGCGCCCTCGATCATCGGGACGCTGCCCTGGGGCTACGTGTCCCTCGAGGTCGGCAGCTTCGCGTTCCTGCAGAAGGACGTGGAGCTGAACAACGGCACGAGCCGGTTCTCGCGGACCTTCTTCGGTCAGCCGGGGGTCGGCTCGTCGATCGTCTACTTCAAGGCGATCGGGAAGTTCTAGCGGCTAGGCACCCTCGCCGCTCTCACGCCGCGTCTCGGTGGGGCTAGCCCGCGAGCGCGGCGAGCGTCGCCTGGATGCTGTCGAGCTGGAGACGCTCGAGCTCCGGGTCGGCGTCGCCCTCGAGCTCGCGCAGGATCTCGATCGTGAGCGCGCGGGTCTCCTCGGGCCCCTCCGAGACGAGACGTTCGAATTCTCCGGTGCAGTCGTCGGGGTCGCCGCGGGTGTTGAGGATCCGCAGGATGCTGGTGTTGGCCCACTGCGGCGCGCGGGCGCGCAGGGCGGGGAGCTGCCCGAGCAGCGCCGCGAGGTACACGTCGTCGAAGCGCTCGAGCACGTAGAGGACGTTCCAGAGGATCCCGAAGGGGTCGTCGTCCTCGAGCAGCTCAAACAGCGCGTCGATGTACTGGGGATCGCGGATCGCGTCGAGCTGCTCGATGACGTCGGGGAGCTCGGTGTCGAGGGCGTCACCGCCGATCTGCGCGAGGATCCGGAGCCGCGCGAGCGCCTCGGTGATATCGCCAGAGGCTGACTTTTTCTTAGCAGCGGCCTTCTTTTTGGTGGCCTTCTTTTTGGTGGCCTTCTTTTTGGTGGCCTTCTTCTTGGAAGCGACCTTCTTTTTGGCGACCTTCTTTTTGGTGGCCTTCTTTTTGGTGGCCTTCTTTTTGGAAGCGGCCTTCTTTTTGGTGGCCTTCTTTTTGGAAGCGGCCTTCTTTTTGGTGGCCTTCTTCTTGGAAGCGGCCTTCTTCTTGGTGGCCTTCTTTTTGGTGGCCTTCTTTTTGGTGGCCTTCTTTTTGGTGGCCTTCTTTTTGGTGGCCTTCTTTTTGGTGGCCTTCTTCGTGGAAGCGGCCTTCTTCGTGGAAGCGGCCTTCTTCGTGGAAGCGGCCTTCTTCTTGGAAGCGGTCTTCTTCTTGGAAGCGGCCTTCTTCTTGGCGACCTTCTTCTTGGCGACCTTCTTCTTGGCGACCTTCTTCTTGGCGACCTTCTTCTTGGCGACCTTCTTCTTGGCGACCTTCTTTTTCTTGGCGCTGGCCTTCTTCTTGGAAGCGGTCTTCTTGGCGCTGCGGGAGGTTCGCGTTGCCGATTTTTTACTTCCTGTGCTGGCCACGAAGGCGTTCTACGCGATCGCGCGCGCGGCGTGCAAGCCCTGTGCGGGGACGCGCCGACGCTGCAGCGCCGCGGTTTGTTATCGTGCGTCCATGGTCTCGCGAACGATCGTTAACTCGGTACCGCGCGTTGACGGCCCGCTCGCGCGCGAGGTCGCGGACGCGCTCGAGCGTCGGCTCGAGGGGCTGCGCGCGCGTTTTCCTGGCGCGATCATTGAGCGCTACCTCGAGCGCGCGCCCGAGATCGCCGAGGACGTGCGCGTCGCCGCGGGCGCGGCGATCGTCGGCGCCGTGACGCTCGCGCGCGAGGTCAGCGTCTGGTACGGCTGCGTGCTGCGGGGCGACGTCAACAGCGTCGAGATCCGCGAGCGCAGCAACGTCCAGGACGGCGCGGTGATCCACCTCGGCGATGATGACGCGACCTTCGTCGCCGAGGAGGTCGTGGTCGGCCACCGCGCCGTGCTGCACGGCTGTCGCGTCGGCGCCGGGACGCTCGTCGGGATCCAGGCGACGATCCTCGACGGCGCGGTGATCGGCGAGGGATCGGTGATCGGCTCGTGCGCGCTGGTGACCGCCGGCACGGCGATCCCGCCGCGCAGCCTCGTGCTCGGCGTGCCCGGCCGCGTGGTCAAGACGCTGACGGCCGCCGACGAGACCTTCCACCGCGAGCTCGCGGGCAAGTACACGCGCCTGTCGCACAACTACCGCGTCGGCTGAGGCCTCGGCGGTAATCTGTCTTTCGAGACTTGTTTCGAGCTACCCGGTGCTCGAGCTGCCGGTCGAGGGGTCGATCGTCGAGTCGCCGGTGCCCGAGCTCGTGGTCATGCTCGTCGTGGAGCTCGAGGTCGTGGTCGAGCCCGTGCCGCCGTCGGTGGTCGTCGTCTCGGTCGTGGTCGAGCCCGTGGTGTCGGGATCGAGCGGCTCGCACACGCCGTCGACGCTCTTGCAGCGATCGGTCCCGCAGCAGGCGCTGTGGTCAAAGCACCAGCGCGAGAGGTCCCAGGGCTCGATGCAGTCAGGGACGCAGGCCGCGGGCCCGCGCTCGCCGCCGTAGCTGTCCTCCTCGACGACGTAGGGGGCGACGCAGAGACCCTCGGTGTCGCAGTCCTTGCTGTCCTCGCAGGCGTCGACGGAGCCGCTCGAGCTGTCGCCTCCTCCGGTGGTCCCGCCGGTGCTCGCGGGGGCCTCGGAGGTCGTGGTCCCGGTGCCGCTGCAGGCGGCGAGCGCGAGCGCGACGAGGAGCGCGGATGCACGATGCACGGCGAGACAATAACAGACTCGCCCGCTCAGGGCTCCTGCACGCAGCGGATCCGGAATGGTTTTCGATCCCGCTTGACCCCGGTCTTGTATCCGCCGAGCGGGTCGATGATCCAGATCAGCTCGGGGTTCTCGGCGTCGGGCGTGCGCGTCCAGTGGAAGCCCTCGAGCTGCTCGGCCTGGCCCTTGAGCGTGGCGAAGGCCTCGGCCTCCTCCTTGTCGGGGAGCCGCCACGAGTCGCGGCCGCCGAGCTCTAGCTCGCGGCAGTGCGTCTCGCCCTTCGGCATGAGCAGCTCGGGGCAGGGGTGCTCCTCGTCGCAGCGCTGGACGTAGAGCAGCGGCTTCTCGAGCAGCGCGACGCCCTCGGGCGGGGGCGGGGGCTTGGCGGTCGGCTTGGCGAAGGGCTCGGCCTTGCCGGGCTTGGCCGTGGCGTCCGCCGCTTCGCCGGCCTTGGTGTCGTGGGCGCCCTTGGTCTCGGACTTGGTCTCGGTCTTGGGCTCGGTTTTTGGCGCGCCGGAGTCACAGCCCGTCGGGCTCACGAGCAGCAGCAGCGCGGGGAGGGCGAGTCGCGCGATGTCGAGGCGCATGGCCGCCAGTGTAGCAACTCCGCTTCACGTCACGGGGCGCCGACCTGACGGCGCAGCGCGGCGGCGGACTCGTGGACGAAGCGCCGCTGCAGCCTGCGGATGAGGGGCAGCGCGAGGCGTGTGTGCAGCGCCGCGGGCTGGGAGTAGGAGACGATTTCGAACGACACGCGATCGTCGCGGCGATCCCAGTCGACCGTGAAGCGCTCCTCGCCGCGCATGCCGTGCCCGACCAGGGTGCCGTAGGCGAACTCGTGGCGGGTGATCGCGGGCTGCTCGGGCGCGGGCCCGTCGTGCACGGAGACGACCCGGCAGGGGTTGACGGTCCACACGCCGAGGAAGCGCGTCAGCGTGGCGACGACGGTGCCGCGCGCGACCGGGCGCTCGGGCCAGCACAGCTCGAGCCAGTCGAGCTCGAACACGCGCCAGCGCTGGACGCTCGCGCGGGCGCGCTGATAGATCGCCTCGCCCTGGCCCAACGGACAGCGGTGCGCGTTTCGCCAGTAGCCGGCGGGGACCGGGCCGCGGGTGCGACCGCGCGCGTCGTAGCTGAGCGGGCGGTCTCGCAGCGCGGCGAGCCAGGCGTCGACGCGGGCGCGGCTTGGGCGGATCAGACTCTCCATGGGCTCTGGTAGGATGACCGCCCGACGCGGGGAAGCCACCCGCCGAGGTGAAGGGTACCTACCGATGCAGGATAAGCGAGTGCTGGTCACCGGCGGGGCGGGCTTCCTCGGCGCCGCCGTGGTTCGTGAATTGGCGGAGGCGGGCGTCACGGCGCTGCGTGTTCTCGCGCGCCCCGGCGAGGCGCTCGACAACCTCGAGGGCCTCGACGTCGAGGTCGTGCGCGGCGACGTGCTCTCGGTCGAGGACTGCAAGCGCGCGGCGGCGGAGCGCGATGTCGTGTTCCACCTCGCGGCGATCTACCGCGACTACATGCCCGATCCCTCGCCGATGTACGCGGTCAACATGCGCGGGACCTACAATATGCTCGAGGCCGCGCGTCGAGCGGGCGTGCAGACGGTGGTGTACACGGCGAGCATCGTCGCGCTGGGTCGACCGGCCCCGGGCGCGCTGGGCGACGAGCAGACGCCCTACAACGCCTGGGACGTCGACTTCCCGTACAGCCGCAGCAAGCACCTGAGCATGTGGCTGGCGGAGGACTTCGCGGCCTGGGGCCTCGACGTGCGCGTGATCTGCCCGGGGATGGTCTTCGGGCCCGGTGACATCGGGCCCACGCCCTCCGGGCAGCTGGTGATCAACGTCGCGAAGGGGGAGACGCCGGCCTACACCGACGGCGGCTGCTCCTACGTCGACGTGCGCGACGTGGCGCGCGTGCACCGGCTGGTCGTCGAGCGCGGCGCGCCCGGCGAGCGCTACCTGGCGACCGCGCACAACCTGAGCAACAAGCAGTTCTTTCAGACGATCGCGCGCCTGGCCGGGACGAAGCAGCGCTTCCCGTGGATCCCCGTCCGGGTCGCGCGCGCGTACATCAAGCTGCTCGCCAAGATCGCGATCCGGCGCGGCGAGGAGCCGCTGCTGACGCCCGCGATGTTCGACTACAGCTGCCGGCCGCCGTACTTCGACAACCGCAAGTCCATCGACGAGCTGGGCGCGAGCTACCGCCCGATCGAGGAGACGATCGCGGATGCGCTCGCCTACTTCCGCGCGCGCGGGGTGCTGGAGTAACCTTGCCCTCCGGGCATGTCCCAGAGAGGTGAGCGATGGCGTCCGCAGCAGAGGCTGGAAAGATCCTGTTCTACCGCGTCGGCGATCCCTACGGCGAGTTTTCGAACTTCGCGCTGTACCCGATCAAGATCGACGGCGTGACGTGGCCGACCTCGGAGCACTACTTCCAGGCGATGAAGTTCAAGGACCGCAAGCACCAAGGCCAGATCCGCCGCGCGAACGGGCCGATGCTCGCGGCGCGCATGGGTCGGGATCGCAAGCGGCCGCTGAGGCGCGACTGGGAGAGCGTTAAAGACCAGGTGATGTACCGCGCGCTGCAGGCCAAGTTCGGCCAGCACGAGGAGCTGCGCGCGCTGCTGCTGTCGACCGGCGAGGCGCGGTTGATCGAGCACACGCGCAACGATCGCTACTGGGCCGACGGCGGCGATGGGAGCGGGAAGAACCGCCTCGGGATCCTGCTGATGCGCCTGCGCGCGGAGCTGGCCCAGGGGTAGGAGGCGTCGCGCGGCATCGCGCCGGCCGCTTGCTGGGCGCGAGCGCGCCGTAGTACAACCGCGTCGCATGGTCTCTGGCGTTCGGCTCGCCGCCGCGTTCGCGCACGCGCTCCCGGTGCTGGCCGCGTCGGCCTTCCTCGTCGCGTGTGGACCCCAAGGGCCGCCCGTCGCGGTCGAGGCCAGCCACCCGATGCGCACCTGGATCGAGGCCGGATCGGCGACGCCGCGGCCCTACGTCTCGCCGTACGAGGCGGTCGCGGGCTGCCCCGAGGCGCTCGCGAGCCCGGAGTCGGTGGACCGCGTGATCGAGCGCGGCTGCGGGCCCGTCCGCGTGACCGCAGACTACCGCCTCGACGCCGGCAGCTTGACGATCGAGCCAGGGGCGCGCCTGGAATTCGAGGCGGGGGCGGGGCTGTTCGTCGGCTTTCAAGACAAGGCGCGGCTCGAGCTCCGCGGCGAGGAGGGGGCGCCCGTCGTCTTGACGGCCGCTGACCCGGAGCCGAAGGCCGGGGCTTGGGAGGGCCTGCGCCTGTTCAAGGGCGCCGCGGGATCTTCGCTGTCCCACGTCGAGATCGAGTACGCCGGGGACCGCGAGCGCAGCGGCCTCTACGTCGCGGCGCCCGACGTCAGCGTCGAGCACACGAGCCTGCGCGCCTGCGCCGGCACGGCGGTGCACGTGCACGGCGACGGCTGGCTCTCGCGGTACCACGCCAACACGCTCCGCGAGCTGAGCTCGCCGGTGGCGATGTTGATCACGCCCGACTCGGCCGCGGGCTTCGCCGGCGAGAACAGCTTCCCCGCGGGCTCGCGGATCCACGTGCTCAAGGGCTTCTTCCGCCGCCGCGGTCGCTGGGGGAACCCGGGGATCCCGTTCATTATCACCGGCGTCATCGACGTCGCGGGGGACGCCGAGCGCGCGGCGGTGCTCGAGTTCGAGGCTGGGGTCGAGCTGCGCTTCAAGGAGAACGCGTACATCAACGTCGGCTACTACGATCCCGGCGAGCTGATCGCGGTCGGCCGCGTCGACGCGCCGATCACCTTCACGAGCGCGGACGCGACGCAGGCAGGGGCGTGGATGGGGGTCAAGCTGTGGAAGCGGGCGGTCGCGCGCTTCGATCACGTGGTGTTTGAGCACGGCGGGCGCGAGCTCGATCGCGGCGTGCTGTTCGCCAACGGCGGCGCGCGGCTCTCGGTGGTGCACTCGACCTTTCGCAACAACCGCGCGGGCGCGGTGCTCTACGGTCGGGACCTCTTCCTCGAGGCGTTCGAGAACAACACCTTCGCGCAGCACGAGCGCGCGCTCGTGATCTCGCCCAGCAACCTGGGGCGCGTCGACGCGAGCAACCTGTTCGAGGGCGGGCGCGTCGAGGTCAAGGCGGGGAGCATCACCCGCGACACTCGCTGGCGCCCGCTCGAGGCGCCGGTCGAGCTGCTCGGCGACATCCTCGTGACGGCCGGCGCGACCCTGACGATCGAGGCCGGGACGCGGCTGCGCGTGCGCGATGGCTTCTACCTCGATGTCGGGGAGGAGCTCGGCGCGCTGGCGCGCAAGCGCGAGGACGAGGACGAGCACGACATCCTGGATGTCTCGGGATCGCTGGTGATGCAGGGGACGCCCGAGCGACCCATCACGATGACCGGGGTGGCGGCGGAGCGCCGCGGGACCTGGGGCTCGATCGTCGTTCACGGCTCCGCTCGGAGCTGCTCGATCGAGCATGTGAACATAGAGAGCGCCGGCGGAGACGCGGCGATCGAGGTCCTCGCGGGCGCCTCGGCCCAGATCTCGCACGTCAGCTGCGCGCGCTGCGTGAGCCCGACGCTGAAGTGGTCGTGCAACGCGAACGTGCGCTCGGAGGGGCTGCGCGCGCTCGAGGGGACGCCCGCCGCCGCGGCGTCACCGACGTGCTCGACGGGCGCCTCGTCGCGCAGCCTGGAGCGCGTCGGTCCGCAGTAGGCGGGCGCGCTCGACGAGCGCGAGGGTCTCGTGCGCGCAGCCCCAGGACAGCGTGACGCCGGCGCCGCCGTGGCCGTAGTTGTGGATGACGGGGGGGCCGGCGGCGCGCCCTAGATCCTGCTCCAGGCGCACGACGTCACGGCACGGGCGCAGGCCGACGTAGCTCTCGAGCACGCGCGCGTGCGCGAGGCGTGGCACGAGCGCGCGGCAGCGGGCCAGGATTCGCTCGGTGATTGCAGGGTCCGGCTCGAGGTCGACGCGGCCGCGCTCCACGGTCCCGCCGAGCACCACGTCGCGCGCTCGCGGGACGATGTACGTGATGGCGTCGGCGCCGCTGTGCTCGTCGATGGTGACCCGCTCGATCCCGGGGTTCTCGACCCGAACGAGCTGACCGCGGACGGGGGTGAGCGCCGCGTCCCCGACCAGCGCGCGGCTCTCGAGTCCCGCGCAGTTGAGGATCACGTCGGCGGGGGGGGCCTCCGCAAGCGAGGATAGCGTTCGCGTCTCGATCACGCCGCCGAGCATGCGAACTCTGCGCAGGAGCCAGGGGAGATAAATCGGCGTCTCGATCACGAAGGACGTGAACGCGAAGCCCGCTGGATATCCGGCGGGGAGCTGTTCGGGCGCGGCGAGACGGAAGTCCGGGATCATCGCGCTCCACCCGGGGCGGGGCAGCGCCCGCGGCAGCAGCTCGAGGGTCGGCACGCGGCGCACCCCGGTCTCGGGATCGGTCGCCAACTCGGTAAACACCGCGTAGCTGATCCGTGACCAGTCACGGACCCGCCGCTCCGGAAAAACGTTGTACGGATACCAGAACGCGGCGGCGATGCATGAGGTGAGCGCCGGCGGGAGCGATCTTGCACAAACGCGGACGCGAAACCCAGCCTCGAGGAGCCGCACCGCGACGCTCAGCCCGATCACGCCGGCGCCGATCACGAGCGCGTCGCGAGGCTCCGCGGTGATGGCGTCCGGCGAGCGCGTTGACATGGCTCGCTGAGTGTACTCGCTGTCAACGTGTTCGGCGGAGCCGGCCCGAGACGCGGTTTGCTGCCCTCTGCCTGGTTTGCTCACGACAGCTCGAGGTCACGCGTCGGCGCGAGCGAACGCGCCGCGACAAGGACGCGTTGACGGTCCGCGGCGGTCGAAGTCGAACACTCGCAACGCGGGCGAACGTCGAAGCGAGCTGTCCGCTGGGGGGTGTACACCCCGGCCTATGCAACTCGCTGTGGGGTAAATGGGTCTTGTATATCCACTGTAAGATTCATACCGTGGGTTACGAGAGCGCGCGTGAGGTTCGTGGCTGGCTAACGCGGGCGCTCTGGGGGGAGGATCCGACGATGGGCTCGAAAGGACCGAGGACAAAGACATTCGAACATTTCATGTTCACACGGCGTGCGCGCCTGTTCGTGGCGACGGCGGCGGCCGTCGGTCTGACCTGGGGTCTGACCCAGACGGTGTACGCCGGCGACGACGACGACGGCGTCGAGAGCCCGGAGGTCCAGGCGCAGCTTGCGAACGGTGAATTCTACACGCTCGATCCGGTGCCGGTGAACCCGGACAACCTCGTCGACGACATCGATCCGGCGGCGGGCCCTCCGTACACAAACGTCTTCTTCCTGAACTTCGACGGCGAGACGCTGAGCTACGGCAACGACGACTCGTCGTCGAACAGCACGTTCATCCAGCAGCTCGCGGGGCCGTTCTCGGCCTACGGCAACGGCAGCAAGCGGGCCGCGACGATCCAGGCGGTCATGAACGACTGGGCCCCCTACAACGTGATCATCACGGACCAGCGCCCGAACAACTCGCCGTACACGATGTGCATGACGGGGCCGACCAACCCCTTTGGCGGCGGCGTCCTCGGCATCGCGCCGCTCGACTGCAACGACCAGATGAAGGAGAACATCGTGTTCGCGTTCCACAGCGCGAACGATCAGTTCTCCGCCGACACCCAGGCGACGACGATCAGCCAGGAGATCGCCCACGCCTACGGCCTCGAGCACGTCAACGAGGCGAACGACATCATGAACCCGTACAACGCGGGCGGGAACCCGAGCTTCTTGGACCAGTGCATCTCGATCGTCCCCAACCAGGGGCAGATCCTGTGCACGCAGCAGCACCAGCAGCTCGGCGGCTGCAACGGCGGGACCTCGCAGAACTCCCACCAAGAGCTGCTCTCGATGTTCGGCTCGGCGGCGCCCGACAACACGCCGCCGACCGTCTCGATCACCTACCCCAGCGACGGCGAGACCTTCGACGTCGGCGCCGACTTCTCGATCATGGTCGACGCGAGCGACGACCAGATCGTCGAGCAGGTCGAGATCTTCGTCAACGGCCAGGGCAACGTCGACAGCTCGGCACCCTACGCGCTGAGCGTTCAGAACATCCCGGCCGGGACCTACACGGTCTACGCCGAGGCGACTGACCAGGCGCAGAACTCGGCGCAGAGCGGGACGATCACCTTCCACGTCATGAGCGGGGGAGACCCGACCGGCGAGCCGAACACGACCGGCACCGACCCGGACCCGACGACGGATCCTGCCCCTTCGACCACCACCGGCGACAGCGGGACCGGTGATGACAGCGAGGAGCCGCCCGATCCGTCGATGGGGCCCGGTGACGACGACGACGACGACGACAACGGCGATGACGACGACGACAACAGCGGCGGCGCGCTGCCGCCGGGCTTCGGCGAGACCGACGCCGGCACCGAGGGCTTCGACGAGGGCTGCGGCTGCCTCGTCGACGACGCCCGCGGCTCGCGCGGCGCCGCTGGCCTCGCGCTGATGATGCTCGCGCTCGGCCTCCGCCGCCGCCGCTGAGCCCCGCGCGCCAAGAGAAGAACCGCCGCTCTCTGAGCGGCGGTTCTTTTATGGTGTCTCTACGGCCATGCTTTAAAAGACATGGCCGTTGATGCCGGTTACTAGGGGTGCACGACCGTGATCCGCACGTCGGCCTTGCTCGGGATCTTGAGCACGCCCTCGGCGAGGATGATGTCGCCGTCGCGGATCTGGATGTCGTGCTTGCCGGCGCCGATCTCGTAGGAGTCGAGCGGCGCGGTGCTGACGAAGCGGCCGTCGATGAACACGCTCCCGCGCCCGTCCTCGATCGTGAGGTAGAGGTTGCTCGTCGGCTTCTTCTTGTTCTTCTTGCGCTCGCGCTTGAGGTTCTTCTGCGAGATCGTGGCGTCGGGCTCCCACTTCGCGTTGTCGGTGTCGACGCAGAGCCGGCTCTCGTCGTCGCAGGCGTGGGCCTCGCCCGGCGGCAGCGCGAGCCCGATGGGGAGCGCGAGCGCGAAGGCGAGCAGTCGGGAGGTGCGGAGGATCTGGGGCATCGGGAGGTCTCCTCGGAGAAACGCCAGGGGAGGAACGTGGACGGGTCGAGGCGGCTAGAAGCGGCCGGTGAGCACGAGGCCGCCCTGGTCGCCGGTGAACACGGGCGCGAGCCGCAGGCGCGCGGTCTCCTCGTCGTCGGCGCCGCCGGCCTGCTTGCGCTTCTTGAGGCCGACCACCAGCAGCGCGACGCCGGACGCGAGGCCGGCGACGCCGACGCCGACGCCGACGAAGGCGAGCGTGTTGCCGAGCTTGCCCTTCTTGTCCACCTCGTCGAAGGTCGTGCCGTAGACGAGCGGGTCGTTGACCTGGTTCTGGGCGCTGGCCCCCATCCCGACGCCGGCCCCCATGACGCCGAGGCCGGCGACGCCGACGGCGGTCAACACGGAGCCCGCGATGACCATCCCGGTGCCAGGCTTGAGCCCTTTCTTCTCGGGCTCGGGCTCGGGCTCGGGCTCGGCGTTCTGCTCCGCCTCGATCTCGGCGATCAGCGCCTCGGAGCTGGCGATGAGGTCTTTGGCGCGATCGATCTGGGTCGAGATGTCATCTTCGACCAGGTACTGATGGCCCTTGTCCGCGCGCTCGCCGAGCAGGAAGTAGAGGACGTCGAGGCCGACGCGGGCCTCCTCGATGCCGCGCTCGACGGTCTCGATGTCGCGGGCCTCGTCGCCGGCGATCTTGTAGCTCTCGGCCGCGTCCACGAACAGGACCGGATCGCCGAGCTTGCGCGCCTCCCTGCCGAGCGCCTCGGCGGCGCCGCTGGGATCGCCGGCGTCCTGCAGGATCTTGGCCTTGTCGCGCACGATGCCGCGCTGGGACTCGGCCTTCTCCGGCGTCAGCGTCAGCGCGCTCTTCTTCTTTTTCTTCTTCTTGGCGAGCAGGTAAGCGGCGCCAGGGTCGAAGCTCGCGGCGGTGCCGTGCACCGGCCACGCGAGGATCGAGAGCGAGACGACGAGCGCCACGGGCCACGATCCTCGACGCCGACAGCATACGTTGATCGAACGCTGCGTTTTCACGAGGTCACGCTACCAGCCGCATGATCGAATGACAATCATCTCAGCGCGACACGGTTCGCGAGCCGCCTTCGCTTGCCGAGCTCGCGGCGTGTTGTGGTATGGTGATTACCCGTTGGCGTTGAGCTCGCGCCGACGGATGGAGGTCACGCGTGTCGCCTGCAAGCATCACGGATCGAGGTCTTACCGGCGCCACGAACCGGCGCCCTCGCAACCGCTGGGGTTGGACGAAGACCGCCCTAGTAGGCGTCTGCGCGGCGTTCCTCGCGTCTTGCTACACGGGCGGAGAGCGCGAGAAAGAGGCTCCTCCGGGCTACCCTGGCGGGCAGTGTGTTGATCGCGGCCAGCCGACCTGTGAGGACCCCGCCTGGGTCTGCGTCGACGGCGGCTTCTGCATGGACACCAGCGATCCGTGCAACGGGGTGTTCTGCGGCGGCTTCGGTAGTTGCTTCCTCAACGATCAGCAGCTGCCCTACTGCGACTGCGACGACGGCTACAACAACGAGCGCTACACGCTGTACTGCGAGCCCGACTCCGGCGCGCTGCCTGAGATGTAGGGACGCGCGAGCGCGGAGGCGCTCGTTCGCGCGCGCGCGACCACCCGCGGCGGTGGTTTGCTGTAGCGGGCAGGCGGCGTATGCTGGCGTCCGTCCATGCGACCTGTACTCAAGCTATTGAAGCAGCGGGTTCTGCAAGTTCGTCCGCAGCTGCCGAACTTCCCCGGGCGCGCGGCCAAGCCCGGCGACCCGCCTGTCTTCAGCTTCAACGAGCAGCGCGCCAGCGTGATGGAGGCGGTCACGCGACGGATCGTCAGCCGCTACAAGAGCCGCGATCCGCAGGAGCTGCTCTACCTATTAAGCGACGCCGCCAACACCGAGGTGCGACGGCTCGCGTCCCAGAAAGACGCGGAGGCCGAGCTCGAGATCAGCGCGTGGCGGAAGCTGCTTCGCTCCGTCGGGCGCATGCGGCACGAGGAGCGCGTAAACGCGCTCGAGCGGATCTGCGCGCAGATGTCCGGCGACGTCGCCGGCAACTTCGATCCGCGCGTGTACAATATCGCGCTTCGAATCGTCCCCGGCATGCTCAGCGGCGTCATGAGCCCGGGGACCTTCCCGCGTCAGCTCCTGCAGCCTGGCTGGCCGCAGCTCGACTCGCTGATCAAGGTCGAGGGCCCGATCGAGCGCCTGCGTAAGCTCGCGAAGATCGGGACCTTCATCTTGGTGCCGACGCACTCGTCGAACCTCGACTCGGTGGCGCTCGGTTACGCGCTCGCGCGCGAGCGCCTGCCGCCGGTGGTCTACGGCGCGGGCAAGAACCTGTTCACCAACCCGATCATCAGCTTCTTCATGCACAACCTCGGCGCCTACCGCGTCGACCGCCGGGTCAAGGCGCGGCTCTACAAAGAGGTGCTGAAGGGCTACTCGACCGAGATTATTCGCCGCGGCTATCACAGCCTGTTCTTCCCCGGCGGCACGCGCTCGCGCTCGAACATGATCGAGAAGCACCTCAAGCTCGGGCTCGCGGGGACCGCGGTCTCGGCCTTCGCCGAGAGCCAGCTCGAGGGCAACACGCGCCCGGTGTTCTTCGTCCCGGTCACGATCAACTACCCGCTCGTGCTCGAGGCCGAGACGCTGATCGATGACTACCTCAAGGGCGCCGGCCAGTCGCGCTACATCATCACCGACGACGAGTTCTCGCAGGTCGATCGAATGCTCGCCTTCCTCAAGAAGGTGCTCGTGATGCGCAGCGGCGCGGTGCTCCGCTTCGCCGAGCCGCTCGATCCCTTCTGCAACCCCGTCGACGAGCTCGGCCGCTCGCTCTCGCCGAGCGGGCGCCCGATCGATCCGGGGACCTACGTGCAGCGCGGCGGCGCGCCGGTGCTCGACGAGGTCCGCGACAAGGGCTACACGCGCGAGCTCGGCGAGGTCCTGCCGAACATCTACCGGCGCGAGACCGTGGTCCTGTGGACGCACCTCGTGGCGCACGTGCTGTACCGCTTCCTCGTGCTGCGCACGCCGGACCGTGATCTCTTCACGCGCCAGCGAGTGCGCTACGAGGCGATGCGGCGCGATCGCTTGATCCGCGAGGTCGGGCTCGCGCAGAGCAAGCTGATCGAGCTCGAGCTCGACGACCAGGTTCGGCTCGGCGCGTCGATCCGCAGCGAGCCGCCCGCGCGGCTCGTCGACGAGGCGCTCGACGCCTGGTCCGGCTATCACACGCGGCCGATCGTGAAGGAGGAGGGAGACGCGGTGCGGATCTTGGACCCCAACCTGCTGCTGTTCTATCAGAACCGGGTCGTCGACTTCGCCGAGGCGCTGGCGACCCCCGAGACGGCCGCGGCCGCGCGCACGATCGCGGCGATGGGGGAGGGCCGATGAGCGGCGCGCTCTCGATCCTCGGCGGCGGCGCGTTCGGCTGGGCGCTCGCGGACGCGGCGGTCCGCTCGAATTGCGAGGTGACGCTTTGGACACGTCGCGCCGATCAGCCCGCGCGCCCCGGCGTCACGATCACCGATCGGCTCGCGGACGCGGCGGCGCACGACCTGGTGTTCTTCGCGATCCCCTCGCCCTTCGTCGCCGGCGTCGCGCGCGAGCTCGGCGGACAGCTCGACGGCTCGCACCGCCTCGTGCACATCAGCCGCGGCGTCGTCGCGGACGGGCACGAGCCGCGGACGCTCACCCAGGTGCTGCGCGCGACCACGCCGTGCCGCCGGATCGGCGCGCTCGCCGGCCCGATCATCGCGCGCGCGCTCGCGGAGGGAGACGCGAGCGCGGGCGTCGTCGGCTCGCTGTTCCCCGAGATCCACGAGGCCGTGCACGACGTGTTCTCCGGCCAGCGCCTGCACGTGTTCGGGACCGACGACGTGCTCGGCGTCGAGCTCGCCTCCTCGATGGTCAGCCTGCTCTCGATGGCGATCGGCTACGGCCTCGAGGTGGGGATGGGGCCCGCGACCCTAGCGATGGTCGCGACCCGCGGGATGAACGAGGCCGCGCGCCTGGGCGCTCGCTTCGGCGCGCGGGCCGAGACCTTCCACGGCCTCGCGGGCCTCGGCGATCTGCTCGCCGCGTTCTCCGGCGACGGTCGGCCTGAGCTCGAGGTCGGACGTCTGTTCGCCAAGGGCGTCGCGCCGGACGAGGTCGACAAGCAGGTCGGCGCGCGCATCGAGGGGCTGCGGACCGCGCGCTGGATCGCCAAGCACGTCGCGCGCACCGGCGCGCGCCTGCCCGTGCTGCAGATCCTCGCCGACGTCTTCCGCGGTCGCACGCGCGCCGATCAGGCGCTCGACGCCCTGATGGCCCGGGGGGCGCGGTGAGCGAGGCGCCGGGGCGTCGCGGCCTGCTGAAGGCGCTTGGCCCCGGGTTCATGTTCGCTGGGACAGCCGTCGGCGTCTCGCATCTCGTGCAGTCGACGCGGGCGGGGGCGGTCTACGGCCTCGCGCTCATCGGCCTCGTGATCGCCGCCAACGTGTTCAAGTACCCGGCCTTCTCGTTCGCGCCGCGCTACGCCGCCGCGACCGGCACGAGCCTGCTCGAGGCCTACCGCCGGCAGGGGCGCTGGGCGCTGGTGCTCTACGGCCTCTTGACCCTGGGCACGATGTTCACGGTCCAGGCCGCGGTCACGATCGTGACCGCCGGGCTCGCGGTCGCGCTGTTCGGCAAGGGCCTCTCGCTGCTCGTCTACGCCGGGATCATCACGATCATCGCGGGCGCGATCGCGGGCCTCGGCCAGTTCAAGGCGCTCGATCGGATCGTCAAGGTCATCGTCGTCGTCCTGACGGTCGCGACGCTGCTGGCGACCGCGCTCGCGCTGCCCAAGATCGACTGGAGCGCGGCCCAGTGGGCGCTGCCGCGCGAGGCCTGGGACGTGAAGACGATCATGTTCTGCGCCGCGCTCGTCGGCTGGATGCCGACGGCCTTCGACATCTCGGTCTGGCACTCGCTGTGGACGCTCGCGCGGCGCGACGAGACCGGGCACGCGCCCAGCGTGCGCGAGGTGCTGTTCGATTTTAACGTCGGCTACATCGGCACCGCGATCCTGGCGCTGTGCTACGTCACGCTCGGCGCCGCGGTCATGCACGGCTCAGGCGTGCCGCTGGCCGCGAGCGCGGGGGCCTTCGCGCAGCAGGTCATCGACCTCTACACCGCCAACCTCGGCGCCTGGAGCCGCCCCGTGATCGCCGTGTGCGCCTTCGGGGTCATGTGCTCGACCGTGCTCACCGTCGTCGACGGCTTCCCGCGCGCGCTCAACGGGCTGTACGCGCGCTTCCGCGGCCCCGAGGACCCGACCGCCAGCCGTCAGGATCGCGCCAGCCGTGAGTACTGGGTGTTCCTCGTCATCCTCGCCGCGGGCTCGCTCCTCGTGATCGCGCAGTTCCTCAAGAGCCTCAAGGCGCTCGTCGACCTGGCGACGATCCTCTCGTTCTTGACCGCGCCGATGCTGGCCTGGCTCAACCACCGCGCGATCCATGGCGACGAGGTCCCGGCCGCGCACCGACCGAGCGCGGGCATGACCGCGTTCAGCTGGATCAGCATCGCCGCGCTCTCGGCCTTCGCGCTGTACTTCTTGTGGCTGCGCTTTGGGGCATGACGCGAGCGTCAGCCGCGATCGACGTCGACGAGCACCAGCCAGTCGCCGTCGTCGCGGCGCGCGAGCACCCCGAGCAGGCGCAGGTGATGCGAGACCAGCCGGACCGGCAGCAGCGAGTCGAGCGGCACGCCGAGCGCGTCCGCGACGAGCTCCGCCCCGCCGCCGGGCTTGTCGAGGTAACCGCCGAACAGCTTCCGCGTCATCGCGTTCTCCGGGAGAAAGCCGCGATCGAGCAGAAACAGCCCGTCGGCGCCGCCGCGGCTGCGCGCGCGCGCCTCGTCGAAGCCGTACGCGGCGTTCTTGAGCGCGGTCAGCAGCTGCGGGTTGTTCCACAGGCCGGCCTTACGCGCGCGCTTACGCAGCCGCTCGGTGAGGCAGAGCTGCAGCGGGCCAGCGCGGGTGTCAAAGCGCGTCACGACGACGAAGACGCTCGCCGAGAGCCGGGGCGTGGCCTCACGCACCGCCTCGCGCAGCGCCGAGAGCTCCATCGCGTCCGTCGTCTCGTCTGCTCAGAAGCGCTTGCGCGCGTGCAGGCCGAGCGTGGCGATGAACAGCCTGTAGATGCCGTTGCCGAGGTCGTACTCTGAGGTGGTGACCAAGCGCGGCAGGATGCCCTGGAAGCGCGCGTCGCCGTAGACGGTCCACTTCTCGTTGACCTCGAAGCCGAGGCCGAGCGCGCCGAGCAGGCGGTGGCCGTCGATCGAGGCGAGGTCGACCGTGGAGTCGGGAGAGACCGGGGACATGTAGCCGAAGCTGCCGGAGCCGAGCAGGCGATCGGTGATGCGCATGCGGAAGGCGCCCTCGGCCCACACCGTGTGGTTCCAGTCGCGCTTGAGCGCGACGACCGCGGTCTCGCCGAGGCCGAGCGGCTCCTGCACCAGATCCGGCGACGTCATCGTGACGTCGAAGCTCTGGACCTGGCCGTAGAACGACATCTGGACGAAGCCGTCGAGGCGGTACTTCTCGTTGATGTCGAAGGCGGCGCCCAAGGTCAGGCGCTTGGGCAGCATGAACTCGAGGACGACGTCGCCGTTGACCTGACGCGGGAACTTGACGCCCTGGCCGGCGAGGTCGTCGGTGAAGAAGGTCGTGTCGTCGTGGCCGTAGACGCTGACCATGTCGACCGCGACGTCGCCCTTGAACTTCATGGGCGTGCTGTGCTCGTAGGCCAGGTTGATGCCGAAGCGCTTGGTCGGCTGCGCCGCGATGCCGGCGTTGAAGGTGACCATGTGCGACCAGGCGTTCTTGATCGAGAGCGGGCGCGCGAGCGTGTCGAGCTCGCGGACCTCGGTCGGCGCGTCGGCGCCGAAGTCGTTGGGCTGGCCGAGGTTCTCGAGGCCGTCGCCGAGCACGTCGACCGCGGCGAAGTCCTGGACCTTCGAGAGCTCGGCGAAGCCGAGCACGTAGGAGACGCCCGCGCCGAACGAGAGGAAGTCGGCGGCCTTGACCGCGAGCGAGAGCGTGGGCTTACCCGCGAGGATCATCGCCTCCTGGACCTGGAAGCGCTGCGGGCCGTCCTTGGGCATCTTGAGGATCACGGCCGAGGGGGCGTAGACGCCGCCGCCGATCGTGAGGCGGTCTTTGATGACGGGGACCGCGAAGAACAGGTTGCCGGTCGCGGCGATCGGGAAGCTGCTGCTGACTTTCTCGTGCGTCTGCACGCGGCTCGGGTCGATCGCGCCGGCGTTGATCGCCGACTGCTGGGTGTAGTGGAGCGAGTCGGCGGTCTGGTAGGGCCCGTACTGGTAGCGCTGGTAGCTGATGACCGGGATCACGAGCGCGCCGCCGAAGATGACCTCGGGGCGCTCGAGGAAGCCGAGCTGACCCGGGTTCCAGTACACGCCGGCGGAGTCGCGCGCGGAGGGGCTGGACTGCTCGTGGCCGATGACCGGCGCGTCGAGCCCCGACGCCCTGGCTTCCTGGACAGGTGTCAACAGGAAGGTCGCGGTCGCGGCCGTGGTCACGGCGGCGACGAGGGTCGTCGACGTGAGCGCGCGGGTCCTCGAGGAGCGTGTGCGTGGCTGACTTGACCGAAGCATGGGCGAGTGTCGACGTCGGGCGACGTCGCGGCGCCCAGTGTAGGCCAGCATCGCCCGAAAAAGCCAGCAGAAGCCTGTTTCACCCCGCTTACGAGGACGTCAGCCCCGCGCTCGCCGAGCGCGCGCGGACCCGCGAGCTGCGGCGGGCTCAACGGGTCTTAGAAGGTCTCAACGAGGCTCAGTCGAGGCGCGTGATGTCCAGCGAGACGCGGCTGTTGCTCGGCTTCTCGCCCACGTCGATCCGGTAGCGGATGTTGTCGTCGTCCTGAATGAAGAGCACGGTGCCGGGCGCGACCTTGACTTTCTCGTGGGTGCTGTCCCCGTCGATCAGCGTGAGCGCGGAGGCCTTGTCGGTGAGCGCCTGATCGCGGAAGAAGCCCGGCTTGGCGTAGCCGTAGGGGCGTACGCGCTGCCCGGTCTCGTCCTTGCGGATGTCCGCGGCCGTGATGAAGTACAGGTAGTCGCCCTCGAGCTCTGCGCCCGCTTGGGGGCTGGGGCGGTAGTAGAAGAAGTCGGGGTCGCCCGCGCTGGTGTCGTTGAACTTCTCGGCGACGTCGACCAGCAGCGCGGGGGTCTCGGCGACGTTGGCCTTGATCTGCTCGAGGATCGCCTCGACATCGAGCGGCACGTCGACGTCGCGCAGCGTGAACTCGACGTCGGCCTCGCCCTCGGCGAGCCCGCCGTCGTGCAGGCGCGTCTGCACCACCTCGATCAGCACATCCCACAGGTAGGTCGGCGCCGGCGGGTCGCCGATGTCGCCGAAGGACTTCAGCGCCGCCCAGCCGTCGGGGACCGTGGGCGGCGGCTCCGGGGGATCGGGCTCGTCGCCCACGGGCGTGTCGGGGTGCAGGCTGACGCAGGCCTTAAACGCGATCGTCCCGGTGCCGAACTCGTAGGCGTCGCAGTGCGGGCTGATCGCCGGGAAGCCGAGCTCGGCGTCGCCCAGCGTCTTGACCCGGGCCATCTCCATGATCAGCCGCTCGAACTCCCACGGCGGCCGGTCCCAGACCGCGGAATTCCCCTGACCCTCGGGCGCCATCGAGTCGCCGCCGGGCAGGAAAGAGTCGCTCTCGACGATGCTCATGGTCAGCGCGTCGACGTGCATGACCTCCTTCATGCCGACGATCCGCATCCAGTCCGGATCGTCGAAGTTGAACATCGTGTTGATCTGGCTGCTGACGCTGTTGAGCGGCTGGACGCTGCTGTCGGAGAGATCGACGCCCTTGTAGGGGAGCGCGTTGAGGCTGGCCTTAACGACCATCTCGAAGTCCGGCTCGGTCAGCGAGATGCCCTCGGCCGCCTTGACGAAGCCCGGGTGCTCGAGGCTCTGTGGATCCTCGGGATCGAGCGGCGCGGGCCCGTAGTCGATGGGCATGTTGGCGAAGTCGGTGGCGACGTCGTAGAGGGTCACCGGCACGGCGCCGGCCGGCACCGGGTAGCGGCCGTCGGGGTGCTCGCCGTCGACGGGCCCGTCGCGGAACTGGGCGTTCGGGTGCGACGCGATCAGGTTGTCGAGGATCGTGCGCGAGGCGACATCGGAGGGGATGACCTCCTCGGTGATGCCGACCTCCATCAGGTCCGCGAGCACGCGCTGCGGCGGGATCGAGACCTGGGCCGCGAGGTTGATCGCCTCCTCGAGGTTGGTGCCCGCGAGGTTCGCCGTGTCCGGCGTCATCAGCAGCAGCTCGCGCATGTTCTGGGCGGCCTGCGGCAGCTGGTCGGCCTCGCTCGGCGGGAGGCTCTTGAGCTCGTCGAGGACCGTGATGAGGACGTCGGAGAAGTCGAAGTCGAACAGCCAGAGGCCGCGCAGCGTCGGCTCGGGCAGCGCGCGGACCTCGTCGATGGTCATGGCGAGCTCGTAGTCGTTGACGTCGAGGCGGACGTAGTGGAGCTCGACGGTGCGCGTCTCGTTGGTGGTCAGCGGGACCGGGGTCGGCACGTCCTCGACCATGATCTCGTCGACCACGCAGCCGCTGGTGAGCGCGGTCGCGGCCGCGAGCACAGGCAGCGTGACGCCCAGGCCGAGCCAGCGTGTCAGAGGCGAGGGCGGACGAGCGCGAGACGACATGAGCCGACTTTACTATGAATTCGCGCCGGGTTCGCGCGGTCGAGCGCGGCGCCAGGCTACTCGATGCGCTCGATGTCGATCGAGACGCGGTGAGCGCTCGGCTTCTCGCCGACGCTCAGCTTGAAGACCTGGCCTTCGTCATCCTCGATGTAGAGGACGTCTCCGGGCTGAATTTGCACCTTCTCGTGGGTGCTGTCGCCGTCGAGCGGCGTCGTCGCGGAGAGCTTCTGCGTCAGCGCCGGGTTGGCGAAGAAGCCCGGGTTTTTGTAGTTGCTGTACTCTCGAACAGGTTGGCCGTTCTCGTCTTTGCGGATGTCGACGTTCGAGACGAAGTACAGCCAGTCCTGGATGTAGACCCCGTCCTGGGGCGCGTTCGGCTGGTAGTAGTAGAAGTCCGGGTCGCCGCTGCCGTTGTCGTTGAGCAGCTTCGCGAATTCGGTCAAGGCGCTCGCGTTGATCATCACGTTCGCCTTCATGGTCTCGATCAGCTCCTCGGTCGTGACGCCGGTGGGGACGTTCGTGAGCGCGAGCTCGACCGAGCCGTCGCCCTCGGCGACGCCGTTTTGGTGGAGCAGGACCTGCGCGACCTCGACGAGGATGTCCCAGAAGTACGAGGGCGGCGGCGGCTCGATGTCACCGCCCTCGGGCTCCTGCAAGTCGAGGAACAGGTCGATGTTGACCCACTTGTCCTCCTCGACGCAGGCCTGGACCGCCTCGACCGGGGTCTCGATGCTCTGGGGCGGGGTGTAGGTGGTGCAGTGCGGCTCGATCTCCGCGGCGCGGGCCTCGGCGACGGACATGATGAGGTGTTCGAATTCCCACTCCGGGACCTCGGTCCACACCGGCGAGTCGCCCTGCGGCGCGGGGTCCTTGCTGGTGCCGCCGGGCCAGAAGTCGGGGTTCTCGTGGATCTGCATGGTCAGCTCGGCGATCACGAGCTGGTCGACGAGACCCTCGACGACCATCCAGTCGTCGGTGCTGAAGTCGAAGGCGTCCTCGATCTGCGCGGGCGTGCTGTTGACGCGGGCGCTGCCGCCGTTGGTCAGGTCGACGCCCTCGTACGGCAGCGCGTTGAGGTTGGCCTTCACCGTCATCGCGAAGGCGGGCGTCGTGGCGACCAGGCCGGAGGTCTGCGAGACGAAGCCCGGGTGGATGATCGAGCTGTCCTCCCAAAGCGGCGTCGGCCCGAACACCTCGGCGAGGTCCTGAAAGCCGTTGATCACGTCGTAGAGGCTGACCGGGATGTGCCCGTACTTGACCTCGTAGAGGCCGTCGGGGTGCTCGGGCGTGATCGGCCCCTTGCGCCACTGCGCGTTGGGGTGGGTGGTCATGACGTTGTCGATCACCGCGTCGGTCAGCAGCTCGACGCTGATCAGCCGCGTCTTGGCGTCCACGCCCACGAGGTCCGCGAGGATCGTCGAGCCCGCGAGATCGACGACCTCGCCGACATCGATGAGCCGCTCGAGGCTGGTGCCCTCGAGCTTCGTCGAGTGGGCCGTCAGGTTGAGCAGCTTCCACATGTTGCGCTCGGCCGGCGGCAGCAGGTCGGCCTCCTCCGGCGAGGTGTTGATCAGGATGTTGAGCGCGTTGGTGATCAGCGGGCGCGCGTCGAGGTCGAGCAGCCAGGTCCGACGCAGCGTCTCCTCGGGCATGGCCTTGAGGTCATCTAGCGAGAGCGCGAGCTCGTACTGCTTGGCGTTAAAGCGCATGTACTGGAGCTCGACGGTGACCGCGTCGCCGCCCGGAGCGAGCGCGACGGGCTCGACGGGATCCGGGACCTCGACGGCCTCGACGCAGGCGGAGAGACTGAGGGCGAGCGCGCCGAGGCCGAGGCCGAGGCGGGAGAGGCGGCGGGGGAGCGTGCGGTGAGTCGCGTGCATGATCCGTGCTTCGTGGGAGCGTCGTAGGGGCGTCGTCGCCAGCTGTGATCCGGCGGTTTAGAGCTTGGTGATGTCGATCCAGACCTCGTCGCCGTGCGCCGACTTGAACACGCCGAGCTCGAAGTCGGCGCCGACGTCGTCGCGGACGTAGAGGGTCGTGGCGCCGGGCTGCAGCGCGAGCTTCTCGTGGGTCGTGTCGGTCACGCCGGGGATGTTGGTCTTCGAGAGCTTGCAGCTCTCGAGCAGGTTGCGGCAGTTGAAGAAGCCGGGGACCGGGTAGTCGGGCGCGTAGACCTGGTTCGGTTCGTCGGGGTCGGCGCGCAGGTCTTCCTCGTTGGCGAACACGAGGTAGGTCTGCTCGCCCTCCTTCATGAAGTAGAAGTCGAGCGGCGCGTTGTTCATCCAGTACCTCCCGACCATGATGTCGGAGAGTACGTCCTCCTGCGCGCGGAGCCAGTCGATGACGCCGAGCTGATCGATCTCGCCGTCGCCGTCGAGGTCCGCGCCGTTGACGAGCTCGTCGGCGGTGATGCCGAGCCCGAGCTCCTCAAACTGAAACACGGGCGCCGGCATGTCGACGGTCACGCCGTCGCCGTCCGGGTCGTGGAAGGCGTGGTCGGCGATCGAGACCAGCAGCTCCCAGAAGTACTGGGGCTCGGGCGGGTTCAGGACGTCGAGGTTGAGCAGCTCGCCGAACACGAATTTCGTCCAGCCGATCGGGCTGCCGGTCTCGCCGTCGGGGATGTTGTCGGGCGTGCCGATCAGCGCGCCGGCGAGGCACTCGCCCTGGTAGTAGCCGAAGCACTTGTAGGAGCCCTCCGCGAGGGAGGCCTGGTAGTGCAGTCGACCGGCCCACGCGGCGAAGTACTCGAACACCCAGAGATCCTCGTCCCAGATCGTGCCGGGCTCGACGGTCCCGCACTGCGGATCGTCAAAGGGGCACGGGGCGTTGTCGTAGCAGCTCGCGCCGTTGGTGCAGGCCGTGATCGTGTTGAACGACTCCTGGATCCGCAGTCGCATGTTGATGGTCGGGTTCGCGGCGATGCCCTTGATCTCGACCGAGTCGAAGTTGAAGGCGAGCGCGGGCTCGCCCTGCTCGTCCGCGGGGACGATGAACATGTCGCCGCCGCTCATCGCCGAGAGGTCGACGCCATCGACTCGCTTGTGGCGCGTCCCGGTCTCGATTCGCATCGAGAAGTTGTTCAGCAGCGCGTCACTGCTGGTCACGAAGTCGTCGGGGTTGTCCTCGCTGTCGGGCATCAGCACGCCCGGGTGCCCGCCGCTGGGGCCGAAGCGCTCGGGCTCCTGCAGCGGCGTCATGTCGTGCAGCGCGTCCCACAGCGTCACGGTCAGGACGCCGCTCGTGTTCTGGATGTTGGGGTGCGAGGCGAGCAGCGTGTGCTTGGCCGACTCGACCACGGCCTCCATCGGCAGCAGCGGGTCGGTGACGCCGGTCATGAGCAGGGTGTCGCGCAGGATCTCGCCGAAGCCGCCTTCGAACCAGTCCGGGTTCTCGTTGACGAGAGTCTGCAGGCCCTCGAGCTCCGTCCCGATCATGTTCGCGTTGGCCGGCGTGAGCGTGAGCAGGCGAACCAGCGAGAACTCTGAGCTGCTCTTCCAGTCCTCCGGGAAGCGCTGCCCGAGCGGGGTCGAGCCGCAGTCGCGCACGGGATCGCTGGTGTTGAGCTTCCAGCCCTCGCCGCAGGCGTCGCGGATCTCCTCGAGCGCGTTGGTGAGCATCTTCGTCGAGTCGATCTCGATCAGCGTGATGTCGTGCGCCCGCTCGGCGAACAGCTCGAGCGCCGTGGTCTTGTCGACGCTGAGCGCGATCGGCTTGGGCGGCGTGTCGTCGATGCGCAGGATGATCTGCGGGTCGCCGGGGGCGTTCGCGTTGGGGTTGGGGTCGGGGACATCGACCGGCTCATCAGCGCCGCCCGTGACGACGTCCGTGTCGCCCCCGTCGGTCTCGCCGTCGCTGTCGGTCCCGGAGTCGGAGGAGGTGTAGACGTCCTGGTTGCAGGCCGCGCTGGCGCAGGCGAGGACGAACGCGGGGATCCACAGGAGCGCGAGGGAGCGGTGCATGGTGTTCATGACAGGTCTTGCGTCGCTGCGAAGGCGACGGCTCTGAGTATTGCATTCGCCGGGCGAATGCGAAACGGGTCGCCGCGCCCGGCCGCGCGTGATGTGAGCTGACACCTGCACAGGGAGACGCCTGCTGTCGCGTTCGCGCCGGGTCGGCGAGAACGATGCGCCAGATTGCGCAGGCGACGCGCGAGAATATCGCGGTCGCTACGCGATCTGGCCTCTAGGGCAGCTCGTAGGCGTGGCGTCTAGACCGGCGGGGTGAACTCGCAGCAGGCGGTGTCGATGACGCTGACGGCCTGCTGGAAGAACGAGCCGTAGTTCGCCTCGCAGACGCTCGCGATCGAGCCGTAGGTGAAGGCGTCGACGAACTCGCGCAGCTTCGGCGCGTGGCCGTGCTCGGGGCTGCAGACGGGGTTGGGCTCGAGCGGGTCGGTGAGCAGCCCGAGGACGACGACGCGGGTCTCGTCGCCCTTCTTGGCGGCGACGACGTTGGCGATCCAGCCCTGCGGGATGCCGTTGGAGTTGGTGTCGGGCTCGTCGGTGATGATCGTGATGACGAGCAGCGCGTCGTCGCGGAGGAAGCCCTCGTTGCAGCCGCCCGGCTGGTTGAGCTCGAAGCTGAGCGCCGAGACCATGGCCTCCGCCGGCCGCTCGCTGCCGTCGCCGTCGTCGCCGACCTTGGCCGCGCACTGGAACTTGGTGGCGAGGCTGGGCTCCTCGGAGATGATGTAGCGGTTGCCGCCGAAGAAGTCGCAGTGGTAGTTGCTGGCGCCGCCGCCGGTGGGGAAGTTGACGCCGCCGCCGAGCCACTCGTCGCACTCGGTCAGCGGCGGGTTGCAGGGCGCCTGGTAGGGCGGGATGAAGACGTTGCAGAACTCGAGCTCCGGATCGGCCTCACACTGCATCTTGCATTGGTTGGCGCCGATCTGCTGCCCGGCGTCGGTGTCGACGATCATGATGTGATAGTCGTCGTTGGGCAGCGTCGTCGCGAGGGTCGTGATGAAGCCGGGGAAGCTGGCGATCAGGTTGTCTTGGTTGTCGCCCATCGACCCGGAGTTGTCGATCACGAACAGGAAGTCGACCTTGCCGCAGCCGCTCTCGACGCCGTCGCACTCGGGGTTGAAACCAGTGGTCGGGGGCGGCTCGCCGGTCGTGAAGGGGTCGGAGGTGTCGTCGCTGGTGTTGCTGTCGCTCGGGTCACCCGAGGAGCTGGCCGAGCCCTCGCTGTCGCTGTCGCTGCCGCCGACGCTCGTGCCGGTCGCGGCCCCGGTCTCGCTGCCGCCGCTCGCGGTCACGGTGATGCCGGAGTTGCTCGCCGAGTTCGTGATCGAGACCGAGGTCGGGCTGATGTTGCTGTCCGAGCTCTCGCCTTGGCTGTCGCCGCAGCCGGCGCTGAAGGTCGCGAGCAACGCGAGCGAGAGGAGCGGCGCGACCACGAGCCGCCGCTCGCACATGTGCATACAATCAGCCATAACCAGACGATACGGAGCGGCGGCCAGCCCCGTCAATGGGGAGGCGACCGCGATCGCGGGTGCGCACCTCAGCGCCCGACGAAGGTCTCGGGCGGGCTGAGGAAGCCGCGCTCGCTGGCTTGCGCGCCCGCGCCCTCGGCCCCGTCGAGCGGCGCGTTCGCCGGGGTCGCGGCCGGGCGGAGCGGCTGGGGGAGGTCCGACACGTCAAAAGGCGGCGTCGCCAGGGGCGGCGCCGGCGTCGGCGGCGTCGGGCTCAGGTCTTCGCGGGTGTTGGGGTTGGTCTCGATGAGGCCGTAGGGTTTGGGCACGGTGTTGCGACGCGCGCGCGCGCGCTCGATCAGCTCGCGGAAGGTCAGGTCGCCGATCGCCTCGTCTTTGTTCGCGTCGATCTCGGCGAACAGCGCGCGCAGCGGGTCATCCCGCCGGGAGTGGGTGAGGTCTCCCTGCTCAAACATGCCGATGACCTCGCGCGCCATAATCTGCTCGATCGGGCGGGCGGGCACGAAGCTGGTCTCGTCGGCCGTGACCTCGAGCAGCAGGCCGGCCTCGGTCATGCGATCGGTGAGCCGCACCAGCCGCGAGAGCCCGAGCTTGAAGCGCTCCTCGAGCTCGGGGATCGAGAGCCCCGTGTGGCGACGGTCGTAGTTGTCGCAGATCGCGAGCATCAGGTGGGCGGCGATGCGCGCGTTGCTGACCGACTTGCCGCCGACGTCCTTGCGCATCGAGGGGTTTACGTAGCCCTCGCTCTTGACGATGTCGAGGTGCTGGATGACGAAGGAGAGCTCCATCCCCAGCAGCACCAGCAGCCAGATCAGGTAGTTCCAGAAGATGAAGACCGGCAGGATCGAGAGCGAGCCGTAGACGCTCTCGTAGGTGGCGATCGCGCTCAGGTAGTAGGCGAAGGCCTGCTTGCCGGCCTCGAAGATGACGGTGGAGAACAGCCCGCCGGCGAGCGCCGGGCCCCAGCGCACCCGGGTGCCGGGCATGAATTTGTTGAGCAGGACAAAACCTAGCCCCGAGGTCAGGTAGGGGGTAGGGATGAAGCTCTTCTCGGCGACGCTCGAGACGACCGGCTGCGCGAGGCTGTAAAACAGCACCAGCGGCGCCAGCGTCAGCAGCGTGTAAAACATCGTGAACTTGGCGACCGGGCTGCGCTTGCGGGTGACGCCCCAGATCTGGTTGGCGGTCTGCTCGAGGGTCGTGAACAGCAGCGTGGCGACCACGAGCGCGGCGATGAAGCCCGTGAGCCCCAGGCGCTCGAGCGTGATGTTGCTGGCGACCATGGTCACCAGGCCCGACATCTCCTCGGCGCGCTCGGCCGTGGGGAACAGCAGCGTGGCGATCTGCAGGACGAGCTGGTTGCCGCGGTCTTCGCCGAGCAGGCCGACGCCGGTCAGCAGCATGCCGATCAGCGGCACCACCGAGAACAGCGTCTGCAGCGAGAGGACCGAGGCGAGGGTCGTGGCCTTGTCGACGATCAGCCAGCGCTGGAGCGTGTAGCTGGTGATCAGCCAGACGGCGCGACGGCGGCCGACGTTGTACTGGGGGGTCTGGGGCGCGAGGTACTCGCGGACGCCGACGGCCGCTTGTTCAGGGTCCTTGGCCGCCTGGCTGACCGCGACGATCGCGCCTCCCAGGCTACGGGTGAGCGTGCGTGACGCGTCGGGCACGCTGTTTCGCCCGCTCTCGCTGGGGCTGGGGTCCTGAATTGGCTCGCTCACGGCGGAATCGGCCAGCGAATTGTGCCATAGGAGCGGGGTCTCGAGCACGCGTTCTGCGCGCTCGATCGGCTCGGTGCGGCCGGTGCGCTCCTCGTCAGCGGGATCCGCGTCGAGATCCACCTCGGGATCGTTATGCGCCGCGGTCGTCATGCGCCCCCGTTCGAGCGTTCTCGGGCTTGGGTCGCGGCGACCTGCTGCGCCTGGAGCAGGTCGAGCAGCTCGGGTCGAGCGTAGTGCCCGGTGACATCGAGGGTCATGCGCTCGCGCTCGATGTGCGCGAGGTCGAGCTCGGCGACGAGCAGGGTCTCGCGGTCGAACACGGGGCCCGCGATGATCGAGCCGTCGGGCGCGATGATCACGCTGCCGCCGCGCAGCAGCAGGTCGTCGCCCTCGGGTCGTGTGAGCGGCGCGGGGATGTCGTCTGTCCGCATGAGCAGGCCGGCGGCGAGCACGAAGCAGCGCCCCTCGAACGCGTAGTGGCGGCTGGCGACGCGGTGCATCTCGTGAACCGTGGGCCACATCGCGACGTGGAGCTGCTCGCCGGAGTTGTGCAGCGCCTGGCGGGCGAGCGGCATCCAGTGCTCCCAACAGACCAGCGCGCCGACGCGGCCCACCGCGGTCTCGGCGGCGCGGAGCCCTCGGGTGTCCCCGGGCCCCCAGACCAGCCGCTCGGTGTAGGTCGGCACGAGCTTGCGGTGGTGGAGCGCGAGCGCGCCGCGCTGGTCAAAGCCGAGGATCGCGTTGTACAGGGTGCCGTTGCCGGGCCCCGCGTCGACGCGCTCGTTCGCGCCGATGATGATGACGACGCCGGTCTCGCGGGCCAGCTCGCCGAGGCGCGCGGTCTCGGGGCCCGGCACGGTGACGCTCGCGCGGCGCAGCCGGGCGAAGACCTGCTTCGTCGGCGGGTGGTCCCAGAGCGCGGCGCCGGGGCAGTGGTCGAGCCACAGCGGATAGCCCGTGAGCCATGTCTCTCCGAACACGAGCAGCTGGACCCCGCGCGCGGCGGCCTCGCGGATGAGCTCCTCGGCGCGCGCCATGGTGGCCTCGAGCTCGAGGTAGCGAGGCCTCGCCTGGGCGATGGCGACGGTGACGCGCGCGCTCATTCCCGCCATTGTGCCGGCTCCCGCGCGATGGTCGGAAATTTCGCGCAGTTCCGACGCGCGGACAGGAGATCAGAAAGAAGATCAGGCAGCAGATCAGGCAGCAGATCAGACGGGAGCGACAGCGCGGAGCTTCGGCGCCTTTTTAGCCGCCCGCTTGTGGGCCCGCTGGACCTTCTCTTTAAGCGGCTCGGCGATCGCGTCGAGGTTCTCGCGCAGCATGCCCAGCTGCTCGTCGAGCTGGCGGACGCGCTTGGGGTCGAGGCCGTCGATGTCGGGCAGGAGGTCGGCGAGCTTCTTCGCCGCCGCGTTGGCCTTCTTGACGATCTCGAGCTTCTCGGCGGCCTTGGGCTTGGGGTAGAGGACCGGATCGAAGCGCTTGCGCAGCTCGCCGACGGGCTTGCCCTCGTCGAACACGGCCTGCTTCATCTCCGCGACGATCTCGGGGGTCGGCTCGACCTGGATCCGCGAGCGCGACTTGGGGGCGGGCGGGGGCTCGCTGGTGTCGCCGTCGCCGCCCGACTCGATGAAGGGACCGACCGCGCGCGAGTAGTAGTCGACGGCCTCGTAGCTGGGGATGGTGCGGGCGACGCCGTCCCACTTGAGGACCTCGGGCGCGTGCCGCTGGATCGTCGAGTAGCTGAGCACGAGCTTCTCGGCGGTCGCCTTCTTGATGGTCAACTCCGCGCTGCAGTACTCAAAGAAGTCTTTGTAGCCCCAGCGCGTGAAGGCTCGCTCGCGCCGGACCTTGGCGAGCGCCTCGGCGAGCTCGATCCACGAGCGCTTGAACTTTTGGGTCCGCTTGACGACGTCGAGGCGCTGCGCGTCGCCGCCGGTCTTCTCGAGGAGCTCGGCGAGCTGATCAATCTTCTTGGTGGAGCTGGCCATGGGCGGACGCGAATAACACACGAGGCCCCCGCGCGGGGCCCGATGACACGACGGCGGGGCGCGCGTTTCCCGGAGGCGGCGCGAGAAATTTTCCGAGCCGGCGGAGCACACACGGAGACGTTGCACCGCGTCATGGGAGCCGATACCGTCCGAATATGCAGTCCCGCGGAGGCGTGCGGCATCATGGGTGAGCAGAACGTGCAACAGGCCGATGAACGCCGCATGCGGGCGTTTACGCGGTCGCTGATCCAGGACATCCGAGCGCTCGAGCGGATGCTAGCGAGCGACATCTTCGGCGAGCCGGTGCGACACATCGGCGCGGAGCAGGAGATGTTCTTGGTCGACAGCTCGATGGCGCCGGCGCCGAAGTCGGTGCAGATCCTCGAGTTTCTGAACAACCCCAGCCTGACGACGGAGCTGGCGCAGTTCAACCTCGAGGCCAACCTCACGCCGCAGCCCTTCGGCGGATCCTGCCTGCGGGCGATGCACCAAGAGCTCGACACGCTGGTCGGCTTGACCCGCGAGGGGGCGCGCGAGCACGACGCCGAGGTCCTGCTGGTCGGGACGCTGCCGACGCTGCGCAAGGCGGATCTCGGGCTCAACAACATGACGCCGATGCCCCGCTACGCGGAGCTCAACCGCGTGCTCCGGCAGATGCGCGGCGGCAGCTTCCACGTCGTGATCAAGGGCGTCGACGAGCTCGAGATGGAGCACGACAACGTGATGCTGGAGGCGTGCAACACGAGCTTCCAGATCCACTTTCAGGTCCACCCCAACGAATTCGCGAAGCTCTACAACGTCGCCCAGGCGGTCACCGCCCCCGTGCTCGCGGCGGCCGTGAACTCGCCGGTGCTGCTGCGCAACCGGCTGTGGCAAGAGACGCGCGTGGCGCTGTTCCAGCGCTCGCTCGACACTCGCTCGTTCGCCGACCAGGCCCGCGGTCATCGCCCGCGCGTGCACTTCGGCGACAAGTGGATCAAAGACTCGGTGCTCGAGATCTTCCGCGAGGACATCCGCCGGTTCCGCGTCATGATCGCCGGTGAGCTCGACGAGGATCCCATGAAGGTCCTGGCCCGCGGCGAGGTCCCCAAGCTCTCGTCGCTGCGCCTGCACGGCGGCACGATCTACCGCTGGAACCGCGCCTGCTACGGGATCTCCGACGACGGGCGCCCGCACCTGCGCATCGAGAACCGCGTGCTGCCCTCGGGGCCGACGACGGCCGACGAGATCGCCAACGCGGCGTTCTTCTTCGGCTTGATGGCGGCCTACGTCGAGAAGTACCCGCGCATCGACGAGGCGATGAGCTTCGACGACGCGCGCGGGAACTTCTTCGCGGCCGCGCGCCACGGGCTGCAGGCCCAGTTCGCGTGGTTCGGCGGCGAGAACCTGACCGCCGGCGAGCTGATCCTGAACCGGCTGCTGCCCCAGGCCCGCGAGGGTCTCGCGGGGATCGACGCCGCCGACCGCGACTACTACCTGGGCATCATCGAGGAGCGCGTGAAGCGACGCCGCACGGGCTCGCAGTGGATCCTCGAGTCGCTCGAGGCGCTGCGCGAGTCGGGCCCGCGGGAGATGCGGTACCGAACCGTGACGTCGGCGATGCTGAACCGTCAGCACTCCGGCAAGCCGGTGCACGAGTGGGAGCTGGCGAGCGTCGACGAGCAGGATGAGGACGACTGGCGCGAGAGCATCCGCAAGGTCGGGCAGTTCATGACCACCGATCTGTTCACGGTGCGCCCCGGCGACATCGTCGATCTGGCGGCGAACGTCATGGACTGGGAGCACATCCGCCACGTGCCGGTCGAGGACGATGACGGGCGCTTGGTCGGTATGGTCTCGCACCGCGCGCTGCTCAACCTCATCGCCAAAGACGAGCCCGTGGACGAGGACGAGGATGAGCCCGTGCTGATCTCGGAGATCATGGATCCCGAGCCGGTCTCGGTGAAGCCCGAGACCTCGACCCTCGACGCGATCCAGATCATGCGTGAGCACCGAGTGAGCGCGCTCCCGGTGGTCCAGGAGGGCCGGTTGATCGGGATCGTGACGGCCGGCGACTTCCTCGCGGTCACCGAGCGCCTGCTCAAGCGCGCGCTGTCGAAGTCGTGAACCAGTGTCTGGGGCCGCCCCGCCGGCCCCAGAAGCTTGCTATGCTGCGCCCGACTCCATGATCGCACGTGCATTTCGAACCGCGCTGATCCGCGCGCGACCGGACACAATCGGCCTCGCGCGCGGTGTGGCGACGGGGGTGCTGGGGATCGCGATCGCGGTCGCGCCCATGCAGGTCGCGGCCGCGAGCTCGCTCGGGCGCGCGGTCGAGGGTCCCGCGCCAGCCGCGACGACCGCGACGACCGCGACGACCGGTGACGCGGGCGGCTCGGTCGAGGACGCGCTGGCCCAGGGTGATCTCAACAGCGCGCGCGAGCGGGCGGTGACCCAGCGCGAGGCGGACCCCAGCGCCGAGAATTGGAAGCGTGAGGCCGAGGTCTGTGAGCAGCTGCGCGATTATCCCTGCGCGATCGCGGCGTGGCGGGGGCGGCTCGCCGCGCTGCCCGAGGACGCGCACACCGAGCGCGGCAACGCGGAGCTGCGGATCGAGTCCCTCGAGGAGGAGTCGCGCGGCGTGGTGGCGGATGAGCCGGAGTCGACGCACCGCGAGCAGCTCGATCAGGCGCGCGCCGATCGGATCGCCGCCGCGAACCCGCCGCCGCCTACGCCCGAGCCAAAGCCGCAGCCCGAGACGCTGGCGGACGTGCAGATCCACAAGAAGTGGTACTTCTGGGTGACGATCGTCGCGTTCGCGGCGTCCGCCGCCGCGATCACCGGGATCGCGGTGAAGTCCGCGCTCGACGAGCAGCCGGATGACCTCGACACGGCGAGCGCGGGCGGCCGTGGCTCGTTCCCGTCTGGCTCGCCGGGTTTGGGTTTTCGATTCTGACGGGCGATGACGCGCGCGCGCTCTCGAACAGCCCGCGGCGAGCGTCCACGCGCCGCCTCTCGCCGCCGCCCGCCCGTGCTTGTGCGTGCTCTGGGCGTCCTCGGCGCGATGGCGTCGGGAGCCTGCGGACCTGATCCGCGCGGCGCCGACGAGCGCGCGGAGCCGCCGGTCGAGGCGGTCGTGCACGCGCGCGCGCTGCCCGAGCGCGACGGAGCTGCTGTCGCAGAGGACAGCCTGCAGATGTCGGCTACTATGGAGATCAGCGGCGGGGTGACGATCGAGCGCGTGACGCTCACGCCCGCCGAGGTCGCGCCCGGGCGAGTGATTCGAGTGACAGGTGAGGTCCACGGCGTCACGCCCGGCGAAGGAGCGATAGAGCTGGCCGTTCGAACACCGCACAGCGCGAGCCGACAGGTCGTGTTCCCCGGCGGCGTCGCCCCGAAGCCGTTGACGCCGGACGCCCGGGACCTGCGCGCGCCGGTCGAGCTCGCCGCCGATGGTTCGTTCGCGGTCGAGCTCGCGCTGCCCGAGCCGTGGCACCCGCGGACCGCGATCGTGACCTTGGAGCTGCACGACGGCGCGGTCACGCGGCCGCTCCGGCCGGCGCTGCGAGGTCCGCGGCTCGATGACGGATCGGCGGTGCTCGGCGTGCTGCCGGTCGCCACGCGGCCGACGCGAGTCACGGCCGCGCGTGTGCTCGCTGCGGATCCGATCACGCTCGACGGGCGCCTCGAGGAGCGCGTCTGGGCGGGGGAGGGCAGCGCGCTCGGGGACAGCCTGGTCGGCGAGCCGCTCGACGGCCCGGCCCACGCGGGCGCGGGCTTCCCCGGCCCGACGCGGGTGTGGTTCGCGTGGGATGAGCGCGCCCTGTACGTCGCCGGCGACCTGCCGGACCCCGACCTGTTCAGCGAGTTCGCGCGGCAGGATGACCCGCTCTACAAGCAGGAGGCCTTCGAGCTGTTCGTGAGCGCCGACAACAGCGGGACGCGCTACCTCGAGTACCAGGTGTCGGCGCGCGGCGTGACCTTCGACGCCCGCTTCCCGCGCTACCGCAAGGGCGACGAGGCCTGGGACTCGCGCTGGGAGGTCGCCGTCGACGCGCGCGGGACCGTCAACGACGCGCGCGATCGGGATGACGGCTGGAGCGTCGAGGTCGCGGTGCCGTGGAGTGAGCTGTGTGAAGAGACAGCCGTGAATTGTCCGCCGGCGGCGGGGCAGCGGCTGCGCGTCAACGTGTTCCGGCTCGAGAAGATCGCGCGCAAGCGCTCGCTGGGGCTCGCGCTCAGCCCGACGCGGCGGCCCGACTTCCACGCGTGGACGAACGCCGCGATCCTCGAGCTCGCGCCGGCGCCGGCACAGGAGGCCTCGTGATCGCGCGTCGCGTGCTCGGGCTGCTCGGGCTCGGCGCGGGCCTTGTGGTGCAGCTGTCCTGTAAGACCGCTGTGCCCCCGGACGACCCCGGGACCGTTAAGGTCCCCGGGATCCGGATCGAGGAGTTTGACGTCACGCTGATGGGCGAGCCGGTCGCGCGCTTCGGCGCGGACGAGGCGCCTGACTTCGCGCTGAACCCCGTCGAGGCGGCGACGCTCGAGGCCGCGCGCGCGAGCACGGGCGCGCTGCACCGCCCGACCCTGAGCCGCTTGGCGCACGAGCTCGCCCGCACGGCGCCGAGCCGCTTCAACATCCCGACCTCGCTGGTCGACGGCCTGCTGGCGTGGAACGGGATCTTCGATCCGCCGCCCTACGTCTCGATCGTCGAGGTCCCGGCGAGCGGCGGCGACTGCCTCAACGCGCCGGCGGAGCCGACGTGTCAGCGGGCGATCGCGGACTTGGTGGGGCAGGTGCAGGGGCACGTCCGCGGCGAGACCTGGCGCGTCGGCGCGGGCGCGGTCCGCCTCCCGGATGGCTCAACGCGCATCTTGGTCGCCGCGCTCGAGCCGACCGTGACGCTCGAGCCGATCCCCAGCAGCTTGTCCGTCGGCGGACAGGCCGCGATCCGCGGAGAGCTGCTGGGCGCGCGGGGGAACCCGCGCCTCGACATCATCGGTCCGTCCGGAAATTGGGTGTCGCCGCCGATCGAGCGCAGCGGCGAGCGCGGTTTCGCGGGCGCGCTGCGCTGCGATCAAGGCAAGGGCTGGTACCAGGTCGAGGTCTTCGCCGAGGGCTCGCACGGCCCCGAGGTCGTGGCGAACTTCCCGGTCATCTGCGGCGGGCAGCCGCGCCGCACGATCCACGTCGTGCTCGAGCACGTCGAGGAGGGCGCCGACGTGAAGGCGATCGAGCGCGCCAACTTCGATCTGCTCAATCGCGCGCGCGCGCGCCGAGGGCTCGCCCAGCTCGAGTGGAGCGACGCGGCGGCCGAGGTCGCGCGCGGACACAGCGAGGACATGCTGCGCAACAACTTCATCGGCCATCACTCGCCGACCACCGGTGACGTAGCGAAGCGATTCGAACGCGCCGGCATCCCGGCCGCGATCGCGCGCGAGAACATCGCGCGCGGCTACGGCCCGCGGGGCATCCACGACAGCTTGATGAACAGCCCCGGCCACCGGGTCAACATCCTCGCCGAGGATGTCACCGCGGTCGGCGTCGGCGCGATCGTCGGCCCGCCGGAGTCCAACGTCGAGGGGGCGCCGCGGCCGATCATCCTCACCCAGAACTACTTCACGACGCCAGGCGCGGATCTGCCGGACAACCCCGGGAAGACGCTGCGCGCCGAGATCGATGGGGATCGCGCGCAGCGCGGGCAACCGGCGATCCCCTGGGACAAGCAGATCAGCGCGCTCGCGCAGGACCTCGCGGACGGACACGCCAAGGGCACCATCGACAGGGCGCGCGCGACGTTTAAAGCGGCGCTCACCTCCGTCGACTACAAGCGGATCGGTCAGGCCGAGGTCGTGGCGGCGACCTTCATGCAGCTTCGCGAGTATGAGCTGTGGCGTGAAACGAACGACGCCGACGCGGTCGGCGTCGGCGTCGCGCAGCTCGAGCAGGGCGAGGACGCCGGCTCGATTGTGCTCGTGATCCTGCAGGTCTACCGCTGACTCGGGACCCGGCGGACCGCGTCGATCAGGTCGCCGATCGTGAGGCTGGGCGGCAGGCCGTCGTCGAGCAGCTGGTTCCATAGCTGCAGCACCTCGGTCTCTTCATCGTGCGCGCCGAGGATCTCCGAGAGCGCGACGACCGCTGCGCGCCGGCGCCCGAGCTCCAGGCTGCGGGCGATCGCCTGCTCGACCGGGGACTGCGGCGGGGCCGGTCGCTCCGGGATCCGGACGACGACACGCTTTGGCTTCGACTTGGGCCGGGGCGTGACCGTCACGGTCTCGACCGGCTTGCTGTCCCGTGAGCGTGGGCTGTCCTGGGCGAGGCTGGCATCTTGGCTGGCCTCCGGCTCAGGCGGCGGGATCACGTCATCGCTGCTGACCGTGACCGGCCCGTTGTTCGCCGAGCCGCGAATCACGCGCTCGATCACGGGCGGGGGCGCGTCACGACGCCAGCGCCGGCGCGGAAATTCGCGGCGCTCTTCATCGCGCTCGCGCTCGTTGAGCATCAGGACCTCGCCGGCCTTCACGCGCTGCTCGAGCGCTTGCCCACGCTGCAGAATCTCTTCGCCATGACCGCGCGGGAGCACGGTCACGACCGTGTCCTCCTTGATGATCGCGAACAGCGTCTCGCCGAAGCTCTCGAGCGGGACCAAGACCTGCGGCTCGCCGAGCATGACATCGAGGGTCTTGACGGCCTTCTTCGCGTCTTCGGACTTCACGATCGCGGTGTCGAGGCGATCGCGCAGGTTCTCGTCGTCCTCGTCGGCGACCCCAGGAACCAGCTCCCGCAGCCGCTGAACGGCCCGGTGGGTGATGCTATAGCGACGGTGACCGGAGAAGGGGCTACGGAGCATGGGTGCGTGGGGTGTATCCCAGGATAGCTTCGATTGCCAAGCGTTGTCGCGCTGAGTGCGCCTGCGGCGCTCCGCAGCGGACGCGATCCACGAAACTTGCCAGCACGTGGCAACCTACGTCACGCTCTGGGTAGATGCGTCAAAGCTTCCTCAAGCGACAGGTTAGTAGCGCTGCGCGAGCGAGGCGGTGGAGGAATCGGCGACGACGCTCTTGGCTGTTCGCGGTCTGCCTCGGGCTCCTCACGGCTGGCGTCAGCGCGGCCGCGCTCGCGGCGCCCTACCAGGGCGAGGGCTTCGCCCCGGTCGACTCAGACGCTAAGAAAGCCCTGGCAGCCCACCGTACAGCGCTTCTTCGGGCCCGCGCGGACGCGCTTGCAGCAGCCCTCGACGAGCTCCCAACCCCGCCCTCGAAGTCATTGCGCGAGCGACTCTTGGGTCAGGCGGCCGCGTGGACGGCGGCCTACCGAGTGCTGCAGCAAACAGACGACGGCGCCACCGTCCGCGTGGTCGTCGAGGTAGAGGTCAACGTCCCGCGACTGGCGAAGGCGGTGGCGACGGCCGAAGGCGGCACGCAGCCGGCCGCCGCGCCGCCGGCCGCGAAGCAGCCGGTGCTCGCCGGTATCGACGGTGAAGAGGGCTGCGCCCCAACCATCAAGTCACAGCTCACGAACGCGCTGCTGACGAGCGGGACGCTTGGGAGCAGCGGGGGAGGTCCCCCTGTGCGCATCGAGCTGCGCTGTCGCGTGCTCGGACGAGTCCCCTACGCCGGTCTGCACGGTGCCGAGGGGGTCGCGATCATCCGTGAAGCCGACGGGGGCGAGAGCGGGGGCAAGTCGAGCGTCCTCGCGGCCCACGACGCCGCCGGCTTCGCGCGCGGCGACGAAGCAGCGCTCGCGGCCCTGACGCGGGAGCTCGCGGCCGGCGTGACCCGGGCGCTGGCGACTCATCACGGGGACAAGCTCACCGTCGTGTTGGAGCCCGGGGGTACGTCCTCGCAGGTTCGCCGACTCGAGCGCCTGCTTCGACAGTCCGTCGTCGGCGTCAAGGCGGTCGGGCTCAGCGGCGTCGCGGCCGACGGCGCGGCCCAAATCAGCGTCACGGCGCCTGGGGTGACCGTCGAGCAGCTCGCGGCCCGCGTCGACGGCCTCAAGCTACCGTCGGGGCTCGTGCACGTCGTGACGATGGAGCCCCCCGGTGTGCTCCGGATCCATCTTCAGCCGTAACTTCTCGACGTCGACGGTCTGGCGCACGGTCGGGCACAGGCTCTGGCTGCTTGACGAATTTGTCGGTTCCGGACCATGATCGCCGCCACTCTCGCCGTGGACGCCGCGTTGTCAACACACCGAAGTAGCGAACGATCGACGCGAACACGCTGGATTCTGGCGTTCGCCGCCCTGCTCGCCTGCACCGTGCCCGTCGCGTCGACAGGGGCATGCGCGCACAGCAAAGACTCCGCCGAGCTCTTGATTGAGGTCCCCTCCGCCGATCGGGACGCCGAGGTCTACGTCGACGGCAACTACATGGGGCTCGTGGAGGCGCTCGACGGCGAGACCACCGGGACGATCCTGCTCGCGCCTGGGGTGCACCGCGTCGAGGTGCGCAAGCCCGGGCGCTTCCCGGTCCAGCGGACGGTAACGGTCGATCGTCGTCCACAGGCTCGGATCGTCGTCGAGGCCGAGCTGCTCGAGGATCCGCAGTAGCGCCGTCGATCAGTCGCGCTCCCACAGCCACTCGCGCGCCTGCTCATCAACACAGCGCAGCGGCGCGGTCGGGTCGTCGATGAAGCCGCAGACCAGCTGCGGAGGGAGCGGCTCGGCGGCGGTGCCTGGCTCAGGCCACGACGTGAGCTCGAGCGAACCATCGACGCCCTCGCGGAGCTCGACCGTGAATTCGCGGAGCACGTCGTGCAGTTCGCCGCCGCCGTGAAACGAGTAGCGCTCGCGCCAGGTCATCGTCCCGTCAGCGGCAGCGGCGTCCTCGGTCGAGACAAGCTCCATAGACCACGAGCGCTCGATGCTGGCGGTGCCGTACTCCGAGAGCACCGGGTAGGGCTGCTCCGCGATCGAACTCACGCGCCAGGCCCCATCGAGGCCGCTCGGAGCGCTACAGCTGACGACGAGCAGGGGCGCGAGCAGCCGAGCGAGCGGGGTGGGGTGACGGCGCATCGAGTATCCCGAGGCTCGCACGGAACCATCGCTCGCGTCCTCAGCTGCGCGCGAGAATTCGTCTAAAACCCGCCCAGTTGCGCAGAAATGGCCATTTGGCGTGCGGCACCGTCTCGAGACGTGACCTGAGCGCGTCTCGAGCTGTGGCGTTGGATCACCGATGCGCTCAGAAGGGGTTTTGGACCCTCCTGCACCGCTCCTGCGCGCGGGAGCGATCGCCTCAGCGCTCGCGCAGAGATCGACATTTTTTGCGCCCAGAGAAAGTTCAACGCTCCCATCACTCGGTGGGATCGACCGGTGACGCGGACCGAGGACGCTCGAGAGGTGAACTCGCAAACCGCGAAATTCATGCCCTAGCGACCATAACGAGCCCAAATTCGATGGAGACGCTCAACGCTCGCGATGCCGCTCGAGAAGCCGCGCCGGTCGATGTAAGCGCATGAGTTGGGGGCGGCACATGCCGTGTGCGTGGGGTTTTTTTGTACACACAGGGCAAATCACGCTTGGCATTCGCGTCCGGGTGGAGTAAGTATGGCGCCGGTTGAGCCGCTTCTGCTCGTCCCAGTTTCTGCATAAAGCAGCACTGCAGACGGCCCTCTACCCTGGGAAATTCCATGGCCAAGAAGAAATCGAAGAAGAAGTCCTCCAAGAAGTCCAAGCCCGTCGAGGTGCTCGTTGTCGCCAGCAAGTGCAAAGAGCAGCTGAAGAACCACGGCTGCAACGTCGGTGGTGACGCCCTCGAGGGTCTCAATGGTTGGGTCCACTGGCACATTGAGCAGGCCGCTCGTCGTGCCGAGGCGAACGGTCGCAAGACCGTCCGCGCCCACGACTTCCTTCTCATGTAAGCGAGCGCGACTCGCCTACATGGTGGCCGATAAAACAGGTCACATGAAGTGATGATAGCCCCGCGCACGCGGGGCTGTTTTTTTGGTTAACGTCCCTGGTGCGGGAGTTCGTTGACCCGAGCTTCGCCTCGTCGACCGCGACTCGTCCGGAGGCGCCGGACGCCGCGAGGGACTCAGACGCGGTCCTCGGATCCTGACGGAGCCAACCTGACCGGCGCCGAGCTGGTCGGCGTGGCCTGATTCCCGTCCACGATCTCGCGGCGCATTTTCTAGGTCACGACCTCGGCGTCGATCTCGGTCATGATCTCTCCCTCGATCACCTCTTGATCGTCGATCGAATTTTGTCGGCGGTGGCGTCGTCGTTGATGTTGCGAGTCACTCGCGAGGAGGAGCGACGGCGCGACGCTTCTCGGCTCGAGCGCCACGCGGGGGCCTCGGGGGTGAACGACGAGCCGCCGCCCTTTGTGACGTGCCGTCATTACGCCTCCACGTGGTCGATGTTCGGCGGTCCCTAGACCACGCCCACGCGTCACGTCACGCTGGCACATCTTGACCCCGCAGACTGAGCTGCTCTTGTACACGGTTCTCGTATCGTCTCATCGAGTTGCGTGTGCATCTGTCCAGTGTCTTCGAAGGGCCTCGGTCGATCATCACGAGCGTGGCCCGACTTGTTCACAGGCGAGCTCGCGTTCGCTGTGGACAACATGTTGAGCACCTGGTTGCACATCTCGATCGAGCTCGAGCGCGGCTCGGCAAACGTGAATATGCAACTGTCGCGACGCGTAGATCGTAGGCAACACGGCGTCACGAGGAGACGAGTTCTCTGAAACCAAGGTAGTTTAAAACACGGCGTTGACACATATATGTGTGTGTACAGGAGATATTGACCCGCACGAATTGACCTCATAAGGTCTCGAGTAATGTTCCTCGGGCGTCCCCGATTGGTTTTGGCAGCTGGTTTGCTGAGCCTCTGCTCGGCGGCCTGTGTTGTCACGCCGTGGATGCCCCCCGAGGGCGAGGGCTATGGCGACGTCGATTCGGACGCGCTCCAAGATGGTATCTCGACGACGGTCGACGCGGACGGCACGACGGACGCCGCGACCACCGAGATGCAAGCTGTCACAACGGACATGAGTACCACCGGCCAGCTCGGCGAGACGAGCTCGGGCGGCACCGGCGACGGCGACGGCGATAGCGACACCGCGACGCAGGACTTCCCGGACGACACCGACGGCTACGACCCGATCGTCGGCTGCTCGAAGGTCGACTTCTTGTTCGTCGTCGACAGTCACTCCGGCGGCAACGGATCGCTAAATGCCCTAAAGAACAGCCTCGAGAGCTTCGTCGACGGCGTGCAGAGCAAGCTGCCGGATCACGACCTGCACTTCATGGTCACCGACACCGACGATCAGTGGGGATCGGAGACCTGCGAGCAGGCCTGCCTGCTCGAGGACTCGTGCGAGTCCGCGAACTGGCCCGACTACGCCTGCGACATGACGCTGACTGCCTGCGACGAGCAGTGGGGCGCCGGGATCGTGCTCCCCTCTGGGACCGACATGCCGTGCAACGTCGAGCCGGGGACGCGCTACCTGACCGGCGACAACCCCGACACGCTCGAGCAGGACCTGTGGTGTCTGCTCAACGTCGGCACGCACGGGAACGGCCTGCAGAAGCAGGCGCGCTCGCTGTACTCCGCGCTGCTGCCCTTCAACACGAACCCCGGCGGCTGCAACGAGGGCTTTTTACGCGATGACGCGCTGCTCGTCATCACGCTCGTCACGCATCTCCCGGACTACACCTCCGACAACGAGCCGCCAGACTGGTACGAGATGATCATCGCGGCCAAAGATGACAAGCCCGAGTCGATCGTCTTCCTCGGGCTGCTCGACGACAGCGACGCGCCCAACAACGTCTGCGACCAGCCGTTTATGGATCCCGAGAAGCGGCTCTCGACGCTGGTCAACAGCTTCGAGTTCGGGATCGAGGGCAGCGTCTGCTCGACCAGCTACGCGCCGTTCTTCAACCAAGTCTTCGGCCTGATCGACGACGCCTGCGACCTGATCATCCCGGGCTGAAGGAACAAGACGGCCGCTGCCCCAGGCAGCGGCCGTTGTTCACGCGACGAGCGGCGCGGCTAGTACTGGTCGAGGTGGTAGCGGATGAGGTCGGTGCTGGTGACGATGCCCACCAGCTCGCCGTCGTCGTTCACGACCGGGAGCGAGTGGAAGGTGCCCTCACGCAGAAGCTCGGCCGCGTCCCGGATCGTGCGCTTGTGATGGAGCGTCACGAGGCGGGTCGTCATCACCTTGTCGATGGAGAACTGGCTGTCGAGCACGGCGTCGACGGTCCGCTCGTCCGTGCCGTAGGCCTGAAAGCTCAGCCGGAGCATGTCGGTCGCGCTGATGAGACCGACGAGCTTCTTGCCGCTGACGACCGGGACGTGGTGAAGCGGTCGCTCGGCGAGCAGGCGGCGAACCTCGCTCAGCGGCTGGCCGGTGTGCACGGAGAACAGGTCGGAGGACATGATCGTGGAGATCGGGACGTTGCGCTTCATGGTGAGTTCCTGCGCGGCGATCGAGCGCCGCGTCGCGCCTTCGTCAATGCAATCCGGGGGCCACGCCGAACCGCCGAATTCTCCGGTTGTAGGGAGAATTGCGCGCGTCGCGGAGGCCGCCGCACGGGATAATTCTCGTCGCGGGAAAAAACTCGTTGCGATGTCCAGGCGCCGCGGGGCGGGGCGGGAGATTTTCCGCCCCGCCGCGGGCTAGGGTCGCTACGGCAGCTTGTGGACGATCGCCTGCGGGCGCATCGGCGGGTCGTCGATCTTCCAGCTGCCCGCGACGTAGGTGTGGCCGACGCAGTCGAGCGCGACGGACTGGAAGCGCGCGATCGGCTGCGGCACGTACTGCCACTGCTTGGCGTCATCGACGGCGCGTCGCTCGGCGACGCCGCGCGTCAGCGTGTCGCCCTCCTCGTCGGTGCTCGTGTACGTGTACAAAGAGACAGCCCACTCGTTGTTGTCGACGAAGGGCACCTCCGGCGAGACGTCGATGCCGGTCGCGACCTCGTCGCCTGGCCCGTAGCTCTTCTTGAGGAGGATCGGCGTGCCGCTCGGCGTGAAGGTGTCGGGCTGGTCCTCCTCGTCGTAGTCGTAGCGCCAGACCGCCGCGCGGCCGTAGTTGATGCCGTCGCGGTAGTTGCCGGCGACGAGCACCGAGCCGTCGGCCCTGACGCGCACGCCGGCGCCGTCCGAGTAGAGCGTGGGCTGCTCCTCGGCGTAGACGAGCGTGGCCTGCGGCTGATCGAGCGCGGGCTTGAGCGCCATCAGCATCATCCGCTCGGTGAAGGGGCCGTCGGTGGTGGTGGAGCCGGTGACGAACACGAGCTTTCGGTCGACGTCGTAGTCGACGCCGAAGGCGGCGTGGTCCTTGTACCAGTTCTGCGGATCCGCGAGCTCGGCCGTGGGGAGCGGGTTGCCGATCTGGTACCGCTGAATGAGCGGGCTCATCGAGTAGCCGAACACGCCGCGGTAGCCGACGACGTAGATCGCGTCGTCGGGCGTGACCGCGACGTCGAGCGCGTAGGAGTGGGTGTCGTCGTCGTCGTCGACCGACCAGGTGTCGTCGAGCTGGCAGTCGCTGTTGAACTTGCGGATCCACATCCGCGTCTGCAAGCCGTCGTCGTCGATCTCCGAGGCGCCGACGACGATCACGTCGCCGTCGCTGGTGAGGTCGACGCCGTAGGCCTGGCTGCTCGTGATCCCCTGGCCGGCGGGGAAGTTCCACGCGGCGCAGAGGTGCGGGCCGCCGGACTTCGGGATCTTGACGAGCAGCGCGTGCCGCGTGTGCTCGTCCATTGAGCTGATCCAGTAGCCGACCGCGAAGGTGCTGCCGCCGTCGTCGACGACCAGGTCGCGGTACTCGCTGCCCCACGGGTCGTGGTCGTTGTTCGCGTAGGCGTGGGTCCAGTAGACTTCGACGTCGTTCTCGTCGGCCACGCCCGGGAGCGCGACGATCACGTCGATGGTCTCGGGCGCGGCCGCGAGATCGTCGTGGTCGTAGACGCGGAGTTCGAAGTCGTGCGAGCCGTTGAGCGCCTGGCTGAACACCGGCACGGTGATCGTGGTCTGGAACTCCGTCTGGTAGTCGTCGAGCGGGAAGTCGAAGGCGTGCCAGAGCTCGCCGTTGTGCAGCAGCTCGACGCGCCTCAGCGCTTCGTCGTCCTCGGCGCACAGCTTGAGGTTCACCTTCTTGGGCGACTCGATGCTGAGCACCTCGTCCTGGCCGTTGATGGTGAAGTTGCAGATGGTCGGCGGCGCGTCGACGGGCATGGTGTCGTCGTCGTCGTCGTCATCGTCGTCGGCGGCGGTGCTGCTCGACGGGTCTCCAGGGCCCTCGGTCGTCGGGTCCAGCGTGGTGCCGTCGGTCGTGTCGTCGCCGTCGCTGTCGCCGTTGGTGGCGCTGTCGGTCGCCATGTCGTTGTGGTTCGTGGCCTGCTCGAAGGTCTCACCGCACGCGCCGAGCGCTACGCTGCACAGCAGCAGCAGCGCGAGGGCGCGGATCGCTTGCGTATCCACTTCACCGCGACGCGTAGGCGTCCACTGTCGGGGGAGGGAGAGTCCCGACCGCTTGGGCTGTGGGTTGTTGAGGTCTGGCATTCTGCGACATCCGGGAAGCGCCAACCGGTTCACGCGGCGGGCTGCGTGCAGCGCGCGGTGAGAGATGGCGATTGCAGTATGTGTAAGTGTAGATACAAAAATACCTTGGTCTCGTCCGGACGAAGGACCGGTCGGGTACCGGCAGTGGGGCCGGTCCCGGAGGTGCGCTGTTCCCTCACGCTCCAAGAGGATACAGGAAGACGACGGCGAGGTCCCGTTGATCTGGCTCTCGCGACATATTCGAGCGCGATCATGGAACGCCGGAAATTGGTCACTATCGAGCCCGTGAATGGCGATCTCGAGATTGTGTCTGCGAGCCGGTGGCCGGCGGTCCGGGTGGTTTTTGTGGGGCGGGTCTGTGGTCCACAGACTTCACTGGACGCACAGAGTTGTGCGCGCCTGCGGTTGTCCACATTCGCCCCGCGAAACGTGATGTTCGGGTTGTTTGGGTGAATTTGTGGAGGGCTGCCGCTTCCTGCGGCGAGACGGCCTACGCGGCCGCGGCTCAGTCGTGCGCCAAAGCTCATCATCGCTTGGGGTCACTACCCCACGCGCGTGATCTGTTCGGGGTCACGAGGCCGCGCAAGGAGCGAGTCAACGCACGCGCTCAGCGTGCGCGGGCGACGGGCGGTGCCTCGCTGCGGCGCCTACGACGTGGCGTATAGACCCTGTTTGGGTGCATCGCCACACGTGACGACTGCGCCGTGCATCGGTGCATGTTGAGCGTGAGGGCTCTTACTCACGGAGCGGCTTCGCGACCGGACCTGGCACTGGAGGCAGATCGTCTTCGTGCGGGGCCTCCGCCGACGGCGTCTGCTCACGCGGCGCGACGGCGTCGGGGTCGGGCGCTGGCTCGGCGCTCTCCGAGGGCGCCGCCGCGGCGCTCTCGAGCTCGGCCTCGGCCTCGGCCTCGGCCTCGGCGACCGCCGGGAGCAGCAGGCGACCGTCGGCCGCCAAGGTGGCGGTTCGGTGCTCACGGATCGTCGCGCGGCGCTCGAGATAAATCTGAACGAGACGGCGCGCGGCGTAGTGGGCCTTGATCCGCCACTTCGGCTCGTTCGCAAGCACCACCGCGAACGCGATCTCGGGCTTGTCCGCGGGCGCGTAGCCGATGAACCAGTTGTAGTTGAGCGCCGGCGCGCGCTTGCCCGTGAGGCTCCCCGTCTTGCCGGCGACTGCGGCCTCTTTGACGTAGGGGTTGCCCTTCGAATCGAAGAAGCTCTTGCTCGCGGTCCCGCGGGTCGTGGTGCCCTCCATCATCTTGCCGACCTCGCGCGCGACCTCGCTGGAGAGCACGCGCTCGGTCCGTGGTAGGTCCGGGGTCTGGTCGGCGCCGTTGGGGCCTTGGACCTGCGCGACGACGTGCGGCGGCTGAAAGACGCCGCCGCGCGCGTAGACGCTGGCGAGCACGGCTCCGTGCACGGGGTTGAGGTCGACGTGCCAGAAGCCGGCGGCGACCTTGGCTCGCTCGTTGGCGATCGAGGGGATGTTCGCGGGGCTGGTCTCGAGGGGGAACTCGAAGGGAATCTCGCGCTCGTAGCCGAGGTCTTGGGCGGTCGACTGCAGCTGGTCGCGCGTGAGGTGCTTGAGCGCGAGCTTGGCGATGACGACGTTGTGGCTGTACGCGACCGCAGCGCTGAGGGTTGAGCACTTGGTGTCACGCTGCGGGTTGTCGGTCAGCAGCTCGTCGGTGATGCCCCGGAGCCCGCCAGAGAAGCACGCCTGGGTCCGCGCGTTGGCCCGGCCGTGCGCGAGCAGGGAGGAGGCGGTGACGACCTTAAAGGTCGACGCGGCCGGCGCCCACGCGGTCGTGAGGATCTCGAGCGGGTCGACCTGCGGGTCCATGCTCGAGTGCCCGGCCATCGCCAGCACGGAGTTGTCGCGGACGTCGAGCACGACCGCTGCCGCGTAGGGAACTTCGCGGTTGCGGAAGATCTGCAGCGCGGAGTCCTGCAGCACGGGATCGATCGTCGTGAGGATCCGGTAGCCGTCGGGGAGCTCTTGGACGTAGCGGCTGCGCGCGAGATCTGGCGGGGCGTCGCCCTCTCCCGCGTCGGGATCATCCTGCTCGTCGGCGCCGTCAGCCGCTGGGCCGGCGTCGGCGGAGTCACCAGCGGCCTCCGAGCCGGAGGCCCCTGCCGCGGGCTCGCGCGCGGGCGTGACCTCGTCGTTGACCTCGCGCGCTTCGAAACTGGCGAGATCGAGCCGATCTTGCCAGGGGAGCGTGCGTTTGGGCTCCTCGACGATGGTCTGCGGGAGCGCGGTCACGCGGGTGCGGATCGCGTCGTGCGACTCGGGAACCGCCTGGTTTTGCACGTAGAACGCGATCGCGCCGAGTGACGCGATAAAGAAGACGGCGCCGAGTCCGCCTAGCCGTCTGCGCGGGGCTTCCACGATGCGCGGTCATAGCAGCGCGACGCGTTGGGGGCAAAATCACGGCAGCTTTGCGGGTCCGCGCGATTGTGAAGCGCGCGTTGTGTTCGAGATCGCAAGGTGAACGCTCGGGCGCGCGGAGGCGTGGGAGCACGGTACGAACGCTGCCTACATTGTCGCATTACTCCGGGGGCGGGGTTCCCAGTTCGGGGCTCGGTTGGCGTCTGGTACCCTGTGCCCCGGGAGAGCGGCTGATTGGTCCCCTGCCGCCCACGTGATGCGGGACGAGACGATTGTCACTGTCATCAACAAGTCCGATGACTCCGGCTCTGGCCGGGTCAAGAAGGATGCTTGCTTGGTGGTGATTTACGGCGCGGAGCTCGGCCGTAAACACAACCTCGACGGGCGCGAGCTGACCATCGGCCGCGCGACGATGAACGACATTTGCGTCAGCCAGGACTCAGTTTCCCGGATGCACGCGAAGCTCAGCGTCGAGGACTCCGGGGTCAAGATCCGCGACAACGAGTCGACGAACGGCACGTACGTCAACGACCACCGGATTCATGAGGCGTGGTTGAAGGACGGCGACCTGATCAAGGTCGGTCGCTCGATCTTCAAGTTCCTCACGGGCGACAACATCGAGAGCTCGTACCACGAGGAGATCTATCGCCTGTCAACCTTTGACGGGCTCACGAATATCTTCAACAAGCGCTATTTCCTCGAGACCCTCGAGCGCGAGCTGAGCCGCGCCCGGCGCTACGACCGTCCGCTCGCGCTGACGATGTTCGACATCGATCACTTCAAGCGCTGCAACGACACCTTCGGACACAGAGCCGGTGACTACATCTTGAAGGAGATCGCCGCGAAGGTCCGCGATCGGGCCCGTAAGGTCGACGTGCTGGCGCGCTACGGCGGCGAGGAATTCGCCGTGATCCTCCCCGAGATCGACGTCGAGGGCGCGCGTAAGTTCGGCGAGACGATCCGCGAGCTGATCGAGAAGACGCGCTTTGAGTTCGAGGGCCAGAGCATCCCGGTGACGATCTCGGTCGGGGTCGCCGAGCTGATGCCCGAGCTCGCCAACTCCGACGACCTCATCAAGGCGGCGGACGCCCGGCTCTACCTGGCCAAAGAGGGCGGCCGCAACCGCGTCATCGCGGTCGGCTGAGGGGCCTGGGCGGCCGCGGCGGCCACGGCGCGTGGTTGATATCGCGCGCGCGTTCGCACTAGTGTCGGCTCGTGCCGGCGACCTCATACAACTCCTTCGTCGCGCCGACGCGACGCATCACGCGGCTCAACCAGGCGCTCGCCGACCAGATCGCGGCGGGCGAGGTCGTCGAGCGGCCCGCGTCCGTGGTCAAGGAGCTGGTCGAGAATTCGATCGACGCGGGCGCGCTCCGAGTCGATATCGAGCTCGAGGACGGCGGTCTGACCTGCATACGTGTGCGCGATAACGGCCGCGGGATCCACCCGGATGATCTCCCGCTGACGATCGTGCGGCACGCGACGAGCAAGCTCACCGGGCCGGAGGACCTGGTCGAGATCCAGACCTTGGGGTTTCGCGGTGAGGCGCTCGCCAGCGTCGCGGCGGTCGCCAACCTGTGTGTCCGCAGCCGTCAGCCGGACGCGCCGGTCGGCGTCGAGCTGCGCAGCGTGCCGGCCGACGAACCGCGGCTCACGCCGTCGGGGATGCCGGTGGGCACGCAGGTGGAGATCCGCGGCTTGTTCGCCAGCGTGCCGGCGCGCCGCAAATTCCTGCGCTCGGAGGCGACCGAGGTCGGGCACTGCAGCGAAGCCGTGATCCGCATGGCGCTCGTGCACCCCGACGTCCACTTCACGCTCCGCCACGGACGTCGCGAGCTGCTCAACCTGCGCCCGGGCAGCGAGGACGAGCGCGTGCAGCAGATCCTCCAGCGGCGCGGGCGCGGGCCGTTCTTCCGCGTCGAGGGGGAGGACCAGGGGGTCGCGGTCCGGGCGTGGTTCTCCCGCCCCGAGGCCGCGGTGCGCGGCCGCTCGGCGGCCTTCATCGTCGTCCGCCGGCGCGTGGTTCGGGAGCGGAGCATCTCGCAGATCATCAACCAGGCCTACGGCGACGCGCTGCCCGCCGGCAAGAGCCCGGTCGCCTGCGTGTTCGTCGAGCCGCCGCGGGCGACCGTGGACGTGAACGTCCACCCGCAGAAGGCGGAGGTGCGCTTCAGCGAGCCGCAGCGGGTCTACGCGTCGCTGCGTCGCGTGCTGGCGCGCGAGCTGGCGCGCGCGCCGTGGGTCTCGGGGGGCGCGGCGCCGGAGGCCTCGACGCCGGAGCAGGCGCCCCGCGCCGCGCCCGAGCGTTCGTCCCCTGACGCGCCCCGGCGCGAGCTGGACGGCGCGCAGCAAGATGAGCTTTTAGACATGTTCTCTGGACCGTCTCGAGAGGACGGCGCGCTGCGAGACGGCGAGCCGGTCCGCGCGGCGGTGGCGGCGTGGGCGGGCCACGCGGTCGAGGCCGGCGGGTCGAGCGCGGCGACGCGTTCAAACAAGCGAGCGAACCCGGGCGCGGGGCGCGTCGACTCGCCCGAGCCTGGCCCTGGCCCTGGCGACCCCGATGTCGACGCTGCGCGACCCACCGCGCGCGCGCGCTCGGGCGCCTACCGGCTGAGCACGCGGGCGCTGACGACGAACTACGGCGAGACGAAGCAGGCGCTGAAGCAGGCGGCGGCCGCGATCGGGGTCTCGCGCGAGCCGCTGGATCGCGCGGAGCGGGGCGCGTCGCCGACCCCGACCCCGACCCCGACCCCGACCCCGATCAAGGTGGTGTCGCCAGCCGCGCCCGTCGCGGATCCGGAGTGGCGCGCCGCGGAGCCGCGCGAGCTGCTGCCGGCGAGCTCCGAGCTCGAGGCGGAGGCGCCGGTCGAGGTTGACGTGGCCGCGGCCGGGCCGATGGTGATCGACGTCGAGGACGACGCGAGCGCGAGCCTGCCGCAGCTTTTGACATGTCTTCCAGGACCTGTCGCGCTGTTCGAGATCGAGGAGTCGCTGCTCGCGGTCGATCTTAGGCAGCTGCGCGCGCACTTGGTGTATCGCCGGCTCGCGCGGGACATCGGGGGGCGCGGCGGCGTCGCCGTCCAGCGCCTGCTCTCGCCCGTCATCGCGCGGCGCGGGCGGGACGAGGTGACGCTCTGCGTCTCGGCGCGCGAAGAGCTGCTCGAGCTGGGCATTGATCTAGACGCCTTCGGCGACGACGCGATCGTGGTCCGCGGCGTCCCGGCGCACCTCCGCAACTGCATCGACGACGCCGACGTGACGGACCTGATCGAGCGGGTGATCCCGTGGCTGCGCCTGCGCACGCGCGAGGCGGGGGACGTCTCGGCTGAGCGCGCGCAGCAGCGGCGGCGAGAGGTGTTGACCGCGATCGCGGAGACCCGCGGCGGCGATCCTGCGCCCCGGCTCGCGCGTCGCTGGATCGGGGAGCTGCTCGAGCTCGGCGACTCGATCGAGACGGTGCCGGGGGTGCGTCGCTGGACCGCGTCGGCGCTGGTCCGACCACGGTAGACGTCGGCGTTCGCCGAGTCGCTCGCGCTCGCGGCGGCTGTGTACACTGCCCCGCGTGGAGCCGTCCACAGGTGAAGAAGCGCGCGAACAGGCGCTCCCGCGCGCCGTCGCGATCGTGGGTCCGACCGCGTCGGGAAAGTCACGCGTCGGGCTCGAGCTGGCCGCGCGTCTTGAGCTGCCGATCTTTTGCTGTGACTCGGTCCAGGTCTATCGCGGGCTCGACATCGGCAGCGCGAAACCCACGGCCGAGGAGCGAGTCCGTGCGCCACATCACCTGCTCGACTTGGTGGACCCCGATGAGGACTTCAGCGCGGGGGACTACGGCCGGCGCGCGCACGCGCTGCTGCGCGAGCTCGCCGCGCCGGCGCTGTTCGTCGGCGGCACCGGCTTCTACCTGCGCGCCGCGTTGATGAGTCAGAGTGGTGCGCAAGCCGGTGCCGATCCGCGGCTTCGTGATCCGGAGCGAGCTGCTTTTACGGACACATGGGAGCAGCGCGAGCGTACGGCCCCTGGGGCCGCGCACGCCGAGCTCACGCGGCTCGACCCGGAGACCGCGCGCGGGGTTCATCCGCGCAATGTCGTTCGCGCCGTGCGTGCGCTGTGGCTGTGCCGGGTCCACGGCCGGCCGGTGAGCGAGGTGCGGCGCGAGGATCCGCCCCGTCGCCAGCTCTCGCTCTTGATGATCGTTCTCGACCCCGGCGTCGCGACGGTGGACGCCGCGATCGAGCGTCGCTGCGACGCGATGCTCGCCGCGGGCTGGATCGCCGAGGTAGAGAAGCTCCTCGCCGCCGGCTATGATGCCCGCCACAAAGCGATGCGGAGCCTGGGCTACCGCCAGCTCGTAGAGCACCTCGCCGGGCGGCTGTCCCTCGAGGAAGCGGTCGCGGCGATCAAGGCCGAGACGAGGCGCTACGCGCGACGCCAGCGGACCTATCTCCGACATCAGCTCGAGGCTGAGACGACCATGACGATTCACATCGAGAGCGCGCGCGCCGTCCCCTGGGGCCAGGTGGCGGAATTCGTTGGAGGTGCCGCGTGAAGCAGAAAGTGCTGGAGTTCGAGCGTCCGATCGTCGAGCTCGAGGGCAAGATCAAGGAGCTGAAGCTGCTGTCCGAGGGCCGCTCGGACATGGCCTCCGAGATCTCGCGGCTCGAGCAGAAAGCGCAGGAGCTGCAGCGCGAGCGCTTCGCGAAGCTGACCCCTTGGGAGCAGCTGCAGCTCGCCAAGCACCCGGACCGGCCCTACACCCTCGACTACATCGGCGAGCTGATCAGCGACTTCGCCGAGCTCAAGGGCGACCGCGCGTACCGTGACGACCCGGCGATCGTCGGCGGGGTGGGGCGCTTCGAGGGGCGGCCGGTGATCATCCTCGGGCACCAGAAAGGCCGCAACACCAAGGAGAACGTCTACCGCAACTTCGGGATGGCGCGCCCCGAGGGCTACCGCAAGTGCAAGCGCCTGATGAGGATGGCGGACCAGTTCGGCCTGCCGCTGGTGTGCATGATCGACACGGCCGGCGCGTACCCGGGGATCGGCGCCGAGGAGCGCGGGCAGGCCGAGGCGATCGCGAGCTCGATCGAGCTGATGGCGAGCCTGCGCGTGCCGACCCTGTCGATCGTGATCGGCGAGGGCGGCTCGGGCGGCGCGCTCGCGATCGGCGTGACCGATCGGATCCTGATGCTGGAGCACTCGGTGTACTCCGTGATCTCGCCGCGCGGCTGCGCGTCGATCCTGTGGAAGAACCCGGAGGCCGAGCAGCTCGCGGCCGAGCAGCTGCGGATGACCGCCGAGGATCTGTGCGCGCTCGGGATCTGCGACGAGCGAATTCCCGAGGCGATCGGCGGCGCGCACCGCGGGCTGGCGAGCACGGCGGCGGCGCTGCGGGGCGCGATGCGACGGCACCTCAGCGAGCTCGACGCGCTCACCGTAGACGAGCGCCTAGAGGCGAGGTACGCGAAATTCCGCAGCATCGGCCACCTGGAGCTGGTCGCTGATTCAGGCTAAATTACGGCGCGCGCGAGCTCGGCTCGCGGCCGAGGAATTCGTGTGCTCGCCCATCTGCTGCTGATAACCGCCGTCGCGCTCGGGATGGCGCTGATGCGCCTGCTCCGGCGGCTCGAGCCCGGGCAGCGCGGCTACCTGCTGGTCGTCGCCGGGCTGCTGGTCGCGACGCTCATCGCGATGCGGCGCGAGGACGTGTTCCTCTCGGCGGTCGTGATCGGCTTCACGGCGCTTACGGTCGTGATCCCGTGGGGTCTCGAGGGCATGTCCCGAAGGTCATTCGCGCGCGGGCAGCTGTCGTGGGCGGTGCGGCTCGCGGCCGCGCGCTCGATCCTGATGCCGGGCGCGGGCCTCGAGCGACAGCAGCAGGTGCTGCGCGGCCTCGGGCTGCTCGAGCGCCAGGGGGTCGACGCGGCGCTCTCGTACTTCCGCGAGCTGGCCGGCGAGGCCGAGGATGGCGGCGAGCTCGCGGTGATCCACGAGCAGATCGTCTCGATGCTGTTCTACGACCAGCGCTGGAGCGAGGGGATCGCCCACTTCGAGGGCCAGTTCCCGCCGGCCTATGCGGCGATGCGCCCGGTGCTCGCGCTCGGGCTGCTGCGGGCCTACGGCGAGGCGGGGCGCCTCGACAACGCGGCCGGGCTGCTGCGCGCGCTCGAGGACGGTCCGCTGGGCGCCGATCCGAACGCGGCCGAGCTGCTCGGGCAGGCGCGCCTGACCTTCCTCGCCTACGCCGGCGCGAGCCGCTTCGTCGACGAGGCGGTCGGCGGCGGGCACTGCAAGTCGCTCGGCCTGTCACAGGCGAGCGGCGCGCTGTTTCGCGGGATCGCGCTGGCGCGGGCCGGCGAGCGTAAGCAGGCGGTCGACGAGCTCGAGCGCGTGCACACGCTCGCGGGGCCGTCCGACGATCGGGTGGTGCGGGCGTCTCGCGCGGCGCTCGACATGGTCGAGCAGGTCATCGAGCTCGAGCCCGAGCTGCGCCGCTACGTGCAAGCGGTCGGCGAGCGCCTGCGCAGCTTCCTGCAGACCGAGCGCCTGCCGCGGCGCCGCGGGCCGGTCTTCGTGACGCACTTCGTCGTCCTCGCGCTCGTCGTGGGCTACGTGGCGACGCAGCTCGCCGGCGCGGGCGGGCTCGGGCTGCTGCGCGTCGGCGCCTTCACCCCCGAGCTGTGGCGCGCGGGCAGCTGGGGCCGGCTGTTCACCGCCGGCTTCGTGCAGACCGACCTCATCGGGCTGATCGTCGACATCTACGCGGTCTGGCTCGGAGGACATGTCGTCGAGCGCTTGCTCGGGAACGCGCGGATGGTCCTGATCACGCTGTGGGGCGCCATCGCGGGCGTCCTCGTCACGGTCGCCGTCGGCGCGTCGCCGGCGCAGCTGATCGGCGGCGGCAGCCTGATCGCGACCGGCGTCCTCGTCGCCGCGCTGTGGACCCTGATCCCCCGGCGGACGCCGAACCTGGCCAAGCGCGCGCGCCGGAGCCTGCTGCTGACGCTGTGGCTGCTGCTCGGCGCGCAGATCATCGAGACCATCCCCGGGCTCCGCGGCATCGCGGTCAGCCCCTTCGCGCTGGCGGCGGTCGCTGGGGTCGCCACGATCCTCAGCGGGGCGCTGCCGCTCAGCCTCCCCAAGCCCGTGCGCTACGTGCTCGGGGCGCTCGCGGGGTTGTCGGTCGCGGCCATGGTCGCGGGCCTCTGGCAGGTCGCGCGCGAAGATGTCGAGAGCTTCGCGCTCGCGCACCGCGAGCAAGCCTACGCGGTCCAGGGCGTGGCCTTCACGACCCCCTGGAGCTTCGAGGAGACCGAGCTAGAGGTTCTGCGGGGTGAGGCGCTCCCGGTGTTTGAAGGCCTCATCGACGCGCAGGCGCGGCGAGACGGGCTGCGGGTTCAGCTCGTGGTCGCGCCGATGAAGACGACCGCTTCTGAGGAAGCTGCTGCGGAGCCGATCGTGTTTGCGCTCGATCCGGCGCTGCGGCGCGCGGTTGACGTTCGCGAGGGCGGCGCTTTGCCGTCGAGCTTCACGACGATGATGGGCGAGGGGGGCTGGCGCTCGTACCTCGTGCAGCGCAACGGTCAGGCGGTCGCGCGCGTGGTCGAGCGCCCCGTCGGCGAGCAGACCGCCGCGCTCGTCGCCGTGCCCCCGGAGGCGCTCGAGCTGGCGCCTGTCCTCTACGCCTCGATGCTGCGCGACGCCGCGGTCGCCGAGCCCGAGGGGGCGGCGACCGCGGAGGCGGCGGAGCCCGTCGAGCCGCAGTAGGCTCGACGGCGCGTCGGCTCCCTACTCCGCGTCGTCGTCGGCGTCGTCCGCAGCTTCGTCGGGCGGCGCGCCGAGTCCGAACATCAGGTAGGCGGCGCCGTTGTTGGCGGCGTCGTGGTCATGACGCGGCGCGGCGAGCAGGAAGTCGGCGACGCGGTCGCCGTTGACATCGCCGACGCCGGCCATCGACGCGCCGACGTCGCCGCCGGCCGAGAGCCCCTCGAACGCGAAGCCGCCCACGCCCTCGTCGGCGTCCTCGAGCATCACGGCCGCCGCGTCGTCCTTGCCGTAGATCACGTAGGCCCGCCCGGGCGCGGGCTCGTAGTAGTCGAAGCCGCCCGGCGCTCGCTTGACGCCGAGGCCGATGTCGTCGAAGCCGTCGCTGTTGATGTCGCCGACGCCCGCGAGCGCGTCGCCGATGTTCCAGCTCTCGATCGGCGTCTCTAAGGCGATGCGGAAGCCGCCGCCCTCGCCCTGCGCGACGGCGCTGAGCATGACGTCGTCCGCGCCCTGCTTCCCGAACACCACGAACGCGCGCCCGACCCCCCAGAGGTCGTCCTGACGCGCGCCCGGGGCCCCGACGAGGATGTCGGCGAGCTCGTCGCCGTTGACATCGCCGGCCGCCGCGATCCTGCCGCCCACCGTGTCCTCTTCGTCCCAGCCGACGATCGAGAAGGCGGGCGCGGGGCTGTCGCCGGAGTAGACGTGCACGCGCCCCAGCGGCAGCGGGTTGTTGTAGTCCCAGCCGTTTCCTAGCGCGCCGATCGCGAAGTCGTCGACCTCGTCACCGTCGACGTCGCCGAGGCCAGCGACCGAGAAGCCGAGGCGCGTGTTGTCCTCGGTCGGGCGGTAGACGCGTCCGCCCTCGCCGTTCTCGACGGCCGCGAGGCTCATCGAGCCGAGGCCCGCGCCGCCGTAGACCAGGTACACCGCGCCGTTGCGGAAGGTGTCGTAGTCGTAGGTGGCGAAGGGGGCGCCGATCAGCAGATCGTCGAAGCCGTCGCCGTTGACGTCGCCCGCGCCGGCGACGGAGTAGCCGATTCGATCGAGCTGCTCGGCGCCGTCGATCACGAAGCCGCCGTCGCCCTCGGCGAGCTGCTCGGTGGTGATGGGCTCGCCGGTGGTCTTGCCCAGCACCACGTAGCAGCGCCCGGCGCTGATGAGGTTCTGCGGGTCGGGCGTGAACTGCTGGTCACAGAACACGATGTCGGCGAGGCCGTCGCCGTTGACATCGCCCGCGCCGTCGACCAGCTGACCGATGCGCTCGTTCGGGGTCGAGCCCTGGATGACGAAGCCGTTGTCGCCGTTGACGGCGCCCTCGGGCGAGATCGCGTCGGGGTGCTCGTTGCCGAAGATCACGTAGACGCGGCCGGTGTCGACGCCCGAGGCGTTGATGAAGGGGGCCGAGGTGAGGACGTCGTCGAGGCCGTCGCCGTTGACATCGCCGACGTGGGCGACGCGAAAGCCCATGTGATCCTCGTCGGTGCGCCCGTAGATGGCGACCCCGGCCTCGTGCTCCTCGAGCTCGTCCGGGTCGCTGAGCCGCGGCGCGACCGAGACGTAGACCGTGCCGTCGGACTCGGTCGAGTCGTCGAGCGCGTAGCTGAACTCGTCGCGGCCCCAGTAGCCGTCGGCCGGCGTGTAGGTGAAGCCGCCGTCCTCCGCGAGCTCGACCTCGCCGCCGCGCAGGGACGCGCTGTCGTAGGCGCCGATGGCCGCGCCGTCGTCGTTGGCGAGCACGCCCTCGTCGGCCGCGACCTCCAGCGGCGTGTCCTCGACGGTGGCGTACGCGTCGACGCGCGCGCCGCCGTCCGCCGTGTCGCCGTCCGTGTCGCCGCCGCTGTCGCCGCAGCCGGCGAGCACGAGCGCGAGCGGGATGACCAGCGTCCAGCGCTGGCCTCCAAACAGGTTCCAAGGGTCATGTGTAGGGAGTCCGTAAGCCATGGAGAGACGCAGTTGTACCACCGCCGCCGGCGCCCTGACCCCGCAATTCCTTCGAGCTCGCCCGCGCCCGCGCGGCCTCCTCTCCAGGGCGTTCTCTCCAGGTGCAGAGGGTCCGCGAGCCCGCGCGCTTCGCTCGCGCGGCGCGGGAAACTGCGGCACTCTCGTGCGCAGGTGTCAAGGGCCGAGGCGAGGGAGCGCGACGCGGTCGCGTGGTTCGAGCGCGAGCTCGACGCGCTCGTGCGCGCCGTCGAGGCTGAGGTCGAGGTCGTGCGCGACGCGTCGGGCGTTCAGCTCGCGCCGCGCCGCGCGGCCGAGGGCGCGCAGGCGCTGGCGATCTCGATCCGTCAGGGGCAGCGCGAGCCGGGCGCCGTCGAGGTCTCGCTCGCCGGCTGGGTGTACGCGAGCTCGCTGATCGGCGCCGGCGGCGATGACGATGATGAGTCGGCGGAGGACGCCCTCGAGCGCGCGGCCACGACGCTCGACCTGATCGGCGCCGCGCTGTTCGGCGAGCTGCGCGTGCGCGAGCTGCTGGTCGCCGGGCGAGCGCGGCGCTGGACCGCCGAGCTCAAGAGCCGTCGCGGCGCGGGCTGGCGCGCCCTCGGCGGTCAGGGGCCCGGCTCGTGGAACCCGCTCGCGCGGCGGACGAACGCGACGCGACGGAACGCGGTCCGGCGTCCGCGGGGCTACCGGGCGGTCGACTCGGTCGCGCGGCCCGACGCGCCGTGGAGCGGGCGCGCGGGCTTCATCGCCCGGCTCGCCGCGCGCTTGGAAGACGCCGGCGAGCTGCCGATCGACGGCGAGCTCGACCTGCACAATTTTAAGCCGAAGCAGGTCAAGCCGCTCGTCCTCGCCTACATCGACGAGTGTCGCGCGCGCGGGATCTTCGAGCTGCGGATCGTCCACGGCAAGGGCGTCGGCAACCTGCGGCGCACGGTCCACGCGCTGCTCGACCGTCACCCGCAGGTGCTCGACTACCGGCTGGGGGGGCACGGCGCCGGCAGCTGGGGCGCCACGCTCGTCAACCTCGCGCCGCGCGACGACGCCGCTGACGCCGACGCGCCGTGACGAGCGATCAGTGCACGACGCGGATGTTGAACATCTCGCGCAGCTCGCCGAGCGGGGTGTCGAGGTAGACCTCGTTGCCGTAGATCGGCCACTTCCGCGTCATGCGGCGGGCGCTCCAGATCACGCGCGCGACCTTGGGGAGCGCGCCGATCGAGGCCCAGATCGTGCGCCACCAGCCGAGCTCGCGCATGAGATCGTTGAGCACCTTTCGGCTGTCCTCCTGCTTGTAATAGGCGAGCAGGTCGCGGAGCTCGACGTTGGTGCCCGCGAGCGTCCACGTGTCGGTCATCGCCTCGTTGGGCAGCGAGGTGTCGGTGCCGAAGACGACGTGGCAGATGTCGTGGGCCGCGAAGAACCGGCCGATGTTCTCGGGCATATCCGAGGGCTCGAGCAGGTCTGGGGTGGCGCGCCGCAGCTCCTCGAGGCCCTCTCGCAGGGTCATGGTCGCGTCTTGGTGCATATAGCGGTGTGGGAGCGCGGGGCGGGCGGCGGCGGCTTCACGGGCGGGCGTGGTCGTGGCGAGCATGGCGTCTAGTCCTCTTCGTCTTGGGTAGTAACGTTCATGTCTACAGGGTCATGTTGGGAACTCGTCGCGTCGAGCACCAGCCGCGCGAGCGCGGGCGCGGGCGCGGCGACGCGGACGAACAGGTCGACGAGGCGCTGCGGCAGCGCGGCGAGCTCGCCGAGCTCCTCGGGGCGCATCGTCTCCATGCGCGCGAGCAGGTAGCGATCGATCGCCTCGCCCATCCCGAGCATCGCGGCCGAGAGCAGCCCGTGGTCGAGGTCGTCTCGGATCGCGCCGATGCGGACGCCGGCGGCGATCAGCTCGTCGATGGCGCCGCGGAAGCCCTCGACGAGCTCGGAGTAGGCGGCGGACGCGGGCCCCTGCTCCGAGGTGGCGAGCAGCGCCTTGCCGAGGCCGAGCAGCACGGGGTCCTGCTGGAAGATCGACCAGGCGCGCGCGCACAGCTCGCTCGTCGCGGACCAGAACGCCTCGGGGGCGCGCGCCTCGAGCACCGCGTCGAGTGACCCAAAGGCCAGCTGACCGCGCATGAGCGCGTCGTCGACGGTCGTGAGGAACAGGTCCTCTTTGTCGTCGAAGTAGTAGTACATCGCGCCCTTGCTGACGCCGGCGCTGCGGATGATCCGGTTGTACGAGGCCGCGCCGAAGCCGTGCTGGGCGAACTCGGCGGCGGCGGCGTCGAGGATGCGACGGCGCTTGGGCTCAGGGAGCTGGGTGAACCGCGGACGGGGCATGCGGCCAGCGTAGACCGAGGAGTTCGACTTCTCGGTTCGACTGGTAGGTTCGACCGGTGGGTTCGACCGCATGGTCTAAGATTGGATCCGTTGTTCCCGCCGCGCAAGAGGGACGTCGCGAAAAATCTCGAGACGCCGCGAAACACGGGTTTTCACCCTCGTCAGGCCGGTCTGCGCGCGATCGCGCGCGCCGTCTTGGCCTCGTCTAGCCGGACATCTCGAGCGCTCGAGCTTCGCGCGGGAGCCAGACGGCGAAGGTCGAGCCCTCGCCGAGCGTGCTCGTCACGTTGATCTCGCCGCCGAGCATCCGCGCGAGGTGCTGGCTGATCGCGAGGCCGAGGCCGGTGCCGCCGAACTTCCGCGTGGTCGAGCTGTCGGCCTGCGTGAACGGCTTGAACAGGCGCTCGAGGACCTCGGGCGCGATGCCGATGCCGGTGTCAGAGACCGCGAGCTCGACGCCGCGGACGCCGTCGAGCTCGCGATCGCTGATCGTGAGCTCGACGCGCCCGTCGTGGGTGAACTTGCACGCGTTGCCGATCAGGTTGAGCAGGACCTGGTTGATCTTGGTCCGGTCCGAGCGCATCAGGCCGATGTCGCGGGGGCACTTCATGTTCAGCTTGTTGCGGTTCTTCTTGGCGAGCGGGCCCGTCGTGATGATGACGCGCCGGGCGATCTCGAAGATGTCGAACTCCTCGATCTCGATATCCATCTTGCCGGCCTCGATCTTCGAGATGTCGAGGATGTCCTGGATGATCGAGAGCAGGTGCGTGGCCGAGACGTGGATCTTCTCGAGGTCCGAGGAGGCCTGGGGATCGTCGATGTCCTCCTGGACGAGCTCCGTGTAGCCGAGGATCGCGTTGAGCGGCGTGCGCAGCTCGTGGCTCATGTTGGCGAGGAACTGGCTCTTCACGCGGCTCGCCTCGATCGCCTCCTGCTCGGCGGCCACGCGATCGCGGACCTCGCGGCGCAGGTCCTTGGTCCGCTCCTCGACGCGCACCTCGAGCTCGTCGTGGGCCTTGCGGAGCTCTTTCTCGGCGCGCTCGCGTTCAGTCGCCTCGGCCTTGAGGCGGTCGAGCGCCTCCCACAGGCTGTTGTAGGACTGGTTGTGGAACAGCGCGACGACGGTGATCAGCAGCGCGGCGCAGCTGAGCGCGAGCGCGACGCGGATGGTGTGCGAGAGGTCCCCGCTCGTCACGTAGGTCCCGAGCGCGGCGGCGCCGATGGTCGCGAGCTGCCCGGCGACCGTCGGCTTCAGCGTGCGCAGCATCGCGGGCGCGCCGCCGACCATCGTGTAGGCGATGAGCCAGGTCTCAGCCTGCGCGCCGCCGACGAGCGCGTAGAGGAACAGGAGGAGCGCGTCCGCGGTCCAGCGGATCAGCTCGGCGGTCGCCCACGCGCGGCCCGAGAGGCGCGGGGAGATGCGCCCGAGCATCACGTTGCCGGCGAGGAAGCCGACCACGAAGACGGCGCACCACAGCGGCCGCTCGGAGTGGGTCACGTTGTAGGCGCCCGCGGACAGGCCGATGAAGGGCAGCGCTCGGTCGACGTACTGAAGCAGGTAGCTGTGGAACTCGCGACGCGAGCGCGTCGACAGATCGTCCGGCTCGTCGTCCGCGACGCGCGAAGTCGTCTCGGCGGCGAAGCGCGACGAGGTGTTTGAACGCGAGTTCAACGGTCCACGGGGGTACGACGCGGGACGTTCACGGACGACCCCCAACGACGGGGGTGGCACTGGCGCCGCGCCAACCAATCTCCCACATTCGGCCCACGAGTGCACTAGCGCCGCGCTCGTCGTGCTCGCGCGCGCGGGGAGAAACCGCGCCGCGCGAACGAGCCCGCGCGGCGTCGACCAGCACTTCAAAACATGGCTCTTCCTACCTGTCTCAAAGACCGAGGCCCGGCGCGCGAGGTGTCGTCGCGCCTGGATCCGAGCTCACCAAGAGATCAGCGCGCGGCCCGGTGCGCATACAATCGCCTCGCGGGCGGGCGGATTCGACGTGTGGAAACGAGCATGTCGAATCGGCAATATTGATCGATCACGCGTCGCCGTAGGTCAGCGCGACGGTCGCGAGCAGATCAAAACCGCGCCACAGCGCGCCGACGCGGACGTTCTCGTCGGGTCCGTGCTGGTTGTTGTCGTGGTTGACGAGCGGGAGCGCGAGCACGCGCATCCCGAGCCGCGATTCGAAGTGGTGAAACGGCAGGCTACCGCCCATCGTCGGCAGCGCGACCGGGGGCTCCCCGGTCGCGCGCTCGCTGAGCGCGCGCAGCTGCCTCGAGATCGCCAAGTCGAGCGGCGTCTGCACGCCCGGGTAGCCGCGCGCGCGAACTCGCATGCGAATGACGCGGGCGCCGGCGCGCCGCTGCTCGTCGCTCGGCGGCTCCGCCTGGACCGTGTAGCCGAGCCCCTCGAGATGTCGACGGAGCAGCGCGCTCATCCCGTCTCTGGTGCATTCTGGGACGAGGCGCAGATCGAGCGCGGCGTCGGCCTGGGCCGGGATGACGGTCCGCGCGCGCTCCCCGACGTCGCCGCTCGCGAGGCCGCGGACGTTGAGCGAGCTCGAGCTCACCGCGTCGAAGAGCGCGCGCTCGCTTGGGCCCTCGAGGCGCGCGACGCCGAGCTGCTCGCGCAGCGCGTCCTCGATCGGCGGGAGCGCCTGGAGGGCGGCGCGGGCCTCGGGCGCTCGCGGGCGCTCGCAGTCGTGGAAGCCGTCGACGAGCACGCGGCCGCTGATCGGATCTTTGAGCGTCGAGAGCACGCGCGCGAGCTCCAGCGCCGGGTTCGGCGCCCAGTTGCCGTAGTGCCCGCTGTGCAGGTCTCGCCGCGCGCCGTAGGTCGTGAGATCGACGGTCATGATCCCGCGGACGCCGAAGCTGATCGTCGGCGCGCCGGTCTGATACAGCGGCCCGTCGAGCGAGACGAGCGCGTCAGCGGCGAGGCGAGCGCGCCGCGCAGGATCCTGCGCCGCGGCCTCGATCGCGGCGCCGAGGTGCGGCGAGCCGGACTCCTCCTCGCCGTCGAGCAGGAGCTTGACGCCGATCGCGGTCGGCCCGAGCTCGAGCTCTTTGATGCCCTTGAGGACATGTTGAATCACGGCGATCGGGCCCTTGTCGTCCGCCGCGCCGCGCCCGTAGAGGCGCCAGTCGCCCGCGAGCGCGGGGTCGTCGGCTCGCCGCGCGCGCGCGCCCGCCTGGTGCTCGCCGGGGTAGAGCGCGGGCGCGAACGGGGAGGTCGCGCGCCAGCGGGTCGCGTCGACGTTCTGCCCGTCGTAGTGGGCGTAGAACAGCAGCGTGGTCTCGGGGTCGCGCGCTTGCCAGGGGCCGCCGGTGATCAGCAGCAGGGGCGGGCCGTCGACCGCGATGTTCTCGACCCGCATCCCGAGCTCGGAGAAGTCGCGGGTGAGCTGCTCGGCCATGCGCGCGACCCCCTCGGGCTGGCGCGAGACCGACGGCGCCGCGATCATGTCAGCGAGCGATTGCACGAGCGCGCCGCGCTGCTCGGCGCCCCAGCGCTTGAGGCGATCTAGGCGGTGCGCCGGGCTGCCCGGCGCGGCGGCGGTCGCCTCGGAGGTCGAGACGCAGCGGCAGCTCGCTGTCGTGAAGAGCGCTGTGAGGGCGAGCGCGGCGGCGTGCGGGCGTCGCGGCATCGCGGCATCGTATCAGCCGCGCGCGCTGAGCACGTTGATCGAGCCTCCGGTAGCGACCCGCCGTGGGGCGTCGCGGCGCTCGCCGATCGATGTACCTGCCCGTAAATTTCTTCCTCCGCGCCGTCGAGATCGTCGGCGCGCCAGCGCGCGCTGGTGGCGAATTCGCGCGCGCATGGGTCTCGACTGAAACATCTACTATGAAGTCGTCGCGTCGTCGGGCTCATCGGTCCACGCGCGCACCGGGTGTATCGCAATGCGGCTCGTGTCATCGATCTCGCGGATCGCCGCGCTGCTGCTGCTGCTGCTGCTGCCCGGCTGCTCGCGTGAGGCGACGGTGGAGCAGGTCCGCGCGGTCGTCCACCCCGCGACGTCCTCGGGCGTCGCGGTCTCGGCGCTCGCGCTCGCGTCGCCCCGTGAACGGCCTGACCCGCCGACGCCGCCGCGCGTGGTCAGCCCCTCGCCGCGCGACGAAGACGAGCCGCAGCGCTCCGCGTCGTCCTCGCCCGCGCGGCTCCCACTCCCAAATAACGGGACGATCTTCGCCCACGGCGGCGGGCCGCTCGGGCGCGAGTCACAGCGGCGGTTCGCGGCGCTGTGCCAGCACGGTGATCTGGTGCTGATCCCGACGGCGCATCAAGACGCGGGGAAGCCCCGCTACCGTGAGTTTGTGCGCGAGCGCTGGCTGTCGCTCGGGCTCGCGAGCGTGTCGGTCGTGCACGCCGAGACGCACGAGGAGGCGCGCGCGGGCCGACTGGTCTCGCGCGTCCGCGAGGCCGAGTGCGTGTGGCTGGGGGGCGGCGCCCAGGGCCCGCTCGTCCGTCGCTACCGCGGGACGCCGATCGAGGAGGAGCTGTTCGCGTTGCTCGATCGCGGCGGCGTGGTCGGCGGCTACTCGGCGGGGACGTCGAGCCTGACCGAGATCATGATCCGCTACGGGAACCCAGAGCCGGTGGCGGGGCGGGGCTTCGGCCTGATCGGGGGCGTGATCTTCGACCAGCACTTCATCGTCCACCGACGCGAGCAGCGGCTGCGGAGCGTGCTCGAGCTGCACCCCGAGCTGATCGGCTTCGGGATCGATGAGGGCACGGCGCTCGTCATCTACGGCGACCGCTTCGAAGTCGTCGGCGAGTCGATCGTGCGCCGCTGCACCCACGCGCGCGGCTGCGTCGGCCTGGCGCCCGGCGCGACGGGCCGGCTCTCGCGGGGCGCGTCTCCGTAGCCCCGCGCTGGCGGCCGCGGGATGACGACCGCCAGCGCGGGCTGCTCGGCGCGCGCGTCAGCTGGCGCGGGTGCGTCGCGACTTGATCACGCTCGGCGGGAGCGCGGCCATGCGCTCGGCGACCTCGGCCTCGGTGACGGGCGCGTAGTCGTGGCAGTCGACGCCGACGTCGAGCTTGTAGCCGTCGCCGGCGTGCGCGCCGTGGCTGTGACCGTGCAGGTGCCAGGCGCCGTGGTGCTTGCCCTCCCACTCGGCGAGCGGGTAGTGGCTGAGCGTGATCGGCATCCGACGCTCGTGGCCCGGGAGCTTGCGCTTGAGCACGAGGAGCGGCGGCAGGATCTCGACCGCGTGGCCGCTCGCGCTGTACAGGTCACTCGGGCCAGGTCGCGCGGGCACCCAGCCGTTGTCGTGATGCCACGGGAGCCCGAGGATCCGGATCTGTCCCCGAAGCCTGGCGAACATCTGACGCGCGAAGCGCTTGTTGCGCAGCGTGAAGTCGGCGAGGTGATAGACGACGTCGCCGTCTTTAACCCGCGCGTTCCAGCGCTCGATGAGCGCCTCGTCCATCGCGTCTTTGTGCGCGAAGGGGCGCGAGCAGTAGCGAATGATGTTCGCGTGGCCGAAGTGGTGATCCGAGGTAAAGAATGTCGTGCTCTTCATAGGAGGGCCCCTCCACAAGACCGGGGGACTCGTCACGGTCTACTCTCAGGCCCGCCGCCGTGCCCGTACACGATCCCGGACATACCCCGCTCAGCCCGGACTGGGGCGAAGTCGTCCGACACTTCCGCGAGGTCTTCGGGGGCTGGGCCGCGCTCGCGGACGCGCTGGTCCGCCGGGGCGCGGGCGAGCTGCCGAGCGATCCGAGCACCGTCGAGAAGGGACTGCGTCGGCTCGCGCGTCGCGGGCAGCGCAGCGGGGGGCAGTACGGAAGCTGGCTTTTGCGACATCTCGGCCTGCCGCCGAGCTGCGCGCGCTGGGCTCGCGAGCTCGGGCAGTACCACAGCCGCTTCGCCGACCTCCCGACCACGGCGCGGCGCGAGCAGCTGCTGCTGTGGGATCGACCGCCGGTCGCCGAGTCGCGTCTCTCGGCCTGGATCGACGTCGGGCTGGCGTCGGTGCACCTGCGCATGCGCGAGCGCGAGGACTGCGTCCGACGCCTCGAGTACGCGCTGCGGCGCGCGCCCACGACGGGGCCCGACGCGGAGGCCGAGACGGCGCTGCTGGCCGCGTACATCGACACTGACGACGGTCGCCGCGAGCGAGCGAACGAGCGCTTTGATCAGGTCGAGGCGCTGCTGCCGTCGATGTCGCGGGAGGAGCGACTCTGCTACCGCGCGCGCCTGCTCGGGCAGCGCGCGTATCACCTGACGAAGCCCGCGCCCGGGGAGCGTGAGCAGCCGGCCGCGGCGCTCGAGCTGTTCGAGGCGATCGAGGCGCCGCCCGATCTGCCCTTCGTCTGCTACCGCAAGGCCGCGGGGCTGGCGTGGTGTCGCTGGCGGCTGGGCGAGACCGAGGCCGCGATCACGCTCGCGCGCTCCGCTGCGGAGTGGGCTGCCGACGGCGGCCTGGTCCGGTTCCGCGTGATGGCGCTGATCATGCTGGGGCGCATGACGAGCGGCGCGCAGGCGGTGGAGGCGTGGGAGCGGGCCCAGCGACTGGCGCGGCTGCTCGAGGACGAGGATTTGGAGCGGCGGGTTCGCGGCGCTCGACGTCATCGTGAGCGTTCGAAACGCGGGTGACCTCGAGTTCACACGCTCGTCGGGTGATCTGCGGCGTGTGGTGATAGGCGGGGCTCGCTCGTCGGATCGCGGCGTTCCGTCGCTGCGCGCGGGGGCCTACTTGCGGGCCCCCGCCCGCCCTCTACGCCGCGCTCCGTGCCTGCGTGGACGGTGCGTTGAGCGGCAGTGACGCGCACTCTGCTGGGGGAGACACGGGAGCGACCCACGGTGTGGGCCGCTCGCATGCTCTTAGGGCGCCTTGTTTACGCGAACCCAGCGACGGGAACGCGGACTTCGTAGGTAAGCGAACGAGGCACGAAGGGACAGGTGGCGTCGAAACGGTGGTTTGGGCCTACGTGGCATTTGTACCGTGAAGCGGGTTGCGCGTTGGGGTGTGAGCAGACTTGCGTCACGTGGGAGGTCGCTTGCGACGCGGATCACACTTTGATTCGTAGCGCCTCGTATGCTGAGGACATGCTGAAGACTTCCTTTTCTCATCTCGCGGCTGGACTCAAGCAGCTCGTGCTGCTCGCTGGCCTCGCCGCGATCGTGAGCGCGACGGCCTGCGGTGACTCGACCGAGCCGGACACCGACGGAGACACCTCCTCGAGCACGGACGACACGAACGCCTCGACCACGGCCGGTCCCGGTGATGGCGACGGTGATGGCGACGGTGACGGTGACGGTGACGGCGATGGTGACGGTGACGGTGACGGCGATGGCGACGGCGACGGCGACGGCGACGGCGACGGCGACGGCGATGGCGACGGCGACGGTGACGGCGACGGTGACGGCGACGGCGACGGTGACGCCTGCGCGATGCTGGTGACCTACGACCTCACGGGCAGCAAGTTCCGGATCGACGCGCTCGTCGACTTCGAGATCACGGTGCAGGAGCCCTACGACGCCGACGAGAACATGGGCCCGGGCTCGATCACGCTGAAGTTCATGGCGGAGAACGGGCAGCCAGTCCTGGGCACCGCCGAGGTCGAGGAGTACCACCTGCGCCAGAATTTTGTGTCGGGCGCGCCGAACCTCGCCGAGGTCACGACGGACATTCAGAACGACGCGGGGCCGCAGGACTGCGGCGTCGCGAGCGGCGACTTCGACGGGCAGACGCTGTCGTGGGGCGCCGCCGAGATCAACCCGAACTGCCAAAACGGCATGGTCAGCTGCGAGGGCGGCTTCTGCGGCATGCAGGGCTCTCCGCCCCAGGGCGAGCCCTACGTGTTCGACAATGAGTGCGCGCCGCTGCCGATCTCGGACTTCACCTTCGCGAACGGCGTGGAGAGCTTCACGATGCCCGAGACGGTCGTGGACGAGGGCCAGGGCTCGACCAGCACGCTCGAGCTGGTGGGCAACGCGGTCGAGATGAGCGGCTCAGGCAGCTGCGTCTGCGAGTAGTCCGATTGGACAGCTGATCGCTCGGAGCGCGTCGCGCCGGCGCGCTCCGAGTCGTAGCGGGCGCGGCAGCGCGTCGCTCGTGGTATGCTCAGCGCGTGCGCTCGATCGATCTCGCGCCCTCCCTGAGCCTCGCGCTGTCGCTCTCGGCCTGCGGCGGCGTGTACACCGAGAGCGGCCCTCAGACCTCCGAGGGTCCGGACGCGGCGACGAGCGCTTCGAGCTCGGGCGCCGAGACCGACGCGCCCGCGGAGGAGCCGCCCGAGATCTGCGCGGCGCCGCTGAGCGAGGCGATGGACGCGGCGGTCCTGCGAGGCCATCTCGCGGCGCTGGCGTCGATCGCCGAGGCGCACGATGGTCACCGCGCGGCGGGGAGCCAGGGCTACGAGGCCTCGCTCGAGTACGTCGAGTCGCGCCTCGAGGCCGCGGGCTACGCGACGCAGCGGGTGCCGTTTGAGTACCCGGACTTCGTGCTGCTGAGCCCGTCCGCGCTCGAGCAGGTCACGCCCGCGGCGGTCACCTACAGCGAGGGCGCGGACTACTTGGTGTTCAAGTTCTCGGGCGCGGGCGATGTCACCGCGCCTGTCTCTGCGGTCAACCTCGCGCTCGACCCGGAGGTCACGGCGACCAGCGGCTGCGTTGTGGAGGACTTCGCAAATTTCCCCGCTGGCGCGATCGCGCTGCTGCAGCGCGGCGATTGCTACTTCCGGACCAAGGCCGAGAACGCGGCGGCTGCGGGGGCGTCTGCGGTCATCATCTTCAACAGCGGCGTCGACGAGGACACCCAGGAGCCGCTCGCGACCTCGCTCGGCAGCGCGACGCAGGTGACGGTGCCGGTCGTGTTCGCGAGCTTCCCCGTGGGCGCCGCGCTCGCCGAGCAGGCGGCGTCGCCCGGCTTCACGCTGCGCGTGCACGTCGACGGCGAGCGCGTGACCGCGGTCGACCAGAACCTGATCGCGGAGCACCCCGGCGGCGACCCGCAGGATGTCGTGATGCTCGGCGCGCACCTCGACTCGGTGCCGGCGGGCCCCGGGATCAACGACAACGGCACGGGCTCGGCGACGGTGCTCGCGATCGCGGAGGCGATGGCCGCGTGTGAACCTGTCCGCGGGGTCCGGTTCGCGTGGTGGGGGGCGGAGGAGCTGGGGCTGTGGGGCTCGACGCGCTACGTCGAGAGCCTCGACCAGCCCGCGCGCGATCGCCTCGCGGCCTACCTCAATTTCGACATGGTCGGCTCGCCTAATTATGTCCGCTTCGTCTACACGAGCGCGGGCGCGCCTCCGGGGTCGGCCGCGGTCGAGGCGCTGTTCAACCAGTTCTTCGCGGACTACGACGCCGTGCCCGCGGTCGCCGCGTCGCTCGGCGGGCGCTCGGACTACCACGCGTTCCAGCAGGCCGGGATCACCGTGGGCGGGCTGTTCACGGGCGCCGGTACGAGCAAGACCGCGGCCCAGGCCGAGGTCTACGGGGGCGAGGCCGAGGCGCCGCTCGACCCCTGCTACCACCTGCTCTGCGATACGCCCGACAACATCAACGAGCCGGCGCTGCTCGAGATGGCGCGGGCCGCCGCGCACGTCAGCGAGCAGCTCGCGCGCGACCCGGCGCCTCTGGTGGACCCGGCGTCCGCGCGACCCGCCGGCGCGGAGCAGCTCGTGGCCTCGCACGGCCACGCTGACGACGCCTGCGGGCACCCGTCACGTTGACGAGTGACAGCTCGTCCGCGCTGCGGTGTTGCAGACTCGTGCCTCCGCCAGAACCGACGCGTCACCGCGCGCTCCTTCGAGTTGTGTTCGCCTGCAGCGCGCTGATCGGCGCGGCCTCGTGCGGTGACGACGCGCCGCCGTGTCCTGGCCTGCCGGACGCCATCCCCGCGAGCTGGGGCGTCACGCCGCCGGGCCTCGACGTCGAGCGGTGGAACGCCGACATCACCGCGCGCATGCGCGAGGGCTGCATCCCCGCGCTCTCGGTCGCGGTCGTGACCGCCGAGGGCGAGCTGATGAGCGCGAGCTGGGGGTACGCGAACGTCGCGGACGAGGTGCCGGCGACCGTCGACACGCCCTTCATGATCGCCTCGGCGTCGAAGGCCGTCGGCGCGCTGGCGATCCTCGCGGCCCGGGACGAGGGGCTGCTCGAGCTCGACGCGCCGGTGAGCGAGCTGGTCGGCTTCGGGGTGCACAACCGCCGCGTCGGCGGCGGCGCGCCGATCGGGCTGCACCATCTCGCGAGCCACTCGAGCGGGATCCGGGACAACTGGGACGTGCTCGACGAGACCTACCAGCCAGGTGACCCTAAGACCCCGCTGGGCGAATTCCTCGAGGACTACCTCTCCCCCGGCGGCGAGAATTTTTCGAAGCGCAAGAACTACTACGCGTGGCAGGCGGGGCGCGAGTGGTTCTACAGCAACGTCGGCGCCGCGCTCGCGGCCCACGCCGTCGAGGCGCGCGCCGGCCAGCCCTACGCCGAGTTCTGCGAGGAGCGGCTGTTCGCGCCGCTGGGCCTCGCGCGCACGGGGTGGTTCCTCGCCGACTTCCCGGCGCCGGAGGAGGTCGCGCGGCCGCACGCGATCGAGCCTGCGGGCTGGCGCGTGGACGAGCACTACGGCTTCGCGACGTGGCCGGATGGTCAGCTGCGAACGACCGCGCGCGAGCTCGGGCGGCTGCTGCGCCTCGCGCTCGCGGACGGCGAGCTCGACGGTCAGCGCGTGCTCGCGCCGGGGGCGCTGGAGACCCTGACGACGCGCCCGGTCGAGGGCCTCGACGACTGGTACATCCGCCCCTACATCGAGGACCAGTACTACTTCTGGTTCGGGATGACGCTGGGCGAGCGCTGGATCGTCGGCCACGACGGCGACGACCTGGGCGTCTCGAGCGAGATGTTCTTTGAGCCAGAGACGGGCGTCGGCGTGGTGCTGCTGACGAACATCGGCGACTGGGAGCACGGCGGGCGCGTGCGCGAGCAGACCGCCGCGATCCAGGAGCTGCTGTACCAGCTCGGCGAGGAGGGGGCGTGAGCGCGTCCGCGTCCGCGCTGCTGTGGGCCGCGCTGCTCGCCCGCCCGCCCGAGGCGAGCGCGCTCGAGGTCAACCCGTGGCAGGTCGGCCCGGCTCCGTCGGCGCACCCGACCCGCGTCGGCTACAGCCTCGGCCCCGATGTCGGCGGCGCGGGGCTCGGCCCGCGCCCGCTGTGGGGCGCGCGGGTGGCCGCGAGCGTGACCCCGACGCCGCGCCTGTGGACCGGCGTCGAGCTGGCCTACGGGACCGGTTGGCGGACCTGCGTCGCCTGCGAGACCTACGCGACGACGTGGACGCTCCGGGGGCTCGCGATCCGTCGCCGCGCCGTCAACCTCGCGCCTTGGAGCGCGCTGACGATCGTGAACGGGACGGTCGAGTGGACCCCGGGGCTCGCGCTCGAGGCCGGCACGCGGCGCGTCCGCGTCGACACGAGCTGGCCGCTGTGGTCGACCTGGGACCTGCTGACGGCGCTGCGCGGGACGCCGGAGCTGGGCGTCACCGGGATATGGTCTCGGCGCCAGGCGACCCGCGTCGCGCTGGTCGGGCTGGAGCCGGCGGTCGCGGTGACGCACCGCGTTCACCTCGAGCACCTCGCCGTGACCCTCACCGCGCAGGTCGGCGAGGAGGGCCTCGCGGTGATGGTCGGGGCGCGCTTCTTCGCCGGCTGGCCGTGAGTCACGGTGACGAGCGCGATGACGACGAGGAGGGCGCCGATGAGCTCGTCCTCTCCGAAGCCGAGGACGATGATGACGGCTCCGCAGTCGGGGATGACGACGACTGCGAGCGGCGTCCGCCGCTCGAGCGCAGGTCGAAGGTCCCCCCGGGGCGGAACGGGCCGCCGACGTCCGGGTCGCGCCCGACGTGCTCCGCGAGCACCCGCGCGAGCGAGCGCAGGTTCATCGGCTTGCCCGCGAAGCCGGCGGCGCCGGCCTCGCGACCGCGCTCGAGATCGTCGTCGAGCACGCTCGCGCTGAGCAGGACGATCGGGACCTCCTGGGTCGGCGTGAGCTGCTTGAGCTGACGCGTGGCCTCGATCCCGTCGAGCCGCGGCATGTGGATGTCCATCAGGATCAGGTCGAAGCCGCCGGCGCGCGCGCTCTCGATCGCGCGCTCGCCGTCTTCGACGATGACGACCTCGGCCTCGAGCTGCGTCAGCAGCCGGCGCGCGACGAGCTGGTTGACCTTGTTGTCCTCGGCGACGAGCACCCGTAGACCACGACGACTCGCGGCGTGCACCGAGCCGTGGCCCGAGGACGACGCGTCGATGACGATGTCGTCGGAGAGCACGCGCGCGGGCAGGGTGAACCAAAACGTCGCGCCCTCGCCGAGCTTGCTCGAGACGCCGAGCTCGCCGCCGTGCAGCTCGACGAGGCGACGCGCGATAGCGAGCCCGAGGCCGGTCCCGCCGAACTTGCGCGTGGTCGAGGGGTCCGCCTGGACGAAGCGCCCGAAGACCGTGTGGAGCTTGTCCGCCGCGATCCCGATCCCGGTGTCGCGGACCTCGATCCGCAGCGTGAGCGCGTCGGGCCGGCGCCCGATCACGTTGGCGACAACCTTGACGCTCCCGCGATCGGTGAACTTCACCGCGTTGCTGACGAGGTTGATCAGGACCTGGCGAATCCGCGTGGGGTCGAACTCGAGCACCCGCGGGACGATGTCCGGGATCCGGAGGGAGAGCTCGAGCTCTTTCTCCTCGGCGGGCACGCGCAGCATGTTGATCGCGTCGGTCGCGACCTCGCGGAGATCGGCCGGCACCAGCTCGAGCGAGAGCGCGTCGGACTCGATCTTCGAGTAGTCGAGGATGTCGTTGATGATCTGCAGGAGCGCGCGCGAGCTCCGGTAGATGACGGTCGCGTACTCGCGCTGGCGCTCGTCGAGCTCGGTCCCGCGCAGGAGGTCGGCCATGCCGATCACGCCGTTGAGCGGCGTGCGGATCTCGTGGCTCATCGTGGCGAGGAACTGGCCCTTGGCCTCAGCGGCCGCCTGCGCGGCGTCGCGGGTGGCGAGCAGCTCCTCCTGCGCGCGCGCGCGGATGACTTCGAACATGCTGCCGACGCCCCCGAGGCCGCAGGTCGTGACGACCGTCGCGATCAGCTTCTCGCGCGCGAGCCCTGGGTCGCCGCCCGTGTGGTACGCGATCCAGCACAGCGACGCGACGACGATCCCGACCCAGGCCCAGCCGGCCGCGATCCCCGAGGCGAAGATCGCGAGCAGCGGGATCATCAAGAGCGCGAAGACGGGCGGTGAGTGGATGCCGCCGAGCGCCTCGGCGTTGAGCAGCGGCGAGAGGGTCAGCGTGAACGCGGCGAGATGGCCCGCCACGCTCGGCGCGAGCCCGAAGCGCAGCGCGGTGAGGAGGCCGACGGTGAGCAGCCAGCAGACCCCCAGCACGATCGCCTCGTAGTGCTTGCCGGCGATGACGTGGTCGACGAAGGGGATCAGCAGCAGCGCGACGCCGATGAGCCCGACGCGCATGACGAGCCGCGCGCGCCGCAGCGCCTCGCCGCCCGCCTCGATCACGCGAGGGCTCAGCAGGCGATCTGGCGCGTCGACGAACAGGCGTGCCGCGAGTCGACGCGCCGGCGTCGAGCCCGTTGCTTCCACGGCGTGAGTGTACCGCAGGAGCGCGCCGCGTCGCCGCGGGCGTTCTCGTCCATGTCGCCTCGAGGCCGCGCCGGTCGCTACTCGGTGTGTGCCGATTCATCAAACTCCGCGAGCAGCCCGTCGTAGCGGCCGGGCGGCTCCGCGTCCTCGTCGAGCAGCGCGTCGCGATCGGGGAGCTCGCCGGTCGCCTGGTAGCGCGACCACGCCGCGGCGTGATCCAGCTCGAGGAGCGCGCGCAGACGAGACGCGCTCACGCGGTCGATGGGTCGCCCGTCGACGCTGCTGCGCTGTACCGCGCGGAGGTCCGCGAGCGGGTAGACCGAGAGCTCGACCCTAAAGCCGCGATCGACGTCGACATGCGTGAACTCGCGGAACTCTCCGAATTTGCGGATTAACACCCGGCGCAGCTCGTGCGGCCACGCGAGCGCCTCCAGGCGCGCGATCACGGGGCTCGCGTCGAGCTCGCGCGCGCGCGCGTCCCCCGGCACGAAGACGTGCAGATCGATGTCGCTGCCGCGTCGGACGTGGCCGCTCGCGACCGAGCCGATCAGGCGCGGGCTGAAGCGCGCGAGCGCGATCATCGTCTCGAGCGCGACCACGCGCATCGCGAACAGGCGGCGGAGGCGACGGGGTCCTTCGGCCAGGTCCGCGACGCGCAGCAGCGCCCGCCGGATCTCGCCGTTCGAGGGCAGCTCGTGCGGACGGAAGCGAGCGGCGCGCGCCCCCTGGCGCCCGAGCACGCGGCGGGCCGCGATCCGCTTGGCGACGAGGTACTGCTGCACGCCCTCCTCGTACATCAGGCGTGCTGCCTCTTCGGCCAGGAGTGTTCGTTGCGGGACGCGGTGCGCCGGGCGCCGGCGGTCGCGCCTGCGCGGCTTGTTGGTTCTGCGTGGCATGGGCGTTCTCGCGGCGGTCGGCCGCGCGGGTCGAGGAGCGTGTCTGAGCAATCCGCGCGGCGTCAGGCGCCGTCAGGAGGGGGATTGGGGGGCTCGCGCAGCGCGGGCGCGAGCGCGGTCCGCAGGCGCGCGAGCGCGCCGCCGACCCGCCGCCCGCGACGCGTCGCGCCGTGGATCCGGCGGTGGATCACCTGCTGGCTGACGCCGAGGCGCGCGGCGATCTGGGCCTGCGAGAGGCCCTCGAAGAAGTACAGCTCGACGGCCTCGCGCTGCCGCGCGGTCAGGACCGCGTCGATGGCATCACGGACCGCGCGCGCGCGTCGCTCGGCCGCGCCGCCCGGCGCGTCGCCGTCGGCGGGGCGCCAGAGGGCGCGCGCCGCCGGGATCCGCTCCATGTCGGGCCAGTAGACCGTGCGACGTCCCGCGTCATCCTCGGCGCTCCAGCTCATAGGAATCACAGGACATGTCGCGGTCCTGGGCGCGGAGGAGCTCGGGTCGCTCGAGCAGCAGCTCGACGGCGGCGCGGGGCGAGAGCACGCGCGCGTGGGGGTCGCGGCCGCCGAGATCCCAGCGGCGCAGAAGCTCGAGGTCGCGGAGCCGCTGGCTGCCGCGGTAGCGCCGACGGGCGCGCCTGGGGTGGCGGAGCAGGTCGAGGTGGTGCTCGACCAACCAGATCACGCGCGGGGCGAGGCGCTCGGCGAGGAGGTCGTGCAGCAGGCGCGCGCCGACGCGATCGTGGTCGCGGCCGCCGTAGGCCTTGCCGACATCGTGCAGCAGCGCGGCCGCCCACAGCTGGCGGTCGTCCGTTTCGCGGCGCGCGAGGTCGAAGCTCTGCAAGGAGTGGTAGAGCGCGTCGCGCTCAGGGTGGTACGCGGGATCTTGCTGGACGCCGCGCAGGTCGGTCAACAGCTCGAGGAGATCGTGCTTCATCGGGAGGCGGGCCGGGCAGGCCCTGCACCCTTCCGCGAACCAACACCCACCGGCCGACGAGCCTCGTCGACTCGCGTGTGTGGATGTGCGCGCGAATACTCGCGGAGCGCGTTGAATTCTCGAGGCGCGCGGGGTGTCTCCATCAGCGTGGGAACGCGCCGCCTGTGGAGTTCGTTCGCGCTGGCGATCGGGCTCGCGCCCGCGCTGGCCTCGTCACCCGCGCGCGCCGGCGGCCGGCTGGACCAGGCCGCGAGCGAGGCGCGGGGGTCCTCGTCCAGCTCGAGCTCGAGCTCGAGCTCAAGCTCGAGCTCAAGCTCGTACGACGACTCGGACGAGGGCTCGGGCGCGGGCGCGAGCATCCTGCTCTCGATCGTCGGCGCGATGGTCCATGGCGCCAGCGGCGGCTCGTCTCCGCGGGCGCGCGTAGACGAGCCGCGCGAGCGACGGTCGATCGGGATGCGCTACCGCCCGTATCCCTACGCCGACGAGGGCTACGGGGGCGTCTTCTGGCTGCGGGACGACGCGCCGAAGCCGGAGGACTTCGACTACCAGGTCATCCCGGCGGTCCAGCGCGGCAAGCCGTGGTCGTTTCAGGTCGGGCTCGAGGGCGCGTTCTTACCCACCAACATCGCCCGCGGCGGGCTCAACTCGCGGCTCATGGTCGGGCTGTTCGAACTCAACACCTCGTGGAGCTACTTCCATGAGTTCGACATCCACGATCACCTGGTCATGGGCGACGCCAAGCTCGGGCTCAGCGTCGGCGCGCCGGGGGTCCATCTGCACGTCGGCATGGGGCCCAGCGTCATGATCGATCCCGGCGTCGTCGAGCCCAGCCAGGCGGCGACGGTCGGCTACAGCTTCGCCTCGGGCTGGCTCGAGGTTCACCCGCTCAAGCCGATCGCGATCGGCGTCGGCGGCGAGGGCGGGCTCATGCCGGGCACGCTGTACTGGCGCGCGCGCGGGACCGCCGGCGTCACCATTCGGCGCGTCGAGCTGTTCGCCGGCTACGAGCACCTGCAGGTCGGCTCGGTCCGGCTCGGCGGGCCGATGCTCGGCGTCATCGTGCGGATCTAACCATCGTCGTCGGCGCTGCTACAGTGCGTCGCGATGCAGCAGCAGCCCGTCACCCTCCGCGCCTCCTGTCACTGCGGCGACCTCGAGGTCAGCCTGCGCCTGAGCGAGGGGCGCGAGCCCGGCGCGCTGCCGGTGCGCGCGTGTCAGTGCGGCTACTGCCGGCCTCGGCGCGCGCGCTGGACCTCCGACCCCGGCGGCGCGGTGGAGCTGAGGGCCCGTGACCCCGCGGCCGTCAGCCGCTACCGCTTCGGCACGCGGACCGCCGACTTCTTGGTGTGCTCGAGCTGCGGCGCGCTCGCGGCCGCGGTCTGCGAGATCGAGGGACGTCGGTACGCGGTCGTCAACGTCGACCTGCTGCTCGTGACCAACGGCCTGGCGCCCGCGCCGGAGCGGGCGGGTCTGTTCGACGGCGAGCCGGTCGCGGATCGCCTGTCCCGAAGGTCACGTACGTGGACGCCGGTCACGCGCGGGCTCGCGGACGGCGGCGCCGCCTGAGCCAGCGGGATCGGGCGGATCGTGACAGCAGGCCGATCATAGCTCGAGCGGCGCGCTCGTGGTCACCTCGGCGCGGTCGGGCGCCTCACGGGCGTGACGCTTGTAGTCCCGACGCGCGGCTGTCACGGTCAAGGGATGGATGATGACGCGCCGCCCGCTGGGCTCGTGGCCGGTCTGCACGGCGACGCGCGCCTGCAGGTCGAGCGTTGGTGGTCAGGGCTCGACGCCGGCGCGCGGCTGGAGTTCCGCGCGCTCGCGGAGGACGACGAGGCCCTGGAGGACAGCCACCAGGGCTCGCCCGCGAGCGCGAGCGCGCCGCTTCGGGAGCCGACGAGCGCGCACGATCGGGTCGAGGGCGGGCTGCTGGGTCTCCTGGTCGGCGACGCGCTCGGCGTGCCCTACGAGTTCCACGGCCCCGGCGAGCTCCCGGAGGCCTCGGCGATCGAGTTCACGCCGCCGGCCGGCTTCGATCGGGCGCACGCCGGCGTCCCGCCGGGGACGTGGTCGGACGACGGCGCGCAGGCGCTGTGCCTGCTCGCCTCGCTGCTCGATCGCGGCGCGCTCGAGCTCGATGACCTCGGCGCGCGGCTGCTGCGGTGGTGGGACGAGGGCTACCTCGCGGTCGACGGGCGCGTGTTCGACATCGGCGCGCAGACGCGCGCGGCCCTCAGCGATCTGGCCGCGGGGACACCCGCCGCGCGCAGCGGGCCGCGGGACGAGCACAGCAACGGCAACGGCGCGCTCATGCGCGCGCTGCCGCTGGCGCTGTGGCACCGGGGCGACGACGCGGCGCTGTTTCGCGACGCGATGCGCAGCTCGCTGCCGACCCACGGCCATCTGCGCAGCCAGCTGTGCTGCGGTCTGTACTGCCTCTGGGCCCGGCGCGCGCTCGAGGGCCTCGAGACGGCCGAGGCCTGGCGCGCGGCGGTCTCGGGAGGGCGCGAGCTGGCGGCGGGGATCGAGGGCGCGGCGGCCGAGCTGCAGGTGATCGATCCCGCCCGCGCGCCCGCGGGGCGCGGGAGCGGCTACGTGGTCGACTGCCTGCACTCCGCGAGGCTGGCGCTTACGTCCGGTCCCTATGAACATGTCGTGAAGTCCGCGATCGCGCTGGGCGACGACACCGACACGACCGCAGCGGTCGCCGGCGGGATCGCGGGGATCCGCGAGGGCGCGCTGGCGATCCCCGATCGCTGGATCCACGAGCTGCGCGGGCGCGCGCTGCTCGACCCGCTGCTCGATCGCCTGCTCGACTCGCTGTGAGCGCGCGCGGCGAGGGCGTTTATGTCCCAGCGGATATGTGCGTCTGCTCGACCACCCTATGGAGTGACCGGCCCGCGGTCTCGACTTCTGTCACTGAGCGCAGCTCACGGTTCGCGGCTCGCCCGCGCCGCGCGGCCAAGCCTCGGCTGTCCGCGTCGCGCGGGCGCTGACGTCTTCAGACAGCAGGCGCGAGCCGGACGTGGTTAGGGATCTGTTGAGCCCACGTGTTGAGGCCTGACAGCGTCGAGCCCGCGAGCGCCGGGGTCGTTCGTGCTCCGTCGCCAGGTACGGTATTTCTTCGCGCCGGGCTCGGTCGATATCGTGGTAGAGGCCGTGTCTACGGCGGCTGGGGCCGCCAGGGGTTCTATCGTTGACAGCGTCACTGAAAATTCGCCCGGACCATGATGACGAGGGTCGCTTCGTCGACCTCGTGATCGCGCTGGCTCGCGGGATGAGCGAATTCTACTCGCCGAGTCGCGTCTATCTGGTCAAGCTCGACAATTGGTTCAGCTTCAAGTGGTTTCAATTCGCCGGGGTCGTCCTGCCGACGCTGGGGGTCGGTCACATCAAGCCCGTTCGAGTTCCGCCGTTTAACCCGAATCGCGTCGTTCGAGAGCAGCTGTTTGAACGACGCGACGATCGCTGGCGCGAGCGCTTCGACGCCGCGCCGCTCCACGTCGCGCAGCACAGCAGCGACAACCTGCGGCGCTGGCTCCTGCGGATCTCCGATGACAGCTTGTTCATCTGGTACAGCGGGGGGACCAGGAGAAACCATCGAGGGAGCGTGATGGCCCACCACATCCCTCACGCGGTCGGCGCGTCGCGCGACGAGACGGTGCGCGCGAACCCGGGCTTTTACTCCGAGGTGCTGGCGAGCGAGGGCGCGTGGCGTCTTGGATCGACACGCGGCGAGAGCCGCGAGCTGATCGAGCGCTGGTGTCGAGCAGCGGGCGACGCGGCCGGCGCGAGCTCGGCTACGGCAGCCGGTGCTGGTCGAAGAAGTCCATCATCGTGATGTTGGCGTCGACCGTGTCCTCGTAGGTGTCGCCGAGGAGCTCGCACAGCTCGGCGCTCCCGCCGGGCCAGCAGTGCCCCAGCTGCGCGAGCATGCAGAGCTGGACCGCCGCGCCGCCTTCGCAGCGCTCGGCTTCGAACAGATCGCAGTAGGTCCCGCCGCCCAGCTCGGAGCGCGTCGGCTCGCCCTCGCAGCCGTTGTGCTCGGCCCAGAACGCGAAGGCGGTGAGCGCGAGCTCGGCCGGGACCGCCTGGTCGACGGCGCCGTGGACGATGTAGACCGGCACCGGGCGCGAGGGCGCGCAGTCCTCGATGCCGATCGCCCCGGCGACGGGCGCGATCGCGGCGAAGCGCTCGGCGGCGTCGCAGCCGAGCCGGTGCGACATGAAGCCGCCGTTCGACATCCCGGTGGAGTAGACGCGCGCGGGGTCGTAGCAGAGCTGGGGCGCGAGCGCGTCGACGATCGCGCCCAAGAAGCCCACGTCATCGCGATCGGTGTCGGCCGCGTCGCCGCAGCACGCCCCGCCGTTCCATGACATCTCGAGGCCGCCTGGGTACACGACGATGTAGTCGCGGGCGTCGGCGTCGTAGTTCATCTGCGAGAACAGGGCCTGCTGCCAGGCGTTCGAGCCGAAGCCGTGGAGGTTGAGCATCAGCGGCGCGGGCGTCCCCGGGAGGTAGCCGCTGGGGACCTCGACCGTGAACGAGCGCAGCTCGCCGTTGTACTCGAGGGTCATGTCGTGTGAGCCTGGCGTGAGCTCGAGCGCGGGATCGAGCGCGTCGGGGCACGCGCCCGGCGGCGGGGGCTCGCCCGTGCCGCCGGTGTCGACGGTGCCGGTCTCGGTCGCGGCGCCCGTCGTGCCGCCCTCGCTGCCGCCCGCGCTCGTCCCCTCGCCGCTGGTGGACGACGCGCCCGCGTCCTCGGTGGCGCCCGTGGTGGCGTCGGCCTCGGTGTCGCCCCCGCTCTCGCCGTCGTCGGGCGTACACGCGAGCGCCAGCGCGCAGGGGAGGAGGAGGGCGAGACGGTTGATGGTGCGCATGCGCTCTGGTGCTCCCAGTGTCGGGGAATTCTACGCCGTGTCACGCGCGCCTGTGGGACCATCTCGACGATGGCGCCCTTCGCAGGTCTGACCCCTGAGGTCGTGGGCACGCTGCTGCGCGATCCCGCAGTCGAGGACCGGCTGCCCCTCGCGATGGGCGGGCCCAGCGGGCCGACGCTCTGCGTCGGGCTGCTCGACGGGGACTGGTGCCTCTACCACATGGCCGCGGACAACGCGGGCTTCGACGCGTTCGCGCGCGCCCAGGCCGAGGCGAACAAGCCGCTCTACCCCGAGCACCGGATGCGGTTCTTGGTCCCCGGGGAGGTCGTGCTGCGCCGACCGAGCCGCCGCGAGTTCTTGGCGGCGTACGCGAACCTGGAGATCCGGTTTAACTCGTCGTATCGCGCGATCATCCGCGAGCGCGCGGGGTCGCGCTCGCGCGGGCTCTGGTCGTGGTTGCGCGGCCGTTTCTCCGGGTGAATGAGATATGTCTTTTGGAGCAAGTTTGCAGACGTCGCCCCGTGCGCGCTGCGCGTGTAGGTCCTGAGATCGACGCGGTGTTGGCGCTGGCGCGAATACTCGAACGCGGTGCGAACGATGATGCACCCGCGAATTGAATCGATACAATGTTGGAGTAGTCCGAGTGACCGGGGATGTCGCGCGTGAAGAATTTATTGAGCAATTCCGTAGTGGGCCCACTCATTCTGGGTGTGGCGTTGATCACAGCTCCAACCGTGGAGGCGGCGGCCGCCGACGAGGTCGCGGAGGCGCCCGCCGAGCGCACGATCGCCGACTATCACGGCAGCTACCGCTACGTCGGCGGCGAGACCGAGCAAGAGCGCGCGTACGCGGCGGTCGACGAGATCGTCGCCAACCTCAACTTCCTGATCCGCGGCATGGCGGGTCGAATGCTGCGCAAGCCGACGACCGCGGTGAAGGTCACGAAGCTGGACGTCGAGGGCGAGAACGTCACGATCGCGGGCGGCGTCGGCAAGGACCTCGTCACGCTGCACGTCGGCGGCCCGGGCATCAAGTACAAGGGCGACGACGGCAAGACCTACACGATGTCGATGTCGTTCCGCAGCGGCAAGCTCGTGCAGAAGATCGTCGGCCACAACAGCACCACGATCAAGACCTACCGGCTCTCCGAGGACGGCGCGCGGCTGAAGATCAAGACCAAGATCTCGCACCCGATGATGCACAAGCCGCTCGAGTACAAGTTTACGTACCGCCGGTCCTGAGAGACAGGTCAGAGACGACGAGCAGACAGGGCGAAGGCCGCGGCCTCCGCCCTGTTCTCGTGTGCGCGGCCGGCTAGCTCGTGGTGTCGAAGGCCCGCCCCATGTTTCGGCTCGCGCCGTGGGCTCCGACGCGTGTGTGGTGCTCGATCTTCTCGCGCTCCGTGGGCTGCTCGACGACGTGCGTCGGCTTGACCTCGGCCTCGACGGCCTCGCCGGTGAGCGCGACCCGGAGCACGCGGAGCGCGTCGGTGGTCGTGAACATGCCGACCGGGGCGCCGTTGTCGACGACGACCGCGCAGCCGTAGCGGTGCTGCTCCATCTGGCGGGCGACCTCGAGCACGGTGGTGTCGGGCCCGCAGGTGTAGGGGCTCGAGGTCATCGCGGCCGAGACCTGGATCTTGGCGGGCTCGACCGTGGTCAAGGTCGAGACGAAGCTGATGTCGCGCGTGCTGATGACGCCGCGGACGAGGCCGTTCTCGGTCACGACGAGGTGCCGGATGTTGTTGACGTACATGCGCTCCTGGGCGTCCGCCAGGCTCAGGTCGGGCGCGACCGTGCAGGGCTGACGCGTCATGACCGCGGCGATCTTCAGTCCGGTGAAGTTTTGTTGGTTGTCCATGGTGTTGTTCGCGCCTTGTGCTTCGATCGGTCCATCCAGGACCGGTGTAGAGAGTGACGCGCTCGCGCGCGATGGCTCGGTGGATGCTTGAGCAAGTCGTGTGCCAGCGGAGCGCGCGAGAATTTTCGAGCTGGTGCGCGAACGGGGCGTTCGGGAGTGGAGAAATTCTCCCGCTCGTTGGAAATTCCCCGCGCGAACAGCCTCAGCGCGCGTCCGCGGCGTCACGCGGCTTGACGACGAGGACCGAGCAGCGCGCGGCTCGAACGACGCGCTCGGTCACGGATCCGAGCAGGAAGTGCGAGACGCCCGTGCGCCCGTGGGTCCCCATGACGATCAAGTCGTGACGGCTCGAGCGGTCGACGATCTCGTGGGTCGCGTCGCCGATCGGCAGCTCGATCGAGACGCGCTCGCGGGGCGTGCGGAGCTCCGACGCGATCGTCGCGACCGCGTCCTCGATCGCCTGGCGAACGCGCGCCGTCTGCTCGGGCGGCTCTTGGTAGGCGAAGTCCATCACGTGCAGCTCGGTCACGCTCTGGACGTGCAGCAGCGTGATCTCGCCGTTCGTGCTGGCCGCGAGCGCGTCGGCCTCGGCGAGGGCCGCGCGACCGCTCTCCGAGAGATCGATCGGCACGAGGATCTTGGCGCCCTGGAGCATGTTCGGCTTTGGGGTCGGTGTGGTCGATTGCACGGGGGCGACTGTTGCAGTCCATGTGCCAGCCGCCAAGGGGAGCGCGGAGGTCGGGCTCGTGGGCCCGCGAGCGTAGGGGAGCGCGAACTCGCGGGCCGCGCTCTGAACGCGAGAGACCGCGGTATAAGCCCCTGTAATGTCTTCTTTCTGCCTTATTCACGCCGCGCGCTCGGCCTCCCCGTTGCTGCTCTCGCTCGCGCTGCTCACCCCGCTGGCGTGTACCGAGACCCCTGACGGGACCACCGACGCCAGCGAGTCCGACTCCAGTGACTCCGAGTCCTCGTCGAGCTCGGCGAGCGCGACGGGGGCCACGACCGGATCCAACACCGGCACCTCGAACGGCTCGAACGGCTCGAACATCTCTGGGACCATGTCGACCACGGTCGCGTCGACGGGCGGGGACACCAGCTCGAGCGGGACCACCGAGCCCGATCCGATGACGGGCTCGACGGGCGAGCCGACCACCGGCCCCGTCTGCGAGCTCGACTACGAGCCCGGCGGCTTCAGCTGCGAGACCGACTCGGACTGCGCGATCGCGGGGGACTGCTGCGGCTGCGTGGCGTACAACCCCAACATGGGCTCGCCGGGCAATTGCGGCGGCATGTGTCAGCAGGACAAGTGCGCCGAGTGGGGCCTCACCGAGGCCGCGTGCGAGAACAACCAGTGCGTGGTCAAGGGGAAGAGCTGCGACCTCAACGACGTGTCCTGCGACGCGCCGGAGCCCCAGTGCGAGGACGGCGAGCTGCCGCAGGTCCTCGACAACTGCTACACGGGCGAGTGCCTGCCGGTGGAGGCCTGCGATCGGGTCCCGGACTGCTCGTACTGCGAGCAGATCGGCAACAACTGCAAGATCACCAACGGCGGCTTCGAGGGCTGCGCGGCCTACTCGTGCTTCCCCGACTTCCCCGAGTGCTTCGGCGGGCAGACCTGCGGCTGCCTCTCGCCCTTCATGTGCACCGCGCCGTTCACGACGTGCGCGGACATCAGCGAGGGCGTCATCGAGTGCTCGTGACGCGGCGCGCCGAACAGGCTGTCTAAAGCGACATGTCCCGCGCGCGACCGGCTTCGCGCGCTGGGAGAAATTTCCCGCGTGTCGGGAGAGCTTCGCTGGCGCTCGTCGCGGGGCGTCGAGCTGGTGCCCCGAGCGCGGGCTTGAGCCCGCGGCGCGATTGTTGCAACTTCATCCCTCAACCCCTCAACCTCGAGTCTGCAGGAGAGCGTTTGTATGCGATGGATCGTGGGTCTTGATTTTCGTTCGCGCAGCGCGGGCGCGCTTCGCTTCGCGCGCTGGATGTATCGCAACACGCAGCACAACCGCTTCTACGCGGTGCACTCGCTCGAGGTGCCCTACGACGATCTGCTGCCCGACGAGCTCGCCGCCCACGCGCTCACGCAGCTCAACCAGACCCTCGAGCGCGAGGACGCGGTCAGCTCGTTTAGCGATGTCGGCGTGCTGGTGGACACGCGCGCGGAGCGAGGGCTCGCGCGCGCGATCGAGGAGCACGAGGCCGATGGGGTCATCATCGGTCGGCGCGCGCGGACGGACGCCCCGAGCGTGATCGCGCTGGGCAGGATCGCGCGGCGCGTCATCCGTGAGCTCGCGCAGCCGACGATCGTCGTGCCGCCGGATCAAGATCTCGAGCGCGTCGCCAGCGGCCCGATCCTGCTGGCGACCGACCTGCGCCCGACCTCGCTGCCCGCGCTGCGTTTCGCCGGGGAGCTGGCGCGCGCGCTCTCGCGCGAGCTGGTCATCGTCCACGCGGTCCGGGTCCACGGCTCGCTCGAGGGGGTCCTCTCGGGGACGGCCTGGAGCAGCGCGCAGCTCGAGCACCGCGCGCGGGCGGCGGACCGGCTCCGGGCGTGGGCCGAGCAGCATCGAGCTGGCGCCGCGCGGCAGCGGGTCGTCGAGGGCCCGATCTCCCCGGAGCTGCTCGCGATTGCGAACGAGGAGGGGGCGAGCCTGATCGTCTGCGGGTCGCGTCGGCTGTCGCTCGCCGAGCGCATCTTCAGCTCGAGCGTCGGCACGGAGCTCGCCGCCGGCGCGCCGGTCCCGGTGGCGATCATCCCCCACGATCACGTCGAGGGCGCCGCGGAGGGCATCCCGGCCTTCGCGTAGGCCCGGGTAGCGAGCATTGCCAGCGGGGGCCGCGGAGCGCATGCTTGCGCACCGATGAAGATCCGCCTCGCCGCCGCCCTCACGCTCGTGTTGACCGCTTGCCAGGGCGCGCCCGCGCCCGCGGGCCCGAACTCGGATCCCGCGCCGACCAAGGCCGGGGAGGGCGCGAGCGCGCCGGCGCCGGCGCCGGCGCCGACGGTCGCGCAGCCGTCGACCCCGGCGATCGAGGGCGCGTGCGCGGCCGCGAGCCTCTCGCTGGCGCCCCAGACCGTGGTCGCGCGCGTCAACGGTGCGCCCGTGACGGTCGAGTCCCTCGGCGTCGAGGCGGCCGAGATGGAGAAGCAGGCGCTCGGCGACTACTGCCGCCAGATCCAGAAGATCCGCGACGGCGCGGTGCGGATGGCGGTCGAGGAGAAGCTGCTGCAGACCGCCGCCGCGGCCCAGGGCCTCGAGATCGATCCCTATCTCAAGGGACAGATCGAGTCCCGCGCGCCCGAGCCGAGCGACGCGGAGGTCGAGGCCTACTACGGCGCCAACAAGACGCCTGACGCGCCCGCGCTCGAGCTCGTGCGCGGTCAGGTCGTCGCGGCGATGATGGAGGAGCGTCAGCAGGGGGCGTACTTCGCGTTGATGGGTGAGCTGCGCGAGGGCGCGAGCGTCGAGATGTCGCTGCCCGACGTGCGCCCGCCGGCGCTGCCGATCGACATCCCCGCGCACACGCCGACCTTCGGCGGCGCCGAGGCCAAGGTCGAGGTCGTCGAGTTCTCGGACTTTGAGTGCCCCTACTGCGCGCGCGCGGGCACGGTCGTCAGCGAGCTGAAGGGCAAGTTCGGCGATCGCGTGCGCTTCGCCTACCGGCACTTCCCGCTCAGCTTTCACCCCAACGCCAAGCCGGCGGCCGAGCACGCCCAGTGCGCGCAGGAGCAGGGCAAGTTCTGGGAGATGCACGACGCGATCTTCGAGAATCAGCGCACGCTCGACGGCGAGGGGCTCAAGAGCATCGCCGCGCAGGCGGGCCTCGACGCGGACCTGCTCGCGCGTTGCCTCGAGTCCGGGCGCGCGCGCAAGCAGGTCGACGAGGACGTGGCCAAGGGGACCGAGATCGGGGTCCGCGGCACGCCGAGCTTCTACATCAACGGGCAGCCCTTCGACGCCAACCCCGATCAGCTCGAGGCGGCGATCGCCGCGGAGCTGGCGAAGACCGCCGGCGCCTAGCGCGGCGAAGGCCTCCTCCTACTTCGCCTCCTACTCCGCCTCCCGAAGCTCGGCGCGAACGCGCGTCAGGATGCGGCCGAGTCGGTTGTCGCCGACGCCCTCGCAGACGCCCCAGAAGGTGTCGCCCCAGGTGTTGCCCTCGACGAGCTCGCGTTGACCGGTCGCGAGCAGCCGCGCGCGGTACTCGTGCTGCGCGTACTTCTGGCGCGTCAGCGCGAGCATCGTCGCCTCGCGGACCTCAGCCCAGTCGTCGCGCATCGTCACGCGCTTGCCCATCCGCTTGGCGCGGCCGGGCGACTCGCAGGCGCGCACGGCCGCGCGCTCCTCGGGGTCGAGCGTCTTGGCGGCCTGGTAGGCGTGCTCGACGCTCGGGTAGCGGACGCCGTCCAGCGTCACCGTGACCGGCGCGAAGTTCGAGAGCCAGCGGTGCTCGCCCTTAAATCGTACAATTGGCGGCTCCATCGGTCCGCGTCCTACCTGTCTTATTGTTAACCTAGCTGGCGAACACGCCGCCAGCGCCGACGGGGAGCGCCGGCGCTGGTAGAGACGCGTCGAGCCGGAAATTGTTCCGGCGCGCGCTCGCGTTTCTCAGCGGTCCGCGGGCGGCTCGCGCTGCAGCTTGAAGACGCGGTACAGCCACGTGAGCGCGGGGACGAACAGCGCGGCGCCGCCGAGCAGCACCCAGGGCAGGGAGGCGAGCACGCGCGGCTGCGCGCCCGCGCGCGCGAGCGGCATGTCGGGGAGGATCAGGTGGCCGTTCATCGCCAGGCCCCAGCCGAGCACGACGAAGCCGACCTGCGCCATCACGGCGAGGCGCGCGAGCTCGACCTTGCCGATGAGCAAGGTGGCGATGACGGCCGCCGCCGCGACCGCGGTGAGCGCCTGCGCCGGCAGGGACCACGGCGCGCCGAGCAGGTTGCCGAACAGCAGCGGCGCCTCGGCCCAGGCGCGCCACAGCACGAGGCCCGCGAGCGCGCCCGAGACGAGCTCGTTGATCAGCGCGCGCCGGCGGAAGTCGTCGCGCAGCTCGCCTTGTGTCTCGACGGCCATGTAGACCGCGGCGAGCAGCGTGAACAGCGAGAGCGCGAACAGGCCGACGCAGACCGCGAAGCTGCTCGTCCAGCCGGCGAGGAAGCCCGAGACGACGAGCTGGCCCTCGATCCTGATCTGCCCGCTCGAGAGCGCCGCGAGGCACATGCCGAGGAACACCGGGGTCAGCGCGCTGGACCAGGCGAACACCCGCCCCCAGCGCGCGCGCGCCTGGCTCGGCTGCAGCCCGTAGGAGCGGAACACGAAGGCCGCGCCGCGCAGGACGATGCAGATCAGCGCGAGCACCAGCGGGATGTGCAGCGCGACGCTGACCGCCGCGAAGGCGTGCGGGAAGCAGGTGAACAGCAGGACGACCGCGAAGATCATCCAGATGTGGTTGACCTCCCAGATCGGCGCGATCGCGTGGGCGATCGCGCGTCGCTGCGCGCGGCGACGTGGCCCCGAGGCCAGCAGGTCCCAGACCCCGCCGCCGAAGTCGGCGCCGCCGGTGAGCGCGTAGACGATGACCGCGACGCCCAGCAGGAAGAACACGTGCTCCGGGGTCATCGCGCGCCCTCCTCGTCACGACCGAGGTCGTCGGCGAGCGCGTCCGGGGCCAGCGCGGCGCGCAGCGAGTCGCCGGGCTCGCGGTCTTCGTCCGCGCGCGCGTCGGGCTCGGGCGCGCGCGCGAGGACATCGCGGAGCGTGACCGGCGTGGCCGCGAGCACGTGGTTGCGCAGCAGCAGGATGACGACGACCCCGAGCGCGACGTAGAGCAGCGTGAAGACCACGAGCGGGCTCACCAGGCCGGGCATCGGCGTCACCGCGTCGGCGGTGCGCATGAAGCCGTGGATGATCCAGGGCTGCCGCCCGACCTCGGTGACCGTCCAGCCCGCCTCGATCGCGACGAGGCCGAGCGGCGCGACGAACAGGCTGAGGCGCAGAAACCAACGCTGCTCCCAGGGCGGGCGCTTGCGGATCCACAGCAGCGCGCCCAGGCCCACGAAGGCCATCGCCGCCATCCCGCAGCCGACCATGATGTCGAAGGCGTAATGGACGACGTTGACCGGCGGTCGATCCTCGGGCGGGACCTCCTCGAGACCCTTGACCTCGCCGGCCGGGTCCATGTGCGCGATGAGGCTCAGCGCCCAGGGGATCTCGACGGCGTAGCGCAGCTCGTTAGCCTCGTCGTCGTAGTAGCCGCCGATCGCCAGCGGCGCGTAGGTCCGGGTCTCGTACAGGCCCTCGGCGGCGGCGAGCTTCACCGGCTGGGCGTGCGCGATGTACTCGCCGGACTTGTGCCCCGAGAGCAACTGCGCCGGGGTCGCGACGGTCGCGACCGCGAGCGCGATCGCGAAGGCGCGCTGGTGAAACGCGCTGCCGGGCTCGCGCAGCAGGCCCCACGCGTGGATACCGAGCACAGCGAGCGGGACCGCGACGTAGGCCGAGAGCGCGACGTGCAGCGCCTCGTAGAAGAACGTCGGGCTGCCCATCACGGCCCAGGGGTCGATGTCGACGAGCTGACCGCCCTCGATCGTGAAGCCGACGGGGTTGTTCATCCAGGCGTTCACGGCGGTGACGAAGACCGCCGAGGTGAGGCCGCAGATCGCGACGCCCACGCCGGTGAGCAGGTGGACGCGCGGGCTCAGGCGATCCCAGCCGTAGAGGTACAGGCCGAGGAAGATGGCCTCGAGGAAGAACGCGAAGCCCTCGAGCGAGAAGGGCATGCCGACGAGCGGTCCCGCGTGACGCATGAACTCCGGCCACAGCAGGCCCAGCTCAAAGCTGAGCGCCGTGCCCGAGACCGCGCCGACCGCGAACAGGATCGCGGTGCCCTTGGCCCAGCGCTTCGCGAGGTCGCGGAGCGCCGGGTCGCCGGTCTGCAGGTGCCGCCACTCGGCGAGCGCCATCAGCAGCGGCATCGCCATCCCCGCGACCGCGAACAGGATGTGGAACGCGAGCGAGATCGCCATCTGGCTGCGGGCTGCGAACAGGTCGCTCATGCCGGGGACACCTACAAGCCGCATACCACCGCGCGACCGCGCGGGCGAGGCTGTGGCGAATCGTCGCGGGCGTTCAGACCCGGGCTAGGGGGGCGCTCGAGGGTTCCTGCGCGATCGCGTCGTCGACGCGCGCGACTCGCTCGATTCGCGCGCGCGGTCGGTCACAATACGTCGCGGCCCTGTTGCGACGTTTCGCGTTGGACGAAGGCGAATCAGTAGACCGGGCCGTCGTGCTCGGCGAAGCGCGGCACCACCGTCTCCCAGAGGATCTGGTCGAACTCGCCGACGCTCCAGTGCGAGGTGATGGATCCTCCGCGGCTAACCTCCGCGGTGCGCCCCATCGCGGCGAGATGCGCCTCCGACGTCACGAACTGCATCATGGCGTCCTCGCTGGCCCAGACGGTCAAGGTGCGCACGGTGTTGCAGGACGCCGACCCGGTCGTCGAGACGCCCATGAGGCCCTCGGCCGGCGCCATCAGCTCGCCGAGGATCGGCGGCATTAACTCGTCGTCGAAGACCGCCCTGGCGTCGGCTCCCTCGGGGAGCCGCAGGTAGGTGCTCGCGACGATCGCGTCAGGCGGCAGCGCGGGCCAATTCGCCGGGTCGCCGGCCTCGCCGAGGCCCGGCTCGATCATCGCGTCGGCGGCGAGCTCCACGGCGACGCAGGGATCCTCTTCGAGCTGCTCGTCGCTGTCGGTCTCGGTCTCGGCGCTCGTGGTCTCGGTGTCGCCGTCGCCGTCGCCGCAGGCCGACGCGGCGAGCAGCGCGGTCGCGGCGAGGAGGGTGGTCAGCAGCGGGTGGGGGGTGCTCGTCTTCACAATGTCTCTCCAGTCAGGTTGTTGAAGTCGGCGCGCGCTCGCGCGGCGCGCTCACTCACTCGGGCGGGCGGGGCTTCGCGGAGGCGAAGATCAGGCGGTCGAAGTCGCGCTGGAGGCTCGGCGAGCGGTAGCCGCGGAGCTCGGCGTAGCCGCGGTAGCGGACGGTCTCGCCGCGCTTCGGCGGCGCGCCGGTGATCACGTGCCAGACGCCGGCCTCGGACGAGTCGAGCCGCAGGTAGGTGTAGCCGCGGACGCGCAGGAGCTCCTCGACGCGCGCTTCGCCGCGCTCGTCGATAGGGCGCGCGCCGACGAGCGGCGAGGTCGCGACGCGCTCCTCGACGGACTCCGCGAGCGACGCCTCGAGCGCCTCGAGCTCGACCTCGGCGCAGGCCGAGCTCAGCAGCGCGAGGCTCAAGATCGCGCCCAGCGGCGCGAGCCCCCATCGCTCACCAGGATTCGACGTGATTCTCATAGGTCTCTCCAGACAGATCAGGTCTAGGCGATCATCCGCGAGTCAAAACCGTTATCCTCGAACCCTGGCGATTCATTATTGAATGCGCGCTCGCGCGCGCGGGGAGGTTCGAGGGTGGACGAGATCGATTGGCGCTGGCTCCGGAGCTTCGTCGCGGTCGCGGACGCGGGCGGGATGCAGCTCGCCGCGCGGCGCTCCGGCGTCAGCCAGCCGACGCTCTCACGGCACGTCCGTCAGCTCGAGGCGGCGCTCGGGGTGGCGCTCTTCGAACGCAGCGGACGCGGCATCAAGCTCTCGGTCCAGGGCGCGGGTCTGCTCGCGCGGGCCCGCGAGGTTCGGGCGGCGGTCAAGGCCTTCGAACGTCAGGCGGTCGGGCTGTCGGAGGAGGAGGCGGGCTCGGTGCGGGTCACGATGACCGAGCTCTTCGGCGAGCACTTCGCGCCCGCGTGGCTCGCCGCGCTGCGTCGCGACGCGCCGCACATCTCGGTCGACCTCGTGCTCGACGACACCCCGGTCAACCTGCTGCTGCGCGAGGCCGAGATCGCGGTCCGCATGTTCTCGCCGCAGCAGCTTGACCTGGTGGTGCGGCGCTGCGGGGTGCAGCGGATGGGCTTCTTCGCGACGCGCGAGTACCTCGAGCGCTGCGGCGCGCCCGAGAGCACCGAGGCGCTGAAGCGGCACGAGCTCATCGGCTTCGATCGACTCACGGACTGGATCGACGCGGCGCGATCGCTGGGCTTCGAGTACACGCGCGAGGACTTCGTGTTCCGCTGCGACTCCCTCCCGATGCAGGTCCGCGCGGCGCAAGCTGGGCTCGGCGTCGCCGCGATCCCGCGCTGGATCGGTGAGCGCGTCGGCCTGCGCCGCGTGCTGCCGACGGTCGAGGTCGGCGTCGCGCCGATTGTGCTCGCGGCGCATCGGGATCTGCATCAAAACCCCCGCGTGACGCGGGTGTGGCGACACCTGAGCGCGGCGCTGCGTGAGCGCTTCGGGGCGGAGTCGTAGCGCGCGCGCTCTCGTCGCGCGGGTGCTCAGGGCGCGTGCTCGCGCAGCCACGCCGAGGTCTCGTCGAGATCGTGTCGGTAGCGCGCGCCGGCCTCGGCGTAGCTGTCGCGCGCCTGCTCGATCAACGCGTAGGCGCGCGCGCGCTCGCCTCGCGGCGACGCATCCCACAGCGCGAGCCCGAGCAGCCAGCGCTCGCCCGCGAGGTCGACGTCGGGCTCCCCGTTCGCCGCGCGCAGCTCGAGCGCGCGCCGGGCCAGCGCCGCGGCCTCGCGCGCGCGACCGCGATCGAGCAGGCTGCGGGCGAGGCCCGCGACCGGGTTCGCCAGCCCGTGGTGCGTCGGCCCGAGCGTGCGCTCGAGGGTCTCGATCGCGCCGCGGTACAGAGGCTCGGCCGCCCCGTGCTCGCCGCGGCGTCGCAGCAGGTTGGCGATGTTGGTGCGGATCGACGCGAGGTCTTTGTGCTCGGGCCCCAGCGCCGCCTCGAGGATCGTCGCGGCGCGCCGGAGGTGCGACAGCGCCCGCTCCAGCGCCGCGCGCCCAGACTCGTCGAGCGGACCCGGCGGCACCGCGCCGCTCTCGGCCGACGCGAGGTTGGCGAGCGCGACGCCGACGTTGGGGTGCTCGGGCCCGTACGCGCGCTCGAAGAGCGCCAGGCTCTGCTCGAGCAGCGCGCGCGCCCGGGCGTACTCGCGGCGCTGCGAGTGCACGAGGCCGACGCTCAGCATCATCGCGCCGGTGCTCGCGTGCTCCGGCCCCAGCGCCTCGCGGGTGATGGTGAGCGCGCGCTCGTAGGCGGCCATCGCCTGCTCTTCACGACCTTGCCCAATGTGCATGTTGCCGAGCGTCAGCAGGATCTGGGCGAGCCGCGGGTGCCTCGGCCCGAGCGCGCGCTCGGCCGCGCGCAGCGAGGCCTCGAGGTGCGCGCGCCCCTCGTCGAAGGCCCCCAGGCTGTTGAGCGCGCTGGCGAGCGTTCGTCGGACCCGCGCGACCATCAGGTCATCCTCGCCGAAGGCCGCGCGGCTCAGCTCGAGCGCGCGGCTCAGCTCCTCGCGCGCGCCCTGGAAGTCGCCCTCGTGCAGCGAGAGCACGCCGACCAAGAACTCGAGCTGGGCGCGCGCGCGGGCGTCGTCGTCGCGCTCGACCAGCGCGGTCGCGTGATCGATCCACTGGCGCGCGCGCGGGTAGTCGGCGAGCTGCTCTGTGTAGATCAGCAGGCGCTGCTGCGAGGCCGTGATCGCGACGTGATCGTGGCGCGTCGCCTCGGCGGTCCACAGCGCGGCGCTGAGGTCCTCGTCGGCGCCCGTCGCCTCGTCCGCGTGCCCGCGCAGGAGCCCGCGCTCGAGCAGCGCCTCGGCGAGCGCGGGCTTGTAGCCGGCGTCCTCGGCCTCGCGCACGAGCGCGTCGGCCTCGGGCATCGCCGCCGCGTACTGGGCCGCGCGCCGCTGGGCGGCGACCGTCGCCAGACGCTCGCGCAGCGCGTCGACGCGGGCGCGCAGCGCCGGATCCTCGGGCGTCGCGCGTGAGGACATCAGGCGCTCGGCGTCCGCGCACACCGAGACCGGCGTCAGCCCGGCGACCGCCTGCAGCGCGTGCTCGACCGCCGCGCGGCGCGCGTCGCCCTCGGCGCCCGTCAGCACCTGCACCACCGCCGCGAGCTCGGCCCGCCGGCGATCGAGGCAGATGACCGAACGGTCATATAACTGCGAGGAGGAGAGACCGCGCTGATGCTGCTCGCAGGCCGACCGGCGCGCGTCGCCCCAGGCCCGCGCGTACTCGTCGAGCGCGGGCTCGAGCCGCGCCCAGGTCTCGTCCGCGTACACGAGGCCCGAGGCCCGCACGCTCTGCTCCAGCGCGCGCTCGGCCGCCGCGCCCCAGATCCCGTCGAGCGCGGACACCCCGCGACACGCCGAGGGCGGCTCCTGCATCCCGCTGGCGAAGCCCGCGACGCCGAGCGTCGCGCCGCCCAGCGCTGCGGCGACGCCGAGCCAGCGGCGACGGAGCCTGCCGCGGTCGCGCGACAGCTCGGAGAGCAGCGCCTGCATCGACGGCCAGCGGTCCTCGGGGTGGGCCTTGAGCCCGCGCAGCACCAGCCTGCGCAGCCACTTCGGCAGCGCGACCTCCCGCGGCGGCGGCGTGATCGCGCCGCGCGTCGTGGCCTTGAGCAGCTCGGCGAGCGTACGCCCACGAAACGGGCGGACGCCGTAGAGCGCCTCGTGCAGCGCCACGCAAAACGCGAACTGATCGGTGCGCGCGTCCGTCGAGCCGCCGAGATGTTGCTCGGGAGCCATGTACGCGGGCGTCCCGAGGACGCTCCCCGCGGCGGTCAGCTCGTGGTCGAGCGCGCTGCTCGAGGGCGGGCCCTCGTCACCCTGCGCGGTGTCGGCGAAGCCGTCGGCGGGTAGCAACTGCGCGCGGCTGTGCTTGGAGTGCGCGAGGCCGAAGTCGAGCACGCGCGCGCGCCCGTCATCCCCGACCATGATGGGGGGAGACTCAAAATCGCCCGTAGCCCTAAAATTCTTGTACTTCCGCGGGGTTGTGGCTACGCTGAGAGCCGTTGATTTGGATCGTTGGATGGATCGATTCTGAGCGCCATGGCAACTCGAAATCAAACAAACCTGACCGAGAGTGCAGTCACACGCGCCAAGCCGCGAGCCCGGAAGTACGAGATCGCGTGCAAGCGTGTTCCTGGTTTCACGCTGCGCGTCCTTCCGAGCGGGAAGAAGTCGTACTACGTGCGCTTTCGGTCACCTGAGACTGGCAAGGACACCCGCGAGCGAATCGGGGAGGTGGGCTCGATCCCGTTCGCCACGGCGCGGCAGTGCGCGATCGAACGGCTCGCGGAGGTCCAGGGGGCGGTGCGTGGGGGCCGGCGTGCTGCGCCAACGGGGACACTCGCACAGACGGCGAACCGGCGCGCCAACGTGCCAACGGTCGAGAGCTTCGCTGCGCGGTTCATGGCGGAGCACGTTCGCGTGCGCCTCAAGCCGAACACGATCACGAAATACGGGCAACTGTTCCGAACGAGCATCCTTCCCGCCTTCGCCTCGCACCGGCTTGACGAAGTCACGCGGGCCGAGGTCACCCGTTGGCACGCGGCGAAGCGAGCGACCCCCTACGAAGCGAACCACGCGCTTGTGGTCATGAAGTCCATGTACAGCCGCGCGCTTGATTGGGGGGTGCTTCCGGAGTCGTTTGTTCCCCCCGCGTCTCGGGTCAAGAAGTTCCCGGAGAGGTCGAAGGAGCGATACCTGACCCCGGAAGAGCGCGAGCGCCTCGAGCGATTCTTCGACAAGGCCGTCAACATGAAGCGCGGTCGAGGCGGATATCGCTGGGAGTCGATCTGCGCGCTTCGGTTGCTCTCACACACGGGCATGCGTCGCAACGAGGTCCTCGGTCTGACGTGGCACATGGTCGATTGGCAGCACGGTGCACTTGTGCTCCCTGACAGCAAAGTAGGCCGGCGGCGTGTCCCCCTTTCACGACAAGCCCTTGACCTCCTCCACGAGGCTAGAGACCGCGGGAACTCGAGTCGCTACGTTGTGCCCAACTCCCACGGTGAGCAGATCGACGGCCCCGAACTGACGCGGACCTGGTCGCGCCTGCGTAAGTATGTGGGGCTTGAAGACGTTCGTCTGCACGACCTGCGCCACTCGGCTGCGAGCGACGCGATCAGCTCCGGCGTCCCGCTCGCGGTCGTGGGCAAGATCCTCGGACACAAAAAGGCGTCGACGACACAACGATATGCGCACATCTCCGACGACGCTCTAGAACGGGGGGTCGCTACGATGGGCGAGACCATAGCGAGGAACGCGAGCGGAGCAGGCTCAACCCGCCGACCGCGGAGAGCGGCTAAGAAGGCTAAGAAGCGTTCGGGGACGAGCAAGAAAGGATGAACCGACCGCGTTAACGCCGCGGATAGTCCGGAGCTTCGAGACCTCTTGTCTCAGATCCGTCGCGTGACTCGAGGGCCGTCGTGAGCATCTCTCCGCCGAGAGAGTGAAACGAACAGGCCCGTCAAGAAATCGAACGCTCTGATCGCCGAAATGTGGGCAAAAGGAGAGCCGGCTGCGAGCGGGTAGGTGGGAAAAAACAACCCGCAGCCGGCTCAGAGTGGTGGGGCACCTCCTACCTCGATCGACCGTACCCACGCAAACAAAAGGGGAACGCTGCTGGCCCGCGACGTGCGCTCCGTCTTCAGTCGCGACGAAAAGCGGATCCAATTTTCGCGACAGAGCGGAGCCACTCCGTGTCCCCGAGCAATCCCCACGGATCGCTGCGTGATCGCGAAAGCCCCCGCGGCATCGGCGTGATGGACACGC
>JAUIKS010000055.1 GCA_030430565.1 Polyangia bacterium
GAGGTGCGCGCTGAACATGAAGCTGTCGCTCCACGCGTGGTTGGCCTCGCCGTCGAGCTTGCCGAGCACGGCGTGGCGCGCCGAGGCGTTGCCCTCGCCGCCGAGCGGGCCGCCGCCGAGGTCGACCTCGGCGACGCCGCCCTCGAGCTTGAGCAGCACGCCGACGGCGCCGTCGGGGTCGCTGGCGATCGAGCGCGCGTGCTGGTTGTAGTCGTCGCCGTAGCCGCGGGCCCAGAGGCCGTCGCCGGTGCACGCCAGCGCCTCGCCGTCGCAGTCCTCGTCGCCGGGCAGCGTGCAGTCCTCGAGCTGCGGCAGCTGCTCATCCTCGCAGGGTCCCCAGGACATGTCTTCTTGGCAGGTCTGGGTCCCCGCGGCGCAGTCGCCGATGTCCTCGGTCCCGGGCGGGCCGCTGTAGCAGGGCTGAAGCTCGCCCGGGGTGCACGCGCCGACCCCTTCGCTGTCGGAGTCGGTGCCGGAGTCAGTGCTGGAGTCAGTGCTGGAGTCAGTGCTGGAGTCAGTGTCAGCGTCGCTCTCGCCGGTCTGCTCCGTCGCGCTCGTGGTCGCGCCGGTCGTGTCGCTCGCGTCCGTCTCGCTCGTGGCCGTCGGGGCGCTCGCGCCGGAGGTCGGGCCCGTGCTCGCGGCGCCGCTGGCGGCGTCCGTCTCGCTGGCGGCGTCGGAGCCCGCGGCGCTGCTGGTGTCGTCACCGGAGCACCCGAGGGGCGCGGCGACGCACAGTGCGAGGACGAGGGCGCTGCGTGGAGAGAGCGTTGCGCGGGTCACCGCGCGACGGTACACGAAGCGCGCGCGTTCGATGTATCGGCAAGCAGTGAAAATTTCGTGGACTGCGCTACTGTGGCGGTCGCCGGGGCCCCGAAGGGGTCGTCGTCGCGTGGTCCTAAAGTGTTCTTAAGGTCATGTTATTTCGAGCGCTCGACGCGGCGCTCAGCCGCGCGAATCCGGGCGCAGCGCGGCGCTACGTCGAGTTCTTGCGCTTGACGGCGGTGATCGGCGGCGCGACGCTGGCTCGATCCGATGCGTTGGTCGATCTTCGAGAGACGGTTTCGCAAGCTGTGGCCGCGGGTCGACCCGACGTGGATCATCAATTCGGTCGCCCACCGGCGAACGCAGGATCGCGAGGGGGTCGACGCGCTCCTCGCCCGGGCCGACGCGCTGCCGGGGCCGGACGCGGCGAGCCTGCTCGTGCCCCTGGTCGCGTCGACGATGGAGACCATCGAGCGCGGCGACCAAGTCCACGTGATCGACGCCCTCGACGCGTTGATCCGCGCCGGCGGCGATCCGGGCCCAGCGCGCGGCGTGTTCCTACAGGGTCTTGGGGACAGGAGTATGGACGGCTCGACGTGCCGCGCGCTGCGTCGGGCCGCGCTCTCGGGCTGGTCGATCGTCGCCTTCGAAGCCGCGCTAGCGCGGGTCTCGGAGCGAGCGCGCTGGCTCGCCGACGCGCGGCGCTTGGCGGCGCTGCAGCGAGAGGGGCGGATCGCGGAGATCCACGCGCTCAACTCGGTGTACGACAACCAACCGGTCGCGAACCTGTTCGACGGCATCAGGCTCGTCGCGCAGCAGCTGCTCGACGACTCGGCGGAGGCGGTGGAGCTGGCGAGCGCGACGCTCGTGCAGCTGCAGCGCGCGGGCGACGACTTGTGGCGCTGCTGGTGCGTCATGATCCCGGTCCTGCGCCATCAGCTGCGCCTCCGCGATCCCGAGCGCTGCGTCGCCGCGGCCCGGGTCCTCCAGCAAGCCCCGCGCATGGTCGAGCGCTCCGGGGCGCGCTCACCCGAGCAGGCTGTCCGTCAGGTCTCGTCGGTGGTCGAGCCGACGCTGAGCGAGCTGCTGGCGCTCGCGCGCGTCGATGATTCGTACGCGGCGACGGCCGCGGCTGAGGCGGCCTTTGCCTGCGTCGAGGCCGGATTCTCGCTCGCGCGCGCCCGCGGGGCGGCGGAGCGTGTGCTGGATCATGAGCAGCTCTGGGTGCGCGTCGCGTGCTCGCGCGCGCTCTCGCGGCATCTTCGGCGCGTCGGCGAGGAGCCGGCGCTCCCCGAGGGCTTCAGCCACCGGCGGACCTACGCGCGCAGCGACGCGCCGCTCGCGGGCAAGCGCGCGGGCAGCTGCGGACGCTGCGACGCGGTGTCGCGCTTCGTGATCTACGAGCACACGGATCGCCGGCAGTTCTCGGAGGACTCGGTGATCGAGTCGCGCTGCACAGCCTGTGGCGTGTACCGCGTGGCGCAGTTCGGCTATTGCCTGTGACGGCGAGTTGTTAGGCTGGCCGCGGAGGACGAGGCCTGTGTTGTTTCGACAGCTTTTTGATCGTGAGTCGTGCACGTATACCTACCTGTTGGCGGACGAGGCGAGCCGCGCGGCGGTCATCATCGATCCGGTGTTTGAGCATCACCTGCGCGACGCGGCGCTTATCCGCGAGCTCGAGCTGAACCTGCTGTTCTCGCTCGACACGCACGCGCACGCCGATCACATCACCGGCGCGTGGCTGCTCAAGCGCGCGTTCGGCTCCAAGATCACGCTCTCCCGTCGGTACGACGCCACCGGCGTGGACGTGCCCGTCGATCACGGCGCGCTCATCGAGTTCGGCGCGCACGCGCTCGAGGTGCGGGCGACCCCGGGGCACACCGCGGGCTGCGTCACCTACGTCGCGGGCTCGCGCGCGCTCGCGTTCCCGGGCGACACCTTGCTGATCCGCGGGGCCGGGCGCACGGACTTTCAGGAGGGCAGCGCGGAGACGATGTACCGCTCGATCCGCGAGCAGATCTTCTCGCTGCCCGAGGGCTGCTCGCTGTACCCCGCGCACGACTACAGCGGACGGACCGTCACGACCGTCGGCGAGGAGATCAAGCACAACCCGCGCGTCGGCGGCGACGCCAACCTCACCGACTTCGTCGGCTATATGGAGAACTTAAACCTCCCGCACCCGCGCAAGCTCGAGATCGCGGTCCCGGCGAATCTGCGCTGCGGCCGACCCGAGGACGAGCGCGAGCGCGCGGTGCCGACGGCGTGGGGCCCGGTGGTCACGAGCTACGCGGGCGTCCCGCAGATCGGGGCCGAGTGGGTGCTGCAGCACCGCGACGTCGTGCACGTCCTCGACGTCCGCACCCCGGAGGAGTTCGACGGCGGCGAGCTCGGGCGGATCAGCGGCGCCCAGTCGATCCCGCTCGCGGAGCTGCCCGCGCGCGTCGCCGAGGTGCCGCGCGACAAGCCGGTCGTGTGCGTGTGCCGCTCGGGCAAGCGCTCCGCCCGGGCGACGTTGATGCTCCGCGAGCGCGGCTTCACGGACGCGGCGAACCTGGTCGGCGGGATGATCCGCGTGCGCGCGACGACCTGAGCCGCGGGGCCGCGGGCGCGGCCCAGTCGCATCTTCGCGGGGATTTCGATATCGTGCGCGGCTATGGGGGCTCTTCGACGGCTGCTCGTCTGCTTGTTGGCGCTGATGCTCGCCGGCCTGCTGGCGTGTCAGGGGGAGCGCAGGACGCCGCGGCTGCGCCTGGCGACGACCACGAGCACCCAGAGCTCGGGCCTGCTCGACGTCCTGCTGCCACCCTTCGAGGCGCGCGAGGGGATCACGGTCGAGACGATCGCGGCCGGCACGGGGCAGGCGCTCGCGCTCGGGGAGCGCGGCGATGTCGATGTCGTGCTGGTGCACGCGCGCGCGCGCGAGGACGCGTTTGTGGCGGCGGGTCACGGCGTCTCGCGGCGCGACATCATGTGGAACGACTTCGTGATCGTCGGGCCGCCGGCGGATCCAGCTGGCGTTAAGGGCATGTCAGACGCCGCGGCCGCGCTCGCCAAGATCGCGCGCGCCGAGGCGGGCTTCGTGTCGCGTGGGGACGACTCCGGCACGCACATCCGCGAGCGCGCGCTGTGGGGGCAGGCCGGCGGGCGCGCGGCGTGGGCGGGGTACGTCGAGGCCGGGCAGGGGCAGGGCGCGTGCCTGACCATCGCGGACCAGACCCGCGCGTACATGTTGACGGACCGCGGGACGTACCTGGCGTATCGCGGCGAGCTCGCGCTCGAGGTGCTGGTCGCGGGCGACCCGGCGCTGCGCAACCCCTACGGCGCGATCATCGTCAACCCCGCGCGGCACCCCGAGGTCCGGGCCGAGCTCGCGCGGCGTCTGCTCGACTACCTGAGCTCCGACGAGGGCCAGCGCAGGATCGCGGAGTTCCGCGTCGACGGCGAGGTGTTGTTTCACCCCGCGCGGGGGGCGTGAGCGGGCTTGGAATTTCTGCTCGAGGGTCTCTTGGAGGCGTGGCGGCTGGTCGCCGTCGGCGACGCGCACGTGCTGCACGCGGTCTGGGTGACGCTGATGTGCACGGGACTCGCCGTCGGTCTCGCGGCCGCGGTCGCGCTGCCCTACGGCGCGTGGCTCGGGCGGACGCGGCCCGACGGCGGCGGGCTTCAGGTGTTCGTGATGCGCGTCGGTATGTTCGTGCCGACGGTGGTCGTGGGCCTCTTGGTCTACAGCCTGCTCTCGCGCCGCGGGCTGCTTGGCGGCCTCGAGCTGCTGTACACGAAGGGGGCGATCATCGGCGGCGAGGTCTTGCTGGTGTTCCCGCTGATCGTCACGCTGACGCACGGCGCGGTCGCGAGCCTGGACCCGATCGTCGCCGAGACCGCGCGCACGCTGGGCGCGAGCTCGTGGCGCGTCAACCTGACCTTGATGAGCGAGGCGCGGACCGGGCTGGTCGCGGCGTGCCTGGCCGCGTGCGCGCGCTGCCTCTCGGAGCTCGGGGTCGCGCTCGTCGCCGGCGGCGGGCTCGCGATGCGGACGCGCACGCTCTCGGCGACGATCACCTACGAGCTGAGCCGCGGCAACTTCAGCCGCGGGCTGGCCTCGGGGATCATCCTGCTGGTGCTCGCGGTCGGGGTCGCGCTGCTCGCCCACCGGCTCGGGCGGGAGGCGCGGGCGTGATCCGGCTGTCGGACGTCGAGGTGCGCTTCGCCGAGACGCTCGCGCTCGAGCTCGCGGAGCTCCGCGTGGGCGCGCGCGAGCGCCTGGGCGTGGTCGGCCGCAACGGCGCGGGCAAGTCGACGCTGCTGCGGCTGCTCGCGGGCCTCGTGCGCCCGACCGCCGGCGCGGTCGAGGGCGCCTTGCCTCCGGGACAGGCTGTGCTCGTGCACCAGCGCCCGTACATGCTGCGCGGCACCGCGGCGGACAACGTCGCGTTCGCGCTGCGTCTGCGGCGGCGCCCGCGGCGGGAGGCGCTCGCGCTCCTGGAGCGCGTCGGCGTCGGCGGCCTGGCCTCGCGGACCGCTCGCGCGCTGTCCGGCGGTGAGCGGCAGCGGGTCGCGCTCGCCCGGGCGCTCGCGGCGGAGCCGCGCCTGCTGCTGCTGGACGAGCCCTGCGCGGCGCTGGACGAGGCGGGCCGCGCGGCCGTCTTCGCGATCGTGCGCGAGTTCTCGGGCGCGGTCGTCGTCGCCGCGCCCGAGCTCCGCGGGCTCCCAGTCGAGCGCGTCGTCGAGCTTGGCTCGCCCGGCTCTATGAACATGAATAAGTAGACATGTTACGATTCGCCGTTGGCCCTCGGCACGCTCACGCGCCGCGTCGCGCTCTCGACGCTCGGTCTCACGCTCGTGGGCGGCTGCGTGGACATCAACCTCGACTGGGAGCCGCCGAGCGACGGCGCTAGCTCCGACGCCTCGGCGGGCGACTCTGACGCGAGCACGAGCACGAGCGCAGGAGCGACCGAGGCCGCGACGGACAGCGACGCCGACACGGACGGCACGGGCGGCGACTCAGTCGGGATGACGAGCGGGGGGGTCACGGGGCTGCCCGGTACGACCGACGAGCCCGGCGCGACCACGGAGCCGCAGACGGAGCCGGCGACGACCGGCGAGGGCGAGGAGGTCCTCTACGACTTCTGGCTCGAGCACTGCGCGCTGCAGTGGGTCGTCGGATTGGATCCCGACTTCATGTCGGTGTCGTGCAACACCGCCGACGGCTTTCAAGGCTGGGAGGAGAAGCGGTTCAACCAAGACGTCTACGTCGAGGGGGACACGGTGTTCGGCCGCGCGCTGCTGCTCTCTCCTCCCGCGGCGGAGCTCGCGGCCATCTCGGGGCTCTACGGCGAGGTGCTGCTGGACAAGCCGGCCGCCTTCGTCGCGGACGTGGCGTGCAAGGCCGGCGGCGGTCCGTGCGACGCCGAGTGGCAGGTCGTGGTGTGGGATATCGACTCCATGGAGGTCTACGATGTGCTGCAAGCGGTCGAGACCAACGACGGCGCGATCAGCGGGCTGTTCCTTGAGCTCACCGAGTACATCGGGGAGCCGATCGGCGTGTCGATCGGGGTCATCTCGCTCCAAGGTCAGCCAGGCGACGAGCTCGTGTGGGAGTCGCCGCGGATCATCGCGATCTGACGCGGCTGAGCGAACTCAGGGCGAGTGCTGATACTGGATCTGGTTGAGCACGGCCGAGCCCGTCAGCGGCATGCTGGGGACCGGCGCCGGCTCGGCGGCGCGGGGCGTGACGGCGGGTCGCTTGGCGGTCTTGACGTCGCGCGCGTACAGCCGCGCGGCGGCGACTCGCGCGCTCCGCCGCTTGGCCCGCAGATCCTCTTGGATGAGGCTCATGAGCTGATTGGCCTGCGTCAGCTTGCGGTGGATCGCGCGCAGCGGCTGCCCCAGGATCTCGGCCACGGACTTGACCGGGAGCACGTGCTTGGCGCACAGCTCGACGACGACCTGCAGCTCGAGGGGGAGGATCGTCAGCGCCTCGCGCCAGATCCTGTCGCGCCGCCGGCTGCGTGATCGCAGCTCGAGCCCACGCGCGGCGCAGCGCCTGCTGATGTGCTCGCGGACGGCGTCCTCGCTGACGAGCATCAAGATGTTGCGAAAGCTCTGCTCATTTTCAGACCAGCGCGCCGTGGTGACGCCGCGCTGGAAGACGGCCTCCGTCAGCTCGGCGGCCTCGGCCTCGCCGATGATGTGACCGAGGTAGCGTCGCAGCGAGCTGGCGTGGGCGGCCCTGAGCTCGTCCGCCGCCGCGAGGTTACCGTTCCGTAGGTGGTAGAGCAGATACTGTTCGCGCATGCCGGCCTCCATGTGACATCGCGGGCGGTTCGTGCTGGACGGCGTACGAAGCGTTCGGCGCGGGCGAGCGCGCTGACCGTGGATTGTATCGAGCTCTGCGCGCCGTCCATGACGCCTCGTCAAGAGCGTACCACCTGCAGCGCCCCGAGGATGGATGCTTGTACAGGTATTTTTCCCCGAAGGTTTTTCCGGCTGCTGCTGCAGCGTTAACCCGGCGAACGTGTTCTTCAACAGGCGATCGATCGTCACAGCCCGCTCCGTGCACAGACAAAAAGTGCTTCGCTCCTGTAGTTCCCGCCGACGGAGAATTGATCCCGCGGCGTCGCGACGCCGCGGGTATCGCTACCGTACGCACGCGGCGGCCGGTGTCTGCAGAGGGCCGCAGGAGCCGGCCTGATCGCCGTAGCGGCCATGCTGCGGCGCTGGGACGGCCTTGTGCGCACGGAGCGGTCGCGTAGCCGGACCAGCCGCCAGAGAGCGGAAACGCGCGCAGGCGGCCGCAGCGGCGGCCGTAGCGGCGATCGTATCTGTGGAGGCAGCTGTGAATCACCTGTGCAGCAGCTGGGCATCTCCTTGTGGAGGAATGTGCGGAGGAGTGCGTCTGGGGTCGTCGCCTGTGGACGCGGCCGTGGACGAGCTGTGGAGCGCCGCCGGGATCTGTGGACAGTCGCGACGGGTGATCTGCGTCCGCGTTGACGCGTCGAGCCGGGCTCGTCCAGACTCCGCCGATGAAGCGCCTCACCGTCCGCGACCACGACCGCGACGTCGCCGGTCTGACCTACGTCTACCCGGTGGTGTCCCGGCGGGCAGGTGGCGTCTCGATCGGCGTGAACCTCAACCCCAACAACGCCTGCAACTGGCGCTGCGCCTACTGTCAGGTCCCGGGACTGGTCCGCGGCGCGGCGCCGCCGATCGAGCTCTCGACGCTCGTCCGCGAGCTACGCCTCCTGCTCGACGAGGTTCAGCGCGAAGACTGGCTCGAGAGACACGTCGACGCGCCCTACCGCCGGATCGTCGACCTCGCGTTCTCCGGCAACGGCGAGCCGACGACCGCGCGGCCCTTCGACGAGATCGTCGCGCGCGCGCTCGAGGTGCTGGCCTCGCGCGGGCTCGAGTCGCTCAACAAGGTGCTGATCACCAACGGCTCGATGATGCAGCGCGAGGAGGTGCAGCGGGGGATCGAGCGGCTCGGCGCGGCCGGGGGCGAGGTGTGGTTCAAGCTCGACAGCGCGACGGCGGAGGGGCGGCGGCTCGTCAACGACACCAGCTCGTCCCCCGAGGCGGCGCGTCGCAACCTGCGGATCAGCGCGTCGCGCTGCCGCACGCGTCTGCAGACCTGCGTGGTCGCGATCGACGGCGAGCCCCCGAGCCCGCGCGAGCGCGCCGCCTACCTCGAGCTGGTCCGCGAGGAACTGGCGCGCGGGACCGCGATCGAGGACGTCCTGCTCTACGGGATGGCGCGGCCCTCCCAGCAGCCCGCGGCGATCCGGCTCTCGAAGCTCGAGGCGGCGTGGGTCGAGGGCTTCGCCGACGAGATCCGGGCGCTCGGCCTCCCGGTGCTCGTGCGCGTCTGAGGTGCTCTAGCCCGCCGCGCGACTGCGGCCCGCTGTGCCCTCGCGGGGGAGAGAGCCGCGGGTGAGCACGTCGAGGACGGGATGGTGTTGTCGTCGCCTTTGTCTGTGGAGGATCGGGCCGAGTTATTCGGGCTTCGAGCTCCGGCAGCGTTCGAACGACCAGCGGAGCATCGCGTTGACGTAGTCATCCCAGCGCTTCAAATCCGCGTAGTCGGCGCCGTGCTCGTCGGCGACGGCCCCCTTGTCGCTTTGGGTCGCGGCTCCTACGAAGGCCCGAATAGCCGCGAGGAGCTCGTCATCAGGGAGCGCTGAGGGGAGAGCTGGCGGTACGGGCAGCTCGGCCGCTGCGCGCCCCGCCGGCGTCGTGATCGCCGGCGTCGGGTGTGTTGTCTCGTTCGCCTGGTCTGCACCGCGCTCGCGGGCCAACTGAAAGTCGGCGCCGAAGAAAGTCTCTGGGTCGGGGAGAGGCCGGGGTTGGTTTTTCCGCACCGGGAGGCGAGCAGCCGGGTCACCGAGGATGATCCACGACTTGAGGTCGTGGTAGGCCATCCAGTTGTGGTAGCGGTGTCGAAGTTGATTTCGCGTATCCTCGTTCCCGTGGGCGGCGAGCAGAGTTAGCTCGTGCACGCCCGCCTTCTGGGCGATCAGCGACAGGGTTACAGACTCCCGCCCGCGAGCGAGGAGGGCCCGCACCGCGTCGTCTACAGGCGAGTGATATTGACTAGCGAGCTCGCCGTACCGTTTATCGATCAGCTTCTCTGCCACCGCGTCGCTGCGCGAGACCAGGGATGTGTAGGCGGCCTTGATCTCGCGGCTCGCCGTGTGGATGGGGTCCTGAAACTCCCGCAGGGCGACGCCCGCGCGACTCCCCTGGATCAGCTGATCGGTGAAGTTGCAGATCGACTGGGGGACCGCGTGCTGCGAATCGGGGGCGATCGAGCGCTGACCCAGATCCTCTGAGAAGTTATAGGTGAAGGCGATGTCGATGTGACCGAAGACGACCAACGGTCCCTGGGGGTTCGCCAGCGCGAGCTGGGGCTGTCGCGCCACGAACGCGCGCTCTCTCGCTAGCGTGTCCGTTACGTCGAACCCGCTGGGCCAGATCCTGCTGGCCTTCAGCCTGCGAACCCAATTTGCGTAGGCGCTGTGCGACGGCGTCCCGGCGCTGTAGCACGCGTTGTAGAACCACATCCCCTCGGGCAGGAACGGCTCGCGCGCTACGTCGGCGAGGCTGATTCTCTCGCCGTATTCGCGGAGCATGCCGCCCTGATGTTGTCGCTGGCTCTCGAAATTCCACGCCCGCTTTCCCTCTCCGTGACTCAAGCTCACGAGGATCGACGGGCTGGGCGCTGCGACCCGCGCTCGTGTGTCGCCCCATGTCGTGTCGAAGGCCGGGCCGCAGCGAAACACGCCCTCGCGCTCGAGCTGCAGCTTCTCGACGGAGTATCCCTCAAGGTGCTCGATCAGCGGTACGATCATGTGGGTATGCCCGAACTCGAGCGCCCTCTCGTCGAAGGTGCCGCGGCCCGGGACGTGCGCGTTGTAGACCACGACGCGCGGCGTCTCGCGTGTATCGTCGCGTCGCGGGCGCTTCTCGGAGGTGACCACTTTCTTCGCGTAGGCTCGGTAGTCCTCGAGCGTCGGCAGCGCGAGGCGACCGACGATCGCGTCGTCACTGAGCACGCGTTCGAACTCAAGCGGAATCCCGTCGAAGTCACCGAGGATGAGCAGGAACAGGGGCTTCTCGCGCGTGCGGAGCCGATAGAAAGTGTCGAGCAAGAACGCGTTCGCGCGCTGCCCTTCGGGGATCGCCCATGTTCTGACTCCCGCGATAATGCTGGTCTTTTTGATCTCCTCATCGCGCCAGCGCACCAGCTCTGAGATCGCGGCGAGTTTCTCCGTACCTTCCGCGGTGTCTGGATAGAGCACGCCCCACCCTTGATCAATATTGTTCATGGACCCCGCGTGACGCAGCGTGTCGGGAGCCTCTGCCTCGGGGACGGCCTCGGGGTCTGTAGTCTGACCGAGGGTGTCCTTCGAGAGCGGGCCGTAGGCGTCGGGCTTATCGGGATCGAAGAGCAGGAGATGAAGCTCGTCAGTATTCACGTGCGTAGATCCTCTCGGCTTTAGGTGTGCGCTGAGTCGCGGATTGTGCCCATTGTACGAGCGATGGACTTCGCGCAGTTTCTCGATGCATACTGAGACGTAGTGCGCGCGATTGGCGGGTGCATTGATTTGGTACCGGCTGATCCGTAAATGATCCGTTGATTTTCTTAATTGCTGTTATTGCGGACGTACGCGCGTTCACGCTTGCTTACATCGCGCTGGGCGTCAGCCGCGAGGGCGCGGGAGCGTAGCCGCTAGTTGTCCGAAGGGTCGTGTATCCCAGCGCGCGATTGAGCCTGCGCTGTCGCGCGCTGCGGAGCGCGGCTCAATACGAGCTCGCTACGGAAGAACCAATGTCGCCTCGCGTACGCCGGGGAGCATAGGGGGAGGGGGCCTCGGCGCTTCTCGTGTCGGCAGGTCTCGAGCGCGTGTAGGGACGACGGCCCGTTGCTGAGCGCCACGATAAGCCACTCGACCCGCGGCTCGTCTCCCACGAAGTCGCGCCATTGGGGCTTATACCCGCGGATCCCCTCGTTCATCCCGGCGGTCAGGCAACGACGCTTACCCGCGAGCACCGGGACGCCCGAGGCGAGGTCGCGCGTCCAGTGCAGCACCGCTCGATCGGCCGCCACGCGGAAGACGGACGCGAACAGCGGCTCGTGGTGGACGTTCTCCACGACGACCGCGAGCTCAGTGTCGCTGGTGAGTCGGGGTACACGCTGGCGCTCAAAGGGATGAAACACGCCGTCCGCGTCGACGCGTCCCCACTCGATAAACTTCGGGAGCGGGTAGAACTCAAGGCGGCTCTCGAGCGCGCTCCAGTGCTGTAGTCTGCGCAGGGCTCGGCGCAGCTCGTCGGTAGCTTTAACCGGGCCGCGGTACACCGGCGAGTCGCTCTTGTCGAAGAGCGCGACCGTCGACTGGAGCGCTTCGACGCGGGGGATGCCCACGGTCTTCGGCGTCGCAGCGCTGACATCGAAGCCCCACTCCTCGAACAGCGCTCGTAGGCGCGGCTGCTCCGGGTTCATCGCGACCGCTGGTCTCGGCTGCTCCGCGCGGGCGACACGGATCGCGTGGAGGAACCGCGGGAGCGTAAGCCGCGTCTCAGTGTCGAGGGGGCCGAGCTCGGCGCGGAGCTCGGAGTTGGAGACCTCGCGCGCGGGCGCGCACGCGAGCGCCTCCGTCGCGTCTAGATGACGCGAGCGCACGAGCTCAAACGTATCCCCGAGAGCGACTGCGCCAGGGAAGGGGACGCGAATGGTGGCCACGCCACGCTCGACTCGGCACTCAAACACGTCGGTTGGAAGCCCGAGCTCGCGCAGCTCAAACGGCGCTCGGTAGCGAGCGCCTTCGACGTCAGGCCGCTGCTTCGGGCGAATCGCCCACATGCGTCTACGGACCTCCGCGAGCACCGTCTCCCACGGCTCCGCGCCATTAAGGCTAACGAGCACCTCGAGCAGCAGGTCCGTAAACAGGAGTGACGACGTCCCGTCGGGGCGCTCGAATTTATTGGAGATGTCGAGCGCCGTGCTGGCGACGATGCGCACGAAGTCCTCGTCCGGTCTCGCGGTGAAGTGCGGAGCCCGGTGCTTGTTTCGCTCGCGGTGCTGGAGCGCTCGATTGATCGCGTCGTAGAACCGCGCTTCGTCGTCGGCGCTCAGCTGCTGAGGTCGCGCGAGCTCGCTCGCGTGGCAGCAGTCGAGGATCGCCGTCACGTTCGTGGTGCGCCGCGTGAGCTCGTGGAGGCGGCGACTCAGCTCGAACCCCGGGAGGACCCGGTAGTTGACGCCGTCGCCTCGCCAGTCCATCGGGACGAGCACTTGATGATAGGCCGGAGAGATGTCTCGAGGCGACCGCGCTGCAGCGGGCGAGGGCGCCGGTGGGAGCGCCATCCCGTGGCCCGCGTAGTAGAAGACCGCCGCGCACGGTACGTCGCACGCTGCGAGCTGACTCTCAAGCCAGTCTAGGCCGTCACGGAGGGTGTCTCGCTCCGCCTGCGGCGCGTGCCGAACGGTAAAGCCGCGCGCCGCGAGGTACGAGGCCATGTCCGCAGCGGCGGTGCGTGCCCCGTCGAGTCCACCCACGGGGCACGAGGCGACGAACGCCAGCCCGTGGGGGTGCTCGTGGAGGGGACGTACCGGCTGGGGAGAGGTCATGGCTAGTCGGGATCGCCGCCGCCGGTGTCGCGGATGCGGTATTTCCCGCTCGCGTGCAGCGCCGTGATCGGCGGCGCCCCGAGCACCGCGTTCGTCGCCGCGGTCGCGGAGACAGCGATCACGAGCAGGTCGAGGTCTGTGTCGGCTGCCAGCTGCACTGAGCGCGATAGACTCCCGTAGCGCTCCCACTGGACCACGCTCCCGTCGCCACGAGTCTCATACGCCGCGGTAACCGCGACGCTCCCGTTGGGGAGCGTGAGGTCGCGGATCTCGAGCTGGACCATGTCCTGCTCGTTCGCCAGCGAGTATCGCCACGCGCCTTGTTTAAACACGAGGTTCGGGTCATTGCTAGCGAGACGAAACCCGCCGGTTGAATCGAGCTCGAGCTTGATCTCGACGTTATGAATCACGTCGCGCCTCCTTCGGATTCTGGAACTCACGATTTCGTTTGCGCTCTTCAAGGTTCTACCGTCTGATGAGTTGGTTCGTCCACATGCGTTGCGAGGGTAGTACCCACCAGCGGCAGTTTTGATCGCGTCGTCGTCGCGTTTTTTTTCGCCTACTCGAGCGGATGGGCGGCGCAGCTCGCCTGACCTAAAGCTGCTTCGAAGCGGGGCACTCCTCGCCGAGCCAGCGCGTGAGCGCGTCGGCCTTCCTCGCTGCGGTCGGGCCCTCAGTGTTGAGATATTTTTGCTGAGCGCTCTCCGCGAGGACGCGCGCTCGCTCGGTCGTCTCCGGCCGATGACAGAGCGCGCGCGCGAGCCGGTCGCTGACCTCCGCCTCGAGCTCCGGGCTGTCGCCGCGGCTCGACCATACGTTCGCGGAGCGCTCTAGCGCGTCGACGGCCGCGAGATCACGGCCCGCGCGCAGCAGCGCGCGTCCCTTGTAGAGATACGCGTAGCCAAAATCGAGATCGTTCGTGCTCACGCCCGCGTCGCGCAGCGTCGCGATGGCGGCGTCGAGCTCAGCGACGCCCGCTTCGAGCTCTCCTGTCATCGCGCGCGCGTACCCGAAACGGTACCGACACCCAGCCTCGTAGACGGGCTCGGGGTCTCCGGCGTCCCGCGCTTGTTGATAGAGGGTGAGCGCTTCTCGGAGGGGCGCCAGCGCTCGCTCGAATTCCTCGCGCGCGATGTGAACCTGCGCGCGCGTCTCGAGCGTGATCGTTCGATCGATCGCGCTCGCGCCGGAGGCGACGAAGGCCGCGTCCGCCGCGTTCGCGTGCTCGAGCGCCGCGTCGAGCTCGTGCAAGCCATCAAAGACGTTCGCGAGGCTGACGTGGACATGGCCGACGCGCGCGTGATTGGGGCCGTAGAGCTTCCGCGCGAGCGGGAGCGCTCGCTCGAGCAGCGGTCTCGCTTGGCGAAACTCCCCAGCGCGGATATGCGCGTTCCCGCGGTTGTTGAGCTGCTTGAAGAAGAGCGGGTGCTCTGGCCCCAACGTGCGCTCAAAAATCTCCTGCGCGTCGGAGAAGTGCTTTCGGGCAGGCTCGAGCGCGCCCTGTGCTGAGAGCACGCTGCCGAGATTAAGGTGAGAGAACGCGACCTCGAGGTGCGCCTCGCCGTGGTGCGCGACGCGGAGCTCAAGCGCTTTCTCATAATCGAGTCGCGCCTTCTCGAGGTTTCTCGTTCGGAACCGCGAGAACAAGCCGCGAAAGTTGTGAGCCGCGGCGAGTCGCGGGCCCACGCTCTTCACCCGCTGGACCTTGAGGAACTGATGATCGGACCAAACCTGCCCGCGCTCGGTCGGGATCTCCGTGTTGAGCGCGGCGAGCTTGGTCAGCTCGCTGTAGAGATCGGCCGCGAGCGCGTCGCACCCCGAGCGTTCAGCGGCGCCCAGCGCGTCGAGCAGCGCCCGCTCAGCCTCAGCGGGTCGCTCACGCTCGACGAGCAATCGCCCGTGGGCGAGCCCGACCTTCGCGGTGAGAGGGGGCGCGTTGAGTGACCGAGCCGCCTCGGCGCTGAACTCCACGGCTTGGAGCGCTGCCGCGAAATCTCCCGCGACGACGAACGCCGCGCTCTCGTCCAGGTGCTGGTACAGCTGCTGCGCGCGCTCGCGCGCGGTCTCGTCAGGCGGCGAGTACTCCTCGCACATCTGCTGGATTACGACCTGGTTCGCGCAGCTCTCGACGAGCGCGAGCTCGACGAGTCGCGGTGGTGCCTCGAGCAGCGTCACCGGGTCCTCCGTCGCCTCGAGCTGCGCGCCAATCGCCCTCAGACGATCGCGCTGGCGATCGAGACAGGCGATGCGGAGGTTCGTCTCGGCCTCCGAAACAGACGCGCTGTTCCGCGCCTCGCAGGTGTCGGTCCGCGCCCGCGCCCACTCCTGGGTGAGCTCGTGGAGCCGAGACTCGATAAACGCGAACGAGGTCTCGGCGTGCTTGGCGTCTGTGCCGGTGAACGCGGCTCGAACACGGTCGCTGCGGGACTCGTTCCAGACGTCGGCGATCTCATCGCCGATCCCTTCGCACGGGTTCGGCGCCGCCAGCAGCGAAGCGACGGCGGCGATACCGAGACCGGCGACCGAGAGCAGCGCTGCCTTCTTCGGAGTTCGCCAGGGATCGTGCTCGAGCGCGTCGAGCAGCTCGTCCATCGACGGAAAGCGCGCGACGGGGTCTTCGCTCAGCCCGCGAACGAGCGCGTTGTAGACGCGAGCGGGGATCGCCCGGCCGCGCGGCATGGGCAACACTGGGCCCCGCAGCGTCGCTTGGGCGAGCGAGAGCGGCTGATCCCCAGGTCGGTGAGAGGGCTCCGTGATAACCGTCGCTGTCGCGTCACTTACCGTCCTCGCGAGCGGGTGCGCGAAGGGGTATGTGTTGAACAGCGCCTCGAAGAGCGCGACGCAGAAGCTGTACTGATCCCCTCGTGTATCGGTGTCACGCGCGTTCAGCTGCTCTGGGGGCATATACCGCAGCGTCCCCATGACCTGGCCGACGTAGGTCAAGCGATCGTCAAGAACGGTGTGGGCCCGTGTCGATGGAGGCCGATCGCTTTGGTGGGCGGGCGCGTACGAGAGACCGAAGTCGGTAACCTTGGCCACGTTGTCCCGACCGAGCAGGACGTTCTCTGGTTTGAAGTCCCGGTGAACGATTCCCGCGTCGTGGGCCGCGGCGAGCCCTCGCCCGGCGGCGATATAAACAGCCAGGAGCTCGCGCCACGATCGCGTCACCCGCTCTTGCCACGCGCGAAGCGTGACACCGTCGATAAACTCCATCGCGATGAATACGTCGTCGTTGTGGACCCCCGACTCATAAACCTGCACAACGTTCGGGTGTGACAGCCGGGCCATCGCCTGGGCTTCACGCTTGAACCGCGCGCGAGCCTCCACGCTCGTGGAGGTCGGTATAAGCAGCTTGATCGCGACCGTGCGGTCTAACTCTGGATCATGCGCCTTGTAGACTACGCCCATTCCGCCGTGGCCTAATCGCTCTTGGCGCAGGAATCGATCGATACGAGCCTCGGGTGTGGGGACCCCAAAAAGACGCGAGTGGACCTCGTCGTGAATCCTCGTCGCGCTGTAGTCGTCGACCGGTGGGGTGAACTGGCCGCCTGTGTCTACTTCGAGCGCGCCCGGGGGGCGCTCGCGTCGAATCCGGACGTTGGGCGATCGTTCACCTGCGGGCGGTTTCGTCACGAGTGCCTTCGCGGTCGTCCCGCAGTGGAGCGTTGTCATGCTGGCCAAGTAGCCGCGGAACGGTTGACGCGTCGTCATCGCTGAAGTCAGTTCCAGCTCGTCCGCGATCTGATCGCGCCGCCGCGGTCTGAGCGGGCGCAAAAAACGACCAACCGGTCACGGATTCTCAGGGTTTAGGCCGGCGTGGCGCTTCATCTCGGCCAGCCAGCTCCCGAGGCTCTGGGTCGTCGACGCCAGCAGCTCGGGCGACTCGGCCAGCGTGGCCATTTGCTTCATGAGCTGCTGTTTTCCGCGCCGGAGTCGCCCCCTGATGGTCGGGTACTTGACCCCGAGGACCTCCGCGATCTCGCGCCCCTTCATTCCTTCCCAGTAGTCCAGCTCGAGCGCGATCTGCAGATCGAGGGGGAGCCTCCGGAGCGCCTTCATAAGGAGGCGGTGCTCTCGCCGCTGAACAAGGACGAAGTGCGGATCGGGGCCGAATTCTTCGCTTGTTCGCTCCTCGAGCGGAACGACCCCCGCGTGCTTTTTACGCTCGCGGAAATATCGGAACAGCTTGTTGCGCGCGATTGAGAAGAGGTACGTCCGAACGGTGGATCTCCGATCAAACGGCGTTTTCGTCTCCACGCACCCCATGAACGTCTTGTGGACGAGATCGGTCGCCGTCGTGTCGTCGCTGACCTTGCTGCGAAAAAATCGCGTTACGGATGGAGCGTAGCGCTGATAGAGAAGCTCTCCCTTCGCGCGGTCTCCGTTGCGCCACGCGATGAGCCACTCATAATTTTCATCATCCGACTTGTGCGCACCCATGGTCGCGCGATTTTAGAAAATTAAACCTCATAAGCTAAGCGCTCCTTCGTCGCGCGAAATCACGCGCTGAGCAGGGATGGCTTCGAGCCGATCAATTCGGTGAGCGCGAGGAGACCAGCGCGGTGATCCCGAGCGAGGTTGACGCGGATGAACGGCGTTATCCATGCCAAGGGCTGTGTCTTGATCGTGGCGCGGAGATGTTGAGCGCGGCGTGGGTGCGGAGCGCGCGCGTGACACCACGCGCGCGAGAATAGCGGAAGTACGTCGTCGACGCGGTCGAGCGAGCGACGGGATGGGCAGGCCGCCGAGCGCGACGTTGAGGTTTCGTCTCGACGCGGTTCACGCCTACATCGAGACTCGCGCCAGCATGCAGTCAACCGCGGCTCTCGCCGCGGGCTGCTAGGCCCAGATCGGGATATCGTCTCGCCAGTTCTCGTATACCGATTGGTAGTCGGGGCGCGAGAGGACGAGTTCCGCGTAAGCGTTCGCGTGTTTGTCGTCGTCGATGAGGCTCTCGAGAGCGCCCTCGCCCAGCTCGAGCAGTCGAGAGATGTACGCCTCCAAGAGCTCCCCGAGGGTCTCGATGTCTACGAACAGCGAGCCGCCAACGTCAACTTTACCCTTCTTGTGGACGTCGTGTGACGTGACCCCTGAGACACCCGGTCGGTGGAGGCTCTGGTAGTTCCCGCGCCCTCCGTCGAGGTACATGAGGTCTGCGTGCAGAATGAAAATTGCCTCGACCTGCGCCGGGGTGAAGAGCGCGTAGGTGCCGCGGACGATGTTGGAGGAGCTCTGAGGTACCGTCCGTCGCGCCCACTCCGGGAAGTCGGGCCGGTTTGGGTTCTTCAGCCTCCCGTCCTTCACGTCGAACACCCGGTAGAAGCGCCCGTCGACCTCACGCAGGCGCCCTGCGGACGATATCTCGACACCTAGCGTGTATCGGTTCGCGCTGTGGCCGTGAATGCCCTGATCACTGATGTTGCAGTCTTGGTGGACTCTGCCGAGACAGTCGATGATTAGGTACGTATTGTAGTACGTTCGCTTTCTCCTGGCGAAAGCGAGGCTCTGCTTCATCTTCCTGTCAACCCCCTCCAGGAACGCCTGCACGAGCTCTTCTTCGGTCTCCGCGTGCTTGACCTGTCCCTTACTCCAGGTGCTGTGCACGGGGTAGTGTAGACACAGGCCCGTCGGCTTCTCCTCGGAGAATGTGCCGTAGTGCGCGGTCTGGCGCGTGCGCTCGGCGTTGGCGAGCTTCTCGCCGCGCCAGTCGATCGCGCGTGGAAGCGCGCGTGTATCGGGTTCGCGGGACGAGAAGGAGAGCGGCCCAGCCGCTTCGAACTCCTCGGGGTCGACCGCGTCGAGCGCGTCGAGGAACTCCTCGGAGACATCATCGTCAAGGGCGGAGATTGCTTCGAGCGAGAGCGATGTTTTCGGAAATGTCGGCATGAGCTGCTCTTGCGAGTGTTCTGCGGTGATTTGGTCGTGTGCGGGCGGCGCTAGCCGGAGAGCTTGTTCAGGAGTTTTTGTTTGGCGCGGGTAATTCGATCAAGCTCCGCCAGCGTTTTCGCTTGCAGCTTGTTCAGCGCGTCGAGATCGGCGATGAGAGCGCCCGTACGGTCCTCGCGGACGGAGGCCACGTACTCGGCGCACTGAGGGTTCTTCGTCAGATGGTGAAGGCTCCAGTAGCACACGGTGTCGATACCGAGCTCCTTCGCGGCCTTGATCGAGGCGGCCATCGCGGGGGCGGGGTCGTCGGGTTGTCGATACGCCGCGAGGCCCATGATATTCGGCCGCTTGCCGACTCGCGATTCCCAAAGGTTGTTGGCGAGACGAACAAGCCGCGATGGATCCTGGTTGTTCTTTATCGTGGCGTAGGCCTGCGGGATCAGGTCTCGTGACTTCTCCGCGAGCGGGCGCAATTTGGCCTCGTTCACGAACGTGATCCCCGTGACCCCCATTGGAACGCCGGCGAAGCGGTCTGCGACCTGCTCCGCCGCGACTCGGGCGGTTTGGCCGCCCTTGTTCCTCGTCCACGGCTCCTCCGCGTCCCAGACAATTGAGTGAATGTTTGGGCTCTCGTCGAAGAGAGGGCGCAGCGCGTCGGCTGCCTGATCGATGAAGCGTTGACACGGTAGGAGCCAGCTCGTCAGGTGCAGCTCAACCCCGGCCTCAGCGCACGCCGAGGCGATCTCTATGATCGCCGCTTTGTCGCGCATCCTGAAGTCATCGCAGCTTCTGGATTTAGCGAAGTCATTGATCATCAGATCGATTCGGTTGATCCGGTGTGATCTGGCGAAGTCGATGTACTTCGCGGGGTTCTTGAACGTCGCGGACCCCGCCCACGCGCCGACCGTGTGAATCGGTGTGCTCTCGCTGAACGAGAGCGGGCCCTCGCCTCCCATGCTCGCGAGCGCGGCCTCGAGCGCTTCCCGTGACTCGAGCTCGTCCTCGGTGAAGTCTGGTCGAGTCTCGTATTCAAGCTTCTCGGTTTTTGGCATCTTATCCCTCGATTCGACGGTCGAAGTGTATCATTTAGACGCGTGAGCTGGCCGCTCATACGCTCATACGCTCATTTGCTCGCTACCTCTCGACTCGACGAGTGAGCAGGTAGGGACGTTTACGCGTCCGTCGCGTCGCGTTCGTGCGCGTACACGTCGAGCGCTTCCATGCTGTGCTGCTGCGGCCCTCGCGGCGCTTCGTGCTGTGTTCTAGCGCGTCCAGCAATGCGGGGGCTGATCCGAAGCGTCGGTATCGGTCGGGGTCCATGGCTCTGGCGATTACGAGGGAGACGCTCTCCGGGATACGCAGCTCGGGAAACGTACGGTGAAGCACGGGGGCGGTGGGCCAGTCAGCGTGACGGTGGTAGGCTTCCGCGAGGGCGTGCAGCTCGAAGGGGAGCGCGCCCGCGAGCAGCTCGTAGAGGGTGACGCCGAGGGCGTAGATGTCCGAAGAGACGCTTGGTCGCGCGCCGAAGGCCAGCTCCGGCGCTCGATAGGCGAGCGTGGTCGCAGCGAGCGGCAGCGCGGGGCCGCGCGGGGCGGTGATCCCATGGACCAGGTCGAGGTCAACGATCTTGATGCCCGAGCCTTGGTGGCGTCTCTCAATACGCATGAGGTTCGCTGGCTTGATGTCGCCGTGGACGAGCCCCTCGAGGTGAAGGGAGGTCAGCGCGGCGCACGTCTCGATCATGACCCGCATCGCGTGATTCAAGGTCAGGGCGCCGAGCCCGCGAAGGAGGCGATCGAGCGGCTCGCCGTCAACCCACTCGAAGAAGACGTAGGGGCGGGGTCGCTCTTCGGCTGTGAAGCCGAAATCAAGCACACGCGCGATGCGCGGGTCGTCGAGATTGGCCAGGCGGTTCGCCTGCGTGATCATCCGCTCGGCAAACCAAGGGTGGTCGTTGAGGACATCACGACGGGGAACCCGGAGCGCGGCGACGCGACCGCCGAAGCGGTGAACAGCGCGGTAGACAACGCACTTGTTGCCGACGTGTACGCGCTGGGCGAGGCGATAGTTGCCGATGACGGTCCGATACGCGAGGTGTGTCTCGCTGAGATCGTAGTGCTTCGCCCGCGGGGAGGCGTGTGCGCGCTCGGGCTCGTGTCCTCGCTGCTCCTTGTTTGCTAGCTGGGCGTCACCGCGTGGGTCATGGCGCGGGGTGAACGGTTTTGCGATGAACTTGTAGCGAAGGGTCTTCCGCCCAGAGGCGCTTGAGCGCTTGTCGACGTCGTTCATCGCCGCGCCGCGATTGCCGGAGCGGTGGGGCGCGCGTTCGCGCCAGACGATGCCGGGCTGGGAAGTCATGACGGCCTCTTCACCTTAGAAGTACCGTCGGGCCGCGATTATGATCGACGAGCGGCGAAGAAATTTGTGGAGCGCCAACTCGCGATCGGTCGCCGGTCGCGACCGTCACGCTGCGGGCTCGTGTGACCAAAGGAGCAGGCTCGAGAGCGAGGGGCTGCGAATGGGCTTCACGAGCCACGTCGGCGACTCACTCGAAGCGCTTGTCGCCGAAGGGCGGGACGCCGAGCAGGCGGGCGCGCAGCGATCGTCCGGACTGGCTCGCCGGGTAGACCTGGACGCGCGCGTGGCCGAGGGAGCGGTAGTCGTCGGCCGTCTCGGCCGCGAACACGCCGAGGCCCTCGGGCTGGTGACCGAGCCACACGCGGGTTGACTCCATCTCGTCGTCGGCGAGCGGCGCGGTGAGCTCGAGGCGGGCGAGCTCGAGCCACGGCGAAGGCCACAGCGCGTTGTTGTTGAGCGTCTCGTGGGTGTCGCGCGCGGGCTCCCAATCGCGCAGCTGGAGCTGCAGCTGGTACTCGACCGGCGCGCGGCGCAGGCGGGCCAAGAGCTCGCGCCGCAGGTAGTCGGTCGGGCGGTCGTCGTCGGGGTCGCGCGCCTGGTTCCAGATCTCGCGCTGGCGGGCCGGCGATGGGAGGCCTGACTCACGGGTCAGGTCACCGCGCAGCAGGCGAAACCGGCACAGCCGCAGCGCGCCGTCGCGGCCGCGGAAGGGCTGCGCGATCTTGGAGTGGTAGACGAGGTCGGCGTAGGACGCGGGCGCGTCGCGCACCGAGTCGACGGTGCCGATGAGCGCGGCGGGGTTGCGCATCATCTCGCGCTGCGCGGCCCAGTCGCCGCGCGCGGGATCGCAACGCAGGCGCGCCACCACGAAGCTCCAGAAGCTCTCGAGGTTCCAGAAGGCCGCGAGCGCGCCGGTGTTCATGGGCAGGTCGAAGGGGCTCTCGAAGCGCTCGTCGGCGAACTTGAGCGCCGCGCCGCGGACGACCGAGCCGGCGTCGTCGATGAACGAGGCGTTGGCGTGGCGCAGCCGGCAGGGGAACACGCGGCCGGGGCGGAAGAAGGGGTGCGCGGGGAATTGGGGAGATGTCGTAATGGTCAGCTCGCCGCGCGCCGCGACCCCGGGGAGATGGGTCCCGCGACGACCGTGCTGGAACGCCTTGAACGCGAAGGCCGCGCGCAGGCTGCCGAGCAGCGCGCGCAGCCGGAGTCGGCGCAGGGCGGAGGCGCGCGGCGTCGGGCGCGGGTACGCGTGGACGCTCTCGCGGTCCCAAGCCCCGGGGCCGAAGGCCTCGTCGTAGGCGCGGCGCGCCTCGTTGACCCAGCCGCCGCGCAGCTCGGGCTCGACCAAGGGAACCTCGAGGGGCGCGTCGCTCGGGGCGGCGCGCTCGCGGATCTCGAGGGCTTCGTAGGCGAAGGACACCACGGCCGGGAGCCTACCGAATTTCGACCCCCATCACGCTCGCGCGCGCGCCGGCGGCGTCGTGGTAGCCTCATGCGCAGCGTAGGTGGGGGGTGAGGGATGGACGCGAAGGCGATGGAGCGGTGGCGCGAGACCCGTGCGCGGGGCTTGCTCAGATTTCTCGCGATCTACGGCGCGGCGTTCGGGCTCGCCTTCTTCGTCGTGACGGACCTCGTGTTCCCGGCGCTGCTGAGCGAGCCGCGGCCAGACACCGCGACGTTCGTCCGTGACGCCGCGATCTACGTGTTCGTGCTCGGCCCGGCGTTCGGCGGCGTGATGTGGTGGCTCAACGAGCGCGCGTACGCGCGGGCGCAGACCGCCAGCGCGGCGCAGGCGAGCGACGGGGAGTGAGCGTCGACGCGCGAAAGCGCTCACGATATCACCGGCGCGAACAATAACCTCACCCCGCAGTGAACCGGCGAGCGGGCGCGGGGACTACCGCTAGCGAACACGATGACGCCGGGGTCACCGGCGGGCGCATGGACTTTGGCATGACACAAGACACTCATTCGCTGCATCGCGCGCTGACCCGGCTCACCGGCGTCGCGCTGCTCTCCACCCTCGGCCTGGCCGGCTGCGGCGACGCCGGTTACTACGGCGCCGGTGACCTCGGCGTCACGCCGGGCGGCTCGCAGGATATCGAGTACGCGCGCGAGCTGATCGGCCAAGGGCAGATCCCGGCGCACAGCGCGTTCACGGCCGAGGGGCTGCTCTCGCAGCACGACCTCCCCTTCACCGCGGGCGAGGAGTGCGAGCAGCTGCTGTGCCCGCGCGCGACCGTCAGCACCGTCGACCCCGTGGACCAGCGCGGCGAGGGCATGCTCATCCAGCTCGGGTTTGCGACGGGCCTCGACGCCGAGAGCTTCGAGCGCCAGCCGCTCAACCTCTCGGTCGCGGTCGACATCAGCGGGTCGATGGCGGACGGCAAGCTCGAGAGCCTCAAGGACGCGCTGCGCGTGATGACCGAGCAGCTCGACAGCGGCGACACGGTCTCGCTGGTCGCCTTCGATGACGAGGCAGATCGACGGCTCAAGCCGACGGTCATGAACGCGAGCGGCCGCGGCGAGCTGCTCAAGCAGATCGACAAGCTCGAGACCCGCGGCGGGACCAACATCGAGGCTGGCTTCGCGCTCGCCTACGACCAGGTCACCCCGACGGCCGGCGCCCCGGGGGTCGAGGATCGCGTGATGCTGATGACCGACGCCCAGCCGAACGTCGGCGCGACCGGCCTCGACTCGTTCATGGGCATGGCGCGCTTTTACGCCGAGTCGGAGATCGGCGTGTCGGTCTTCGGCGTCGGCCTCGACCTCGGCGCCGAGCTGGCCCAGGGGATCAGCGAGGTCCGCGGCGGCAACTACTTCTTCCTCGCCGACAACGACGCGATCGCGCGGGTCTTCGACGAGGAGTTCGACTACATGGTGAGCCCGCTGGCCTACGACTTCGAGGTCCAGATCACCTCGGTGCCCGGCTTCAGCTTTGAGCAGGCCTACGGCGCGCCGCTCGACCAGCCGGGCGAGGCCGTCGACTTCGGCGCGTCGACGCTGTTCCTCAGCAAGCGCGGCGGCGGCATCGGCGTGCTCGTGCGCACGAGCGAGGAGGCGCCGCTGCCCGAGGACGCGGCTGACCTCGCGCGCTTCAAGCTCTCGTACCTGCCCAACGGCGCCGACGAGCCGGTGCTCAGCGACGTCCCGATCCGCTGGGAGATGGGCGCGAACTACACCTCGAGCTTCCACCGCGCGGACGACCTCGGGGTCTTCAAGATGGCCGCGCTGATCGACGAGTACCTCGCGCTCATCGGCGCGGCGGACTACTGCGCCGGCTCGCTCCCGCAGCCCGACGCGATCGCGCGGATCGAGGCGGCCGCCGAGCGCCTCGGCGAGCTCTCGACTGAACTCGCCGACGCGCCGCTCGCCGAGGAGCGCGACCTGATGCTCGCGCTGCGTGATAACGTGGCGGACGGCGAGCTCAACTGCGCGACGGACACCAGCGATGATGACTACTACTAAACCGCGGGCGCGCTGGCCCCGAACGCTCGCACGAGCCGCGCGCGGGCTCGGGCTCGGGCTCGGGCTTGGGCTGCTGTCGCTCGGGCTCGCCTGCGAGCAGGGCATGGGCGGCCCGTGCGACGACAGCCGCGACTGCGGCGAGGGCCAGTGCATCAAGGGCGCCTGCGCGGCCTACTCGTGCGCGGACGGAGGCGCGGCCACCCCGGATCCGGAGGTCTGCACCGGCGCGTACGAGTGCGCCCTGGTCGCGGAGTCCTACGTCTGCATGCTCGCCTGCGAGAGCTCTGAGGAGTGTCCCGGGGAGCAGGTCTGCAAGGACGCGGGCGAGGGGCGCTACTGCCTCTGAGGCCTGAGCGCCGCAAGATCACGGGCCCTTCACGCCGGCTCAGCGTCGTCCTCGGGCGGGCCGAGCGCGGTGAGCCGCCACGGCGCGCCGGCGGCGTCGCGCGTGAAGATCACGACGACGCCGAAGCGGCGCGTGAGGTCGGGGCAGCCGGGGGCGAGCGCGCGGACGAGCTCGAGCAGCGCGGGCCCGTGGCCGGCGCGCGCGATGGTGGCCGCGGGACCCTGTCCTGAGAACCATGTGTCGATCTGCGCGACGATCTGCTCGGGGCGCAGGCGCAGGCGGACCCTCGGGGTCGCGGCGTCGAGCGCGAGCGCGGCGGTCTCCTCCGCGCGCTGGCTGGGCGCGACGAGGATCCGGTCGATGACGCGGTTATGGCGCTCGAGCCAGGTAGCGAGGTAGCGGCCGGCCGCGAGCGCCTCGCGGCGACCTTGGGGGCTCAGCGCGCGGCGCTTGAGCGGCGCGAGACCTCGCGTCGGCGCCTCGGCGCGGATCGGGATCACGCCGTGGCGGAGGAAGATGAAGACCTGCCCGATCACGCGGACGCCCAGTCGCGCGCGAGGCAGGCGTAGACGAGCGTGTCGCACCACTCGCCGTGGATCCACTCGTTCTCGCGCAGGTGCCCCTCGCGCGTGAAGCCGAGGCGCTCGAAGAGCGAGATCGAGGGCGCGTTGCGGGGGTCGATGTTCGCGACGGCGCGGTGGATCCGGCGCGCGCGGAACATGTGCTCGAGGAGACATGTCAGGGCCTCGCGCGCGTAGCCTCGACCTTGGCGCGCGGGCGCGATCGTCACGCCGATCTCCATGAGGCGCGCGTCGTCGGGCTGGATGTGGACCGCGCAGTCGCCGAGCAGCGCGCCGCCCTCGGCCAGCTCGATCGCGATCTGCGACCAGCGCCCCTGGGCCAGCGGCGGCGCGGTCGACTGCTCGCGCACGAAGGCCTCGCCCTCCGCGCGCGTGAAGGCCTCCCACGACTGGTAGCGGATGATCGCGGGGTCGTTGTGGTAGGCGAGGAAGTCGTCGAGATCGTTGGCGCGAAACGGCCGAAGGCGCAGGCGCTCTGTGCTCAGCGTGAACGACGCTGGGCGACCGTCGGGGCGGCGTCGCGGACCGTCGTTCACCACCGGTTTGTAGCTCGACGCGGTCGCCGGACCAAGGGGCGACCGTGGAGCACGCTGGAGCGCGCCCCACCACGCCGCGCGCCGCAGCTGTCCAGACGCGCCGGCGCGAGGCCGCGGCCGTGTGAGGTGTCTTGAAGACCAGTTAGACGAGCGACGCCTGGCGGGATTGCTACCGACGTTTGTGTCATCGAGTTTACATTCTGGTCGCTCCCGAGCCGTCGATTGATTCGGTCGCCAGCATGCATGTACAAAGGAAGTTCCGGCCAACGCCGGGGGGGGACAAACTTCCATGAACATGTTCAAGCTTCGCTCGCACTCTTTCTTCCTCAGCGTCGCCACGGCGACGCTCGCGTTCACCCTGGCCGGTTGTGGTGATGACTCGTCGGAGACCACGGCGGGCACGACCGAGTCGGAGACCACCGAGGAGGCCACGACCGAGGGCGATCCCTCGACGGGCACGACGGATCCGGCGGGCTCGACCTCGACGGGGGACGACTCGAGCAGCACCACCGCGGCCGAACCCGTGTGCGGTGACGGGGTGATCGGCGAGGGCGAGGCCTGTGACGGCGACGACCTCAACGGGGCCGACTGCGCGTCCGAGGGCTTCGCCGACGGTCAGCTCAGCTGCACCGACGCGTGCGAGCTCGACACCTCGATGTGCGTGAGCGAGCTGGTGTGCAGCGACTCCATCGGGGCGGCCGAGTGTGTCGTCGGCGATGAGGCCAGCTGCGCGTGCGTCGGCTGCGTCGACGACGGGATGTGCACGCTCGAGGACGACTGCGTGTGTGGCGAGTGCGCGATGGACGGGTTCTGCTCGGATCCCGCGAACTGTAACGGTGACGGCGAGTGCGACCCCTATAACGAGGGCTGCGGGTGCGCCGACTGCAGCGGGCACCCGCAGTGCTTCCCCGTCTGCGGCGATGGCGTCGCGGTCGGCAGCGCCGACGAGGCCTGCGATGGCGACGACCTCGGCGGGAACACCTGCGTGTCCGAGGGCTTCGACGGCGGCGGCGCGCTCGGCTGCGATGACGCCTGCGGGCTCGTGACCGACGAGTGCCTGTCGGAGGAGGTCTGCGGCGACTCCTTCATCGGCGCGACCGAGGCCTGTGATGGCGAGAGCTTCGGCGCCGAGGACTGCGTCACCCAGGGCTTCGCCGAGGGCGAGCTCTCGTGCACCGACGGCTGCGAGATCGATGTCAGCGCGTGCACCGACGTCTGCGGCGACGAGGCGATCACCGGCAACGAGGAGTGCGACGGCGAGCTGATCGGCGAGGAGAGCTGCATCAGCCAGGGCTTCCCGGGCGGCGGCGACCTCAAGTGCGACGCCGAGAGCTGCCTCTACAACACCGCCGACTGCTTCGAGGAGGAGGTCTGCGGTGACGGGGCGATCGGCGAGACCGAGATGTGCGACGGCAAGGAGTTCAACGGCGAGACCTGCATCAGCCAGGGCTTCCCGGGCGGCGGCGTGCTCGCCTGCGTCGACGAGTGCTCCGCGATCGACACCGACGACTGCGCGATGGAGGAGGTCTGCGGCGACGGCAAGATCGGCGAGACCGAGGAGTGCGACGGCGAGAACCTGAACGAGGAGACCTGTGAGTCACAGGGCTTCGCGGGCGGGGGCGAGCTGGCCTGCAGCGACCGCTGCGGCTTCGTCACTGACGCGTGCGTCGAGTAGCGCTCGGCGACGCCGTTTTCGCGCGCGCGCTCGCGGGTCGGGCGCGCGCGTCTGTATGTGCGGGTCGCTGCGTCCACGCCATCGGGCGGATTCGCGCGATTTTTCCGCGGTTGACGCGGTGTTCCGGAACGGCTATTCCGTCTAGCGTGCGTGAGATCGATCCAGCGGGCAAGCGGCGGGCGATCCTCGACGCCGCGCTCGAGCTGTTCGAGCAGCGCGGCTTCTACGGGACCACCGTGCCCGCCATCGCCGCGCGCGCGAAGGTCGGCGCGGGCACGGTCTACCGCAACTTTGAGAGCAAGGCGGAGCTCGTCAACGTGCTGTACCGCGAGGCCAAGCTGCGGCTCGCCCAGCACCTGCTCGCCGAGGTCCCGAAGGGCGTGTCGACGCGCGAGCTGCTGCGCCACCTGTGGTGGCGAATGGTCGCCTACGCGCGCGAGGAGGAGGCCTCGCTCGCGTTCACCGAGATCCACCACCACGCCGAGTACCTCGACGAGCAGAGCCGCGCCGTGTCCCAGGGCGCGCACGCGCGCTTCATCGAGCTGCTCGAGCGCGAGCAGGCGCGGGGGACGATCAAGGGGATCAACCCAGAGGTCATCCTGGCGACGGTCGAGGGCGTGTTCTTCGTGATGTTTCGGCGCGCGCGCAGCTGCGGGATCGGGCTCTCGGACGAGGATCTTCGGGCCGCCGAGCAGTGCGTCTGGGAGGCGATTCGGGCTTGAACGGTTTTTTATGTGGAGCAAAGGAATGAATAGTCATTCATCAATTGTGCGCGGGAGATTCGCATGACCGGGACGACGCGACGAGGCTTTCTGCGCGGGACCGCGCTGGTGACCGCGAGCACGGCGGCGGCGGCCTGCGGGCCGAACACGCTGCGGGGTGAAACGACCAAGACGCCGGGGTCGCCCTCGGGTGAGGGCTCGAGCGCGGCCGCGGGCGCGCTCGAGCAGGTGCCGATCTCGCTGACCGTCAACGGGAAGCCGGCGTCGGTGACCGTCGACGGGGATCGGGCCGCGCTCGACGTGCTGCGCGACGACCTCGAGCTCACGGGCTGCAAACGCTCCTGCGGCCACGGGGCCTGCGGCGCGTGCACGGTCACGGTCGATGGGCAGCCGGTGGTGACCTGCCTGCTGCCGGCGACCTCGCTCCACGGGCGCCAGGTCGGGACCGTCGAGGGCCTCGCGGGGCCCGCTGGGCTGCACCCGATCCAGCGCGCCTTCATCGGCGAGGACGCGCTGCAGTGCGGCTTCTGTACGCCGGGCTTCGTGGTCGAGGCGGCGGCGTTTCACGATCGCTGGCGGGCGGAGCAGGGCGCCCAGGCGCCGCCGCGCGAGGTCATCGCGGCGGCGCTGAGCGGGCACCTGTGTCGATGCGGCGCGTACGAGTCGATCTACCGCGCGGTCGCGGCCGCGTGCGCCGGTCGCTACGACAGCGGCGAGCCCACGGGGCCGCGCTACGACGCGCGCGAGAAGGTCACCGGCGCGGCGCGCTACACCGTCGACGTGCGGCTGCCGAACATGGCCCACGGGCGGATCCTCCGCTCGCCCCACGCGTCGGCGACGGCGCGCTCGATCGACTGGTCGAAGGCGCTCGCGCTCCCGGGGGTGCTGGGCGTGATCGAGCTCCTCGACGACTCTCGCGTCGTCCGCTTCGTCGGGCAGGAGGTCGCGGCCGTGGCTGCGGTCGACGAGTCGACCGCGCAGGCGGCCCTCGCCGCGATCGAGGTCGACTGGGAGGTGCGCGCGGCGGTGTTTGATATCGACTCCTCGCTCGCCGAGGGCGCGCCGCTCGTGTACGCGACGCGGCGCGCGAAGAAGTCCCCGGCGAACTCGGGCGAGGGCCCGATGCTGCCGGCGAGGTGGCGCGGCAACCTCCGCGGCCCGCTGAAGCTGTTCTCGCGCAGGCGCGGCGCGGCCAAGCGCGACGCCGACCCGGCGCTCGACACGGTGCTCGCGTCGCGCTTCGAGACCCACACGCAGGCGCACACCTGCCTCGAGCCGCACGCCTGCGTCGCGGACTTTCGCGACGGCGCGCTCAAGGTCTGGCTCTCGACCCAGGCCGTGCGGCACGTCGCCGAGGACCTCGCCGAGCGCTTCGAACTCGCGCCTCGCGACGTCGAGGTCGTCGCCGAGTACATCGGCGGTGGCTTCGGCTCGAAGGCGACGCTCAAGACCGAGGCGATCGCGGCGGTCGAGCTCTCGCGGCGGGTCGGCCGGCCCGTGCGGGTCGCGCTCGATCGACGCGAGGAGCTGACGGTCGGCGGGCTGCGGCCCTCGGTGCGCACGGAGCTGTCGCTCGGGGTCGGTCGCGGCGGACGCCTCGCGGTCAAGGCCCGCTCCTACGGCGACTCGGGCGCCGCGGTCGGCTCGGCGACGACGGTGATGATGCGGATCATGTACCCGCAGGCGGAGCTCGATCTCGAGGACTACGACGTCCTGACGAACAAGCCGCCGGGCTGCCCGTTTCGCGGGCCCGGCGGGCCGCCGGCTTACTTCGCGCTCGAGCAGTCGGTCGACGAGCTCGCGCACCGGCTCGGCGAGGACCCGATCGCGCTGCGCCAGCGCTGGAACGAGAACCCCGCGCGCGCGCGGACCTACGAGTGGGCGCTCGGGCATCCTGCCTGGAGAGACAGGCCGCCGCCGCAGCCCGACCGCGGCCGCTACCGCCGGGGCGTGGGCGTCGCCGCGGCCTCGTGGTTCTACCTGACGATGCCCTCCTCGCGCGTGCAGCTCGACGCGGGCCGCGACGGCGTGGTCGTCTCCACCGCCTGTCAGGACATGGGGAACGGCTCGCGCACGGTGCTCGCCGCGGTCGTCTCGGAGGCGCTGAAGATCCCGCGCGCGCGCGTCGACGTGCGCATTGGGACATCCCGCGCGGTCTCGGGCCCGATGTCCGGGGGCTCGCGCACGGCCTGCACCATCGGGCCCGCCGCGCTCGACGCGGTGGGCAAGCTCAAGGAGGAGCTCATCGAGGTCGCGCGCACCCGCTTCGGCATGCCCGGCGGCGCGCGCTCGCGCGGCGACGAGGGCGTGCGCCAGGGCGGTCGTATGCTCACCTGGGCCGAGCTGCTCGAGCGCGCCCCGGCGATCACCGTCGTCGGCAAGCGCGGGCGCGACAAGGGCGGCTTCTTCCTCCCACCGATCCAGGGCGTCGCGCCCGGCAAGTACCTCTCGGGCGCCGTGCAGATCACCGAGATCGAGGTCGACACCCTCCTCGGCCGCGTGCGCCCGGTCAACACCTGGATGGCGCTCTCGGTCGGGCGCATCTACAACCCCGTGCTCGCGCGCAGCCAGGTCGAGGGCGGGATCATCCAGGGGGCCAGCTACGCGCTCTACGAGGAGCGGCGCGTCGACCCGCGCCACGGCTACCTGCTCACCGGCGGGCTCGAGGACTACCGCGTCGCGGGCATCAGCGACGTCGGCGAGATCCACGTCGACTTCCTGCCCGGCGGGTTCGAGAACGCGCGCGGGCGCGGCGTCGGGATCGGCGAGCTGTGCACGCTGCCGGCGCTGGCCTCGATCAGCAACGCGGTCTGGCACGCGACCGGCTGGCGACCGCGCGCGCTGCCGCTGAGCCCCGACCGGGTGCTGCGCGGGCTCGCGGCCGGCGGCGAAGTTCGAGATCAGAGAGGAGCGACGCGATGATCCGTTTCCCCACGTCACCCGAGCAGGCGCTGCCCCACGCGGCGAGTCATGACATCCGCGCCGGCGGGACCGACCTTCAAGATCGACGGCACCTCGGCATCACGCGCCGGCCGCTCTTAGATCTTCGAGACATGTCCGCGCTGACGCGGATCGAGGCGCGCGAGGGCGGCGGGCTGCGGGTCGGCGCGCGCGTGCGGCTGCGCGAGCTCGCCGAGGCGCCCGAGCTGCGCGAGCGCTACCCGGCGGTGGCGGAGGGCGCCGGCGCCCTCGCGAACCCGCAGATCCGCGCCGTCGCGACGATCGGCGGCAACCTCTTGCAGGCGCCGCGCTGCTGGTACTACCGACACCCCGACCAGCGCTGCCTCAAGCGCGGCGGCGAGGCTTGCCTGGCCCGCGGCGGCGATCACCTCTGGCACGTCTGCTTCGACGCCGGCGGCTGCGCGGCGCCCCACGCCTCGACCATGGGCATGGTCCTGCTCGCCTACGACGCCGAGCTCGAGGTCGCGGGCGGGTCGGCGCGGACCGTCGAGGCGCTCTATCAGACAGGTGGCGACCCGACGCGTGACCACGCCCTCGAGCCGGGCGCGCTGCTCACCCACGTCCAGCTGCCGGCGCCCTGGGCCGGCGAGCGCGCGGCCTACCTGCGCGTGGCGAGCCGGGCGCGCGCCGAGTGGGCGCTCGTCGAGGTGGTCGCGCGACTGCGGCTCAACCCCGCGGGCGCGATCGAGGAGGCGCGCGTCGCCGTCGGCGCCGTCGCGAACGCGCCGCTGCGACTGCGTCGCGCGGAGCAGCTGCTGACGGGGCAGCGCCCGAGCGAAGAGCTGTTCGAGCGGGCAGGTTCGATCGCGACCGAGGGGGCGCGCCCGCTGCCGCAGACCGAGTACAAGCTCGAGCTGCTGCGCGTGGGTGTCGCCGACGCGCTGCGCGAGGCCGCCCAGCGGCCGCCGACGGCGACGCGCCCGCCCGCGCCGTCTTCAGCAGACGCGGCCGCGCCCAAAGACAAAGGCGAGAGAGGGAGCGCATCATGAAGTCGATGGAGATCTGTAAGAACCTGCGCTGGAAGAGCGCCTCGCGCGACTCGGACGAGATCGCCGTGATCATGACCGTGTTCATGCGCAACCAAGTGCCCTACAGCTGCCTCCGCACGTGCCAGGCCTGGGGCCCTGACGGCGACGCGGCCGCGCCCGAGCTGTGCGACCGCGAGCGCGGGTGTTTCGTCGCGCGGCGCGTCGAGGGCTGAGCGTGCAGGAGGACGCCACGCCGTCGCTGCCGCCGTCGGTCGCGGCGCGGCACCGCGGGTGGTCGCGGGCGGTCGCGTGGCGCAACGAGGCCGGCGGCGTGACCTACCGGCTGACGTGGGGCGACGCGGTCCGCTTCTGCAAGCTCGACGACCCGCGCGCGCTCGCGGACGAGGTCGCGCGGACGCGCTGGGCGGCGGCCCATCTGCCCGTCGCCGAGCTCCTGGATCACGGGACAGGTTGGATGCTGACGCGCGGGCTGCCGGGGGTCGACGCGACCGCGCCCGAGCTGCTCGCGCGCCCGGAGGACACGGTGCGCGCGCTCGCGAGCGGGCTGCGACGGTTTCACCGCGCGCCGGTGGCCGACTGTCCCTTCGACTTTCGCCTGTCGGCCGCGCTCGCGCGTGTACGGCGGCGCGTCGCCGAAGGCCGCGTCGTGCCGGCGCGCGACTTCCACCCGGAATTTCGTTACCTCACCGCCGCGACGGCGCTCGCCGAGCTCGAGCGCGATCGACCGGAGACCGAAGATCTCGTCGTCTGCCACGGCGACTACTGCTTCCCCAACGCGCTGCTGCAGGCCGACGAGGTCACGGGCTTCGTCGACCTCGGCGAGCTCGGGGTCGCCGACCGCTGGTGGGACCTCGCCGTCGCCACCTGGAGCGTCGTTTGGAACGTAGGCGCCGCGCATGAGCGGCTGTTTCTCGAGACCTACGGCGTCGCGCCGAACCCCGCGCGAACGCGCTTCTATCGGCTGCTCTACGCGATGACGTCGTGAGCGCGAGCCCACGCTCGAGTGACGGGCGCCCGCGAGCTCGCGTGGGTGGGTACACTGACCGTGAGCGCCCGTGAACCACAGACTCCGCATCCTCCTCATCGTGGCGCTCAGCGCCTGTAGCGACAGCGCGTCGAGGCCGGCGAGTCCGCCTCGGGCTCAACCGGCCGTCACGCATGAAGCGTCACCTGCTGGGAAGTCGGCGCCCGAGGCCCGCGCGCCGGCACAGGACGCGCCGCGCCCGTCAGCTGGGGCCGAGGCCGCGCAGGGGTCGTCGCGGGCCGCGGCGCCGGTGGCGATGCCAGCGAGCGCACGCGAGCGCGCGGGCCCGCTCGAGATCGTCCTCAACGGCGAGCTCCGCAAGCCGTCGTCGATTCGCCCCTCGACCGAGCCCGGCATGACCGATGAGCCACATCTGTTCGGGTGGTCGGCAAAGACCGGCGAGTTCATGTACTGCGTGCACAGCGGCGGCGCGGACTGTGAGCGCTGTCGGTTCTACGCGCCGGCGCGCGAGGCCGCGGAGACCGTCGAGCTCGGGACGGAGTGCTCGAAGCCGAGCGAGCGCGGCGAGCTCGAGGCGCGGCGGAGCTCGGGCAATTTCACCGTCCAGGACGGGCCGTGGGCCTACGGCGACGAGCTCGTGCTGGTCGTCTCCGAGGGCCAAGGCGCCCCGGACTCGAGCGGCCTCGAGCGCGGCTTTGTGCGGGTCGGCGCGCGCCTGCGCGAGGAGGGCTCGAAGACCGGCTGGGGCGCGCGCGAGCTCTCCTGCTCGAAGGAGCGTGGCGAGGAGCTCTGCGCGCCCGATCTCCACGTCGACGTGATCGCGCCCGCGCCCGACGGCGCCCACGTCGCCGCGCTGACCCACAGCTTCGCCGGAGAGTTCAGCGACGGCTACTCCGTCACGATCTACGACGCCGCGTCGCTCGCGGCCAAGGCCTACAACGCCGAGGGGCTGGCGAAGCTGAGGGCCGAGCAATTCCCCCGCGCGGCCGCGCTGTTCAAGCGCGTCGCCGCGCTCGAGCCGACATCGTGGAAGGGGCCCTACAACCTCGCCTGCGTGCACGCGCGCGCGGGCGAGAAGCCCGAGGCCCGCGCCGCGCTCGAGGAGGCGATCCGTCGCGGGGGCGAGACCGTGCGTCAGAAGCTCGCCCGCGACCGCGATCTCGACGGCGTGCGCGGCGAGCCGTGGTTCGCCGCGCTCTGAGAGCGGAGCTGAGGAATCTCGACGACGCCGCGCCGCCCTGGCGTGTCACACTCGCAGGTGATGCAGCTCGGGCGCGCGCGCGTACTCTCGCTCTTACTCTCGCTCTTACCTGTCCTCCTCAGCATGTTGTTCGCGGCGTCCGCGGCGGCCGACGTCGCGCCGAGGCGACCGCGCGCCGAGCGGCTGATCTCGGTCACGGCGTCGGTCCCGAAGGGGCGCGCGTTCGTGCTCGCGCCGACGAGCCGCGGCGCCATGGTGATCGAGCCGGGGACGCCGCAGCGGCTCCACCCGCACCCCATGGGCGGGGACATGCGGCTGCATCTCGTCAGCGAGCAGGTCGCGGGCGAGATCGACACGCTGCGCGCCCACAACAAGCGCTTCGAGATCGCGGAACTCGTGACGAGCGGCGAGGCGTGCCGGGGTGGCTCGATCGCCGCTGACGCGAGCGCTCAGGTCGACGCGCGCTGGCTCGCCACCGTCTCGTTCGAAGGAGCGAGCTGCGTGGTGAAGGCCGAGCGCGTCGCGCGATTCGAGGCCGACGCGACACCGCCTGCGCAGCCGACGAAGGCATCACCCGCGAGCGCGACACCCGAGCGACCCGCGGCGCCAGAGCGCCCATCGAGCGCCGACAAGAGCGAGCCCGTCGAGGAGCGAGGCGCCGGGCTGTGCCGCGTCGACGGCTCACGCGACGGCGTCGGCGTCGTCGCGCTGCTCGGGCTCATGCTCCTCGCCGGGCGCGGGGGAGGGGCGCGCGCGCGGCGGAGGCCCGCGTAGCCGCTCCCGCCGCGCGCCGCGAGGACGTCAGCCGACGCCCTGGCAGGCGGGGGCCTCGATGCTGTTGTTGTTGTCCTCGACGCACTCGTTGAGCGCGCCGTTGCCCATGCCGTCGTCGTCGACCACGGCCCAGATGGTGCCCTCCATGACGTCGGTGTCGACGAACAGCGTGACCTCCTCGGAGCCACCCGCCGGGATCGCGTTCAGGGTCTGGACGGTGCCGAGCAGCCCGAGGTCGGTCTCGTAGAACGAGACGTTGACGCCGGGCCCGACGCCGAGGCAGCCCTCGTTGGCGACGCGCACGGAGAGGTCGAGGTCGGGGCAGCTGTTGGCGTTGGCCTTGAGGTCGTAGGGGACGAGGTCCGGGGCGCAGAAGTCCCCGGCGCCCTGGGTGTTGCGGCGGTAGCTGTTGAGCGGATCATCCATCGGCCACATCCAGCTGTCCTCCTCCACGAGCGGGATGAGGCCGGTGTCGCCGACGTTGGTGATGTGATACGTGTGCTGATTCCAGACCGGGCGGGTGCTGACCCAGTTGTCCAGGCTGTCCTGAAGGACCTCAATGCCGGAGTCGCGGCCCCAGCTGACGTTCTTGTTGGCCGAGTAGACGATCTCGGCCTTGAAGTCGCCGTCGACGTCAGCGATGACCGGGTACTCGGTGCGGGTCTGCGAGGTGTTGCGGTCGCGGAACAGCACCTCCGCGTCGCTCATGTTGCCGTCGCAGCCGGGGCCCGGCGGGTCGAGCTCGCAGTCGGGCTCGACGCCGGGGTAGATGCGGATCCACTTCTCGTCGTTGTAGACGACCTCGTTGCGGCCGTCGCCGTCGAAGTCGAAGACCGAGGAGCCGGTGACGCGGGAGGAGTCGTCCTCGACGGTCGCGCGCCACAGCTCGGTGAAGGCGACGCCGTCGAAGGTCACGACGACGTAGCGCGTGGAGCCGGCGGTGCCGATGTCGGGGGTCCCGTCGCCGTCGAAGTCGGCGATGTTGGGGGCGCCGCCGCGGTCGCTCGCGCCGGGCATGTTGAAGTTCGCGATCTCGACGCCGGTCTGGCCGTTGAGCGCGTAGATGCGGCCGCCGCGGACGAGGATGACCTCGGGCAGCCCGTCCTTGTCGAAGTCGGCGACGCCGCACTTGCCGTCGCCGACGCTCGAGTGCCAGAGCGTCTCGCCGGCGAAGTCGTTGCCGGCGACCGTGCCGGTGAAGGTGTAGGCGGTGCGTCCGCCGATGACCTCGGGGCGTTCGTCGCCGTCGAGATCGGCGACGCAGGAGATCGGGCCCTGGCCGTCTTGACCGTAGCCCTGCCCGCCCTCGAACAGCAGGTTGCCGTCGGCGTCGTAGACCGCGGCGCCGAAGATGATCTCGGGCGGGCCCTCGCCGTCGAGGTTGGCGATCGAGGTCGCGCCGCTGTTCTCGCCGTTCGAGAAGTTGTCGGACTTCCACAGCGGGGTGCCGTCGTTGTCGATCGCGACGAGGTACTTGCCCTCGCCCTGGACGATGATCTCGGGCAGCCCGTCCTCGTCGATGTCGCCGGCGGCCGGGTTCGCGGTGCTGTCGGTCTCGTACTCCGAGTCGATGACCGACCAGACCTTCTCGCCGGTGTCGCCGCGGATCGCCCGGAGCACGCCGTTGGAGCTGGCGCTGCTGGAGTAGGTGTTGAAGATGATGTCGGGCACGCAGTTGTCGTCGACGTCGACGACGATCGGGATCGAGGAGGCGTTGACGTGGTTCGGCGCGTCGTCGTCGGCGGGGACGATGTGCGGCCAGGTGACCTGGCACTTGCCGTTCTCGCAGACCTCGGCGTTCTGGCAATTCGTGTCGTCGTTGCAGTTCACGCTCTGGCGGAAGCCCCAGGAGAACAGCGGGATCGGCTCGAAGACGTTCTGCGGCGGGACGTAGATGCAGGTGGGGTCGGCGTTCGCGGGGACGCAGAGGCCGAGCTGCGAGTCGCAGACGAAGCCGTCGTCGCACTGCTCGGCGTCGTCCTTGGTCGCGCAGAGCATCTCGGTGCAGGCGTTGCCCGGGACGACGCAGGCGCCGAGGTAGCAGACCTCGCTCATGGTGCAGCAGGTCTTGGACTCGCCGCAGGGCGGCGCGCCGCCGCAGTCGTCGGAGCACTGGTCGAGGAAGCAGACCTGGTCAGCCTCGCAGCAGTCGCCGCCGCATTCGAACTGGTCGCCCACGCACTCGACGACGCCGGTGTCGGTCGCGTCAGTCGCGTCGGTGAGCGAGCCGGTGGCGTCGGGGCCCATCGACGTGCCCGCGGTAGTGGTCGAGTCGGTGCCCGAGTCCGTGCCGCCGGGGCCCATGGTGGTGGACTCGGTCGCGGACTCGCTGCCGCCGGGGCCCACCGAGGTCGGCCGCGAGTCAGAGCCGGCGAGGGTGTCGCTGTTGGACTCGCTGGAGTCCGAGGTCATCGAGTCGTCGCCGCAGCCGCTGGAGAGGGCGAGCGCGCAGCTCGCGATCAGCGCGGAGACGGAGGTGGGTGTACGCCAAGCCATCACAAGTTCTCCCTGTCTCTTTGGAAATGATGCTCAAAAAGACATGTAGATTGTACGCGGGGTGGCCGGCCGAGCGCGCCGCCTATCGCCGCGCGCGGAGTTGAGCGCGGGGCGGAGCGCGGCGCGGCGCGGCCGGCTCCGGCGGTGGCCCGAGGCCGTCACGCCGCCGTCGCGCGGGTCATCACGCGCGGGGTCGTCCCCTACGTTCGCCGACCGCCGGTGGCCACAGGTGGCGCCACGTCGGGTGTGATCTGGATCCCGCGCTGGTAGGGAAGTGTGCGAACTCTCGGCTGAGTCCGGAGAAATCAAGGCCTCGCGCTCGCGGTCCCGGGGGCGGCTTTGTACAAACGCGTTCACACGCCGGGGCCGGTCGCCCCGAACACCGGGCAGGTACACCACATGGACACGGATCTCCTCGCGCGCCTCAAGTCGGTCATCGCTGACGAACTCGATGTCGAGCCCGAGAAGGTGGTCGAGAGCGCGTCGTTTATGGATGACCTCGACGCCGACTCGCTCGATCTCGTCAACCTCGTGCTGCGGCTCGAGGAGGAGTTCGAGATCGAGCTTCCGGACGGCAAGGCCGAGCGAATTCGGACGGTCGCGGACGCGATCTCGTTCATCGACGAGCTCAAGCAGGGAACCTGAGAGCGCGGGCAGCCTGTGGAGTCAGAAAAGGTCGTAATCACGGGGATCGGCGCGGTCAGCCCGGTGGGGCTCTCGGCGGCGGAGACCTTCGAGGCGCTGATCAACGGGCGCGGCGGGGTCACGTCCCTCGAGGGGATGGAGTTCAGCGACAAGGCGCCGGTCACGATCGGCGCGCCGGTCAAGGGCTTCGACGCGGTCGCGCTGCTGGGCAAGAAGAAAGCCCGGCGTCACGCTCGCTTCACGCAGCTCGCGGTCGCGGCCGCGCGCGAGGCTCGGGCGGAGGCCCAGCTCGGCGAGGCGGGCTACGACCCGCGGCGCGTGGCGACGATCATCGGCGTCGGACTCGGCGGGCTGCAGGTCATCCACGACGCCGCGCTGACCCTCGAGCACCGAGGCCCGCGCAAGATCACCGCCTACACGATCCCGGCGTTGATCCCCAACATGGCGGCGGGGATCATCTCGATCGAGGCGGGGGCGCGCGGCCCCTGTTACTGCACCGCGTCCGCGTGCGCGAGCTCGACCCACGCGATCGGCGAGGCGCTGCACAGCATCCGCTCGGGGCGCGCTGACGCGGTGATCTGCGGCGGCGCTGAGTCGACGCTGACGCCGCTCGCGCTGGCTTCGTTCGCGGCGATGCGCGCGCTGTCGCGGCGCAACGAGGATCCCGCCCGCGCGTCGCGTCCCTTCGACGCGGAGCGCGACGGCTTCGTGCTCGGCGAGGGCGCGGGCGTCATGATCCTCGAGCGCGAGGAGGCCGCGCGTCGTCGCGGCGCGACCATCTACGCCGAGGTCGCGGGCTACGGCGCGACCGCCGACGCGTTCCACATCACGCAGCCGACCGAGCAGGGGCAGGGCGGCGCCGAGGCGATCGAGCAGGCGCTCGCGGACGCGCGCATGTCGATCGACGCGGTGGACTACGTCAACGCGCACGGCACGTCGACGCCCTTCAACGACGCTGCGGAGACGACCGCGATCAAGACGGTGTTCGGGGCGCGGGCGCGTGACCTCTGGGTCAGCAGCACCAAGAGCATGACCGGGCACCTGCTCGGCGGCGCCGGCGGCTTGGAGGCGGTGATCTGCGCGCAGATCCTCAAGCGCGGCGTGGTCCCGCCGACGATCAACCTCGAGACGCCCGATCCCCGCTGCGATCTCGACTACGTGCCGCACACCGCCCGCGAGCGGCGCGTACGCGGCGTCGTGAGCAACTCGTTCGGCTTCGGCGGACAGAACGCGACGCTGGCGCTGCGCGCCGTCGAGTAGGCTGCTCGCGCGTCCTCAACCCGCGGCGTCTCGCCAGATCCCGAGCGTCGCCCCGAGCGGGTCCGCGAGGACCGCGAAGCGACCCATGCCGGGCAGCTCCGTGACGTCGCGCTGGGTCGCGGCGCCCAGCGAGACGGCGCGCTCCAGGCTCTCTCGGACGTCCGCGACGGCGACGTAGGGGAGCCAGCTCGAGGGATCCGTCGCGCTCACCGGCAGCTGCCGCGCGCCGCCGACCGGGGCGCCGCTCGCCGTGAACACGATCGCGGGGAGGCCGTCTGCGCTCGGGAAGGCGCTCACGCTCCAGCCGATGACCTCGTTGTAGAACACGCGCGCGCGCTCGATGTCGCGGGTGAGCAGCTGGGCCCAGCAGAAGCTGCCGAGGGGCGGCGGGCGCTGAGCGAGCGGCGTCGGCGGCGGGTCGTCGGTTCGCACCGTGATGCGCGCGTCGATCGGGTCGACGAGATGCAGGTCGATGTCCGGTTCTGACTCGAAGGTCAGCTCGCGCCCGCCGAGCTTGCGCGCGAGCGCTGCCGTGGCCGCGGCGTCGCGGACGTGCACGTGCGGGGTCCAGCGGTCGGCGTGCTCGGGGCTCGTGGACGGGCGGATCCAGCCGAGGGGCGCGGGCGCGTCGGCCCTCTCAATTTGGAAGCTGTCGTCGCTGGCGTCGTCGCTGGGCGTGAGCCGCCACGTGAACAGCTCGCTGTAGAAGGCGCGGGCGCGCGCTGGGTCGGAGCTCCGCAGCGTGTAGTAGCGGAGCTGTCCATGCCCTGAGTCGGCTTCGTGCATGACGCTGCGAGTCCCTTCTCGACCGTGCGGTCGGCGGGGCTGAGCTTGCCACGATTGCTCGGTCGGCGCGCGTCGAGGCCCGCGGGCGCTCGAGCCACAGTCACGCGGCGAGCGCGGGGTCTTTCTCGTAGAGAGCCGCTACTTGTTGCAGTTGAGCGGGTTGAGCATGCAGTCGACCTGTACCGGCATCGCCTTGGGCGCTTCGCCAGGGTCGTTCGGGGGGGGCTCGTCCTCGTCGGGCGGGCTCGGCTCAGGCTTGTCCTGCGCGGGGGGCTGCTCGCTCCCGCCGTCTTGGGCGCCCTTGTCGTCATTCGCCTTGTCGTCGGACTGTTTCTCCGTCGCTTTCTTCTTCGCCTTTTTCTTCTTGTTCTTGTTCTTGTTCTTGTTCTCGGCGTTCTGCTTCTGCTTCTGCTTTTGCTTTTGCTTTTGCTTTTGCTTTTGCTTTTGCTTCTGCTTCTGCTCGTCGGCCTTGGCGTCGTCGGCCTTGGCGTCGGCTTGGCTCGGCGGTTTCGGCGTGTCGTTCGCGTCGCTCGCCGGCGGCGCGTCGGGGCCGGGCGCAGGCGCGGGTGACTCGGCGCCTGGCGACGGCGCCCCGGGCGTGGGTGAAGATGGTCCCGGGGACATGCCCGGCTGGTCGACGAGGGGCGCGGGCGTCGGGGCGGCGCCTGGGCTGCTCGGGCTGAGCCACGGCTGCGCGCCGGCGGCGGCGGGAACGCTCATACCGGCGAATTGACCGTCTGGGGGCGCCGCAGCGCTCGCCGTCGGCGTCGCCCAGGGGTCGACGACTGCGGCGCCTGGTGGCGGCTCGGCGCTCGTCGGGGCGGTCACGCCCGGCGCGACGGGGGCGTCGGGCGCCGGAGAGCCCCCGGGGAGAAGCGCGCCAGGTAGCTCCGCGCGCGCGACGACCGGAGCCGCCGCCGCGGCCTTGGAGCCGCCTTCGTCCGCTGGGCTCGTCCGCGGCGTGACGCTGGGGGGCGCCGCGCTGCGGTAGACCGTGACCGGCTTCTTCGGCGGCGCGGTGTAGTTCTGGTACGCGTAGCCGCCGAGCATCACGACGCCGATCGTCAGGATCCCGGTGAGGAAGTACAGCGGCCCGTTGCTCGGCTGCGTCTCCTCGACGCGCTCGGCGGGGACGACCTGCTCCGCCTCGGTCGGCGACTTGGACTGCTCGAGCTCGAGCGCGACCTCGCGGAGCCCGAGGAAGCCGACGCCGCCGAAGGAGGGCAGGGCGCTCTCGTCGACCGGCGGCCGCTCGGGGCCCTTGTCGTGGGCCTGGATCATCTCCTCCATCGCGCGGATGTCGATG
>JAUIKS010000056.1 GCA_030430565.1 Polyangia bacterium
GCCGTTTCTGCCCGATCTCACAACACGTTAGGCAGTTTCTTCGTCGCCCGGTTTTAACCCGCCGGGAGTTCGGCTAGTATTTTGCCCGCATCCGCTGTCCAACGGCGGGCGCCCAGGAGGAATTCTTTGGCCGAAACAAAAAAACCATCGGCAACGGCGGAAAACCCGGAATCGACAGTGACGCAGCGCATCGCTCTCCTGGTGCTGCCGGGATTCGCCATGGGATCCCTCGCCGGTGCGCTCGAGGTCTTCGACGAAGCCAACCGCATGCTGGAGGACGAACCCTACAGGATCAGGGTGTGGACGCCGGACGGACGGCCCGCGCGGAGCCAGGGATGGCTCTCGGTCGCCGCCGACACGGTCATGAACACGCGCGCTGAACTCGACCTGCTCATCGTCTATTGCGAGGAGATGCCGGACGAACAGACGGTTCGCGACATTCTCCCGATCATCCGGTTCTACACCCGTCACGGCGTGGCCGTCGGCGGCGTGGCGGCGGGCGCACTGCTTCTGGCCCGCGCGGGCATCCACCAGGAACAGCGCTGGGCGGTGAAGTGGACCTACAGGGACGCCTTTACCGAACTCTATCCCTACTCCCGTCTGTCGCTCGGGCTTTTCGAGGTACACGATGACGGTTTCACTTGCGTCGGCGGGCACGCTTTCCCGCACGCCATCCTGAACCTGATCGAGCGGCGTTTCGGCAGCGACCTCGCGACCCGGATCGCGTTTCGCCAGCAACTCGGACCGGTGCGGCGGTCCGACGACATCCAGCCGCACACCATGCATCTCGACGCCCAGCATCTGCCGTCCAAGCTGCGCCGGATGATCGCGCTCATGGCCGACAATCTGGAAGAGCCGCTCCTGCGCTCCGACATCGCCGGCGAGGTCGGCCTGTCGAGCCGGCAGATGGAACGGCTTTTCGTGCGCTACCTGAAAGTGACGCCTAAACGCTATTACAACACCCTCAGGCTGGAACGTGCCCGGAACCTGCTTCGCCAGACGGACATGAGCCTCGCCGAGATCGCGGTGGCCTGCGGTTTCGAGACCCCTACGGGTTTCTCGAAGACCTACCGGAAGATTTTCGGTTGCCAGCCGCGCCAGGACCGCAAGGCGGCGAAGCTGGACGACAGCACTGCGCCGCTCGCGGGCGGCGACCGGTAGTCCCGAGGCGCCAAACCCCCTACCTGCCTTCGGCGCTGCAGCAGCCCGACCACGCATTCTCCATGTCGAAGCCGTCGTGGAACATGAACTCGTAGCCGTAATTGCGGTCGGACATGCCGTCGGAACAGCGGCCGGTATACCTCGCCGTGGCGACGGCCGGACGGCCGCCATCGTCGCGGCGCATGTAGATCACGTGGTCGGACAGGGAACCGCGCGCCTTGATCCACCGCGACACGGAGTATCGCGTGACCCGGGTCCCAGCGGACCCGTTGGGATCCTCGAAACGGGCGCGGCCACGGCGGATCGTCATCGACCAGAACGGCTCGGTTCCGCCGCAGGACAGTTTTACGATCTGTCCGTCCACCGGAGGGGGATTCGTGCCACCCGGCACAGCCTCCGCGAGAAAGCGTGAATTGACCCAGCCGCGGACACCCTCGTACTCGATTTCGAGCCAGACAGACCCGCCGGTGTCGACCGCGTTTCCGGTGCCGCGAATGTTCACCCCGTCCGCCGGTATGCGGCCGACGACCGGGACGGACGACACGGATCCGGACCTGGGTGCGTAGGCGCGCATGTTGAGCGTGTCGTCCATCGCAACGCCAGTCACGCTGTAACTCTGCTGCGACTGCGCGGCGACAGGCAGCAGGAAGAGGATCAGGGCGGACAACAGCAGGCTGCGAAACATGTGAACTCCTCCCGCGTCCCGCTGCCGGTCATCGCGTCAGGCGACACTCGCGGCGACAGCGGACACCGTTTCATCGACTTCGGAGGCCGTATTGTAATGCGCAAGTCCGATGCGGACGACCCCGCCCTTGTCTTCGAGACCGAGTTTCCTGACGGTCTCGAGCGCGTAGTTGTGGCCATCCCAGACAAAAATATTGTCCTTCGCAAGCGCGCCGGCGATCTTCTTGGGCGCATGTCCCTCGACGGTGATGGAAACCGTTGGAACCCGCCATGCCATGCGATTGGGATTGGTGACGCCGTGGACCCGCAGGCCCGGGATGCCGGCAAGCTTCTCGATCAGTCGCGAGGCCAGGCCGGTTTCGTGTTCGTGCGACAGCCGGAATCCTTCCGCCACCGCCTCGCGCCTCGTGGCGCCTTCCCCGACACCGCCCATGGCGGTCCCGATCCAGGCGAAGTGCTCCACCGCGCCCAGCGTGCCCGCGAGACCCTCGTGGCTCAGCGTCCCGGTCTCGAACTTGCCGGGCGAGCGCGGCGAGGCGGGACGGACCTTGTAGGGAAAGAGATCTTCTAAGATGTCTTCCCTGCCCCACAGGACGCCCTGATGAGGTCCGTAGAACTTGTAGGGCGAGCAGACCAGGAAGTCGCACCCCACCTCGCGCACGTCTATGAGGCCGTGCGGTGCGAACTGGACCGCATCGACATAGGTCAGGGCGCCGGCGTCGCGGGCCATGGCGACAAGCGCCTTCACGTCGTTCAGGGTCCCGGTAAGGTTGCTGGCATAGTTGAGGGCCACGACCCTGGTCCGCTCACTCAACAGGTCCGCGAACCGGCTGGTGTCGAATTCGTAGGTTTCCGGGTCGAAGTCGTACCACCGCACCGTCAGGCCGAGATCTTCGGCCAGCAGAAGCCACGGCGAGATATTGCCGTCATGGTCCATGCGGGTGACGATGATTTCGTCTCCCGGTTCGAGGCGGCGGCCGATCGACCGCGAGATGTGAAATGTCAGCGTCGTCATGTTCTGCCCGAAGACGATCTCCTCGGGACCGCTGGCATTGACGAAGTCCGCCATCGCGGCGTGTGCGGCGTCGACGAGTTCCTCCGCGGCGACAGTGGTCGGAAAATAGCCGCCGAGATTTGCGTTGGTGCGGACCAGGCAATCGGTCATCCGGTCGATCACGCGCTGCGGGACCTGGGTCCCCGCAGGATTGTCCAGATAAATGCGCCGCCTGCCCTCGTCCAGCACGGAAAGCGCCGGAAATTCCGCTCTGACCCGTTCGACATCAAACCCCATCGGCGGTTGCCTCCTCGTTGTTCGGTATGGAAACGAATAGGGTCAGCGCCCCCGTCTGTACAGAATTTTAACCCTGTTCGCCGACAAAGGACGTCTGGTCCCGGTCAGGCGGCCCTCCGCTGCCCACCGCCAAAGGGGAAAACGTCTTGTCGGCCTTTCGAAGATTCATGTTCGCGACCGCGTTCCTGCTCGCGGGGCAGGCCCTTGGCGCGAGCCTCGAGGCGCCCACCCGCTACGATGCGGTGCAACTGCTCGGCCAGAAGGCGCATGGCGTGAACTATCGCGTCACCAGCCCGGTGACCGGCGACGGTTTCCTGCGCAACTACTACCTTGAAACCGCCTACGGCAACTTCTCCGTTCGTGGCGACCGGCTGCTCCACATCCGCATCCGCGAACTCCAAGCGCTCGCCGCCCTGAAGCAGCACAACGGACTGGAAACATTCGGCAATGGCTTCGCGCGCGCCGTTTCCGCCCCCTTCGAATTCGTCGGCGGCATGCTCACCCGTCCGGGCGAGACACTCGACGAGACGGCAAACGGCGTCGGCGAATGGTTCGACCAGATCGAGTCCGGCATGGCGCACCCGGACAGCAACCCGGACGGGACGATCGCCAGCGCGCTCGGCGTCAGCAAGGTGAAGAGGACGCTCGCCTACGGGCTGGGCGTCGACCCCTACACGGACTTCCCGCCGCTGGCGGGACGTCTCACCGACCTCGCCCAGGCCGGGGCCGCCGGCGAGATCACCGTGGCGGCCGCCCTGACCCAGGTTCCCGGCACGGCAGGCCTCGCAGCCTCGGGCGTCTCGACGGCAGGCAACGTGCGCGCCCTGGTCCGCGACAAGACCGCGGCGCAGCTCTTCGAGATGAACCGCAACGAGCTGTCGCGGCTTGGCATCAGCAAGAAAACCATCTCGCAGTTCCAGAAGAACCGGCTCTTCACGCCGCAGGACCAGACCGTCATCGCGACGGTTCTGAAGCAACTCGGTGGCGTGGCGAACCTCGACCGTTTCCTGGCCCGGGTCGCCCAGGCCCCGAACAGATCCGTCGCGGTCTTCCAGATCTCGCGCATCGAGCATATCGCCGCCTATCACCGGCGCGTGCAGCCTCTGCGGTCCTTCGTCATGGTCAAGGGCTTCCCGTTCAACCGGGCGCGCGACGGACGCATCATCGGCATTTTCCCGCTCGACGAACTCGCGTGGACGAACACCACCGCGCAACTCGTGCGTTCGGTCACCGAAGACCTGCGCCGCGTGGGCGGGTTCGCGGGCGCCGAATTCAGGATCTCCGGGAGCATGACCCCGGCCGCCGCCCGCAACCTGGAAATCTACGGCTGGACCCCGGTCCAGCATACCCTGCCCTGATCCGAACCGGCGCGGCTAGCGGGCGCACTGCATCAGGTCGACGCGCTCGACATGTATGCAGGTGGAAACCTGCCGCCTGAGCTGTTCGGCGACGAGGTCCGTGCCCTCGAACTGGATCTCGATCTTCATCCAGGCGTCCCCCATGGCGTCGAAGGCACTGCCGGCACGCACCGAAAGCGGCGTGACGTCAAGCTTCTGCAGCGGGTTGAGCACGCGCATCAGCGTGTCGCTTGCCGCGGCGGCGAATACCTCGACGGCATAGACACGCGCGGCCGCCCTGGCCGGCGGCTCTGCGCGGGGGGTGGTTTCGAAAGGGAATTGTGACTGGGGTGCGGCTTCAACCGCGTAGTGCGCACTCATGGCACCTGATCTCCGACTGACGATTAAGACGAGCAAGACGTACATCCCGGTCTCCGAGGAGAACCGGGCTGATAATCCGCTCGATCGCTAGTCGAGATATGTGCCGATGCACTGACATGCCGCGGAAGATATGCCCGCGAGCGCGCGATGTAAAGCGCTGCATTTCAAGAACCTGCAAGCCGCCGGGCGATATCCCTGTATGATCGGTCACAGGCAAATCGCTTTTTGAGGGGAGAGACGACATGCCCGACCTGCGCACCATCGCAACGCCTGAACAGATGCGTGATCCTGATTTCACGCCCCCGCTCGCCAGGGCGATTCCGCTGGGCATACAGCACGTTCTGGCGATGTTCGTTTCGAATGTCACGCCGGCGATCATCGTCGCGGGCGCGGCCGGTTTCGGCTTCGGGTCGCAGTCGCCGGATTTTCCCGAACTTCTCTACATGATCCAGATGTCCATGCTCTTCGCCGGTGTGGCGACGCTCCTGCAGACGATCGGCGCGGGCCCGGTCGGGGCCAGGCTTCCCGTCGTGCAGGGCACGAGCTTCGCGTTCATTCCCATCATGATCCCTCTCGTGGCCGGGAAAGGCGTCGACGGTCTTGCGGCGCTTTTTGGCGGCGTCGTCCTGGGCGGACTTTTCCACGCCTGTCTGGGCATGTTCATCGGACGCATCCGTTTCGCCCTGCCGCCGCTGGTGACAGGCCTGGTCGTCACGATGATCGGGCTGGCCCTTGTCCGGGTCGGCATCGACTATGCCGCCGGTGGCGTTCCGGCGCGGGTCAACGGCCTGCCCGAGTACGGGAGCCTGCTGAACTGGAGCGCGGCCCTTGTCGTCATAGCGGTCACGCTCGGCTTCAAGTTCTTCACCCGCGCCATGACTCGAGACGCCGCGCCACCGGAGCAGCCAGCGCTGCCGGCGGACTGCGAGGTCTACCGGCGCACTCGGAGCTTCACCGAGACCAGTGTCCCGCGCGGGCTGCTGCGTGAGCACAGCACCGCAGCCGGGGTCTGGGGGCGGATCGTGGTCGAGCGCGGCGCGCTGCGCTACCGCGTCGGCGGGCTGCAGTTCACCCTGGCCCCGGGGACACCCGGGATCATCGCGCCCGAGGTTTTGCACGAGGTCGAGCCGGTCGGCGAGGTCACGTTTCACGTCGAGTTTCTGCGCCGCGCGCCGGTCGGCTGAGCGCGACGCGGCCGTCGAGCTCGCGCGACGCGGCCGTCGACCGCGCGCCGCGGGCTGCTATCATGGGCGCGTGTCCTTCGCCCCCGTCCCGTCGCCCTGCGCCGACGGAAGCTGCCTGATCAGTCATGTAGATCTGGACGACCGCGTCGGCCTCACGCCCGCGCAGCGCGAGCGCCTGCGCGCGGCCGTCGCCGCGCAGGGGATGCTCGTCGACGTGGTGCGCTGGATCGCCGAGCTGACGCCGCCCGGCGAGCTCGTCGACGTCGTGCAGCAGGACGAGTACACCCTCGACGTGATCGTCCGCGTGACCCTGCCGGAGCAGGGCGGCCCTGGGCGCGCGGTGCACCTGGTCTACGACACGACCTGACTGGGCGGCGTCACGGCGGTCGCCGTGTGGGACCACGCCCCAAGCGCGGACGCGCTGCTCGATGTCCGCGTCGCCCGTGGCTGGCGGCCGCGCGCGACCGCGTTGCGCGACGGGCCGAAGATCCTCGGGCACGCGGCCGCGCGCTTCGCCGCCGAGAGCCTGTAAATCCGCGAAAACTTCGTGGTGAGGGCCGTCCCGAGTAGGCTCGCTGTGTGTTGGTGTTGGGCAGCCCCGCGTCCGTCGAGCCCGCGGCCCACGAGACCGTCGGCGTCGCCGACTCGGCGGTCGGTCCGAGCGCCGAGCTCGGCGGCTGGAGCGGCGCGACCGTGGCCGCGCTCTTGGTGCTCGGCTTCGTGCTGGTCTGGACGTTTATCGCGGGCCTGCGCTTCGCCGCCTGGCGGGGCGAGCGGCACGCGGCGCGCAGCCGGAGGGTCGGGGAGCGGGGTGAACGTCGCGCGCTGCGGCTGCTTCGACGCGCCGGCTACCGCGTGCTCGAGGAGCAGCCGACCGGCGTCACGCGGGCCGTGGTCGACGGCGAGCTGCGCGGCTTCCCGGTGCGCGCCGACGCGCTCGTCCGCAAACGGCGGCGCGTCTACGTCGCCGAGTTTAAAGGGGCCGAGAAGACCGCGCGCGTCGAGAACCGCTTCACCCGCCGGCAGCTCCTGGAGTACTCGCTCGCGTTCGAGGCCGACGGCGTGCTGCTGGTCGACGCCGCCCGCGGGCGCATCGTCCCGGTCCGCTTCCTCGGGCCCGGCGCGCTCTCGGAGGAATTCGAGGACGAGCTCGCGGGCGAATACATCGGGGCAGACGAGTCCGAAGAGCCATACGAAGAATTCGCGGGCGATGACGACGCCGAAAACGACGAGGTCGACGACGAGGTCGACGACGACGACGACGATGACGCCGACTGGCGACGCCGACCGAGGCGCGCGCGGGCTTGAGGGCGCTCCTCGTCACGCGGCGCGTGTTCATCGCTACGGGCCGTTCGACTCGGCAGCGTGGGCGGCCCTGGATAGCTCTTCGACACGGTTGATATTTTATGGTCAGCGCGTCACGCTCTGGACATGTCGGAGCGAGCCGCCGCGCACCTGGGCGAAAACGTCCGTCAGCTGCGAGAGAGCCGGGGGCTGACGCAGCAGCAGATCGCTACGATCGCCGGGGTCCCGCGCCCGACCTGGGCCAACCTCGAGTCCGGGCTCGCCAACCCGACGCTCGCGGTCTTGATCCGGGTTGCGAACGCGCTTCAGGTCCGCCTCGAGGAGCTGATCAGCCCGCCGCGCACGGGCGCGCAGCACTACCCGGTGGCGACGCTGCCGACGCGTCGCCGCGGCAAGGTGGAGGTCCGTAAGCTGCTGCCCGACCCGATCCCGGGGCTCGAGCTCGAGCGCCTCGAGCTCAAGCCCGGCGCGAGCATGACCGGGATCCCGCACACGCCCGGGACGCGCGAGTACCTGACCTGTGAGCGCGGCGCGATCGAGCTCTCGGTCACGGGTCGCTCGTGGGCGCTCGAGCCCGGCGATGTCGTGGTGTTCCGCGGCGACCAGCGCCACGGGTATCGCAACCCCGGGCGCACCACTGCGGTCGCGTACAGCGTGATCTCCTTCGCCCCGGTCGCCGGCGATCCATAGGCGGGATGGGTCAATCACGCTGCGGAATCGACAGACGCGCGATTTCGTCACGTGGGGTCCACAGACAGCATCGCCGGGGCCTGCGCGCCCCCGTTGCGTTCTGCTGGCGCTTCGTCGATGCTTTCGCCCGAGCGCGCGTCGGGATCACGCGACGTTTACACGACATTGCATTTCCCGCGCCTGATTTGAGTCGAATGGGGTCCAGTCAACCACTCGACTATCACTCGAGGAGATCATGAAACGCACTCTGCTCAGCACCTTGATCGCAGCACTCTTCGCCCTGCCGGCCATCGCCCAGGCTGAGGAGCCAGCCGCCGAAGCCGCCGCCGTCGACGCCGGCGCCGTCGACGATGCCGGCACCCCGCTGCTGCCCCCCGAAGAGGACTTCGCCGACGACGAAGAGGCCGACGACATCCTCCAGGTCATCACCCTGCCGCTAGCGACCGACGAGCTGCGCGAGTCCGGGGTCGAGGAGGAGGAGATCCAGGAGGCGCTCGACGGCGCCGATGAGGTCGGCCTCTCCGCCGGCGAGACCGCCGAGATCCTGATCGAGGAGTCCGAGACCAACAAGAAGCGCGGCAAGAAGAAGGGCTTCGGGCGCTACGTAAAGCGGCTGATCGCCGACGGCTACCGCGGCAAGGAGCTGCGCGACAAGATCCGCGAGCGCAAAGAGGAGATCGCGGAGCTCTCCGACGAGGAGAAGAAAGAGATCAAGGAGAAGATCGAGAAGCAGCGCGAGAAGGAGCTCGAGCGTCGCAAGAAGCGGCACGAGAAGATCAAGAAGCTCAAGGCCGAGGGCAAGGAGATCAAGATCCGCAGCAAGCGGCGTCACGAGCAGCTCAAGGCCAAGCGCAAGGTTGAGCACAAGCGCCACAAGGCGAAGATGAAGAAGCTCAAGAAGCAGATGAGCAACGAGCTGGAGAAGGACGACCCGAACGTCGACAAGCTCAAGAAGACGCACGAGGAGATGAAGGAAGAGCGCGACCGTCACAAGGACGCCAAGGGCGACATCAAGGCGAAGAACGATCGCCGCAAGGACAAGCGCGACGAGAAGATCGAGAAGCTCAAAGACAAGCGCGGCGATCGCAAGGGCAAGAAGGGCAAGGGGCCCAAGGGCGCCGGCTAGCCAGCTACAGGGATCATGACGATGATGAAGAAGATAGGCATCAGCATCCTGGCCGCCGCGTTCGCGGTGGTCCTGACCGGAGCGTGCGACGGCGGCGGCGAGGACAAGCCCGAGGCGAAGCCCGAGGTCGAGACCAAGAAGGCCGAGCCGAAGAAGGCCGAGCCGGCCCCGGAGCCCAAGCACGAGCCTGACCCGAAGGTCACCAAGGCCGCAGGGATCGCCAAAGAGATCGAGGCGAAGCCCCAGGAGGCCGACGAGATCCTCGCCAAGCACGAGCTCGACCGCGACAAGTTCGAGGCGATGATCAAGGAGATCGCCAAGGATCCGCAGATGTCCTCGGACTACGAGGACCTGCTCATGGGCACCTGATCGCGGGCGTCCTCTTCAACTCCAGCGCGCGCCGAGCCGCTCTCACGAGCCGCTCGGCGCGTCGCGTTTAACCGCGCGCGGTGACGCGTCTGCGCGCGCCCGCGTTGTCTGCTACTGAGCCGGTATGCGCAGCGAGAAATTCGAGTTCGAAGGTCACGAGGGACAGCGGCTGGCGGCGCGCGTGGAGCGTCCGGACGGCGCGCCGCGGGCGTGCGCCCTGTTCGCGCACTGCTTCACCTGCACGAAGGACTCGCACGCGGCCGTCCGGATCGCGCGCGGCCTGGTCGCGCGGGGCTTCGCGGTGCTGCGCTTTGACTTCACCGGCCTGGGCGGCAGCGAGGGCGACTTCGCCAACACCAACTTCTCCTCCAACGTCGGCGACCTGCTGGCCGCGGCCGCGCAGCTGCGCGCGCGCGTCGGCGACGGCGCGCTGCCGCTGCTGCTCGTCGGGCACTCGCTCGGCGGCGCGGCGGTGCTGGCGGCGGCGGGCGAGATCGAGGGCGTGAGCGCGGTCGCGACGATCGGCGCGCCCAGCGATCCCGCCCACGTCACCGGCCTCTTTCAAGCGCGGCTGCCCGAGATCGAGGCGCGCGGTGAGGCCGAGGTCTCGCTCGGCGGGCGCCCGTTTCGCATCCGGCGACAATTGATCGAAGACCTCCAAGAGCAGCGGCTACGGGCGGCGATCGGCGCGTTGCGGAGGCCGCTCTTGGTGCTGCACGCGCCCCGCGATCAGATCGTCGGGATCGAGCACGCGACGCAGATCGTCACGGCCGCGAAGCATCCCAAGAGCTTCGTCTCGCTCGACGACGCCGACCATCTGCTCTCCCGCCGCGCGGACGCCGAGTACGTCGCGGAGCTGCTCTCGGCCTGGGCCTCGCGCTATCTCGAGACGAGCGCGTCCTCGGCGGAGGCGTCGCCGGCGGAGGGCGCGGTCGTGGTCCGCGAGACGGGGGCGGGCCGGTTTCAGAACGAGGTCCGCGTCGGTCGTCACCGGATGCTCGCCGACGAGCCGCGCGCGGTCGGGGGCGACGACGCCGGGCCCGGGCCCTACGACTTCTTGCTCACGGCGCTCGGGGCGTGCACCTCGATGACGCTGCGCATGTACGCGGAGCGCAAGGGCTGGCCGGTGGAGGGGCTGCGCGTGACGCTGCGCCACGCCAAGGTCCACGCCGAGGACTGCGCCGGCTGCGACGAGTCGAGCAAGGCCGCGAAGGCGAAGATCGATCGGATCGAGCGCGAGATCGAGATCGCGGGGCCGCTCGACGAAGACCAGCGCGCGCGGATGTTGACAATCGCCGACAAGTGCCCGGTCCACCGCACGCTGCACGGCCCCGTGAAGGTGCACACGACCCTGCGCGACGCCGAGTCCTGATGGGAGGAAAAAACCGGGCGCGGTGTCAGGCATCACCGCGCCCGGGGTTGTTGGTTCCTAGGAACCGACCTCCTTGATGAAGCCGGCGCCGACGGTTCGACCGCCCTCACGGATGGCGAAGCGCATCCCCGGCTCGCACGCGACCGGGCTCATGAGCGTGAAGTTGACCTCGGCGCGATCGCCCGGCTTGACGATCCCGCGCGCGCCGAGCTCGACGCGCGCCGTGACATCGGTCGCCCCGAAGAAGAACTGCGGGGTGTAGCCGCTGGCGAAGGGCGTGTGCCGCCCACCCTCGGCCGCCGTCAGCGTCATGATCTCCGCCACCCCCGCGCGGCGGGGCTGGAGCGATCCTGTCTCGGCGGCCACCTGACCGCGACGGACCTCGTCGCGGCCGACCCCGCGCAGCAGCAGGCCGACGTTGTGACCCGCGGCGGCCTCGGGGATGTCGCGGTGGAACGCCTGGATCCCCGTCACGACGGCGGCGCGCGGCTTGCTCTGCTCGCCGCCGACGAGCTCGATGACCGCGCCGCGCTCGACCCGGCCGCGCTCGACGCGACCGGTGATGACGGTGCCGCGACCCTCGATCGTGCACACGCCCTCGATCGGCATGAGGAAGGGCGCGTCGAGCTCACGCGGGGGCGTGGGCATCGCGTCGAGCGCCTCGACCAGCGCGTGCACGCAGGCCTCGTCCTCCGTGGACGCGCCCTGGAGGGCGAGCAGCGCGGAGCCGAAGACGAAGGGGACGTCTTCGAAGCCTTGCTCCGCGAGCATCTCGGTGACCTCCATCTCGACGAGCTCGAGCATCTCGGGGTCCGCGATGTCGACCTTGTTGACGAACACGACCATCCGCTCGACGCCGACCTGGCGCGCGAGCAGGATGTGCTCGCGGGTCTGCTCCTGGGGGCCCTGCGAGCCGTCCACGAGCAGGATCGCGCCGTCCATCTGCGACGCGCCCGTGATCATGTTCTTGATGTAGTCGGCGTGCCCCGGGCAGTCGACGTGCGCGTAGTGGCGAGCCCCCGACTCGTACTCGACGTGCGAGGCGGTGATGGTGATCCCGCGCGCGCGCTCCTCCTGCGCGTTGTCGATGTCGTCGAAGGCGCGGGCCTTCCCGCCGTGCGTCTTCGCCATGACCGTCGTGATCGCGGCGGTCAGGGTCGTCTTGCCGTGGTCGACGTGCCCGATGGTGCCGACGTTGATGTGCTCCTTCAGCACCTCTTGACCTGTGCTGTTCTCCTGATTCCGGTGAATCATCTGTCTCTCGTTTCGAACCCGTCTTTCCGGGCTGTCAGCCTGAAGGAGTGGGCCGGGTAGGATTCGAACCTACGAAGCGTAAACGCGGCTGTTTTACAGACAGCTTCCTTTGAGGCCTCTTGGATACCGACCCACGAGATACGCGCCGCCGCGTCTGCGCGGGGTCGCGTGCGCTGTCGTGACACAGGCTCGCGGCCGGCGGGGCGCGTGATCGAGAGAACGATCACCGGACACAGAGAGATGTCCTTACAGCCATGTCGTCGCGCGGGCGGTGGCGGGCGGCTCGCGCTCAAGCGACGCGAGCGGCCACGCGGGCCGTTACGACGAAGTCCGCCGGGATCCTCGCTCAGGCGTGCAGACGCCGGAGGAGACCACGAGACGATGCCACGTACGAATAGTCGTAATAGTCGTCGTCCATCGTCGTCTCCTCTCTCCCGCTGGGGCGTCTGCGCGCGCGAGCGCGTCGTGCTCTATCCAAGGGCGCGAGCCCATCGCCCGCGCCTGTAGTTCGTGTACTCGACAAGCCGTGGCGGCGCAAGCTCGGCGTAGAAAATTGTTCTCGCCGCGCGTCTTATGGACATGTCTCTTAAGACGTGTTGATGCTGGCGCGCCGCCGCGCGCTCAGTCGCACGCCGGGAATTGTTGCTGGCCCGCGACGACGCCGTCCGCCTGCAGCGGGACGCCCTCCTCGACGACCGCGTTGCCCTCGACGTCGGTGACGCGCAGCGTGTAGGGCCCCGGGCCCATCCCGCTCTCTTGCACGAAGTAGTTGTAGTTGAGGCGGGGGACCGAGACCCAGCTGCCGCCGCCGTCTTCGCTGTACTCGAGCGAGCTGACCGCGTGCCGGTGGTTGAGCACCTGGATGCCGGTCCACCACTCGCTCGAGCCCTCTTTGTAGCGGTACGAGAGCGCGCCGCTGACGTCGCAGGGGACGTACTCCCACGAGATCGGCACGCGGCCGGCCGAGAGCTCGGCGATCTGTTCGAAGGCGTGCTGGCTCAGGTCGACGTCTCCCGGGGCGCACTCTGGGCAGCGGTCGACGATCTTGACCGTGACCTCGCCCGACGGGCCCGTGACGTGCACGCACGCGCCGCAGGCGGCGGAGCCGGCGTAGTCGGTCTCGTTCATCGCGGCGACGAGCGTCATGTCCGCGGGGGTGCTGGGCACGAAGCTGCAGTTCCCGGTGCCGTCGGCGCCGTAGTAGGTGCCCTCGCCCTCATGCTGCTCGGCGCCCGCGCAGGGGCTCTGGGGCTCACCCGCGGACTCGCCGGCGGTGGGGTCGTCGGTCGCCCCTGGGCCGCTGTCGCCGCAGGCGAGGGGCGTCAGCGCCAGGCACAGCAGCGTGGCGGCGCGCCGATTCTGAAAAGTCGTTATGGACATGTCTCGATAATCATACGGCACTCAGAGCTTCAGGCGCACCGGTCGGCGCACGACGATCGCCGAGCCCTCGGCGAGGAAGGCCGAGCTCGGCGCCTGGTCCTCGCGCAGCAGCTCTGCGAAGCCCTCGCCGTAGAGCTCGCCGGCGTCGCAGACCAAGCGGCTGCGGGTCGCCGGCCAGACGCGCCAGGGCGGGTGCTCGACGCGGTACTCGACGCAGCCGCCGTCGCGCTGGGCCGTGTAGCCCCAGTAGTGCTCGGCGATGAACTCGGCCTCGGAGCCCGGCGTCATCGCCTGCGGCTCGCCCTCGGCGGTGACGCTCATGCTGTTCCAGCGCCCGCGCGGGCCGCGGGTGCGCCAGCCGTACTCAACGCTGACAGACTCGCCGGGGGTGCGCTCGAGATGGTGGCGCATCTTGAGCGCCTGGTAGGGCTCGTTGTAGATGGCCCGCGCGGTCCAGGCGATCGCCGCGCGCGGGACGATCTCCTTGACGAAGACGACGCCGCGGCGCCAGCCCTCGGGGCCTTTGCGGCGCACGTAGAAGCGCAGGTTGACCTCTTCGAAGTTGACGTGGAAGGGGAGCGGGAGGCCGAGCACGCGGGTCCGCTTGAACAGGAAGCCGACCATGCTGACGAAGGTGCGCCCGTCCCAGAAGTCGAGCTCGGTGCCGGCCGGCACGCGCGGCTGCAGGAGCGCGGGCTCGACCTCGTAGTTGAGCATGGCGAGGTAGCGCCACTCCGCCGTCAAGAACCGCCCCGGTACCGCTTCGCCCATGCTCTCCCCCTACGCCTCGCGCTCGCCGTGCTCGACAGCTCCAGGACGGGGAGCGCCGAGTCCAGGGTACGGCGCTGGCGACGAACTCTAAAGCCTCGAGCGCGCCGGCGCGCAGTCTCGCCCGCGCGCTCACTCGGCGTTTGGGCTGGGGTCCCAGGCGGAGATCTCGGAGAGCGGCTTGCGCTGGATGTCCGGGACCTCGGCGTCCTCAGCGGGGTAGCCGATCGGGAACAGGATGAACGGGCGCTCGTTCGCGGGGCGCCCCAGGATCTTGCTCAGGAAGCCCATGGGGCTCGGCGTGTGGGTGAGCGTGGCGAGCCCCATGTTGTGAATCGCGGCGATGAACATCCCGCAGGCGAGGCCGACGCTCTCTTTGACGTAGAAGTTCTTGATCGTGCGGCCGTCCTCGCCGACGCCGTGGCGCTGCTCGAAGGCGACCACGATCCACGGGACGGTCTCGAGGTAGGGCTTGTGGGCGTCGGTGCCGAGCGGCCGCAGGGCCTCGCGCCACTCCTCGGACATCCGGTTCTCGTAGGTCTCGCGCTCCTCGGCCTCGGCCGCGAGCCGGATCTGGCGCTTGATCGCGGGCTCGCTGACCGCGACGAAGGTCCACGGCTGGCGGTGGGCGCCCGAGGGCGCGGTCGAGGCCGTGCGGATCGCCAGCTCGATGAGCTCGCGCGGGACCGGCTCGTCGCTGAAGTGGCGGACGCTGCGCCGCGCGTCGAGCTGCGCGAAGAACGACTCCGCGCGCGCGCGCATCAGCGCGGGCTCGAGGCGCTGGGGGCGGTAGGGGATGAAGGGGTAGCGCGACGCGTCGGCGTCAGCGGCGACGGGCGCAACATCGGGCGGGGTGGGGTCGCGGTCGGGCATGGGCGGGTGGCTCGGGTCGGCGAGTTCTGGTGTGTTCGTCGGGACAGGAGCTGGCGTTACGCGCGGCGGCCCGGGGCCGGCGGGTCACGGGCCCGAGGGCGGGAGTCGCTCGAGCGCGCGCTCGAGCGCGGCGACGTGCGGGTCGTGGACGCCGAGCGCTCGCAGGGACTGCGCGAGTCGCAGCAGGTACTCGCGGTTGCTCCCGCTCGGCCCGTGGGCGCGCGCGATCTGTCGCGCCATCGCGTCGAGCGACGCGGGGCCCAGGTACTCGGGGTTGCTCGGGGTCGCGACGTACATCACCGCGTCCACGGGGTCGGGGCTGGGGGCTTCTTCAGGCGCGCGCACGGGCTCCGCGGTGACGACGACGCGCTGGTAGCCGGCTCGTTCGCGGACGTCCAGCTCGCGGAACACGCGCGCGGCCTCGTCCGCGGCGAGCTCGTAGACGACGCCGAACACGCGCGCGCTCGAGTCGGGGAGCAGCGTGACGACGCGCCCGGGCGCGCCGGGCGTCCCGCGGTGGTCCGGCGAGCCTTGGTAGAAGCGCCGCCGCCAGCCGCGGACGCACGCCGTGCGCCGGCGGGCGTAGGCGAACGCGGGGCGCCAGACGAGCGATCCGTAGCCGAAGATTCGCCGCGGCGCCGGCGTGGCCGAGGCCCCGCTCACCCGCGGGGGCGCTCCTCGGCGCGGCCCTTCTCGGCGTGGGCCTCGACCGCTCGCCAGACCCGCAGCGCGTTCCCGCCGGCGATCTTGGAGATGTCCTTTTCGCCATGTCCGCGCTTGAGCAGCTCGGCGATCAGGTTCGGGTACATCGAGACGTCCTTCAGCCCCGTGGGCAGGCTGTCGCCGACGCCGTCGAAGTCGGAGCCGAGGCCCACGTGGTCGACGCCCGCGAGCTCGATGACGCGCTCGATATGATCCGCGACCTGGCGGACGTCGGCGTAGTCGACCGTGGGCTGTCCTTTCCGCCAGTCCTCGAGCAGCGCGACGCCCTCGGGGCTCTTGCGGTCGATCCCGACCTCCTCGAGCATCGCCTTCTCGGTCTCCTGTCGCTGGCGGTACTCGTCGCTGATGAAGCTCGAGCCGAAGTTGATCATGATCACGCCGGATTTTCGCGCGAGCGCGCGGATCATGTCGTCGCCCATGTTGCGCCGCCAGCCGGGCGTGAAGTGACGGCACGAGGAGTGCGAGGCGAGCACCGGCGCGCGGCTCAGCTCGAGCACCTGCCAGAAGGCCTCGTCGGAGACGTGCGAGACGTCGATGATGACGCCGAGCCGGTTCATCTCGGCGACGACCTGCTCGCCGAAGGGGCTCAGGCCGTGATGGGTGCCGGCGTCGTCGAAGGACGAGTCGCAGATGTGGTTATCGCGCGAGTGCGTCAGGGTGACGTAGCGGACCCCGCGGGCGTGAAAATGGGCGAGGTTGGCGAGATCGCCGGCGATCGGCGCGCCGTTCTCCATGCCGAGCGCGAGCGAGAGCTTACCCGCGCGGAAGTTCTCCTCGACCTCGGCGGGGGAGCGCGCGAGCGCGAGCTTGTCGGGGGCCTGCTGCACGATCGACTCGACCGTGTCGATCAGGCGGTCGGCCAGCTGCGTCGCCCCGCCGCGCTCCTCGTAGCTCGCGGGCACGTAGATCGACATAAACGGGGCGTCGAGGCCCCCTGCGCGCGCGCGCGGGAGATCGAAGTCGCCGCCCGCGGTCGCGCGGGTCACGTCCTCCGTCAGCGCGCCGTCGGGCGCGCGCGACTTCTCGAGGCGGTAGGGGACGTCGATGTGGCCGTCGACGATAATGACCTCGTGCGCCAATTTGCGAGCGCGGGCTAGCCTCGCCGCGGCCTCGGCCGGGGTCTCGACCGTCGGTTCGACCGGCGCGGTAACCTGGTCCTCGGGACTACTCGGCGCGGGCGCGGGCGCGGGCTCGCTGGGTCGCGCGGGCGCGCCTTGGTTGCAGGCCAGCAGGGAGAGCGCGGCGGCGAGAAGCATCCGTGCGAGGGGACGACTCACGCGCTGACGCTTGCACAGATCACACGGGGAGAAAAGCGGCGTAGACCGGCGTCGCTCGAGGGTGAGGGCGGGGCGCTGGGGGCGTCTCGGTCGGGTCAGCGATTGCGCGCGGCGCGTCAGCTCACAGCTGACAGGCGACGAGGACGAGCCGCCTGTGGCGCCGCGATCGGTGGACGCGGAGGCGGCGTCTTGGTCCAGCGGGCGCCGGGTCACGCCGGGTCTGCAGAACCGCCCCCGACGGGCTCGACGAGGCGGCAGAGGAGCACGCCGGCAGCCCGCGTGATCGGTCGAGAAACGCCAATTGTGCGCGAAATGCTCGAATCGGCGCACGAATTATGCGGCGGGCTTTAATGTGGACTACAACGAGGCCTGCAGCGACGAAGACCTGTTCGTCACGAACTCCAAAGCCGCGTCGGCGGCGTCGAACGCTCTCCCTCCACGAACACCCAAATCGGCATCGACAGTTGACTCGCCCAGCGTGCGCCCCGAAGAAGGGGCGCTATTTCACGAGCCGAGTCAGCCCGCGGCGCGCTCGCGTCATACCCGCGAACGGCGGCGCACTCCCGCAGCGCGTGGGAGCTGTTGTACCTTGGAACAGTCAATGGCGACGCCCCTGCCCAGCTCCCAAGGGATCCTTGAGTACCGGCGGCGTACGCTTGGCAGGCTGCTGAACTACGCGTTTGGCACGTTTCTCGTGATCGTGTGCATACGCAGCTCGCTGCTGCTGTTCGTCGAGCAGAACATGACCGGTTACCTGGATCTGGCGGTCCAGGCCAACGCGGCGATGTTCTGCCGGATCAGCCTGGTGCTGCTGGAGCGCGGGCGTTTTCAGCTGGCCGTGAACTTGTTCCTCGGCGTGTTCATGACCACGGCGGGGCTGACGGGGCTGATCCTCGAGGCCTCGATCGTCAACAACGCGGCGCTGCTGCTGCTGGTGTTCACGGTCGTCGCGCTCGTGCTCGAGATCCCGCGGCGCGCGCTGGCCTGGGGCATCAGCAGCGTCGTGGTCTGGATCGTCGTGGGCAATATTCGCCGGGCCTACGGCGCGATGGGCCCCGGGGACGTGGCGATGGTCAACGTGGTCGCGCCGGCGGTGTTTATCGGCGTGATCACGTGGATGCTGCAGCTCAACACCCGGCATCTGTACGCGACGATCGACCTCAGCGAGCAAGCCCGCGCCGAGGTCGAGCGTGGTCACGAGCAGCTCGCGGCGGTCAACCGCAAGCTCGAGGACGCCAACCAGCGCATGCAGGTCGCCAACGTCCGCGCGATCGAGGCGCGCGAGGCGGCCGAGGCGGCCAACCAGTCGAAGAGCCGCTTCCTCGCCAACATGAGCCACGAGCTGCGCACGCCGCTCAACGCGATCATCGGCTACTCCGAGATGCTGTTTGAGGAGGCCGAGAACGAGCAGAGCCTCAAGGACCTGCGCCGGATCCACGCCTCGGGCCAGCACCTGCTGACGCTGATCAACGACATCCTCGACATCTCGAAGATCGAGTCGGGCAAGATGGAGCTGTACCTCGAGGAATTCGAGGTCAACGAGCTGGTCGAGGACACGCTCGCGACCGCCGAGCCGCTGATCAGCAAGAACAGCAACGAGCTGGTGGTCGACGCCGACCCCGAGGTCGGGACGATGCGCGCGGACTTGACCAAGGTCCGGCAGTCGCTGCTCAACCTGATCAGCAACGCCTCGAAGTTCACGAAGCAGGGCACCATCACCTTCCGCGTCCGCCGCGAGTACGTCGACGGCGAGGAGTGGATCGTGATGAGCGTGCAGGACACCGGGATCGGGATGACCAAGGAGCAGCAGAAGAAGATCTTCCAGCCGTTCTCGCAGGTCGACGCCTCGACGACCCGCAAGTTCGGCGGCACCGGCCTGGGCCTCGCGATCACCCGGAGCTTCTGCGAGATGATGGGCGGGAGCATCTCGGGCTCGAGCGCCGAGGGCGTCGGCTCGACCTTCACGATCCGCCTGCCCGCGACCGTCCCCGACCTCTCCGTGCCCGAGCAGCTCAACGATGAGTCGATGATCGGCGAGATCCCCGGCGGCGCGTTCAAGATCGTGATCATCGACAAGGACGACTCCGCGCGTCACCTGATGCGACAGCACTTCGAGCGCGAGAAGTGGTTCGTGGTCAGCAGCTCGCTCGGCGCGCGCGGGCTCGCGCGGGCGCGCGAGCTCTTGCCCCACGTGATCGTGCTCGATGTCGAGATGGGCGCGGACGAGGACGGCTGGTCGCTGCTCCAGCAGATCCGCACCACCGAGGAGCTCGCCGCGATCCCGATCATCGTCGTCACGAGCGTGGACGAGAAGAAGCGCGCGTACTCCCTGGGCGCGGCGGAGTTCATCCAGAAGCCGTTTGAGCGCGGGAAGCTGATCGCGACGATCCGCCGCTACCGACGCGCGACGAACCTCGATCTGGAGGCCTCGGTCGGGTGACGCCCGCGGCGATCGAGGAGCGCGTCGAGCTGCCGCGGCTGCAGCTCGCGGCGCGGGTGTGGCGGAGCGTCAGCCGATCATCGCGGCCCGTGGCGCGCGATCGCGTCGTCGCGCTCCACGGCTGGCTCGACAACGCCGCGACCTTTGACGGGATCGCGCCGCTGCTGTGCGCGTCCGCGTCGCTGCCGGGGCTCGAGCTCGTCGCGCTCGACCTCCCCGGCCACGGTCGCTCGGATCATCGGGCGAGCGGGACGTACTACTTCCTCGACTACGTGGCCGACGTGCTCGCGGCCTGCGACGCGCTCGGGTGGGAGCAATTCTCGATCATCGGCCACTCGCTCGGCGCCGGGGTCGGCGCGCTCGTGGCCGGGACCGCGCCCGAGCGAGTCGCGCGGCTCGTGCTGCTCGAGGGCCTGGGTCCGCTCACCAACGTGGAGGAGGACGCGCCCGCGCTGCTCCGGCGCGCGCTCGAGCAGGAGCGGGCGCGGGCGCGGAGGGTGCGGGCGAGCGCGGCGCGGGCGAAGCCGCCGCGCGCGTTCCGATCGCCCGAGGAGGCCGCGACGGCGCGGCTGATGGCGGGCAGCATGGGCGATCGCTCCGCGTTGACGCTCGTGAAGCGGGCGCTCGTCGAGGGCGAGGGCGGGCTGCGCTGGCGCTCCGATCCGCAGCTTCGGCTGCCCTCGCGCGCGCGCTTGACCGAGGGCCAGGCGCTCGCCTTCCTGCGCGCGATCCAGTGCCCGACGCTGCTGGTCCGCGCGCTCGAGGGGCCGCAGTTCTCCCCCGAGGTGATGCGCGCGCGCCGGCACGCGATCGCCGCCCTCGAGCTCGTCACGCTGCCGGGCGGCCACCACGTGCACCTCGATGACCCGGGGCCGGTGGCGGCGGCGGTCGGCGAGTTCTTGGCGCGGACGCGCGGCGAATAACATGTCTATATAGACATGTTTTTAGGGGCCGCTCTAGCGCAGCGTGACGCGGCGGCTGGCCTTGTGGAACTCGACGCGGAAGCCGCGGAAGCGGGGGAGCCGGCGCGCGCTGGGCTCACCGCGGGCGCGCGCGGACTTGTTGGCCGGCTCGAGCACGACCCTTCGACGGCGCATGTCGACGCGGCAGCGGTAGCGCGCGCCGTCGTCGGTCCACAGCCGCGGGAACTCGCGCGTGAGCGCGTCCAGGCCCTCGCGCTCGAGGCCCGCGGCCCGGGCTAGCGGCGCGAGGTCCGGGCGCAGATCCTCGGGCTCGAGCAGCTCGAGGTCGCTGGGCTCGGCGAGGCCGATCTCCTCGAGGCGCGCGGCCAGCAGCGCCTCGAGCTCCGGCGGTGGATCGATCGGCTCACGGGGGCGGGTGGCCGCCCCCGGCGGCGCGCGTCGACCGAGACGGCGCCCGGCCGCGTCGTCGCGGGGCAGGCTGGCGAGCAGCGCCCACGCGTGCAGGTCGTCGCGCAGCGAGTCGGCGAGGCCGCGCAGCAGCGTGCCGCGCTGGATCAGCGCGGACGCGGCCTCCCGCAGCGGCGCGCCCGAGAGCGCGCGGGTCTCGCGATGGAGCACGACGCCGGCGTACTCGCGCGCGAGCTCACCGACGATCGTTCGCGCGCCGCCCTCGCGCTCGAGTCGCGGGGTCTGCAGGGAGTCGGTCCCGAGCCCGGCGTCGTAGAGCTGGCGAGGCGCGCAGGGCAGCAGCAGCGAGCCGTGACCCCGGGCTCCGCGGCCGACGCCGATCCACGCCGAGTCGAGGACCAGCCCGCAGCGCGGCGCAGGTGGTGGTTTCGCGGGATCGCGGCCGGGGACGCGATAGGGCCAAAGAGTCAGCTCGCAGACTCCGTTGCTCCACGGCTGCCCGCGGGCGCGGTCACGGGCGCGCGTGGGCTTGGCGGCGCGCGGGCGCAGCACGAAGGCGGCCTCGGGGAGGCGCCCCAACAGGAACCGCGCGAGCTCGGCGCGCGGCGGGAGCGGGTCCTCGCGACTCGATCCAAACCGGGGCCGCGTGAGCTCGAGGCGGCGGGCGAGCGAGGTCGCCAGCGCGCGCGCGGCCTGGAGCGCGCCGCGGTGCAGTCCGTGGCGCGTCGGGTCGCCGCGGCGCAGCGCGGTCAGCTCGACGCAGACCTCGTCCTCGAGCGCGCCGAACAGCTGCTCGCGCGCGACCGCGACGGCCTCTGGCTGCTGCCCCGGGAGCACGAGCGCGCGGCCGAGCTCGAGCAGCGCGACGAGCTCGACGAGGAGCCCCTGCAGCGCCGGGGGTGGGTCGACGAGCAGCCGGGCGGCGCTCGCGTTGACGGGGAGGCGCGCGAGCTGGCGGCCGTAGTCGCTCAGGCGCGCGTCGTCGTCCAGGGCCGAGAGCCCGCGCAGCCGCGTGATCGCGGACTCGAGCGCGAAGCCGGGGGGCGGCGTGACCCAGGGCGCGTCGGCGAGCTCGCCGGCCGCGAGGCCGCACAGAGATGCTCGAAGGACCATGTCGTCGAGCTCGACGCGCTCGAGCTCGGGCGGCGTCGACTCGCGCGGCGTGAAGCTGCGGGTCCAGAGGCGAACGCAGCGGCCGGGGGCGACGCGGCCGGCGCGACCGGCCCGCTGCTCCATCGACGCGCGGCTGATGGGCGCGAGCGCGAGCACGGAGCGGCCGGCGCGGTGCAAACGCATGCGCGCGAGCCCGCTGTCGACGACCGCAGTCACCCCCGGCAGCGTCACGGAGGTCTCGGCGACGTTGGTCGCGAGGTACACCCGCGGGCGCGCGCCCGGCTCGCGCGGCGCGAAGGCGTCGACGAGGCGCTCGGGGCTGACGCCGCCGTGCACGACCACCGGCGTGAGCGGGAGCTCTGCGGCCGCTTGTCGGCAGCGCTCGATCTCTCGCTTGCCGGGGAGGAACACGAGGATGTCGCCGGGCGCGCCCGCGGACTCCTGCGCGCCGAGCAGACGTCGCAGCGCCGCCGCGACGCGCAGCTCGAGCTCGGCGGCGCTCGGCGCCTCATCACCCGCGTGCTCGATCTCGACGGGGAAGCGGCGCCCGCGGGCGCGGATCAGCCGCGCGTCGAGTCGCTCGACCAGCGCGTCGAGCTCGAGGGTCGCGGAGCACAGCACGAGGCGCGGCCCCCCGCCCGATCGGCTCCGCGTCAGGCGGGTCAGCGCGACGACGAGGTCGACCTCCCACCCGCGCTCGTGGAACTCGTCCACGAGGATCGCGTCGAACTCCTGGGCCGCGCCGGCGGCGAACAGGTTGAGCGCGACGCCCGGGGTCGCGAACAGCACGCGGGTCTCGGGGCCGCTGCGGTCGTCAAAGCGCACGCGGTAGCCGATCGGACCGCCGACCGCCTCGCCGCGCTGGCGGGCCAAGAACAGCGCGAGCGCCCGGCAAGCTACGCGCCGCGGCTCGACCACGAGCACGCGGCGGGGCGGGGCGGCGTCGCGCGGGAAGCCGAGCCAGAGCGGCAGGCGCGTGGACTTGCCCGAGCCCGTCGGCGCGGTCACGACCACCGGCGCGCCCGACTCCAGCGCGTCCACGAATTGCCCGCGCACCTCGTCGATCGGTAGCTCCATGGCGAGGCGCGAGCATAGCAGCCTGCGGCGACGGTCTGGGTCGACCGTCGCCGCAGGCTCGACGCCCGCGCGAGCGTCTACAGGGGGGGCGCGTCACGGTGCGCAGTACACCTTGGGATCGTAGTCGCCGTTGCAGTACTTGCCGTAGTCCGGCCAGAGCTTGCCCTCGTTGTCGATGTACGGCTCGTTGTTCGGGTCGAAGGCGAACGGGCACAGGTCGCAGCTGTCGGCGATGCCGTCGAAGTCGTGATCGAGCGGGGGCATCAGGCAGGCGTAGCTGCGCAGGACGTCGATGTCGTTGTTGACGAGGGGATCGGCGAGGTCCAGCGGCGCGTGGCTCTCGAGCGAGAGCCCGGCCTCGGCGAGCGCGGCCTCGCAGCCCGGCGGCGGCGTGAGCACCCCGGGCGTGCTCATGACGCTGGCCGGCAGCGGGTGGCAGTCGGGGTCGCCCTCGCAGTCGGGCAGCAGCACCAAGCCGTCGGGGCTGTAGTGAACGACCTTGTCGTACCAGGTGGCGACGCAGCAGTAGCCGCCGACCGAGACCGGGTAGTGGGCGATCGGCCTGGGGTTCTTGCGCTCGTCGCAGTGGAGCTCGCAGGCCGAGCCGACGAAGTCGCCGTCGGGGTCATCGGCCTCGGCGCCCCCGTCGGTGACCTGCTCGGGGTTGGCGACGAACGGGCAGGTGTCGCAGCGGGTGCCGACCATGTCGCCGTCGGGGTCGCGGTGGTTACAGCGCTGCCCGGCGCACGCGCTGTGCTCGGGGCAGTCGGCGTCGCTCTCGCAGGCCTGGGCCGCCACGGGCTGACGCGGGCACAGGTCGCTGATGTTGGGCAGCCCGTCTTGGTCGAGGTCGTCGTCGGGCCCGTAGCCCACCGGGCCGGCGGCCTCGGGCAGCTGCAGCGGGACTCCGTCGACGACGCAGGCCGCCCCGAGCATGGCGTGCTCGCTCGACGGCGTCTGGCAGGTCTCGGGGTTCTCGGGATTGACTGGGAGGTCGTTCTCGGTCGCCGGGTTCATGGCGTCGAAGCCCTCGCAGTTGGCCACGGCCACGCAGTTGTCACAGACGTCGCCGATGCCGTCGTGGTCGAGGTCGCCCTGCAGCGGGATGTTGCGCACGCGCAGGTAGGCGGGCACGCCCTCCTGGTCGGCGAGCTCGTTGTAGTCGGCGGCGCGGCAGCGGTCGCAGTTATCGCCGACGCCGTCCTTGTCCTTGTCGGCGCTGTTGATCTGATCGGGCGAGGCGGGGCACAGGTCCATCACATCGCCGAAGCCGTCTTGATCGATGTCGAGCTGATCCGGGTTGTAGTGATCGGGCGCGTTGTCGACACAGAGCGGGATGCCGTCGTTATCGACGTCCTCGGCGCAGGTCGGCTCGTAGCCCGGGTTCTCGCAGTCGATGCCCTCGGTCTCGCTGTCGCCGCTCGCGTTCGAACCTCCCTCGCTGTCGCTGGTCTCGGCGCCCGTGCTCGCGCCGAGGCTCGAGCCCGACTCGCCGGTGGTCGCGCCGTCGCTCGCGCCCGAGCCGGTCTCTTCGGTCAGGAAGCCGATGTCGCCGGGGATGGGCGTGCACGCGAGCGACGCGCAGAGCGAGAGCAGTGAGAGGTGGAGGAGGGGGCGGTGGGGTGCGAGCTGCATAGCGGGCCTCGTGAGTTCCTCGAGACGGGACGGGCGGCGCTCATCGCCGCGGCCGCGTCATCGACAACCCCTATTCCGCAGGCGCGGGCGACCCCGTCACAGAAAGTTGGCAGCTGCGGCGCGCGCCCAGGAGCTGGCTCGAGCGAGGGTTGCGACGCGCGAGCGCCCGCGCGTGCTCGCGGCCGCGGGCGAGCTGCCCGATCGAGCAGTTCGAAATCGCGGCGAGCGCCAGGCGCTCCTCGGTCAACACGCCCTCGGGGAACTCGCGCTCATGCTCGGCGAGCAGCGCGAGCGCGGCCTCGTGGGCGCCGCGGTCGAGCTCCGCGCGCGCGCGCCGGATCAGCGCGCTCTCGCGACGCAGGCGCAGGGCCGCGTCAGGCTCGACGCGCGGCGCTTTAGCCGTAGCGCGCGCGTCATCGACGATCGTCGTCGGCGCGGCGCGGCGAGGCGGCGCGCTCGGTCGCGGAGGCCGAGCGGGCTCGGGCGTCGCGTGGTGCACCGTCGCCGACGCGGGCGGGCGCTGCGGGTTGACGACGCGTCCGCGCTCGGGCGTCGCGGACGGGCCCGTGCGGCTCGCCGCGTGATCGACGACGCGCCGACCCAGCGTCCACGAGCGCGCGGGCCCGAGGCTAGAGATCCAGAGCGCGGCCGCGGCCGCGGCCGCGACGGCGAGGACCGCGAGCGCGACGGGGCGGCGCGCCCTCGACGTGTCCGATGGTTCATCTCGCCCCGTCGGCTCGGCGTCGAGCTCGAGCTCGTCGAGCTCGTCCCCGATCTCCGGCGCGACGTCTCGGGCGCCCGACCGCAGCGAGCGCAGCACGCCGTCGAGGTTGTCCACGCGGCGCGCGGGCGGGGGCCGTCGCTCGCGCGCGTAGAGATCGAGCAGCGCGCGGGCGTCGGCGCTGACCTGCAGTCCGTCTTGTTCGTCATCTGTCATCGCGGGCGCCTCCTCGCCGCCGCGCCTGCGGTCTTGGCCGTCGGGTCGCCGGCGTGTCGCTCGAGTCGCTCGTCGCGGGCGCGACGACGAGCGAGCTCGCGGTTGAACAGCGCCCGCGCCGCTCGCAGGCGCGAGTACACCGTGTTGAGCTTGAGGCCGAGCGCCTCGGCGATCTCGGGCGCGCGCAGACCCTCGATCTCCGCGAGCACAAACACCGCGCGCTTGTCCTCGTTCAGCCGCTCGAGGCAGGCCTCGACCAGCGACGCCGCCTGCTGGCGCGCGACGTGCTCGTCCGGGGACGGCAGCGGGGGATCTCGGTCGACGCGCGCGGCCGACACGAGGCGCAGACGGTCGCGCGCTCGCTTGCGGGCCCGGTCGCGGTGTTTCAGCGCGATGTTGCGGGCGATCCCGTAGAGCCACGCGCGCACGGGGGCGCGCCCGTCGTAGCGCTCGATGCGTCGAAACGCGATCACGAAGACGTCCTGGGTCGCGTCGTCGAGCGCGGGGTCGGGGACGCCGAGCGCGGCGAGGCACCGCCAGACGCGATCGTGGTGCTCTCGGTAGATCCGCGCGAATTCGATCGGGACCCGCAGCCCTCCCACCACGAACACCGGCGGGCTGCTCGGGTCACGCGGGGAGCTCGGTTGCGGGGGCATGGGGCGCCGTCTCTCCTCCCTGTTCCCCGGGCGTCCGCGACTCCGTCAACGTTTTTTCGCCTTCGCCGAGCGGCGCGCCCGCGCGCCGCGGAGCCGCAGCTCGACGCCTGCGGTCACCACGCCCGCGAGCGCGGCCGCGCGGTGGACCTCGGCGACGCCCGCTGGGCCCTCGACGCTGAACCCGGGACGTCGCAGGGCGAGCGCCGCGCGTAGCTCGAGCCACAGCGCGAAGCCGCGGACGAACTCCCACGAGAGACCGCCGGCGGCCGAGAGCGCGACCCAGGCCTGTCGGTTCACCCGCGTGACCGTCAGCTCCTCGCCGGCCCCCCGCAGGACCCCGGCCTCGAGACCGAGCAGCAGCGGGATCTCGAGCCCGCCGGCGGCGAAGCGGTAGCCGCCCCGCAGGCCCGCGGTCCACAGCGAGAAGCGCCCGCGCGCGAGCGGCTGGGTCGGGGCGGCGCCGTCGCGGGTGAGCCAGTAGGCGCCGGTGAGCTCGAGCCGCGCCCGTCGCAGGGAGACGCCGGCGCTCCCGCCCAGCACCGGTCCCGCAGTCGGGAGCGGACCCACGCCGGCGCCCCCGCCCAGCCGGAGATGCGCGAACGGACGCTCCGGTGAAGTCGTGCTCGGCGCGGGCTCGGCGGCTGCTGGCGAAGATACTTTCGAAGAGGCTTTTGAAGAGGCTGGCGAAGAGGCTGGCGAAGACGCTGGCGAAGACGCTGTCGAAGATGTCCTTGAGGCCATCGATCGCTCGTCGGCGACCACCGGCGCGTCAGCGACGGGCGTGACCGCGGGCGGCAGCGCCTCGGGCACCACGGCCTCGGGCGCCGGCGCGGGATCCTCTCCGGCGCTGATCGGGTCGATGGCGAAGGCGACGATCACCGCGAGCGCGTCGACGAGCGCCGCGCACTCCCGCGCCGCGAGCGCGCGCGCTGTCTCCCCCGCGTCCGCGCGCACGACGACCGTCGCGGCGTAGCGGTCAACGAGACCCGGCGTCTCCCGGATCTCGATCGCGGCTGCGGCGTTGTCGTGCGCGGCGTCGTCGCGAAGGAGCGAGTCGACGCGCTGTCTCAACGCGGCCGGCCCCGGGCACTGCGGCGGCGCGCGCCACTCGAGCTCGAAGGTCGGCGACGCCTCGACGTGCGGCGCGCGGGTGGCCGCGCTCGCGGAGCGCGGGGGGCACACGAGCGCCAGCGCGACCGCGACCCCGACACAGGCTGAGAGCAGAGCGGTCCGCACCGACCGCGTCGATACCACAGCCGTGTTCGCGTCGACGCGCACGGGATCGCCCTTGGCCGCGGGCGCCCCATCTCTCGCTCGCCGCGCGCGCGACTCGCGATCAGCCGGCCTTGAGCGCGTGCAGGGCCAGCTGCACCTGTCGCGCGTGCTCGCGCGCGGGATCTTGGATCTCGAGGCCGAGGTCGACCGCGCGTCGCAGCAGGCTCGAGGCCTCGAGCAGCCGGTGCAGCAGCGCCGCGCGTCGATCCTCGAGCACGCGCAGACGGTCGAGGCCCTCGAGCACCGCGGACCGGGCCGCGCGCGGCTCCCCGCGCGCCTCGCTGGCGGCGAGCGCCCGGACCATCGCGCCCTCGTCGAGCCCCGCGAGCTCGTGGTCGAGCTCCCGCAGGCGCGCGACGTGGTCCTCGATCAGCCCGACCAGCGGCTCGATCGGCTCGCTCACGCGGGCCAGCTCGGCGGCCTCGGGCGTAGCTGCCCGTTGGGACAGGGCGGCGCGGTGATCGACGAGCCGCTGCACCTGCAGCGCGAGCTCGCCGAGCTGCTCGCGGACATCGGCGGGCGTCTCGGGCTCGAGCGCGGCGGCGAGCCGCGCGACCAGCGGGTCCGAGGCCGGCAGCGCCGCCGGCGCGGCGCGCAGCCGCATGAGCGGCGGCTTGTTCGCGCTCTTCTTGGCCTTCGAGACCGCGCTCGCGACGATCGCGATCAGCAGCACGCTAAAGAAAATTCCGAGGAATACCGAGAACTCGAACGCCCCGGACGCGGCCAGCCCGATCACCATGATCAGGGCCGTCGCCGCGCCCAGGCCGAGGCCCGTCTTGAGCCCGCGCGAGAGCCCGGCGCGGCGCGTGTTGATCCGCTTGACCTGAAAGTCTTGCTCGCGCATGCGGGCGACCAGGTCGTCAGCGGTCTCTTCGCTCAGATCATTAAACAGCCGCAGCGGCAGCCCGAGGCGCTGCTTCTGCTCCTCGCTCGAGTACATCCGGCGATCGCCGATGAGCAGGTTGAGCGTCGGCACCGGCCCCTCGCTGACCGACTCGAGGAAGCCGCGCAGCCCGTCCAGGAACTCGGCGTCCTCGTTGGCCTTGACCAGGTTGATGCCGAAGCGCCCCGCGCCGGGCGGCGCGTGCTGGAACACCACGGCCTGCTTGCCGCACGACAGGCACAGGCGCTGGCCGAGCCGCAGGGCCGCGCCGCAGCTCTGGCAGCGCGTGCGCGCGAGCGAGCGCTCGCTCGCCGCGCGCTCGCCCGCGAGGGTCTGCGCGAGCTCCCGCGCGCTCTCAGGTCGGCCCTCCGGGTCCGCCGCGAGGCAGCGCGCGACCAGCTTCGACAGGTCCTCGGGGACATCTTCTCGCAGGCTCGTCAGCGGCGGCGCCTCGGCGTCCGCGCGCAGCAGCGCCGGGCCGTCGCCGAAGGGCAGCGCGCCGGTCAGCGCCTGAAACAGCATCACGCCGAGCCCGAAGACGTCCGAGCGCGGGTCGAGGGTCGTGCGCAGCAGCTGCTCGGGCGACGCGTAGGCCGAGCCCTCGAGGATCAGGCTCGCGGCCGTGCGCGACGACAGGATGTCGACCCGCGCGAGGCCGATGTCGGTGAGCGTCGGCCCGCGCCCGTCAACGGCGAGCACGACGTGCCGCGGGTGAAGATCCCGGACGACGACCCCGGCCTCGTGCACTCGGTGCACGACCCGCGCGAGCGCGCCGATGACCTGCGCGACCTCGTCGACCGGCGCGGGGGCGCGGCGCTCGAGCCAGCGCGCCAGCGTCTCGCCGCGCGGCTGCTCGCGCAGGCGCCAGGGCGGGGGCGCGGCGGGATCCCGCGGGTCCGGCGAGGGACCGCGGGCGAGGATCCGCGCGAGCCCGCCGTCGGTCTGCTCGCCCAGCGCGACGAGCCGCTCGAGGTCGTGGACGTAGCGACGGCGCAGCGACTCGTCGCGCGCGAGCTCGGGCAGCAGCGCGCCGAGCAGCGCCTCCTCGCCGCCCGGCAGGCGCACGCGCCAGCGCTGCTCAGAGCCGACGCGCTCCGGCCCGCTCACGATCTCCGCGCCCGCGACCGCCTCGCTGATCCTCGGCGTTGACTGTCCGCGCTCCGTCACGATGACTCGACCTCCTGGCGAATTTCCTCGAGCGCCTCGACCCGCAGGCGCAGGCTCTCGAGCGGGTCCTCGAGCTGCGTCGCGTCCTTCGGCGAGGCGCCCGCGCGGGCCGAGGCCAGCCGGGCCTGGAACGCGTCGAGGGTCGCGGTCAGGTCGAGCAGGCGCGCCGCCCAGCGATCGCGCTCGTGCAGCATCGCGCGCTCCTCGGCCGAGGGCTCGCGAAGATCGCGCTCCTGCAGCGCCGCGTCGAGGCTCGAGAGCCGCCCGGCCGCGACCGTCGCGAGGTCGACCGCCGCCGCCAATTCTTCACTCGTCTCGGGGTCGGCCGCGGACGAGCGCGAGAGCGCGAGCGCGCGGCTGACCGCCGCCCGCAGCCCGTGCCGATGTCGCGGCGTGTCGATCGCCGGCAGCGCTCGCTCGACGCGGCGCACGGCCGCGCTCATGGCGGGCGGCAGCGCGGCTCCGGTCAGCGGCGCCGCCGTGGTCTTGCGGCGCGTCGCCTGCCAGCCGACCCCGACGACCAGGCCCAGCAGGATCACGGGCGCGAGCACCAGGATCCAGACGCCGGCCTGCGCGAACACGCCGGCCATCGCCGCGAGGATCGCCGCCGCGCGCCCCGCCATGGTGGTCGTCTTCTTGCGCATCGCCTGCGAGCGCAGCGCGCCGCCCTGGACGACTTCGAACTCGAGGCCCAGCCGCTTCAGCGACGCGCCGACCGCCTCCGCGCTCGCCTGCGACACGCGGCTCGTCAGCGTGAACGGCATCCGCGGGATCGTCTTGCCGAGCGAGCCGACCTCCATCTGCAGGCCCGGGTTGCGCTTGATCCACTCGACCAGGCGCGCGCGCAGGTTCGAGTCGAGCTTGTCGCCCGGCTCGCCGGGGCCGGTGATCAGCAGCGTGCACTCGCCTCGCTCGATCCGCGCCGTCACCAAGCCGCAGTTCATGCACGCGCCGATCTCGAGGATCAGCGGGTGCCCACAGCCCGCGCAGCTCGCCCGCGCGGCGGGGCCCTCTCCAGAGGCGAGCGCGAGCGGAGCCAGGGCGGCGCCGGCCTCGTTCGCGCGCAGCCGCGCGAGCGCAGCGGCCACGGTCGCCGCGGCCTGCGGGCGGTCGGCGGGGGACTTCGCGAGCAGGCTCTGGATCAGCGCGCGCAGATCATCGGAGTAGTCCTTGGGGACAGCTGGGATCGGCGCCTCGCGGTGCTGCTGCAGCACGCCGAAGGGCGTCGCGGCCGTGTACGGCGGGCGCCCCGTCGCCATCTCGAACAGGATGCAGCCGAGCGCGTACAGGTCGCTGCGCGGGTCGACGGCCAGCGGGTCGAGGCTCTCGGGCGCCATGTAGTCGGGCGTGCCCAGGATCGCCATCGCCGAGCGGTCGACGCCGGCGAAGCTGGTCGCGCGCGCCATGCCGAAGTCCGCGATCTTCGGGACCTCGCCCGCCTCCGCCACCAAGATGTTCGCCGGCTTGAGGTCGCGATGGATGATCCCGGCCCCGTGGGCCTCGGACAGCCCGGCCGCGACGCCGCGGCCGAGGGCCACGATCCTGTCCTCGGCGAGCGGCGCCTCGCGGGCGATCAGCTGCTCGAGCGTAGGCCCCTCGACCAGCTCCATCAGCAGCACGCGCTGGCCCTCGATCGTCGCGACGCCGTGCAGCTCGACGAGGTTTTGGTGCTTGAGGCCGGCGAGCAGCTCCGCCTCTTGCACGAAGCGCTGGACCGCCGCCTCGTCCTGCCCGTGTGACGCGTGCAGGGCCTTGCCGGCGTAGACGCGCCCCTCGCGGTCGTGGACGCGCACGACCGTCGCGACCGCGCCCTGACCGAGGACCGCGCCGAGTCGGTAGTCGAGGTCCTCGGGCGCGGCGTGGGACATGCGTGACGCGGAGATTAACACGCGCGCGCCCGGACCTGTCAGACGGGCGCGCTGGCGGATCGATCAGGCGCGGGGTCGAGCGCGCGCGTCAGCCGGCCTTGGGATCCTGCACGTTCATCTTGAGCAGCTGCTTGTTCAGATCGTCGCGCAGCTTGCTCTCCGGGATGCCCAGGCGCTTGGCGGCGTCGTGCATGCTGTAGGTCAGGTTGCCCACGCGCAGGCGCGCCTTCGGCGAGAGCTGCAGGACCCCGTTCTTGTTGATCGGCGTGTCCTCGACGCCGATGTAGACATCGCGCTCGGTGAGCCCTGGGAAGCTCTGCAGCGCGCGCGTGAGCGTGTCGTTGTCGCGCTTGGACAGCTCGTCCTTCGAGATCTTTGAGGTGTCGACGACCACGCCGGCCTCGAGCTTGTCTTTGGTCCGGACCGCGCGCGAGGCACGGATCGCCTTGCGCGCCTTGCCCTTGATCGGCGCCTTGCGGTGGAAGCCGCGCAGCTCCACCGCCTCGTCGCCGCCCTCCTTCGTCGCCTTCCACTGCAAGCTCGAGCCCTTGGTCGCGGCCGGCCGCGTCGCGCCGGCCTCCTCGGGCTGCTCCGCGACCGCGACCTCCTGGTCGGGCTCGTACCACTCGGGCAGCGCGGTCGCCTGCGTCCAGAACCAGATGATGACGCCGCCGGCGATGAGGAGGAGGACGAGCAGGGCGAGCAGCAGCTTCTTGAGCATGGGCCGCGCGATCGTACCGTCTCGCTCGCGCCGCGCGAAGCTCCGCGCGCGCGCGAACCGAGCCGCTCACGAGGGCGTTTATGACGTTTGTCGGGCCCCCATCCCGCGTGTATGCTCATCGCCGCCCGCGGGCCGAAATCGCGCCCTGTGGGTCGTGAACGCCGCGATCAAGCCGGCCGCGAGGCCGCCCATCGATCGCCGCCATTCGATCGCCATTTGACCGCCTTACGATCGCGCAGAGGTCCAGTGCCAAAGTTCATCGGTGACTACCAAGAAACCTTCGTCGTCGACGTGCCCGTAGCAAAAGCCAAGGAGCACTTCGCCAACCCCGAGATCATCGCCGAGCACCACGGCGACCTGAAGAGCTGGGACAAGGTGAGCGACGACACGATCCACTACGTGCTCGTGCCCAAGTCCGAGAAGGGCGTGACCTTCAACGGCGAGTACAAGGCCAAGTACACGTGGAGCGGCGAGCACAAGTTCGCGTGGTCGACCGTCGAGACGCAGAACCTCTGGTCGACCGGCAGCACCGAGTTCCAGGCCCTCGGCGACGACCGCACGCGGATCACGTGGACCCAGCACATGGAGTGCGAGATGAAGGTCAACCGCTTCCTCGCCGCGGTCATCAAGGGCATCGTCTCGCGCGAGATCTCGAAGGGCGGCAAGGAGTTCCTCAATCGCATGCGCGGCGCCTTGCCGCGCTGACGGGCCGCTGATGGCGAAGGAAGATCGCGAGCGCTGGAATCAGCGCTACCGCGCGGGCGGTCACGTCGCGCGCGCGCCCAGCGACGCGCTGCGCGCCCTGGGCGACTCGCTCCCGCGCCGCGGCTACGCGCTCGACGTCGCCGGCGGCACCGGCCACAACGCGCTGTGGCTGGCCGAGCGCGGCCTCGAGGTCACGCTCGTCGACATCGCCGACGTCGCGCTCGCGTTCGCGGGCGCGCGCGCGCGGGAGCGTGACCTAGACCTTCGGACATGTGCGTTGGATCTAGAGCGCGACCCGCTCCCGACGAGCCCCGCCGCGGACGGTCGCTACCAGCTCGTGCTCTGCCTCCGCTACCTCCAGCGCGAGCTGTTCCCGGCGATGATCGCCGCGCTCGCGCCGGGCGGGCTGCTGCTGTTCGCGCAGCCGACCGTCACCAACCTCGAGCGCAACGACCGGCCCAGCCGTCGGTTCTTGCTCGAGCGCGGCGAGCTGCGCGAGCTCGCGGGCCTCGACCGGGACCAGCTCGAGGTCCTGCGCTATGAGGAAGCCTGGACCGAGCGCGGCACCCACGAGGCCGTGCTGCTCGCGCGGCGCGCCGCGGGTTAGAAGCGCGTCTGAGTCATCCCCACGACGCCAGGAGCGCCGGGCTCATTGTCGCTGAAACGTGAAGTACAGCCCGGAAGCCCGACCGCCCGATCCCCGGGGTACGACCAAATCCACGCCGTTCTTCAAGAATTCTTGGTCGTAGCCCGGGGTTCTCTACTTCGAAGGAGTACGCGGGCCTTCGCAGGGTAGGGCCGAACTGTGCGCGCTTCGTGGCACATGCGGGTCACAGAGCGCTCCCGGGTACGAACGCCGAGCCCGAGCGCGGCGGCGAGCAGCAACGAGGCTTTACGGCGGCGACGAGCACCCGCGGGCATGCCCGCGATCCGTGGTTGGTTGTCGAGGTCGAGTGGCGTCGGCTCGCCAAGATTTCCGTCGTCGTCGAGAACGGCGAGAACCGGTGGTAGCAGCCCGTCGGATCTGACCCGTCCGCCGCTTGCGTAGCCCCGACGCGCAGCCAGTGGCGGTAGTTCCAGGCGGTCTTGACGAGCACGTGTTCATCCATATCCATGGCACTCGATGACGTTGAACGCGCTCGAGTTCGGCGGTCCGTCGCTCCTTGTTGTCCCGCTCGATAAAACCACATCTATTCAATACGACGGCTAATCGTATCGAAAGATACGCCACTGATCGTCAAGCTTATTGAACACCGTATTTCCCTGAACGTCAATACACGTGTAGGGCACTGGTAGTAAGTCATCTGGGTCGTCCGCAAACAAGTAGCCGTGGACTCCTCCATGATGGAGATCGACGACAATGATCGCTACGACCAGACGACCTTCCTCATTGTTGAATGCCATGACCTCACCAGATCGATTCCGGAAATGGTCCATTGTGTTAGGATCCTGGTTAGGAGCGTGAACACGACGCGGCGGATCCAGGTTCGACGATTGTATAGCGCCGCCATTCCTCCCAGGTGCCAACCGGCGATGAGCACGGGAATCGTCGTAAGAAGAAAGATCGCCGCTCCCGCGGAGTACGACGGGGGTGCGTAGAAGCACCAGACAATGGTCGTACAGACCGCAAAGAGCACGGCCGCGAGATCGACGACTACCTTCGATGTTCGACCTCGCGGGCGACCCGCGAGCACGCGCGAAATCAGTGCCGAGAGCAGCTGATACCAGCCGACGGAGATCAAGATCGGATAGATGATGAATATAACGAAGAGCCGAGTAACTAGCGCGAAAAAAAAGGGGGTCAAGGAATGACAGAAGTAGACCATCAAGGCTCGACGCCATCAACACGCACTCCGTCCACTGAAAATCATTAACTCAAAATTTTCCAGATACGCCTGGCGATGTCAAACTGGTCGCCTTACGCTCTTTGTGCCTATTCGGCTGTTCTCGTGTCGTCTAGACCGCTTCCCGCGTCAGAAAACAGTAGGAGAGCCCGAATTCGCCCATCACCCGCACGCGCACGGCGCCCTTCCACTGGCGATCAAGGTGGGCGCCCGTGGGCTCGGTAGCGAGTCGCAAGCCCGTAGTCCGCGACTCATCGACCAACCACAAAGAGTTCGAAACGCCCCGCAGTCCGGTCGTCATGCGAGCCGTCGGAGAAGCAACTCACGGCGAGCTCACCAGCAGGCCCGCCGGCCAGCTCAATCCCATCGCACGCGATCTCGTAGACCCGATCGAGTCGGATCCCGGAATCCTCGGTCACCAGCCTAGCGACGTACCAACTCCGTGTAGCGATCGTAAACGCGTTGGATCCAACGCGAGCGTGGGGGTCGGCGCCGCCGATCAACAACGCGTCGTCGAGACCGCGGATGAACGCCCGCGGCTGTCGCGACGCGAGCGCGACCGAGCCTCGCTCGCAGCCGCGTGGGTCGACCCAGAGCGCGAGCGCCTCCTCCTCCCGAGGTTCACGGGAAGGCGTCCAAGACTCCGCGACCAGGAGGTCTTCGCCATCGCGCACGGCGGTCCACAAGTTCATGTCGAACCTGCGGCTCCACAGCCGCGCACCCGTCTCGAGCTCCAGCTTGATCAGGAGGCCGGGACCGGATCCCACGAGGTACAGCGCGTCGTCGCGAACCAGCACGTCGTTGATCGAGGGCGCGAAGGTCGCGGTCCACAAGAACTCGCCGTCTTCCGCGACCAGCGCCAGGATCTCCATAAACTGCGTCCTCGGGGACAGGTCGTTGCGGAGCGTTCGCCCGCCGACGAGGAGTTCGCGTCGATTCGTGACGCCGAGCAGCACCACGCGGCCGTCGCCGACGTCCTCCGCCACCTTGAGGCTGACATCCGGGGTATCGATGCGACGGACCACGCGTCCACCCGGATCGAGCACAGTGACGCCGGGCACGAGCGGCTCCGAGTCGTCGTAGACCGAGCCGCCGACGAGGATCGAGCCGTTTGAGCTAACGAGCATGACCCTCGGTTGCGCTGGCGTCAGCGCGCGAGTCCACACGGGCGCTCCGTCGCGGGTGAAGCGCGAGACCACGAGTTCGCCGCCGGTCGCGTCGCGAGCCCAGATCACCTGGCCGTCACCGTCGAACGCGACCTGGTGCATATAGCCATCGCTGACATCCTCGGAGCGCGACCACGTCGCGGCTTCGCGCAAACTCGCTACTTCGAGCGCGGGTACACGCGGGATCATATACAGGCGAGACGGATGCCGTGGTTCGCATCGCGGCGCGTTGTCGACGTCACGTTGCGAGTCCCTCCCTGCTTTCACCCGGCCGGGCGTCGCGTCGTCGACCAGCCTCTCGCTCTCACCGCGGCGCGACTCAGAACACGAGAGCGTGGCCGCGAGGACGGTCATCAGCAGGACCCGGCGGGAATCCAGCGGCATATCGATACTGTACCCGCCCGTCGGGTCACACAACGAACTGCGCGCTACACTTCGACGCGCCGTGCCCGAGCACGAGACGAGTCAGCTATCCCTACGGATTCGGTTCGTGGGCCTCGGCGTAGCACCCTCCGAGGGATTTCTCGAGCGGCGCGGACGCGTGCGCGCGATCGAGGCGGGCTGGCCGGCCGGCGCGGTGGTGGTGCACTTTGGCCCCGATGACGCTTCAGGTTGGCGACTGTCTGTGACGCTTCCGGAGGGCTGCGGTGTCCCTTTCGAAGTAGGCGATGAGCTGGTCGTTCGTACACGTCGCCTATCACCAGGTTTTCAGGTCGTCGACGACGCCCTCGTGCTCACTCCCGCAGGCGAGCTGCTGCTGGCCGCGATCGAGAGCGGCGACGCCTCGCTGGTACCGGGCCAGGTGACCTCTGTGGGCGCGCTCCTGGGTCGACGATGGCATCCGCGGACCCCGGCCTTCGAACCGGCGAGATCATCGCGTTGCGCTGGTGCGATGTCGATCTCGAGCGTGGCGTGTTGAATAACTCGGTCGGAGTACAGCCCGGTACATCTGCGTTCCAGCTCCTCGAGCGTGACCCCCCTGACGGCACCTGACGCCGCGCGGATGACTCAGATACCCTCCTAGTCGGCGTCGTCCTCGCTCGCCGCGAGCGGCGGCTCGAGCACCACGCCCTCGACCTGCGCGAGCGCGGGCGCGTCGAGCTGACATGTCTCACAGGTCTTGTTCATCAGGACGCGCTCCCGCACCAGCAGCGCGCTGTCCGGCGCGAGCGCCAACAGCCGCGCCTGGCAGAACGCGGCGGCGGCGGGCTCCCACGAGCCCTCCTCCGGCTGCAGGCAGCGCTCGTAGCGGGCGCGCGCGCTCGTGGTCAGCGTCTCCACAACGTCGGGCGGCAGCGGTCGACCCCTCGCCTCGACGACGAGCTGGCCCAAGAGCCACTCCCGCAGCAGCCCCGCGCGCGCGCGCGCGACCGTCCTCCACGGGGTCGAGAAGGGCAGCGCCGCGAGCGCGCGGTAGCGCAGCTCGAGCCGCTCGACGGCCGCCATCAGCTCCTTCGACGCGCCCACGGCCGCGCGCTGCGTCTCCGAGAGCACCAGCGCGTCGGCGCGACTCGGCGTCGGGAAGTCCCCGCGCGGCGACCGAAGCTCCGCGAGCGAGGCGCTCGTGACCCGATCGACCTGACGCGCGAGCTCTTCGAAGTACGCGTCGGTCGTGTACGCCAGCGCGGCCCCCACCGCGTCGCGGTACGCCTGCACGAGCTGTCGATCTTCGGGGGGGATGCGAGTCTTTTGGCGGAGCAGCTTGGAGACGAGCACGAAGCGGCGGAGCGAATTGTCCGCCCCGAGCTCGCGAAGGTGAACCTGGATCATCGGCGGGCGGTAGCGTCGCGGCTGGCCGCGCGGGCCCGCGAGGGTCAGCGCCGCGCTCGGCCTCGGCGCCACGATCGCGCACAGCCCCGTGACGTCGCCGCGACGACAGGAGCCGCGCCAGCCCAGCTCACCGAGCCGCGCCTCGGCGACGATCCGCAGCGCGCTCCCGCCCGCCTTGGAGAACGCGCGCAGGTACGCCTCGGCGTGCTCGACCTGGCCGGCGTCCTGCGTCTCCAGCTCACCCAGCACCCAGAACGCGCGCGCCGCCTTCTTCGGGTTCTTCTTCTTGAAGAGCTCGACGTAGCCCTCGAGGTTCGTCCGCGCCTGGCTCGTCTGGCCGAGCTCGAGGCGGAAGCGGTACGCGTTGTAGAGCATGTCGGCGGCCCGCTCGTCCTTGACGTAGCGCGCCGCGAACGCCTCGCGCAGCGGCGCCGACTCCCCGTAGCGGCCGAGCGCTTCGAGGTTGCCGGCGAGGTACGCGAGGGTGTTTTTGTAGTGCTCGCTGTCGGGGTAGCGCGCGAGCAGCTGGCGGCGCGTCGCCATGGCGAGCTCGACCTCGTACGCCGCGTCGTAGCAGGACGACGCGTTCCACAGCAGCGTGTCGGCCTTCTCGTGGCGGGCGCCGTAGTCATCGTGGAGCTCGAGGAAGGTCTCAGCGCAGCGGGTGAAGTTGTCCACCGCCTGTTGATCTAAATTGGCCCAGCCCGTGCGCTTCGCGGTCGCGCGCCCGGCCTCGAGATAGTGCATGCCGACGCGCCAGCGCAGGCCCTGGTCGATCGCGACGCGCAGCGGCTTGAGCCGCTCCTCGGCCAGCGGGTGGCGCCACAGCGGCATCGTCGGCAGTCGCGCGTGCCAGCGGTCGAGCGGCGAGATCGGGTCGAGCCCCGGGGGCGGCGGGTAGTCCCAGCGCCGCAGCAAGACATCGAGCAGCAGCTCCGCAGCCCACACGGAGCGCTCGCCGCCGTCGTCGCGCGCGAGCAGGCGCTCGAGATGGGGCAGCGCGCGCTCGGGCTCCTGCCGCTCGACGTACAGCGCCGCGAGGCGGTACAGGCACGGGTCGCGCTCGGGCAGCGTGTCCGCGCGTGGGTTCGCGACGAGCGTCTCGCAGCTCCGGATCAAGCTGTCTCGAAGGACCTGTAACTCGGGATCGAGGCTGCGCCCCGGCCGCGGCTCGAGCGGCGGCAGCGGCTCCGGCTCGCCGGAGCGGAGCTTCTTCCGCCTTCGCCGGTAGTCATGACGAAAGACGCACACGCCCTCCGCGTTGAACCGACAGGCCCGCGGCTCCAGGCGTCCCGCCGGCTCGCCGAGGCGCGACTCGAGATCCTCGATGCGCGCGCGCGTGAGCTCGGCCCCGCTGTCGAGCTCTGCGTCGGGCTCCGCCGCAGCGGGCGCCGTCGCGGCCGGGCGCGGGAGTGACACGACGAACACGAGCGAGGCGAGCACGAGCCCGCGCGCGACAAACCCTCGAATCACCTTTGGATGGACAACCGCGCGGGCGCAGAGTTCCGTCGTGCGCGACGGCGCGCGCTCAGGGCTCGCGCGCCGACCGCGAGAGCAGCTCGTCGAGCACTTGGAGGACCTGCTGGCTGCGCACCGGCTTCGCGACGTAGCGCGCGCCCAGCTCCCTCGCGGCCGTGCGACCCTCGTCGCAGAAGCTCGTGACCACCACGACCGGCGTGCGCGTGTTCGGCCCGTCGCCGCTGCGCAGATTGTGGACCATCGCGAGGCCGTCCATCTCCGGCATCCGCAGATCCGAGAAGATCACGTCGTAGGCGTTTTTGCGCGCCTTCTCGAGGCCCGCGCGGCCGTCCGTCGCGGCGTCGATCGTCAGGTCACGCGCGCGCGCGAGGATCCGGCGGAAGATGTCGATCAGCGCCACCTCGTCCTCGACGATGAGGACGCGCGCGCTCATGAGGCCGCCTCCTTGCGGCGTGACGCCGCGCGGGGCAATCGCAGCACGAGGCCCGGCTCGGGCCCGAGCTTCACGACGCGCAGCGATCCGCCGTTATCGCTGGCGAGCCTGCGCGCGACCTCCAGCCTCGCGCCGTGCTTGATGAGCGCGTCGCCCTTCGCCGTCACGCGCAGCTCCGCGACGCCCCCCGTGGCGCTCATCCGCAGCGCGATCCAGGGATCGGGGACATCCGCTACGGAGTCGCGCGCGGTGTTGAGGAGCGAGATCAGCAGCTGGACGACCTGCGTCGCGCGGCACTGCACGCTCACCCCGGGCGCGGTGTTGATCAAGCGCAGCGCGATGCCGCGGCCGCGCAGGCTCTCGCCGCACAGCCCGAGGGAGTCTCGGAGCAGGGTCGACAGCGTGATCGAGACGCGCTCGTCGAGCTCGGCGTTGCGCGCGAAGGCTCGGACGTCGTCGATCACCTTCGAGATCCCGGCGAGCTCGGAGTCGAGCCGAGCCCGCCGCAGCTTCGTGATGTCGCGAAACACGCCGAGCAGCAGCCGGCGCCCCGAGCGATCGACCAGGACAGACTTCTTGGTCGAGACCGTGCGCGTGACGCCGCGGGCGTCCGTGAGGGCCTCGCTGTTGAGGTCGTCCTCGCCCGAGCGAAACACGAGATCGTCGCGTTGCCAGAACACGTCGGCCTCGTGCCGCGGGAAGAAGTCGTAGTCGCTCTTGCCGAGCAGCGCGGCGCGCGGCTGGCCCATGAAGTCACAGAACGCGCGGTTCAGCTCGACCCACGCGTGCGACTCGTCTTTGACGAAGATCGGGTCCGAGACGCTGTCGATGATGCTCCTCAGAACGCGCATCTGGGTCGTGTGAACGAGCTGCATGGGATCGCCGCGCGGTCGCGGAACACGATCAGTATAGGGACGCGAAGCCCAGGGGTACCGCGCACTCCCTGCGTTACCGGAGCGACGCAAAAGTTGCGAACGCGAGGTGATCTTCGCCTGTGGCGTTCCACATACAGAGCGCACACCGTGCGCGGAGTTTTCCTCGAGCGGACGCCGCGCGCGGAGGCGTGTGGGCGCGCCGCTGTATCCACACATGACCAAAGGTACATGCAATGAATCGAGCGCGGCCCGCTGCGCATGCACCGTCGCCACCGCCGAGCGCGCGCCGAGTCACGCGCGGGATGTCATCGCCGGCATCGCCGGCGCGAGCTAGATAGCGAGGGCTGGCTCGAACCAGCGTGACGGGACGACTGGATCCGGCGGTAGACCGGCGCTCCAGCCCCGTGTTTGCAGGAAGAAAGCGGGAGCCGGACTCGAACCGGCGTGGCCGGGATTATGAGCCCCGGAGGGATGCCAACAACCCATCCCGCTGCGCGTGGAGGTTTGGTTTTGAGGAAAAAAGCGGGAGCCGGAATTGAACCGGCGTGGCCGGGATTATGAGCCCCGGAGGGATGCCAACAACCCATCCCGCTGCGCGTGGAGGTTTGGTTTTGAGGAAAAAAGCGGGAGCCGGACTCGAACCGGCG
>JAUIKS010000021.1 GCA_030430565.1 Polyangia bacterium
GCTGCAACAAGGTCAGCCCAGGCTGCAAACACTGCTACGCCGAGATCATGGCGAGGCGTCTCAAGGCCATGGGCCAGCGAAATTACGCCGACGGCTTCAAGCTGACCCTCCAACCGCACATGCTCGACCGTCCTCTCCGTTGGAAAAAACCGCAGGTGATCTTCGTGAACTCGATGTCCGACCTGTTCCATGACGGCGTGCCGCTCGAATATATCCAGCGCGTCTTTGCGGTGATGGAACAGGCCCATTGGCATCGATTCCAGGTTCTGACCAAGAGGGCTGAGCGACTCGAGGAGATCTCAGGCTCATTGCCGTGGCCGGAGAACGTGTGGATGGGCGTCAGCGTGGAGAGTGCTGATTACACGCACCGGATCGACTTGCTTCGAAAGACCGCGGCAAGAGTGAAGTTCTTGTCCCTGGAGCCTCTTCTTGGGCCGCTACCAGATTTAGATCTGGGAGGCATCGATTGGGTCATCGTGGGTGGAGAATCGGGGAGGAAATCGCGAGCGATGGAAGGTGCATGGGTGAGGGATCTCCGGGATCAGTGTCTTCGTGCGGATGTGCCCTTCTTTTTCAAGCAGTGGGGAGGAACCAACAAGAAGAAGTCGGGGCGGGTGCTTGACGGGCGAACATGGGACCAGATGCCACTATGAGCTTCCCAAATGCCAAGAACCCCAAGTTACTTTCAACCGAGGATCTCGCTGATATCTTGGGGATCAGCCGTAGCGGGGTCCGGACCGCCAGCAACCGTGGCCAACTTCCCCCGTCCCTCAAGATCGGGCGGTACCGATATTGGCGCCGATCGACGATCGAGCGCTGGCTTCGTGCTCTCGAGAAAGAGAAGGAGGGCCCCGAATGAGACCCTCCTTAAGAGCTGTAGAGGACGGGGATCAGTAGGGGCGGCAGATGCCCAGCTTCTCTTCAGACCACTGATCGCAAGAACGACCATCGGGGCAATCTGCATTGGCCCAGCAAAGCGGCTCGCACGTGTGCGGGACACCAGCCTCCTGGGGCAGATTTGTGCAGGTCAGCCGATCAGCGCAATCGTGCTCGCCAAGAGTGCAGGTCTCGCCGATGCCGCGATCGATGTCCGGTGTCGCATCGGCGAGACACCATGCCCCGCTGCCCTCCGGCAGATCAGGATCGAATCCACAGATCAGATCAGGATCTCCACAGGGATCGTGGACGTGCTCGCACGGCTCCCCCAGCTCCTTGGGGATGACCTCATCCTCAAGACGATCAGCGAACTCGTCACCGGGATAACAGGCGAGTGTGAGCCCCAAGGCGAGGGAGAGAGAGGCGAGAAGAAAACGAGTGGTCGACATGAGCGGGAGCGTAACGAGCGCGGGGAGCAACGCTCGCCTCCGACTAGTGTGAATTCACACGCGTCGGCTTCATGGTCATCAGAACTCGGCCGTTATGGACCGCTTCGGTCCATATTCGGCTCAGAGATCGCGAGTAATCACACGTCTCGGCTGGCACGACCGTGCTTGCGCATTTGAATGGTTAATTCGAGGTTAATCATGGGCCGAGAGAGAACGCGGTCCAAGGAGAACCTCATGAACGACTTTCCCATCATGCAGATCCTCACCGAAACGCTCGACCCCCGTCCGCGACTCAGGGTCGTGCACCGTCGCTGTCTTGGCGTCTCCCTGGGCTGGCAGTGCGTCCTCATCGAGAACGGCGAAGAAAACGAGATTGGCCCGATCCGCGAAGATCAGCGCGACGCGGAGGAAGACCTTCGGAACGCGCTCGAGAATGTAGGTGAGGGATGACCTCAGCACGAGACATCATCACGGCCGGCGCGGAGCAGTACAGCCTCACGTTGGGCCCTGCCGACGCCGAAAAACAACTCGCACCGCTCGCTGGCGTGCTGGTGGATGACCGCGCTGTCGAGGCGGCAGTCCTGCTCGCCAACATCGGACTGACGGTGGACGGCTGGAGGCGCTTGGCAGACCTCGTGTCGCTCGGCTCGCAACGGCTGGCGAGGAAGGAGGCGAGCAATGGATGATCTCATTAGCCGTCTCAAGGAGGCCCGTAGCTTAGCGGGCCTCACGCAACATGAGGCCGCTGAGCGGGCTGGCCTGAGCGTCTCCGCGGTCCAGAAGATCGAGCAAGGGGTCAACAATCCCCGGCGAGACACCCTGAGCGTACTAGCTGAGGCGTACAACACGACGTGCGCCCAACTCCTTGAAGATGCCCTGCCCGGGGATGCTGACCTGTACTTGGTTGAGCCCCGTGAGGGTGTCGAATGGGACAGGTGGAGGGCCTCTCTCGGGCCGTCCTTGATGCTCGAGTTGCCACTTGATCTCGCTCCCCTGATGCGCGGTCCTGATGCCGCTGTGTGGGTCTCAGGAGCAACGCTCGCGTGGTGTCGATCAACCCCCAAGTGGATCGGCGGATCTCGATCCCCTCTCGTCGTCAGAGCGAAAGCGAAGGTGATTGGATGAAAGCCTACAAGTATGATCTTGCCCCCTTGATCCCGATCCCGGGAACGCGCGAACAAGGGGCCCATCGAGCGACGATCGAGTTTGGCCAAGAGGTCCTTGAGATCTTTTGCGGACCTCGTGACCGGCGCGTTGCTCTCCTCATCACGGGGGGTCAACGTCTCCTTGCGTGTGGGACCGTGAACACGCTCGTCGCTGACATCGTGAAGGTTCGCGGCGCCCCGCTCCCTGGGGATGTCGTGGAGGCACTCGAGGAGCTTCTCGCGCTTCTTCCTGACGGGGGGACCTCATGATCGACAGGGTGAAATTCCGCCTGAAGGCGTCTGGGAAGATCCAGGTCGACTACCAGCTCGTTATCGACGGAAAACGCGTACGCGTGCGCTCCGAAGTCCCAAGCGCGCAGGTGACTCCAGCCGCGAAGAAGGCCGTCGCCAAGGGGCGCGATCCAAGCCCGAACAGCGCGACATACCGCTGGGCCATGGGAAATGCTCAACGGCAGGTGCAGAAGCGCTTGGGCGGGTCGAAGCCCCAGAAGAAGGCTCGGGAGGCGAAGCCTAAGCCGGCCAAGGGGATGACGTTGAAGAAGTTCATCGATCAGCACCTGGAGTCGTATTGGATGCAGATCCAGGCGAAGCCGGCCACGCGTGCTCGCCACGTGTGCGCCTTGAACAGGCATCACCTGCCGGCGCTGGGCGACATGCCCCTGGAGTCCATCACACGGGGCGTTCTCGCGGCCCATCAGGCGAATGTCGCCAAGAGGATGAAAGGTCGCTCTGGCGGAGAGGCGAAGCCCTCGAGCGTGAACATCTCCATGGTGGTGTTGATGACGATGCTCAGGTACGCGGTGGATCTCGAGTTGATCGCTCATGTCCCCATGCTGCGGAGGATGAAGTCGAAGCCGGTCAAGAGAGCGAAGCGTTACAGCGATGAGGAACTCGATCGGTTCTTGGGGGAGATCGAGCGCCAGGGAAATCCCCACGTTCTTCTTGGGGCCCTCCTTGGTTGTGACCAAGGCATGCGCTGCGCGGAGATCGTGACGCTCGAGCGCCAGGACGTCGACTTCAAGCGTCAGGAGATCACGATCAAGCGTGGCCTCAGCATGGACAAGCCGGGGTCGACCAAGACCGGGAACGAGCGGACCATCCCCATGACGGACCGCGTGGCTCAAGCCCTGCGCGCTGCCCCAACCAGCGTCGTCGTTCCCCAAGTCATCTGGCGGATCGGGAGAAAGGGTCGACAGGAGCGCTACACAGCGCGGCGGTTGTACGAAGCGTTCATGGCCGCCCAAGATGCGGTGGGCCTCAAGCTTCGAGGGACGCACATCCTCCGTCATACGTGCGCGTCACGGCTCGCGGATCGAGGCGCGTCTCAGGCTCAGATCGCCTGTTATTTGGGACAGGTGAAGGCAACCACGGCGGACATCTACACGCACGTGAGCGCGGATGGTGTCCGGGGTCTTTTGGACCGTGAACTTGGCAAAAATCTGGCAAAATTCCCGAGGGGCCTTGAAAACCGCTGAATTCGGCCGTTTCAGGCGATTCGCTTGCTTCAACCTCAAGTCTCCGCGGAGCGCCTGGGCCGCGGGCGTGGGGGGGGACCGCGAAGACTCGGCGCGGGCGCCTGCTCGCGCCGGGGCTCGCCGTGTACGCGCGAGGCCGCGAGGCGACGCCTGGCTGTGCGGAGCGCCTGGCGCGTCGCGGGCGTCGGCCTGAGACAGGCGCGCGCTGTATGCCCCTTCGAGCACCTACGAGGCGGCTAGCGAGCCCGCGTGAGGCGCTCGCGGACGATCGCGGCCCACACGATCATCGGCACGATCAGCTCGTAGGTCGGGCCGGCGAGCTTCCTGCTGAGCATCATCACGGACAGGCTCATGCCGAGGGGGCCGGTCCCGAGCCCGAGGATCTTCATGAACGCCGTGAGCGCCACGGCGCGGAGCTTTCGTCGCCGTAGCCAGCGCTCTAGACGGGTGACGATCGGGTCGAGCTTGGCCGTGTCGGGCGGCGTCTCGAGCAGGGCGGTGGCGAGCGCCGGGAAGGTCGACTCGGTGGGCTCGGCGCGCCCCTCGAGGACCTCGCGCAGCTGCGCTCGCGTCGCGTCCGGGAGCGGGGAGAGGAGGTCGCGCTCGGCGGCTGCCTGGGCGTCCGGATCGGGATCGCGGAAGCACCGGACGATCAGCGTCGTCGCGATCTGCTGCTCTAGATCCTCGACCGGGACGAACTCGGTCTCGAGGTCGAGACGACCCGCGACCGCGCGGACGAGCGGGGCCCAGCGCGCGGTGGGGCCGGCGAAGAGGTTGCCGAGCGGCGTACTGCCGGCGCGCAGCGCTTCGTCGTGGAGCGCGCGACGGCTCGCCGCAGCGCCCAGGTCGCGCGGCGCGACGAAGCCGGCGACCTGCTGCTCGAGCCCGTGGGCGAGGACGACGAGCTCGTCTTCCCGCGCGTTTCGAAACAGCTCCTCGAGGTCAGGGTCGTAGGCGTTGGGCGCGGCGGGCATGGATCGCTCGTAGCGCGACCGCAGCCCGAGCGAAAGTCGAGAGGACGCGCGCGCGCTCGCGTACAATCGCGGCGATGTCGACGATCTCGCCGCTCGTGGTGAAGTGCCCGCAGTGCGCCGCCGCTGAGGTGTTTTACTCGTGTGAGCCCGAGTGCTGCTTCAACCATATCTGCGCGCGCTGCCGCGCGACCTTCGAGACGGCGACGCGCGCCGTCGGTGCGTCGGCACCCGGCGCGCGCGACCTTCGAGACGGCGACGAGCGGGAGTCGGACGCCCCGACGGCGCAGTGCTGCGTCTGTGACTCGCTCGAGCTAGGCACGCTCGCCGACGGGCGCGCGGTCTGTACAGCGTGCGGCGCCGTGCTCGAGCTCGTGCTCGAGAACGTCCAGCCGGGCTAGTCAAGCGGGGTCCCGGAGAGCGCGCCGCCGGTCGTCGCGGCGCCGGAGAGCGGCGCGGGCTGTGCCGAGACCTGGATCCCTCGGTTCTGCAGGCCGCGCGCGCTGTCGTAGTAGATCGCGTACAGCTCGTCGGGCTCGCGCTTGCGCTGGCGGCGGAACTCGACCTCGTGGACCTTGCTCGACATGGTCTCGCCGTACTCCGTGCCGAGCTCGTTCTGCGGCGCGGGCGGCGGCGCGAAGTCGCGGCCTTTGCTGGCCTTGGCGCTCGCGGGCTCGGGCGCGGCCTCCTCGGCCTCGAGCGTCGCGGGGGCGCCCGCCGGCGCGCCGTCCATGTCTGCCTCAGCGTCGAAGCTCTCGCCCGCGCCGCCGCCCTCGGAGGGCGCGGCCGCGGGCGCTCGCGCGGACTCGTCAACGCGGTCATCGGCGAAGGCGCCAGGCGTCGGCTCGGGCTCGGGCGCTGGCGCCGGCCCGACCGCGATCGGCTTGCTGGTGCGCGGGCGCTTGGGCGGCTTCTCGTAGAACACCGCGACCCCGATCACGCCGACGTTCTGCGGCGTCCCTTGGCGCGCGGAGTAGCTGGCCTGGACGCTCGAGAAGCGAAACGCGGCGACGTGGTCGAAGGACTGGCGAAAGCCCTCGATCACCACCGAGGAGCGTGGCCCGACGACGTGTCCGCGCTGGCGCCTGTAGTCGCCCGGCTCGCCGGTGATCACGTCGCGGCCGTCGACGGTGACGACCGCCTCGATGCGCGCCGGGCTGTTGTTGGTGATCCGGATGTTGTAGCGCTCGCCCTCTTGACCCGCGATGAAGACCGCGCCGCCCTGGAGGTGCTGGGTGAGCGCGACGCCGCCGGGTCGCTCGATCGTGACGCTGGCAGCCTGGGCGATGACCGCCGGGAAGCTCGCGGCCTGGTTGCGCCCGCTGCAGGAGAGCACGGGCGCCGTGAGCAGCAGCGCGAGGAGGGTCGTCGTGGTCGTCGAGGCGCGTCGCATGGCTTCGTTCTCCCGAGAACTTTATCGGATCGGCGGCGCTTGATCCCACGCGCGCTCGCGCGGGATCGCGCCGCCTCCTACCTCGGTCCGCGCTGAGCTCAACGGGCCGATGGGAGCTTCGTCCCCGGCGGACACGGCTCCGAGGGACAGACCCCGGACTCGATCAGCGCGCGGCGTCGGTCGAGCTCGGCCTGCAGCGCGGCGCGGCGCGCTCGATAGCCCGCGCGCTGCCGCTTGACGCTCTCGATCGCGGCGAGCGTCTCGGCGCGGCGGCGCTTGAGCTCCGCGATCCGATCCTTGTCGACGCGTCGGGCCGCGCGCGCGTCCGCGAGCTTTTGATCCCAGTCGCGTACGCAGCCCCGGAGCTCGCGAAGCTCCCGCTGGACGCGGCGCAGCTCGGCGTCCATGAAGTCGCGCTCGGCGGTGAGCGACGGCCACGAGATCGGTCGCAGGCCGACCTGCCCGAAGCCGCTGCAGCCGAAGCCCTCCGGCTGCGGCTTCGACGTGAGCCCCCAGACCTCATACTCCCTGGGCTTCGGCGGGGGCTCGACCTCGAGGACGCGGCCGTGGCGTCTCGGCGGGGCGGGCTGGGGCTCCTGCGCGGGCGCGCTCGCGTGCTCGACGGGGGCGCGCTCAGGGCTCGACGGGGGCGCGGGGCTCGACGGGGGCGCGGGGCTCGACGGGGGCGCGGGGCTCGACGCGGGTGAGTGCTCGACGGGGGGCGCGGGCGGAGCGGCGCTCGCGTGACAGCCGGCCGTGACCAGCAGCGCGAGTGAACATGTTCGAAAACACATGTCCCTTGTTTCACGATCGACCGCGCGGGAGTTCCCCACGCGTAGCGTGCGGCCGCGCCTCGAGCCTCGAGGCGCGGCCGGCGATGACGCGAGGCGCTCGTGGGCTACGCGGGCGCGAGCGCGGCGAGCCGGAACACCTGCCCGCCGGGCGCGGCGAAGTAGAGGTGCTCACGATCGTGGTACTCGAAGGGCTCGATGCCCTGGGCCGCGAGCGCGACTCGAGCCTCCTCGGGGTCCGCGACGAGGAACTCGAGCCACGCGCCGTCGCGGGCCTGCGCGGGCGTCAGCGCGCGGTCGTCGTCGACGTAGTAGGCGCCGATTCCACCGCCTTCGAACAGGAACACCTCCATGTCGGTCGCGCCCGGGGGCTGGATCACGGAGCAGCCGAGCGCCTCCGTGAACATCCTCGCCAGCGCGGGCCGATGCCCGCGCGCGACCGTGATGCGTACGTTGTTGCCGATCTTGTTCATGGTGTCGCCGCTCGTCTGTCCGTGGCTCGTTGTGGGTGTGATTGGCTGCCTACCACTGGTGCCAGTCCGTGGCGCGGTAGACCTCGATGCTGATGGTCTCGGGCATGAACAGCGACGCGAACGCCATCTGGAAGTCCGGGTTGCCGTAGACCGCCTCGATCGCCTGGGAGTTGTTCCAGATGTCGACCGCCAGGAATTGCTGCGGGTCCTCGAGCCCGAGGAACACGACGTGGGCGACGTCGCCGGCCATCTGAACATCTTCCTCGCCGGCCGCGGCCACCATGTCGTGGGCCTCTCGCATGTTCTCGGGCGTGTCGGCGAGGGTGCCCCGCGCGATCACGAACCAGTAGTCGCCGAACTCGTCGCCGGAGCTCATGTCGCCCCAGGTGTACCAGTCGGGGCGCTCGACGTAGGTCTCGACCGCCGGCCCGTCGTCGTCGAAGAGCGGCAGGAAGGCCTGCATGAACATCGGGTCGCTGTAGAAAGCCTGCATGCCCTCGACGTTGTCCCAGCGATCGACGCCGAGGAACTTGTTCTCCTCGGTGCCGAGCAGCGCCGTGCCGAGCAGCGCGTCGTGGCCGAAGTCGCCGAGCATCTTCGCCGCGTCCTCGCCGCCTGACGCGAGCGGGTCGTGGTAGGCCTTCGCCTCCTCGAGGTCGTCCGTGTAGAGCGTTCCGAACACGAACACGCCGTAGTCGTTCTCGTCGGGGACGCCCGTGGTGGTCTCTTCGCTCGTCGTGCCGTCGGTGGTGCCGTCGGTGGTCGTGGTCCCGGGGTCCTCGGTGGTGCCCGCGGTGGTGCCTTCGGTGGTCGTGGTCGTGTCGCCCTCGGTGGTGCCGGTGCTCGCGCCCTCGGTCGCGTCGGACGTCGATCCGGTCACCTCGCCGGTCGAGCTCGCGTCGGTGTCGGTGTCGGTCGCGCCGTCGTCGCCGCTGCAGGCTGGGAGGAAGACGGCGAGGCCGCCGAGCAGGCTGAGGGTGGTCAGGGTTTGCGTAAAGGTCGCGCGGAACATCACCTCCACTGTGTTCTCGACGACTACGCGGGCCTATGACCGAGCGTCCGATTGACCTGCTCGATCGTCCAGCGCGTTGCTTCGTCGCGAACACGAGGCGCTCGCGCTCAGGCGCGCGGGCGCTCGCAGTACGCCTGCAGCGACTCGAGATGCTTCTGCATGCCCTTGCGGAACATCCCCTTCATCAGGGGGTTCAGCAGCCGCGGCAGCAGCTTGTGGGCGCGCGCGTCCATGGAGATCGAGACGGCCGCGCCGCCCCGCGTCGGCGAGACTCGATAGACGGTGTCCCAGACGGTCCCGTGGCTGTCGGTGACCATGCGGATGCGCTCGCCGGGCTCGTACTCGGTGACCTCGAGCTCCGTCACCAACTCTCGGCGCTTCATCGCGCGGACCTCGCGAAACCGCGTGCCGACGCCCTGGCGTCGCGTGCCCACGAACTCGACTCGGAGCACGTCGGGGTCTTTGTCTGGGAGCGAGCCGATGTCCGCGATCGTGGCGAAGACGTGCTCGGCGGGCGCGTTGATCTCTCGGGATACGGTGACGCGGGTCATGGGGGCACCGTAGGGGACCGCGCGCGCGGGCGCTTGACGAATCTTGCGGAGTTGCGTCGGCGGGAGACGTCTGCCTCTACGCCCGACGCGTTGGGTCAGCGCAGCGCGATCGAGCAGTCGAGGTCCCACTCGTCCCAGCCCAGCTCGTCGGGGCGGACGCGGAACCGCTTGATCCCTGGGAACTCGGCGGGCTCGTGACACGACGCGGGCAGCCACTCCTCGTAGAGGTACTGCCAGGCGAGCGCGATCCGGGTGAGGCCGCCGCGGCAGCGCACGTCCACGGCGCGCACGGCCGGGAACGCGTGCACCCCGAATTCGCCCTCGCCGCGGAGCTCGGGCGGGACGTCGAAGCCGAAGTTGAAGTGCACCTGGTCGAGCGGCGTGGTCTCGTAGTGATCCCAGCTCCAGCCGAGCAGGGCGCGCGCGCGCCAGTCGACGCCGCGCGACTCGAGCCACCGGGTCAAGCGCTCGTAGCCCTCGCGCAGCGGCGCGCCGAGGAAGGGCGTCCGCATGCGCACGTAGGCGACGCGGCGCGCGGGGTGGCGGACGACGCGGGCGACCAGCGGTGGCCCGAGCTCGCGGGCGCGCGCGAGCCGGTGATCGAAGTCGGGGGTGACGACGCGGGCGTCGAGTCGGCTCTTGCGATCCCAGGCGCTCGGCGGCAGCTGGTAGTGACGACGGAACACGCGCGAGAAGTCCGACTGCGCGCAGAAGCCGACCTCGAGCGCGATCTCGCCGAGCGAGCGCGCGGGCGAGGCCTTCATCAGGTAGGCGGCTCGCTCGAGGCGCGCGCGCTGGATAAACGCGGTCAGCGTCTCGCCGGTCGTGGCCTTGAAGATCCGGTGGAAGTGGTACGGCGAGAAGTGGGCGACCTTGGCGAGCGCGGCGAGCGAGAGGTCGCCGGTGAGGTCGCGTCGCACGTGGTCCATCACGCGGTGGACGCGACGTTTGTAGGAGCTCTCGGCCACGCGGCGCAGTCGTACCACGCGGCCGCCTAGGACGCGCTCCGACGGCGGCATGACGCCGCAGTCGAGCTCGTCGGTCTCGGGCGGGCAGAGCCCCGTGCCGCCCTCGGGCTCGTCGCACACGAAGTCCTCGATCCAGGGGCAGTCGAGGTTGGGTCGCGCGTCCAGGTTGCCGTCGATCTTGACCACGCCGCCGACGGTCCGCGCGGCGCCCCGGTCGTCGTCGCGGTCTCGCTCGCTTCGGGGTGCGTGGCAGCGGGGGCGCGCGAGGCCGCGCCCCGGCGGCGCGCGGGGCGTCGCCTCGCCTCGCCGCGCGGCTGGTGGAGCATGGCGTTGGGTACATGTACGATGGGTCGATGCTGACGCGGCGCGACGAGGGTGCTGGGCGCGGGTGGATCCCCGCGCTCGCGCTCACGCTTGTGGCCTGGGCGGCCTGCGGCGAGGCGCGCGAGCCCGAGGAGGAGCCCGAGTTCCCGGGCTGCCCGGACGGCGACAACCTGTTCACCCACGCGCCCGTCGACCCGTCGCTGCTCGAGGTTATCTTGCCGATGGGCAGCACGACCGGCGGCACCTACCACACCCTGCCGACCCCGCACGTGTACCTCAACGTCCCGTTTGAGCGAGTCGGCGCGCTGCGGCGCCCGGAGGTGACCGACCAGCCCGTCGTCGCGCCCGGGGACATGATCATCACGGTGGTGCGCTGGGAGACGCGGGAGGAGGTCGACGAGGAGGGCGAGCTCGTCGCGATCCGTGACGACTACAGCCTCTTCGCGCGCGCGTGCGGCGACGTGCGCACGTACTTCTACCACCTGAACTCCGTGAGCGACGCGATCCTGAGCGCGAGCGGCTCGCTCAAGACCCAGGAGGGCGGCGAGTGCAAGTACGACGGCGACGGCGCGGTCCGAGAGTGCGCGGCCCGGATCTCCGTGCCCGTGGCCGGCGGCGAGCTGATCGGCACGGTCTTTCGGCCAGGTTACGTCGGCCTCGACTGGGGCGTGCTCGACGAGCGCAGCGAGGCCGGCTTTCTCAACCCGGCGCGCTACGTGCCGCCGACCAACACCTCGCCCGACGCGTACTCGGAGCCGATCCGCGCGGAGATGCGGGCGTCGCTGAGCAACGCCCGCTGCCCGCTCGACTTCTACGCGGACGCGGCGATCGAGCGCGAGCTTACGGGGTTGTTGGGCGGCGTTCAGGCGTACACCAAGAGCCTGGCGGATCCGCCCTGCGGCACGCTGAACTTCGACCTCGCCGGGACCGCGCGCGGACACTGGTTCGCCGGCGCCGAGACGATGGCCAACGACCAGGGGCGCGCGCTGGCGCTGGTCAACTACTACGTCGACCCGAGCGTGCCGCTGTTCTCGCCCGGCTGGGAGCTGGCGAGCGTGCCCGAGGACAATTACACCTTCGCGGTCGAGGACGCGGGGCGCGTGAATCGACGCTTCGAAGACGTCACCCCCGGCGCCACGCACTGCTGGCACGGCCTGCTGCGCTACCACGAGCCCTCGACGCTCGCGCACCACGGGCGCGTGCTGATGCGCCTGTCGGGCGAGGGCGACGCGCCGACGCTGACCTTTGAGTATCAGGAGGGCGAGGACGACTGTGGCCCCGAGGACAGCTGGGAGTTCGGGCCAGAGGCGTGGACGCTCTCGCGCTGAGGCGGTCAGTCCGCGCTTGGGAGCACGACGAGGCCCTCATCGCACGCGGCGCAGCTGCGTTTGTCGAGCGTGAGCGCGAAGATCGTGTCCATGTCGGCGTAGGGCCGCGCGTCCTCGTCTAGGCGCCGCGGGTCGAGCGAGACGAACAGCGCGACGTCGTCTTGGTGCCGGAGCGCGACGCACTCGGGGGGGACGAAGAACTCGCGCTCGAGCTCGTGACGCGACGGGCCGTCGCCCGTCTGCTCGATGTCCTCGTCGCCGAGGACGCAGGCCTCGCCCTCGTCCGCGGACTCGAGCCCGACGAGCAGCTTGGCGGCGCGCGCGGGCGCGTCGACGTCGACGGTCAGCGCGACGCGGAGCGGGCGCTCGAGGTAGACGGGGCCGTCGTCGCGCAGCTCGAGGCGCGTGAGCGTGATGGCGTCGAGCGACTCGAGCTCGCGCTGCAGCTCGAGGGTCTCGCCGCTGGTGTCGCAGGCGGCGACGAGTATCAGCGGGAGGACGCGCCTGACGGCGTTGGCGATGATCGTGGGGGGAGGCTGCTGCATCGTGTTCTCTCGGTGCTTGACGCGCGCGGCCGTGAGCCGTCACGCGCGGATCGAAGGAAGACGCCGCGCGAGCGCGGCACGCGAGCCACGCGCCGCGACGCGGTACGGGGGGCGGCGCGGTCGTCCCCGCGGCGACGCGACCTGGGTCCGCGCCGCGTGGACGTCACGCTCTGTCCGCGTTGGTAGAGCTCGAGCGCGGCGGCGCGTCCCCGAGAACCATCAAGAATTTTTCGCGGCGCCTCGCGCCCGCGCGGCGCGGGCAGCGTTCGCGCGCGCCCGTTCGCGATCGCGCGGCGAGCGGCCGCGGCTCGGCGCTCGACGTCCTGATCTGTCTATTTAGATAGGTCGCCGCGCCGCGCTCAGCCGCCGGCCGAGGTGTCGCGGTAGACGATGTCGTCGATCGTGCCCTGGGCCTCGGGGTCGCCGCTGACGACGCTGAGGTCGAGCAGGCCGCGCATCGTCAGGGTCGCCGTCGCGCAGTAGACCCCCGACTCGAACGCGCGCTCGCAACCATGCAGACCGAGCTGCGGGCGGAGCAGGCGCGCGGCGACGTCGGTCCCTTCGAGGTGCAGCGCCTCGAGGTTTGGCAGCCGCGCGGCGAGCTGGTGCAGGGCCGCGAGCGCGCGGACGAGCAGCGCGTCGCTGGTCGAGACGTCGAGCGCGCAGGCGCGCAGGGCGAGCTCGAGCGAGCAGGGGCGCTGCTCGAAGAAGCCGCGCGCGGGCTCGCCGGCGACGCGCGCGACCACGTCGGCGCCGGCAGCCGGCGCGCGGTAGAAGCGGAGGCTCGCGTCGTCGACGGTGTAGGCGTCGCCGCGTCGGGCCGTGAAGCCGCGCGGACTCTCGACCTCTTGAAGCTCGCCGAGCTGCTCCGGCGCGAGCGTGAACACGCTCCGCTCGCCGTCCGCCGCCCACTCAGCGACCACGACGCGGCGCGCGGAGCCGCGGGCGCCGGCGAAGTCGCCGTCGCGCGGCGGCTCGACGCGGAGCTCGCGGGCGCAGAGCTCGAGCAGCGCGCTGTCCGTCAGCGCGTCGCTCGCGGGCGGCCGGAGAGGACCTGCTCGAACGGTCACGTCATCGCCCGCGAGCGGCTGCAGGACCGTGAGGGCGTGGGCTTCGACGGCGTGCAGGATCATGACGGGCTCTTCGCGTGGGGCGCTCAGGGGGGCGGAGGACGGCCGGGGAGGCGCGCTACTGGAGGCTCACGAGCATCTTGACGAGGCCGCGGCCGCGCGCGAGGGGGGTCAGCGCCTTGCCGATGATCGCCCCGAAGGCGCGCGCGGGGTCGCTGGCGCGCATGGCGTGCCCGGGCGTCCGCGAGCTGGTGAGCAGGCTGCCGACCTCGATCGGGCCGTGCTCGGCGTCGGCGAGGCACTCGACCTTGCCGAGCAGCGCGACGGGGACGCGCGCGCCGCTCTGGTCGGGCTTGCGATCGAGGACGATGCCGGGGCGATACTCGCCGGCGCCGCTGATGACCCCGGCGACGCGGGTGTCGTAGGCCTCGCTGCACGGGCGGACGCGGCCGCGCGCGTCCTCGAGCACGACGACGGTCCCGGGCGGCGTCGTCTCGCGGTCGACAGATTCGAATTCCTCGGCCGCGTCGCCGTTCGAGAACTCGATCTCGCCGGACGCGGCGTTGAGCACGATGCGCGCCTTGTTGGCGGCGTCGCGGATGGTCAGCTCGCCGTGGGCCCCGTTGCCGCCCAGCAGCAGCGTGCCGGCGGCGCTCGCCTTGACGCGCTCCTTCCCCGTCGCGTCGCGCATGACGAAGGTGTTCGTCGTCAGCTGCAGCGCCGTGATGTTGTTGACGTGCCGCAGGGTCAGCGAGCCCGGCTGGTCGTTCCCGCCGCCGAGGAACAGGGAGCCGCGGCCCAGCTGCGTGATGACCTGGCCGGCCTTGGTGAGGCGGACGCCGGTCGTGGGGCGGACGTCGAGCGTGAGCTTCTGGTTCGCGTCGTTGATCGTGAAGCTGTCCCCGCGCACATAGTTGGTGGTGAGCTTCGGGTGGTCGTACAGCGTGAGGTTGTCGCCCTGCAGCCTCGACTCGATCTTCGAGCCGTCGGCGTTGCGCAGGGTGAGGCCGTTGCCCCGGTGCAGCTCGACCCGCAGCTCGCCGGTGTTCTCGAGTAGGTGCAGGTAGCCGCGGCCGAGCTTCGAGACCGCCTTCGCCTGCGCGTCGCCCGAGCGCATCCAGATCTCGGTGTAGCCGAAGTCGGAGAGGACCCGCGACTGCGCGTCGATGATCTGGATCCAGTGCGGGGCGCGGACCTTGATGAAGTTGTTGACGTTGAGCTGGTCGTTGTAGGTCGGCATGCTGCGATCGGCTCCTTGGGGCGTGGGACGCTAGGGCGCGCCGTGTTCGAAGAGCTCGACGGTCGGCGCGAGGGTGAGGCGGGGTCGCGTGAGCGCGACGCGCCCGATCGCGTGGTCGCGCGCGACGAGCTCGAGGGTCATGGTCTCGGGGTCAGGTGCTGGGAGCTCGCTGAGCGCGGCCGCGTCGAGGCGCACGCGTCCGCCCGCGCCGGGCGTCACCGGCAACTCGGTCTCGGGGCGCTCGCGCCACCGCAGCGCGTAGCTCGGGGGCGGGGCGCCCTCGCGGGCGTCGGCGAGCCGGAGCCGGATGATCGGCGCGAGCGCGGGGTGCTCGCCCTCGCTGGGCGCGGCGCCGAGGACGATCGACGTCCAGCCCTCGGATCCGCGCCGGGTGTGCGCGCTCGCGGGCGCGGCGAGCTCGCCGTCGGGGCCCGCCGCCCAGAACAGCTCGCCCTCGTCGAGCTCGAGCGCGAGCCAGACGGGCGCGTCGGGGAGCTCCAGCGGCTCGTCGAGCGGCGCGCTCAGCCAGCGCAGCGCGGCGCCGGGCTCGAGGCTGAACTCGTGGGGGGCCGGGCGCTCGAGCGCGGCGCCGGGCCGCCCGTCGACGCCGCTGAGCAGCGTCACGCGGCCGACGGCCCCAGCCGCGCGGGCGCGCGCGAGGAGGTCGACGCCGAGCAGCGTCTGGCCGCGGAGCGCGTCGGCGAGGCGCACGGCGGCCGCGTAGCCGCGACCGCAGCGGAGCGCGTGGGCGCAGTGAAGATCGTCGGGCGCCTCGCCGAGGGCGTGGCCGCCCGCGGGATCGCTGCGCAGGGTGAACTCGAGGGCGTGCGGGCGCGCGTCCAGCCGCGCGAGCGCGGCGCGGGCGGGCGGGCGCGCGGGCGGGATGTCGAGCGTGAGCGACTCCTGGCCGTCGAGCCATGTCGTGAGGACAGGCGCGTAGGTCAGCTGCAGGCGCGCGCGCTCGACCAGGCCAGGCGCGGAGGCGGAGATCTCGAGCTCGCGGATCCGGGCCTCGGCCTCGCGCGCGTCGCGGAGCGCGGCGCCGAGGCCCGGTCCGGCGGCGAGCGTGGCCCGGGGCTCGAGCGGCGTGGCGCGGTGAAACACCGGCGGGCCGCCGTCGACGCGCACCGTGAGGTCCGGGGGGTCAACGCGGGCGCGCAGCGACATCTGGGCGCTGGGCATCGCGGCGGTCGTCGGCGTGAACTTCTTCTCGTCGCCGACGAGCGTGCCGAGCTCGAGCATCAGGCGCGCGCCGCTGAGGGCCGGGAGCGCGGTCAATTTGCCGTCGAGCGCGATCGTGAGCTCCGGCGAGGCCGGGAACCACGGGCCGCCGGTCGAGAGCTTGAGGCGCGCGTAGGTGCCGGCGGCGCCGCTGGGGACGCGGAGCCGCGTCAGCGTCCGCGGGGCGCCCCAGTCAAACGCGACCCAGCCGGCGATCGTCGAGTCGGGCGCGGCGTCATCGGTGCGGGAGGACAGGTTGATGAGCTGGCTGAAGTTGACGCGCTCGTCGCAGGCCTCCAGCTCGAGCGCGGCGTCGAGCAGCGCGACGCCCGGGGCGAGCGAGACCGTGACGCGCAGCGCGTCGTCGCCGGCCCCGATCACGACGCCCGGGTAGGGGACGTCGTCCGCGTCGACCGCCGCGAGCGGGGTCGATGACTTGGCGTCGAAGCTGACCTGCGGGGCTGACATGGGCGCGCTGCTCTACCTTCGCTGGCGCGCCGGCTCAGGCGCCGCGCCCCCCGAGCGCCTGCAGCTGCGCGCGGGCGCCGGAGAGCTCGTCCTGCAGCGACTGCACGCGCGCGTGCAGGGCCTTGAAGGCCTCGACGAGCGGGACGACGAAGCCGGCGTAGTCGAGCGTCCGGTAGCCCTCTGGGTTGCGGCCGACGAGCTCGGGGAGCACCTCCTCGACCTCCTGGGCGAGGAAGCCGAGCTCGGCGGGGGCGTCGTCGCGCTCGATCCGGCGGAAGCGAACGCCGCGCAGCTGCAGCAGGCGGCCGAGCGGGTCGTCGATCGCGGCGACGTCGCGCTTGAGTCGCGCGTCGGAGAGGCTGCCGACGCGGTTCGCCTCGACCTTGCCCTTGTAGACGCGCATCGCGACCTCTTTGAAGTTCTTGAAGATGATCCCGTCCTCCGCCGCGGAGGTCTGGATCACCAGGCCGGCCTCGGTGTCGGCGGTCGAGAAGCGCAGCGTGGCGTTGCGGGTCTTGGCGCCGACGCGCGCGCTGCCCTCGATCGCGAGCTCGACGCCGACCGCGGCGTGCTTGCCGATGTAGGCGTTGGCGCAGGAGAGCGACTGCGCGGCCGTGAGCGACTTGACCTTCAGCTCCGCGTCCGCGCCGATCGCGAGGCCGGAGTCGACGTCGCTGCGCAGCTCGGTCACGTCGTCGCGGATCCGGATCTGCATGTCGTTCCAGTCCGTCGCCAGCAGCGGGTCGCCGGCCGTTCGCGGTAGATATGGCTGTGTAGACATGTCGTCTCTCCAGTGTGCGGGCAGGGTCGTTCGTGGGGTCGCTAGCCGAACAGCGTGTGGTCGAAGGCGTGGAGGTCGAATTCGCCGGCGACGAGCGGGGGTCGATCGCCGGGCGTGAGCGCGTCGCCGAGGTGCACGGCGTAGTCGCGGGCGGGCGGGCGCTCGCCGACCGAGATCGCGTCGCGCTCGCGGCTCGCCAGCGCGACGCTCCCGACTCGATCGGCGAGCGTGAACTCGTCGCGCAGCTCGGGGATGTAGGCCTCGAGCTCGGCGCGCACGCCGGCGGCGCGGCCCGAGTCGATGGCGCGCCGCAGCAGCGCGAACAGGCGGTCGAGGTCGGCGGTGCCGTCGTCCTCGTCGCGGTGCACGTGCCACGGGACCACCGACGCCGGCACGCGCACGCGGAAGCTCGCGGGTGTCCACTCGGTCCAGCGAAGCTCGAGGTCCGCGAGCGGCAGCGCGACGTCGGGGAGCTCCTCCTCCGCGAGCGCGTGCGCGACCAGCTCAGCCGCGTCGGGGCGGGCGGCGACGAAGCCCGCGAGCGCGTCTTTGTCGGTGAGCGTGAACCGCCAGTGGTTCACGCCGCGCGGGAGCTCGGGGAGCTCGCCGAGGGAGAATTTTGAGAACCGCGCCGCGTCGGGGTCGTCGAGGCCGGCGCCGAAGACCGCGCCGTCCTCGTCGAAGTAGAAGGGGTCGGTCACGAACACCGGGACCTGGGCGGGGCGGCCGTCGACCAGCGGCGCGCGGCCGCGACGCAGCGTGATCGTCTGCCCGGCGGCGACCGAGCCCGCGAAGGTGATCAGCAGTCCCGACTCGGCGTGCTCGAGGCTCGGGACGTGTAGCGCCTCGCGGGCGGTGATGATGATCTCGGGGGTCGCCGCGACCATGCTGCGGTTCGTGAGCTGAACGCCGCGACCGCGGACGACGGACGAGAAGCTCGCCGAGCTCGTGACGCGCGGGTTGTCGACGAGCTCGACGCGGGTCTGGACGGGGCCGCCGGTGGTGCGTGTCGTGAAGTTCGCGACCGCGGTCCAGCCGTCCTCGGCCGAGCCCTCCCAGTGGATCGAAGGTGGCGTTTCAGACAGGTAGGCGAGCGCGATCAGGCGCAGGATCGCGGGCGCGGTCGTCAGCCCGTCGCGGTGGATCGCGACGTACTCGCGCAGGTGCCTCCGGTACGCCTCGCTGGTCTCGCCGCGCGTGGGCGCGAGCCCGAAGGCGGCGCCGTAGCGGCCGAGGTCGCTGTGGCGGGCGTCGGCGAGCTCGGCGTCCGCGGGCCAGCCCTCGGCGAGCGCGTACCAGCGCGATCGGAGCAGCCGCGTCACGCCGGACTCCATCGCGCCCATCTCGGTCGCCAGCGCCAGCAGCAGGCGCCGGACGTTGTCGCCGCCCTGGAGCACGCGCGGCAGGTGCTCGGCCATCCGGCCGGCGCGACGCTTCGGGATCACGCGCCGCCTCCGTCGGAGACCGTGGTGAGCTCGCCGAGCTCGACGCGCAGCGCCCCGCGCGGGAGCGCGACCTCGGTGGGCGCGTCGTCCTCCGGCTGCGTGGCGCGCAGGAGCTCGGTCATCGCGCCGCCGATCACGACCGTCAGCGCGACCACGGCCTCCGGCGCGACCGAGGCGTCGACGAGGTGCGGGTCGAGCTCGGCGAGCGAGATCGGGGTGGGCTCGGCGCCGCCGGCGCTCGCGGACTTCGCCGCGCCGTAGTTCGTGAGCGCCTCTCGGACCGCGGTCTTGAGCGCCTCCTCGTCGTCCTCCTCGGCGAGCGAGAGCACGAGGTCGAGCTCGACCACGGTGATCTGGGCGCGGACGATCACGGGTCGCCAGTAGCCCTCGCGGGTCGCGACCGCCTCGTCCTCGCGGACGAGCCAGCGGTCGTTGGAGAGCGCGCGCGGGCGCGTGTCGACGGCCTCGGGGCCGTCGCCGTGCTTCGCGATCTGGGTGTGGGTCGTGAACTGCATCGAGATCGGCGTGAGCACCTCGGAGACGCCGGGGTGGGCGTAGAGCGCGGCCTCGAGCTTGCGGCTGATGATCGGCTCGCCGACGCGCACGCTCGCGGCGTAGCGGGTGAGCGCGTCTCGCAGCTCATCAGCGAGCTGCGCGAAGCCCTCGGCGTCGAGCTCGGCGTCGACGGGCGCGATCTCGATCCTCGGGACCATGTAGAGCGTGTCGAGCAGCTTGATCTCGACGCGCACGCCGGCGGCCTTGGAGCGACGGACCGCGCGCTCGATCTCGACGATGCGCTCGGCGGCCTCGGGGTCACTGATCCGCAGCTCGAGCTGTCCCGGAGGACCTTCTTCGCGCTCGACGACCTCGACCTGGCGCAGGCCGCACTCGCGAACGGCGGCCTCGATCGCCTCGGCGGTCCCGCGCTGGGACTCGCGCAGTACGGTGCGGGCGCGCGCGCGCAGGTTGTCGTCGGTCTCCTCGGCGCTGGTGCGCACGATCGGCTCGGGGTTGCGCAGGCGCTCCACGCCCAGCACCGGGCGCGGCATGATCGTCAGCGTGTCGGGGTCGAGCACGTCGGGGGCGCCCGTCGGCTCGGCGTCGGTGACGACCTCCTGCACGCGGACGAGCGCGCGTGTTTGTCCGCGCTCGATGGTCGCGTCCTCGACGGTTTCGAACAGCGGCACGCTCCCGGTCTCGCGCGCCCCGGTGACGCGACGGCCCGCCGGGATCACGATGTCGTGGGGCGCGGGCGAGAGCCGCGAGAACTCGACCTTGCCCTCGAGCCGCCCGGCGCGGGCGCGGTCGATGCCGAGGATCGCGACTACGTTGTCCAGCGCCGCCCCCTCGGCGGAGTCGACGAAGCCCGAGCGGTGCGCGTGCTGCAAGATCGCGTAGAAGGTCGCCATCTCGCGGGCGTAGGCCTCGGTCAGGTTGCGCGCGACCCCGCCGACGTGGGTGTCGGCGTGGACGCCGAGGGCCACGCGCAGATGCCCCAGCAGGCGCTCTACGGTGCCGCTGAAGCTCGTGTCTTCGGGGGAGAGTGGGTCGGCGGTCGTCATCGGTGGTCTCGCGCGCTAGAGCGTGATCTCCCAGGTCACGGCGACGCTCATGTTGGCGCCCTTGTTGATCACCGGGAAGGTCGCGCGGTTGAACAGCGTCGCCGGCGCGCCGCCGATCGGCGTCACGAAGATGCCGGCCTCCACGAGCGCGTGCGCCTCGCCCTCGGGCAGCGTCGCGTGGATGCGAGCGATGATCGCCTGCTCCGCGTCGTCGTACTCGACGCCCTGGCTGACCGCGGGCACGCGCATGCTCTCGCTCTCGAGCGCGCTGTCGTCGATCGACGGCGCGTTGTCGCCGAGGCCGGCGGCGAGCTCGAGGCTCGAGGCGATGGCCTCGTGCGCGCCGGTCAGCAGCTCCGCGAGCAGCTGACGGCCCGCGCGCGTGATCAGGTTGTCGATCCGGCGGCGCTCGAGGACCGCGCCGCCCTCGCCGAGGAGCGTGAGGTTGAGGACGCCGCGGATCCGCGCTTGTTCACGTATGGCCATGGTCTGGGTGCTCCGTGTGCGTTGCTCGTAGGTGGTGGGTTGGTCGGGTGGTTGAAGAGTCAGGTCAGGTATAGGGGCGCGCGAGCTCAGCGGAGGTCGAGCGCGAGCGAGACGTCGACGCGCGCGCCCGAGACCGCGACGACCTCGGCGAAGATCTCGACGGCGCCGGGGACCGCCGGGTGCGGCTGCACGCGCACGCTGGTGAGGGTGTCGACCCGCGGATCCTCGCGCAGCACTTTTCGCACGTAGCGGCGCAGCAGGCCGAGGTTGGGGCGATCGAGGGGCTCGCCGATCAGCTCGTGCACGCGGCTGCCGTAGCGCGGGTGACCGAGGCCGGTCAGCTCGCCGCGGTGCACCAGCAGGCGCAGGGTCAGCGCCTGCCCGAGGTTGTCGAGGCCGCCGCAGGTTTCGAAGTCCTCGTCCGCCCACACGAGGTCCGCGCCGTCCTCCCGCAGCTCGACCCGCAGGTCGACGCCGAGGTGCGCGAGCGCGTCCGCGGTGACGATGGGTCGCCCGGCGCTCACATCAACCTCCCGGGGCCGGCCGTCGCGGCGGGCGTGCAGGGGATGCCCGGCGCGACCATCAGCCGCGCGACGCACTGGGTCAGCGCGTTGGCGATCGTCTCCGCGATCGCGCCGGCGAGATCGCCCGCGTTCTCGCCCCGCACGCCCTCAGCCTGCAGCATGCCCGAGACGATGGGCTCGAGCGCGCCCTTGGCCGGCGCGGGCCCCTGCAGCATCCCGGGGCTCGCGGTCGCGCCCCCGGCGATCGCGAGGCCGGGGGCGACCATGACCTGCGCGGTGAACAACATGATCGCCTGCGCGAGCGACTTCCCGATCGCCTTGCCGAGGCCGGGCGCGTCCTCGCCCTGCAGCCCCTCGGCCGCGATCATGCCTTGGCAAATCGGCTCGAGCGCGCTCGCGTCAGGGCCCCCGGCGGGGGGCGGCAGCAGCATGCCCGGCGCGAGCGTGCTGCCCGAGAGCGCAGGTGGGGGCGCGGCCGCGGCGATGCCGGGGGCGACCATGGCCTGGCTCGAGAACAGGGTCAGCGCCTGCGCCGTCGCGCCGCCCAGCGCCTTGGCGAGCTTGGGCGCGTCCTCGCCCTGCAGGCCGGCGCTCTGCAGCGCGCCGCTGGCCATGGCCTCGATCTCGCTGGCGGTCGGTGTCGGCATCAGTCCGCGTCGTCCCCTAGCCCTTGGCCTTGACGGTCTCCGAGCCGATCAGCGGCGCGCCGGTGAAGTAGCACTTGTGGCTCATGGTCGTGATCACGCCGCCGCCGCCCGCGCCGAGCTCGATGTTGCCCGAGGCGTCGACCACACAGTCCGCGCACTTCAGCTGCACGTTGCCGTCGACCTCGATCGAGAGGTCCGCCGGGCCCTTGACCTCGATGGCGTCGCTCTCGCGGACCGTCACGACCGTGTCGCCCGCGGTGATCACCACCGACTGCTCCGCGTCGATCGCGATCGAGCTCTTGCCGGCCAGCGGCGACTCGACCCGCCACTCGTCGCCGGCGTGCACCGGCGGGTTGGCCTCGTCCGAGTACAGGCGCCCGATCACGATCGGGCGGTTGGGGTCGCCGCCGACGTAGGTCAGCAGCACGAGGTCGCCGACCTGCGGCGCGCTGACCATGCCGACGTGCGGGGTCGCCATCGGCACGCGTCGCAGCTCGAGCTCGCTCTCGCGCAGGCGCACCGTGCACTCGTAGTTGTGCGCGTCGTCCTCCTCGTGCGGGAACACGCTCGTGACGACCGCGAGCTCGCCGAGCCGCAGCGCCTTGAGCTCGTCGCGCACGATCGCGCGGATGATGTCGACCAGGTCGCTCATGCTCAGTCGCCGCCCCCGTCCTCGATGGTCGCGCGGTACTCCCAGCGCACGCGCACGCTGTCGAAGAAGGCGTCGGTGTTGAAGCCGGCGTGGTGCCGCGCCTCGAGCACGATCGCCATGCCGGTCGCGCTCTCGGGGACCACGAGCTCGCGGATGTGCCGCATGGTCCACAGGTACTTGCACTGGCGCTGCTCGGGCGACTCCGGCGCGACCGTGGTCTGATCGTCCATCGGGTGCCAGGCCGAGTAGCGCTTGTCGATGCGCTTGTCGAGGTCCCGCGGCGCGCCCATGCGGGCGTCGCCGCTGAACGCGTCGGCGCCGTAGAACTCGACGCCGAGCTGGCCCTGGGCCGCGATCAGGTTGCCGTCGCCGTCGTCCTTGTAGAGCGCGCGCAAGAACACGCTCGCGTCGATCCGCAGGTCGTGGTCCGCGGGCTTGCGCGCCATCAGCTCCTGCAGATCCACCCACTGGTGGACGCGCCCGCGGACCGTGCGCTCGTGGGACTCGGGCGCCGGCGCGTCGCCGGTGTTGAGCGCGCGCGAGCCGGGCGTCGCCGCCTCGCTCGCGCGCCACGGCTCGACGCAGCGGGCCGCGAAGAACATCCGCCCGCTGACCGACTCGCCCTCCGAGAACGCGCCGCCGTCGAAGCGCTCGCCGGCGCCGTTGCTGGCCTCGGCGGGCGAGAGCATGTCGCGGGACTTGAGCGCGACGAAGCCCGGGTCGAGCGAGCTGTCGTGGCTGCGGAGCCAGCCGCGGCCCTCGGGCAGCGTCGCCGCGCCGCCGGGCGGCATGCGCTGGCCGACCACGTAGTAGTAGTAGCCAGGCGGCGTGTGCAGGGTGTCGACGCCCTCCTCGCGCGGCTTGTCGGCGTCGGCGTTGGCGAGCTCCAGGTCGCCCGCGACGACCACGCCGGCCGCGAGGTCCTCCTGGACGTAGCCGGGGTGCATCACCGGCCACGGGTTGGCCTCGTCTTGCCCTGGGAACAGGTCGGGGTCGAAGGGGCGCGCGCGCGCGAGGTTTTGGTTGTGGTAGTCGAGGTTGAGCAGGCGGTTGATCGTGTCGTTGTCGATCATGCCCGTCAGCGGCAGCCCGTTGAGCGCCTGGAAGCAGACCAGGCGCTGGCTGAGCGCGGGGCTGAAGGTCTGCTTGTCGGCGACCGGCGGGTTCTGGTAGCCGAGCGCCTCGAGGATGTTGTGGACCTCCTCGAGGTCCTTGTTGTTGAGCTCGAATTCCTCGTGGTCAGACTCGTGGTTGAAGCGCGTGTCGACCACCGTGTCGCGGTAGGTCGGGCGCACGAACTCCCCGAGCACGCGGTAGGGCAGCGTGGCGACGTCGTCGGTCTGCCACAGGCGCCGCAGCCCGAAGCGCTTGAAGGGGAGCGGCTCGGCGCCCTCCGGGTCCTCGATGGTCCCGAGCCCGCGGGCCTTCATCTCCTTGCCGAAAGTGTACTGCAAGAGGCGCAGCTTGCCGGTCGCCTCGAGATCGAGCTGCTGGTCCGGGTCGACCGCCTCGGCGACGGCGACGCGCAGCTTCCCGCCGCTCACCTGCAGCGGCAGCGGGCGCTGGACGATGCACAGCAGGCGGTAGATCTCGTGGCCGAGCGCCTTGAGGTCGTTGGGCTCGGGGATGTAGCCGAGGTAGGTCTCGAGGTCGTCGAGCGTGTCGATCACCGACTGCGGGATCGGGTTGCCGTAGCCGCCGAGCGAGAGCTTGTTGAGCGCGTCGGTGAAGTCGCTGCCGACGACGCCGCGGGCGAAGTCGAGGACCGCCTCGGTCATCGCGACGATCGAGTCGGTCTGGACCATGATCTCGTGGAGGTCGAGGATCGCCTCGGCGATGATCACGATGCCGTCGCTGATCGGGCCCATGGCCCCGGGGACAGCCTGGGCCAGCGCCTCGCCGCGCTTGTAGTCCTCGCGCACGCGCGCCATCCGGACCCAGCGGGGCGCGCGGCCGGGCGTCTCCTCCTCCAGCGTCACGCGCAGGCGAAACAGCAGGTACGCGATCAGCTGAAACGGGTTGAGATCGTCGTCGATTGCGGGCGCGTTGCCATCTTGGTTGTCGGTCATGACCGTTCTCCGTGCTATCCGGGATCCGGGGTCTCGCCCGGCCTGAGGTGTTGGATGAGCGCGACGAGCGAGCCTGCGCTGGCGTCGGCGTCTGGCGCTCCAGGGTCTTCTGGTTCGGCGTCTGGCTCGTCGGGCTGGTCGTCCGCGGGGGCGCCGAGCAGCGTCTCCAGCGACTCGCGCAGCGCGAGCAGGTGCTCCATGGGCGGGAGCGCGAGGTCCACGAGGTCGCCGGCGATCTCCAAGGGGGCCGCGACGTCCTCGACCACGCCGAAGGCGTCGCGCATCCCCGCGGGGCTGACGATCGAGCCGGCGCCGACGCCCTCGGCGAGCGAGTCGAGCTGCTCGACGAAGCCGACCACCGCGTCGCCCAGGGACTTGGCGAGCGCGATGACGGTCTCGAACAGCGCCACGTTCGCGCCGAGCATCCTGATCGCGGGCTCGAGCTCGTCGACGAGCTCGCCGAGCTTCTCCATCCCCGTCGCCAGGAAGCTGAGGACCTCGACGATCAACGACGCGATCGGGCCGGGCTCGGTCGCGCGCACGCGGTCGCCGGGCTCGCCCACGAGCGCCTCGTGGAACTTCACGAGCGCGTCGGCGAGGGCGCTGAAGATCGACTCCTCCGGCTGCGCGAGCGCGGGGTGGCTCACTCCTCCGCCCCCTCTCCGCGCGCGGTCGCTTGGTGCTCGCGCAGGGTCTCGGCGAGGCCGGCGAAGCTGGCCTGCAGCGCCACCACGTCCTCGGGGGTCGGCAGCGCGTCGCCGATTAATTTCTCCGCGGCGCCGAGCAGCGAGCCGCCGTGATCGATCGCGGTCTCCATCGGGTCGGTGACCGAGCTGATCGCCGTCGAGACCGGGCCGTCCGCGCTGCTCCCAGCGCCCGAGGCCAGCGCCGCGACGCCGTCGAGCAGCGGCGCGACGGTGGTCGGCAGCGCGCCGACGAAGTCGGCGAGGCCGTCGACGAGCGGCTTCATGAGCTGGAAGAAGCCGCGCAGGCCCTCGACCTGGGCGAGCGGCTCGAGCAGCTCGTCGAGCCAGCCGACCAGCGTCGTGATGCCGTCCGCGAGCAGGTCGAGCGCGGAGGCCACCGCGTCGCCGATCCCGAACTCGCGCGCGAGCTCGATGCCCTCGACGACCAGGTCGTCCTCGAGCACGTCGTCGAGCGCCTCGACGAAGGAGCCCATGCGCACCACGATCTCGCTGGCGGTGGTCACAGCCCACCTCCTTCGACGAGCTCGCGCAGCCCCGCGAAGGGATCAAAGCCAGAGACCGCGTCGACCAGCGCCGCGCCCTCGTCGCCGACGCGCTGCAGCTTGGCCAGGAAGTCGCCGGAGCTGGCGACGGCCTGGACGAGCTCGAGCACGTCCTGGATCTCGGAGAGGTCGATCCCGGTGAGCTCCTCGAGCAGGTTGAGGCCCTCGTCGGCGAACTTCTCGATGAACTCGCCGAGGCTGCCCACGTCCTTGAGCTCGTTGATGAGGTCGCCGATCTTCTGGATGTCGAGCTCGCCGATCGCGTTCATCAGGCCGCCGAAGTCGCCGGCCGAGAGGCTGTCGCCGATCTCGCCCAGCACCCCGCCGAGCTCGCCGGCGCTGAGGTGGTCGAGCAGGCCCGGGTTCGCGCCCACGGCGTCCATCAGCGAGCCGGGGTCCTGCAGCACGCCGGCCGCGTCGAGGCCGCCTTGGGCGAACTCCGCCGCGTCCGCGCCGATGCCCGCGTCGACCGCCGCCAGGCTCGCGCCGGGGGGCTCGGGGGGCTCGGTGTACTCCTCGACGCGCATGAAGAACGCGTAGCGGTCGCGGTGCCCGGCGAGCTGACGCAGCTCGAGCTCGCTGATCAGCACGTCGGTCAGCTCGGCGCCCGAGATCACGTCGGCCGCGAAGGAGAGCGGCTCGGCGCGCTGCTGGGCCTGGCGCAGCTCCTCGAGCGCCTCCTGGGTCTCGTCGCCGAGCAGGACGCCCTCGAGCACCACGCGGATCGGCTCGCGCCCGAGGTCCTGGAACACGCTGCCGGCCTGCCCGGGGCCGCGCTGCGGCACCAAGCTGCGCGCGTCCTCCGTGCGGATGTCCTGGAGCCCGAGCAGCTCGATGGAGCCGATGCGCACGGTCATCTCAGAACTCCATCCTCGTGGTGAAGCCCCGCGTGATGTCGAGCGCGTGGCGGACCTCGCGGACCCGCAGCTCGAGCGCGTCGAGGTCTATGTTTGCTTGGACATGTCCTTCGGGGACGCCCTCGACGCGCACGCGATCGCCGGGCGCGACGGCCGACATCCCGAGCACGACCAGCGCGCCGCGGATCGGGCGAGCGGCGAGCGCCTCCATCGACGCGCGCGCGACCTGCTCGGCGGCCTCGCCGGTCTGCACCGCGCCGTCCTGGATGGTCCGGGGCCGCTCGCCCTCCGAGGAGGCGACGCCGCCCTCGCCGTCGAGCGACGCGCTCGCCGAGACCGAGCTCAGATCGGCGGCGAGCCAGTGCGCACGCTCGGCGCCCTTCGTGCTCGCCGCGCCCTCGCCCCACACGCGCACGCCGTCGTAGCTGGCGGTGACGCGCTCGAGCGCGAGGTGGAGCACGTGGCCGCCGTAGCTCACCGTGTGGCTCTCGCCGGCGGTCGCGGGCCCGCTGAAGTTGACCTTGCCCTCGGCGTCGGTGAACACGTCGACGCCGCAGCGCGCCGCGAGCCGGCGCAGCTGCTGCAGCGCCCGCGGGTCGCGGTGCACCACGTAGCGCGGGAAGCTCGGGCCGGCCTCGAGCGTGCCGCTCGTCAGCCCCGCGGCCTCGATCAGCTCGCCGGCGACGAAGGCCGCGTCGACCTCCTCGTACGCGGCTTCGAACTCGAGGCGGGCGAGGCGGGCGAGGCCGTCGCAGGCGGTCACCGCGATCGACGTGGGCGCGACGCGCAGCTCGCTGAGCTCGCCGCTGAACACCGGGGTCATGCCCTCGCCGCGGCCGTCGTCCAGCGAGATCGTCAGCGCGTCGCCGAGCTGCAGCGGGCCCGCAGCGCTGGCCGCCAGCTTCACGCGCGTCCAGCTCCCGCCGCCGCCCATGCTGCGCACGCAGGTGAGCGAGAGCAGCTGCGCGTCGCTGCTCGCCGGGTCGCTGGAGACGCGCAGGTCGCCGACGCGGATGTCGTGGGCCACGCTCACGGCTAGACCTCGACCCCCTGTCTGCGCGCGGCGGTCCGCAGCGCCTCGACGACGACGCGCTCGACCTCGTCGGGGTCGAGCTCGGCCGGGCGCGCGGCGGCGTCGCGGCGGCGCTCGTCCGGGCGCGCGTGCTGTGCTCGCGGGCGCGGCTCGTCGGCTCGACGCGCGCTGCTCGTCGTGCTCGTGAAGCTCACCGGCTGCGGGCGATCGGGCGCGGCGGACAGGTCGCTGACGAAGCGCAGCGCGGGGCGGCGCGTAGGCGCGCGGAGCTCGTCGGCGACGCTCGACGCGGGAGCGGGCGCGGGCGCGGACGATCGGGGCGGCGCGACCTTCGTCGACGCGGGCGCGGACGAGACGTTGAGCCGCGGGCCCACGCGCGCCGGGGGTGGGTCCGCCGGCGCGGGCGAGGAGGCGCGATCGGGGCTGACGCGAGGGAGGGGCGGGGCTGTCGGCGCGGGCGAGGCGGCGCGCGCGGTCGTCGCGAACGGGCGCCCGGGCGTCGAGGGGGGGAGGGAGGCGCTCGCTCGCAGCTTCGGGGTTGAGGTCGAGGCCGAGGAGGGCTCGAGGATCGTCGCCGGTCGCGTCGTCGGCTCGAGGGTCGTCGCCGGGCTCGGCGCGGGCGCCGGGGCGAACTTCAGCCGACGGCGCGTGCGAACGCGCGGGGCGGCGTCATCCCGGAGCCGGGCGACCGAGACCACGCGCGGGGGCGCGGGGCTGGGCGGAGCTTCGGCGCGAGCGGGCGCGCGGGGGTCACGTCTGCCCCCCGAGTCGACCTGTACGCTAGGACCTGTCCTTTGTGCAGGGCGCTCGGGCGCGCGGAGCGACACGAGCGGAGGCGTGCTCGTCGCGGGGGCGCGCTCGCGGAGGCGCCTCGACTTCGAAGGCGCAGCGCGCCGCGCCGCCGCGCGCACGGGGTGCACGGGGCTCGGCGACGCGTCCCGGGCTCGCGCGTCGCGGCGCGGGGTCGTCGAGGTCGCGCGGGCGATGTCGGCGGAGGCGGTCAGGGCGTCGTCTTCGTCCTCACCCTCACCGGGCCCAGGCGGGCGCGATGAGGCGGCCGCGGGCGTCGCGTCTTCGAAAGTAACGGTCTTCCTGGTCTGGTTCGAGGAGACGCTCAACCCCGGCGCGGGGCGGGGCGCCGCCGCGGACTCGCTCGCGGAGCGCTGCTGGCTCGCGGCGGCGCCGGCGGGCGCGCGGGGCGGCGTCACGAGCGGCTCGCGCGAGTCTGGGGATGTCCCATGGGCCACGTGATCACGAACCGTCGCCGCGGCGCGCGGGCGCGTGACCAGCGACGCGGTCGGCGTGAAGCGCTCGGCCGTCGCGGGCTCGACCGGCGCCTCGACGTCGTGCGCGGCGTAGCCCCGCGCGAGCGATGCCGGCAGCCCGCGCAGCGGTCGGAGCAGCCGCTCGATCAGCTCGCGCGTCGAGATCGCCACGACGTCGGGCGACGAGGGTCGCTCGTCGCCTGGCGCGGAGCTGTCGTGGACGCGACTCACGGGGCGTCATCCTCCACCTGGATGATCACCGCGTCGGGAAAGCGCGCGAGGCCAGCGCGGGGCTGGGGTCGCGGCGCCGCGGCGGGCGGGCGCTCGCCGGTCTCCCCGATCGTGTCGAGCAGCGTGAGCAGCAGCTCGATCTCGTGGGCGGGGGCCTCGAGCGCGCGGGTCGGCGCCCAGCCGAGCGCGCGACAGACCCGGAGGATCGAGCGGGCGAGCGCCGGATCGCGGGCGGCGTCCTCGCGGGCGGGCTCGAGCGCGTTGACCCGCAGCACCGCCTCGAGGATCGGGCGGGCGAGCTGAACCGGGAGCGACAGGACGTCGCGCGCGCGCGCTGGGGGCGCGAGCACCTCGGTCGACGCGAGCGTCATCGCGCGGAGGTACCGACCGACGCGGACGCTCGGGCCCGCGTCGCGCAGCGCCTGGGCGCGCTCGAAGAAGCTCCACGGCCGCACGCGCACGCGCAGGGGCGGGCTCGAGATCAGCAGCTCGCGCGGGCCGATCGAGCTCGTCTCGAGCGCGCGCGCGAGCGGGTGCGCGTCGCTCGAGATCCACCACAGCGCGAGCGCGGCGAGCTCCGAGCGCTCGGGCTCGGGCAGCTCGCTCGTCGCCAGCAGCGCGCGCGTCAGCGCGTCGGCCTCGAGCGAGAGGCTGGTGAGATCGGTGGTCAGCGACGCGTCGAAGGCGGTGAGCAGCTCGCCGAGCGTCCACGCCGGCAGCAGCCGCGGGCCCCGGGAGGTCGTGACCTCGAGCGCCGCCGCTGCGGACCCGCGCAGCCGCACCGAGAACGGCCTGCCATCCACCTCGACGGTGAAGGGGCCCCGCCGCACCTTACTCCTCGCGGACGCGCGTCGCCGTGAACGAGTAGACGGTCGTCGCCGTGCCGCCCGCGTCCATCCCGAAGGTCTTGCCCTCGGCGAAGCAGTCGTCGAAAGAGACGGTGCGCGTCGCGCCGTCGCTCTCGTCACGCTTGAGGTTGGCGACCAGCTGAAAGCGCGCTCGCCCGGCGAGCAGCCCGTCGAGCGCGAGGTTCGCGGAGCGAACGGTCAGCTCGCCGTGCACGGTTCGCAGGCCAAAAATTACGTCTACGCGCTCGTCCGTGCCGACGGCGCGGATGTCCTCGCGCTCCGTCACGACGCGATAGACCAGGGACTGAAGGCCCTCGACGGCCTCGCCGTCAACGAGGACGCTACTCCGGTTTGCGGAAAAAACGGTCGGCATATCGCGGCCTCCTCATCAGACCTGAACTTGAATTGTCGCGTAGATGTAATCGATCGCGCGCACCGGCCTCACCGCCATGTCCACGCGGACGATGCCGAGCGCGAAGTCTTGCTGGCTCGAGTAGACGTCGACCTTGAACGCCGGGTCGGAGCCGTCGGTCGAGGGCACCAGCGCGCCCGACTTCTCCATCTGCAGCAGCGCCTCGGTCAGCTTCTGCTTCAGCGCGTTGCGCCCGTCCTCGTTGTTGAGGCGACCGATGAAGAGGTCGCCGATCATCTTCATCGTCCGGACCGCTCGATCGGCGACGCGACGCACGCTGATCTGGTCGCCGTCGGTGGTCAGGCCGCGGATGATGATCGTGCCCTTCCCGCGCTGCAGCGCGACCGGCACGATGTTGGCGCGCAGCAGGCCGCGCTGGCGCTCGAGCGAGAGACTCGGCAGCGCGCCGAGGCCCGCGAGGCGCTTGAAGGTGGGCGAGTGGAAGTACGGGAGGTTGCCGACTCGGCCGGCGACCGCCCCGACCACGCCCTCGGGCGCGACCAGCACGAAGCGATCGCTGACGAGCGCGGTGGCGAGCTCGGTCGCCTGCTCGGCGGTGAGCCCGGGCGGCAGCTGGCCGAGGCCGAGCCGACCCTTGCAGTCGTCGTTCATGTTGCTGCAGTGGCCGATGATGTCCGAGTAGACCTTCGTCACGCGCGCGCTGCTGGAGAGGTCCTGGAGCGCGGCGACGACCAGATCGACATCTGCCTCATCGGTCAGGAGGTTGAGGCCCGCCGCGTAGGCGGCCTCGTTGCCGTCGGCGCCGCCGGCGAGCGGGTAGCGACCGTCGGCCGGCAGCGTCGGCGCGCCCTCGCTCGAGATCCGCACGAGCAGCGAGCGCGCGAGCGCGGCGGCGACGTTGCGGGGCGAGTCCGCCACGACGTCGAGGTTTCGGTAGACCTCGACCTCCTCGTTGGGGGCGGCCGCGCGGACGACCCGGAGATCGAAGACGCCGGCTTTGACCGTCGTGATGTCGACCGCGAACTCGCCGGCCCAGGGGCCCGGGGCGCGGGCGGAGAGCACGAAGGCCGGCGGCGGGTCGCCCTCGCCGACCGCCGTGATCGGGGCGGTCGCGGTCGTGCCCGCGCTGTGCGGGAGCGAGACGACGACGAGCTCCGAGACGCCGTTGTCGAGCGCTTGGCGGGCGGCCTGCATGCTCAACGCGCTGGCGGGGCCGCAGGCGGCTCGCAGCGCGTTCCAGCTGGCGGCGCGATGGACGACGGGCGCGTCGCCCTCGGCCCCCGCCTCGGTGAAGCCGATGACCCCCAAGATCCCCGACGGCGCGAGCTGCTGGGGGAGGACGTCCTTGACGACCGTGACCTGAACACCAGGAATGATTCGACCCATAACCCTCCGGCCTCGAGCGAGCAGGCTCATCGAGCCAGCGCGGAAGTCATATCGGATCGCGTCGTTAAATCCAATCTAGAATTTGCGCATACAATGAAGCGATCGCGCGACGATTGTGCGGGGTCGCTGCACATGTGGATGTATACGCAAACGCGACAGTGTGCATATTCGCGCGGATGAACCCTCGCGCGCCGGTCCGCTCAGAACGTCATTATTAGGTGTCTATGCATCGTTCTCTGAACTGGTGTGATTCCTGCGTTCATAAAAATATGAGCAATAGCGCGCGCGAACGCGGTGAGCGCGGCGGCGACGCGCGAACTCGAGCGCGATCGCGCCGGCGCGAACACGCCCGCGTTAACGCGCGTTATCAATCGACGGTCGCGAGCGCGAGCGCGCCCGCCGTCACCGCGGTCACGGCTTCGCGGTCCGGCGCTTCGCTGCCTCTTCGGCCATCTCGCGGGGCGGGAAGATAGCGAGCGCCGAGCCGGCGACCTCCGGCGCGGCGTCGCGCTGCAGGCGGGCGAGTCGCTCGAGGCGCTCGGGGCTCCAGCCGCGTCCGGGCCCGGCGTCGCGTGCCAGCGCCGCGACGGCGAGCCAGCGGATCGTCGCGTCCTCGCTCGCGCTGAGGCGCTCGATCACCTCCTCGAGGGCGTCCTCGTTGAGCCGCGCGAGCGCGGCCTGGGCCGCGGCGAGCGCGTCGCCGGTGAGCGCGCCGCCGCGGGCGAGCCGCTCGAGGAAGGCGACGAGGCCCGCGCCAGGGCGCGCCGCCGCGACGCAGCGGATCTGCAGCGGGACCCAGCGTCGGTCGCCGGTGAGCACGCTCGCCGCCGCCTCCGCCGCGCCGACCCAGACGTCGCGGCTCGGGATGTCGAAGCCGAGCAGCGCGTTGAGGGAGACGTGGAGGCAGCGAGGGTCGGCGAGCGCGTTGCTCAGCAACTCGGGCAGCGAGCGCAGGTCGTCTCGGGTCCCGCGCTGCATCAAGGCGCAGGTCGCCGCCGTGACCTCGTCGTCGTAGGGCGAGCGCAGACGGCCGGCGCAGGCGCGGAGGAAGCTGCGCGCGGGGTCGCGGATCGCGAGCCACGGCGCCCGCCGCAGCAGGTCGATGCGCGCCTCGGGCTCGGGTCGGTCGAGCACCAGGCCGAGCAGCGCCGAGAGCCGGCGATCGCTGGTCGCGGTCAAGCGGTCCGCCGGGATGTCGCCGAGGCGCGAGGCCATGACCCAGTCGTCGCCGCGGACCGCTCGATCGAAGATCGCCCAGCTCGGCTCGCGGTCGAGGTGGTCCCAGAGCGCGCGCAGCAGCGCGATGCGGACGTCGCGGTGCAGCCGTCCGGACTCGAGCTCGAGCAGGCGCGCGTAGGCCCCCTCGTCGCGCAGCTCGCCGAGCAGGCGCACGACCTCCTTGGCGACCGTGACCTTGCGCAGCGGGACCTCCTGCAGCAGCGCGACGGAGCGCTTGGGTAATATGTCCTTGAGCGCACGTCGCAGCGCGTAGATCGCGACGCGCGCGCGCGCGTCGTGGAGGCAGCGGATCAGCGTCGGCACGCACTGGCCGCGGTCGCAGCGGGACATGACGCGGATCGCCCGCTCCTGGATCGCGGCGCGCGGGTCATCGGCGATCGCGGCGAGCGAGTCCATGGGCGCGGAGTCCAGCGCGGCGTAGATCGCCAGGCAGCGCCAGATCGTCGGGGTGTCGCGTCGATCGTCGCGGATCAGCCCGGTCAGCGCGCGCGCGTAGAGCTGGTTCTGCGTCGGGGTCCAGCGGTAGAAGCCGCGCGTGAAGGGCAGCAGCCACGCGGTCTGGCCGGTGGCGAAGCGACCCGTGACGCGCTGGCCCCCGAGCACGGGATCGAGCAGGTCCTGCCGTCTGCGGTGGAGGTGCATGTAGATCACCGGCAGGCACACGTAGCTCGGGTCGTCCGCGAGCAGCGAGCCGAGGATCGCGTCGAGGTGCGGGCGGGCGCGCTTGTGCAGGACCCTCAGCGCCTGCCCGATCTCGCTGTTGGTGCCGGCGCCGCGAGCGAGCCGCTCGACCGCGGCGATGAGCGGCGAGGGCAGCGGCGGCTGACGCCTGTGCCCGGGCCGCGCGACGCGGCCGGCGTGACCCAGGATCTCGGCGTGCCAGCGCCGCGCCTGCCAGCGCGCGAGCGCGTCGGTTAAAAGCGCGTCGTAGCGCGGCGGGTCGTGCTGCGCGAGCAGCTCGAGCAGCGCGCGGGAGGTGCCGCCCCAAGGGACCGTCAGCGCGAGCTCGCCGACCAGCGCGGACAGCTCGGGGATCCGCGCGAGCCGGGCGCCCAGGCTCGCGGCCAGCTGCACGAGCTGCCAGATGCGCTCTTGCTTGGCCCACAGCCGAGCGAGCTCGACGAGGTGCGGCGCGACGACCTCGATGTCCTCGTCGCCGATGTGATCGCCGAGGCGCGTGCTGTGGAGGTTGCCGCGCTCGCGGATGAGCGTGGCGAGGCGCTCGGCGCCCGCGACCGGGTCGAGGCGGAAGGTGCGGAGCACGAGCGTCTCCGCGAGCCTCGCTGTTCCGTGGGACAGGTCCCCGGCGTCGAGGGCGTCGCGCATGATCTGCCCGATGACGGGGACGTGCTCGGCGCGCCAGCACTCGCGCGGCCAGTTCACGAGCGCGCGCAGCAGCTCCATGCGCACCGGGTCCTGCTCGTGCTTCTTGGCGGTCACGAGCTCGAGCGCCTTGTCGACGAGCGCGGTCTCGGCGGGGCGCAGCCCGGGGATCATCAGGAGGTTGGCGAGCGCGAGCCCGCGGACGCCGCCCTCGGGGAAGCCGAGATGATCACGCAGCGCCGCGCGGGCCTCGTCCCAGGGCAGGAACCGGGCGTAGGGCAGGCGGAGCTGTGGGCGGGTCCCGAGCGCGATGACCTCGCGCAGGTGTCGCCTCGCCTCGCGCTCACGCAGCGCCTCGGGCAGCCGCGCGACGGTCGAGACCGCGATGACGCCGTCGCGGTCGCGCGCGGAGACGCTCCACCGCCGGTGCGCCGCGTCGAGGAGCGCCGGGTCGGTGATCTTGTCGAACAGCAAGATCGCCAGTCGCGGGCGCTTCGCCAGCTGCGTCGCCCAGGCCTCGAGCAGCGCCGCGAGCTGATCGGGGCGCAGCGACGCGAGCAGCGCCTCGTCGAGCTCCAACAGCTCGGGGTCGCGGGCGACGAGGCGCCCGAGCTCCGCCGCGCTGAGGCTGGCCGCGTTGCGCCCAAAGACCCCGCGCGGGAGCTGGGTGAGCTCGAGGCGCTCGATGAGCGCGAGGGTCTCGCGCGGCCGGCTGCGGCTGACGATCCGCAGCGCGCTGAGCTTCGAACGATCGCCGCGGCGCACGAGCTCCTCGAGCAGCGCCATCCAGGCCTCGGGCGCGCGCTCGGCGATGGCGCCGTGATGGGCGTTGATCAGCTGGCTGGTGTGGGCGTCGGGATCGTCGGGGCCCTCGGCGAGGCGCTCGAGCAGGACCTGGGCGAGCGCGGCGGGGGCCGAGCGCGCGAGCCGGCTCCAGAACACCGCGCTCGGCCGCTCGAGCGCGCGCGCGAGGTGTCGCCGGACGCCCGCGTCCGTGGCGAAGGGGACGAGGTCGGCGTAGTCGTGGATACCTGGCTCTTTGGTCAACCAGTCGAGGTAGCGATCGATGACCGGGCGCCGGCGCTTGCGCGCGAGGGCGCGGATGAGCTCGCGGTCGCGGCGGAGCTTGTACGCGACCTTGAGGGCGAGCAGCGCCTGCGCGTCGTCGCAGACCCGCGGGACGGCGAGGAACGCGAGGTTGCGGACGGAGGCGGACTCGTCCTCGGTCAGCGGGAGCACGCGCGCGCCGTCGCCGAGCACGCCCATCGCGTACAGACTGAGTCGTCGTTCGAAGACGTCGCCGACCGCGAAGGCGTCGATCAGCCTCAACGCGCGCGCGCCCGCAGCTCCGCCGGACTTCGCGGCTCGCCCGAGCTCGAGCATGCGATGAATTCGTCCGATGTGGTGGGTCTTGTGCAGCTCGTCGCGGAGGCGCGCTCGTTCGGCGTTGCGGGGCATAGGAGCTGACCATGACCGATCCTCCGCTCGCGCGACAACACCGACGCCGTCGTTGCGCGCTGCCGGGAGCCCGCGCGCGCGACGGTGCGCGTGATCGCGTGTCCGCCCGCGGCGCGACGCGGCCTCGCCCGGGGCGCGGGCGCGCTGACGTCGGCGGCGCGCCTGGCAATTCGCGCGGGTGCTACCCTCCCGCGGTGGCCCGCGACCGCCAGCTGCTGAGCGCAGCGCGACGATTTCGTTGCGCGCTCAAGGAGCTGCTTCAGCTCGACAGCGCGGAGCTGGAGCTCGGCGTCTACCGCGTGCTCGCGCTCCGGCGCGCGCGGGTGGAGGCGGCGCTCGACGAGGAGCGGCTGGCGTCGCTGCTCGAGTCGTCGCTGGCGCGGGGCGGGTCGCTGACCCAGGACCAGGAGGAGCTCGGCGCGCTCGCGGACGAGGTGCTCTCGGCGCTGACCCGCTTCTTCAGCGGCTACTACGGGGAGCGCGGCGAGCTGCTGGCGCGGCCGCGAGCGCGCGCGGGCGAGGACGTCCAGCTGCGCTGGGCCAGCGAGGAGCAGCACTACATCAAGACCGGCGAGTGGCACGCCGACTACACCGCGCGCCCCGGGGGCGAGGCGCCGCGCCTGCGGTTTCGGCTCGCGGTCGCGGAGGCCGATCGCGACAACAACAAGTCGAGCGAGCGGCGCCGCTACCTGCTGCGGGCTGAGCAGCCGGTGGAGCTCGCGGGCGACACGCTGACGGCGTGGTTCGAGTTCCGCGTGCCGCGTCCGGGCGCGGGGCGACAGCCGAGCCAGCGCTCGCTGTGCGCCGCGGCCGAGTCGAGGATCCTCGCGGCCGCGCCGGCGCGCTGGCGCGACGCGCTCGCCCGCCCGGCGCCGCAGCGCCCGGGCTCGTGCACGGCGCTCGGCTACGAGCTGCTGCGCTACACGCAGCGGCGCACGCGGGACTACTTGATCCACAAGCGGCTCGGCGCGTTCCTGCGCGAGGAGCTCGACGACTTCCTCAAGCGCGAGCTCCTGTCGCTCGACGGCCTCGACCGCGCGGGGCTCGACCGCGCGCTGCGGCGGCTGCACGCGGCGCGCGGCGTGGGCGAGCGCATCATCGACGCGCTGGCGCGGGTCGAGCGGCTTCACCGGCGCCTGTTCTTAAAGCGCAAGCTCGTGCTGCGCAGCGACTGGATCATCCCCGTGACCGCGCTGCCGGCGGAGCGGCGGGCGCGGGTGCTCGAGCAGCCGGCGATCCGGCGCGCGCTGACCGAGCAGCTCGCGGTCGCGGACGAGCGCTCCGCCCCCGCGCCGGGGCAGCGCGGAGAGACCGTGTTCACGGGGCCGCTGCCGGCGGCCGAGGTCCAGCGGCTCGTGCTCGCGATCGAGGAGCTCGACGCGCGGCGCAACGGCTTGGTGCTGCGCGGCGAGAACCTCCAGGCGCTGCGCCTGCTCGCGGCGCGCTACCGCGGGTCGTGCGAGCTGGTCTACATCGACCCGCCCTACAACACCGGCGGCGACGGCTTCGTGTACCGCGACGCCTACCGCCCGTCCTCGTGGCTGTCGATGATGGCGGAGCGGCTCGCGGCCGGGCGCGCGCTGCAGCCCCGCGACGGCCTGCTCGTGCTCAGCATCGACGACGCCGAGCTGCACCACGCCAAGCAGCTGCTCAAGATGGTCTATGGGCCAGAGCTGGCGACGCTGGTCTGGGACCGCAACCGCAAGAACGACGCCCGCTACTTCTCGGTCGGCCACGAGTACATGCTCGTGCACGCGCGCGACGGCGCCGCGCTGGCGGAGTCCGGGGCGCGCTTTCGCGAGCCGAAGCCCGGCGTCGACGAGGCCCGCGCGGTGTTTCGTCGCCTGACCCGGGATCACGAGGGCGACTGGGAGGCGATCCGCCGGGGCTGGCTGGCCTGGTTCGACGGCATCCCGGTCTCGGATCCGCGCAGGCGGATGCGCCGCTACACGCGGGTCGGGCCGCGTGGGCCGTTTCGCGACGACGGCAACATCAACTGGCCCGGCGGCGGCGGCCCGCGCTACGAGGTCCTGCACCCAAAGACAGGTAAGCCCTGCAAGCTGCCGCGCAGCGGCTGGCGCTACCCCACGCCCGCGCGGTTTTGGGAGGAGGTCGCGATCGGGCGGATCGTGTTCGGCCCCGATCACGCGACCGTGCCGCGGGTCGCCTCCTACCTGTTCGAGGGCAAGGGGCAGGTGATGCCGAGCGTGTTCTACAGCTACGCGCAGACGGCCGCGCGCGAGTTCGAGGCGATGTTCGGCGGCCGCGTGTTCGACAACCCGAAGCCCTGGCGTGACCTCGCGCGGCTGTTTCGCTACCTCGGTGATCGCCGCGCGACCGTGCTCGACTACTTCGCCGGCAGCGGCTCGACCGGGCACGCCGTGCTCGCGCTCAACCGCGAGGACGGCGGCGAGCGCGGCTTCGTGCTCGTCGAGATGGGCGCCCACGGCGACAGCGTGCTGATCCCGCGGCTGCAGAAAGCGGCGATGGGAGACATCTGGTCCGAGGGCAAGCTCGTGCGCGTCGAGCCGACCCACCTGCTGTGTCAGGTGCTGCAGCTCGAGAGTCACGACGACGCGCTGGAGAACCTCGAGACCGCCGCGGCGCGCGAGTCGTCGCCTGGCGCGCTGCGCTACGTGCTCGAGCCCGAGACCGACGATCCGCAGCTCGACCGCGCGCTGTTCCGCGCGCCCTGGGGCTGCACGATCAAGGCCCGCCGCGAGGGCGTCCTCCGCGACACCCCGGTCGATCTGGTCGAGACCTTCAACCTGCTCATCGGGCTCCGCGCGCGCCGATACGACGAGCTCGGGCGCGAGGGCGCGCTGCTGGTGCGGGGCGAGGACGAGGACGGGCGGCGGGCGCTGGTGCTCTGGCGCGACGTAGATAAGTGTCCAAATAGTCATGTTGAAGACGCGCTGCGCGACGTCCTGGACGAGGAGCGCGCCCGGCCCGAAGCGCGCCGCGCGGCGCGGCTGTTCGTCAACGGCGGGCCCCCGCGAGGCGGGCTCCAGCGCGCCGGGGACTCGTGGACGCTCGAGTCCATCGAGGACGAGTTCTGCGCGCGCATGTTCGACGTCGCGGACCCTGGCAGCGGCTGAGGCCTCGGACCGGCCGGTCACTCCGGCGAGCGCCGCCGCGGCGGCTTGGACGGGTCGAACCACACCGGCGCGAGCGGGGGGCGGCCTTCGTCCTCGCGCGACGCGTCGTTCGCCGCGGCGTCACGCTCCTGTCGCGGCCCGACGGCCGCTTGCGCCGGGCTGTCGGGCGCGCGCTGACCGGGGTGATCGGGCGCGTGTTGACCGGGGTGGTCGGGCGCGTGTTGACCGGGGTGATCGGGCGCGCGCTGACGCGGGTCATCCCCGGCCGCGCGGTCGTCGTCACGCTCGTCTTCCTGCGCGTCTTCCTGCGCGTCTTCCTGCGCGTCTTCCTGCGCGTCTTCCTGCGCGTCTTCCTGCGCGTCGTCGCCCGCGGGCTCGATGATGTCCTCGGGGTCAGCAAGAGGGTCACGCTCGATCACGACGACCGTCACGCGCTGCTCCTCGCGCTCGATCGACTCGATCTCGAGCACGTCGCGGCGCAGCACGATCCGGTCGTCCTCGTAGCGATAGGTCGTGCGGGTGCCCTCGCCGAAGCGCCTCCAGCAGCGCAGGCAGCTCATCCAGTCGTCGTCGCGCAGGACGTCGAGGATCATCTGCACGCGCGAGGCGCCGCCGCGGGCGCGCTCGTCCGGGTCGTCGAGCAGCGCCAGGAACTCGATCAGCTCCTGCGGACGGGTGGCGGCGCGCGTGGCCGCGACTCGGTGGGCCTCCTCGAGGTCGGTCGCCGTGCGGATGCCGTAGCGCCGCAGTCGACGTCGGCTCTCCTCGACCTCGGCCGCGCCGAGGCCCAGGTGCACGTAGAGCGCCGCCTGGTCGAACATGTCAATGAGCCGGTGGATCGGGATCCGCGTGCTCAGCATCAGCTCGATCAGGTCGTGGTGCGCGAGGTTGTCGACGCTCTCGATCCCCTCCTCGAGGAAGCGCGCGCGGTCGTAGAGGTTGACCCCGTCGAGCTTGCTGATCGGGTGCTCCTCCTGCAGCGTCGGGAACAGCGAGGCCGTGACCCGGTTGCCGAGCAGGTCGTGCAGCAGCGCGAGGCCGCTCTCCGGCACGACGCCGACGAAGAAGGCGACGCAGTGGAGCACCTCCGGCCCCAGCCGCCCGCCCGCTTCGAAGGCCGAGAACAGCGAGAGGACCCACACCAGGATGAAGCTGAGCACCAGCCGCAGGACGATGTGCGAGTAGGTCTTTGGGGTCAGGTCCGCGCGAACGTAGCGGCGGAACACGGTGTTGACCGCGAAGAAGTACGAGCCGAGGAACGCGAAGTGGGTCGGGCCCAGGCGCGCCGCGACGAAGATCTCGCTGGTCATCGAGGCCGCGGCCGAGAGCGCGCCGAAGGGCTGCACCACCAGGATCCAGCCCATCGTCACGAGCAGCGTCGAGAGCAGCAGCGGGCTGCCCGACCAGAACAGGAAGCTCTTCGAGCCCGGGGCGCTGGTGTGCTTGCTGAGCAGCGCGCGGTACTTCTCGCGGGCCTCGATCGTCGTCACCAGCTCCGGCTCGAGGCGCATCACGTTGCGCAGGAACTCGCGCTCGCGCATGTCGTGCTGCTGCCGGTTGTAGAGGAAGTACAGCATCACCGGCAGCAGCGAGGCGATGCAGAGGAACGCGAACTGCATCAGCCGGACCAGCGCGCCCATGCTCGCGGCGGCGCCGGAGAGCAGCGAGCTCGCGTCGCCGTACACCATCACGACGAAGCCGTTGACGAAGATCACGAAGCCGATGACGAGCAGCGAGTTCAGGACCTGCATCCACGGCCCGATGCCCTGCTCGCCGACCCGCTTGAGCAGCTCGGACTGCTTGCTCCACGCCCGGTACTCGTCGGCCGCGATGTAGCCGACCATGAGCGCGAGCATCAACACCAGGCCCCAGAACAGGTAGCTGCCGCGCAGCAGGGTGACGTACAGGCCGAGCGCGAGCAGGCCGAGCGTCGGCGCGAGGCAGCCGATCGCCCAGCTCTCGACGGTGATCGCCGAGGCCGGGGCCTCCGAGATGAGCTCGATGTCGAGCATCCCGAGCTGCTCCCAGCGCGAGCGCACGCGTCGCTCGGTCGCCGCGTCCATGGTGACCTCGCGGGTCGCGAAGGGCGCGATCGCGAGCTCGCAGCCGAGCTCGATCGTGAGCTCGACGCGGTGCGCGGTGTTGTTCGTCAGCCGCACGCGCCGCTCGTCGGGCGGCGGCGACCCGTCGGGCGCGGCGGCGGGCGTGGCCTCGGCGTCACGGGGCGATCGAGGCGCGCGCTCAGCCGGTGACTCGTCGCTGGCCCCCGGGTCCTCCTGGTCCGCTGTCTCCGACATCCGTGGTCACCTCACCCCGCGCGCGGCGAGCGAGCGAGCCTTGAGTATACCGAGCGACCTTGTCGGTCGCGCGCGGCTTCGCGCGCGGTCCTGAGCTACGGAGACGCGGGCTCGACGGGCGGGCTGGCCTCGGCGGGCGCGGCCTCGGCGGGGCTGTCGGCCACGGTCGGCGCCGGCGCGCAGACCCCCACGGCGTCGAGGTAGGCGTTGCAGAACACGCCCTCGGGATCACGCGCGCCGCGGAAGCGCGCGAAGGCCTGCATGCGCTCGCCTCGACGACTCGCGAGCTCCGAGAGGAACGCGGGGTTGAAGGCCGGCGAGCAGCCCTGGGGCGCGCCAGGGTCGTAGAAGCCGTACATCTTGCCGTTGTGGGGGAAGCCGCCGAGCGCGACCCAGGCCCGCTCGATGTCGGCGAAGAACGAGAGCAGCTCCTCGGGGTACTGCTCGGAGGGGACGGCCTGCACGAAGCCGATCATGTCGAGGTTGAGGAACAGCGCGTCGGGCGTCGTCGAGTAGGTCCCCGCCATCGCCGTGTCGCCCCCGCGGATGAAGCGGAACTCGATCGGCGCCGCGAGCTGAAACGCCGAGGAGGCGTCGAGGCGCTTGTTGATGGCGTCGAGGCCCTCCCAAGCCCGCGCGAGGCCCTCCTCGTCGTCGGCCGGGAGCTCGATGAAGTAGGACATGAACATCACCCGCGTCGCGGCGGACAGCCACAGCTCGCGGTGCTTGCGAGCGGCGCGGTCGGTCTGCAGCTCGATGACGACCAGCGCGCTGTTGATCAGCTCGGAGGCCTCGTCGCGCTTGCCGTTCAGCTGCACTCGCTCCTCGAGCGCCTCGGCGGTCTTCTCGATGAACTCGCCCTCGAAGGGCGCGCCCCACAGCGCGTTCTCGGCGTAGGTGCAGGCCGAGGCGACCGGGTAGCCCTTGTTCTGCTTCTCGCGCCGCGGGTCCGCGACCTCATCCCAGATCAACGCCAGGAACTCGCGCGAGTAGGGGTTGTAGAACGACTCGACGCGGTCGTGCTGGCGGAGCATGTCGCGGTAGACCGCGGTGAAGCGCTCGCGCGTCGGCAGGGTGTGCTTCTCGCGGGAGAACGCGAGGCTCGTCGCGTAGGGGCGCGCCTGGACGCGCAGGGTCACGGAGGTGACCACGCCGAGAGCGCCGAGCGAGACGCGGGCGAACTGCATCGGCGCGTAGCCGTCGACCTTCGGATCGTCGACGCTGTAGGTCGTGGGTTGACCGTCGGCGCCGACGATCGTGAAGCGGACCGCGGTCTCGGCGAAGATCGGCGCGTCGATCGTCGCGCCGTGGACATCGACCGCCGTCATCCCGCCGAGGCTGAAGAAGCCGCCCGCGGTGACGGTCTCGAGCATGAGGTCGTTGGCGGTCAAGAAGCTGTCGAGCGCGTCCTCGCGGACGCCGGCGTTGACCGTGACCTCGAGCTTCGCGCGGTCGAGGACCATGTCCTGTCGCCCGTCGGATCCGAGATCGGCGTAGCACGAGAGGTCGATGAGCCAGGTGTCGGCCTGCTCGAGGTCCGCGGCGCGGGCGTCGTTGACGACCAGCCCCGGCTGCGAGTGGCGCTGACCGGACACGCGCACGTGAACGCCCTCGGGTCGCTCCGAGAGGATCGTCTGCAGCTCGGCCAGGCTCGTCGGCGAGAAGTAGTAGTCCGCGCCGGAGCTCAGCGGCGCGTGGGTCAGGTTCGCGCTCCAGTTCTGCCAGCTCGGGTTCTGCCGCAGGTCTACGTGGGCGTCGGGGTCGTTGGGGAGCCCCTTGTGTCCGCAGGCGAGCGGCGCCGCGAGGGTGAGCGTCAGGAGCGTGAGCCAGGGTCGAGCGCGCACGGTCATTTTTGTAGCACGAAGACCGGGCGGCGAAGCGCGTGGCGTGGGCGCGTGGCGACGCGCCGCAGTGGGGTACGATCGCGCCGATGCTGCCCGCCGCCGCGCCGCCGACCCGCTTCGTGCCCCACGAGGGGCGGCGCGTCGGCTTTCTGCGCAGCGGGGTCTTGGTGATCGCGGGAGGCTGGCCCGCGAAGCTGACGCTCGTCGATCCGGCGAGCGGCGCGATCGTGGCGGAGAGGCGCCGCCGCACCCTGTCGACCTTCCTCGCGATCGCGCCGGACGGCGCGCGGATGTACACCGGCGAGAAGACGGCCGCTGGCTACGCGCTCCCGGGGCTGCGCCGGGCGCCCTCGCTGAAGGGCCACCGCCACCACATCAACGACATGGCGTTCTCGGAGCAGGGCGACTGGGTCGCCACGGTCAGCGGGGAGCATATGCTGCCGCCCGATCACAGCGTCCGCGTCTGGGATCCGGACGGGCCCGAGCTGGGGCGCGTTCAGCTCGACGCGATCGGTCAGCAGGTCGTTCGCCTGGATGAGGGGCGCCTGCTCGTCTCGGTCGCCCCGGCGACGCTGCTGCTGCTCGACCTCAACACCGACGACACGGTCTGGAAGATCACCGCCGCGGGCGCGCATCAGTCGGTCGGCCCGGTCGCGCTCTCGCTCGCTCGAGATCGACTGTACGCGTTCTGCCGCGACCTCCACGGCACCGGTCGCGCGGGCTTCGTGGTGCTCGATCCGTGGACCGGCGCCGAGCTCGACGCCTGGCCGACGGCGCAGGCGTGGAGCTCGGGGCGCTGCAACGGCCTCGCGGTCCACCCGGTCACGGGTCACCTGCTCGCGAGCCTCGGCGACAACGGCTCGGATCCCGCGACCCGTCACGCCGTCGTCCGAAGCGTCGAGCCGCGCGCGGGCGCGTGGGCGGCGAGCTACGGCTCCCCGAGGCAGCAGACCGGCGCCGTCGCGATCTCGCCGGACGGGGCGTGGCTGGCCGCGAGGTTGAGCAAGACGATCGGGCTGTGGCGGCTCGCGTGAGTCGACGGGATCGGACGAAGAGTGTCGCGGCTGAGGAGAGGCTCAGCGAGTGACCTGGAGCGACACCGAGTCGGAGCGTCTGCCGCTGTCGGGCGCGGGCACTCGCAGCTCGTAGGAGCCTGGCTCGAGATCCAGGTCGCAGCCGCGCTCCTGTTTCATCAGCGCGAAGCCGCTGGGCACCAGCACCGCGCGCGCTGGCAGGGTGATCGCGCCGCCGGGCAGCAGGGAGACGCGGTGGGCCTCGCCCTGCTCCAAGAAGCCGCCGATAACGCAGCGGTCGGGCGCTGTGACCGGCGCGCCGTCGCGCAGGACGTCGCCGGCCCACAGCGGTCGCCTCGCCGACAGCTGCAGATCCACGATCAGCGGCGCGTCGGTGATGTTGCGGTAGGTCACCTCGAAGTCGAGCGTGCTCCCGCTGCGGCCGCTCAGCGGCGCGGCTTCAAACGCGAGCTGATCGGGGCCGGGCATCGCGCGGGCGCTGCTGAAGTCGAGGGGGCAGCGCCCGCCGCCCAGGCGCAGCTCGTCGAGGTGGAACCTCTTATCGACGCAGGCGGCGGGAACCTCCGGCGGGCGGTCGCCGCGGCCCTTGGAGAACCAGGCCGGGGCCGGGCCCGTGTCGACGGCGCCGCCGCTCGGCAGGGGGCGCTCCCACACGATGGCGTTGACTCCTGTGTAGACCGGCGGGTCGACGGCGCACTCGCCAGACAGCGGGATGCCGATCTCGATGAAGGCCCCGAACGAGCGCAGCCGCAGGGCGTGGGTCGGGGCGGGTCCCGGGCAGGCGCGCTCGCCGTCGGGGCCGTCGAGGACGCGCAGGTTCCCCGCGACCATACCTGTCCCATCGGGCAAGACGGCCCACGGCACGTCGAACTGCGCCCCCCACTCGGCCGCGACCTCTTCGAGCAGGATCCGCACGTGACCGCCGCGGCCGCGGGCGCCGTCCAGCTCGACCCGCGCGCCCTCCGTGGGCCAGGGCTGGGCGTCCTCCCAAGGCACGCGGCAGAGCTCGGCCAGCTCGGGCCGCCACTTCTTGTCGGGGCCCAGGCCGCACTGCGGTGAGGGCGGGTAGGGCCGCCCCTGGTCGTCGAGTCGCGCTGTCGATACGGGCGCGGGCGTGGGCGCGGGCGCGGGCGCGGGCTTCGGGGTGTTGGAGGCGCAGGTCAGCACGCCGAGGCTGAGCGCGGTCGCCGTCACGAATTTGCCTGTGTTGGATCGTCGAAGCATGGCCGTCATCGCGGTGCCTCTCGCGTGTTGTATACCGCGCGCGATATTCCGTGCGCAGCGGTCTTGCGCAGCGCAGGCGCGCGTACGCGATCGTGAACCTCGAGACATGCTGGGCGCCGACGCGCGCCCGCGCCCGGGCGAATCGCTGCTACTCTCGGGCGGGGCGTGACGATGCAGCGGACCTTCGACGTCGAGATTCGCGTGCTCAGCTGCGAGCGCTGCGGCGCGCCGGTCGAGGTCGCCGAGGTCGGCGGCAGCGCGACCTGTGACTACTGTGGCGTGCAGATGCTCATCGGGCGACGTCGCCTCGAGCCCGCGCGGCTGGGCCACGGGCTCGAGGGCGACGCGCGGATCGCCAAGCTCCGGCTGCAGACCGGCCGGGAGCTCCCCGAGAACCCGTACTCGACGGTGCGGCCGCCCCCCGGCTGCGAGGCGCTCACGCGCTCCGGCCTCGAGGAGGTCCAGGAGCAGCTGGCCCAGCGCTTCCGCGAGGCCGCGTCGCTCGTGCGCGCTGAGCCGAGCGTTGACCACCAGCGTCTGCTGTGGTGGTGCGCGACGATGCTGAACCAGGGCTACGGCATGCGCGGGAAGGACCTCGAGCGCCGCGCGGTGCTCGAGCGCGCGATCGAGGAGCTCTCCGATCCGGGCTTTCGTCACCTCCTGTTCGTCAACCTCGCCGGGGCGGCGGCCCGGCTGGGGGAGCTCACCGCGGCGCGCGAGTGGATCGGGCGCTGCGACCCGGCGCCTGGGGACGTGGTGCTCGACAGCGCCTATCGCGTCGGGCTCGCGTCGGTGCTCGTGCGCGAGGGGGACGCGGCGCGGGTCCGCGAGCTCGTCGGCGCCCGCGTCGGCGACGTGCCGGAGGCCCATCAGTACCGCATGATGTTCGCGATGTACCGGATCCACGCCCACGAGCAGCTGGGCGATCCAGACGCGGCGCTCGCGGCCGCCGCCGCGATCCAGCGAGACCCGGAGGTCGGCGGCGTGCTCGTCGAGGCGCTGGGGATGAACGGGCTCGCGCCGCAGGCTGCGGCCGCGCTCGCGTCGCTGGCGGAGTCGCCCGCGCCAGAGACACCGGCGGTCGCCGAGGCGCTCGACAAGCTGCGCGCGCCAGCGGGAGACGGCCCCGCGCCGACGATGATCGCGATCATCGTCGGCGTCTCGCTGCTCGTGTTCGCGATCATCGTCGGCGTCGTGCTGGTCGCGGTGCTCCCGGCGTAGCGGGTCGCGGGCCTCCTCCATGATCGACATGAGCGACTCGGTGCTCCCGTCAACAACCGTCCGAGCGGCGATGTGCGACGAGTACGGCGCGCGGCTCTGGGCCTTCCGCGGCGTCGAGTGACGAGCGCGTGCCTCTGGCGCGATGTGGGCACAGCCTCTGCGCGAGCGAGGGGACCACAACAAAGTCAATCGCTTACGCCATGACGGCTGACTCCAACCTCAAGACGGAGCCGCGCTGTGACGGCTCGGCCAACCTCGGCAATTTCGTTCAGTACAACACCCGCGTCCACCATCACTATATCCACGACACCATCGGCGAGGGCGTCTACTTCGGCAGCACGGGCTTCGGCGGGCGCGTCTACACCTGCGACGGCGAGGAGGTCACGCTCTACCCCCACGAGCACCACGGGGCCTGGCTGCATGACCTGTGGATCGAGAACACGGGCTGGGACGGCCTGCAGGTCGGGGTGACGCCGGAGGACTGCTACATCTACGACAACACGCTGATGCACGTCGGCCTCGAGAACGTGCAGTACCAGACCCAGGGGCTGCAGGTCGGGGGCGGGTCGTCGTGCCACGTGTACAACAACTACGTCGCCGACGGCCCGGCGATGGGGCTCATCATCCTCGCGCCCCAGGACACCTGGGTCTACAACAACGTGTTCACGGGCTTCGGCGTCGACGGCATCTACGCGAATTCGAATGACGCGTTCCCGGGGGCGAGCCTCACGCTCGCGCACAACACCATCGTCGACGTGGAGCGCAGCGGGATCTCGCTGTTCGGCCCGGAGCTGGCGGGGAACGTGGTCGCGAACAACCTGGTCGTGGACACCGTGGAGGCGCCGATCGCGATCGCGAACGACGTCGACGTCCTCGAGCAGGGCAACATGACCTTTGAGACCGCTGACGAGGTGGGCTTCGTCGACGCGGCGTCGGGGGACTACCACCTCGAGATGGACGCGTCGCCGGTCGACGCCGGGGCGCCGATCGAGGGGTTTTCAATTGAGACGGATCTCGACGGGGTGCCGCGCGACGCGAGCCCGGACGTCGGCGCGTTTGAGTGGACGGACGAGCCGATCCCGGGTGACGGGGATGGCGACGGCGACGGCGACGGCGACGGCGACGGCGACGGCGACGGCGACGGTGACGGCGACGGGGATGGCGACGGTGACGGCGACGGCGACGGCGACGGCGACAGCGCGACGAACTCGGGTACGGGCTCGGGCGACGCGAGCACGGGCGCGGGGCCGACCGGCGACGACACGAGCGCGCAGGAGAGCGACGGCGGCGGCACCGAGACCGGGGGCATGGAGGGCGAGGGCTGCGGGTGCCAGACGCGCGAGCGCGGACCGGGCGGGTCGCTCTGGGCGCTGGCGCTGCTCGTGCTGTGGCGACGCGGCCGCCGGGCCGGTCTGCGCATGACGGGGTGACGCGCCGGTCCGCGTCGCGCTGACGATCGCTGAGATTATCGTGTGATCTCAGCGGTTTGCGCGTCGCGTAAAAAAAACTTCGCGGACGTGCGACACCTCTGGCGCCCACGCTGACATGGACTGTGACGCCGGAGCGCGTCGAGGAGCCCGGCGGTGTCGCGCGAATCCGAACGAACACGAGATCTGCTCCGAAGGGCCGCCGCCGGTGACGACGCGGCCCTGACGGAGCTGTACGAGAGCCACGTCGACGGGCTCTACACCTTCGTCTTTTACCGGGTCGGCCGCGACCGCGCGCTCGCCGAGGATGTGATTCAAGAGACATTCCTCTGCGGGATCGAGCGCGCCGCGGACTACGACCCGACGCGCGGCTCGGTGCACATGTGGCTGTGCACGCTGTCGCGCAACATCATCCGCGCGCAGCTGCGGGCCGCCCGGCGCTCGCGCGAGCTGGCGGCGACCTGGGACCGCGTGGACGCGACGCTGGCGCAGGTGTTTCAGGCGCTCGCGGAGGAGCCGCTCGGCGAGGAGGTGCTCGCCCGCGAGGAGACCCGCGATCTGGTCCACATGACGATCGTCAACCTGCCCGACGGGTACCGCGAGGCGCTCGAGATGAAATATGTACAAGGAGACAGCATGCGCGAGATCGCGGGGGCGCTGCGCGTCTCGGAGGTCGCGGCGAAGTCGCTGCTGGCGCGCGCGCGCCGGGCGTTTCGCGAGACCTTCACCACGCTCACGCGAGCTTTCTCGGAGCTCGAGCTGGAGCCGAAGACCGCCGCCGGCGCTCGCGCCGTGAAGGGAGGCGCGTGATGTCAGAGGAGCAAGAGACGGGCGCGGGCGACGTGCTCGAGCAGAACATCGACAAGCTGATGCGGCGCGCCTCATCGGACACCTCGGACCGGCCGCGGCTCGACGACCTGGCGCGGGCGCGGATCTTGGGGGGCATCAAGCGCGAGCTCGCGACGCGGCGAGCGGAGCCGGCGAAGGAGCCGGCGAGCGCGGGCGCCACGGTGACGCGGCTCGGCGGTCGTCGTCGGCCGCTGGTGATCGTCTCGATCGCGCTGGCGGTCGCGGCCTGCGTCGCGCTGGTGTGGACGCAGTTTCGCCCGGCGGCGACGGGGCGTCAGGGCGGCGCGCCCGGGGACTCGATCGCGCTGCACCAGGCCGACGCCGCGGGCCTCGAGACGCGGACGGTCGACCTGGCCGACGGTACACGCGTGATCCTGCGCCCGGGCGCGGCGATCGAGGAGCTGGGTCCGCGGCGGCTGCGGCTGGTCCGCGGCGACGCGCTGCTGGATGTCGCGAAGGCGCCGGAGCGGGCGCCCTTCGTGGTCGAGTCGGCGCACGGGCGCGCGGTGGTGCTGGGCACGCGCTTCGTCATGAGCGCGGCGGAGGATCGCGCGAGCGCGGCGGTGCTGCGGGGTCGCGTGCGCCTGGAGTCGGGCGGCGGCGGCCTGCTCTTGCGGGCAGGCGAGCACGGGCTGATCGAGCCGGAGGCGAGCCCGCGCAAGCTGCCGGCGACGCGGGTCAGCCACGAGGTCGAGTGGGCCCGCGAGGCCCTGGCGGCGACGGACGACGGGCCGGCGCCGATCCGGCGCGGCAACCTGCTCGCGCGCAACCCCAACTGGGGCGGCGATTGGCCGCTGCCGCTGCGCGCGATGAAGCTCGATATCTACATCGAGGATGGGGTCGCGCGCACGACCGTCGACCAGACCTTCTTCAACCCCTCGTACAGTCAGCTCGAGGGGGTCTACAGCTTCCCGCTGCCGCCGGAGGCGGCGCTCTCGCGGCTGGCGATGTACGTCGACGGGAGGCTGATGGAGGGCGGCGTGATCGAGCGGCAGCGCGGCCGCGATGTCTACGAGTCGATCGTGCACCGGCGGCGCGACCCGGCGCTGCTCGAGTGGATGCAGGGCAACAACTTCCGCGTGCGCGTGTTCCCGCTGCCCGGTCGCACCGAGAAGCGCGTGCTGATGTCGTACACCCGGCGGCTCGACAACCTCTACGGGGGCTACCGGGCGCGGGTGCCGATCCCGGCGCTGGACCAGCCTGTCGATCAGGTCACCTTCACGGTGCGCGTCGCCGACGGCGAGCGCTGGGAGCTGGGCTCGAGCAGTCATCACCTCGAGCTCTCCACGCTTGACGGCGCGCGCGTCGGCACCTGGTCGGCGGACGATGTGGAGCTCGGCCGTGACCTCGAGCTCGAGCTGCGCCCGCGCGCGAACGCGGCGGCGCGCCGGGCGAGCGCGACGCGGCGCGAGCTCGCGCCGAAGGACAAGGCGGGCGAGGGCGCGCTGTGGATGGTGCGAGCGCGACCGGAGCTGCCGCAGCGCAGCTCGGAGCGCGCGCCCCGTCGCTGGGTGGTGCTGCACGACACCAGCGCGTCTCGTGGCGCGAGCGAGCTGCGGGCGCAGCAGCGCCTGCTGCTGCGGCTGCTCGGCGAGCTCGACGAGCAGGACGAGTTCACCATCCTCGCGTTCGACCGCTCGCGGCGGCTGATGGGCGAGGGCTTCACGCGCGTGGATCAGGCCTCGGCGGAGGACGTGCGGCGGTTCCTCGAGCGCGAGAGCGCGGCGCGAGTCGGCGACACGGATCTGAGCGCCGCGATCGAGCAGGCCTTGATGATGCTCGAGGGCGCGTCGCGCCCGGACGGCGCGGCGATGGAGCCCCACGTGCTCTACCTCGGCGACGGCATGCTGACGCCGGCGGGCGCGGGCGCGGAGGCGCGACGCGAGGAGCTCGCGGCGCTGCGCGAGCAGCTCGCCGGCAAGGCGAGCTTCGTCGCGGTCAGCGTCGGCGACCCGGTCGACGCGCCTGGGCTGCAGTCCCTGGCGGACGCGAGCGGCGGGCTGTACGTCGCGCTGCCGACGGGCGCGGACCTGGCTTGGAGCGCGCTGGAGCTGGTCGCGACGCTCAACACCTCGCGGGCGCTCGAGCTCACGGCGAGCCTGCTGGGCGCGGACGGGCAGCCGCTGGCGGGCGCCGAGCTGCTGCGCTCGCGGGCGTCGCTCTCGGACGGCGAGGAGCTGGTGGTGCTGGCGCGCGCGCCGAAGGACGCCGAGCCGCGCGCCGTGGAGCTCTCGGGCACGGTCGACGGCGCGCCGTGGTCGACGCGCCTCGAGCTCGCGCGGTCGGAGTCGGGCGGCGACGCCGGCTACCTGCCGCGCCTGTGGGCGCAGGCGCGGATCGACGCGCTGCTCGACCCTGCGCGAGAGGACATGTCCAAACTGGCTGGTGACGAGGAGGGCGACGCGGCCGAGCGCGCGCGCCGTGAGGTCACCGAGCTCGGCCTCGCGCACTTCCTCGTCACGCCCTACACCTCGCTCTTGGTGCTGGAGCGCGAGCAGCAGTACCGCCGCTTCGACGTCCACCGCCCGCCCGCCGACGCGTGGGCGCGCTACGACGCGCCGGCCGAGTGGACGCCGAAGCGCGCCGCGCAGCGCTGGGTCGAGTGGACGCCCGGGGAGCACGTCGTCCGCCGCCCCGCGCCGATCCTGCACTACCCGAGCGCGCCGCAGGCCTGGTACCAGTACCCCTACAGCGGCGCGTTCGGCCTCGGCGGTCTGGGGGTCGTCGGCGCGGGCTTCGGCGCGCGCGGGATCCCGACTCGCTCGACCCGGTCCACCGGAGACGTGTTCGGCCTCGGCTTGGTGGGGACCGGTCGCGGCGGCGGCGGGGTCGGCGAGGGGGTCATCGGCCTCGACGTCACGGGCGCGAGCGCGGTCAGCGATGACCTCAACAGCGCGGTCTTCGCGGAGGATCAGACGATGGTCGCCGAGGCGGGGATCCCCTCGGGCTCCCACCACGCCGACGTGTTCAAGCGCGCGGCGCCGCGGCAGCAGCAGCAGGCGCGCGCGGCGGGTGAGTCCGGCGCGTGGACGAGCGGGCTCATCGGGCCGATCGGCGGCGGCTTCGCCGTCAGCCGGGGCGGGCCTGTCCCCTCGGTCTCGTCGCTGACGCCGTGGCCGGTCGGCTACCTGTACGTCGGCGACCCGGCGCTCGACGATCTCTCGGAGCTGGCGCCCGCGCTGTTCGAGGATGGCTTCGACATCGCGCGTGAGCGGCTGCTCGCGAGCCCGCTGCGCGAGGGCGCGGCCGGGACGATCGACGCGGGCGCGCGCGAGCTGTTGACCGCGGGGCGACGGCGCTCGATCGCCGCGCTGACCGTGCGCGCCGAGGACGGCGCGACGCTGACGCTCGACGGCCTCGGGGGCTTCGTCCGCAGTCGCCAGACCGCGCGGAAGATCGCCGAGCGGGTCCGCTACGACGGCGAGGAGCTTGTTGCGAGCTATCCCGAGCTGGGCCTCGCGGTGCGTCGTCACGTCGGCCCCACGGAGCCGGCGCTGCTCAGCGTGTGGGCGCCCTGGGTGCTGCCGCGCGCCGAGACGCTGACGCGCTGGTACGACGTCTCGAGCCCCGCGCCGCGGGTGCTCCGCTTGACGCCGCGCGCTGGCGAGGGGCGCTGGATCGAGTTCGAACTCGACGCCGAGGATCGCGTGGTCGAGACGCGTCGGCGCGCCGAGGACGGCGAGGTCACGCGCGCGCGCTTCGAGTACACGGGCGACGCGATCACCATCGTCGCCGGCGAGACCCGCGCGCGCTACACGATCCTCCGAGACGGCGCCGACGCGCGCGCGCCCTCGGCCGCGGCGCTCGCGGACGCGAAGCGCTGGACCGTGGTCGAGCTGCCGATGCGCTCGGACGAGGCCTGGCAGCGCGCGCTGACGGAGCTGAGGCCGGGCGAGGAGGCCTGGCGTCACGCCCAGCGTCAGCGCCTGGCGACGCTCGCGGCGAGCCGTCACGCGCCGCATCTCGTCTGGCCGATCGTGCAGGCGCTGCGCGACGCCAACGAAGGCGAGACGACGCTCGGCGAGCTCGTCCTGGCGAGCCGGGCGCTGAGCGCCTCGCCGGCCGCGCTGCGCGGCGGCGCGTTGACCAAGAGCTTGCCCGAGGGTCATGTCGTACGTGACTACGTGGAGGCCTCGCTGAGCTACTGGAAGCGCTACCGGGGGACCGCGTTCAAGGCCGTGGCCGCGGCCCACGCCGGCACCGGGATCGGCGAGCTCGCGGCCTACCGCGCGCTGATCGACCAGATCAACTACCGGCCGAGGAGCGCGCGCAGCCTCGCGGCGCTCGAGGAGTTCTTCGCCGCCTACCCCGAGAGCTCGGAGCTCGCGTACGCGGCGACCCACCGCCTCGCGCAGGTGCAGTCGTGGCGCTCGCCGAAGCGCGCGGTCGCGGCTTGGGAGGCGCTGTCGGAGGCGCGGCCCGAGTGGACCGTCGTCGCGCTGCGCTCGGCCGCCGACGCCCTCCAGTCGCGCGGGAAGCACCAGGACGCGGTGGCGCTCTACGAGCGGATGCTGACGGCGGCGCGCGAGCGCGGGGATGCGGTCTGGATCGACTGGCGGACCAAGGGCGCGTTCACGCAGGCGCGCGGCGAGGCCGGCTGGCGGGTGCTGTGGACGCGGCTGCGCGCGGACGCGGTGGCGAGCAAAGATCCGGAGCGCGTCGCGTGGATGGTGCACGCGGCGCTGCAGGTCGGCGAGCACGACGAGGTGCACCGGCTGCTCGCGGCGATCGACGCCGACGCGCTCGCGCGGGGCTCGGCGCGCTCGCTGGTGACCGCGCTCGTCGGCTACAACCTCGCGCGCGAGGCGAGCCCGCTGCTGCGCGGGCAGCTGGAGCGCGCGCCGGATGATCTCGAGCTGCGCCTGCTCGCGGCCTCGGCCGCCGAGTCGCTCGGGCAGCTGGAGCAGGCGGCGGAGCACCTGTCGCGCTACCTCGAGCTGCGGGCCGAGGACGCGGTGACGCTCAGCGAGCTGCGGGGGATCTACACGCGCCTGTTCTCGCTGCACGAGCGCCTGGCGCAGGGCGTCGGGGTCGACGCCGCGGACCGAGAGCACCGCGACGCCGCGCTCGAGCTGGCCGCGCGCTGGCGGGCGGAGGATCCCGACAACGCCGACATCGACGAGCGCTGCGCGTCGCTGCTGTTCGCGCTCGGCGAGGCCGAGGAGGCGGGGCGCTACCTGGCGAGCGTGCAGGAGCGGCACCCCGGCGAGGGCTCGGCGCACGCCCGCGTCGCCGAGCTGCTGACCCGCGAGGCCCAGGACGCCGCAGCCGATGACGCCTGGCGCCGCGCGATCGCGGTCGAGCCGACCAACCCGACCTGGCGCCTGCGCCGGGCCCAGACCCTGCTCGCGCGCGGCGAGCAGGAGGCCGCGCGGGCCGAGCTCGACGCGATCGTCGGCGGGCGCTGGCAGGATCGCTTCGCCGGGATCGTCTCGCAGGCCCGCGCGCTGCGGCGGGGTTAGCCCGGCGCGTCGCGCCTCCGTCGAACGGCCAGGTGGTTCGCGTCTCGCTCGCACCCGAGGGCGCGCGCGAGCCGAATCACCGGCTCGACGCGTCGTCGCGGGCGCTTATCCCGTCCGGCCCGCTCGCTCGACCGGGGGAGCGACGTGGCTCATCGCGCGACTCCTATCAGAGGCCGGCCGCGCGAACTCGAGGCGGCGGCCTCGCTGCCCGAAGGGTCATGCCGTGAACAGCAGCGAGCAGCAGGTGAGCCCGCCCTCCGCCTTCGCCAGCTCGTCGGCGGGGAGGTCCGCGCAGCGCAGCCCGCGGGCGACCAGCCGCGCGCGGGTCTTTTCGAAGGCGCGCGGGACCACCACGAGCTCGTCGAGCCGCAGGGTGTTGGCGGCGAAGGGCTCGCTCGGGTCGACCTCGAGGAGCTCGACCTCCGGCGAGACGCCGAGCGCGCGGCGGTCGATCCACGCCGGGTTGATCAGCAGGGCGCGCGGGCCCACGGCGGTGACGGCTGTCTTAAGGTGCAGGCACCCGCGGACCTCGACCGCGCGCACGGTGTAGCCGTGGGGCGCGAGCGCGGCCCGCAGCTGCGCGACGCCGGCGTCGTTGGTCCGCGGCGTGCGACCGACGAGGACCTCGCGCCCGAAGCGGAGCACGTCGCCGCCGTCGAGGGTGCCGGGCGCCTCGATCCGCGCGAGCGTGGCGCGGAAGCGGCCGAGCACGTGGGCGATGGGCGCGAGCTCGCGCCGTCGCGAGGCGGCACCGGGGCGGGTGATCACCGCGAGCTCGTCGACGACGACGGCCGCGTCCTCGACGAACACCGAGTCGGGCGCCTCGGGGTCGGCGGGCAGCTCGATCACGGTGCGACCCCGATCGCGCAGCAGCGCGACGTAGGCGGCGTGCTGCTCACGGGCGCGCGTGAGCTCGATCGGCGCGCGCGCGAGATGGGTGAGCTCGCAGCGCGCGATCGCGGGGCTGACTTCGCGGGTGATGGCGAATTGCATGATCCGCGCGGACGATAGCGTACGCGCTCGCGACGTGAACTCGCGGTGGAGGCGCAAAAGGCTGTGATACCGGGGGATCCGCGAAAAAACGCGAATTTCCGCGCGCGCTGGCGCGCGTGGGAATTCGGAGCGATACAATCGGGCCGAATGAGCTCGGAAGAACGAGGACCGCTCGAGACGACGCTCGTCGAGGCCCCTGAGACGGACTCGATGCTCTACTCGTTGACGCCCGAGGGGTCGTCGCTCGTGCTGGTGCTCGTGTGGTCGCGCGAGGAGCCAGAGCGGCTCGGGGAGGTCATCACGCTCCCGCGGCGGGCGCGGGGCAAGAGCTTCGTGATCGGGCGGACCGCGGAGCGCGGTGACGACGGCTCGACGCCGCTGATGCTCTCGCGCCTGCGGCCCTCCGAGCGCCAGGTGACGGGGCCGTTTCGGGCGTCCCGCGTGTCGCGGCGACAGCTGGCGCTGCGGGTCGAGGACGACGACTCGATCCAGATCGAGAACGTCGGGCGCGGGCACCTGCGCGTCAACGGCCACCAGCTCAGCAAGGCGACCGTGCGCGCGGGCGATCTGATCGAGGCCGAGCGCCGCTTCATCCTGCTGTGCACGCATCGCCCCAACTCGTGGCCGCAGCACGACGCGATCGTCAGCTCCTTCCCCTACGGCTCCACCGACACCCACGGGATGGTCGGCGAGAGCCCGGCGCTGTGGGAGCTGCGCGAGCGCCTCGAGTTCGTCGCCACGCGCGACGGTCACGTGCTGATCCACGGACCCAGCGGCAGCGGCAAGGAGCTCGTCGCCCACGCCGTGCACGGGCGCTCGGGGCGGTCCGAGGCCGGCATCGTCTCGCGCAACGCCGCGACGATCCCCGAGACGCTGGTCGACGCCGAGCTGTTCGGCAACATGAAGAACTACCCGAACCCGGGCATGCCCGTGCGCGTCGGCCTGCTCGGCGAGGCCGACGGCTCCTCGCTGTTCCTCGACGAGATCGGCGAGCTGCCCCACGCGATGCAGGCGCACCTGCTGCGCGTGCTCGACAGCGGCGAGTACCAGCGGCTCGGCGAGGCCCGCACGCGGCGCTCCGACTTCCGGCTGATCGCCGCGACCAACCGCGACCCGGCCACGCTCAAACATGATTTTTTGGCCAGGTTTACGCTGCGCGTCGCGGTCACGGGGCTCGGCTCGCGGCGCGAGGACATCGTGCTGGTCGCGCGCCATCTGCTGCGCGGGATCTCGAGGTCTGACGCGGCGATGACCGAGCGCTTCTTCCGCGGCGACGAGCCGCGGCTCAGCCCCGAGCTGGTCTACGGGCTGCTGTGGCACCCCTTCACGACGCACGTCCGCGAGCTCAACGAGATCCTGTGGCGCTCGCTCGCCACCAGCCCCGGGCAGTACCTGCAGCCGCCGCCTGGCTTTCAGGTCAGGGCGCCGCCGCGGCCGGTGGTCGAGCGGCCCTACACCGACCCGAACACGCTCACGCGCGAGCGCGTGATGACGGTGCTCGAGCGCTGCGAGGGCGTGAAGGAGCGAGCGTGGCGCGAGCTCGGGCTGCGCAACCGCTTCCAGCTCAATCGCCTCTTGAAGAAGTTCTCGGACATGACGGAGACCTGAGCGTCTCGAGGTCGTCCGGGGAGTCGCGGCGGGAGCTCGTCGAGCGCGTCATCCTGATCGGCCGTCGTCGCCCCCGCGCGCGCGCTCCTGTTCTATAGTTCGCGCGTGATCGCGCACGACTACCCCGCCGCGCACAGCATGGACACCGAGTGGTTCGCGATCGACGAGCGCGGTCGCGTCGCGCGGTTTGACACCGGGGAGGACGGCGCGCTCCCGGTGGCGGCCGCGGTGGGATTGAGTCCGGGTGATGCCTCGTTTGACGAGCTCGAGCTCGACACGGCGCGCGCGCTCCGGATCATGGCGGACGTCGAGCCGCTCGGAGAGCAGGCCCTTCGCCCGTCACACGGGCGTACGCTGGTCGCGCTCGAGGCGGACGCGGACGCGGGCGCGCTAGACGCCTGGCCCGAGGGTTTTGAGCTGCGCTATCGGCCAGGTAACGCGCCGCGCCTGCTGCTCAGCCGCGAGCCGCTGACCCGCGAGCGCGTGGTCGAGCTGCGCGCGGTCCCGGGCGTGCGCTGGACGATGTCGGCGGACGACATCATCGACCTGTGCGAGGGGCGCGAGCACGATGACGGGCTGTATCAATTCACGCGCGAGCACGGCGATGATCCCGGGCGCTACACCTGCGCGCGCAGGCCCGCGTCGCCGATGCGGCTCGAGGAGATCGGCGAGCCGGCCCGCGGCGCGATCGCGACGCTGCGCCTCCCCGTGGACTTCTCGAGCGGCGAGCCCGTGCATCTCGCGGATCACATGGGCGAGGGCGAGGTCGAGACCTGGGGCGACCTCCCGCTGCGCTACAGCGAGTCGTACGATGAGCGATCGCGCCAGGGCGCGGCCCAGCTCGAGGCGCGGCGACGCGGCGCTCGCTGGACGCTGCTCGCGATCCTGACGCTGCTGGCCGCGCTCGCGCTGCTCGCGAGGTTCGCGTGACGGCGCCGGCGCTCGACCGGATCTCGATCGAGCTCAGCCAGCGCTGCAGCAAGGCCTGCTGGTTCTGCTACAGCCGCAGCCACGAGGGCGGCGGGACGCGCTGGACGGCGGAGCTGCTCACGCGCCTGATCCTCGACTGCGCGGATCATGGCGTGCGCGCCGTCTCCTTCGGCGGCGGCGAGCCGCTCGAGAGCCCGCTCGTGTGGCCGGCGCTCGCGCGCACGCGCGGGCGCCTGTTTCGATCGCTGACGACCCACGGCCTCGGCCTGCGCGAGCCGGCGCTGCTCGAGCGGCTCGTCGCCGCCGCGCCCGACAAGGTGCACGTCTCGATTCACTTCCCGGGTAACGACGCTGAGCTCACGCGCGTCATCCAGCAGGTGCGCGCGCTCGCGCGCCTCGGCCTGCGCAGCGGCGTCAACTTGCTCGTCCGGCGCTCGCGGCTCGAGCAGGCCGCCCGCGCGGCGGCGCGGCTGCGCGCGGCCGGCATCGACAACCGGCGCGTCGTGTACCTGCCGATGCGCGGCCAGGACACGCCCTCGGCCCGCGAGCTCGCGACGATCGCCGGCGGGCCGTTTCAGTCGATGAGCTGCGCCCAGCGCTGCGGCGTGAGCCCGCGCTTCTGCGCGATCGGCTGGGACCAGAAGGTCGCCTGGTGCTCGTACACGTCGAGCCGCGCGACGCCGCCCGCGCTGAGCTACGCGGGGCTGGTCGCGGCGCTCGAGGGCCTCGAGCTGCGCCCCTGCGACGGCGCGCTGCGGGAGCGCGGCGAGCTCCGGATCGTCCGCCTGCGCCGCCGCGCTCGGCCGCGCGGACGAACGAGATGACTCAATAGACATGTTTGAGAGCACGCGCGACGTCGACGCCCGCGGCGCGCGTGCGCGAGCGATCCGCACGCTGATCGCACACGTGCAGCGCGCTCGGTCACGGTGACCTTCGACTTCGAAATAGCGAGCTGCGGCTGCGAGGGTTGCCTCAATCAGGGCGCCGTCGCGCTCGCCAACACTACGCCGACGCAGTGCTTCTACGACGATCTTCCGGGCTGCGTCGGCGCGGCGGGGGCCTCGCAGCACAGCTTCCCGGCGCCGAGCGAGCCGGGGACCTACTTCTTTCACTTCACGCGGATGTGGAACTTCTCCTGCGCCGAGGTCCAGAACCAGCCGATCGGCGGCGCGCCGCGCTTCGCGGCGATCTGCGTGGCGCCGTAGCGGCCGACCGGCCGTGGCGAGTCGGCGATCGGCGCGGGGGCGCGCGGGCCGATGGGCGGCGTCGTCGCCGGGGGTCGTCTCCGGTCGAGCGACGTGGATTTTGCGGCCCGCGACCCGGGGAAGTCTCTGTCCTGTAACTTGCGAGCAGGTGAAAACCCTGGTGTGCTGCTAACGATATGCGATCGCAGCCCAATGGTTTGATCACGATCCCGATGTACGGCGCGCTCGCGCTCGCGCTCTCGCTCGTCGCCGGCGCGTGCGGTGACAGCTCCAGCGAGTCGGAGTCGGGCGACACCGACGCGAACACCAGCAGCAGCACTTCGGATCCCGCGAGCGGCACGGCCGGGACCGACGGCAACACCGGGACGGCCGGACCCAGCGGGACGATGACCGCCGGGATGACGACCACCGGCGACGGTGACGGAGACGGAGACGGCGACGGCGACGGAGACGGCGACGGTGACGGAGACGGAGACGGAGACGGAGACGGAGACGGTGATGGAGACGGCGACGGAGACGGCGACGGAGACGGAGACGGAGACGGAGACGGCGACGGTGACGGTGACGCCGACTGCCCGCCCGAGCCCCAGGAGGTGACCTTCGCGTACATCTGGATCGCCAACTCCAGCGAGGGCACGGTCTCGAAGATCCGTACCGAGGACGGCTTCACGGAGGCCAAGTACCGCACAGGGCCGAATCAGGGCGCGCAGCCCTCGCGGACCTCGGTCAACCAATATGGCGACGTCGCGGTCACGAACCGCGACCCCTCGAGCGTGACGAAGATCAGCGCGGTGCTCTCGCGCTGCGTCGACACCAACAACAACGGGATGATCGACACCTCGCAGGGGCTCAACGACGTGCTCCCCTGGGGCGAGGACGAGTGCGTGCTGTGGCACCACGACATCCCGAATAACTCCGACTTCATGGGCGGCGCGCGGGCGACCGCCTGGGAGGGCACGACCCAGGATCAGGAGACCTGCGAGACCCCGGTCCCGCGCCTGTGGGTCGGCTACCGCGACAACGGCCAGGTCGTCCACATCCTCCGCCTCGACGGCGACACCGGCGAGACCCTCGACGATGTCCCGATCAACAATTGGAACGCGAGCACCTGGGCGCCCTACGGCGGGGCCGTGAACTCGGCCGGCGACTTCATCACGACCGGCTACGACAGCGAGCGCGGCATCCGGATCGACGCCGAGACCCTCGAGGTCAACGACCTCGGCTTCTCGCCCGGCGACTACAAGTACGGCATGGGCGTCGACCAGAACGGCAACGCCTGGGTCGGCAGCTACAGCGGCGGCGACAACCTGTACTTCTACGACATGCAGGCGCAGCAGTGGGAGGGGTTGGGCTCTGGCGGCGGCTCGATCCTCGGCGTGGCGATCGACGCCGAGGGCCGCGTCTGGGGCGCCGGCACGGGCCCCTGTCGACTCGTCGAGGCCGACGTCGAGACCAAGACCTTCACCAACACCAACATCGCGCTGCCCGGCTGTGGACAGCCCTGGGGCGTCAGCGTCGACAACGAGGGCTTCGTCTGGGTCGTCGACAGGACCAACCAGGCCTTCAAGGTCGACCCCGACACCTACAACATCGAGCTCGTCGTCACCGAGCTGATCGGGCCCTACACCTACTCCGACATGACGGGGCAGGGGCTCCAGCTCGTGATCATTCAGTAGCCCGCGGACGCGGCGCGAGCTGCACGCGCGGCGCGCTCCCGTCACGGGGGCCGCCGCGCGGTCGCGTTCGAAACCGCGGTATGATGGCCCGTGGCGCGCGCCTTTTCTGTCTTCTCGGTCATCTTGCTCGGCGCGCTGATCTGCGCCTGCGGCGACGCGGGCGAGGGCGTGAGCGACACGCAGGCTGCCCTCGAGACCACCTCGTTCGCGAGCGGCTCGACAGGCGCGATGACGACGGGCGCGAGCGACACGAGCGCGGGGCCCAGCGAGACGGGCGAGACGGGCGAGACGGGCGAGACGAGCGAGACGGGCGAGACGACAGGCGCGCCGGCGGAGTGCGTCGAGCCGGCGCCGCTGTGCGCCGCGCCGGTCTGCGACGCGGGCGCGTGGGCCTGCCCGTGCGCGCGCCCGCTCGAGGTCGAGGCCGGCTTCATGGAGCTCGAGGCGGTGAGCTACTGGCTCGGGCACGGCGAGGACGAGAGCCCGCTGGAGTCCTCGCCCGCGCGGCTGTTCTACGCGTTCTTCCCGGCCGACGAGGACGCCTGCGCGCGCCCGCTGATGGTCCTGTTCAACGGCGGGCCCGGGGCGTCGAGCTTGATGCTGATGACCAACAACACCGCGCCGCGCACGGTCGCCGAGACCACCGGCGCGCTCGCGACCGTGGTCGACAACCCCGACTCGTGGACGGGGGAGCTGGCGAACCTGCTCTACATCGACACGCGCCAGGCCGGCTTCTCCTACGCGCAGCTCGAGGACCCCTCGCTGTCGGTCCCCCGCTCCGAGCACTTCTCGGTGCGCAACTTCAACCCGCTGCTCGACGGCGCCGACATCGTGCGCGCGCTGCTGCGCTTCCTCGCCGCGCGCCCGCAGCTGCAGCGCAACCCGGTCATCTTCGTCGGCGAGAGCTACGGGGGCACGCGCGCGACCGCGGCGCTCAACCTGCTGCTGCTCCCGCGCTGGTACGACGAGGACGCCGAGCCCGACCTGGGCCGACGCTACCGCGACCCCGCGCTCGCGGCGGAGATCATGACGCACCTCGAGGCCGTGTTCCCCGGGGAGGACCCCGCGGCGCCGGGCCTGGCCGCGCGGCAGTTCGGTCACCAGGCGCTGCTGCAGCCGCTGGTCGGGGGCTCGTCGCAGTTCTTGATCGCCGGCGAGCTGCTCGACCTCCCAGGGTCGCCGATCTTCGAACTCGCCGACTCGCTCGACATGACCTTTACGCCTTGCTCGGAGCAGGGCCCGAACTGCAACCCGGTGACCAACGCGGCGGGCTTCGTGTTCGAGGCCGGCCGCAGCCGCTACGACCTCGCCGCCCCCTACGGCTGGCTCGACGACATCTTCGCGCGCACGCGCCACGCCGCGCTCGCGCACGACTCGCTCGCGGCCCTGCTCGCGCCGGTCGAGCCCGTGTCGATCGCCGGCCTGCCGGCGAGCGAGCGCGGCGGCGCGTTCCGGGTCGACCCCGGGGACTCTCACCCGCTCGACAGCGAGGTCGGCGATCTCCCGCAGCAGCTCGGCGCGCTCGCGGGGGACTGGGATCGCTACTTCATCCCCTACAACCCAGGCGCCGGCTCGAGCTTCGGCAGCTTCGAGGCGAGCGCCCTCGGCGTCCAGATGGGCAACCCCCACTTCGCGCGCCTGTTCCTCGAGAACGCGGTCTACGTCGAGACGCTGATCACCAGCAGCCGGCGCGACATCGCGATCTACAGCCCCGCGATCCCGGACGCGCTCGCGCTGCAGAGCGACCTCCTCGAGGCGGCGTGGATCGACGCCGAGTCGCCCGCCGAGGCCGCGCGCCCGGGCGAGCTGGTGCTCGAGTATCGCGCGGTGACGCTCGCGGGCGCCCCCGCGCCGCCCCAGCGAGTGATCCGCTTCCCGACCTACGACGCCTCGCACGCGGTGACGCTGGAGCGCTCGGCGGAGCTGCGCGAGGACATCCAGGCGTGGATCGCTGAGTAGCGCGCGGTGGTACCCTCGGTGGCGATGGCACGGCAGACCGCGGAGTGGCGGGAGGCGCTCGCGCGGGCGCGGGCGCGGAGACAGACGCTGGCGGAGGGCGACGCGCGCGACCGGCTCGACGCGGCGATCCGCGATCTCGATGAGCACGCGGCCGCGCTCGAGCTCGTGTGGCTGGCCAAGGACGCCTACCGCGACCGCAGCAAGGTCGAGACCCACGCGCGCGTACGTGTCCTTGAGCGCAGGTCAGACCTGTTCGCGGCGCTCTACCGCGAGCTCGGCGACGCGCGCGAGCACGTGCTCGCGTTCCGCGGCTCGGACAGCGGCGCCGACTGGATCACTGGCAACCTCCAGAGCCTCACGGGCCGCGCGCCGCAGTACGACGAGGCGGTCGCGCTCGCGGGGGAGCTGCTGCTCGAGGTGCGCGGCGCCGGCGGGCGCCTGCGCGTCACCGGTCACTCGCTCGGGGGCGGGCTCGCGGGCCTCGCCGCGCTCGCGCATGGCCTCGAGGTCATCACCTACAACGCCGCGGGCGTGCACCGCGATCTGCTGGCCGCGCGCGGGCTCTCGCGCGCGGACGCGACGGCGCTGGCGCGCAACTACTTCGTCGCCGGCGAGCTCGTGAGCGTGGTCCAGCGCGGCAGGCTGCCGGACTCGCTCGGGGTGCAGATCCAGATCCCCGCGATCGACGAGGACGGCGAGCCGCTCGGCGATACGCCCGGGCCGCGACGCGGCGCGGCGCTGCACCACGTGAACGCGGCCTGCCGCGGGATGCAGGCGCTGGAGCGCGAGCTGATCGCGGCGCTGCGAGCCGCGGGCGGCTGACGACGAGCGCGAGCGCTCGCCGCCCGGGCGCGGACGGGCCCGCGCGTTAAGCCGGGGCCCGACGCCCGCGCCTCGTAGATGCGCGAAGGGTCATGTTCCCTCAGCGCCCGCCGAGCGCGCGCGCGGCGTGCATCGAGTCGTCCGCGCGCAGCGGCGGCGCCCAGGTCCCGCACAGCGCCTCGGAGGTGTCGGCGCAGGTCAGCAGGCAGGTCTGCTTGTCGTTGCGCGACAGCGAGCTGTCGCCCTCGCAGCTCGCGAAGCAGGCGTCGCGCCAGGTCAGCGTGGCGTCGGCCTGGAAGGCCTGCTCGGGCGTCAGCGCGTCGATGGCCGTGTCGGCGACGACCTCGCAGGTCAGCGCGCAGGTGTGCTTGTTGGTGCGCAGGCTCGGGGTCGCGGCGCACGACTGCATGCACTGGTTCAGCGCGCCGACGACCTCGGCGGCGCTCGCCGAGGCCGGCGCGTCGGGCCGCGCGGAGACGGAGGCAGAAGACGAGGCGGCGGCGGCGGAGCCAATCGAGAGGAGCAGGGCGAGACCGGAGTTGAGCAGCGCGTTGAGCATAAGAGGTTCCGTCGTGGTGAGGTGCCCCTTGCTTGTGCAAGCCCGGTGCCAGCGTTCACGGTTGTCGGTCGCGTGCTCGGGCGGCGCTAAAAAACGCCAAAAATCGGGCGGTTACGGCGAGCGTCTCGGGTTCCGTCAGCGCGTCGTACGCGCTGAAACTCGTTGCGTGTGCACGTGCGGATGAGCGTGCACCTGGATGTGCACACGTGCGCGCGGTACAGACGGGCCGTGCGCGCGCTCAACGTCTTCGCCGGGTCGGTCGCCCGCGCCCGGATCGCCGAGCGCGGCTGGGATCCCGCGCTGTTCTCGCTGTTGCTCGGCGCCGCCGGGGGTCCCAAGTGGCTCGTGCTCAGCAAGCTCGACCGCGTGCTCAGCTCGACGCTGCTGTCGCCCGCGCGCCGGAGCGCGCCGCTGCACGCCTTCGGCACGTCGATCGGGAGCTGGCGCCACGCGTGCCTCGCCCAGGCCGACCCGCGCGCCGCGATCGCGCGCATGGAGGAGGGCTATATCGAGCAGCGCTACCGCGCCAAGCCCAGCCCCGAGGAGGTCTCCGCCGTCACGGGCGCGCTGCTCGAGCGCGTGCTCGGGGACCGCGGCGCCCAGGAGATCGCCGCGGGGGCGCGCGTCAAGACGCACATCGGGACCGCGCGCGGGCTTCGGCTCGCGGCGCACACCGGGCGTAAGAGACAGCTGCTCGCGCTCCTGCTCGCGGCCGCCGGCAACACCGTCGATCGCAAGCACCTGCAGCGCTACTACCAGCGCGTGGTGTTCTCCGGCGACGCGCTCGCCGACGTCGGCGTGCGCTTCGAAGACTTCGGGACGACCGTGGTCCCGCTGGCGCCCGACAACGTCGCGCCGGCGCTGCTCGCCAGCGCCTCGATCCCGCTGACCCTCGCCGGCGTCCGCGACCCGCCGGGCGCGCCGCCCGGGCACTACTGGGACGGCGGCATCGTCGACTACCACCACGACCTCGGCATGTACGCCGGCGACGGCCTCGTGCTCTATCCGCACTTCTACGGGCACATGACGCCCGGGTGGTTCGACAAGCTGCTCACGCGCCGGCGAGCTCGCGGCGCCGCGCTCGATCACGTGGTCGTGCTCTCGCCGAGCGACGAGTTCGTGAAGACGCTGCCGGGGGCGAGGATCCCCGACCGCGGGGACTTCACCAAGCTCGAGGCCGACGCGCGGATCCGGCGGTGGTGGGAGGTCGTCGCGCGCTGCGACGCCCTGGCGAGCGAGCTCGGCGACCTGCTCGCGCGAGGCGATCCGCTCGCGGGCGTGCGCGCGTTTCCGAAGCGCTGAGCTCGGCGGGCTCGGCGGGCTCTCGTCGCGCAGCGCCTGCGGGGCTCTTGTCGCGCGCGGGGCGGGGGCGTAGCTTCGAGCCATGAACAAGACGCGAGTGGAGATGGAGCTCGACGGCGCGGTCGTCGTCGGCACGTTGTACCTGCCCGAGGGAGCTGGGCCGTTTCCTGGGCTCGTGTTCGAAGGTCCGCTGACCAGCGTTAAAGAGCAGGTCACCGGGAAGTACGCCGAGGCGCTCGCGAAGCGCGGCTTCGTCTGCCTCTCGCTCGACCACCGGCACTTCGGCGAGAGCGGCGGCGAGCCGCGGCAGTACGAGCACCCGGGCCGCAAGGTCGAGGACCTGCGCGCGGGCCTCGAGCTGCTCGCGGGGCACGACGCGGTGGCAGACGGCGCGCTCGGGGCGGTCGGGGTGTGCGCGGGCGCGGGCTACCTCTCGCGCGCGGTCGCGGCCGATCCGCGCGTCAAGGCCTGGGGCGCGGTCGCCGGCTTCTTCCACGACAACAGCAAGCAGCGGCAGTGGATGGGCGACAAGTACGAGGCCGCGGTCACCCGCGCCGTGGCGGCGCGCGAGCAGTTCGAGCGCACCGGCGAGGTCGAGCGCATCCCGGCGGTGGGTCTCGAGGGCGAGGTCGCGATGCCGCTGCGCGAGGCCTACGACTACTACGGCACCGAGCGCGGGGCCGTCGACAACTACACCAACTCCTTCGCCGTGATGTCGCGCGAGCACACGCTGCCGTGGGACGCCCAGGGCGCCGCCAGCGAGATCACCGCGCCGACCCTCATGATCCACTCGGAGAAGGCGCTGGCGCCCGCGCTCGCCCGCAGCTTCTTCGCGGCGCTGGCGGGCCCCAAGCGCGAGCTCTGGGTCGAGTCCGAGGGGCAGATCGACTTTTACGATCGGCCCGAGCGGATCGAGCCGGCCGCCGACGCGCTCGCGGAGCATTTTCGAGAGCACCTCGGCGCTCGTTGAGCTGGAGACGCGCGCCGCGAGCCCGCGCCTACGGCCTCATGGCGGCGACGGCTTGCCGAGCGGCTCGCAGGGAGAATCAACCTCCAGCCCGACGAACTCCATCACCTCGAGACTGTCCTCGACAGGGAGCTTCTCGGGATTGACGAGCCTGGCCTTTGATTCAGGGACGAACGCGCGGCGCAACCACTGGGCTCGTGGCGCTCCGCGTCGCGCGGGCGCGTGGCCGTCGTCGTAGCGCGCCATAGCGAAGCTGTCCTATCAGTCCTGTCGGCGCGTCGCGCTCAGTTGCCGGGCTGCGCGCGCGCGTGGGCGAGCGCCTCGATCGCGCGCCGGGCGAGCTCACGGGCGGTGGCGAGCTCGCGGGCGCGGGGGTCGAGCGCCTCCGGGTCTCGTCGCTCGCCAGTCTCGCGATCGACGCGCTCGGCGACCACCAGCCGCGTCTGCACGTTGTACTTGGCGAGCAGCCGCTCCTTCAGCTCGCGGCGCGCGGCGTGCAGCTTCCGGCTCTGCAGGCGCTCGCGCAGCTGGTCCTCGAGCGCCGCCCGGGGCAGCTCGCCCGGCCCGTAGCGACCGAGCAGCTTGATGATGTGGACGCCGAACTTCGTCTCGACGGGGCGGGAGACCTGGCCGACCTTGAGCTTGAAGGCCGCGTCGCTGAACTCCGTGACCATGCGATCGCGGGTGAAGATGCCGAGGTCGCCGCCCTTGCCCGCGCTGGGCCCCGAGGAGTGCTCGCGCGCGAGCGCGGCGAAGTCGGCGTCGGGCCGCGTCGCGAGCTCCCGCAGCTCGCGGGCGCGCGTGAGCGCCTCGGCCCGCCAGCGCGCTTTGTCCTGCGCGCTCGACTCGGTCGGCGCGCGCGAGGTGCTCGGCGGCGGGCCCACGCGGATCAGGATGTGCGCGGCGCGGACGCGCGGCTTGTCCGAGACGTAGTTGGGTCGGACTTTCTCATACTCGGCGTCGAGCTCGGACTCGCTGACATCGAGCGCGCCTGACTGTTCGAGCATGGCGCGCTCGCGCAGCTCGGCGGTGTAGAGGTCGCGCAGCGACTGATCGGTCTCGCCGCGGCGCTCGAGGTGACGCGCCCAGTCCCTGATCCCGCGGCGTGATTGTTGTTCGCGCTTCGCGATCGCGGCGGCGTCGTCGTGGATACCGAGCGCGGCGGCCTCTTGCCGCAGGACCTCTTGATAGATCAGCCGCTCGGTGAGCGAGCGACGATAGCGGCGGTCGGCGGTCATCGGCATCTGGCGGTCGCGGACGCGGTACTTCTCGAGCTTTCGCTCGTAGATGGCGCGAAACGCCGAGAGCGGGATCGGGCGGTCGCCGACGATCGCGATCGGGTCCGGGAAGCCGGGCAGCTCGGCCGAGGCGCCCGCGATGCTCGTCAGCGCGGGCGCGGGGAGCTGGATCGTCACGAGGCACTCGCCGTCGGCGACGCGCAGCGTGGGCGCGGGCGCGTCCGCCGGCTCGGCGGAGTAGAGCGCGCCGTCGCCGAGCGCGAGCGAGAGCAGCTTCGCGTCGTCCGTGGCCGCGAGGGCGGCCGAGAGCTGCGCGAGCGGGGTGTCGTCGAGCCCGCGGGCGCGGCATTCGAAGCGGACCGTAGCGACATTATCTTCAGGACATGTCTTCACGTCGCCCCCGGACGTCGGGCAGTCGGGCCCGCGCAGGCGCAGCGCGCAGGCGCCGTCCGCCGTCGCCTCTCCGCGCAGCGGCCTCGCGGGGTCGGTGAGCGTGGCGGGGCCCCGCCCCGAGGGCGCCGCGATCATCGAGCACAGCGCCTGCGTGACCACCTGGGGGCTCTCGAGCGCGCGCGGCCCGGCCTCGGGCGCGCGAGACTCGCTCGGCGTCGCGGGCTCGCCGCTCGATCGCTTCGCGGGCGCGCACGCGAGCGCGCCCGCGAGCGCGACCCAGCCGAGGTTTGGAGCGGATCGAGGCGCGCGGGGCACGGGTCGATGGTAGCAGCCCGGGGCCGTGGCGCGATCAGCCGCGCCCGCGCGCCTTGTTGTAGAGGCGCCGGAGCGTGCGCTGCTTCTGCAGCGGGGAGAGGGCGACGAGCGGCACGCCGGGGTCACCGTAGATGCTGCAGTGGTTGAGCCAGTCATAGGCGGCGATCGAGGCGGCCAGCAGCTCGTCGTCCTCGTTGTCGCCCGGCGCCGCGCCCGACTTGAGCTCGAACTGCCGCAAGAGCAGCTCGCGCAGCCGGGAGTGCTCTGGGAGGCTGGCGGCCGTGTACTCGAGGATCTCGGCGTCGTCGCCCTCGCGCAGCTTGGCGCGCAGGACCTGCTCGTCGAGGGGGAAGAGCTCGCCGGTGTCGCGGAAGTGGGCGAGGTTGCCCGCGTAGATATGTCCGAGCGAGCAGAATTCACAGCCGTTCCACAGCGACGCGTAGCCGAGCACGATGTGGCCGTCGCGCTCGCCGAGCTTCGTCTCGAAGCGATCGATGATCTCCTCGATCGAGGAGGCGCGCTTGAAGCCCTCGCGCATCCCGTAGACCTTGACGATCTCCTCGAGGAAGGGCGCGTCGTAGCCGTAGGTCAGCTTCGAAAACCCGTTGATGGCGCGCAGGACGAGGCGCTCGCCGAGATTAAGTCGCTCTCGCCGGCTCACGCGGTCCTCCCGCGGGGATCCGCGTCGTTGATCGGGCGCTTGCGGAGCCGCTCGAGCAGCTCCTTGGCGCGCATGAGCGACTCGGCGGCGTAGCTGACCGAGCCGCGCTCGGCGAGCCAGGCGCGGGCTGAGTCGACGCTGACGACGGGTCGCGCGCGCTCATCCTCGGTGATGTGGATGACCTTGAAGATCATCGCGCGGATGCGCGGACGCGAGATGATGTAGGCGCTGCGGCGCTCCGCCGCGGCGAGCTCGCGCTGCGCGGTGACGAGGCGCTTGTAGCCGGCGTCGTCGAAGCTGCGCAGCTTCCGGAGATCGATGATGAGGCCGATCGCGCCGCCGTCCTCACCCCGCGCAGGGGCCTCCCGCAGGCGCGCGTGGAGCTCGGCTGACAGCTCGGCGTCGAGGGTGCCGCTGACGCGGAGGCACACCGCGCCGGGCTCAGCATCGATCTCGACCGGGGCTCGCATCAACGGCTCACAGTGTAGCACCACGGCCAGGTGGTCCTTCGGACACGATCCTCTCGCGCTGTCGTGATGACGCGGCGCGAAGCTGAGCGCGGGCGTCATGTCACGTCACGTCATGTCGGCACGTCTGGTCATGTCATGTCATGTCATGTCATCGCGATCGGTCGCGCGACCGCCACGCCGACGAGCCGCTCGGCTGGGCCCACGCCGCGGAGGGCTCGGCGGCGCGGGGTCGGAGCGGCGGGCCGGTTGCCGTGCGCGCGGCGCCTGCGCTACGGTTCTGACTGGACGGGGACCCTTCGTGGTGGCGCGACCGCGAGCACATCGAGTCACGAGAGCGAGCGGCGCGAGCCCGCGCCGATGCCGAGACGCGATGATCGCGGGCTCGCTCGCGTGCGCCTGCGCGTTCCCGCTGGACCAGCGCGCGCCGGGCCCTGAGACCGCGACGGCGACGACCAGCGACGTGACGGTTGATATGACTGTTACGACAGGTTCTACAGATTCGTCGACGGCCGCCGGCGGAGCGAGCGGCGCGAGCACCGACGCGCCCGGCGAGACCGAGGGGACGACGGGCGCGGCGGAGCACGGCTGCGAGCCCGAGGCGATCGCGGCCGGGACCCGTCACACCTGCGCGCTGCTCAACGACGGGAGCGCGCGCTGCTGGGGCTACGACGGCGGCAGCGGCCGGCTCGGCTACCCGGGCGTGGCGCAGATCGGCGGGCTCTCGGGCGTCGCGCTCGACAGCGTCGGGCCCGTGGAGCTGCCGGCGGGGTTGGTCGGCGTGCCGCGGCTGATCACCGCGGGCCCGCAGCACAGCTGCGTCGCGACGGACGAGGACGAGATCGTCTGCTGGGGACGAGATCGCTTCGTCGGCGGGGGCGCGGACGCGGGCGCGCCGGTGGCCCCCGTCGACGCGCCGATCCTGAAGCTCCCGGGGAAGATCGTGTCGCTGCACGCCGGCAACGAGTTCACCTGCGCGGAGCTCAGCGGCGAGGACGGCGAGGAGGTGCGCTGCTGGGGCGTCGGGCAGCGCGGAGAGCTCGGCGCCGGGACGACCGAGAACCTGCTCGACGCCGCGAGCGCGCCGCCGCCTCCGGTGCTGCTCGGAGAGACAGCTGAGATCCAGGCGCTCGCGGTCGGGGCCTACCACGCCTGCGTCGCGCTGGGCGAGGAGGGCGCGTTCTTGATGTGCTGGGGCTCGGCCGCCAACAGCGTGCACGGCCAGTACTACGCGGACGAGCAGCAGGCCCAGGCGGTCCCGGTGCCGCAGCTGATCCCGCTCGAGGGGCTGCTCGACGGCCGGGATATCCATCAGCTCGTGGCTGGCCGAGAGCACAGCTGCAGCTTCGACAGCGAGGAGCGCGTGCGCTGCTGGGGCCTGCGGGCGTTCACCGGCGACGAGGGCCTCTACGCGCCCGAGGAGCGCGTGCCCTTCACGGACGGCGGCGCCGCGGCCACGGTCGCGCTGGGCGGCGCGCTGGCGCTGCCGCGACCGCTCGCGGCGGGCCCTCAGCACAGCTGCGTCATCTACGAGGACAACGCGATCCGCTGCTGGGGCGAAGGGACGCACCGCGAGCTCGGCTTCTGGGTGTGCAACGGCGACCCAGACGAGGACTGCGTCTACGGCGACGACGCTGACGAGCCGGTGACCGTCGACAAGTCGCTGCTGTGCTTTCGTCACCCCGCCAGCTTCACGGCGCCGTGCGTGCAGACGCCGACGCGCGAGCGCCTGCGCCCGCGGGCGCTCGCGCTGGGCGAGCGGCACAGCTGCGCGCTGCTCGAGCGCTTCGAGGAGGACGCGCTGCGCACCTCGGTGCGCTGCTGGGGCGAGAACCAAAAGGGCGAGCTCGGCTATCACCAGGACGGGCCGCACGCGGCCGTCGACGCCGAGGATCTCGAGTTTCGCTGCACGGGCGAGTGACGAGGGGCTGGCGACTCTCGGCGCGCGATCGCGTGGCAAGAAGCGCGACGGCGAGCGCATGGACTTCGGGACCGTCTCGGCCGTCGATCTCGATCCCTCGCCCAGCCGCGTGATCGTCGATCGTCAGGAGCAGCGGCTGCCCAGCTGTTCGAGCAGGAGCTGGCCAAGATCGCGGGCGGCGGCGCCGTGCTCGAGGCGACCGTCAGCGAGCTCGACGGCTGGGCCGCGGGGCTGCGCGCGCGGGCCCACAGCGGGTGAGCGCGTCTCAGCGCTTGTCGACCGCGCGCAGCTCAACGCGCAGGCGCATAACCGCCGCGCCGCACACGTACTGCGTCGGCCAGCTCCACGCGCGCAGCGCCCGCTCGACGCAGCGTGGGAGCCGCTTCGCGCTCCCGGTCGTGTTGGACTCGAGCGCGACGGCCTTCACCTCGGGTCGCGTGTCGGTCAGGTGCAGGCGGAGCTTGAGCGCGCCGACAGGATCCTCTCCGGCCTCGGCGGCCTTGCGCGCGCACCTCGCGAGCGCGGCGCGCTGCCTATTGAACACGCGCTTCACGACCGTCTTGTCCATGCCGCCCTGAATGACGAGCTCGCCGAGGGTCGCGACGTAGCGCGTGGACGACTCGTCCGCGCGCTCGTCCTCCCCGTCGGATCCAGCGTCGGGGCTCGCTTCGACTTCAGCTTCAACTTCGGCTTCGGCTTCGGCTTCGGCTTCGACTTCGACTTCGGCTTCGGCTTCGACTTCGGCTTCGGCATCGGCGGGTGTGCTCGCCGGTCGCTCGACGACCGCGGCCGGCGGCGGCGAAGCCACGGGCGGCGGTGAAGCCACGGGCGGCGGGATCTGAACATCGGCGGCCGCGCGCGGGCTCGCCGTGGGCTCATTCGCCGGCGGGTCCGCGTCGCAGGCGAGCGCGCTGCAGAGCAGCGCCGACGCCACGGCGGCGAGTCGGCGTCTGCGGTGGGCTCGGGCGATCATGATCCTGCGCTGCGCGGGCCTCCAGGGATGGACGACGCGCGCGCCTCAAGGTTCCCACGGCGGTCGCGCGCCGCCGAGGAAATCTGGTTTTTTCGCCATGTTGGTCGAGCGCGGCCGGCGGCCGGCGAGCTCGTCAGCGACGGAGCTTCAGCTCGACCGTCCGCGCGCGCGGGGTGCCGGCGGGGGGCGCCTCGAGCTTGAGCTTCTTCTTGAACAGCTCCTCGAGGCAGCGGCTCGTCCGCAGCTCGACGTCGCGCGCGCGCAGCTCCAAGCTCTCGAGGCGCCCGGTCGTGGCGACGCGCACGCGCGCGCGCAGCTCGGTGCGAAACTCGCCGCCGCCGTCGAAGCACGCCCGGATCGCGCGACGGTGGCGCTGGGTGAACTGGTCGAGCTGCGCGCGCAGCGAGGGGCGCTTGGGTCCGTCGCTCGTCGCGGACGCGTCCGCGGTCGGCGCTTCATCGCCCGGCAGGTCCGGGGCGGGGGCGGGCGCGGACTCCTCGTGGACGCTCCCGCCCGAGCTCGAGCTCGTCGAGGCGTCGGCGTCTCGCGCCGGCCCGGACGCTTCGACTGGCTGCTTCGACATGTCTCTTGGGGCTGTTGTCGGCGCGCGGGCTGAGGGCGTCGCGTCGCGGGGCGGCGGGCGGAGGAGGAAGGCCGTGACGCCGCCGCCGATCAGCAGCGCGAGCGCGAGCGGCAGCGCCGCGCGCCAGCGCCGGGCGGGCGCGGAGGGCTCGCGCGCGCCGGACCACGAGCGCGCGGGCCCGATCGCGTCAGCGTCGTCGTCGCCGCCCTCGAGCTGCTCGAGCGCCTCGATCACCGCGGTCGCGCTCGCGGGCCGGCGCTCGGGCTCCTTCGCCAAGAGCGACTCGACGAGCGCGGCGAGCGGCGGCGGGATCGGGCGGCTCGCCGCGGGGCTGCGCAGCGGCGGCGGCGACTCGTGCAGGTGCTTGGCGATGACCGCCATCGGGCTCGGGCCGGTGAATGGGAGCGCCCCGCTGAGCATTCGATAGAGCATCACGCCGAAGGCGTAGAGGTCCGCGCGCGCGTCGAGCGGGAGCGCCAGCGCCTGCTCGGGCGGCATGTAGGCGGCGGTCCCGACCACCGCGCCCTGCTCGGTCACGCTGGTCGTCTCCTCGCTCACCGCGTTGACGGCCTCGGTCTCCGGGGCGGAGCGCTTGGCGATCCCGAAGTCCAGGACCTTGATGAAGTCGTCGGTCTCGAAGCGGCGGATCCGGAAGCAATTCGCCGGCTTCATGTCGCGGTGCACGACGCCCTTGGCGTGGGCGGCCGCGAGCGCGCGCAGGATCTGGAGCGAGATCGCGCGCGCGCGCCTCCACGGCAGCGGCGCCTCGCGGGCGAGCAGCGCGGAGAGGTCCTCGCCCTCGAGGTACTCCATGACGAAGTAGGTGAGGCCGTCCTCGCGCGCCCCGAAGTCCGTGATGTCGACGACGTGCTCGTGCCGGATCATCGAGGCGGCGCGCGCCTCCCGGAGGAAGCGCTTGCGCAGCGCGTCGGTCTCGCGGACCGCAGGGCGCAGCAGCTTGATCGCCACGGGCTTCTCGATCGAGATGTGCTCGGCCAGGTAGACCTCGCCCATGCCGCCGCGCCCGAGCCGCTTGACGATCTGGTAGCGCCCGTCGATCTGCTCGCCGACCAGCGAGCGCTCCTCGCCGCGCGCGACGCCCGTGGTCTCGATATCGGGCGAGGACGCGGGCAGGTCGACGGTCGCCTCCTCGACGTCATCGGCGACGTCCTCCTCGACATCCTCGAGGTCGCGCTCGTGGTCCGGCGGCTCCACGCAGCGACTATATTCGATGCGCCTCGCCATGTTCGGTCGACCCGCGTGTCGCACGTGTCGATCCACGGTAGGATGCCGCGGTGCTGCGAGCGCTCGCCCGGCCGTCGGCGTCGATGACCTCGCGCCCGGCGCGGGCCGAGGCTGGGGTTTGGGCGCCGCGCGTCGTCGTCACGCTGGCGCTCACGCTGCCGCTGCCGCTCGCGCTCTCGCCGGGCGTCGCGGGCGCGTCGATCCTCGACGAGGGCGAGTCGGGGGGCAGCTTCAAGGCCGCGCACGACGCCTACGCCCGCGGTCGCGGGATGTTCGAAGTCGCGGACTACGACGGCGCCATCAAGGCCTTCGCGCGCGCCTACCAGCTGCTGCCGACGACGCCGGAGCACGACGGTCGCCGGCGCATCATCCTCCGCGACCTCGTCTACGCGCATCTCAAGGCGTACCGGATCGATCGTGACGTGACCCATCTGCGCATCGCTCGCGATCAGCTCGAGCGCTACCGCGCCGCGCTGGGCACCGCGCTGCCCGAGGAGCGTCGTGAGGCCGAGGCGCTGGGTCGCGAGATCGAGGCGCAGCTCGTGCTCGCCGAGGCCGAGGCCGAGCTCGCCGCCGAGGAGGCGGCGAAGCGGGCGGCGAAGCAGGCGGCGAAGCAGGCGGCGGAGGAAGCCGCCGCCGCCGCCGTCGAGCGCAGCGAGGCCGAGCTGCGTGAGGACCTGCGCGAGGAGCTGCGCAAGGAGCTGGCCGCAGATGCAGGCGCGACGCCGGAGGGGCCGCGCTCGCCGCCCGCGGGTCCCTCCATGCTCGACATTGGTGATCCGCTCGAGCGCCCCGAGGTGATGATCGGCGCCGGCGGCGTGCTCGTCGGCCTCGGCGCCGTCGCGACCGGCTTCATGGTCTACAGCGCGGTCCGGGTGAACCAGGCGCTCAATCAGTGGAGCGTGGACTACGCGGCCGGCGGCGAGGCGATCGAGAGCTATCACGACTACTACCCGATCCTGATCGCGCTCGCGGTCCAGGGCCCGGCGTTGCTCGCGACCGGGAGCGCGCTGCTGGCGGTGGGGATCAAGCGCAAGCGGCTGGCGACCTTCTCGCTGGCGCCGAGCTATCGGGTCACGCGGTCGCCGTCGGGGCGGCGGGCTCGTGTGCTCGGGGTCGGCCTGCAGATCCGGATGTAGCGGCCTGCGGTGAGCGCCCGCTCACGCGAGCGATCGGTCCGTCACGCTGCGGCGGATGTCGAGCAGCAGCGGGAGCAGCACCAAGAGCCCGTTGGTGATCGAGAACAGGATGATGGCGCGTCGCTTGAGCGTCGCGCGGGCCTCATCCGCCGACGGGCGGAAGCGCAGGAACACCGGGGCGTCGAGCGTGGCGACGCCGCGCTCGGACGCGTCGACCACGGCCCCGCTACAGTCTCGGATAGCGCCGTGATCGTGGACCAGCAGCCCGCCGACGCCGGCGGCCTCGACCTCGCGGCGAAAGCTCTCGTGGACGCCGCGCAGCCCATCGGGGGGCCCGGGGTTCGAGGCGCTCAGGCACAGCCAGGCGCGGGTGGGCTCCTGCGGCCGTCGGGCGTCGCGGATCGAGTAGACGAGCTCGTAGTGGTGCCCGGCGACCGTGCCGTCCTTGTTGCGCGTGGTCTCGCGGTGCTGGCCGACGCGCGCCCAGTCCCAGTCGACGCGCGCGCCGCTGAGGGTGGCGAAGCCCGCCTCGCGGTGCTGCTCGAGCTCGGCGGGCGGCAGCTCGTGGCGCTCGCCGTGGGCGAGCAGCATGCCGTACTGGTGCAGCCCCGCCGCCAGGCCGATGACCCCCGCGAGCCACAGCGTCGCGCCCGCGAGACCAGGCGCGAAGAACAGGTAGTGATTGGGCTCGCCGACGCTCGGAACGACCTGACGGATCAACCATGTGCCCGTGAGCATCACGACGATCGCGCCGCCGAGCGGCAACGCGAACAAGAACACCAGCCCGCCGAGCGGGACCTGGCTGAAGTAGCGCGCGAGCAGCAGCAGGCAGCTGTTGACGAGCGCGGCCTGCAGGAGCAGCAGCGGGATCGTGAGCACGAGGTAGGTAACGCGGCGCATGGGCGCACTCGGTCGGCGACATAGTACGTGAGCGGCGCGGGCTCGCGGCGGCGGCGGGTTTTTAGCGCGCGCGCGGGTCTGCTACGATCGCCGCGAGCCCGCGTCACGATGTCCGGCAGCGCCCCGCTCTATCTCCAGATCGTCACGCGTGAGCGCGCGAGCACGCGCGCGCTCCCGGACGACGGCGCGCTCACGATCGGGCGCGGCCAGTCGGCCGCGATCCGGATCGACGACAAGGCCGTCTCGCGCAAGCACGCGCAGCTCGTGATCGAGGGCCGGCGCGTCCGCATCATCGACCTCGGCGGGCGCAACGGGACGCGGATCAACGGCAAGCGGCTGGTCCGCGACGGCGAGCGCGCGCTCGCGTCGGGCGACGTCATCTCGATCGGCAGCGCGACGCTCGTGCTGCACAAGGATGAGGCAGAGGACACGCAGACCGTCGAGGCCACGCAGAGCGTCGCGCCGACGCGCGTCGAGCTCGGCGAGCGCGTCGTCTTGATCGCGACCCCGGTGATGGCGCGCGTATTCGAACTGCTGCGCCGGCTCGCGCGCAGCGAGCTGCCGGTGCTCGTCCGCGGCGAGACCGGCGTCGGCAAAGAGAACGCCGCCTACGCCGTGCACCACTGGTCGCCGCGGGCCGCCGGGCCGTTCATCGCGGTCAACTGCGCCGCGATCCCGCAGAACCTCGTCGAGAGCGAGCTGTTCGGGCACGTCCGCGGCGCGTTCACGGGGGCCACCGGCGCGCGGGCCGGCCTGTTCGAACGGGCAGCCGGAGGCACGCTCTTCCTCGACGAGGTCGGCGAGCTGCCCGAGGCCACCCAGGCCAAGCTGCTGCGCGTCCTCGAGGACGGGCTGATCACGCCGGTCGGCGCCGGTCGCCCGCGCGAGCTCGACGTCCGGGTCGTCGCGGCGACCAACCGCGACCTCGCGGCGGAGGTCGAGGCCGGCCGCTTCCGCCGCGACCTGTACTTTCGCCTCGCCAGCGCGCCGATCCAGATCCCGCCGCTGCGCGAGCGCGTGCACGAGGTCCCGGTGCTCGCCAACGAGTTCCTCGAGCAGGCCTGCGCGCGGCAGGGTCGCGCGCCGCTGCAGCTCGCGCCGGGGGCGACGCGGCTGCTGCTGGGGCACCCGTGGCCGGGCAACGTCCGCGAGCTGCGAAACCTCGCCGAGTACCTCGCGGTCGCCGTCGCGGGGGAGACGATCGAGGCGCGGGACCTCGAGGGCAGCCTGCGCGAGGCGGCCGTGATCGCGGGCGTCAGCGCGAGTCAGCCGTCCGCGCCGGCGCCGGCGCCGGAGGCCCCCGAGGAGCGCCCGCCGCTCGCCGAGGAGCTGAAGGCGCTGGAGCGCGCGCGCATCGTCGAGGCGCTCGAGCGCGCGCACGGGGTCCAGAAGCACGCGGCCGCGCTGATCGGGATGCCGCTTCGGACCTTCTCGGCGAAGCTCAAGCAGCACGGGCTCAAGAAGCGTGGGCGCTGAGCGGGGTCGCGCCGCGAGCTCGGCGGCGGGCTGCTACGCCATACACGCGAGCAGCGGCCGGAACGCGCGGAGCTCCCCCGCCAAGGTTTCGAAGCAGCTGTCCGCGGAGGAGCCTTCGCGCAGGCGCTTGAGCACGCAGCGCTGCAGCGTGAGCAGCTTGTCGAGCGTCGGCTCGTCGAGCACGTCGCGCGCGTTCTCACCCAGGACGATCGCGATCGCCACGCCCACAGCGCGAAGGCGCGCGGGCTGATCACAGCTAGCGAGTCGCGCGGCGAGGCGGTCGAGCGCGACACGGGTTCGTCGTGTCGTCAGCTCGACGGTCTCGATCGACGGCGCGGACTTCGACTCGACCTTCGGCGCGGACTTCGGCGCGGACTTCGACTCGGCCTTCAGCGCGGACTTCGACTCGACCTTCACGGTCGCGCTCGGCGCTCGCTTCGTCGCCGCCCTCGGCTTGATCGTCGCGGCGGTCTTCGGGGTGGGGGCGAGCGTGAGCGGCGGGGAGCTCTTCACCACGGGCGGCTCGATCGGGGGGGGCAGCGCCCGCAGGGGCGGCCGCGGGCTCGTGACCGCGGTCTGAAGAATATCGTCCGGGATCGTGACGCGGTTCGAGACTAGGTCACGCAGCAGCTCCCGGTGTTGGTCCTTCATCACGCAGACCACGCTCTCGGGGCTGGTCTTCCCCGCCAGCGAGACGCGCCGCGACGCGAGGATGCGCCCCGCGACGAACACGTGCGACTCGATCCTTCGGTTCTTGAGCGACGAGAGCTCCGTCTGAACGTGGAACTTGACGCCCCGGAAAATGATGTTGTGGTTGAAGCCGCCGGTGCTCGACCTCATCGGCGCGCGCTGATTCCTCGTTTTATGCTGGGCTGTTAACATGCCTCTTCCCTCGCTCCCGTACCCGCGTTCGCGCCCGTCCCGGCGCCGCGCGTCGCAACGCGCTCGCGGATCCCATCCACAACTCAACTGTGTGACTCGGCGGCGACGTTCACAACTGTCTCGTAAGACAGTCGAATTTATTCGCGGGGTGCGTGCGATGTCACATGTGCGCCTGCACGTGTGCGTGGGCGTGGGTGCCCGTGCGCCGCGTCGACTCACCGGCGCGGGCGCTTCGTTGCGTGTAAGCTGTCAGTCAGTCGATCGCCGTCCAGGCGGGCGAGGAGCGGGTGAGTCGATGGGGAAGCCGCGAGCTGGCGAGCGCGCAACGGTGGGCAGCGACGCCGCAGAATCTGCAGATACGGTGGGCGCCTCGGTCACGCTACGCCGCCAACAGCTCGAGAGCTTGGGTGTGGTGACGCGTCGCGTCGCCCACCAGCTCAACAACCACCTGATGTCGCTCATGGGCCGCGCGGAGCTGGCCACGGTCACGCTCTCAGCACGGCACCCCGCCGTCGCCCAGCTCGCGCTCGCCGAGCAGGCGGCGCGGCAGGCAGGCGAGCTGTGCCAGCAGCTGCTCGCGTACGCCGAAGACGGGCGGGCGCGCGCGGAGCTCGAGCTCTCGGCCGTCGTCCGTGGACTCGACGCGCTGCTGCGGGCGGTCGTAGCGAGGAACGTCGAGCTGCGGCTCGAGCTCGCGGAGTCGCTGCCGCGCGTCCCCGCGTGTAGCTCGCAGATTCGTCAGGTCGTAGTTTTTTTGGCGCTCAGCGCCGCGGAGGCGATCGGCGAGGGCGACGGCGTGGTCCGGATCAGCACGCGCCGCGCCGAGGCGCGCTTCGTCGAGCTAGAGGTCGCGGATGACGGCCCGGAGATCCCCGCGCGGACGCTCGCCCGCGTGCTCGAGCTGCGCGACGCGGCGGAGGGCGGGGGACGGGGCGCAGCGCTCGTCGCGGCCCGCTTGATCGCGGAGCGTCACGGCGGAGCGCTCCGCGTGCTCTCGAGGGCCGGGGTCGGGTCGAGCGTTCGAATCCTGCTGCCGCCAGGCGACGACGGCGGGGCAGCGCCGCGCTGACGTCGGCGCCTCGGGCCCCGCGCACGCGACCCGCGTCCGGGCGTGTGTGGTACTTTCTGAGCACCTAAAACATGTCTCATTGGACATGTTGATTTCCTCAGCGGAGCCTGTCGATCGTGCTGACCATCAACGAGCAGCTCGAGCTCGTCCTCGAGACGACGCACCTGGGCTTTTGGACATGGAACCCCTTGACGGGCGCGACCTCCTACTCGCCCGGGTGGCTCGAGCTGCTCGGCTACGCGGCGGATGAGGTCGCGGATCACCACGCGCTGATTCACCCCGACGATCGGCCGCGTCGCGACGAGCGCATGTCCGCGTACTTGGAGGGGCGCGCGTCGACCTTCGCGACGGTGCTCCGGGTGCGGAGCCGCGGGGGAGGCTGGGTGTTGATCGCGAGCCGCGGCGCGGTCAGCGAGCGCGACGAGCAGGGCCGCGCGACGCGGTTCTGCGGCGTGTACGAGGACATCTCGGCGCTCCGCGAGGCGTCGACGCTGCAGGCGAGCCGCCTGAACGCGTGCGTGCTCTCGACGCTCAGTCACAAGCTGCGAAACCCGCTCAACGCGATCCTCGGTCTCTCCGAGGCGCTGGCCGACCGGGTGTTCGGACCGATCACGCCGCGCCAGCGACGGAGTCTGAGGACGATCCACCAGAGCGGGGATCGGCTGCTCGCGATCCTCAACGACGTGATCGAGTTCTCGCGGCTCGAGGCGGGTCAGCTCTCGGCCGAGCTCGCGCCGGCCTCCGTGGCCGCCTGCGCGCGTGAGTGCCTGCTGAAACTCTCCGGGGTCGCCGAGGAGCGCGCGATCGGGCTGGTCGCCGCGCCGCTCGACGAGGCGATCGCGGCGGCTGATCCCCGGCGGCTCCGTCGTGCGCTCGAGAGCCTGCTCCGGCACGCGTTCACCGCCGCTCCGCGCGGCTCTGAGGTTCGCGTCCGGGTTCAGCGAGGCGTCGACCGCTCGTGGGTCGAGCTCATCGTGAGCGGGGAGGCCTCCGGCCACGAGCCTGAGCGCGCGGGCGCGATCGAGCTCTCGTTTGATCTGGACGCGTACATGGGCGAGGGCGCGTGCGGCCTCGCGCTGCCCGTCGCCAAGCGCCTGGTCGAGCTGCAAGGCGGCGATTTTTCAGTCCGCGGCGTCGACGGCCGCGTGGAGCTGCGGGTCGCGCTGCCGGCCTACGACGGCGAGCTGGGGCTCGACCCGCGGTCGCCAGCGCCGGCGTCCGCCGCTGCGCCCGACCGCTCGACCCGCGCCGGCGCCCCCGTGATCCTCGTGGTCGAAGACGACGACGCGAGCGCCCTGCTCGTGTGCGAGTACCTCGAGGCCAACGGCCTCCGCGCCCGCCTGGTGCAGGACGGGCGCGCGGCGGTCGAGGCGGGGATGGACGACGAGGTCGCGCTGGTGCTCATGGACCACGGCTTGCCGGGGATGACTGGGCTCGAGGCCGCGACCCAGATCCGCGCGCGAGAGCGGACCGGCGGGCGCGCGGCGAAGCCCGTCATCCTGCTGACGGGGGACAACTCCGACGCGACCCGGCGGGCCTGCGCGGAGGTCGGCGCGTCGCGCTTGCTGGTCAAGCCGCTGCCGCTGCGAGAGCTCGTCGCCGCGATCGCGTCCTTGCTGCCCGGAGGAGGTCGCTCGTGACGCGAGGGGCGACGATCCTCGTCGTGGACGACGAGTCGAGCGGGCGCGAGACGATCGAGGCCCTGCTGTTCGCCGAGCCCTACGAGCTCCGCTTCGCGGACAGCGGCAGGGCCGCGCTCCGCGCTCTGGCGCGCGAGCCCATCGACGCGGTGATCTGCGACATCATGATGCCGGGGATCGACGGTTTCGAAGTCTGCCGCCGGATCCGCGCGGACGAGCGCTGGGCGCTCTTGCCGGTCATGCTGTGCACGGCGCTCGACGGGGACGACGATGTCGCGCAGGGCCTCGGCGCGGGCGCCAACGACTTCGTTTCGAAGCCGGTCAGCGGCGTCGTCCTGCGCGCCCGGCTGCGCGCCATGCTGCGCGTGCGCTCGAACTACGAGGAGGTCCGCAGCGGGCGCTACGACCTCGACGCGTTGATGCGGCAGCGTCGAGAGTCGATCATGCGCGACGCCGGGCTGACGCCCCGGGAGACCGAGGTCTTGGGTCTGCTCTTGCTCGGGCGAACGTACGACGACATCGGGCGGGCGCTCGGCCTCAAGCCGCGGACGGCGAAGTTTCACCAAGCGAGGATCTTGAAGAAGCTCGGCGCCGAGTCTCGACTCGACCTCTCGCGCATCTTCCTCTAGACGCGCCCTAAAGACATGTTTTTTGAGGCAGGCAGCAGCCCGCGCCGCGCTCGCGTCGAGACGTGGTGAGCGATGGGGCTAGCGCTCGTCTGGAGCGCGCCCTGAGCTCCACGCGGCGATCCACTCAGGCAGCGCGTCGCGGGGCATCGGCCGCGCGATGAAGTAGCCCTGCCCGAGCTCGCTCCCGGTGCGCCGCGCCCAGCTCCACAGGCGCGCGTCCTCGATCCCCTCGACGACGACGCGCATCCCGAGCCGATGCGCGAGCTCGACGGTGTTCTCGGCGATGATGCGGGTATGCTGGTCGGTGAGCACGCGCGCGGCGAAGCCTCGGTCGATCTTGAGCTCGCTGAAGGGCATCCGGTCGAGCTGCGCGAGCGTGGCGTAGCCGGTCCCGAAGTCGTCGATCGACGTGATGAAGCCGCGCATCGCGAGTCGCGTGAGGAGCTCCAGCGGCAGCGGCTCCTCCCCGGCGAGCACGCTCTCGGTGACCTCGAGCACGAGCTGAGAGGGGTCGCGGCCTGTCTCGCGCGCCAGCGCGACGAAGCGCGCCACGAACGAGGCGTCCTGAAGGCTGCGGACCGAGCAGTTGAGCGAGAGCCGCAGGGGGAGCCGCCGCGCGGCGCACCACGAGAGGTCCTGCATCGCGCGGCGAAACACCCAGTCCGAGAGCTCGTGAATGAGACCTGACCTCTCGGCCAGCGGGATGAAGGCGCTCGGCGAGACGCGACCGCGCGTCGGGTGCTGCCAGCGGACGAGCGCCTCGAACCCGATGACGCGCCGCGTCGCGAGCTCGACCTGCGGCTGGTAGTGCACCAGCAGCTCGTCGCGCGCGATCGCGTCGCGGAGCTCCCGCTTCGACGGGCGCGCCTGCGGCGCGCGAGCTGGCCCGCGCGCCGCCGGCGACACGCCCCGCAGCAGCGCGTTGAGCTCCGCGAATCGAAACGGCTTGGAGAGCGCGCCGACGACGTTGAGGCCGTGCTCGACCGCGAGGCGCGTCGCGCCGCGCCGGACTCGCTCGTGCACGCCGCTCATCAGGATGAGCGAGGTCTGGGTGTTCATCGTGGTGATCCGACGGATCACCTCGAGGCCGTCGACCTGCGGCATGCGGAGATCGAGCACCGTGACGTCGACGCCGCGGATCAGCGCGCGCTCGAGATCTGGGAAGCTCTCGCACTCGGCGACGTCGTGACCCAAGTGGCGAAGCATCGCCGCGATCGTCACGCGCACGTCCGCTTCGTCGTCCAGGATCGCGATCCTGAGCGACCCGCCCGCGGTGGTCTTCATGGGCTCGCCAGACTCCTCATCGCTCCCGGGGAGTGAGGATTCTACACCGCGGGCCTAGGTGGAGCTACGGCGCTCACTGTACGGCGAGCGGCGTGCACGCGGCACACGACGACCCGCGCGACGTCGTACTTCCTTCGTTCGTTCGAATCGCGCGCGCTGAGGCTGGGTACGCGCGAGCGCGCAACTATTATGAGTACTTAAGGCCATGTCTTAGACCGCTCGAGCGAGCTACGATCGTCACGCCGCGCCCGCGCGCGCGCTGGCGGCCGGGCTGCCCGGCCCGGCGGTGATGTGAGAGACGACCGGTGTACGAGGCGATCTTTGAAAACGCGCCGCTGGGGATCTTGCTGGTCGCGCCCTCCGGCTTGATACGAGTGGCGAACCCGGCGGCTGAGTCGATCTTCGGCTACGCGCCCGGCGAGCTCGAGGGGGTGCCGATCGACGCGCTCGTCCCCGCGCGCTACGCCAAGGAGCACGCCGCGCATCGGGAGCGCTACTTCCCGACCCGGGGCACGCGCAAGATGGGGCGCGATCGCGAGATCCTCGCGCTGCGCAAAGACGGCGTTGAGTTTCCCGTGGACGTCGGGCTGTTCCCCTCGCCCCGCGGGCCCGAGGTGTTCGCGACCATCATCGACGTCACCGAGCGAGAGCGAGCGCGGCGAGCCCTGTTTGAGTCGCAGGAGATCAACAGGGCCGGCACCTGGAGCTACGACCTCGTGACCGACGAGGTGATGTGGTCACCCGAGCTGTTTCGGATCCTGAACGTCACGCCGGCCGCGAAGGCGCCCGCCTACGAGACCCACCACCGGTTCTTCACGCCCGAGTCGTGGTCGAGGCTCGAGCCCGCGGTCGCGCGGGCCGTCGAGCAGGGGACGCCCTACGAGCTGGTGCTCGAGCTCTCGGAGGCCGACGAGGAAGGCCCGCGGATCGCGGTCGCGCGGTGTGAGCCGCAGCGTGATCAACACGGGACGATCGTGCGCCTGGTCGGCTCGTTCCAGGACGTCACCGAGCTCGTGCGAACCCAGCGTCAGCGCAATCGGCTGCTCGATCGACTCTCGGTCGCCCAGGACGCCGCCGGGGTCGGGATCTGGGAGTGGGACCCCGAGAGCGATGAGCTGATCTGGGACGCGAAGATGTACGAGATCTACGGGATCGAGCCGCGACCCGTGACCTACCGCGACTGGAGCGACGCGGTGCACCCCGAGGATCTCGCGGCCGCCGAGCAGCAATTGCGCGCGGTCGCCTCGGGCGAGGGGCGGTTCCACCAAGAGTTCCGGATCTGCCTCCCCGACGGCGTGCGTCACGTCCTCGCCGCCGCGTCGATCGTGCGCGACCAGGGCAGGGGGGGCGCGCGGATCATCGGCGTCAACGTGGACGTCACGGAGTCCGCGCGCTTCCGCGAGACCCTGCGGCAGCGAGACGCTCACCTCGCGCTGGTGATGCACTCGCTCCCCGACGCCGTGTTCACCGTTCGGATGCCGGAGCGCCGCATCGCCTTCGTCAACGACGAGGTCGAGAACATCCTCGGCTACACGCCGCAGGAGGTCATCGGCAACACGACCCGGATGTTCTACACCGACGCGCGCTCCTTCGCGTCCTTCGGCGCGCGCCTGAGCGCGAGCATACGGCGCGGCGAGAGCCGGTTTCGCACCGAGGAGGTCCTGCGCCACAAAGACGGGACCGACCTGCACTGCGAGATCACGGTCACCTTCAAGAAGGTCGCGACCAAGCTCGTCGGCGTGATCAGCACGATCCGCTCGATCGAGGATCGCTGGCGCGCCGAGGAGGTCCTCCGCGAGCGCCAGGAGCAGTGGGATCGGTTCTCGGCGGCGACCAGCAACGTGCTCTGGAATTGGAACCTCGCCGACGACACGGTGGAGCGCAACGTCTCGCTTCAGGCCGTGTTTGGCTACGCGGCGCGCGACGTTCGCCCGACCGCGGAGTGGTGGATCGAGCGGCTCCACCCGCAGGATCGCGTGAAGGTGCTCGGGGCCTTTGAGGCGGCGCTCGAGGGCAGGGAGGAGACGTTTAGCTACACCTATCGCTTCCGTCGCCGCGACGGGAGCTACGCGACGGTCCGCGATCGCGTGTACTTCCTGCGCGACCAGGACGGGCGGGCGTATCGGGCGCTGGGGGCGATGAGCGACATCACCGAGCAGGTGCGGCGCGAGGAGCAGGTGATGCGCGCGAACAACCTCGAGTCGCTCGGGCTCCTGGCCGGCGGCATCGCCCACGACTTCAACAACCAGCTCACGAGCGTCCTGGCGCGCGCCGAGATGGCGGAGCTGCGCGCCGACGATCCCGCCGAGGTGCGGAAGCTGGCGCAGCAGATCATCCGCGCGGTCGAGCGCGCGTCGGGCCTGACGCGTCAGCTCCTCACCTTCTCGAAGGGCGGGACGCCCGAGCGCCGGGCGGTCTCGCTCGAGGAACTCGTGCGCGAGCACGTCACGTTCTCGCTGCGGGGCTCCTCGACGGAGGTCGTGTTCCGCTTCGAGCGGCCGCTGTGGTCGGCCGACGTCGATCCCGGGCAGATCGGTCAGGTCATCCAGAACCTCGTGCTCAACGCGAATCAGGCGATGGGGAAGGGCGGCGAGCTGGTGATCGAGACGCGCAACGTCGCGCTCGCGGACGGCCACGGCTCGGCGCGCGACGGTCGGCTCCTCGAGCTCACGGTCACGGACAACGGCCCGGGGATCCCCAAAGACATCCTGCGGCGGATCTTCGACCCCTACTTCACGACCAAGCCGGAGGGGCACGGCTTGGGGCTCTCGATCTGCCACTCGATCGTCGAGCGTCACGGCGGCTCGATCACGGTGAAGAGCGCGCTCGGCGAGGGGACGACCTTCACCATCCGGCTGCCCGCGACCGACGCGCCCCGGCGCGCGACGGGCCCCGAGACGCGGCTGCGCTCGGGGTCAGGCAGGGTCCTGGTCGTCGATGATCTCGAGGACGTCCGGCTGTCGCTCACGCAGCTCTTAGAGGCGCTGAGCTATCGCGTGACCGCGGTGCGCGACGTCGAAGAAGCGGTCGCGGCGACCCGGGCGGCGATCGCTGCGGGCGCGCCCTACGACGTCGTGCTGACAGACCTGACCATCCCGGGCACCGCGGGCGGGACCGAGGTCCTGCGCCGCGTCAAGGAGCTCGCGCCGGGCGTGCGCGTCGTGGTCGTGAGCGGCTACACCGACGATCCCGTCCTGGCGCGACACAAGGCGCACGGCTTCGACGCCAACCTCTCGAAGCCCGTGCGGATGCGGGCGCTGTCGAGCACGCTAGCGAGGCTGCTCGATTGAGCAGCCTCGCGCGCGCGTCGTCCTCGGCTACGCTTGTCCGGTGCGGGGGACCCTGACGCGAGCGCTCGCCAGCCTCATGCCGCTCCTCAGCGGCGCGCTGGGGGCGTCGGCCTGCAGCGGGAGCGCGGCGGCGAGCGCTCGGCATGAGCTGTCCTCAACACCAGGTGATCGCGCTGGCGACACGGACGAGCCGCGCGCGTGGGTGCTCCGCGCGCGGCTGAGCCCCTGCAGCGGGATGCCTTGGTTCGTGCCGCTCGTGCGCGACTTCGACGGGGACGGTCGCGACGACCTCCTGCTGGGCTGCTCGAACAAGCTGGCCGTGTCGCTGGGCGCGGGCGCGCGCGAGGCCGTCTTGGCGCCCGCGTTTCAACACGGCGCGCTCGACCGGCTGATCTACTCGGCCGCGCAGCTGTCGAAATGGCCAGCTCCGGCGTTCCTGGTCGCGGGCAACAAGACCGGCGTGGTGATCGTCGAGGCCGCGCGCGGGGAGGCGAGCAGCAGACGCGTCGAGATCGCCGCCTGGCGCGACGAGGAGCTCGGGGCGCGCGCGGCGAGCGTCCGGCTGCTCGACGACGGCGGGGCGCTCGCGGAGGGGGTCGTGTACGCGGCTGGGCCCGGCGCGCTCGTGGAGCTCGAGTGGCGCCGCGCGGGCGACGAGGCCGGCGCGCTGCACGAGCGGCGCAGCTGGCCGGCGCCCCCGGTGGGCGAGCCCGATCGCCTCGCGCTCGTCGACCTTCACGGCGCTGGCGAGCCGAGCCTGGTCCTGCTCGCGCATCCCCGGGTACGGACCAACAAGTGCAGGTTGGTGATGATCGAGTGGCCGACGCGGCTGCGGGCTGGCCGGCTCGAACTCGGGGCGCCGCGCGAGCACGTGATCGAGCGAGCGTGCGCGAGCGTGCCGATCAGCGCCGGAGACGAGCCGGGCGTCGCGCTGCGCCTCGAGGGAGGATCGGTCGGCCTCGCGCGACTTGACGGCGATCGAGTCGACGTGCAGCCCGAGCTCGCGCCGCTGGCGACGCGCGCCGGCCGGCCGGTCGAGCATACGGAGCCGCTGGCGCTCCTTACCCAGCGAGCGCGGGCCGGCTCGAGTCGTCAGCTGTGCGCGCGGGTCCTCGTCCGGGAGCTGGTGCTCGACGCCGATCGCGTGGTCGCCTCCGCCGGCTCGCTCCTCACGTACCGCGTCGAGGACGGCGACGTCACGGGTGTCCGCGCGACGCCGCTGCCCGACGGCTTCGAACTCGGCGCGGTCGCCCGCGGTGACTTCGACGGAGACGGGCGCGACGAGACGCTCTTGGTCGACGGGAGCTACCCGCAGCACATCGTCAGCCGGTATCTCGGCCACGGCTGCGAGGGCCCGATGGACGCGCCGACGGGCGCCACGGGCGCCACAGACGCTCCTACGACGGAAACTCGTCCGGGTGGTCCTGCTCCCACTTCGCCAGCCACGGCAGGATCTCGACCTTCCTGAAGAACACGCTGCGGCCGATGTAGAGCACGCCTGGCATCTGCCCGCGGTAGACCCGGTCGTAGACCGCGCTGCGGGTCCGCTTCATTCGCTCGGCCACCTGGGTCGCCGTCAGCAGCGGCGATGGGTCCGCGTCTTCATCGTCGAGCTCGTCGTCGAGCTCGTCGTCGAGCTCGTCGTCGAGCTCGTCATGGAGCTCGTCCTCCGAGTCCTCAAAGGTCTCCCCGAACTCGTCCGAGCTCGCGTGCTCGTCGGCCGCCTGCTCGTCGGCCGCGACGGCGGCTCCTGATCGCCTCGCATCCATACACACCTCCAATTTGTCCCCTAGACCAGGTTCCCGCAGGGTACCCGGTCGCCTGGCCGAAAAGGAAGACCGTGAGAACGCGCGCGGCCCCGCGGCCGGCGGCTCGCGGGCCGCCGCGCGCCGCCTCGCGCGAGTCTGTTTATGTCCACATGTTCATGTTAAACCGCGCGCGCTCGGCGGCTCGCGCCGCGCGATCGCGGGCCCGCGTCACGCGTGGCAGCCTCTGCCATCTCCGTGGCGACATCGTCATGGCGTCGCCGTCGCCAGGCCATAAAACGGCGCTCTCCGGCGACTCGACGCCGCGCCGCGTTGGCCCGCGGCGTGCAATAGCAGTCGGCGCATCTCTGGGCTTAAGCACACGCGTGAGTCTGTCACGGCACGCGGCGGCGACGACGCCGCGCGCCGTCAGCGGGAGGTCGTCCGCGCGCGGGGGGCCGGCCTCGCGCGCGAGCTCGCGCCGCTCGTGCTCGGCCTCGCGGTCCTGCTCGCGGCGATCGTCGGCGTGGTGCTCGCGCCAGATCCCGCGCTGGCGCGTCGCGGGCTGCTGCCGCTGGCGGCGCTCGCGTGCATCCTGTTCGGCTTCGCGTGCGCGCGCGCGCGCCAGGCCGCGGCGGATCGAAGGCTCGCTACCAGCCGCAGGCGCGGCCCTTGTTCTGCTCGGCGAGGTACTTCGCGAGCGGCTCGAAGTACTCGATCATCGGCGTCGCGTCCATGCTGCGCGTGCCGGCGACCGCCTCGAGGGCGTCGGGCCACGGCTTGCTCGCGCCCATCTCGAGCATCGCGCGGAGCTTGTCGCCGGCGGCCTCGCTGCCGTGGATCGAGCAGGTGTGCAGGGGGCCGTCGTGACCGGCGGCCTCGCACAGCGCCTTGTGGAATTGGAACTGCAGGATCCGGGCGAGGAAGTAGCGCGTGTACGGGGTGTTCGCGGGGATGTGGTACTTCGCGCCCGGGTCAAAGTCCTGCTCGCTGCGCTCGCTCGGCGGCTTGATCCCCTGGTAGGTGTCGCGCAGCTCCCACCACGCCGCGTTGTAGCGCTCGGGCTTGATCGAGCCCGAGAACACGCCCCAGCGCCACTTGTCGATCAGCAGGCCGAAGGGCAAGAACGCGATCTTGTCGAGCGCGTCCTGCATCTGCTTGTTGAGGACCGCTTTCTCGTCGCTGGAGAGCGCGTCGAGCAGGCCGATCTTGTTGAGGTAGGCGGGCGTGACCGAGAGCGCGAGCGTGTCGCCGATGCCCTCGTGAAAGCCGTCGTGCGCGCCCTGCTGAAACAGCACCGGGAGCTTGTAGTAGTAGTGATAGTAGTAGTTGTGCCCCAGCTCGTGGTGGATCGTGATCAGGTCCTCCATGTTGACCTTGATGCACATCTTGATCCGCAGGTCGTCGCTGTAGGTCACGTCCCAGGCGCTCGCGTGGCACACGACGTCACGGTCCGGCGGCTTGGTGAACATCGAGCGCTCCCAGAAAGTCGCGGGCAGCGGGTCGAGGCCGAGCGAGACGAAGAACGCCTCGGCGGTCTTGACCATCTTCCGCTCGTCGTAGCCCTTGTCCTGCAGCGCCTTGGTCACGTCGATGCTCGGCTGACCGGCGTAGGGCTCCATCAGCGGGTAGATGTTGCCCCACTCCTGCGCCCACATGTTGCCCAGCAGGTGCGCGGGGATCGGCCCCGCCGGGTCGACCACCGCGTCGCCGTACTGCTTGTGCAGCGTCGCGCGCACGTGGCAGTGCAGCTGCTCGTAGAGCGGGCGGACCTGGCCCCAGAGGCGCTCCAGCTCGCGCTCGAAGGCCTCGGGGCTCATGTCGTAGCCCGAGCGCCACAGCTGCCCTACGTCGGCGTAGCCGATCGCGCGCGCCCCCTCGTTGCCGAGCGCGACGAAGCGCTCGTACTTGGCGCGCATCTCCCCGCGCGAGATCGTCCGCCAGCCCTCCCACGCGCTCATCAGCGCCTTGGGGTCGCGGCTCTGGGCGAGCACGTCGCTGAGCTCGCCGAGGTCGCGGCAGACCTCCTTGCCGCCGGCGTCGGTCTCGCAGTGCTCGCCCTTGCCGTAGAGGCTCTGCAGCTCGGTCGCGATCGTCGCCAGCTCGGCGCGCTTCTTCGGGTCCTCCGGCGCGGGCAGGGTGGTCGCGGTCTTCAGGAGATCGAGCTGCCGGCGCGCGCGCTGCTCGACCTTGACGCCGTCGAAGGAGCGCGCCTTCGGGATCGCGCCGCCGATGTACTCCATCACCTTCTCGTGGGCGGCAGCCGCGGCTTTCTCGGTCTCGGGCGTGATGTTGGTCGCCTGCTCCCACGCCCGCGACTCGGCCTCGATCCACAGCGCGCGCAGCTTCGCGTCGTTGGTCTTGACGAAGGCCTCGGCCTCCTCGGGCGTCCTGGCGTTCGGGTCAGGCGAGGGCGCGCGCGCGGCGTCGCGCTCGGCGTCGATCGTCGGCGGGTCCTGGGCCTTGGGCTTCGAGTCGCAGGCGCTCGCGGTCGCCAGCGTCAGGGCGAGGGACGCGAGGGCGTAGCCGAGATGGGGGCGACGGGGGCGCGCGGAGGTCATGGAGCAATCCATCCCAGGAGGCTACACGATCGCCGCGCTCACCCGGAAATGTACGTCGTTATTATGCGAGCCTGGGCGACTCGCGTACCGTGGCCGCGGCCCCATGACGACCGACACGCTACGCTCGTTCACCACCGGCGAGCTCGCGCCGCTCGACCCGGCGCCGCTGCCCGGCGTGTTCGCCCGCACGGTCACCACGCCGCCCGTCGACATCGCCGCCCCGCGCGCCGAGGTCTGGCGGGCGCTCACCGAGCTGCGTGCGTACGCCGAGTGGTGCCCGTTCACGCGGAGGATCGAGGCGCGCTGGGAGCTCGGCTCGCCGGTACACCTGCACCTCAACTGGGACCCGCGGAGCCTCGCCGAGCCGACCCACGAGGTGGTCGAGCGCCTCAGCGTCTACGAGCCCGAGCGCGCGCTCGGCTGGAGCCTGCGGCTGGCCGGCGGCCTGCTGCGGACCGAGCGAATCCAGTACCTCGAGGCGCGCGAGGCCGGCGTTCGCTACCACACCCACGATCGCTTCGTCGGCCCGCTCGCGCCGCTCGTGGTCGCGCTCTACGGCGCGAGGACGGCGGCGGGCTTCGCCGCGATCGCGGCGGCGCTCAAGCGCCGCGTCGAGGGCTGTTGACGGCTCGGCGAGCCCGCGTAGACGTGCCGCTCAGAACCGCCAGCCGAGCAGGATCTTCCAGTTCAGCGCGACGAAGACGTCGGTCTCCGTCCCGAACACCGTGTCGTAGAAGATCACGTTGACGTCGGGGCCCAGCTCGGTGCCGATGTAGAAGCTCTCGGTGACCAGCCCCTGGATCCCGGCCGCGAACGGGAAGCCGAGACCGACGTCGGCGCGATCGCCCAGGATGAACAGGTTGTCGCCGATGTGGATGTTGAGGTTCGTGCCGAACATGCCGTAGGCGAACCACCGGTTCCCGCTGCCGCCGAGGCGGAGCTCGGGGCCGAGCGAGAGCAGGTGCAGGTCGCCGAAGTCGGTGAGGTGCATCCAGTGCTCGAAGTCCACGCCGACGGCCCACGCGAAGCCGCTGCGGTGGGACCAGAAGCCGCCGCCGCCGAGCCCGTACTGGTAGCCGAGCAGGTCGGTGTTGTCGACGTCGACCGCGAGCGCGCCGGGCTTGAGATGAAAGTACGAGCCGTCGCGTCGGAATTTGTTCGGCCGCTTGCGGGCCTCCGCGTCGGTCGCCAGCAGCAGCGCGCCGGCGCCGACGAGGAGCGCGAGGGCGAGGGTCCAGGGCCGCGTCATGATCGCACTGTAGCAGAGCGGCTAGACGCGCCGGGGCTTCGGCCGGCGGGCGAGGTAGGCTTGGGCCAGCGAGACCGACTCGTCGATCAAGGCGTCGCGCTCGCGCGCTCCCTTGGTCAGCGCGAGCGAGACGACCGCGCTGACGGCGTGCACCAGCGCGAGCGCGACCCGCTGGGCGTGACGCTTGCTGATCGTGCGCCGCGTCCTCGGGTCGCGCGCGCGCTCGCGGATCAGCGGCGCGAGCAGCTCGGCGAACTCGTGGCCCCAGCTCGCGCCGGCCTCGCGCAGCGGGGCGCTGAGCTGACTCCCGAGCCAGAGCTGCGCGTAGCCGGGCTCGCGTCGGTAGAAGTCGGCGAAGGCCCGGACGCCGCGCTCGACGATCGCGTCGAGCTCCAGCGCCGCGTTATCCGCGTCCGCGTCCGCCCCGTCCCTGCCGAGCGCGGTGAGCAGCGCCGCGCGCAGCCGCGCGCGGTAGCGCTCGAGCAGCGCGGCGAGCAGCGCCGCCTTGTTGGGAAAATAGTCGTAGACCGTGCCGATCGCGGCGCTGGCCTCGCGCGCGACCGCGTTGGTGTTGATCGCGGCGAAGCCCTCGCGCGCGAGCAGCCGCTGGGCCGCGTCGAGCAGCGAGTCGCGTCGCCGCTGCGCGCGGGCCTGCACTGGTTCTCGCGTCATCGTGCGCTCTTGACAGAAATCGAGTAAATATTCAATTTTTAAAAAGTCGAGTAAATATTCAACTATGAACGCCGCCCAGCCCTTCACCTCGCCGCCGCGAGCCGCGTGCCCGCTCGACGGGCCCGTCATCGCGCTCGCGCTCGTCGTCGTCGCCGCCGCTGGGGTCGCGCCCGCGTCGGCGATCGCGTCCGCGCTCGGCTCGCTCGCGGTCCTCTGCCTCGCCGTCGCCGGCTCATCGCGGAGGCTCGGGCGAGACGCGCGCGCGCTCGCCTGGATCGGCCTGGGGAGCGGCTTGACGCTGGTCGTCGCGCTCCCGCGCGTATGGCCGCTTGTTCAGCTCGTGACGCTGCTGCCGGCGCTGGTCGCGGTGTCGGCGTCTCGCGACCTCCGCGGCGGGCTCGCGTGGATCCGCTGGGGGCGTCTCGAGCTCGCGCCGATCGTCGCGATCGGGGGCGTGGCCGCGCTCGCGCTGCCGATGTGGGTCGCGCTCGCGAGCCCGGAGCTCTCGGGCCTGCGCGGGATGATCCCGCCGTGGCCGCTCGGCCTGCTCGCGCTCGCGCTGCTCGGCTTCGCCAGCGTCAACGCGGCGCTCGAGGAGCTGCTGTTTCGCGGGCTCTTGCAGGGCGCGCTCGACTCGCGGCTCGGGCCCGGCGGGCTCGCGCTCGGGCTGCAGTCGGCGTTGTTCGGCTTGTGTCACTGGAGCGGCTTCCCCAGCGGCCCGAGCGGCGTGCTGCTCGCGGGCGTGTGGGCCGTGATGCTCGGTTGGGCGCGTCGACGCAGCGGAGGTCTGCTCACGCCGCTGCTCGCCCACGTCGTCGCGGACGCGGTGATCTTCGCGCTGCTCATCACGAGCTCGTGAGCGCCAGGCCGCGGCCCCTCGCGTCAGGCCGCGCTCGGCTCGCGGTACAGTGCGTCCACCATGACCAAGCCACGGCTCACGTACTTCGATCTTCCCGGCGGGCGCGGCGAAGACTCGCGGATCGCGTTGTTCATCGCGGGCGTCGACTTCGAGGACGACCGCATCAACTACTCCACGTGGGGCGAGCTCAAGCCGCGCACGCCCTTCGGCGGGATCCCGACCCTGGAGCTCGAGGGCAAGGGGGTGCTCGCGCAGTCGAACGCGATCTTGGTGTACCTCGGGCGCGAGCACGGGCTGCACCCGAAGGACAACTGGGAGGCGGCGCGTCACGAGGCGCTGCTGGCGGCGGTCGAGGAGCTCCGCGGCGCGCTCGTCTCGACCTTCACCATCAAGGACCCGGACGAGAAGCGACGCGCGCGCGAGGAGATCGCGGCCGGCGAGATGCAGACCTGGGGGGCGAACGTCGAGCGCTACCTCGGCGAGGGTGGGCCGTTCGTCGCCGGCGAGACGCTGCACGTCATCGACCTCAAGCTCTTCGTGCTGGTCAAGTGGTTCGCGAGCGGCGCGCTCGACCACGTCCCGAAGGATGTCTTTAAGAACTTCCCGCGGCTGACGGGGGTGTACGAGGCCGTGAAGGCGCACCCCAAGGTCGTCGAGTGGTACGCGCGCTGAGCCGCGATGATCACCTGGCGTGAGACGGCCGCGCGGCTGCGCGGCGACGCGTCGTTTCGCCTCGCGCTCACGCGGCGCGTCGCCGAGAGCGAGCACGCCGCGCTGCGATGGGAGACGTGCCCCGTGTCGGCGTCGACGCGCGAGCGACCGTACGAGGAGGTCCTGCTCGAGAGCCCCGCGCTCGCCCGCCGGCGCGCTGACCCGAGCCCCTTCGCGCGCGCGCTCGCGGGCGTGGAGGGTCCGGTCGCGCGCTTCTCAAATCTCGGCGGCGACGCGCGACTCGTCGTCCCGACCGCGGCGGCCGAGCACGGGGTCTACACCCATCTAGCGAGCTTTGTGCGCGGGGCTCCGGCGTCGCAGGTCGACGCGCTCTGGCAGGCCGTGGGCGAGGAGCTCGAGGGCTGGTGGGCGCGCAGCGATCGCCCGGTCTGGCTCAACACCGCCGGGCTCGGCGTCAGCTGGCTGCACGTGCGCCTCGACAGTCGCCCCAAGTACTACCGGCATCGACCCTTCTGTCGCTGGTAGGCGCGCGCGCGCCCGGAGGCGCGGCGGCGCGAGGTTGGGGCCTGCGGGCCACAGATCGCGGCGGCGGGTCGCGCGTTGCAGGCTCGCCGCGCGGCGAGTCGCGTGACCGCGGCTCGTCGCCGCGTCGCGGGGGTCACGTCTGTGCGGCGACGTGGCACAACGCCCCAGGAGACGCGGCTTTGTAAGATGTCTTTTAGGACATGTCTTTATAGGAGGGTAAAAACCAAGTAGTGTGTTCCCCGTGCGACGCGCGGAGGGGAGGCGGCGCGGCGGGTGGCGCCGCGTCGACCCGCGCGCGCTCGAGCGAGCTGGAGCATGAGACGAGCACTTCCTGTCGCAGCAGCGATCCTCTTGGTCGGGTCCTCGAGCGCCGGCTGTGACACGAGCGCGGGCGCGCCGGTCGAGCGCGTCGCGGTCGCGGCCGAAGCCCAGGCGGCCGGGCCGGGCGCAGGCGACGCGCGGGACTCCGAGGCGGCGCCGACGAAGTCGGTGACCACCGAGGACCACGTCGCGGCGAGCGGCGCGGAAGGGGCGCGGACGGAGCGCGCGAGCGCGTCGCCCACGGGCGCGGGCGCGGTCGCGGCCGTCGGGGACGCGCCGGGGATCGCGGGCTCGCTCCCCGAGATCGACCGCAGGCGTGTCGGCAGCCGTCGTGACGCGACCGCCGCGCAGCTGCTTCAGGAGGCCTCGAAGCTCGCGTCATCCGGGGACCACGAGCAGGCGAAAGAAAAGCTCCGCGAGCTCGTCGAGCTCGACAACGGTCACACCGAGGCGCGCTACGAGCTCGGGCGCGTGCTCGCGAACAGCGGAGAGCACGACGGCGCCCTCGCGGTGCTCGAGCAGCTCCGCGACGCCGGCTGCCCCGACTGCCTGTACCGCGTGCTCGCGTCGCGTGACGATCGGCGCTGGGGCGCGCTGCGGAAGGACGAGCGCTACAAGTCGCTGGTGAAGGACGTGCAGGCGCGCGTCCCCTCGTACGAGCAGGCGACCGCGGTCATCCGCTCGTGGGCGCTCAGCCCCGACTCGGTCGACCCGCCGGTGATCCTCGATCCGCGCGCCGACGTCGAGGTCTCGGTGGTCTGCAGCGGCTGCGACAAGCGCAAGCCCGAGGTGAAGACGCTGCGCGGCGCCCGAGCGGTCGCGCGCTGGTACAAGAAGCTGCACGGGCCGACCGTGACCTTCGGGCACGTCATCGCGGGCGACACGATCAAGTGCAACAAGAAGGGCTGCTGCGAGTACAAGCGCGCCGACAAGACGCAGGAGCGCGGCCACCTGTACCTCGACAAGGTGTGCTTTAAGACCGTCGCGGAGGGCCCGCTGTGGGTCACCGCGCTCGCGGTCACCGAGGGGGGGTAGGAGCGCCTTCGTTAGGGTGCTCCGCGCGGCGTCAGGCCCCGTCACGAGCGCCGGGCTCCTCGCCTAGCCCCCGGCGGCCTTAGTTGTTAGGCTCGGCCGCCGCCGCGCGCGGCACCGGACCATGACGAATCGCAACGGCACCCCTCGCACACACCTGTGGACCCTGCGCGCCGCGCTCGTGTCGGCGCTCGCGCTGTCGGCCGGCTGCGCCTCTCAGCAGGTCGACGTCCGACAGCTGCAGGTCGTGACGCCGGCTCCGGCCGCGAGCAAGAGCGCGCTGCCGCTGCACATCGTCCTCGATCCCGCGCGCGTGCCCGCGTCGATCTCCGCGACCGGTCAGGACATAAAGCCGGTGACCGTCGACGGCCTTCACGCCTTCGTCGAGCGAGACCTGCGCAACGCGCTCTCGTCGGTGTTCGCCAGCGTCGACGTGGTCCCGCCGAACCAGACCTACCCCGATCAGTACTACCTGCTCGCCGAGGTCGAGATCAGCCAGCTCCGGTTTATGAACACCAGCGGCGGCCTCGCGGGTCGGCTCGAGTGGAGCTTTAAGCTGCGCGCTGCAGGCCGCGATCAGCACATCTACCAGACGTCCGGCACGACCGGGCCGGCGGCGGCGAAGGGGGACGCGCAGGGGGCGATCGCGGGCGTGCTCGAGGCGGCGGTCAACAAGATCATGACCTCCTACGTCGAGCGCGACATCGCGGGCCGCGTCGCGCGGCTCGAGCAGAGCCTCCCGCGCTGAGCCGCCGGGCGCGGCGTCGCGCTACTGCGGCACCTGGACGTTCTTCAGGCCCCAGCCGGTCATGTCGCTGTAGGTGTAGGCCTGGTTGAGGCCGTCGTAGATGTCGTAGGTCTGCGTCTCTGGGTCGACGCGATAGGCCTGGGTGTCCATGCTGACCACCCAGACGTAGCCGAAGAAGTCGACGCTGACGCCCTTGGTCACGCCGGCGGCGATCGGGATTATGTCGAGGACCTCCAGCGTCTCGATGTCGATCGAGGTGACGCCCTTGTTGGGGTAGCTGCCGACCCAGACGCGGCCCTCGCCGTCGGCCTGCAGCCCCAGGCCGGTGACCGCGTCGACGACCTGCCAGCTCTCGAGCTCGGGGTCGAAGCGCGCGACGCCGCCGGAGAAGCCGGCGACCCACGGGCGCCCGTTGGTGTCCACGGTGATCCCGTAGGTCAAGACGCCCGCCGGCGCCGGCCATGTCGAAACAGACAGGTCGTCGTCGCGCACCCGGATCAGCGTCCCCGAGCCGTGGGTCGTCATCCACAGGTTGTTGTCGCCGTCGACCGCGCCGCCGTAGGCGCCCCAGGAGCCGAGCGCCACCTGCGGGAGCTCGACCACGTCCTCGACCGCGCCCGTGTCGCCGTTGAGGCGGTGGACCTTCATGGTCCCCGGCTGTCCCAAGAAGCTGGTCGAGGTCCAGACCTTCTGGTCCTCCCACTCGCAGGTCTGCTCGTTGAGGGTGCCCGAGGTCCACGCGATCGGGCGGTTGCTCGTGCCCTCGAGCTGGGTGAACCACGCGCGGCACTCCTCGACCGACCACGCGAGCACGTCGTCCTTGCCGCTCGAGGTCTGGATCCCCGGCTGGCCGTTGGTGTCGACGCAGTCCTCGGCGCGGGCGTAGAACTTGCTCACGCCGCCGCTGCGGTTGGCGACCACGACATCGCCGGAGAGGTTGACCGAGGTCCGCGACGGCGAGCCCGGGGTCTCGCGCGTGAGGTAGCGGCCCTCCTCGACGAGCGTCTGGGTGTTGAGCTTGCTGAGCGTGCTCTCGCCCGTGTTGGAGATCCAGATGTAGGAGAACTCGACGTCCATCCCCATGTTGTCGGGGCAGCTGAAGCCGCCGGTCGCGGTGTCGTCGCCGACGTCGAGCTTGAGGCCGGTGGTCCCGCTCGACGAGTCGTCGCTGGCGCCGGTCGTGACCGCGGTGGTCGCGGCGGTCGTCTGGGATGTCGTGGCGGCGGTCATCGACGACGCGCCGCTCGAGCCCGCGGTGCTGGTGCCGGCGCCGGAGGTCGTCGCGGTCGTCGAGGACGCCGAGCCGCCCGCGGTCGTCGAGGCGGCGTCGCTGGTCGACGGGCCCGTGACGGTGCCCGCGGCGTCGCTGGTCATCGCGTCGCTGTCTCCGCAGCCGGTGAGGGTGAACGCGAGCGTCAGCGCGCCGGCGGTCGCCCGCGTTCGAGCCAGGGATCGCGGGGTCGCGTGTCGAGCAGCGGCTTGTTTCATGGGCGCGGATCTCCGTCGGGCGGGACCGTAGCACGGCCCGCGTCGCTACCGCGCGACGCCCTCGAGGACGGCGCCCTCGAGGTCGGCGCCCTCGAGGTCGGCGCCGCGCAGGGTACACGCGGCGTCGAGGCGGGCGCGCCGGAAGCTCGCGCCGCGCAGGTCGCTGGCGGTCAGCACGAGCGCGGCGCAGGAGGTGTCGCTGAAGTCCGCGCGCGCGAGCTGGGCGCGGTCGAAGACGCAGCGGTCGAGCCGGGCGCCCGCGAAGCTGCTCGCCTCGCCGCGCAGCGCTGATCCCAGCGCGCGCAGCACATGGGCCTGCGCGAGCGTGGCGCCCGAGAGCTCCGCGTCGTCGAGCACCACGTCCTCGAGCGTCGCGCCGGTCAAGTCGGCCCCGCTGAGGTCGGCGCGCCGCAGGTTGACGCGTCGCAGCGAGAGCCCCATCAGCCTCGCGCCCGTGAGCGTCGCGCCGAGCAGGCTCGCGTCGTCGAGGGTGACGCGACGCAGGTCCGCGCGGTCGAGTCGCGCGCCGGTGAGGAGCGCGCCGGAGAGGTCGACGGGGCCGAGCGTGACGCCGGAGAGGTCGACGCTCGCGAGCAGCGCCGCGCCGCGCTCGCGACGGCGGGCGTTGTAGTCGGCGGGCGCGCGCAGCAGCAGCTCGAGCTGGCGCAGCGGCTCGGGGTCACCGTCGATCCGCGCGAGCGCGGAGAGCTCGACGTCCACGAGCCGGCAGGTGATGAGGTGGTCGGCGTCGACGCGCGCGCCCTGCAGGCGCGCGCCGGTCAGGTCGAGCGGCCAGGGCGCGAGCGGGCGGAGGTCGACGCCCTCGAGCGCGGCGCCCCGCAGGTTGACCCTTGGGTCAGCTTCTGCCGGGCGCGCGAGCGCGGCGTCGTGGAAGGCCTCGCCGCCCGCGCGCGCGCGCGCGACCCAGGCCTCGACGTCGTCGCTAGACACGCCGCTTCGCCTTCGAGACCTTCAGGCCGGGCTCGGTCGAGCGGTTCTGGCGGATGTTCGCGTTGTACCAGCGCGCGACGTCTTGGCCGGCGTTGATCACCGCGGTCTTGAGCGCGGTGACGCCGGCGCGGCGGCGCTGGTTGATCGCCAGCTCGGCGCCGATCTTGTCCGCGCTGAGCCGCTCTTTGTTGTTGGCGGACGACTTCTTGATGGTGTTGGCGATGTCGTAGCCGGCGCGGTACAGCGCGCGGATCCTGTTCGTGCGGCGCCCCATGTTGAGCGCGGCGTCCGCCATGCGCCAGATGTACTTCCCCGACTTGTAGGCGGCCTCGCCGAGGTTGCGGCCGTGACGTCGCATCTCCTTGAGCGCGTCGCCGAGGTTCTCGTTGACCGCCGCCATGTTGTCGGCGTTGGTCTGCTGGATGCCCGAGCCGATCTGCAGGCCGCTGACGGTGTGGTTGACCGCGCCGCTGGTGAAGTAGGCCTCGTTGGCGTAGAGGGCTGCCTCGGAGACCAGGTCACGCAGCTGCAGGAGCTCGTTGTTGATGCGGCGCTCCAAGAACGGGATCCCCCGGGCGCCGCGCGCGTGCATGGCGTTGAGCCAGGTGATGTCGCGGTTGAGGCGGCTGCGCAGCCGCGTGATCGCGCGGAGCTTCTCCTCGTAGACCCGGTTGCTCGCTTGGATCAGGAAGTCCTCTTTCTTGGCCGATACCGTGTTCGGCGGGCCGCCGGAGTGGAGCGCGAGCAGGCGCGCGACGGCGCCGATGTTGTCCATGCCGGTGCGCGTCCCGACGATCGGGACGCCGACGCGGTGGTTCGCCAGCTGCTGCATCCGCTCGGTGAGCGTGTTGCGGTACGCGTCGTACTTGTTCTCGACCCGCTGCCACTTCGCCTGGTCGTTGTTGTGGGGATCGATGGAGGCCTTGTAGGCGTTCCACTCGACGCTGCTCATGTAGAGCCGGACCTTGAGCAGCGTCCACTCCTCCTGCCTCTCGATGTCCTGCTGCTCCAGGAGCTGGTCGGAGATGCCGCCCTGGGGCCGCCCGTGGCGGGCGCCCTCCTCGCCGACGCGCTTCGGGTCGCCCTGCTGCCAGCCCTGCGGCTTGACGCCGACGGGGGCGTGCAGGAAGTCCATCGCGTAGACGTTGACGTCGTACACGACCCCGGCCTCGTAGCTCCAGTTGTCGGCGTGGAACAGGCGGTTGAACTCCGCGACCGCGAGCTCGGTCGCCTCGCCCTTGAGGTTGACGTCGATGTCGGAGGTGAGCGAGGCGCTGCCGGCCGCGCTCCAGCCGGTGAGGCCGCGCCCGCCGACGCGGGCGTTCACGGCGCGCTTGGTCTGCTGGAGGATGTCCTCGTGGTGCCACTGACGAAACTCCCAGAGCTTCTTCATCACCATCTTGTTGCCGGCGGTCGCGTTCGGGAAGGCGAGCTCGTCCTTGGCGACGCTCCAGCTCTCGGCGAGCGGGCCGCGGAGGATGTTGCGCGGCGTCTCGCTGTGCGGGTCGATCCTGCGCGCGGTGTCCTCGGGCAGCCTCGTCAGCTGCGCGAGGGTCAGCGCGCCGCGGTTGAGCGCGTGGGCGTGCTCCTTCTCCTTGCGGAGCGAGGTGAAGCTGAGGTCCGTGACCATCCGCTCGTCGACGCCCTGACCCTTCTTGTTCCTGCGCTTGACCGAGCCGCGACCGCCGCTCGGCGTGACCCAGCCGCCCTTGCCCTGCCCGGCGTTCGGATCGTAGGTCTTGATCGTGCGGACGCGCTGCGCGTCTTGGTAGGCCTCGCGCTCGGTGAGCAGCTGCACGGGCGCGGGGGACGACGCGCGCGCTGGCGATGAGGACAGGTTGTTGAGCAGCGGCTCGGCGGAGCGCCCCTGGACTACGCGCTGCGCGACCGCGTCCGCGTGACGCTCGTAGCGGTCGCCGCGTCGCCCGAGGCCGCCCGAGAGCTGCACGCCGGCGCGCTGCTGGACGACGTGGGCGGCCTCGTGGGCGCTGTCTCGAAGGTCAGGCTGAGCGCCGAACACCACGCGCTCTCCCGACGCGAAGGCGCGGGCGCCGATCGAGCGAGTCGCGGCGGTCGCGGGGCCGCCGACGTGGGCGCGCACGCGGCTGATGTCGTGGCGCCCGAACAGCCGCTGGATGCGCTCGCGGTGAGGGATCGCGCGCCCCGGTCCGGCGGTGCCGAGTCGTCGCGCGTCGCGGAGCGCGGCGGAGCTCGGGCGCGGCGCGGCGCGAGCTCCTGGGAGCCGCTGGAGCGGCGCCGGGGCTGCTCGGCCGACCGGCTCAGGGGTCGGGGGCTCGTGCTCCCGCGCGCGATCGACGAAGTCGATGCCGCAGGCCGGCGGCGTGCGAGCGCTGATCTCAGGGCGCGGCGAGCCCGGGCTCGACGTGTGCTCACCGGTGCTCGGCTCGCTCTGTTGCACTCGCGCGCGGCTCGACACTGCTGCGAACATAGTACCGGCGCGCGGGGCGTTGTGGGCGTGGTTCGGACGCGCGCGCGCGTCAGGTGATGGGGCCTCGAGGCGCGAGCAGGAGCTCTGCGCCGGCCGGAGGTGACGCCGTGTTCATTTCACGGCGCGGGCCCAGGCCTCGAGCTCCTCGAGCGCGGCGGCCCCCTCGGGCCCGGCGCGGGCGAGGCGTTCCCGCGCGGAGCTGAGCAGCGCGTCGAGCTCGGCGCGGGCGGGCGCTTCACCCGTGAGCGTGAGCGCGCGGGCCAGCGAGAGGTCGAGCTGACCCAGCAGCAGGGGGTCCTCGCCGGTGACGCGGGCGCGGGCGCGCTCGACGTAGCGACGCGCCCGCTCGCCGTCACGCGCCTGGAGCTCGAGCGCGGCGAGCCGCGCGAGCGCCTCCGCGGCGGTCCTGTCGTCGTCCCCCTCCGGGAGCGCGGCGAGGCGCTCGAGCAGGGGGCGCGCCTGCGCGACGTCGCCGCGCTCGATGTACAGCGCGGCGAGGGTGCTGCTGATGAGCGATCGCTCCGCCGAGTCGAGCGTGTCGACGAAGGCGGCCGCGCGCTCGAGCGATCGGATCCCGCGCTCGAGCTCGCCGGCGCGGGCGAGGTCTTGGCCGAAGGCGAGCAGCGCGAGGGCGACCTCGAGGCTGTCCGGGCCGAGCTTCGTCTCGGCGATGCTGAGCGCGCGCTCGTGCTGCGCGAACGAGCGCTCGTAGTCGCCGTCGAGCGCGTGGATCATCGCCAGGCCCGACAGCGAGTCGACGAGGCCCGGGTGGTCCTCGTCGAAGGCGCCCTCGAGGATCTCGATCGACTCGACGAAGCACCGGCGCGCGCGCTCGACCTCCCCGGTGTTGAGGTAGATCTGGCCGAGGTTTGTGAGCGTGTTGACGAGATCGGGGTGCGTCGCGCCGAGGCTCTCTCGGTCGAGCTCGAGCGCGCGCTCGAGCAGCGGCACCGCGCGCTCGAAGTCCCCGAGCTTGGCGTACATCGTCGCGAGGTTGTGCACCGCCCCCGCGGTCACGGGGTTGTCTTGGCCGAAGGCCTCCCGCTGGATCCGGAGCGCGCGCTCGAGCAGCTGCGTCGCCCGCTCGACGCGCCCGAGCGAGGCCTCGGCGATGCCGAGGTTGGTGATGCTGTCGGCGAGCGTGGGGTGCTCGAGTCCGTAGGCTCGCTCGGTGATGGCGAGCGCGCGCAGCAAGAGCTCCCGCGCGGACTCGCTCTGCTCGCGCATCAAGTGCCGCGGCGAGCTTGTTGAGCTTGCTCGCGGTCTGAGGGTGCTCGGGCCCGAGCGCGCGCTCCGTCAGCTCGAGCGCGCGCTGGTAGGCGGTCTGGGCGTCTGCGAAGGAGCCCTCGAGGCGCGCGAGGTCGCCGGAGAACTCGAGCGTGCGAGCGCGGCGCAGGTCATCCGTCGGCGTGTTCTCTCGATCGAGCAGCGCGGTCGCGACCCGCAGCCAGCGACGGCCCTCGGCGACGCGCGCCTCGGCGACGCCGATCAGCGAGCCGAGCGCCTGGGCGGCCGTGACCGCGAGATCGTCCTCGTGGAATTCGAGCGCGAGCGCGAGCGCGTCCTCCAGCGCGAGCTCGGCCTCCTGGTGCGACTGGACCCGCGCGAGCCGCTGCCCGAGCTCGAACGCGGCCTCGGCCCGCAGCGGCCCCCAGCCGAGCGCGTCCGCGTCCGCGCGGGCTTCTCGAGTCAGCGCGAGGGACTCGTCGTGGCGCCCCGCGACGAGGAGCACGGCGCTCTCGGCGAGCGCGTCGTGGATCCGCTGGACCTCCGCGCGCGTGCTCGGATCCGTCGGCGGCAGCGGGCGGGTGCGCAGGCGCTTCGGGTCCGCGCAGGGCTCGAGCGGCGGGAGCTCCAGGACCGCGTTGGACGCCCGCTCGACGGTGGCGAGCGCGCGCTCGTCCTCACCGGGGGAGGACAGCAGCGCGATCAGCCGCTTCGCGTGCCCGCTGCCTTGCTCGAGGCACAGGCGCGCGCGCTCGATCATCGCCGGATCGCGGCGCTGCTCGAGCTCGTCGACGCAGAGCTCGACGCGCTGCGTCCGCCAGCGCGTGGTGTAGTCATCGAGGGTCTTGATCAGCGGGCCCACCGCGTCGTCGGCGAAGCTCACCCCCGTCCCCAGCAGCGCCTCGGTGACGCGGGCGCTCGCGGCTCCGTCCCACACCCGCGTGAGCGCGTCGTCGTCGGTCTGACAGCGCTCGAGCGCGCGCTGGTGCTGCACGTGGAGCAGACCGACCGCGCCGGCGCAGAGCAGCACGACCCCCGCGAGCGCGCCGGCGACGAAGCGCCTCGTCGTGTGGGCGCCCTTGAGCGCGGTCAGCAGCGCGTCGACGCTCGGGTAGCGGCGCTCGGGCGAGACCTGCAGGCCGCGCTCGAGCACGCGTCGCAGCCACCGCGGCGCGGAGGCGCCGCTGGGCGGCGGCTGCAGACGGCCGGCGGTGACGTTGTGCGCGAGCTGTTCGAAGGTCTCGCCGGCGAAGGGCCGCTGCCCGTAGAGCGCCTCCCACAGCGTCACGCAGAGCGCGAACTGATCGGTGCGCGGATCTACGTCGGCGCCGATGAACTGCTCCGGCGCCATGTAGCCGGGCGTCCCCAGGATCGCGCCGAGCTGGGTCAGCTCGGTCGAGAGCGCGTTCTGGTTCAAGAGCCGACGACCGACGTCGCTCGAGGACTCTTGGTCCTCGCCGCGCGCGAGGCCGAAGTCCATGACGCGCGCGCGGCCGTCCGTCGCGATCATGATGTTGTCGGGCTTTAGGTCGCGGTGCAGCAGGCCGGCGTCGTGGGCGGCCGCGACGCCCCGGCCCGCGCGACGCATGACGCGGACGATGTCCCGCCAGCTCCGCGGCCGCGCGCCGAGCCAGTCCCGCAGCGTCTGCCCCTTGACGAACTCCATGGCGATCCAGACCTGCTCGTCGTGGGTGCCGACGTCGTGCACGGCGACGACGTTTGGGTGCTGCAGGCGCGCGAGCGCCTGGGCCTCTCGCAGCAGCCGGGTGCGCGCCTCCTCGCTCCAGCCCATCTCGCTGCGGATCACCTTGAGCGCGACCTTGCGATCGAGCTCCGGATCGTAGGCGGCGTAGACCACTCCCATCCCGCCGGCGCCGAGCTGCGAGAGGATCACCAGCCGACCGACGACCTGCCCGGCGCCCAGCGTCGAGGCCGGCGCGGTGATCCGCGGCGTCGCTTCGGCCACCGTGTCGTCGAGGTGCGCGTAGGGGTCGTCAGGGCCGGTCGCCGCGAGCGTGTCCTGCTCGCCCGGCGGCGACGCCTGGTCCTGCTGCACGCGCGGCAGGTCCGAGGCGACGGTGTCATCGTCGGCCAGCGACTCGCGGGGGCGAGGCGGGTCCGCGAGCCCCTCAGAGGCGGCGAGCGTCTCGTCGAGTTCGCGCTGCGATCGGCTCTTCACCTGGTAGGGAGAGTCTACGATGGGCGCGCGGGCGCGCTCCCGCGCGTCGGCGGAGCGAGGCGGCGCGCGCGAAAATCAACCAAGCGCGGAGCGGGCTCGTCGGGCGGGTGATCTTCACGCGCGCGCGGCATAGGCTTCGACATGCTCGACGTCACGACGCTCCGCGGTCCGGTCCTCGTCACGGCCGCCTACCTGCTGCTCTGGTACGTGTTCCTGCTGGGCTTTCAGAGCCGGACCAAGTACCGGCTCAAGGCCAGCTACGCGGCGCGGGGCGAGGTCTTCGACCGGTACTTTGGGCAAGACGAGGAGATGCTCGCCGCCGACCGGGTCGTCGGGAACACCCACGAGCAGATGGTGCCGTTTCTGGTCTCGCTGTGGCTGTACGCGATCTTCGTGTCCCCGACCCGGGCGACCTGGCTGGGCGTCGCCTACCTGGCGCTGCGCGCGAGCTACCCGCTGCTGCTCGGGTCGCGGGTGTCGAAGACGCAGTCCAGGCGCGTCGCGCTCGCGACCTTCCCGAGCTACGCGATCGTCTTCACGATGCTCGGCGGCGCGGTCTGGGCCGCGATTCGCGGGGATGTATTAATATGTCTTATTTGACAGGTATCCCGCGATCAGCTCGCGCAGATGGGCGGCGAGCAGCGCGGGCTCACCGCGCGCGACGAGTCGCTCTGGCAGCAGCATGTGGTGGACCAGCTCGCCGACGATGAAGACGGTCACGCGCGCCCGAAGCTCGGGGTGCGCGCTCGCGGGCAGCGCCCGCGCGAGCTCGCGGTGGACGAGCGAGACGAGCAGGCGCTGCAGCGCCAGGCCCTCGCGCGCGAAGCGTGGGTGACGGCGCGCTAGATCGGTGAGGAGCGTGTGCGTCGAAGGGTGGCGCGCGTGCGCGTCGAGCACGAGCGCGGTGAGCTCGTCGGCGAGCGCCTCGGCACCCGGCGCGGTCTCGAGCCAGCGCTCGCCGAGCGCCGTGATGCTCGCGCGCGCGGTCTCGAGGTGACGCTCGCCGAGCGCCTCGAGCAGCGCCTGCTTATTGGCGAAGTACTCGTAGAGGCTGCCGATCGAGACGCCGGCCTCGGCGGCGATGCGGTTGGTCGTCGCGTCGAGGCCCTCGCGATCGAAAACCCGAGCAGCGCCCTCGAGGATCGCGTCGACGGTGACGCGCGCGCGCTCCTGCGAGGGCTTGCGGCGACGTTTGGGCTCGGCGTTGCGGGGGCTCATGGGCGCGGGGAACCCGAGTACCGCAGCGTCGGCGGGCGCGACAAGCTCCAGACATGGACGTGACGACGATGGCGAGTGACGCGAGGGGCCGGGCGGCGCTGCAGCCGATGGGCTGGGTCGAGACGACGGCGTGGTACGGCGCGGGCGGCCTGGCGATGCTGGTGACGACCGCGACGATCATCCCCGCGCTCCTGGCGATCGGCGCGCGGCCCCGGATCGCGTGGTTCGCCGCCGCGACGCCGGTGTTCGCGGCGCTCGTGCTGGCGAGCGCGCTCGCGCTCGCGCGCGAGGGGGTGTGGGGCGCGAGCCCTGGGATCGTACGCGCGCGGCTCCGACTTCGTCCGCTCACGCGCGGCGACTGGCGGCTGGCTGGCGTCGCGCTCGCGCTGTCGATGCTCGGGGCGGGGGCCGTCGCGGGCTTGTACGCGCTCGCGTCTCGCTGGCTCGGGACCGGGCTTGATCTCCTCCCCGCGCCGCACTTCCTCGAGGCCGCGCCGCTGCAGGCGGGCGAGCGCTGGGTGCTGCTGGTCTGGCTCCCGTTCTTCGCGCTCAACATCCTCGGCGAGGAGCTCGCGTGGCGCGGCGTGCTGCTGCCGCGGCAGGAGGCGTGCTTCGGCGCGCGCGCGTGGCTCGTCAACGGCGGCGGCTGGCTGTTGTTTCATGTCTGCTTCGGCGCGCAGGTGATGCTCTACGCGGCGCCGATGATGCTCGCGCAGGCCTGGGCGTGCCAGCGCAGCGGCAACACGTGGGTCGGCGTGGTCGTCCACGGCGCGTTCAATGGGCTGGGCTTCATCGCGCTCGCGCTGCTCGGCTGAGCCGCTCGACCGGGACGCCGGTGAACACGGTCGCGTAGCCGCCCGTCGGGTACGGCGCGCGGTCGAAGCTCCAGCGGTAGTCGCTCGCGAGCGGCGCGGCCTCGGCCATCTCGAGCAGCTCGCGGCGGGTGTACATGCGCAGCGTGCTGACGAGGCCGTCCCACAGCCCTAGCGCCGGCAGGACGGGGAGCGCGTAGGTGAGCAGCGCCTTGCGGGCGCGCTCGCGCGGGCTCAGCAGCGGGTGCGCGTACATCGCGAGCGCGAGCGCGGGCAGCATCGCCAGGAAGCCGCCGAGCCGTCGCGGGCACGGCTCGACGATAAACAGCGCGCGGCGGCTCGCGATCGCGTCGCGCAGGATCGCGGCGGCGAGCGACGGCGGGAAGTGGTGGAACGCGCTGATGACCATGCGCGCGTCGTGCTCGAGATCGAGCGTGCGCGCGACCTCGGTCGCGTCGACCGGCGCGTGCACGGCCTCGACGACGCCCGGCCAGCGGCGGGCGACGCGATCCATCGCCGGGGCGTTCGGGAGCAGGTCGGTGAGCACCACCCGGGGCGCCGGCAGCCCGCGCTCGCGCAGCGCGCTGAGCAAGATGTCCACTGGTTCACCTGAACCAGAGCACATATCAACGACGGTCTCGCAGCCGGCCTCGCGGCAGAACGCGGCGAAGCGCTCGCCGACGCGGTCGTAGATCCTCCCCCAGCGCAGGCCGATCCCGAGGGTCTCGACGATCCCCTCGCGGATGACTCGCGGGCACTCGGGGCGCTCATGAAATTCAAACGCGTGGATCCTCCGCACGGCGTGAGCGTAGCAGCCGGCGCGCAGCGTGACGGGGGCGCGCGTGATGGGCTCAGGGGAGCGGCGCGCGCTCGAGCGCCACGACGTCCGGATGCCGCGGGCCGAGCAGTCGCGCGAGCGCGTCGCGGGACTCGTAGCGAGCGAGCGCGGCGCCGACGCGGTCGCCCGGCGCGAGCGCGCGCGCGAGCTCCCGCTGCGCCTCGCCGCGCGCGAGCAGGGCCCGGGGGGTCGCCGCCGTGGCGGGCGCGTGGGCGAGTCGGGTGAGCGCGGCGCGGGCGTGGGTCGCCGCCTCCTCGGGCGCGCCCGCGAGGTTCGCCGCCTGGGCGAGTCGAACCTCGAGCATCGCGTGGGCCGCGGAGGGATCGCCGAGCCGGAGGAGCTTCGCGGTCGCGCGGTAGAGCAGGGGGCGGCTCGCTTTGTGGTCGCCGCGGAGCTCGAGCTCGAGGCGCGCGCGGCTCAGCAAGGCCGCGAGCGCGAGCGCGTCATCGCCGATCGACTCCGCCGTTGTCTCGACCGCGATGAGCGTCGCCTCGATCGTCTCCGCGGCGTCGCGCGAGCGAGGCGACGAGACCGCGAGGTCGAGGCGGGCGCGCGCTCGCAGCAGCAGCGCGTGGATCGCGAGCGCTTGCTGTGGGGAGCCCGCGACGCGTCCGCGCAGCTCGTCGCAGCGCGCGACGAATGCCTCTACCTCGGCCGGCGTCGGCGCGCGCCCGAGCAGCGCGTGGTCGGCGGAGAGCGCCGCGAGCCCCGGCGTCTGCAGGGCGTCGCCGGCCTCCGCCGCGGCGAGCGGGTCGTCGCAGCGCGCGAGCGGGGGGAGTCGCGAGAGCGCGCGGGAGGCGTTGAGCGCGTCGCGGGTAGTCCCGGTGGAGACTCGCTCGAGCAGGACCTCGAGCTCGAGGCGGCGCAGCTCGAGGCACTGGAGGCGTCGCGTGAGCGCGCGCGGGGACTGCAAGCCGGCGCGATGGGTCGCGTCGCAGGCCTGCACCACCCGGTCGCGCCAGCGCGCGGCGAAGGCGTTGAGGTTGCGCTGCAGGGCCTCGGCGCTCCCGGGGTCGATCAGCGAGAGCCCACGCGCGAGCGCGGGCGCGCGTCGCTGGAGGTGCTCGTGGAGCGCGCTCGAGTCGTCGGCGCAGCGCTCGCGATCGTCGTCCCGCGTCCGCGTCGCCACGTACGTCGTGGCGAGCGCCGCGATCGTCGAGACGCTGACGACCGCCGAGAGCAGCGCCCAGCGAGGGGAGCGCTCGCGGGCGAGGTCGGTGAGCAGCGCGCTCATCGAGGGGTAGCGACGCTCGGGCGCTGGCGCGAGCCCGCGCAGCACCACCCGCGCGAGCCACAGGGGGACGCCGGCGCGTCGCGCCGCGTGGAATTGCGACGCGCTCGCGCTCGCGCTCGCGCCGATCCGCGGCGAGTCGGCGGGGTGCGAGTCGAACAGCGCCTCGTAGAGCGCCACGCAGAACGCGAATTGGTCGCTCGCGGGCGAGAGCGGACGACCCGCGCGCTGCTCGGGCGCCATGTAGCGCGGCGTGCCGGCGATCGCGGGGCCCTGCGTCAGGGTCTCGTCCTCGATGCGCCCGTCGTTCTCGGTCACGCCCGCGTCCCACTGCGTCTCCCTGAACGCGAGCGCGAGGCCGAAGTCGATCACGCGGACGCGCCCGGCGGGGTCGCGTACGCAGTTGCTCGGCTTGAAGTCGCGGTGCAGCAGGCCAGCCGCGTGGGCCGCCGCGAGCCCGCGACCCGCGTCGGTGAACGCCTCGAGGATCGCGCGCCAGCCAGGGCGCGCGCGCGCGACCCAGGCGTCGAGGGTCTCGCCGTCGGGGATCAGCTCCATGGTGATGTAGAGCTGCCCGTCGGCGAAGCCGACCTCGTAGACCGGGACGACGTTGGGGTGTCGCAGGCGCGCGAGCGACAGCCCCTCGAACTCAGGCGGCGGCGTGTCGGAGCGGCTGCGCTCGTCTGCTCGCGAGTGCGGGCGCTTGAGCGCGACCTCGCGATCGAGCTTTCGGTCGTAGGCGCGGTAGACCACGCCCATGCCGCCGCTGCCCACGGTCTCGAGGAGCTCGTAGCGCCCGTTGAGCGCGACGTCCTCGTGGACCCCGAGCAGCGACTGCTTGAGCCGGGCCGCGCCGACGCGATCGAGGAAGGCGTCGTCGCGCGGGATGACCCGCGACGGGATCAGGCGATCGAGCAGCTCGTCGATCGGCGCGCCGCGCTCGGGCGCCTCGCGGTCGTCGGCTGCGGATGCGGTCGCGGGATCGGTCAACGAAGAAGCTTTCCCTTGGGACATGTCATCGACGAGTTCGGCGCGCGATCGGTGCGCGCTCCCACATCACAGTCTGCACTACGCGCGCGAGCTTTGTCCTCCGCGCTCGGAGGAGCCTCCGTCGCGGCGCCAGCGGTGGGGTAGGGGGCGCTTGGTCGTCGGGCGCGGGCGTGGCGCGACGCCCTCGTCGCGCGCGTCGGGGGCACGTTCGAAACAGGGCGACGCGCCCGCAGACGAAGCGCTTGCGCGAGTGCGGCAATAACGGGTAGGGACCGCGCGCGCGAGAACGAGCGCGAGGGGGCTGCTCGTTGTGCATCGCGCGGGTGGTCGGATCGGTCGCTGCGGCCGCGCGCGCCTGCAGGGTCAGCGGCACCGCCGCTCACGCCAGTCGCGGATCTCGTCGGTCAGCTCCTGCGCTTCGGCGCTGAGTTGCTTCGAGAAGTAGGCGAGCGCGGACGCGGCGAGCTCGCAGCGCCTCGGGAGGTCGTCGTCGAGCAGCCTCACGAGCTGCCAGTGAGCGCCCGCGCGCCAGTTGGGGTTGTCGTCGCTCTTCGCCTTGATGACGACGGCGCGCTCGAGGTACTCGCGGGCGCGCACGCGGTCGTTCATGGCCTCGTAGACATCCGCGAGCCCGGACAGGGGCTCGGCGTAGCGCGGGTGCGTCGGCTCGAGGCCGTCGACGACGAGCAGCTCGATGGCCAGGTTGAAGCTCGAGATCGCGTCCTCGTGACGCTTCAGCGAGGTCAGCGCTTGACCGCGGTGGGTCTCGACGCGCGCCTCCTCGAGCCGCGAGCGCGGGACGCTCTCGCGGAGCAGCTCCAGCGCTTCGGTGTAGCTCTCGTAGGCCTCCTCGACGTCTCCTCGCGCCTCGCGCAGCACCGCGACCAGGTCCAGCGCTCGCGCGCGCTCACGCTTCGACGCGTTGGGCGTCGCCGCGTAGATCGACGCCGAGCGCAGCGCGTGCTCGAGCGCGGGCTCGAGGTCGTGCTGACGGTACTTCGTCGTCGCCAGCAGCCGCTCGTCCCGCGCGACCATGCGCGACGGATCGCCGTAGGTCTGCGCGTCGAGGTCGCGGGACTCGAGCGCGAGCTCGTAGGCCTGCTCGAACTCGCCGCGCTTGAGCAGGACGGCCGCCATGTTGTGACGGGCGTGGCTCACGAGCGGGTGCCCGACGCCGAGCAGCGCCGCGCCGCGCTCGACGGAGCGTTGATACGCGCGCAGGGCCTCGCCGCGCCGCCCGAGCTCGGACAGGGCGCGCCCCAGGTTCAAGAGCGCGCGGGACTGCGCGAGTCGAGTGTCCGCGTCGATGACCCCTTCGTAGATCGTGAGCGCCTCTCGGTGCAGCCGCGCGGCGTCGTCGAAGCGACGCTCCGCGTAGGCCTGGTGGCCGCGCAGATCGAGATGACGGCCATAGGCCGCGCCGGCGCCCTTGATGCGCTCGAGCTTGGCGCCCGCGCGCTCGAGCTGTCGGCCGGCCCGCTCGACGTCTGAGAGGTCGAGGATGTAGCCGGCGGCGGCCTCGTGCAGCGCCAGGACGACGAGCGCGTCGAGGCCCTGCTGCTCGGCGAGGTTCGCCGCGTCTTCGAAGTCGTGGACCGCGAGCTCGCGCGCGCCGGCGTAGCGGCGGACGTAGCCGCGAGCCAGCAGCGCGTCGGCGAGCGTCGGGTGGTAGCCGAGCGCGTCCGCGTCCGTGACGATCGCGTCGGCGCGCGCCTGGAGCCCCGCGAGCGTCTCGGCGCCGGGCTTCGAGCCGAGCATCAGCGTGTCGGCCTGGAGGCGATCGAGCGCCCGCTCGAGCTCGGCGACGGCGTCCGCGAGCTCGAGCGGCGGCGGCGCGACGGGTTTAACCTGCTCAATGAAGCATGTCGCTATCTGCGGGAGGCCGACGACGGCGCGCGCGGCCCCGGCCGGGATCTTGGCGTCGCGCGGGAAGCTCGAGAGACGCGCGAGCAGGGCGCTCCACTGCCGGTGGCGCAGCTCGAGGCAGCGCATGCGCTGATCGAGGACGGCGGGCGCGGCCTCGGGCTCGAGGTCGGGGCGCTCCTCGCTACAGGCCCGCTCGACCCCGGCGCGCAGGCGCGCGGCGTGGGCGGTGAGCAGCGGCTCGAGGTTGTCCATGAGCTCGCTGGAGTTGGGGTGGGTCGCGGTCGCGAAGGCGGCGCGGATGGTGGGCAGCGCGGCCGCGAGCGTCGCGTCCGCGCGCTCAGCGTGCGCTCGGCAGGCGCGCTCGGATGTTGACTGCGAGCTGAGGTATCCGGCGGCGGCGAGGGTCGTGACGGCGGCGGCGGCGACGGCGACGCGCGTGGCGCCACGTCGGGGGACGCGCTCGAGCGCCGACAAGAGCGCGGTCATCGACGCGTGCTGGCGCGCGGGCTCGGGCGAGGCGCCGCGGGCGAGCGCGGCGGCGAGGCGTCGCGGGATCCGTCTTCTTGATGACCGAGCGGACAGGCGACCCCGGAGGGCGTCGAGCGCGAGGGTGGAGTAGGCGCGCTGGTCCTCGCCAGGCGTGGCGGACTCGGCGAGGTCCGTGACGACGATCCCCACGAGGCGGGTGACGCCGGGCTCGAGCACGAGGATGTCCTCGGCCGTGAGCGCGCCGTGGCGGAGGCCGGCCGTGTGCAGGGTGGCGAGCGCGCGCCCGGAGTGCGCGAGCGTCCGGAGGAGGGCGGCGCTCGAGGGGCGCGCCGTCGCGGTCCACTCGGGCAGCGGCGCGCCCTGGACCAGCTCCATCGCCACGAAGATGCCGTCTCGGTGCGGGCCGATGTCGAAGATCGGCGAGAGCCCGGGGTCCGCGACGGCGGCGAGCCGCTTGACGCGGTGGAGCGCGCGCTCTCGCCAGCGGTCGCTCAGCTGACCGTCGTCCGCGGGCGGCGTGAGCAGCTTTACGGCGACGTGGCGATCGAGCTCGGGGTCACGGGCGCGGTAGAGCGCGCTTCGCCGGCCGCGGGCGAGGACCGAGTGAACTTGATAACGGTCGGCGATGGTGAAGGTGTCGACGAGGGCGATCGGGGACGGAGCGTGGGGACTGGGCGTCATAGGGGCTCCAAGCACGCGTGGACCCGCCCGAGCCGTGGGAGCGGCGGCGTGCGGGTCGCGGTCGAGCGCCGGCTCGGGGGCTGTAGAGCGCCGCCAAGATGGCTCTCGAGATAGGTTGTCGGATAGAGGTCTCCCCCAAAGCGTAGGGCATCGCGCGACGGCGAGCGCCCGCAATGCTCGTGCTTATGTAGCTTTTTGGGGCACCGTCTCGCTCTCCGCGCGACGCGGCGATGGAGCAGCGGCGGCGGGGGGGAGCTCGAGCGCGTCGAGCTGCTCGCGGATCGAGCGAACCCAGGGTTCGAACTCCGCCGTGATCGATTCGCGCAAATTTGGCTTGTCGATGAGCACCAGCAGCCGCTTGCGCAGCCGCGCCATCGCGCGTCGCAGGCGCCCGCGCACGGCGGTGACGGAGATCCCGAGCACCTCCGCGACCTCGGTGGCGGACATCGACTCGAAGCGGTACAGCTCGAGCAGGCACTGGTCGTTGATCGGCAGCGAGCGCAAGGACTGCAGCAGCAATCGTTGCTCGAGGCGCCGCGCGAGGCGCTGAGAGGGGCTGGTGCCGATGTCCGCGACGCTGATGAGGTCGCCGTCGAGCTCGGGCTGGCGGGAGCGCTCGCGCAGCTCGTGCAGCAGGACGTTGCGCGCGATCCCGAGGAGGTAGGCGCGAAAGCTCGCGTCGCCGCGGAAGCTCTCGCGCCGCCCGACGCAGATCATGAATGTCTTTTGAGTCATGTCCTCAGCGGCGGCGAGATCTACCTTGTTCCGGAAGAACCGGCTGACGACGGGGTAGTGCTGGTCGATCAGCTGGCTGGCGGCCTGCGTGTCGCCGGCGCGCCAGCGCTCGAGGAGCCCGGCGTCGGCCTCGGCTGCGGCGTCTCTGCCCACTGTGGGCGAGTCTAGCAGCGTCGTGTTAGACTTGTACATTGAGACAGGTCGCAGATGGAGCGGCTTCATCATCACGCCGCCGTCGGCCCCGTGGACGAGACCCGGACGCAGACAGAGACGATTGAAGTCGGCGACGCTGAGACGCGCGGCGGCGCGCCGGGCGTCGTGCTCGTGTGGTCGCCGCAGGGCGCGTGCCACCTCCCGCTCGCCGTGCACGACGGGCTCGTGCTGGGCCGCGAGCCGAGCTCCGGCTGCTTCGTCATTCACGAGCGCCGCGTCTCGCGGCGGCACTGCGTGTTCAAGGTGGTCGACGGCGCGCTGACGATCGAGGACCTTGGGAGCCGCAACGGGACGTACGTAGACGGGCGTCGGCTCGCGCGGCGTCGCCGGGTCGAGCTGGCGCGCGCGCGGGTCGTGCGGTGCGGCTCGTACCTGTTCCTCCCCGCGCGCGAGCTCTCGAGCCAGCTCGATGGCGTCGAGCTCGAGGACGGGGTGGTCGTCGGCGCGAAGCTGCGGCGCGCGTGGGACTCGATCTCGAGGACGGCCGAGTTCAGCCGCACGCTGCTGGTGACGGGCGAGAGCGGCAGCGGGAAGGAGCTCGCGGCGCGCCGCTTTCACCAGGCCTGCGTCGCGACGCGCGCGGGCCCCTTCATCCCGGTCAACTGCGCCGCGATCCCGTCGGGCCTGGCCGAGCGGCTGCTGTTCGGCGCGCGCAAGGGGACGTTCACGGGCGCGAGCGAGCACGCGCAGGGCTACATCGCGGCCGCGGACGGCGGGACGCTGCTGCTCGACGAGATCGGCGAGCTCGAGCTGGAGGTGCAGGGCAAGTTGCTGCGGGTCTTCGAGACCGGGCAGCTGCTGACGCTGGGCTCGACGCGCGAGCGTCGAGTCGACGTGCGCGTGTGCTTGGCGACCCACCGAGATCTGCGCGAGCAGGTCTCGGCCGGCAAGTTCCGCAAGGACCTGTTCTACCGGGTCGCGCGGCCGACGGTGCACCTGCCGGCGCTGCGTGATCGGCTCGAGGAGGTACCCTGGCTGATCGAGCAGGTCCTCGAGGGCGCGGGGCCCGGGCTGCGCGCGCAGACCTCGCTGGTCGAGCGCTGCCTGCTGCTGCCGTGGCCGGGCAACGTGCGCGAGCTCTTAACCGAGGTCCAGACCGCGGCGCGCAACGCCCGGCGGGAGGGGCGCGAGGAGGTGTGCGCGACGGACCTCGAGGACGACGCGGGGCGCGAGCTGTCGCCGACGCGGCCCGAGGCGTCAGGCCCGCCCGCGGTCGAGCCCACATATGGCCCTTCGGGCATGTCAACGACGGGGGCGCCCGACGAGCTCGAGGCCCGGCGCGCGGAGCTAGAGGACGCGCTCATGGAGGCGCGCGGCAACATCTCGGCGACGGCGCGCGCGCTCGGGGTGCACCGCACGCAGCTGCGGCGCTGGCTCGCGCGCCTCGAGATCGACCCGAGCGACTTCCGGCCCCCCTCGGGGGGCTCGCGGGGTCAGCGGTGAAGTCACTTCGGGAACACGAGCTTCCCGTTCCATGACATCCCGACGCAGCTCTTGTCCTCGTTCTCGTATTCGACGCAGGTGTGGTCGGGCCAGGTGAAGACGTCGATCGCCGGCGAGTCGAGCGGCGCGTCGCCCTTGTCCTCGGGGCTCTCGTCGTCGCCCACGTCCTCGAAGTCGCCGTAGCCGAGTTGGCCGTTGTCGTTGGCGCCCCAGCAGCGCACGCGGCCGCCCTCGAGCAGCGCGCAGGTGTGGTTGGCGGCGGCGACGACGGAGAGCGCCGCGAGCCCGCCGAAGTCGATCACGCTGACCTCGGCGGGCGTCTCGTCGTCGCCGATGATCTCCGTGTGCGCGAGCCCTAGCTGGCCGCGGTGATTGGCGCCCCAGCAGCGCAGCGTGTCGTCGTCGAGCAGCGCGCAGGTGTGATAATCACCCGCCGCGAGCGCGACCGCGGGGCGCCCGAGCGCGACCGCCTCGCCGGCGCTCGCGCTCGCGCCGGCGCCGAGCTGGCCGTGGGAGTCGTCGCCCCAGCAGTGAACCTCGCCGTCCGCTCGCAGGGCGCACGCGTGCACGCGCCCCGAGACGAGCTCCACGACGGTCGACGTGTTAGCGTCCGCCGACGCGCCGAGGCCCAGCGTAAAAAGAATCATCAACGATAGATCTGTCATCACGATACTCCACCTGGTTCTCCAGACATCAGGCGGGTGTCTCTGGTCGCGCCTGACGCTGCGCGCTCTGCTTCTGCAGGTTGAGGACCAGCGGGCGGCGCGGGCGGTAACGTCGTGATTTCAGCGATCTGCGCGCGAGCCGACGACGCGCCAGCCCGGCACGCGCAGACGCGGCTGTGCCAGCGGCCCGCTCGCTTGTGCCAGCTGTGCCACTCGTTGTGCCAGCATCATGGTGGTACGCTGTGCTGCAGACGGCGTGAAGTCAGCAGAGCAGAGCCTGAACGAGGTCGCGGCGCAGGACCGGGCGCGGCCGCTGCCGCTCGGCGACGCGATCCTCCGCGACTCGCTCAAGCGCGAGCTCTTCGGGCGACCGCAGCGCGTCGAGTCGCTGGGTCGCTACCGCGTGCTCGAGCAGCTCGGCGCGGGCGGCATGGGGCTCGTGTACCGAGCGCGCGACGACGAGCTCGATCGCACGGTCGCGGTCAAGCTGGTGCGCGCCGATGTCCTCGACGCGCGCGGCGCTGAGGGGCGCGCGATGATCCTGCGAGAGGCGCGGGCGCTGGCCCAGCTCTCGCATCCCAACGTCGTCCAGGTGCACGACGTCGGCGAGCTCGACGGGCAGGTGTTCATCGCGATGGAGCTGGTCGAGGGCCGGACGCTGCGCGCGTGGGTGGACGAGCTGTCGGGTCGTCGCCGCCGCCGCTGGTCGGCGATCGTCGCCCGCTTCCTCGAGGCCGGCGAGGGCCTCGCCGCCGCGCACGAGCGCGGGCTCGTGCACCGAGACTTCAAGCCTGAGAATGTCCTGGTCGGCGACGACGGGCGCGTGCGGGTCATGGACTTCGGGCTCGCCGCCCGCGGCGAGGCGCCGAGCGGCGCGGGTTCGCCCGCGGCGGCGGGGGAGGTCGCCGCGCAGGCTGACATGAACATGGGGACACCCGCGTATATGGCCCCAGAGCAGCTTGCGCGGCGCGAGGTGACGGCGCGCAGCGACCAGTACAGCTTCTGCGTCGCGCTGCACGAGGCGCTGTACGCCCGCCACCCCTTTGAACTCGAGGATCGGGATCGGCTCGTGCGCGCGATCCTCGAGGGGCGCCCTCGCCCGGCGCCGCGGGGCAGCGGGGTGCCGCGGTGGCTGCGCGTCGCGGTCGAGCGCGGCCTCGCCTCCGATCCGTCACGTCGCTGGCCGTCGATGCGGGCGCTGCTGACGGAGCTGCGCCGCGGCCAGGTCCGCGCGCAGCGGTGGATCTTCGCGGGCGCGCTCGTCGTGGTCGGGGGGCTCTCGGCCTACGCCTGGTCGACGCGCCAGCGTCCCTGCACGAGCGACGAGGACCCGCTCGCGAACGTCTGGGACGACGCGATGCGCGGGCTGATCCAGGAGGTCTTTCACTCGAGCGAGCTCGCGTTCGCCGATGACTCGTGGATCGCCGTCCGGCGGCAGCTCGACGACTACACGGGGCGGTGGGTAGAGCGGCGGCTCGAGGCCTGCCAGGAGCATCACCGGCGCATGCTGTCGGGCGAGCTCTACGATCTGCGCGTCGCCTGTCTCGAGCGACGGCGCGCGAGCGTCGGCGCGTTGACCGAGCTGCTCGCCCAGGCCGACGCCTCGGTGATCCGCAACGCGGCCTCGGCGACGGAGAAGCTCGAGCCGCTCGAGCCGTGCGCGGACACCGAGCGGCTGCGCGCGCGCTTGCGGCTCGCGGCGCCGGAGGAGGAGCTGGTTGAGGCTGTCCTCTCGGTCAGGAGCTCGCTGGCGCGCGCCAGGGCGCTCGCGGCCGTCGGCCGGGTCGAGACGGCGCAGCGGCAGGTCAGCGCGCTCGCCGAGGTCGACGCGCTCCGCTACCGCCCGCTGCGGGCGGAGCAGCAGCTGCTGCTCGGGGAGCTCGAGCTCGAGGCGACACGCTTCGTCGAGGGCGAGCGCGCGCTGGTCGAGGCGAGCACCGTCGCCGAGGCCACGCGCCACGACGCGGTCGCGGCCGAGGCGATGTCGCTGCTCGTGTTCGCGTTGACGAGCCAGGGCGGCGAGCAGCTCGACGACGCCGAGCGCTGGGCGCAGCTGGCCGCCGCGAAGATCGAGCGTGAGCAGCTCGTCGGTGACGTGCGCGCCACGCTGGCGAACAACCAGGGCAGGCTCGCGCAGGCGCGCGGGGAGCCCGAGCGCGCGCTCGCGTTCTATGAGCAGGCGCTCGAGCGGGCCGCGTCGGTGCACGGGGACGACAGCCACAGGTACGCGCGCGCCGTCAACAACCGCGGCGCCGCGCTCCAAGTGCTCGGCCAGCGCGAGCGGGCGCTCGAGGACTACCGGCGCTCGCTCGCGATCGACGAGCGCCTGCTCGGCGAGTCGCACCCGGACCTGGCGCACCCGCTCAACAACATCGGGACGGCGCAGCGCGAGCTCGGGGACATCGCGTCGGCGGCCGAGTCGTTCCGTCGGGCGCTCACGGTGATCGAGCGCTCGCTGGGCGCGGAGCATGAGGACTACGCGATCGTCGTCAACAACCTCGGGACCACGCTCAAGGATCAGGGCGAGCTCGCCGAGGCGCGCTCGCTGTACACGCGCGCGCGCGAGGTGCTCGCCCGTCTGCACGGCGAGCAGCACATCCTCGTGGCGATGATCGGCAGCAACCTCGGGGAGCTGCTGCTCCACGAGGGACACCCACAGCAGGCGCTCGAGCTGCTCTCGCCGGCGCGCGCGACGGTCGAGGCGCAGCTCGGCGGCGAGCACTTCAACGTCGGGCTCCTGCTGGTCAACGAGGGGCAGGCGCTGCTCGAGCTCGAGGCGCTCGACCGCGCCGAGGCTGCGTTTGAGCGCGCGCGCGCGATCTTTGAGAAGACGGTCGCGCCTGACAGCCCGGAGCTCGCCTACCCGCTGACTGGGCTCGGCGTGGTCGCGCTGCGAGGCGAGCGGCCGGCCCGCGCGGCCGAGCTGCTCGAGCGCGCGCTCGAGCTGCGGGCCCCGGACCGAGCCCCGCCGCGTGAACTCGCGGACACACGCTACGCGCTGGCGCGGGCGCTGCTCGCGGGGCCGGAGCGCGGGCGAGACGAGCGACGCGCGCGCGCGAAGAAGCTGGCGGAAGAGGCAGCTCAAGGGTACGCGGCAGGAGCCGACGAAGAGCGGGCCGCGCAGGCGCGAGCCCTCGCGCTAGAGCTAGAGCCCTCGAGGCCGGGCTGAGCGGGTCCTCTACTCCCGCCCGAGCGTCGCGCGCAGCTCCCCCGCCCACGACTCGAGGTCGCTGAGCGTGCTCTTCAGGAGCGCGGCGGAGGGGCCGTCGAACTCCGAGATGAGCTTCTCCAAGCGGATCCGTCCGCGGCGGATCCAGGTCTTCACCGTGCCCAGCGGCAGCTCGAGCCCCTCGGCGATCTCGGCGGCCGTCATTTGCTCCCAGTAGTGGAGCTCGAGCACGGTCTGGTAGTTCAGCGGCAGCCGGCGCAGGCCCTCGAGCAGGATCCGGCGCTCGTCTTGGCCGGCGAGCAGCTGGCTCGGCGAAGGGTCGAGGTCGACTGCGGTGAGGATGGCGAAGTCGACGCGCACCTCGCTGGGCCGCGTCGCGCGAAAGTGTTTGCGCAGGACGTTGAAGGCGATGCCGTAGAGGAAGCTGCGGTAGCTCGCGGCGTCGCGCAGGCTGCCGAGGCTCTCGAAGCAGGCCAAGAAGGTCTTCTGCGCGAGGTCGGCGGCGCTCGCCGGAGCCTTGCTGCGAAAGAAGCGGAGCACACCCGCGTAGTGGCGGTCCACCAGCTCTTCTCCAGCGGACTTGTCACCAGCGCGGAACGACTCCACGAGATCCTTATCTCGTCCCACTCCAGCGACTATACATGAGCTCTCATTCCGTTCGTGGCCGCGATCGCGCGACCGCGCGACCGCGCGTGGCACGGTGTGACGACCCGCTCAACGATCGAGAAAAATCCCCCGAAAAAAAAGTTCACAATTTGTCGATTCATGGGTGTCGGTTCGTCCGCGAACGGAACTCAATACTTGTGGGGGGAGAGTTGCTCACGTCGGCGCTCACGGTCGAGGAGGCGCGTGTTCGAGCGGGGCGCGAGCACGCGTCGCCGCGCGCCTCCGAGAGCGCGGCGGCGCGGATCGAGCGTCTCGTCGAGGGCGTCAAGCGCAGCTGCGCGGCGGGGCCGAGGGCGCCGCTGCGCTTTGGCGACAGGTTTCACCGGTTCCGCGTCATCCGGACGATCGGCGTCGGCGGGATGGGGGTGGTGTACGAGGCCTGGGACGATGTCACGGCGCGCTGCGTCGCGCTCAAGCTCGTCGCCGAGGGCTCGCGGGATCACCTGCGCGCGTCGCTGCGCCTGCTGCGAGAGGCGCGCGCGCTGACCCGCGTCAACCACCCCGGCGTGGTCGAGCTCATCAGCGCCGGCGCGTTCGCCGGGCAGGTCTACCTGGCGATGGAGTATCTCCCTGGCGAGACGCTCGCGTCGTGGGCGCGGCGATCCGTCGCGGGCCCCGGCGTGATCTTGGAGATGTTCTTACGAGCAGGTGAGGGGCTCGCGGCCGTACACCGCGCGGGGCTCGTGCACCGCGACTTTAAGCCGTCCAACGTGATCATCGGGGCGGGCGCGCTGCGGCTCGTCGACTTCGGCCTCGCGGTGCCGGCGTTCGAGCGCACCCGACAAGGCGACCCGCTCGCCGGTCTCGACGCGCGCGCGCGCGTCGGCACCCCGATGTACATGTCTCCAGAGCAGTGCGCCGGTCGACCCGCGAGCGCGCGCTCGGACCAGTTCGCGTTCTACTGATCTTGGTTATCTAAGCTACTGATCTACTTGCGCTTTTTCTTCTTACGACGAGCCGGCGCCGGACCGGCTCCAGTAGCGCCCGCCGCCCGCACGTGCTCGGGATCGACCTGGGCTGACTTCGCGGCGCGGTTGAGCAGCGCGATCGAGTCGCGCCGGCCGGGCGCCAAGTGCATGTAGCGATCGGTGATCGCCACGCTCGAGTGCCCGGCGTAGTCACGGATCTCCGCCGCAGGCGCGCCGAGTTCCGCCAGGTGCGAGCAGAACGAATGCCGCAGGACGTGGGCGCCCTTCAGCGGCAAACCGGCGCGCTCCTGGGCCTGCCATAGGCGATGGCGGATCCACGGCCGACTCACCATCGCGCCGTCCTTACGCGCGAGCACGGTCTCGCCTCTGCGCGCGGGGTGCATCGAGCACAGCACGCTCGAGAGTCGCTCTGAGAGCGGCACAGAGCGATAGCGGTTGCTCTTGGGCGTAGTCAGGTGACCGCGCCAGAGCGAGTGCTCGATGACGATGACGCCGCGTGTGAGCTGCACCGATCGCCAGTGCAGCCCGGCCATCTCGCCCGCGCGGAGCCCCGCCTCGCCTCCGAGGAGAACGATGGCGAGGTGATCCGGGCCCAGGAGACTCGCGGCCGCGACGAGCCGTTCGAAGTCGGCTCGTTCGTAGAAGGTCGCCGGGGTCTTGGGGACCGGGATCCGGCTGATCCGGAGGACATCCTTGATGTGCCCCTTGGCCTTGGCCGCCCGAAGCATGCCGGAGAGCGTGGCCAGGATCTTGTTGCGCGTGCCCGCTTTGATCCCCGGCAGTTCGACGAGCGTGGCGACGTGCGTGTCGTCGATCTCGTCGAGACGGAGTCGCCCGAACATGGGGGAGAAGATGGATCCGCAGGTTGGTGCTGAGGTTGTTGATCGTCGATGGCTTGCGCCCGCGCGCGCGCATGTACTCGAGGAAAGTATCCGCGAATTCTGCGAGCGTGGGGCACGTCCGTGCCTCCTTCTTGGGTTTCGTGCCGTTGCGGATGAGCTCCCGCTCGCGACTGCGAGCCCAACGGAGCGCGCTGCGCTGGCTCGTGGCCACCGGGACATCTCGTCGCTCCCGGTGAACCGTGCCGTCTGGGAGACGCGCGTGGATGTCTGCGACCCACCGAGTTCTCCCGTTCCGTGTACGTGTACGGACCTTGACTGTCATTGCCTCTTCCTTGCGTGGAGTTGGTGACAACACGGGCCGTTGCTCCGCTCCCATCCACGCATTTTCGCGCCTCGAGATCAACCCCTGTCAGCATCTTCGCCGATCTTCTCCGCGTGTGGGATCCCGAACTTCGCGGGGCGTGCGACACGACGTCTGTCGGCGACATCTGTCGTGTCACACGACGTCCGTCGTCTGGGAACCTGGCTGGGTTCTTCCGCTCTTGCCGGCAAACGACAATCGAGCTTGGAGAGTTCGATCGTCATGGGTTGCGGGTCTCCATGATCGGATCTGACCAACACGACAGAGGTCGTGAGGGCTTGAGCCGATGCGCTCATCGGCGTGCCGTAGCTCGGCACCCGCATCGGCGCGCTCGTGCTCGTCGGCGAGCCCGCGCTCGCGCTCGTGGTCACCGATCGGCGAGGCGTCAGACGTCAATTGACGACGTCTGTCGGCGACAGACGTCAATTGACGACGTCTGTCGGCGACAGACGTCGTGATCACGACACCTGTCCAATGCGACACGACAGACGTCGTGTAGACGACAGACGTCGTGTTTTCCCGAAAACCGGACGTCTGTCGGCGACAGACGTCGTGATCACGACACCTGTCACACGACAGACGTCGTGATCACGACACCTGTCACCTGACAACGACGTCTGTCGTGTCGCGTGCGCGCGCGAATACAAGCAAAATTGTTCAACATAGCGCCTATTCGGGCACTAACGAGCGTAAGCGAGACGACAGACGTCGTGAACCGACACCTGTCGCCTCCGATCGGACGTCTGTCGTGTCGACCGGACGTCTGTCGTGTCCGGCGAGGTCGAGGGCGCGGGTGCTTGTCAGCGAGGCCGCGCTCACGCTCGTCGGCGAGGCCGCGCTCGCGCTCGTCGGCGAGGCCCAGGCGACGCGACACGACGTCAGTCGCGTCTCATGAGCCCGACGAAGATGCGAAGTCACGTCGGCTCAAACGGGCGGCGCGGGCGGGTTTACTGCTCGATTCCATTGACCACGACGACGTCAGTCGCGTCTCACGAGCCCGACAAGGAAGCGCGAAGGACAAGTCGGCTCAAACGAGCAGCACGGGTGGATTTACTGCTCGTTTGCATCGACCACGACGACGTCAGTCGCGTCTCACGAGCCCGACAAGGAAGCGCGAAGGCCAGGTCGGCGCGAACGGGCAGCGTGGGTGGGTTTACTGCTCGTTCGCATCGATCTCTGACGATCTCCGCCTGCGGGCGAGCACTTCGCCGACAAGCGCGACCGTGGGTGCGCCTCGTCGCGCTCCCACAGTGCCGCGCGATCGGGCAGTAAGGACACCCTAGCTCCCCCGCGTCGCGCTCCGCTCGTACTCGCGCAGCGCCTCGCCGACGAACGCGACCTCGGGCCGTCGCGCCGACGCGATCGGGCAGTAGGGACACCCTAGCTCCCGTTCGCGTCGCGTTCTGCTCGTACTCGCGCGAGCGCCCCGCCGGCAAACGCGACCGCGGTGCGTGGGTCGCCGCACCGACGCGATCGGGCAGTAGGGACACCCGAGCTCCCCGTTCGCGTCGCGCTCCGCTCGTACTCGCGCAGCGCCTCGCCGACGAACGCGACCTCGGGCCGTCGCGTCGACGCGCCGCCGCGATCGGGCAGTAGGGACACCCTAGCACCCCGCTCGCGTGGCCTCGCGGACGCGAACACGGCCTCGCCGACAAGAGCGCGTCGATGGCAGTCGCGTCTCATGAGCCCCCGAGCGCGGCGATGATTCACCGCGACCATCATCATGTCTCTTGAAACATGTAAAAGTGCGCGAGCATTCGCTGTGAATGCGAGCGTACCGACTACAGGCGTGTCGAGCAGACGGACGTCGTGGTCAGGACAGCAGTCGCTGACTGACGTCGTGTTGCGACTGACGTCAGTGACTGGTGTCGTGTTGGGAAACGTGGCCAATCAAAAACGCACGGGGCCGCAAGGCCCCGTGCTACTCACTCCGGTGACACGCGTTGTGCTTGCAGGCTAGGCGCGTGTCGATCGTCCGCGGTTGACGCCGCGGGCGGTCACCTTTTCGCCGCAGGATCTAGCTCGTGCGCGCGCTCGTTTTCGAAGACGTGAACGATATCGAGCCGGTCGCACGCGTAAACGACTCGATTGCAGTCTGACCAGTCGCGCGCGACCGCGTCGACGTCGACGTAGGCGATCAGCCAGTGAGCCGAGGGAGGAATGACCTCCTCGAGCTCACGGCGAACGTGTTCGCCTGTGCTCGCGCAGGAGCACATCCACCGCACGAGCCAGCCTTCGACATCGGCGTTCTCTCCTAAGTGCCGCCGGAGTGCTTCCCGGACGCGAGCAACCGAGGTGACCGGAAGGTCATGAACGGACATCGACTTCCTCCTCCTCGGCACCCGGGGCGTCGTGCGGGAGCGTGACCTCCTGGACGGTCGCGGCCAGCGGAACGTGGAACGTGATCTCGGTGCCATTGACCGACGCGAGTAGCTCGCGCTCATGCGTGATGATCACGAGGCGTGCAGGGAAGTCGTGATCGATGAGCGCTCGCTCGACGATCTCGTGCGCTAGGTGGGCGTTATTGCGAAGGCAGGCGGCGGTTCGCGCGTCAAGCGGGATCTCGAGCGCCGGGGGAGCGTTGCTGTTCGTCATCATGGCAAAAGACTATCTTTGTTTTGCATATGAAACAAAATTCCGTTTTCCTGATTGAATTCGCACGTCTACGCTGCGGGCCGTATAGTCTCGCGCTGTGACGCCCGCACAGTGCAAGAGCGCGCGCTCTCTCCTTGGGTGGACGGTGCGTCGCTTGGCCGAGGAGGCCAAGGTTGCGACGACTACGGTCGTGTCGTTCGAGCGAGGCCACCAAGACACGCGGCCGCGTACGGTCGGCGCGTTGCGGCACGCACTCGAGCGCGGAGGGATAGAGTTTCTGATTTCCGGCGAACGTGCGAAGAACGCGGCCGCGACGGAGGTTAGGTTCGCAGATGGTTCGCTTGTGCGCTTACGAAACCCAAGTCAGTCATAGCTGCTGACGCAGCTACGTGTTGAAATAGAGAGGGACTTTCAATGGAAGCTTCCATTATCGCCGTCTTTTCGAAGTTACTAGTGTCCGCCATCGACATGTGGACCAATGACGCAGATTGGAAACATGACGGTAAGACACTCAAACTGATCGAACGAGCAATTGAAACTGGAGGTCACCTCGTAAACCGACGCAACAGCGGGAACAATAACTGCACAGGCGAACTCAACGCGCGATACACAACTCTCATCATCGCTTCATTCGGGGAGGCGTTTAGGCATCACTGGGTCCACAATGAAGTCCTAGCACCGTGGGAGCGCGGTCCTAGATGGTGGGAAAAGCTCTGCAATTCAAAAGAGGTTGGTGAAAAAGCGCGGCGGCGCGAAGAAATCGAGTTTCGCCTCGACTTTGCGATCAACCATCTTCTTCCAACTCTTTGTGCTAAGGAACAGGACAACGGCGACACTCCGACCCTTCCCGTCGGGGGGGTAAATCCGCCCATTCATTCCTTATTGTATCGCGCGCTGTGGGACTCTTTCACCGATCCAGGACTTGCGTCGAGAACCCGAGAAGATATTCCGCTAATCAAGAAAGACGCCGACGGGAAGACTCAGTTGCAATTCGAGTTTGACTTCGCGGATGCTTGGCGATGTGGCCTAGCATCCGCAGAGGGGATTGAGCTAAGAAACTACCTGGTTGACATAAGGAAGGATGCACGCGGAGAGCAAGTTAGAAGCTGGCTGCGGGATCAGACTGTATCTTGGCGGCGTCAACATGTCTTTAGAAATCTTCAAGCGGGCGGCGAGTTTCCCGCTATGCCACTCGAAGATGTTTACATTGAGCCCAGTGCAACAGCAGAAACTGGCAACTCAGACACCACGCCCCCGTCGCCTGCCATTAAGCTAATCAACCAGCTGTTACAAGAATATCCTGTCGTCTTTGTGGCCGCTGACATGGGGCATGGAAAATCGCTTACCGCCCGAATGCTCGCGTGGCAGCACGCCCTTCAGCATCAACGCACAGGCAGTTTGTTTTCGAAGAAGTCATATTATCCTGTGTACGTTCGCTGCGCGATTGATCTTAACAGCAACACCCCGAATATCGCCCATGTCATCGCACGATCGATGCGACGGCAGGCACAAGAATCTGGCCTTCACCTCCCTACAGACGATCCGTCGTTTTGTTTGCCTGCCCATAACCGAGTGCTCCTCTTACTTGATGGTTTAGATGAGGTAAATTTCACAGAGAGAGAATTGCGGCACCTGATCGATTCGATTGAGGACTGGACGAGCAATAGCCGGCGCTGCATTGTTTTCTCTCGACCGGCCGTGCTCCCAAATCAGCAAAAGATTCGGGTGCCGGTTGTCACAATTCAAAAATTCTCGGAAACACAGATCGAATCGTGGTTAAATCGTTGGAATTGGGTCGTCCGGGGGCAGAGTTCAAACTGGATTACTAAATCAAAACTCAAGCGACGACGCATTTTTTCGATTTCTAACGTTCCAATCATATTGCTAATGATTGCATTTTCGTGGGAGAAATTGGCACTTGAAAGTGAGGATAAGGTCGATCGAGCCTTAATATACGATCTCTTCTTCAGAGAGATTGCAAGAGGAAAATTCGAACAGGGAGGAGAGGATCATCCAGAAATACAGCGCTCCGCGGCGGTTGTTCGTCAGAAATTAGTCGCAGCTCGCCTTATCTCTAAAGATGCAACAGAAATTGAGGCTATGCTTTGGCTAATGGGGCGCGTAGCGTGGGAACGCAAGATCCTCGATTTCAGGGCAGGACGAGAGGGGCGCCCCCCGATTTTTCGTCGCAGTCAGATAGAAAGTCAGATTCTTGCCGGAGAGTTAATGTGTGAAGACTCTGTGGTTCTGCACTGCATTCAGATTGGGCTTCTATTAGCCATTCAGGCGGATCTTCGCAATAGCGCAAACAGCAATATGCTGTTTGGGCATCGTTCATTTGTAGAGTACCTGGTTGCGCGACACTGGTTGCATTCTTTAAAATTGATAACGACCACTCGGAATCAAAAATTGCGAGCAAAGATCGAACGACAACTCATGAAAGGGCCTCTCCGCAAATCCAGCGATGATGAGAGTTACACCTTTCTAAAGCAAATGCTTGCACGTGAGCCTCGAAAGACACGTGCAAAAATTGGCCGCTGGGCAATTTGCTACTTTGGGGACGATCAGATTTTTCCATCTGACGAGGGAGATTTTGAGTATTCGATTTACCGGGATAATCGAACTCGACTGAGAGTGGCGGCATTGGCGATTGCCAGTTGCACCGGTAAGGTGCCGAAAATTGAACCGCGGTGGGTGTTTCGTTCTTTGCTTGCCTGGGTTGCTGTTCGCGACGGGTATGCTCAGGTTGTCGCGCCGGGAGTAGTGCTTGATAATGATTGCCTGGCGGGTGCTGATCTTCGCGACGCGGTACTGTCAAACGCTAGTCTGCGTGGTTGTGATCTTTCAGGAGCAAGGCTTAACAATGCTGTTCTTTCTAATGCTTCGCTTGTTGGCGCCAAGCTGTTGGGGGCCATGTTGTATAAATCATGGCTTCCGGGGGCTAATCTGAAAGGTGCAGCGGCTTTTGGCGCGATCGCTCTCGGGTCGAACCTGTCTAAGGCCAATCTTGAGACCGCTAACTTTCAGGGGGCTATGTTGAGTGGTGTCGTATTGCGGGGGGCTAACTTGAAGAAAACAAGTTTCAGCAGGGCGGCGCTTAATGAAGCAGTTCTTGATGAATCCTCTCTTGTAAAAGCGAATTTAAGAAATTCGTCGCTACGGGGTGCAAGTCTAAAAAATTCAGACCTTCGAGATGCAAAGCTGCAACTCGCCGATTTGTACGGTGCCAACCTGCAAGGCGCCAACCTGCAAGACGCCAACCTGCAAGGCGCCAACCTGCAAGGCGCCAACCTGCAAGGCGCCAACCTGCAAGACGCCAACCTGCAAGACGCCAACCTGCAAGGCGCCAACCTGCAAGACGCCAACCTGCAAGACGCCAACCTGCAAGACGCCAACCTGCAAGACGCCAACCTGCAAGACGCCAACCTGCAAGACGCCAACCTGAGCCGACAATCACAGCACAGCGGGACTGGTATCGTCTAGCGGCTCCGCCCCGGCTCCAGCACCCCACCGCACTGACGCCGCCCGACGCGACCCCCCGCGTACTCACCAACCAAGAAAAAGCCCCACGATCTCGCCAGTTTAGGAGCAACGGCCCATCCTGCCGGGTGTTCGCGAGATCGCGGGGATCAGTTCGCGTTCTGCGTGGCGCTGTGCCAGGCGCTCGAGGGCGCCCACCCCTTCGCCGGGGACACGGCGACTGGCGACGCGGGGCCCCTCCACGAGGGCGGCGACGCGCTCGTCCCAGCCGCGCTCCCGCACGCGCTGGGCGCGGTGCTGCGGCGCGGGCTGGCGCTCTCCGAGCGCGAGCGCTGGTCGTCGATGTCGACGCTGCTGCAGCGGCTCGCGGAGGTGCGTCGCGGGCTGCACGATCCCGTCGAGCACGTCTGAGCCCGGCTCCGAGACACCTCGCTCCAGAGCGCTGAATCCAGGCTCCGAGCTCGTCGCGGGGCGCTCGTGAGGGGTGACCTGTGGCGAACGTGCACGCGTCGTCGCGACCGCGTGCGCCCCGGGCTGTCACAGGGGCGAGAGCGGTACACTGTACGCTCATGCCGCGACGGACCCCCAGCGATCGCGCTCGTCGAGCTCGGCCCCGAGGCGCCCTGCTATGGCGCGTCTCGCTGGTGTCGCTGTTATTCGTCGCCCCCGCCTGCGAGGATGAGGAGCCCGATCTCGCGGGGATGGCGTGTGAGGTCGAGGGCGAGGAGCGAGCGTGCCTCGTCGACGGCCGGCAGCGCTGTCGACCGTCGGCGGAGGGCGAGCTCGAGTGGGGGCTGTGCGTCGCGGACGATGACGAGCTGATCGCCGGTGGGGAGCTCGAGTGAGGCGGCGCGAACGCGGCGCGGACGGCCGGTTACCGCCGAGCGTCGTCGAGCGCGGATGCTCGGCTCGCGCCGCGCGCCATCGCTCGTCCTGTCGATCGGGTGAAACTCGCGTGTGCTACCGTTCTGAGCCATGACGCGGCGGAGCGCGGGCGGGGACGGCTCGGGTGCGCGCGGCTCCGCGGCCGGTCGCGGGGGCGGTCGCGCCGCGTCCATGCAGAACCTCGACACGCTCGAGGTCTTCGGGCCCGATGATGGCGTCGCGGCCCGCGAGCGAGATGTTCAAGCGAACATCTTTGGCGAGACGGCGCTGGCCGAGCACGAGACCCTCACGGGCGACGATGATGGGAGCCTCGAGCAGGATCCCTTCGGCCCGACGCCCGACGCGGGCGGCGGGCTGAGCCCCAGCCCCGAGCGGCCGCAGACCCGCTTCGGTCGCTACGTCGTGATCGAGCGCGTGGGCGCCGGCGGGATGGGCGAGGTCTACGCGGCCTACGACCCCGAGCTCGATCGCAAGGTCGCGATCAAGCTGATCCGCCCCGGCCGCGACACCGAGGACGCGCGCGCGCGGCTGCTGCGGGAGGCGCAGGCGATGGCCCGGCTCTCGCACCCCAACGTCGTCGCCGTGCACGACGTCGGCGCGTTCGGGCGGCAGGTCTTCATCGCGATGGAATTCGTCCGCGGCGAGACGGTGACCGACTGGCTCAAGCGGGCGCCGCGGAGCTGGCGCGAGGTGAGAGACATGTTTATTCAGGCAGGTCGAGGGCTTCAGGCCGCGCACTCGGCCGGCCTGGTGCACCGCGACTTTAAGCCAGAGAACGTGCTCGTGGATCAGGACGGGCGCGCGCGCGTGACCGACTTCGGGCTCGCGCGCGCCCAAGAGCACGAGCGCGAGAGCTCGGGGCCGGAGCTCTCGACGGGGGACGAGTCGACGCTCTCGAGCGTGCTCACGTCACGCTTGACGCACGCGGGCGCGCTGCTCGGGACGCCCGGCTACATGGCGCCCGAGCAGTGGAGCGGGCTCAACGCGGACGCGCGCTCTGACCAGTACTCGTTCAGCGTCTCGCTCTACGAGGCGCTCTACGGCGAGGCGCCGTTTCGCGGGCGTGATCTGCAGTCGCTGCGCGTGGCGGTGTGCGCGGGCCCTCCGCCCGAGCCGCCGCGGGGCGGCGTGCCCGGGTGGATGCGGAGGCTCGTGCTCCGCGGGCTGCGGCGGGAGCCGACCGAGCGGTGGGAGAGCATGGCCGCGCTGCTGCGGGAGCTCGAGCGAGACCGCGGCCGCGTCCGGCGGCTCGCGGCGCTCGGCGGCCTCGCGACGATCTCCGCCGTCGTCGCGCTCGAGGTCGCGGGTCGAGCCGAGGGCGGCTGTGACGACGCGAGCGCCGAGCTCGCGGACGTCTGGGGGGCGTCGTCGCGCGGGGCGGTCCGCGACGCGCTCGCGGGCGCCGAGCTCGTGTACGCGGAGGAGACCGCAGCGCGGGTCGTCGAGCTGGTCGACCGCTACGCCGCGTCGTGGACCCAGCGGCACGCGGAGGCCTGCCGCGCGCACCAAGCAGGATCTGTCTCTTCAGAAATGTACGATCGGCAGGTCAGCTGTCTGCAGCGTCGGCGGGCCGGCCTCGCGGCGCTCGTCTCGGTGCTCTCCGACGCGGACGAGTCGGTGACCGAGCGCGCGGTCCAGGCCGTCGACGCGCTCCCGGGACTCGCGGTCTGCGTCGACCCGAGCGCGCTCTCGCTCTCGATCGCGCCGCCCGAGGACCCGCGCGATCAGGCGGAGCTCGCCCGCCAGCGAGATCTGCTCGCGCGCGCGGGCGTCGAGGGCAGCGCCGGTCGAGCGGAGCGCGGCCTCGACGTGGCCGAGCGCGCGCTCGCGGACGCGCGCGAGCTCGGCTACCGCCCGCTGATCGCCGAGGCGCTGGTGCGGGTCGGGATCCTGCACATCGATCGCGCCCGCTACGAGCCCGCACGCGACGCGCTGCTCGACGGCTGGGCCGAGGCGCTCGCCAGTCATCACGACGACCAGGCCGCGCTGGCGTCCGCGCACCTCGTGCACGTCCTCGGCTACGGGCTCACGCGCACCGACGAGGGGCTGCAGTGGGCCGAGACCACGCGCGCGATGATCGAGCGAGGCGCACGCGCCGATCGTATCGAGGTCCACTACTACGAGGGGCTGGGCACGCTGCGGGCGCGCCGCGGCGACTACGAGCAGGCGGCCGACGCCCTCCGGCAGGCGGCGGAGCTGCTCGAGTCACAGCTGGGGCCTGAGCACACCGAGGTCGCGCGCGTGCTCGCCAGCCTCGGGCACGTGCTCTCGCGCGCGGGGCAGCCCGAGGAGGCGCTCGAGCTCCTCACGCGCGCGCTCGCGATTCAGGAGCGCGCGCTGGGCTCGAGTCACCCGGCGATCGCGGTCACGCTCAACAACCTCGGCGGCGTCGAGACCGGGCGAGGGGAGCACGCGCGGGCGCGTGAGTACCACGAGCGCGCGGTCGCGCTGCGCGAGCGCACGCTGGGCCCCGACCATCCGCTGGTCGCCTCCTCGCGCGCGAACCTCGGCGTCTCGCTGTTCTTCCTCGGCGAGCTCGAGCAGGCCGAGCGTCAGCTGCGGCTCTCGGTCGAGCTGCGAGAGCGCGAGCAGGGCGAGCTGCACCCGGATCTCTCCGATCCTGTGACTGGTCTCGGGAACCTGTACTTTGTGCAAGGTCGATTCAAAGAGGCGGAGCTCTACTATCGCCGCGCGCTCGCCATCGACACCAAGAGCGTCGGCGAGTCGCACCCGAGCGCCGCGACCTCGCGCAACAACCTCGGGACCGCGCTGTGGAAGCTCGGGCGCCTCGAGGAGGCCGAGGCGACGCTGCAGCGCGCGCTGAAGGACATGGAGGCCGCGCTGGACCGCGAGCACTCGCTGGTCGCGTACCCGCTGCTCGGGCTCGGGGGCGTCATGCTCGAGCAGGGCAGCTACACGCGCGCCGACGAGTACCTGCGACGCGCGGACGAGATCGCGAGCCGCAGCTGGCCGGCCAGCGAGCGCGCGCGCGTCGAGCTCGCGCGCGCGCTCCTCGACAGCGAGCGCGGCGCGGCGCAGGCTGAGATCGCGGCGCGCGTCGAGCGAGCGCTCGAGCGGTTTCGCGCCGGCGGGACTATTTACGCGCTCGAGCGCCGGCGGGCCGAGCGCTGGCTCTCGGAGCACCCGCGTTAGCGCGCGAGCGCGCGCGCGCGTGAATGGCAGGTATCAAGAATTGTTATGAGCCGGCTGCGGGAGCCTGCATAACAATGTACTCGTAACGATCAGCGCGACGTGCTGTGGGCCCGTCGCGCCACGGAGAAGCAGCTATGCATCAAGGATTATTCAAGCCGATTCGTCGCCGCAGCGCGCTCTTGCTCGGGCTCGCGTGCCTCGCCCAGTTCAGCCTCGTGGGCTGTGATGACGGCGGGCCGACGTACCGCGACGTGCGCCTGGTCGGCGACCTCGAGGGCGGGGCCTACGTCGCGCTCGTCGCCGACGAGGACGATGTCGTCGTCTACGCCTGCGACGGCGTCGAGGACGACGCGACGTTCAGCGTGTGGCTGCTCGGCGCGCACGAGGACGGCGCGTTCTCGCTCGTCGACGAGACGAGCGGGGCGTCCGTCTCCGGCCAGTTCGATGACGTCGAGGCGAGCGGGACGCTGACCCTCAAGAGCGGCGAGCAGTTCGTCTTCGACGTGCTGTTCGAGGGCGAGGACACCGGGATCTACATGTTCGAGGATTACCTCAATGGCGATCCCATTCGCGGCGGCTGGATCGTGCGCGACGGCGGCATGCGCGGCGCGGTCATCAGCCGCACGACCGGCGATCTCGTCACTGGGAGCAGCGTGAGCCAGGCCGAGCTCTCGGTCACCCTGATGGGGTTCAGCTTCAACCTCAGCCAGCTGCAGCTGCCGATGCTGATGGACTCATAGCGATCAGATGTCTTTAAAGACATCTATTACATTCCTCTTTAAGAATGGTAGCGGCGCGTCTGAGTAGCCCGCGCGGCGTCCGGTGTGGGTGCGAGGCGCTCGCGCGGGCTACTCAGGCGCGCTCGTCGACTCGACGCCCACCGACGGCATCTCGCGACCGCTGCGCAGGAGCGCGTCCTTGACCCAGCGCGCGGCGCGGGTCTTCGGCTGATCGGCGCGGTACAGCAAGACGATCTCGTCGGGGAAGAACGGCAGGCCGCCGTGCAGGCGACGCAGGCGCCCCGGGAGGTTGTAGGCGGCGATCCGTCGCGGGAGGATCGCGACGCCGACGCCCGCGAGCGCGAGGCTCTTGACTAGCTCAAAGTCGCCGCACGAGAGCAGGCGCCCGGGGACGATGTCGCGCTCGCTGAGCGAGTCGAGCAGCTCTTTGCACTGCTGCACACGACCCGCGAAGATCAGCGGGCCGCGGCGCAGGCGCTCGCGCGCGCGCGCGGCCTCGAGCGTCGCGCAGTGATCGTCGGCGTAGAACTCGGCGTAGAGCTCAGGCGCGGGCGGGAGCGCGACGTCGACGACCGGGTCGTGATCGGCGACGAAGAAGTCGACGGCGTCGGTGAACAGCCGCGTCATCACGAGCTCGGGGTGCGGGCGCGGGTTCACGACCAGCCCGAAGTGGACCTCGCGCTCGATCACGGCCTGCCGCACGCGGGCCGAGCTCGCGTTGTGCAGGGTCAGGTTGACGCCGGGCGCGTCGCGCAGCAGCGCGGGCATGAAGTTCGGCAGGAAGTAGGCGCCGAGCGACTCGTGGCAGCCCAGCACGAAGCGGCCGACCAGCTCTTGCTCGAGACCCGAGATGCGCGCGCGGGCGCGGTCGAGCACCGTGAACAGCTCCTCGATGTGCTGCAGCAGCGCGAGGCCGGTCTCGGTCGGCGAGACGCCGCCGCGGTGTCGCAGCAGCAGCTTGGACTCGTAGTGCTCCTCGAGCTGGCGGACCGCGACCGAGAGCCGCGGCTGGCTCACGCTGAGGGCGCGCGCGGCCGCCGTCATGCTGCCGAGCCTGACGATCTCGCGGAAGTAGCGGAGCTGCGCGAGGTCCATCGAGGGTCAGGATATCAGCTCGTCGGCGCGCGCTCGTTCGCGCGCGCGGGCTCGGGGAGCTCGCCGCGCAGCCACGCGCCCGGGCGCCCGATCGCCTCCCAGGGGGCGTACGCGGCGAACGCCGCGCCCTTGAGGTGATAGACGAAGGGGATCCCCATCGTCAGCATCACCCCCCAGTGGAAGCCGAACAGCGCGAGCGCGACCAGCAGCGCGAGCCGGCGATCGAGGATGCACAAGGGCGCGCCGATCTCGACGACCAGCGTGAACACGGCGAGCAGCGTGAAGACCCACAGCGGCCAGCCGAGCACCACCGACGGCGTGACCGGAGCCGCGCCGACGATCATCTCGTACCAGTACGCGTTCTTCATGATCTGTCCGTAGAGCGCGGTGCCGTCGGCCCAGGCCAGGCCCGCGTTGCCGAGCTTGGCGAGCCCGGCGATCATGTACGCGAGCCCCGAGACGAACACGATGAGCTGTATCGGCCAGCCGTAGCGCCAGTCCGGCGCCCCGCGGCGCAGCGCGAAGCGCCCCGCGTCGCGCCACGACCCGGCGCCCTCGAGGCTCGGCGCGACCGGGGACAGCAGCCAGCGGCGCGCGGCCGGGAAGCGCCGCGAGATGAGGGCGTCCAGCGACCAGGTGTCGCTCGCCGGCGCCAGCCCGAGCAGCACGGCCGAGAACACGAGCGAGTTGTCGGTGTGATAGATGAAGCCCCAGCTGTTTCGGTACGTGTAGTGAAACAGCACGAGCGCGCCGAAGATCGGCCCGAGCCAGCGGTGCCCGAGCCCGAGCGCGAACAGCAGCGCGAGCGCGAGCACGCCGCTTTGGATCCCCTCGACGGTCGCGGCCTGCAGCGGGCTGCTCAGCAGCAGGTTGACCACGCCGACCGGCCGAAACGCCTCTGCGCCGGGCTTCGTCATGGCGAGCGAGAACCCGCGGCCCTGCGTCTGGAAGAACCAGAACACGAACAGCCCGAGGATCAGTCGGCACAGCGCGAGGTTGAGGGGCGGGAGCCCCGGGAAGACCGCGCGCGCCGCCAGCGAGCGGAGCCAGTCCTTCACGGCGTCGCCTCCGACGTCGGCGCTGGGGCCGGCTCCGGCTCCGGATCATTGATCTTGCACTGACGGATCCGCCGGCGGCCCACCGGCTCGCGTTGACCGTCGCGGAAGTAGCGCTCGAGGTGGTAGCGGCTGCGCACGATCCTCACGCGCGTCGCGCCGTCAAACCGGTCTTTTTGGCCACGCGCGGCCGCTCGCGCGCGCCGCTTCTCGATCGCGCGCGCGGCTTTTTGGCAGAACGCGGTCAGGCGCGCCTTGTCTTTCTTGCGAACGGCTTGGTTGAGCTGCGCGCGCGCGGTGTTCATCCCCCCCGTCGTCCACAGCCAGTACGGCACGCGGACCTCGAGCCCCTCCGGCCCCGTGGCGATGACGTGGTTGATGCGCGGCTTCTCGGGGACCTTGGCCGAGAACATCGGGAAGGTCGAGAGCGGGAAGCTGTCTGGGTAAAAAGTCGGCTTGTGGAGCTTGAGCGCCCACACGCTCGGGTGCGCGACCACGACCAGCGCGACGGCGAACAGCCACAGCACCGCGCGCTTGGAGAGGTACGAGAGCACGTTTCACAGTACCCCGGAGTCGACGAGGCGCGCCGCGGGGGGTCCGCGGGCGAGGCGTGAGATAGCGAACGCGCGCCAGCGCGCGGCGTTAAAGATGACCTTAGATACACATCAAGATACACATCAAAAACAAATTCAGAACAGCGCGGGCGAGCGCCCGCGATGCCCACGATTCGCCGCGGTGGAGTTGAACCACTTGCGGACCATTTATAAGATGGCTGGCCGTACCCTCGACCTGCGCTCACGGCGAGCAGCGACGCGCCGGGGACGAAGGCGTCCCCGGCTTCGCTATCTCGCGCGAGCGCTGGCCGAGCGGGTGCACGCGGAGATCGTAGCCGAGCGCCCGCGGTTGTCGAGCGCGACCTCGGTGGGGGATACTCGCCCGCGCGCGCGCGCGATGGGGCTTTGGACCGGAGCCGAGGCCGAGGGCGGCTACACCCCGTCGCGGTCGAGGCTGAGCCGCGCCCCGCTGTCAGCGCCTCAATCGCACGTGATGCCGCGCTCGCGCTCGATCTGGCTGAGCATGGACGGCTTGCTCTCGTAGAGGCTCTCGAGGCGCCTCATCACGTCTGCCCAGCGGAGGTTGTGCGCGGCCATCAGCTCCTCGAGCGCCGGCTTGGTGGTGCCGATGTAGTAGGCCTTGTCGCCGGCGTCGATGCCCTTGCCGAAGATGATGGCGCCCACGATCCCGGCGAGCACCGTGAGCCCCACCGTCGCGTCGACGCTCCCGTACACGGCGATGCCCACGACGATCGCGATGACGATCATCGCGGCCCCGGTGACGCAGCCGAGCGTGGTCGCGGGCGCGAACGAGCCGGCGAGCTCCGAGTTGAGCTGGCGCAGCCGCGCGTCGACCTCTGTCCAGTCGGCGAGCGTCGTCTCCGGTTGCTCGTCGTCGTCGAGTTCGTCGTCGAGTTCGTCGTCGAGTTCGTCGTCGTCCTCGTCGTCTTCGTCGTCGAGTTCGTCTTCGTCCTCGTCGTCTTCGTCGCCGAGGAGGCTGTCGAGCTCAGCCTCGATCTCGCTGCGTTCTTCCGGGGCGGGCGGCGGCGGCGGCGTTTGTGGTGCTTGCGGCGGCGCTGGCGGTTCGTGGTCCAGCGGTACGGGCTCCGCGGACGCGCCGATCACCTCGCGGAACGCGACGCTGAAGCGCGCGCCGTCCTGCTCCTCAATATCAAAGCGCTCGCGCAGGGTGTAGCCGCCGCCGAGCACGAGGGTCGCGCCGCGGTAGCCCGACTCCATCGTCGCGGTCTCGAGCTTCGCCACCTCCCAGGCCTTGTGCTCGAGGTAGCCCAGCGCGCTGCGGCGGACGAAGACGACCTGCGCGCGGCACAGCAGCAGCGCCCCGAGCTCCAAGTAGCGGCTCGCGGGCACCGCCAGCACGAGCTCGGCGTCCGGCTGCTCCTCGAGGAAGGCCTGAACGAGCGTGTCGAGGTCGGGTGTTTCGGGCACCGTTCGCCGGGATAGAGAGGGGGCGGCGCGCGTTCACGACGCGGTCGCTCAACGGAGAGTATCAGCCCGCGGTCGCGCGCGGTTCTGCGTCCCCACGACGCGCGGTCGCGCGAGCGCGAGCGGGTCGACCGTCGCCGTCTCAGCCCTGCTCACACGCGCTGACGCTGGGGACCAGCGCGTCTACGCCAGCTACGCGGACGCCGCCGAAGGTCGAGCCCTCGAGGTTGAGCTGTAGCGGCGCGAGCACCTCGCCCGTGACGACGCCGCACAGCGAGTCGTTGTTGACGAACGCGCCTGTCAGCGTGACGTCGAGCTCGATGTCGCTGCCGGTGATCGGGTTCGCGGCGCCGACGATCATGTGATTCGTCAGCGCGAGCTCAAACGCGCCCGCCTCGCTCAGGCTGAGCCCGAGGAGCTCGAGGGGCGCGCCGACCAGCTCCGGGTTCGGCTCGGTCGCCTGGAGGTCGACCGCGAGCGCCTGCAGCGTGAGGTCCATGGCGCCGCCCGCCGCCCCGTAGCCGCCCTCGATCTCGGCGAGGAAGTGCAGCGGGTGCGTGGGGTCAATGATCGTGGCGACCGAGAGCAGGAATTCGCCGGAGACGTCGACCTCGACGCCGCCGGTGGGCGGAGGGTCGGTCGAGGTCGGGGTCGAGGTCGTCGTCGAGGTTGAGGTCGAGGTCGAGGTCGGGGTCGAGGTCGACGAGCCAGCGCCGCTGGTCTCGGACGCGCTCGTCTCGCTCGCGCTCTCGGTCGTGGTCGTGCTGGTCTCGGGGCCGCACGAGGCGAGCGAGACGACGAGCGAGACGGCGAGCGAGAGGTGCGACGCGGTCGAGGGTCGTGCTTGCACGCGCGGATGATACCCCCGCGGGCGTCAGCGCGCCCCGAGCACGTAGGTCTGCCGGTAGCCGCGGGTCGCGTTCTCGATCTGCAGGGCGATGGTCCCGTCGCGCTCGTAGGTGTAGGTCTCGACCACGTGATCGCGCGGCGCGTCGGGCCGACGCGAGACCGAGCAGGTGCCGAGCGCGGGGTGGTCGACGAGGATCGGGTCGTAGGGGAACAGGACCGTGGGCCAGGGGGTGAGCTGCCCCTCGGGTCGCCCGCCCTGACCGAGCGCGCTGCACTCGAGGAAGCGCAGGTGCCCGACGGCGTGGGCGGGGGTGTAGCGCCGCTCGGCGACGACGGCGGCGTCACCGGGCAGCGCGTCGCGGCTGAAGATCGGGTCGAAGATGATCTCGCGTCCGTTCGCGCCCTCGCGCCACACGCCGAAGTAGCGGGTCGTGGCCTCGCGGACGAGCACGCCGGCGTCGGGGTCTCCCGCGATCGCGAGGCCGACCGCGGTGGAGGCGTGCGGCTGCGGGGCGAGGATGATCTTTCGCCCGTAGCGCTTGCGCAGCGCGCGGGCGACGGCCGGGAACGCCGTCGCCCCGCCGACGAGGTACAGGCCGCCGAGCTCGCGCGTGTTGTCGGGGTCGATGCCGTGATCGCGCAGCCCCGCGAACAGGCGCTCGACCGGCGCGAGCGTGCACTCGACGAGCTCGCCGCAGGCGGCGTAGAGCTCACGGGTGCTCAGGACGACGGGGGCGGGCTCCTCGGCCTGGGCGCTCGCGGGCGACGAGAGCTCGACGAGCAGACGGCGGCTCGCGGGCGTGAGCCCTTCCTTCGCCTCGCGGCAGCGCTCGAGCGCCGCGACGCGGTTCGCGGGCGTCATCGTCACGCCGGCGCCGGCGCGCGCGATAGCGAGCTCGAGGATGCGCTCGTCGAAGTCGTCGCCGCCGAGCGTCGGCACGCCCTCGCTGCGCAGCAGCGAGAAGCGGCGGCCCTCGAGCGAGATCGCGGCCGTGTCGAAGGTGCCGCCGCCGAGGTCGTAGATGACGACGTAGCGCTTAGGGCTGCGCTTTCCGACACCTTTGAGGTGTCGGCGCGCGTACTCGACGGCCGCGGCGGTCGGCTCGTTGACCAGGCCGCTCACTTCGAAGCCGGCGCGGGTGAAGGCCTCGATCGTCAAGAAGCGCTGGCGCGAGCCGGCGCCGGCGGGCACGGCGGCCATCACCTGCAGCCGCTCGCCCTCGTCGAGCTCGAGGTTGCTGCGCGTGCGGATCGCGACGTGAACCCAGCGCAGGTACGCGGTCGCGAGCTCGAGCGCGGTGACAGGGCGCCCCGTCAGCGCCTCGACGCGATCCTGCGGCCGTCGCTCGCTGACGGCGCGCTTGACCGAGCGGACGACGCCCGTGACCCCCGGGGCTCCGCGGGTGAGCAGCGCGGCGGCCTCGTCTCCGAAGTACAGGGTGTCGCCGAGCTGGACCGCGAGGCCGCGCAGGTAGTCGCAGAAGCCGTCGCCGAGCTCGAAGCTGACGACCGCGTAGCGCCCGTCGAGCGCGGCGCTCACGACCGTCCTCGTGGTCCCGAAGTCGATGCCGAGTCTCATGGATGGTCAACCTCCCGCTCGACGCAGCGCGGCCGAGCGCGGCGATTGTCGTGGTCGCGTAGATCGGCGTCCACGCTTCGCGCGCGCGGACGCGTGAGTGTACCTACATGCGGGAACGCGGCCGCGCGACGCGTCGGCCGAGGCGCCTTGGAATAGCGGTACGATGTCAGACGGTTAGCGGCGCGTCGCGGTCGCGCGGCGGATCGTCGTGAGCTTGCGCAGTGGACCGCGCGCGCGGCGACCGGACGGGCGCGTGCTCGCGACGTAACGCGAGCGCGATCAGGAGGATCGAGTCGACGCGATCGATCGGACATGTCGGATCGAGCGTGCATGTACAGCGGCCGTGAGCGGATACGAGCGGGCGACGCGGGGGGCGGCGCGCGGGCGAGGAGGAGAACTTCGCGTGCGCTTGAATAAACCGAGAGAGCGGCCGTCTAGTGCTTTTTCGAGCATGTCTTCTCGGCCAGATCACCGCTAGCGCCGTCGCGCGGCGCGCATTGATTTGGGCCCATGAAGCGCTCCCTCGACGCGACGTGCTGCGGGCCACGACGAGGCGCGCGTCGGCTTGCACGCCTCGCGGCGAATTGCCGCGAACGCGCCCGCAGAGCGCTGTATTGACGAAATGTCGGCGGCGGGCGCGGCCGCGATCGGCTCGTGCCGATGGGCCCGGCGCGCGCGCGGTCGGCAAAGACTTGTCTTCGCGAATCGATCCCTGCACCATGGTGATATGGCCTACGAGACTACGCGACCCTCATTTTCAACACTTGCACTGTCCCTGGGCGTATGCGCTAGTTTCGCGCTGAGCGCCTGCGGTGACGACGGTGACGGGACCACCGGCGCGACCGACGATCCCACCGTCGACGCGACGACGATGCCGACGACGGCCGGGCCGTCGACGACGACCGGCGAGGCGACGACCATGGGCCCCAGCGGCTCGGAGAGCGACGGCAGCACCTCGACGACCGAGGCGCTGACGAGCAGCACGAGCACCGGTCCCGAGCCCGTATGTATGGACGGCGAGGAGCAGTGCGGCGACGGCGGGCACCAGACCTGCGTCGACGGGCAGTGGTCCGACACGCCCTGCGAGGCTGACCAGTTCTGCGACATCGGCATGGGGATGTGCGCGGCCTGTGTCTGCGACCCGGGCGCGCAGGGGGCCTGCGTCGACTCCGAGAACATCGAGGTCTGCAACGACGAGTGCAGCGCCTACGAGCCGCAGTCCTGCGGGCTCAACCAGATCTGCGTCGGCGACGCGTGCGTCGACAAGTTCTGTGAGCCAGGCGCGAAGATCTGCGACGGCGCCGAGGCCTACCAGGTCTGCAACGCCGACGGCACCGACTACGAGGACCCGATCGACTGCGCGTTCGGGGAGCTGTGCGGCTCGGGCGAGTGCACCCCGGCCTGCGATCTCGTCGAGGACACCAACTCGAGCGAGGGCTGCGAGTTCTTCGCGGTCGACCTCCCGAACCTCACGCCGAACCAGGCCAACTACGCGATGGCCGTCGCGATCGGCAACCCCAGCGAGACCTACGCCGTCGACATCACGATCTACGACGGCAACAACAACGGCCAGGAGCAGCAGCTGCTTCAGGACACGATCCAGCCGCGTCAGGTCAAGCGCTACCCGCTCGCGGGCTCGCACGGCAACTTCAACGGCTACTACAACAGCGACGCGGGGCTCACCAACACCGGCATCAACTACGGCCGCGCGTTCCGCATCACGTCGAACCTCCCGGTGGTCGCCACGCAGTGGAACCCGATCGGCGGTCAGTCGGCCTACACGGGCGAGGCCTCGCTGCTGCTGCCCTCGCACGCGGTCGCCAACGACTACATCAACATCGCGTGGCACAACGGCGCCGGCGGCATCCCGGGCTCGTACATGGTCATCGCCGCGACCGAGGACAACACCCAGGTGCAGATCAAGCCGTCGATCCCGGTCGCGGCCTCGCCCGACACGCCGGCGATGAACCCGGCGGCCTTCACGATCCTCAACATCGACCGCTACGACTACATCCAGGTCATGGTGCCCGAGGGCGAGGACCTCTCGGGCTCGATCGTCGAGACCAACAAGCCGGCCTACGTCTTCGGCGGACACAAGTGCGCGTACGTCCCGGACTGGCCGCCCTACGCGTGGTGTGACCACCTCGAGGAGCAGGTCCTGCCGCTCGAGGCGTGGGGCAACGAGTACGTGGCGGTGCGCAACCCGATCCGCAACCCCGCGAACCAGATGAACGCGCCCGACAAGGACCGCATGGTCTGGCGCATCGTCGGCTCGAAGGACGACACGACCGTCAACTTCACGCCGATGATCGAGATCGGCTCGAGCGTCAACATCGACGCCGGCGAGGTCATCCAGTTCGAGTCCGAGTACGACTTCCACGTCGACGCGACCGACCCGATCCTCGTCACCGGCTACATGACGGGCGGCGACCTCTTCGTCGGCAACGAGGGCGACCCCTACATGGTCCAGATGGTGCCGACCGAGCAGTTCCGGACCGACTACGTGTTCCTCAACGACGAGTCCTACGCCGACGACTACGCGAAGCTGATCCGCCCGACCGGCGCGGCGATCGAGGTCGGCTGCCTCGGGGTTGTCCCCGAGAACATGTGGACGCCGATCGGCAACAGCGGCTTCGACGTCGCGGTTATCGACATGCAGAACGACGGCAACTGCGATGTCGGCGCGAACGAGGCGTCGAGCGACGAGAAGTTCGGCATCATCGTCTCGGGCACCGGGCAGGCCGCCAGCTACGCCTACCCCGGCGGCCTGGTCGTCGACCCGATCAACCCGCTCGACTGATCAAAGCCTGCGCGCAGCGAGGCGACGGGCCGTGGGGGAGACCCCGCGGCCCGCTCGCGTCTTGAGACCGCGCGCGCCCGCTAGGGGATCGAGGCGCGGTCGACGACCCGGGTGGTGACGCGCGCGAGCCAGCGCTGAAAGGCCTCGGGGTCGTCGGGGCCGGCGTCGCGCCACAGCCGGACGCCGGCGTGCGGGAGCGTGTCGGCGAGGGAGTGATCGGGGGAGAACGCGATCGGCTCGTGGAGGTCGTGGAGGTCGCGCTCGTCGCCGGTGTCGAGCCGGAGCAGGCGGTGAATGTCGACGCGGCGCGCGTCTGGGCTGCGCGCGTGGACCAGCACGTGGCTGCGGTCGGGGTCGGTGAGGAAGTCGACGAGCGCGCCCTCGATGGTCGGGAGCACGTGCAGGCGGTCGTCGTCGAGGCTCCACAGCAGGTTGCGGAGGTCGTGGGTGCGCAGCAGCAGCGTGGGCGCGCCTCGGCTCGCGCCGGCGTGCTTGAGCGCGCGCTCCTCGAACAGCAGCAGCGTCGTGCCTGTCTCGAGGTTCCAGTGCCACACGCGCAGCGTGAGCCCGACGTCCTCGTCGTGCGTCGTCGCGATCCGGAGCTGCTCGCCGCCGTCGACGAACACGAGCGCGAGCCGTCGCGCCTTCGTGTAGAAGTCGGCGCTCCAGCGCGCCTCGAGCGCGCGCGCCTCGTCGAAGTCCCAGACGAAGGGGCTGTCGTCGCGCTCCCCGTCGCCCGCGAGCCGGCGGCCGTCGGGCGAGAACAGCAGCGTCGAGGTCGGCCCGAGGCTCGGGCGCGGGAGCGTGACGCTCGGGCGCTCGTCCGCGAACACGCGCGCGATGACGCAGTGCGACTCACACAGATCGAGCGCGACGCTCTCGCTGTCGGGCGCCCACGCGAAGGGGCCGGAGGCGAAGCGCTTCGCCTCCGGCAGCCAGCGCCGGCGGGCGCTGATGTCGTGGACCTGGTCGAGCGGCCATACGTCGAGCTCGTGCGCCTCCGTCAGCGCCGCGAGCCAGCGACCGTCGGGGGAGAACTCGAGCTGCGCGTGCCGGGGGCCGCCCGGCGCGAGCGCCTCCTTGCCGTGATCGGAGAGCGTCCAGAGCGTCAGCGCGCCGGCGAGGTTGCTCGTCGCCAGGCTGTCGCCGGTGGGGGAGAACGCGAGCCGCTCGATCGAGATGTCGGGGTCGGGGAGCAGCTCGGCGGTGTTGGGCCCCGCGGACCACAGCTCGAGCTCCCCCGCGGGCGTCGCGATCGCGGCCCAGCGGGCGTCGGGCGAGATGCCCATGGCGGTCGGGGGCGCCGGGTCGCCGAGCAGCGGGCGGCTCGCGTCGCGCTCGTGGAACTCGAGACGCGGCGCGCCGTCGGCCTGGGTCAGCCAGACGCGGCGCTGGCTCGCCAGGTGCAGCGCGCGCGTGCCGACGCGGGCGTGCAGCTCGAGACCCCTTCGCGCCTCGGTGTCCCACTCGATGACGTGGCCGCTGCGGTCGCGCGAGAGCAGGAGCGTGTCGGTCGCGAACACGAGCCGCTCGACGGGCTTGCGGTGCTCGCTCAGCGCGACGTGGGTCGGCCGCGAGAGCGACCACAGCAGCACGCGCGCGTCGTCGCCCGCCGAGGCGAGCAGCTCGCCGTCGGGGGAGAAGGCGAGCGCGCGCACGGGCGCGCTGTGATCACGGAGCGCGCGGTCGGTCCAGTCCTGGGCGCTCCAGAGGCGCACCACGCCGTCGTCGCCGGCGCTCGCGAGCTGGCGCCCGTCGGGTGAGAAGGCGAGCGCGCGGACCGGGCCGTCGTGCCCCTCGAGCGCGCGCGTCGCCCCGGTCGCGAGGGACCAGAGGTACACCACGCCGTCGTCGCCGGCGCCCGCGAGCACGCGCGGCTCACCGGGGAGGGGGCTGGCCGCGAGCGTCGGGTCCGCGCCGGCGTTGGCCGTTAGAGGCGCGCGCTCGTCGTCCTCCGCGAGCGCGAGCGCGTGCAGCCGCGTGCTCGCGCGCGGCCCCGGCGCGCGCGCGGGCTCGCCCTTGAGGCGCAGGAGCTCGACCTGTCCGTTTGACCCGGTGAGCGCGAGCAGCTCGCCGCTCGGCGTGAACGCGAGCGCGCGCGCGGGCCCGTCGAGCTCGAGCTTCACGCGGCGCGCAGGGATCCCGCGGCGCAGCGCGTCGCCGGCGAGCGCGCGCGCGGCCGGGAGCGCGCGGCGGCTCGCGGGCGTGAGGTGCTTGATCGCCGCGAGCGCGTCCTCGGGGCGCCGCTCTAGCTGCTCGCGCGCGTGGGCGAGGACGAGATCATCCCAGCGGTCGTGCAGCGAGCGGGCCCGCAGCGACTGGAGCTCGGCCTCGGCCGCGTGCACGCGCGCCTGATCAAACTCGGCCCGCAGCCGCGCGCCCTGGTCCGAGAGCGCGCGCTCGCGATCGAGGGACTGCCACGCGAAGTAGGCGGCGGCGATCAGCGCGAGCCCGGCGACGACCGCGAGCGCGTAGCGCAGCAGCACCCGCGGGTCGTGATCGAGCGCGGCGAGCAGCGCGTCCATGTCCGGGTAGCGGAGCCGCGGGTCGGTGCTGAGGCCGCGCAGGAGCACGCGCCGCAGCCACTGCGGGACCTTCACGAACGCGGGCGGCTCGGCGAGCGCCCCCTCGACCACGTTTGACGCGAGGGTCGCGAGCGTCTCGCCGATGAAGGGGCGCTGGCCGTAGAGCGCCTCGTAGAGCGCGACGCAGAACGAGAATTGATCGCTGGTCGCGTCGACGCTCCCGCCCGTGTATTGCTCTGGGGACATGTACGCGGGGGTGCCGACGAGCGCGCCCGCCTGCGTGACGTAGGTGCGGTCGGCGGGCGCGTGGACGGTCTTCTCCTCCCCCGAGATCTCGAGGGCCGCGAGCGCCTCGATCGACGCCGGGCTCCCCGGCGCCCGCGCGCGCCCGCGCCGGGCCGCGAGCCCGAAGTCGAGCACGCGGACCTCGCCGTTGGCCTTGACCAGCGCGTTGTCTGGCTTGAAGTCGCGGTGGATGATGCCGGCGCGGTGGGCGGCCGCGAGCCCGCGCCCGGCGGCGATGTACTTCGGCAGCAGCTCGCGCCAGCTCTGGGCGTGCTTGAACTGCCACTCGCGCAGCGTCACGCCGTCGACGAATTCCATGGCGACGAACACCTGGTCTTCGAAGCTGCCGACCTCGTAGACCTTGACGACGTTGACGTGCTCGAGCTTGGCGAGCGAGCGCGCCTCTCGCTCGAGCCTGCGCTTTGGGTCATCACTCGCCGAGGAGCCGCCCGGGCCCGGGCGCACGAGCTTGACCGCGACCTTGCGGTCGAGCTTGGGGTCGTACGCCGCGTAGACGACGCCCATGCCGCCCTCGCCGAGCCGCGAGATCACGAGGTAGCGCCCGACGGTCCGCGGCGTCTCCCCGGGCGCGCTGGCGGCGGCGCGGCTCGTCCCGAGGGTGTCCTGCGCCGACGGGGGTAGATCGGCTCGCGGAGGCTCGTGGGCCGGGGCGTGCACGGTCGCGGCGAGCGGCTCGGGCGGGGCCTTCAGCGTCGCCTCGCTGATGCGCTGGGTCGGCGCGACGCCCCACGAGCGCGGCCTGGAGTCGTCGGCCGGGCTCGCGCCCTCACCCCCGGGCGGGGTTGCGCTCGGATCTGCCACGGAGCGACATCCTATCAACGTCGCCCGCGGTGCCGGCGTCGCGCCGGCGCGGGCGCGACCGCGGCCCCGCGCCGCTTCCTCCGCGCTCGACGCCATCGCGTAGGTGCCACGGAGCGCGCCCGGGCGCGTTCCAGCGGAGACGCGGAATAGCTTGCGCCGGACAGCGCGCGCGTCTCCTGCGACAATCCCGGGCGATGCTCATCGCTTCGAGACCATCGCGCGCGTCATCGCGCGCGCTCGCGCAGGCGCTCGCGGTGGCGGCCACGCTGACGACGATCGGCGGCTGTCAAGGCGGCGGGGGGTCCGTCGAGATCACGACCGGCGGGTGCGAGACCGACGACTGCGAGACCGGGGGGGAGGCGGAGAGCGGCGCAGGACCGCTCGCGCCGCTGCACGCACGCTTCGAGCTCGCGCCGTCCGAGACCGACTTCTTCCGCGCGCCGTGGCCCTCGGACCTCCGCGTGCTGGACGACGGCACCGTCGATCTGCGCGACTTCCCCGAGGCGGATCACTTCTACGTGCAGCAGGTCCGCGCGGCGCTCGAGGGCACCTTGGTCGGCTTCTCGACCTCGCCCGTGATCTACGTCCAGCTCGACCGTGACCCCGGCGCGGGCGCGGCCGCGACGATCGAGCCTGCTGAGACGCTCACGCCCGAGGCGGCGATTCAGCTGATCGAGCTGAGCGAGGAGGGCTGCGGCGCGCGCACGCCCGTGCACGCGCAGATCGACCGGGTGGGCGACGCCTTCGCGACCCCGCCGCTGCTCGAGGTCACGCCGGTCGAGGGCTTCGCGCTGCGGCCGCAGACGACCTACGCGCTCGCGCTCCTGCGGGGCTTCGGCGGCGCCGTGGGCCACGAGCTGATGCGCCCGCCGGCCATGGATGAGCTGCTCGCGGGGACATATTCAGACGCGCGCGCCAACGAGGTCTACGCGCCGCTGCGCGCGTGCCTCGAGCGGGGCGCCGGCGGCCTCGCGGCCGACGACATCGCGGTGGCGACGGTGTTCACGACCCAGGACCCCGTGGGCGAGATGCGTCGGCTGCGGGACTTCGCGCGCGACCCCGACAAGCTGCCCGCGCCGGTCGTCACCGTCTATGACATCAATGATCAGGCCGGCTATGCCGCGATCGAGGGCCGCTTCGACGTGCCGATCTTCATGCGCGGGCACTCGCCCTACGTCGAGGGCGGCGCGTTCGAGTTCGGCCCCGACGGCGACCCGATCGTGCAGCGCTGGGAGTCGGCGCCCTTCGTCCTGCAGCTGCCCCACACGCCGCCGCCGTACCCGGTCGTCGTCTGGCAGGACGGCACGGGCTGGTCGGAGTGGGGTCACGTCTCCGACGATCCGAACCTGCGGTTTCTCCACGAGGGCTTCGCGGTGTTCGCCTTCTTGCCGCAGTTCCACGGCTCGCGGGCGACGGCCGGTTCGGATCCGGAGATCAGCACCTACAACTACCTCAACCCCGAGGCTGGGCGGACGACGCTGCGGCAGCAGGCCGCCGAGGTCGTCTACAGCCTCCGGCTGATCCGCGAGGTGCTGCCGGAGCTCGACGGGCTCAAGGGCCTCAAGGAGCTCGACGGCGCGCGGCTGGTCTACGGCGGGCACTCGCAGGGGACGATCCCCGGCGCGATCCTGGCGGCGGTCGAGACCGACTTTCAGGCCTACGTGCTCAACGGCGCGGCGAGCTACCTCTCGATCACCATCGTCGAGCGCGAGGACTACGACATCCAGGGGATGCTCAAGGCGGTGCTCGACGTCGAGCGGGACTTCGATCGCTTCCACCCGGCGGTCCAGATGGCGCAGCTCGGCGCCGACGCGATCGAGCCGCACAACTACGCGGCGCTGTGGGGCGGCGCGCCCGAGCGCCCCGCGGGCGCCAACGTCTTCATCGTCAACGGCTTCACCGACAGCACCACGCACCCGATCGGGATGTCGTACCTGACGATCGCTGGCGACGCGGCGCCGATCGAGCCCGCGGGCTGGGAGGTCGACCCCTACGGCGTCTGGTCGCGCGAGGCGGAGGCGCTGCCGATCGTGGGCAACCGAGCGGGCCTCGACGGCGCGCCGCACACCGTCGCGACCTACCTCGATCCGCTCTACGGCCACCACACGCTCGGCAACAAGCCCGCGCCGCGCGAGCTCGCGGCCGGCTTCTTCTCATCGGCGGTCGCGGGCGAGGCGACGCTCTCGCCTCCCTAGATACATGTCTGAAGGGGTAGGTCGTTTCAGCTGCAGGTCGCGCCCTCGCAGCTGCGCGCCGACGCGCAGGACTGCGTGCAGCCGCCGCCGGAGCACGAGAGCTTGCACGAGCTCCCCGCGGCGCAGGACTGCGAGCAGCCGCCGCCCGAGCACGAGAAGTCGCAGCGGCCGCGCTCGCAGGACTGTGAGCAGCCGCCGCCGGAGCAGCTCGCGTCGCGGTCCTCGCAGGCCTGCGCGCAGCCGCCCGCGCGGCAGCTGAGGTCGCCGTCGTCGATCCCCTCGAAGCCGCGCTTCATGTCGCCGAGCTCCTTGAAGCTGCCCAGCGAGTTGATCTCGCGCGCGCCCTCGAGGCCGGCCTGCTCCTCGCTCGTGGGCGGCGCGGGCTGGGGCGCCTCCTCGACCGGCGCGCTCGCGGGCGGCGCGGGCTGGGGCGCCGCCACGGCGGGCTGCTCGGCGGGCGCGCCGGCGCTGCTGCAGGCGCAGGCGAGCAGCCCGCAGATCGCAAGAGTCGAGACGAGCGTCGCGCCGCGCAAGGGGATCTAGTCCTCGGGACAGATTGTAAGCGCGTCGGCGCCGACGTTGTTGTTGGGGTGACAGTCGACGAGTTCGTCGTCCGGATCGACCTTGACGTGGATATTGCCGCCGCCGGCGAATTGGCCCGTGCAGGCCACCAGCTCGCAGGTGTCGGGCGGCAGCGCCTGGGTCGTCGCGGTCGCGCAGATCAGCTCCCCGGTGTAGTAGGGGTCGTCTTTGTTCTCGGTCTGGAGGATCTCGACGCCGATGCCGGGGCCCGCCGGCGCGGTCCCGCGGTTACAGACCTCGGCGGAGATCGTGTGCTCGCCCGAGAGCGGCGGGCACAGCTCGTCGTCGGGGATCAGCTCGACCGTGATGTCGGCGAGCGCGAGCACGCCGAACTCGCCCTGCACGTTCTGGCGGAAGTTGTTGAGCTCCGGGTCGAGCCAGTTGGCCGCGACCTCGCTGGACTTCGGCGCGCGCGCGTCGTCGGTGACGTGCGTGATCGAGTAGGCGTGCTGGTTCCACACCGGGCGCGACATGGCCCATCGGTCAAGCGGGTCGCGGAGCACCGCGAAGCCGGTCGCGTTGGGTTCGAACTGCCCGGAGTCGGGGAACAGCGGGTCGACGAGCGGGCAGTCGATCTCGAGGTCCGCGCCGCGCGCGACGACGATCTCGGTCGCGAAGTCGCCGTCGACGTCGGCGATGACCGGGTACTCCATGCCCGTGCCGCTCGACGCCGGCGAGCTGAAGACGACCGCCCCCGACGCGCCGTTGTAGACGCGCAGGTAGCACTCGTCGCGGTAGACCGCCTCGCCGACGCCGTCGCCGTCGAAGTCGAAGATCGAGGAGCCGGTGATGTTCGACGAGAAGTCCTGCGAGGGCTGGGCCCACAGCACGCCGTCGGGGAGGTCGGCCATCTCCGGCGAGCGCTCGCACGCGCCGCCCGGGCGCTGCGGCGGGCTCTCGCCGTTCAGCGCGGCCTCGCAGTCGGGGTCGTAGACGGCGAAGTAGTAGGCGCCGGCCGTCGCGATCTCGACCTGGCCGTCGCCGTCGAAGTCGCTGATGGTCGGCGGGCCGCCGCGCCCGCCGAAGGGCTGCGCGCCGGCGTAGAGCGCGACTGGACCCCAGACCGTCGCGCCGCGCAGGTCCTGCACGCGGACGAAGCCCGTGTCCTCGGCGTTCGCGTTGGGCAGCGAGGCCGCGATCACGGCGACCTCCGGCAGGTCCTCCTCGGGGGCGCCGTCGAGCTGCGAGTAGGCGCCGAAGTTGGCGACGCCGACGTGCCCGGCGCGGGGCGGCGCGGGCGGGTCCCAGAAGTCCTCGTCGACCCACTCGGTGGTGTCGGGGTCCCAGCGGGCGACGCGATCGAAGCGCACCAGCTCGGGCAGGCCGTCGAGATCGACATCGGCGGCCGTCGACATCAGGCCGAGGCCCACGTCGGTGTAGACGAACTCGTCCTCCTCGTTGAGCAGGCAGCCCTCGTTGTCGAACACCATGTTGTCCATCAGCACCTCGGGCAGCCCGTCGTCGTCGAGGTCGAGGATGCTGGGGCCGTGGTTGGCGTAGCCGCTGAGCAGGCCGATAGGGCTCTCGGTCATGCAGTCGCGCCCGTACCAGGCGCGCGTGAGCTCCGGCGCGTCGCCGCTGGAGTCGACGCGGAGGGCGTAGAGGTTCGCGGGCGTCAGCGGGTCGTCAGGGTCCACGCGGCGGATCCCGACGAGCTCCGGGTGGCCGCCGCTGTCGAGGTCGAGGTCGAGGTCCGCGACCGCCCACTGCGTGCCGTAGGTCGGCCAGTCCGCCAGCATCTCCTCCTCGGGGAGGTCGGGGCCGCCGGCGCGCATCTGCTCCTCGCAGGTGCGGCCGTCGAACACGCGCAGCATGCCGTAGCGGTCCGAGCTCCCGTTGGCGCGCCAGGTCGTGGCGATGATCGAGGGCGTCGAGGCCGCTGTTCCATTGGACAGGTTGAGGTTGGCGACGATCGGCGTCGAGTAGATGTGGGTGTAGGCCTGCGTCGCGTCGGCCTGCGCCGGCCCCTCCCACTCGCACTGCAGCTCCGGCTTGACGCCGTCGGGGAGGTCCTCTTTCTTGCACTCGGGATCGAGGCCCTGATCGTCGGGGACGCCGTAGGGCACGCACATCCCGTCCTCGTCGCAGTAGCTGTCGCCGGGGCAGTCGCCGTTACCCTCGCAGGGCCCCAGGTCGGGGATGCAGACGTCGTGCTTGCAGAGGTAGTTGCTCGGGCAGGTCTCGCAGGGCTCGAGGCTCCCGGTGGTCTCGGTGTCCTCGCCGCCGCTCGAGCTCCCCGAGCTGCTCGTCGCGCCGCTCGAGCTGGTCTCGGAGCCAGAGACGTAGCCAGCCGTCGTGATCTGCGACTCCGTGGTCTCCGTCGGTTCGTCGTCGCCACACGCGGCCAGGGAGGTGAGCAGTCCGAGCAGCCCGATCGTCACCGGCGCGCTGACGAGGGACTTGGAGCGTCGAGTTCCCTGCACATGCATGGAGGCCATATAGCCCGGATCATACGTGGGAGCCCGGAGAAGCGTGAATAAGCAACGTATCCGCGGGCTCGCGTCGGCCGACGCGACGCGGCTCCTCGGGCGCGAAAATCGTGCAGCGGGCGCGAGCGCGCGCGCCGCTGCTTGGAAGCTGCGCCCGCATATGGCCGTAAGGGAATACGTGCGCGCGGCGTTCAAGGAGCGGGTCGCACGGAGCTCGCGCGGATCCGCGAGCGGTTTACGAGAGCTTTACGGCCCTCCCACACGTTCCCCTGAATGCTCCAATGTGTGTTTCGTCTCGAGAGATAGAACCCGACGCAAGAAGGATAAGCGCCATGGATTTCATCAACCCCTGCCTGTTCTCCCTCGGTCTCCTGTGCAGCGCCGGTCTCTCTGACACCCCCGTCGAGTCGGGCGCCCAGCCGGCGGTCGTCGCCGAGCGCGCGGCGCCGGCGCCAGCGCCGGCGCCGACGCCAGCCGCGGTCGCGAAACCGCGCTCCGCCTCGGCGGTCCTGGCGAACGTCCAGCGCTTCTACGACGGGACCCGGGATCTCCGCGCGAGCTTCGAGCAGACCTACACCAACACCGTCTACGGCTCCCGCCGGACGACCTCCGGCACCATGCTGCTGAAGCAGCCCGGCATGATGGTCTGGGACTACGACGGCTCGACCGACGCCGACTTCTACGTCGACCGCGACTCGCTCTGGGTCGTCGAGCACGACACCCGCCAGGTCCTCACCAGCGACGCCTCGGCCAACGGCAACATCGCCGGCGCGATGAAGTTCCTGTTCGGCGGTGAGTCCCTGATCAAGGACTTCCGCGTGCGCCTCGCCAGCAGCAAGCTCGTCACGCGCTACGGGCAGGCCGAGCACACCGTCATCGAGCTCAAGCCGCGCGCGGCGAGCCCTGACTACAAGACCATGCTGCTGGTGGTCGACGACGACAGCGGCCGCGTCGACGCCTTCGTGGTCCGCAACCAGGATAACTCGATCAACCACTTCAAGCTCTCGAGCGCGACCCGCAACGCCGGCCTCGCCGACGCGCAGTTCAGCTTCGTGACCCCGGCCGGCTACGTCGAGAGCCACGGCTAAACGCTCCCCTCTCCGCGATAACCCCCGCCTCCGCGCCCGCGTTCTCCCCCGACGCGGGCGCGGTTTTTTCGTCGTCGAAGGTCGCGCTAGTGCGTGATCGGCCCGTCGCAGATCACGAAGTCGTCAAAGTCGACGCGCTCGTCCTTGGTCGGCGCCCAGTCGTTCGAGCTGCCGCCGAAGAAGGTCGAGAAGTACATCGCGTCGATGGAGTATGTCCCGTCGGCCAGGCGGAACAGGAAGCCCGGGGCGTCGAGCACCAGCTCGCCGTCCAGCCAGGCCTGCAGCAGCCCGTCGTGCTCGCCGGGCGTGTTCATGACGACGTGGTGCTCGAGCGTGTGCCAGACGCCGGGCTCGAAGCTCGCGATCGCGTCGCCCAGCATGTAGTCGTAGTCGTCGCCGCAATTGTTCTGCTTCTCGGGGAAGTACATGTACTGCACCCCCGCGCCCTCCGGGCGCCACATGCTGCGGGCCGAGAAGCCGTCCTGGTCGTTGGAGCAGCCGGTCGGCGCGCTGCCGCCCACGAGGCCGGGGAGCTTGCCGCCGAGCACGAAGTCGAAGCCGTCGGCGAAGCGGACGCGGTAGGCGAGGTACAGCTCGTCGTAGGAGTCGTCGAGCTCGAGCCGCCACTGCGCGCCGCCCTCGCTCGGGCCGACGCCGCCCTCGGGGTAGTGGACGCGCAGGGAGCGTCCGGAGAAGGCCTCGGGGCCGTCGATGATCTCGACCCGACCCTCGTCGACGCCGTTGTCCCAGGGCGGCGTGTTCCAGTCGTCGAGGTCGGCGTAGGCCCCCACCTCGTCGTCATCAAAATCGTTCGCAAACACCGGCGCCTGGGCGCAGCCGTAGCCCGGCGGCGCGTCGGTCGTGCCCGTGCTCGGCGCGTCGGTCGTGGTGCTCGTGGTGCTCGTGGTGCTCTCGGAGCTCGTGGCGCTCGTCGCGGCGGTGGTGCTCGTGGTGCTCGTCGCGTCCGTGGTGCTCGTCGCGCTCGCGGTTGTGCCGGCGGTGGTGCTCATCGCGGTCGCGCCGGTCGTCTCGCCCGTCTCGCCCGTCTCGCCCGTCTCGCTTGTCTCGCCTGTCTCGCCGGTCATCGCGGCGGTCTCGCCCTGGGTGCCGCCGTCATCGCCCGCGCACGCGAGCGCGAGGGTAGCGAGCGCCAGCAGCGAGCTGACGCGTAGATCGTCGTTGGTCATAGCTCCCCCTTCACGCGCACGGTGAGGTCCTGGACGCTCTGGTACAGCTCGCCGGTCACGACCACGTGGAGCTGAAACTCGTCGTCGTAGCGGTCGCCCTCGAGCGGGACGTAGATCGGGCCGGCGATCAGGTCGCCGGCGTCCTCGGTGAACTCGTAGGCGTTCTCGGCGACGGTGGGGTCGGGCCCCGTCGCGGTGACGGAGACGAACAGGCAGCGCTCGCTGCGGTCGCCCTGACCGACGAGGCGCACGGTCGGCGTGAGCATGAGCAGCCCCTGAAAGCCGAGGTGCGCGTCGACCTGATCGCCGTCGCTCCAGCCCGTGAACTCGCCGCTTTGCTCGGCCGACTCGCCGACGACGAGGGTCGGCGCGTCGACCTGCAGCGCGGGGTCCTCATCAGGCGTCCCCGGGAGCGCGCAGTCGGAGTTCTCGTCGAGCTCGTAGGCGGCTGGGCCGAGGCAGGAGGCGAGCGAGACGAGCGCGCCGAGCAGCGCGGTCAGCGAGAGCGGAGAGGAGATGCGCATGGGCGTCGGCGGGATGGTAGCGCGGCGGACGGACGCGGGTCCGTCGCCAGCCGGCGGCCGGCCGCGCGGGTCACCCGCGGTACGGATCGAGCGAGCGCCCCGTCAGCGCGAATTCGAAGCGCTTGAGCTCGTACATCGTCCGGCGCAGCTCGCTGAACACGTAGTCGAGATCCGGCGCGCGCGGGAACAGGACCTGCTCCCACGGGTCGTCGCTGCGATCGAAGACGCCGCGCTTGTAGAGCACGGCGCGGAACGGCGCGAGCGAGAGACCGAGCTCCTGCAGGCGCGTGAGGTCGCGCGTGTCGAGATGCTTGAAGGCGTGCATCCAGTCCCACAGCGCCCGGCGAGCGTCGATGAGCGCGTTGTCGTACTCGTCGCAGCGGGTGCGGCGGCCCCAGGGCGTGTCGCTGAGGACAGGCGCGCTGTACCGGCGAAGAGGTGTCTCGAGGGTCAGCCGGACGATGCGGGTCTGCTGGGCGAGGCGCGCGAGCTTGGGCGAGAGGTTGCGGGTGTTGAGCGCCTCGGCGTCGTCGTGGGCCGCCTCGAGCGCGCGATCGCGTGCGTTCTGCTTGCGGCGGTTGTTCCACCACCGGACCGCGGCGACGGTCGTCAGCGCGGCAGCCGTCGCGGTCTCCCAGGTCACCGCGTCACCCCCGAGAGGGCGCGCGCGCGGCGAGAGGGGCTGCGGGGGAACATCGGCAACGCGGGGTCCGGCTCTGTGTGTTGGACGGCGAGACTGCGGCGGGCTTTGACGTCGCTCGCGTCGACGCGCGTGAGGTCTGGCACAAACCTCGAGGCGCCGATCAAAGCCCTACCTCAACCATGATCCATGGCTGCGTCCTCCTCAAGCGGACGCAGGGCGGTTTCTCGCGGGCGCGCGGGCGAGAAGGCGCTCGAGTGATCAGGGGCGGGGGGACGGGCCCCCAGCGGCCGAGCCGCGCACCCCAGATTTGCCAGGGCGAGCTGCTCAGCCCGCGGGAGCCAGCGCGGCGACGACCTCGCGCACGAGCTCGTAGTCGGGCTCGACGCCGGGGTTCGGCGCGACCCAGGCGTAGGCGATCGCGCCCTCGGCGTCGACGACGAACACCGAGCGCTTCGCCGCCGTGTAGCCCGGCATGCCCGCGAAGTCCTCATGGGCGACGCCGTAGGCGCGGACGACCTCGCGCCGGTAGTCCGAGAGCACCGGGAAGCCGAGCTTGTTGCGCTCGGCGAAGGCCGCGTTGGTGAAAGGGGCGTCGACGCTGACGGCGACGACCGCCGCGTCGAGCTTGTTGTCGCCGAGCTGCGCGAGCGAGTCGCGGAAGGTGCAGAGCTCTTTCTCGCAGACCCCGGTGAAGGCCGCGGGGAAGAACGCGATCACGAGCGGTCGCCCGCGAAACTCCGCGAGCGCCCGCCGCTCCCGCGTGGTGTCGAGCAGCGTGAAGCCCGGCGCGCGCGCGCCGACCTCGAGACCGTCGGCGGCCGCGGCGGCCTCGGCGGGCGGGGGCGGGAGCGGGCGAGCCCACTCGCCGAGATCCTCCGTCAGCGCGGCGCGCTGCGCGGGTGACAACACTGTCTCATCAGTCAGGTCCGGGTGATCGCAGCCGATCGCCACGGGGGTCTCGTCCCCGACCGGGAACTTTAGAAATTGCACCGACGAGAGCCGCGTCTCGCCGACCTGCATCGCGTCCCAGCGCGGGCGCACCTTCCGACCGTCGGGCGTGCGCGCGTACAGCCGGCCGGGGAGGTCGAGCCAGCGCGTGAGCTTGCGGTCGCGCTCGGCGGGGTCGTCGATGCCGATGAGCAGCGTGCAGCCGAGCTCGCCGCGGTCGCCGAGCAGCTCGTTGTAGGTCTTGATCTCGTGGAGGATGTCGGCCTCCTTCTCGATCTGCTCGGTCCGCACCATCTCGTGGATCTGGTAGCGGACGGTCGCGCGGTTCTCGAACAAGAACGTGAGGCACTCGGCCGTCGTGACCCGGCGCGCGCGCTTGATCTCGAGCACGCGCGCGCGGAGCTCGGGGCGCTCTCGTGAGTAGGTCTCGTGATCGAGGATCTCGTGGCGTTGGACGGCGGCGGGCGAGATGGGCATAGGGTCAGGTCCTCTCGACAGCGTCTAGGTGTCTTCGCTGTCGGCTGGGTCCGCGGCGGGCAGCTTGTCGGCGAAGCCGGTCGGGCGGTAGGCCCGCGCGAGCAGCGACATCGGGTGCAGCGGGCGGACGCCGGCGTGCTGCGCGAACTGGGTCGCGGCCAGCGGGCAGTCGGTCGCCCAGATCTGCGCGCCGTCCGACTTCATGGAGTCGAAGGCGCGCTTGCCGACGCGCTGCGACGGCTCGAAGCCCTCGGTGGTCATCGCGTAGGTCCCGTCGTGGCCGCAGCACTCGAGCACGCTGCTGACCTGCTTGACGCCGGGGATCTTCTTGATGAGGTTGCGGCCGCGGAAGCCGACCGCCTGCGCGCGCAGGTGACAGGGCGCGTGGTAGGCGACGGACTCGCCGGGGCTGCTCTTAAAATCAGTGTTGAAGCGGTCCTCTTTGCGGATCGACCACAGGAACTCGCTGGGGTCGCGGACCGCCTCCGAGAGCTGCTGCGCGCGCTCGCGATCGACGCCGGCGAGCAGCTCGGGCCACTCGCGGCGCAGCATCATCGAGCAGGTCGGGTTGATAGCGACGATCTTGGCGCCGCGGTCGACGTAGGGCATCAGCCGGTCGAGGTTGTGGCGGGCCTTGGCGCGCACGGTCTCGAGGTCGCCGTGCTCCCACGCCGGCATGCCGCAGCACTTGAGTCCGCCGACGCAGCGCACGTCGACGCCGTTCTTCTCGAGGACCTCGACGGTGTCGCGGCCGATCTGCGGCTCGTTGTGCTGGACGTAGCAGGTCTGGAACAGCGCGACCTCGCCGCCCGGCTCGGCCTCGGGCTTGATCCGGCCGTCGCGCTGGGCCCAGCGCTCGAAGGTCTCCGAGGTGAACTCGGGGAGCAGCTTGTCGCGGTGGATGCCGACGACCTTCTCCATGAACCAGCGGTGCAGCTTCACGCGGTTCATGACGTTGGCGAGGCCGAGGCTGCTGCGCGCGACCGCGGCGGTCCGGTCGGGATCGCCGAGCAGCTTGTCGCGCAGGCTCGTGCCGTGCTTCTTGGCGCGGATCGCCTGGTGCCGGTGGACGAGCTTGGGGAAGTCGAGCTGGAACTCGTGGTCGTCCCGCGGCGTGTAGGGGCACTGGACCTCGCACAGCTTGCACTGGAAGCAGTGGTCCATGACCTGCTGGGTCTCGGCCTCGGTCACGCGGGTGACGTCGCCGTCGTGCTTGTTGTCGATCAGCTTGAAGAGCGTCGGGAACGAGTCGCAGTACTTGAAGCACATCCGACAGCCGTGGCAGACCTCGAAGACCCGCGTGATCTCCTGCTTCAGGCCCTGCTCGTCCCAGTACTTAGGGTCGCTCGGGTCGTAGGTGAGACCTTCGGTCGGCCGATAGGAGATGTTCTTGCTCATGGCTCCTCGTTCATGACGCAAAAACCGGGCGCGCGCGAGCGGGCCCGGTTCGGTAGGCGTCACGCGAGCGCGCTCGCGCGACGCCGCGCTCGTTGACTAGGAGATGTCGTCGAGGGCCCGCTGGAAGCGACCCGCGTGGGACTTCTCGGCGCGCGCGAGGGTCTCGAACCACTCGGCGATCTCCTCGAAGCCCTCCTCGCGCGCGGTCTTGGCCATCCCCGGGTACATGTCAGTGTACTCGTGGGTCTCGCCCGCGATGCCGGCCTTGAGGTTCGCCTCGGTGTCGCCGATCGGCAGGTTGGTGGCGGGATCGCCCACCTTCTTGAGGTAGTCGAGATGCCCGTGCGCGTGCCCGGTCTCGCCCTCGGCGGTGTCGCGGAACAGGCCGGCGACATCGGGGTAACCCTCGACGTCGGCGCGCTTGGCGAAGTAGAGGTAGCGGCGGTTGGCCTGGGACTCGCCAGCGAAAGCGGCCTTGAGGTTGTCGTGGGTCTTGCTGCCCTTAAGTTCGGTCATTGCGTGTCTCCAGCGTGCTGGGGTGGGTGCCGCGGGGCTCGGGATCCGGATTGCGGACCTGGGTCCCGGCGCCGTGCTGATCGCGCGGAGCGCCTCGCGGACGCGGGCATGTGTAGCACGCCTCGCGGCCCAATTGACGTGAGGGGAGGTTCGGGCGCGCGGTCGCTAGCGGGCGAGCAAGCTCACTGTCGTGGCCTTCGCGGCCGCTTCGTGATGCTTCTGTGACTCAGCCAACGTCCGCGTCGATCGGCGCCCGTAGCAGCGCTACGCGTGGCGCGCAGGTCCTTCGGCGCGTCGGCGTCGGGTGTCGTCGTCGGCCTCGCGCGCGTTGGCGTGGTGATTTGTACATGCACAATCGGACATGTTTGTTGAGACGAGACAACATGTTCGAATAGACACGTCCAAACACGCGCGCCCGTGAGCGCGACGCGCCCGCTCGCGTGACGAGGCGCGGATTCTGCAGCGCGGTGAGAGCTGCGCGCGGCCGTTGTTCTCCTATGATCTGCACATGGTGACCTGCGCTCGCTCGTTCACGGTCGGCGCGCTCGCGCTCGCGCTCGCGAGTTGTGCGAGCGCGGCGCTCGACGCCGGCGCGGCGCGGCCCTCGGTCGCCTCCGAGATCGGGCCGTGCGGCAGCCTGATGGGAGACGGCGCGCCCGACCACTACTTCGCGGTCGCCTACCGCCAGGAGCCCGAGGGGCCGCCGGCGCTCGCGCTCACCGACGGCCCGTTCTCCGTCGAGTTTTGGTTCCGGCTCGAGGGCCGCGAGCAGCGGGGCTTCGTCGGGACGCGCGGACCGGGCGGAGACGGCTGGCGGCTCGGGGTCTCGACCGCAGGCGTCTCGGGCACGGTGTTCGGCGGGTTTGACCACGTCCTCTCCCTCTCGCTGTCAGACGGACGCTGGCATCACCTGGCCTGGACCTACGACGGGCAGGAGAGCGTGCTGTACGTCGACGGGCGGGCGCGTGGGCGCGAGGCCTACCGCGTCGCCGTTCGCCCGAGCGAGCAGCCCGTCGTCATGGCCGGCGTCCACAACCGGGCGGGGACCCGCGCGGACGGGGCCGCCGGGTTGATCGATGAGGTGCGCGTCTCGAGCGTGATCCGCTACCGTGCCCCCTTCGCGCCCGCGCGTCGTCACGGCGTCGACGCCCAGGCGATCGGGCTCTGGCACTTCGACCCCGCCGCGCCGTCGCGCGACGCCTCCGCGCGCGCGCACCCGGGGCGGATCACCGGGGCGTTGCTCTCGCGCGAGGACGCGGCGCCGTTCTGCGAGCGTTGACCGCGCTCTACCCCACGCTACTTCCCGGCGGCGGCGGCGTATCGACGCGACGGATCGACGCGTCGACGCGCTAGGTGAAGAAGCCGGTGAAGAGCCCGTACGTGACGAGCGCGCCGATGAGGTAGTTCGGCAAGAAGAAGACGTGGCCGCCGCCCGAGGGGAGCACCAGGCTGAGGAGACCCGTAGACTCCTCAGTCTGACCCTCGGCCTCGTCGCCGTCTTCAGAGCCCCCCGCCGCCGCGAGTCGCCACATCAAGTCCAGGGGAATCAGCGCGATCGCCCCTGTGTACTCGGCCCAGCGCGCACCGTCTCCACCGACGAGTGACGCGATCCCCATCGCGATCAACGCGGGGATAGCGACGATGAGCAGCTGAATAAACGTGTTCGTGTTGAAGACCACCATCGCCGCGCACGCTATCCGCGGCACGGGCCGAGCGCAAGCGCGGTAACTCCAACTGACTCAAGGGTAAGTCCACGCACGAGAGTCGCGTGTATACGCATTGAATTCGCGTCATCGGCTGCGGACATGACCGATATCCCGTTGACGCGAGCGCCTCGACACGACTCACCGAGGCGCCGACGGCTTGACGACAGAGCGAGCGGACAGCATCACCGCCGCGAGCGGACGCGTTCAGCCGCGCCATGTCTGATGTCTTAAGGGGCAGCTAATACTCGGCGGGCTCGCGGGCACGCGCTCTCGAAGTGCGTCGCGCGCTCGATCGTGCCCAGCGGACAGCGCGCCAACTCTCCGCCCCATCGAGAGGTAGCGACCCGAGCACCAGAGGACGGGTTGAGCTGTCACGAGCGCCAGGGGCCGCGTGGTCTCCTCAAGCATCGGGGATGGCGTCTTGAGCGCACACGCTCCGCGTTTTGGGGGTTGTCGCGGTCTCGCGCGGGCTTCTGGGCTGGCTCGCGCGTCGCGTTGTCGGCTGCCCTGCGTCGCCTATGGTGTCCGCGTGCCGGGCGAACGAGCTGCCGCAGGGTCGAGGCTGTGGCTGTGGCTGTGGATCGTGGGCGCGTGCGCGCCCGGTGACGATGACGGCTCGAGCGCGGACTCGTACTGCGCGCTCGTGGAGCCGGTGGCGCCGCGCTCGACCGACTTCGATCCCTTGGTCTGCGGCTCGTGGGCGTTTGACGAGGAGGCGACGATCGAGTCGCTCGACGTCGCGCTCCCGGGCTGCGGGGCCGACGAGGCGTGCCTGCGCTTCGTCGATGTCACGGAGGAGAGCGGGCTGGCGCGGCGGCAGTGGGTCGTGACGACCGCGACGGCGCTGGAGTGCATGTTCCCGCGGATTACGGCGGGCGCGCCCATGTCGGCGCGGGACTGTGACGGGCAGTGGGCGACCGGCGGCGCGGCGGCGGCGGACTTCGACGATGACGGCTGGCCTGACCTCTACGTCACGCGCCTCGGGGCGCCGGACCTGCTGTACCGCAACCGCGGCGACGGGACGTTCGAGGACGTCGCGCGCGAGGTGGGGCTCGGGGCGTGCACGTTCACGAACGGCGTGACCTGGGCGGATCTCGACAACGACGATGATCAAGACCTGCTGGTGACCAGCTTCGGGGGGGCGCGGCATCTCGCGTACATCAACGAGGGGGGCTGCTTCACCGAGGACGCGCGGGCGCGCGGGCTCGCGCTCGAGGTCTCGGGGATCCACGGCGGCCAGAGCGTGGCGGTCGGTGACTACGACCTCGACGGCTGGCTCGATGTACATGTCAATGAGTTCATCGCCGCGCCCTTGATGACCGCGGGGGAGCCCTACGGCGCCCGTCTGCTGCGCAACCTCGGCGCGGGCTTCTTCGTCGACGAGACCGCGCGGGCCGGGGTCGCGCTCCCGCTCGACGAGCCCGCCGACCGCCCGGGCGCGTGGGCGTTCGCGTCGACCTTCGTCGATCTCGACGGCGATCGTCACCCGGAGCTCGCGGTCGCGTCGGACTTCGGGACGGCGCGCCTGTTCTGGAACCGGGGTGACGGCAGCTTTGAGGACGGGACCGCGGCCGCCGGGGTCGCGCGCGAGCACAACGCGATGGGCTCGACCTTCGGCGACTTCGACGGCGACGGCCGCCTCGACTGGTACGTGACCTCGATCGCCAACGCGCCGGATCCGGCGTGCCTCTTTGAGCAGTGCGAGTGGTTGGGCACCGGCAATTTCTTGTACCGCAACAACGGCGACCGGACGTTCACGGATCAGACGAGCGCGGCGGGCGTCCGCGACGGCGGGTGGGCCTGGGGCGCGGTCTTCCTCGAGCTCGACAACGACGGCGCGCTCGAGCTGATCACCGTCAACGGCTGGCCCGGCCACGACCTGTACGGCGGGAAGACGCTCACGGACACGCCCTCGCGCCTGTGGCGACGCGAGGGCGGCGTTTACGTCGAGCTCGCGCACGCGGCGGGCCTGCGCGACACGGGGCAGGGGCGCGCGATCGTGCCGCTGGACTACGACCGCGACGGCGACCTCGACCTGTTCATCACGAATCACGCGGGCCCGCCGCGGCTCTACCGAAACGAGCTCGTGAGCGCGAATCACTGGCTCGAGGTCGAGCTCGAGGGGGCGCGTTCGAATCGCGACGGGCGCGGGGCCGTGGTGACGCTGCGCGCGACCGCGGGCGCGAGCCCGCAGGTGCGTCAGCTCGGGACCCGGAGCCAGTTCCTGGGCGAGGGCGAGCTCGCGGCGCACTTCGGGCTGGGGCCCGCGGGCGGGCGCGTGCACGAGCTCCGCGTGTACTGGCCGGCGAGCGATCGCGAGCAGGTCCTCCGCGACGTCGAGCCTGATCAGCGCGTCGTCCTCGTCGAGCCGAGCTGAGCGGGAGCTCGCGCGGGCGGCCTCGAGGCGACCGCCCGCGGCCGTTCATCTAGACAAGTCTCTCAGGACAGGCCCCACGCTTTCTCGAGCGTCATGCCGCGGGGCATCGCCGGCATCCAGTTGGGGTACTCCGGCGCGAGCGCGCTGACCTCGTCGAGGCGCTTGAGCTCCTCGGCGCTCAGCTCGAGCTCGGCCGCCTTCAGGTTGTCCTCGAGCTGGTGGAGCTTGCGCGCGCCGATGATCACGCTCGAGACGCCGTCTTGGTGCAGGAGCCAGGCGAGCGCGACGCGGGCGGGCGAGACGTCGTGGGCGCCGGCGATGTCGCGCAGCACCCCGACGATCGCGTCACCGCGCTCGGGGTGCACGGGCGGGAAGGTGAAGCTCGTGCGGCGGCCCTCGTCGACCTCGCCCGCGCCGTCGCGCTGCGTGTACTTGCCGGAGAGGAAGCCGCCGGCGAGCGGGCTCCAGACCATGACGCCGAGGCCGAGCGCGCGGGCGGCCGGCAGGATCTCGCGCTCGAGCTCGCGCCCGGCGAGCGAGTAGTAGGCCTGCACGGAGCAGAATTTTTCGAAGCCCCGGCGCTCGGCGATCCCGTTGGCCTGGGCGATCTGCCACGCGGCGAAGTTGGAGAGGCCGATGTAGCGGACCTTGCCGGCGCGCACGACGTCGTTGAGCGTCGTCATCGTCTCCTCGATCGGGGTCGTCGCGTCGAAGCTGTGGACCTGGTAGAGGTCGATGTAGTCGGTGCCGAGGCGGCGGAGGCTGGCCTCGAGCTCGCGGTAGATGGCGACGCGTCCCTGGCCGAGCGCGTTGGGGTTGTCGCTGAACGGGAAGTGGACCTTGGTCGCGATGATGGCGTCTTGGCGGCGCGCGCCGAGGGCCTTGCCGAGCAGCTCCTCGGACTGCCCGCGGCTGTACATGTTGGCCGTGTCGAAGAAGTTGACGCCGGCGTCAAGCGCGCGGTTGACCATGGTCTCGGCGAGCTTGACGCCGGTCGTGCCGATCAAGACGTCGGTGGGCTGGTCACCCTTGCTGAAGGTCATGCACCCGAGGCAGAGCTGCGAGACGTACAGCCCGGTGTTTCCAAGTGGTCGGTATTGCATCGGTTTTTTCGTTTCCGGTTGGTGGGGAGGAGGCGCGACTCTCGTTCGTCGCGGTAAAAGTACACTGCACAGTGTAGTGTTGTTTGTGGCCAGTCAAGTTAAAAGTAAACTCAACCGTGTAGTTTTTTTGTAGGCTTGAAGAGCGCGATGACGGGCGACAAACCACGGCGGGAGACCCGCAGCGCGCGGAAGCGGGCGGCGATCATCGAGGCCGCGGCGGCGGCGTTTCGCGACGAGGGCTACGAGGCGGCGAGCATGGATCGCATCGCGGCGCTCGCCGGCGTCTCCAAGCGAACCGTCTACAACCACTTCGGCAGCAAGGACGCGCTGCTCGGCGTGGTCTTCGAGCACTTCCTGGCGCAGGTGACCGCGCGGACGCGGATCCCGTGGGACCCGTCGCGCTCGGTGAGCGAGCAGCTGCGGGAGTTCGCCGCCGCGAAGCTCGCGATGATCGACGACCCGCTGTGGATGGGGCTCATGCGGATGGCGCTAGGCGTGTTCATCCAGCGCCCCGAGCTCGCCGAGCAGACGGCGATGAGCGCGAGCGCCAGCGACGACGGCCTCGCGGTCTGGCTGCGGATGGCGCATGGAGCAGGTCGACTCCAGGTCGAGGACCCGGGGCGCGCGTCCTCGCAGTTCTGGGCGCTGATCAAGGGCGAGCTGTTCTGGCCGTCGATCTTCAGCCTGGGCGCGGCGCCCCCGGACGAGCGCCGCGCGGCGATCGTCGACGCGGCGATCGAGCTGTTTCTCTGTCGCTACGGCGCGCCGGCGGAGTCGGCGAGCGACGAGCAGCTCACAGATCGAGGCGCGTCGTGATGCTCGGCGCGCCCCCGGCCGGGGCCTCGCCGCTGACGACGTCGGCGTAGACGGTGGCCTCGCCGAGCTCCTTGAGCGTGGCCGAGATGACGCCGAGCTGCTGCTTGCACGTGCTCTGGCACGCGGTGTTGCCCTCGTCGCAGGCGCAGTTGAGCGTCAGCTCTTTGGCCTCGAAGGTGCGCGCGGCGTGGTGGATCGTCTCGACCACGCGCCCGCCGTCGCGGGTCAGCTCGGCGCCGTCGAAGGTCGGCGTCGTCTGGATCTCGATCGTGCTCGGGGTCAGGCGCTGCAGCACCAGCAGCGCGCCGCCGGTGTCGGGGCAGCCGTCGAGGTCTTTCTGCCCGTTGAAGCCCTCGGCGGCGTCGGGGCACAGATCATCGATGAAGTCGATCCCGTCGGCGTCGGCGTCGGGGTCCATGGCGGCTGCCCAATGCGTCAGGTTGCTGATGCGCTGGGCGTCGGCCTTGATGCACAGCCGGTTCTTGCCGGCGCTGTCGAGCGCGCAGGCCTGCATGCGCGGCTTGGGCCCCGGGATGTCCTTGATGACGATCTTGATCGGCCCCTCGGTCGGGAGGCCGTAGCTCGCCGCGAGCCCGCCGAGCTGCTTGAGCTTGCCGGCGAGCGCCTCGGGGGAGCGGTAGAACGACTGCTTGCAGCCCTCGCCGTCTTGCTTCTCGGGCGGGCAGATGTCGGTGAAGAGCTCGCTGCCCTGGGTCGCGCGGGCGAGCAGCGCGTCGCCGTCGTCCGCGGCGACGGCCTCGACGATCCCCTTGCACATCTGCGTGAGCTCCTCGCGCACGCCGCTGCAGTCGGCCTCGACGGGGGCGCGGGACTTGGAGTCACAGGACGGCAGGAGCAGCAGCGCGAGGCAGGCGAGCGTGAGCGGGCGGTTCATGTTCGGCATCGTCGGGTCGGAGGATTATCCCAGAGATGCGTTCTTTCACAGGAGCGCGTGCTCGCGCAAGTCGTGGGCGGCATCGCGCGCCAACCAAGCGCCTCCCCTACACGCGGCGGCGCATCTCGTGCTGCTCGAGGGGGCGGCGGGTGAAGCCGCGCGCGCGCAGGAAGCCGTCGAGCGCCGCCGAGGGGGGCGTCCCGAGCGAGACGCTCGAGAGCGCGAGCGTGTCGGCGGCGGTCTCGAGCAGCGAGGTCCCGAGACCGCGTCGACGCCACGCCGCACGCACGTAGAGGAACGCGAGGCGGCCGCGGGGATCGACGCTCAGCGCGGCGATCGGCTCATCTCGGTCGAGCAGGGCGAAGGTTCGCTGGTCGGCGACGCGCGCGACGCAGAAGTCCTGATTCTGCCAGTTGAGATGGTGCTCGGGCGGCGCCAGGGCGCGCGCGCGGGCCCCGGTGATCGCGGCGAAGCGCAGCTGGTTGAGCGGGACAGCGTCGGGCTCGCGGCGCGGCGGGGCACGCACGCCGCGCTGCCGCGCGTAGTAGTGAAGACGCCCGAACTCGGCGTAGCCGCGGCGGCGGTAGAACGCGATCGCGCGGGCGTTGTCCGTGAGGACCTCGAGCCACAGCTGCGCGCAGCCAGCCGCCCGCGCGGCCGCGTGATGGCGGTCGAAGAGCGCGTCGCTGAGCCCGTGACGACCGCGGTGCTCGGGCGCGATCGCCATCGCGCCCATCCGCATGGTCAGCGCGCCGGCGAAGCGCTGGACGCCGCCGAGGATCACGCCGATCGGCTCGCCCTCGGCGAGCGCGACGAAGGAGTGCTCGGGCGTGTTGCCCTCGACGCCGAAGAAGCGCGCCGTGAAGGTCTCGAGATCGACGTCGAGCCTGACCGCGTAGTCGGCGAAGCCGCGCGTGAAGGCGGCGTGGCAGCGCGCGTAGCCGAGCGCGCGCACGGGCTGGAGCTCGAAGGCGGATGGAGATGTCTTTGTAGACATGTTTTTTCTGTTCGCCGCGCGAAACGCGTCGCGCCGGGCCCCGAAGCGCCGGGCCCCGAAGCGCCCCCGAACGGTATCAAGACCCCAACAGCGCTGTAGAGAAATCACCATGTCCAACGCGCAACAACAAGCGGCGCTACAGCGGCGCGAGCGACAGCCGCGGCGGGACTTCGACGTCGTGGTCGTCGTCCAGCTCGCGCCCGATCCACAGCGTGTACGTGCCCGCGGGCAGCGAGAGCTGCTCCGCGGCGCCCGGCGTGATCGCGTCCGCGTCCGCGCTGAAGCCGTGGTGGTAGAGCGCGCTGTCCCAGCGCTCGCCCCAGTCCGCGAGCGCGGGCGCGGGCGTCGACTCGAGCGTGGAGAGGTCAGCGGGGCGATCGAGGCAGCGCTGCAGCGCGCCGCGGGCTCCGTCCACGCGCAGCGCGTAGTCGCCGGCGGGCAGCTCGACGGTGTAGCGTCGCCAGCCCTGGGACGGGCCGTCGCCGAGCCGCAGCAGCGTGCCGGCGTCGTCGCAGGTCAGCGCGGGCGTTAGCTCGATCGGCGCGCCGCGCCACTCGATCGCCTGACCCCCCGCGCAGGCGAAGGCTCCTGCACCCGGGGACAGATCGAGCGCGTGGGCGTGATACTCGGCCTCGAGCGCGCTGAGGGGCGCGCCGAGCAGCGCCTCGGCGAGGGACGCCAGCTCGTCCGCGTCCATGTCCCGATCGGCCTGCAGCAGCAGCTCGAAGACCGCCTCGTCCCCGAGCTCGCGCGCGAGCCAGGCGACGAAGTGACCGGCGGCGAGGTACTCGCGCGCGTCGATGTCCTCGTAGCCGCGCGTCAGCAGCGGCGCGAGCGCGACGTCGTCGTAGACCTGGGTCACGCGCCCGTCGAGCGCGACCGCGAAGCCCTCGTCGAGCAGCGGGACCGGCCGGGGGTTGAGCGCGTGCAGGTACGCGTGGACGAGCTCGTGGGACATCAACTCCCACTCGCCGTGGGCGACGCCCGACACGTAGCAGGCCGGGACCCCTCCTCGGATCCCGCCGCAGATCTCTGCGGGGCGGTCGTAGAGCAGGGCGTGCAGCTTGTGGGGGGGCGAGCGCGCGAAGCGTCGCTCGAGCGTCGCGAGCTGGTCGTCGAGCAGCGCGAGCGAGCCCTGGCACAGCGGCGGCTCGAACTCCACCCCGATCAGCAGGCGCTCGGTCTCGTGCGCGACGTCGAAGTCGGGCGCCGGCTCCGGCGGCGCGCAGACCACGAGCGAGAGCGCGGCGCCGACGACGAGGCCGGCCCGCGAGGTCCACTGCGTCATCACGCGCCGGCGAAGTTATTATTAACTTAGGTACATGTATAGAAGGACATGTAGTTGTGGGCCGGACGCCGAGCCGGTCCGCGCGCTCGCGTCACGTCGCGCGCGCTCGCGTGACGTGAGGCGAGCGCGCGCGAGGCGAGCGGCGCGCAGAGATGGTGTAGGATATCGGCGTGCGCTGGGCGCTCTGTTTCACCGCGGTGTTCGTCGGGCTCGGGGCCGCGCGCGCGTACGCGCTGAGCTGCGACGAGCCGGGCGTGCGCGGGATCTCCCGGGACGCGCCGCTCTACTCCCCAGACGCTGACGATGGCGGCGGCTACAGCCACGGCTACGGCTACGACGTCGGCGACACCGGGGGCGACACCGACGGCGGCGGGCTCTACACGTACTCCGGGGGCAACACCAGCCGCACGATCCCCGTCGACGCGCGGCCGTGGTTCGTGATGCCCTGCGACGACGCGCTCGACGCCGAGTTCGCGTGCGCGCTCGTCACGAGTGACGAGAGCGTGCCGGTCACCCTCGACGCGGGGGCCGAGGGCGGCGCGCGCTGTGTGGACTTCTCGGGGGGCAACAACGGCTGGACCATCGCGCGCCTGGTCCCCGCCGAGACGCTGAGCCCTGACACCGAGTACACGGTCGACTGCAGCGTCACGCCGATCGAGCTCAACGGCGCGAAGGTGAAGACGCGCGCGAGCGCGGAGCCCTCGAGCGGCGCGCCGACGCTGCGCGCCGAGGTCAACGTGCGCCGCACCGACGGCTGCTGCTACGACGAGTACGTCGAGGCCGAGGTCAAGGATGTCGACGCCGCGTTCTTCGCCGAGTCGGGCTACGTCGAGATCGAGCTGCCGAGCGGCGAGCTCATCCTGCGGACGGAGCCGGACGAAGACGCCTACATCTCGATCCCGACGGTCACGGGCGACGTGCGCTTCACCCCTGTGAGCGCGACCGGGGAGCGCGGGCCGACGGTGGTCGTGGCCGAGGAGGACCGCGGGGGCGACATCGTGTACATCCCGTGCACGGTCACGCGCGGGGCGGGTCGCTTCGGCCTGTGGCTGCTGCTGCCCTTCGTGTACCTGCTGGGGCCGCGGCGGCGCGTGAGGAGGCGTCGACGATGAGCGCGCTCTCGCCGTTGGTGTTGACCTTGGCGAGCACGCTCAGCGCCGCGTCAGCGGATCGCGCGGCGCCGGAGGAGCCGCTGGAGCAGCCGGTCGCGACCGCGGGCGCGGACCAGCCGCGCAGGGGCGAGTGGAGCGGCAGCGGGCGCGACGGTCGGTTCGTGTTCGCGTTCTTGCCTGGCGTCACCTGGGGTGTTCACCCCGCGCCGTCCGTGGATCTGCCGCTGTACTTCGGCGGCGCGCTGCCGGAGCGCGGCAACGGTCGCCGGTGGACGCTCGGCTACCAGGCGACGCTCTCGCTCGGCTTCGCCGAGCGCTACATCGAGGGCGCCGGCACCCACCGACATCACATCACCGCGATGACGGTGGGCGAGCGGCGGCAGCACCTGTTCGGCTCGATCGGCGGCGGCGTCGCGTTCATGATCTACTCGCCGATCATCGAGGCGGAGGGGCGCGTCGGCTACGTGTTCGGCAAGCGCGGTCCGCTGGGGCGCACGCTCGGTGTGTTCGGCGCGACGATGCGGCTGGGCTGGAACGTCGGCAAAAAAGAGGGCGCTCCGCTGCCGCAGCTGGGTCTTTTCATCGGTCTCCTGGTCGGCCCGAAGGCGCGTCAGCGTCGCTGAGCTCGCGCCTCGCCGCGGCGGCGCGTGTGATACCGTCGCAAGATGACGATCGAGGTCATCGGGGCTGGTTTTGGGCGCACTGGCACGTCATCGTTAAAGGCGGCCTTGGTGCGGCTCGGCTTCGAGAGGTGCCACCACATGCACGAGCTCTTGTCCGAGCCGGCGCAGGCGCGCCAGTGGATGGCGGCGTACCGGGGGGAGCGCGTCGACTGGCGCGCGCTGCTCCGCGGCTACCGGGCGACGACCGACTGGCCGTCGTGCACCTTCTACCGCGAGCTGACGCGCGAGTTTCCCGACGCGAAGGTCGTGCTCACCGTGCGGGACCCGGACCGCTGGTACGACAGCGTCTCCGAGACGATCTTCCCGCTCAGCGTGAACATGCCGCGATGGTTCGCCGTGGTCGCGCGCGGGATGGGGGCGATCTCGGCGGTCGCCCAGCAGAACATCTGGGGAGGGACCTTCTCCGGTCGGTTCCGCGATCGCGCCCACGCGCGCGCGGTGTTCGTCGCCCACATCGAGGAGGTTCAGCGCACGGTGCCTCCCGAGCGCCTGCTGGTCTTCGACGTCAAGCAGGGCTGGGAGCCGCTGTGCGCTTTCCTCGAGGTGCCGGTCCCCGACGAGCCGTTTCCGCGCCTCAACGAGCGGGCGAAGCTGCGCCGAGTCGCGCGCTTCCTCAAGGTCTTGTCGTTCGCGGGGCCGCTCGCGCTCGCGCTCGTCGCGGCGCTGGTGCTGCGCGCGCTCCTCTCGTAGACCATGGCTTTGTAGACATGTTCTTCGTAGCAGCCCACACGGCGCTTGCGCGCGGGCGTGCGGGCGCGCATGATCGCCGCGATGACGCGGCTCGTCGGTCTCTTCGCCCCCGCGCTCGGGGTGTCGCTCGCGCTCAGCTGCGGCGGCCCTGCGAGCTCCAGCTCGGACAGCGAGAGCGAGTCCGGCGAGGACCAATTCTGCGGGCTCGGGGGCACCGGCGGGAGCGCGGGCGTCGAGGGGCCGTGGCTCGAGCTCTACCACGGCGGCGCGCCGGTCGAGGACGGCGTGACGCTCACCCTCGTCTGCGGCGGGCAGGGCAGCTGGATGTTCCAGCTCGATCCCTTCGTGGGGGGCTTCGTGCCCGAGGGGGACTTCGTCAACCTCGCGGTCGAGATGAACGTCGCCGAGCACAACGTGGCCGACGGGCACTTCTTCAAGCGCGACGCGTACCCGGTGCTCGTCGGCTGCGAGGAGCCGAACGACGGGCTCGACGGCGGCGGAGGTGTTCCGAAGGACATTATCGCCGTGCTCCCGCCCGACGAGCTGCTCGGCGTGGTGCACACGCTCGACGGCCAGTCGGGCGACGTCACCGTGACGCTCACCGTCGACGACGTGACGATCGAGCGCGCGGCCCAGGTGACGCTGAGCGGGCCCGGGCCGGACGACGAGTGCTTCGTCTTCTAGCCTGTTGACCGTTCCGGTCGCGGGGGCTGCGGCGCGCTCGCCCGGGTCAGAGGCTCTTGGCGTTGACCCACGCGCCGACGAAGTCGGTGTTCGGGATCCCGCACTGCGAGCCCTGGAAGGGCGGCCCCTGGGTCCCGCCGACGCGGAACTCGAGGTCGGCGTTGGCGTCGAGCCGCAGCCGATACGAGCGCCCGTTGATGAAGGTCTTCTCCTTGGCGAAGGCGAAGGTGATCACGAAGCGGCGCGTGCCGCCGTTCTTCGCCACGCGTGACGCGAAGCTCCCGCCGCAGGGGCCGAGCACGCCGTTTTGCGGGAACTGGAAGGGGTTGCCGGTGATGCAGAAGAAGAAGTCACCCGGGGTCTCCCAGTCGCTGCCGCCGAAGTCTTGGTACAGCTTCAGCGAGGAGACATCGAAGCTCGAGCCGCCGCCGGAGGTGTTGAGCTGGAGCGGGATGTTGTCGAGGTAGAGGTCGTCGGCCGTGTTGTTCTGGATCGTGATCGTCAGCGACCCGACCTCGCGGAAGTCGACCCCGTCCGGCGGGAGGAAGTCTTTGTCGACCGGCGGGTCGACGTGCTGCGTGATCACGACGTCGGCGACGCACTGCCCGCCGACGGTGTCCCAACAATTAGAGAGGGTGTTGAGCGCGCACTGCCCGGCGTCGCAGTACCACTGCTGGCAGTCCTGGAACACGCCGCAGTCGCTGAACTCGCTGCACTCGCTGAACAGCGGGCAGCCCTGACCGGTCGCGGGGTTCGGCGGCGCGTTCAGGCAGGCCGCGCCGCCCGCCTGGCAGACCTGGCCGTCGCAGCTGTCGGTCTCGCAGTCGCCGTCGACCTGGCAGCCCTGGCCCTCGGCGCACTTGTCGGGGCAGTCGCCGCCGCAGTCCACGTCGGTCTCGGCGCCGTTCTCGATCCCGTCGTCGCAGCTCGCGGGCTGGCACACGCCGTCGTCGCAGACCTGGCTCGGGCAGTCGGCGGCCTGCAGGCACTCGACGCACACGCCCTGCCCGTCGCACAGGCCGTCGCCCTCGCAGGGGGTCGCGGCTGGGCTCGGGCTCGTGCCGCACTGTCCCTCGGTGCAGGTCGAGTCCATACAGACGGGCGGCGGCGGGCAGTCCTGCGGCCCCTGGCACATGGGATCGCCGCTGTCGCTCGAGTCGCCGCTGTCCGTGGTCAGCGTGTCGACGGCCGTGCTCGCGCCCGTCGTCGTCGCGTCGGCGGTCGTGCTCGCGCCCGTGCTCGCGTCCGTGCTCGCGCTCGCGCTCGTGTCGGGCGCCCCCGTCGAGCCGCTCGTCGCGTCGTTCGTGTCGCTGATGCTCGCCGGGGTCGTCGGGCCCGCCGTGCTGGTGCTGGTGCTGGTGCTCGCGCTGCCGCCCGAGCCCGTCGCGCTCGCGCCCGAGGAGGAGGAGGGCGCGCTCGTGTTCGTCGTCGCGCCCGCGCTCGCGTCGCTCCCGGCGCTCGAGCCGCCCTGGGTCTCGCTCTCAGCCGAGCTGTCGCCGCAGGCGATGAGCGAGAGCGCTGCGGTGGCGAGCGCGGGCGCGAGGAGGTGTGTTCGGCGAGGTCGCGGCACAGTGAGACTTGTACCATGGGACATGTCGATAACGAGGTCGCGAGGTCGAGGCGACCGCCTCATCGCGACCTACATAGGTTTAATGAACGTGCTCCAAGGGGCATGATTTGGCGGTCAGGCGCGCGCGTGTGGACGCGCTCGTCCGCGCGTCGACGAGCCTCGCCCACGTTCGTACGATGGGAGCGTCGTGGCAACCACACCGCACGAGGAGCGCCCGCCGTCAGCGTTGGCCGCGACGCTCGCGTCCACGAGCTCCTCGTCGCGGTCCGGCGCGGCGTGTACGACCGCTGGTCGCCCGCGCGCCGCGGCGAGTGCCTCCGGCGTCGAGAAGACGATCGCGGACACGATCGCGGGGCGCGGGGCGCCGGCCGGCCGGGACACCGCGCGACTGCAGCGCGGCGCGGCCGTCGATCGCTACGTCGTGCTGCATGAGCTCGGCGCGGGCGGGATGGGCGTCGTCTACGCGGCCTATGACCCGGAGCTCGACCGCAAGATCGCGCTCAAGCTCGTGCTCTCGAGCCGGAGGAGCGGGACCGAGAGCGTGGGCGGGCAGCGGCTGCTCCGCGAGGCCCAGGCGCTCGCGAAGCTCAGCCACCAGAACGTCGTCGGGATCCATGACGTGGGCGCCATCGACGAGCGCGTGTGGATCGCGATGGAGTTCGTCGAGGGGCAGACGCTGAGCGAGTGGGCGAAGCGCTCCCGTCGATCATGGCGAGAGGTGCTCGCGGTGATGACAGGCGCGGGCCGAGGGCTGGCGGCGGCGCACGCCTCGGGGTTGCTGCACCGCGACTTTAAGCCCGACTGCACAGGCGACGCCCCGAAAACCCTCCAACACCCCGCAGCACCCGGTTTCGTCGGCTTCTGGAGGGGGCGGGGCTTTTCCTGTCTCGCCGTAGCGAGCGCGAGTACGCGGGATTCTGCGCTCGATCTGGAACCGCGGCGGAACGTATCGCGGCGCGTTGCGATCTCGGCGCTGCCCACAACGCCAGCGCGGGTAGGTAGCGGCGAGGCGGGCGACGCGAAAAAGCGTGATGGACCAGCGCGCGGAGAGGTGACGGCCTGGGTCGCGGAGAGGAGCGACATGGAGTCGGTGACCGCGACGGGAAAGGGCCGATGCGATGGTCATCGACATGGAGCGTCGTGCTGTCGTTCGAGACAGCTTTGACGTCTCGGCGCTCGCTAATCGCGTTGTTCGCCGAGCGCGGTCTCGTCATGAACCTGCTCATGATCGTAGCCCTCAGCATGGGACCCGATTGTGTCAGCGTCGCCTCCCGAGTTCGGCGGCTCATGCACGTCGGGTGCATGCGCGAGTCCGAGGTCACCGAGCACCGCGTAGGCAGCCGGGAGCACGACGAGCACGAGAACGGTCGACGCGGTGATTCCGAACACGATGCTGGTCGCTACGGGGATCAGGCTCTGCGCCTGCCGGCTGGTCTCGAACACTAGCGGGATGAGCCCGGCAATCGTCGTTACCGAGGTCAGGAGCACCGCGCGAAAGCGCTCGCGACTCGCGCTTCGTGCCGCGGTGATCGGCGCCTCGCCGCGAGCGCGCGCACCGCGGATAAACATCATCAGGAGGATCGAGTCGTTGACGACAACGCCGGCTAGGGACACGAACCCTAGGATCGCCTGGGTGCTCAGTGGCGTACCGATGAGCACGCTTCCATAGATCACGCCAGTGAACGCGAAGGGGATCGCCAACATCACGATCACGGGCTCGACGTAGTTGCGAAATTGCACCGCGAGTAACACGAATATGGCGAACAGGCCGATGATCAGCCCGCGCTCCATCGAGCCGACGGTCGCCTCGGACTGCTCAAGCTCGCCGCCGATCGCTACACGGAGCTCAGGAAACTCTTGCTCGAGCGTCGGTACACGCTCTTCGACGAAGCGCTGAATGGTCGCGGCGAGGTTGACGACTTCGCGATCGATGTTGCCCGTGACCGTTACGGTGCGGGCTCCCGCGATCCGGTTCACGGTAGCGAACGAGCGCGTGAGCTCGACATCCGCGAGCGCCGCGAGCGGAGCCACGGTCACCACGCCATCGGCCCCGGTCACCGGGATCATGAGCTGCTCGAGGTCTGCTAGCGTGTCGCGGCCGGATCGCTCGAGCTCGACGAAGACCTCGAACTCCTCGCCATCGACGAACATGCTCTCGACGCGTACACCCGACAGCGCGGACTTGATGTGCTGCGAAAGTGTCGCGCCGCTCAGTCCGGTTGAGCCGGCGCCGGGGCGCATGTGAACGCGAATTTGTGGGGCGCCTGGCTGCAGGTCTTGGGCGAGATCGGCGGTCCCCTCGATTGAGTCAAACCACTGCCGAACGGCGGTCGCGGCTTCGTCGAGTCGCTCGAGGTCATCGCCCTGGAGTCGAACCTCGATGGGGTTACCGCCCGGGCCCCGACGCCCACCCGCGCTGAGCTTGGTGACCGCCGACGCCTTCACCGGCCCGATCGCCTCGCGCCAGGCACGGGAGAATTCGGCGAGGGTTGTCGTTCGGACCTCGACACTGAGCAGGTCGACCGACACGGTTGCGAGGTGCGGACCCGTCTCTTCGACATCGCGGTTGTAGTTGAAGCGCACGGTCGTGTGCTTCACCAGTTCCTGCCCTCCGGGCTGTTCAGGTGAGAGCTCCAGGCTGACCCGCTCAGCAGCCTGTACGACGCGCTCGACCTCATGCTTCGTCTGCTCGAGCGATGTGCCTGGCGAAAGAGCCAGCTTGTACTCTACGACGTCGCCCTCTGTGTCGGGGAAAGCTTGATAGCGCAGCACTCCGCTCGTGATGAGGCCCGAGGCGATGATGAGCGCCGCCGCCGTAAGCCCGAGCGTCGCGTAGCGGAAGCGGACCGCGACGTCCACGATCCGCCCGAGCCCCTGCTCCCGCAGCCGTGCGAACCCGGCGTCGAAGCGTGCGCGTAGGCGGCCCTCGTTGGCCCCGGGCGGGATATGCCCGAGGTGATTCGGCAGCACGAAGAACGCCTCGATCAAGCTGACGGCGAGCACCGCCACCAGGACCGCCGGGATCACCTGCAAGGTCCGTCCAATCCGCCCCTCGATCGCGGTCAAGGGTATGAACACGCAGATCGTGGTCACGAACGAGGAAAACACCCCGCCAGCAACCTCGGTTACGCCATCGATCGCCGCCTGGAGCGGCGCTTTACCGCGCTGGCGGTGCGCGGCTACGTTCTCTGCAAGAACGATCGCGTCGTCCATCAGCAACCCGAGCGCGACCAGAAGTCCCATCATCGTCATCATATTCAGGGTCTGGCCCGTGTAGTGCATGACGCAGATGGCCCCGAGGAACGAGACCGGGAGCCCGGCGGTGACCCAGAATGCAAGCCGCAGGTTAAAGAACAGCCACAGGGTCAAGAATACGAGTATGAGACCCTGTAGCCCGTTGGTGACCAGCAGCTCGAGTCGATCGGAGATGTTTGAGGTCACGTCGTTGACGATCGTCAGCGTGACGCCCTCGGGTTTCTTCTCGCTCTCACGCGCCAGCACGCGCTCGATCGCCGCGAGTACCTCCAAGCTGTCCTGAGAACTCGTCTTGCTGACGACCAGCGTTCCCGCCCGCTGTCCGTTGAAGAAGGTCTGGTCGGACTCGACCGCGAACGTGTCCTCGATATCGGCGATCGAGTCGAGACGCACCTCGCCACCTGAATCACCAGTCTTAATAACTAGCTTCGCCAGTAACTCGGGCGTCGCGCGCTTGTCCGAGTAGCGCACGAGCAACTCGCCCTCCAGGCTCTGCAGGGCGCCCAGCGGCGTATCCAGGCTCTGCGCGCGGATCGTCTCGGAGACTTCGTTCACGCCGACGCCGAAGCGGGACATGGCCGCCGGATCGAGCTGAATCTTGATTTGGTGGGTCGAGAAGCCGGCCAGAGAGACGAGCGAGATCTCGGGCTCGGCGAGCAACTCGCGGCGGACTCGCTCGCAGTAGCGCTTGAGGTCTTGCCCTGACATCGGCCCGGTCACGGCGACCGACGCGACCGAGGCGGTGCGCGACCGGATCGCGACCGAAGGCGCGTCCTCCATCCCCTCGGGAAGATCACCCACCGCCTCGACTGCGGCTTTGATGTCGTTCAAGACATGCTCGACGTCGTGACCGCCAGCGACGTCGATGGTGATCGAGGCCGAGCCTTCGCGAGATCGCGAACTCACGGAATCGATCCCCTCTACCCCGCTCATCGCCCCTTCGAGGCGCGCGACGATCGTCTCGTCGATGACCTCAGCGTCAGCGCCAGGGTAGCTCGCGCTGACACGGATCCGGTCGGACTCAAATTCCGGAAAGGTCTCCCGCTGCAGCTCGGGGAGCGAGAGCGCCCCGAGCAACAGAAACACCAACATCACCAGGTTGGCAGCCGTGGGGTGGCGCGCGAAGTAGGCGATCACGACTCCGCCTGCCCCCCCCGTGTGGCCGTGGTGAGGCGCTCGGCGGCGCTGTCATCCAGGCGGGGGGCCAGGAGCATTCCCGTCACTGCTGGCACGACATCGGTGAGAATGACTCGGTCACCTGGAGCGAGCCCGCTTGTCACGCACACGTAGTCCTCCTGCGTAAACGCGACCTCAACCGCACGCAGCTCGAGACGATTCCCATCGTCGGCGAGATGGACCACGCCGTTGTGCAGGGCCTCACGTGGGATGGCCTTACAGCCAGCTTGAGGCGCGCCCCACAGTTCGACCTCAACGTGCATCCCGGGGGACAGGCGCGGCTGCCCGCGAACTCGATCCTCTGCGCGCTCTTCTGTACGCGCTACATCGCCATCTACACCGCGAGCTTCGCCGCGGCCCTGTGCATCGACTACATCGCCAGCTGTACCGCCCACGACACCACGACCCGCCCGGCGCCAGGGTTGGTCGATCTGGACGACGACGCCCATCGTGTGTGTCGTGCTGTCGATCCCCTCAAAGCGTCTGAACTCGGCGGGCCAGCTCACGTCCATGCCCTGGCTCTTGAGGTGCACCTTCGCTGTGATCGAGCGCCAGCGCCCACGTCGCCGCTGACTCGTATCACCGGTGACGTCACCACGTTCGGTGCTGTCGTCTGCGCTCGCGGGCGCGGGCACGACCTCGTCGCCCCGAACTTCGCCTTCCCCTGGCTCGTGCCGATCGTCACCCGGCGTCAACTCGGTCGCATCACCCGCTTCCGCCCGTCGACGGCCGCGCCCACGCTGGCTTCGCAACGGCGTGATACTGGCGATGGGAAACTGCGCAGGGACCTCCATGACATCGACGGCGTCGCCCGTCACCAGGACCTGACCTGCGCTCACGGCCTGTCCCTCGATCGCGTTGACCTCACGGAGTCGCATGGTAAAGGGCGCGACGATTTCGGTGCGCGCGAGATCGAGTGCGGCACCCTTGACCCCCGCCTTTTGCTGCTGAAGGTTGGCCTCCAGCACCTTGCGACTCGCGGGCAGCTCTTGAAGCGTGTTCTTGTAGCCTTGGACCGAGCGTTCGGCGTTCAGGACCTCACGCTCGGCTGCCTCAACCTCGACAAGCGGGACCGTGTTCTGGTTGTAGAGCGACTGTAGACGCTCGAGGTCCTTGCGCGCGAGCGCGAGCACTTTTTGTTCGACCTTGAGGTTGGCGCGTGCGCTCTTCTCCTTTGCCTTCAACTCGCCGATCTGGGCCCGCACCGCCTTGACCGTCGCCTCGGTCTTCGTCTTCTCCAGCTCGTAGCTGCCCGGGTCGATCGTGTAGAGTATCGTGCCCTCACGGATCAGCCGACCGACTTCGAGGCGTTCGTTTGCCTCGACGATTTTTCCGCCGACCTCAGCCAGCCCCTGCCAGTTCCGCTGCGCCTCAACGACTCCGTAGCCCACTGCCCGCGGGACCGCGGCGTACTCGGCGACCTCGAGCACACGGACGGGCTGACCGGACTGGCGTGGGGGTCGACGTTTTGTATTGTCGTCGGTGCGATGTAGCCACGCGAACACGATGACCCCGGCGGCGGTCAAGCCGGAGAACACCAGGACGCGGCGGAGTACTGTGGGGAGTGATGACACTGGTCAACATGAATCGTATAGAAAAATAAAAATCATAATCGCTCAGAGTGTAAAGCTCACGCAAATCCCCCGTGACGTGCGGACGTGAGCGCTTCACAAGGCCGACTCCACCGGTCGCCCGACTTCGGCTCCGCTGCGCTGCGCTGCGCTGCGGTGTCGATCTCTACTGTGAAACCACAAGGTGTTCGCGATCGTGTCACGGCTGTGCCTCGACTGATACTGGCGCTACGCAAGGAGTCTCCATACCTAAGACGGGACGAGAGCGAAGGTCGATAGGTTGTGCTGCGTCGGTCTTCGTGTTTGCGATGGTTGTGCACGTTGACGCCGGCTGTGATCGTGGCGTGGACGATCAACCAACTTCGACGAGCGCGCGTGCGGAGGACCCAGCACCCTCGACGACGCGATCGAGGCCCTTGGGAGGTCGTCGTGGCGCTGGAACCACGACGGAACCGCGGGAACGCGCTCCCGAATTGCTTAGCTTAGTCAGCCTCTTACGCGGTTCTTACGGTTTCTAAGCCCGACAACGTGATGATCGGCGGCGACGGGCGCGTGCGCGTTATGGACTTCGGGCTCGCGCGGGCGCACGGCGAGCCCCAGCGTGGGCGGGCGGAGCCGCTGGAGCTGACGACGACCGGCGCGCAGCGCCTCACCGCCGAGGTGACGCACGCGGGGGCGATCATGGGGACTCCGGCCTATATGTCCCCAGAGCAATTTCGTGGCGAGCTCGTCACGGAGGCCGCGGACCAGTTCGCGTTCTGCGTCTCGCTGTGGGAGCTGCTGTACGGCCTCGCCCCGTTCGCGGGCGAGAGCGTCCCCGCGTTGGCGCACGCGGTCCACGCGGGCGAGCTTCGGGCGCCTCCGCGGGGTCGCCGGGCGCCGCGGTGGCTACGGGCGGTGTGCGAGCGCGGGCTCTCGCCTGACCCCGCGCGCAGGTTCCCGTCGATGGACGCGCTGCTCGACGCGCTGAGCTCGGGGCAGCGGGGCGCTCGCGTCCGCCGCGTCGCGGCCACGCTCGGCGCGCTCGCGCTGCTCGGGATCGGGATCTTCGGGGCGCGTCACGTCGAGCGGGGGCGCGCGGCGGCGGCGTGTGAGCGGGCGCGTCACGAGGTCGAGCAGACCTGGGACGCGTCGGCGCGCGATCGGGTCCGCGTCGCGCTGCTCGCCACGGGGCTCAGCTTCGCCGAGACCTCGGCCGCGAACGTGCTGTCGCGGCTCGACGGCTACGCCGAGGCGTGGGGCGCGGGGCGCGAGCGCGTCTGTCTCAATCGACATGTCGATCGGCGCTGGAGCGACGACGTGCACGCGCGCGCGCGGTGGTGCCTCGAGGATCGTCGCTTGGTGCTCGAGGCGCTCGTCGAGGAGTTCTCCGCCGCCGACGAGGCGGTCGCGCAGAACGCGGTCGCGGCGGCGGCGAATCTCGAGGGCGTCGCGCGGTGCCTCGACGAGTCCGCGGTGGCGCGCTTCGGCGCGCCGCCGACGGAGCACGTCGAGACGATTCAGTCGATCCGCGCGCAGCTCTCGAAGGCCGAGGCGCTCACGCTGGCGGGTCAGTACGAGCGCGGGCGGGTCGTCGCCGAGGACGCGCTGGGGCGCGCCGAGTCGCTCGAGTGGCGGCCGCTCATCGCCAGCGTGCGCGCGCACGTCGGCGTCCTGCAGGAGCGGAGCGGGGCGTTTGACGACGCGGTGGCGAGCTTGAAGGACGCGTACTTCGAGGCCGCCGAGGAGGGCGCGTCCGAGGTCGCCGAGCTGGCCGCGAGCGCGCTGGTGTACACGCTCGGCTACAAGAAGGCGGCGTACGACGAGGGCTTGACCTGGGCCCGGCTCGCGGAGCTCGAGCTGCGCGCGGACTTCGACGAGGGCGAGCGGGCGCTCCGGCGCGCGCAGCTCGAGCACAACCGCGCGGCGGTCCTGTACTCGAGGGGGAGCTTCGAGGAGGCGCGGGACCTCTACCTCACCTCGGTCGAGCTGCGCGAGCGCGCGCTCGGGCCGGGGCATCCAGAGATCGGGCGGAGCCTCAGCAACCTCGCGGCGTCGTACCTCGCGCTCGGCGACCTCGAGCGCGCGCTGGACTCGTACACGCGGGTGCGCGCGATCTACGAGGAGGCCCTCGGCGCAGAGCACCCGCGCGTCGCGTTCTGCCTCACCGGCATCGCCAACATCCACAAGCAGCGGCGGCGCTTCGACGAGGCGCGGGCGCTCTACGAGCGCGTGTTGGTCATCCGCGAGCGGGCGCTCGGGGCGGAGCACCCGGAGGTCGGGCTGGCGCTCGGGAACGCGGCGAACGCCGACCTGCGCGTCGGCGAGCTCGACCGGGCGCGGCGCAGGCTCGAGCGCGCGATGGCGATCTTCGAGCGCGCGCACGGGCCCAAGCATCCGCACGTCGCGTCGACGCAGCTCAACCTGGCCCTCGTGCTGACGCGGACGCTGCGCTACGACGAGGCGGAGGCGCTGTACGAGCGCGCGCTCGAGGGCTTTGAGTCGACCGTCGGCCCGGAGCACGCCAACGTGGCGCTGGTGCTGGTCAACCTCGGTAACCTGTATATAAAGACAGAAAACACCGCGCGCGCGGCCGAGGTCCTCGAGCGCGCGCGGGCGATCGAGCTGAGTCGAGGCGGCGGCGAGCTCATCGAGAACCCGACGCTGCTAGTGAACCTGGGGGCGCTGGAGGAGAGCCGAGGCGAGCACGCCGCCGCGCGGGCGCGCTACGAGCAGGTGCTCGCGCTCGGGGAGCGCAGCGACGACCCGGCGGTCGAGGCGCTCGCGCGCGGTCACCTGGCGCGGCTGGAGCTGGCGCTCGGGCGGCCGGCGCTCGCCGTGCCGCACGCTGAGCGCGCGCTGGCGCTGGCGCTCGAGGACGGCGCGACCGGGCTCGCGGAGTACCGCTTCACGCTCGCGCAGGCGCTGTCGGGCGCGGGGCGAGAGCGGAGCCGCGCGCGCGCGCTCGCCGAGGCCGCCGCCGACGAGCTGCGTCGCGTTGAGCACGCGGCCGAGCGCGTCGCGGAGCTCGAGCGCTGGCTCGCCGCGCGCTAGCTTCCGTCGCTCGTGGGCGTGTACTTCTGAGCCGGCGGTGTTGGTATGTACAATCATCTCCATGTCAACGTCGAGGATGAGCTCCATGAACACGGGCGTCGCGCGGGTCTCTGTGTGCGGGCTGCTCTTCGCGGCGGCCGTGAGCTGCGGCGACTCGAGCGCGAGCAGCGAGAGCGGCCTGTCGGGCTCCGAGAGCGGCGCCGCGCCCTCGACGGGCGCGAGCGCGCCGGGTCCGAGCACGTCCTCCGGCGCGAGCGGGAGCGGCGGCGACTTGAGCTCGTCGGGCTCGTCGGGCGGCCTCGAGCCGAAGTACGACGTCGGCGCGGCGCAGGACTTCGGCGACGACACGGGCGAGCCGCCGCCGCCGAGCTGCAAGGTCGTCGACGATATGAACGCGGGCGGGAGCTGCGACGAGGAGTCGCCGCCGGACAGCTTCGAGCCCGACGTGCAGTGGTCGTGGACCTCGGCCGAAGATCCCTACAGCGTCGTGACCCCGCTCGTGGCGAACTTCACCGACGATAACCTGGACGGCGAGATCGACCTGTGCGATCGGCCAGACATCCTGATCGTCGCCAAGCCCGAGTTCCAGAACCCGCCGCTCCCGGGGCACCTCTACCTGCTCGACGGCCTGACGGGCGAGCTCCACTTCAAGATCGAGGACGAGGTCAACGGCGCCGCGACCCCGGCGATCGGCGACATCGACGGCGACGGCCTCGTCGAGATCGTGCACATGGACACCTCGCGGCGCCTGGTCGCCTACGAGCACGACGGCGCGCACAAGTGGACCGGCGCGGTCGTGCCCAAGACCAACGACTTCCACGGCGCCGCGCTCGCGCTCGCGGACGTCGACAACGACGGGGACGTCGAGATCGCGGCCGCGGCGAGCTTGTTCGATCATCAGGGCGCGCTGCTGTGGCAGCGGGATGATCTGATCTCGATCGTCAGCGCGACGACCCTCGCCGACCTCGACGGGGACGACGACCTCGAGGTGGTGCTCGGCGCGAGCGCGTATCACCACGACGGCGCGCTCTACTACGCGCGCCCCGAGCTCTCGGGCGGCTACCCGCAGGTCGCGGACCTCGACGACGACCCTTGGCCCGAGGTGCTGCTCACGAACTCCGAGGGGATCTCGGTGCTCGAGCACGACGGCGCGGTCAAGTACAAGGAGCTGCGCCCGACGGGCGATCCGCCCAACGGCTTGACGTGGGCGCGCCCGGCGACCGTGCACGACTTCGACGGCGACGGCGTGTCAGAATTCGCGCTGTCCTCGTCCTCGCACTACTCGGTCTACGAGCGCGACGCGACGTTGGTGTGGACGGCGGAGATCGAGGACCCCTCGGGGATCGCGGCGGGCACCGCCTTCGACTTCCTCGGCGACGGGGTGGCCGAGGCGATGTACGCGGACGAGTTCTGGATGTTTATCTACGGCGGGGGCGGGCAGCCGCTGCTGCAGGTGCCTCGCACGAGCCGCACGCTGATCGAGTACCCGGTGGTCGCGGATGTCGACAACGACGGCTCGGCCGAGATCATCGTCGTCTCGAACGAGACGACCGGCAACGAGGCGGACGGCCTGACCGTGCAGGTGATCCGCGACAAGCGAGACCGCTGGATCCAGGCGCGGCGGATCTGGAATCAGCACACCTACCACGTGACGAACGTGCGTGAAGACGGCACGATCCCGCAGGTCGAGCCGCGCAGCTGGGAGTGGCTCAACACGTTTCGCACGAACGCGCAGATCGAGGGCGGCGGGGTGTGCAAACCCGCGCCTCCGGGGTAGCGGCTCGACGCGCGCGGCGTCGTTGATCCCTGTCCAAAAAGACTTGTAGGATCAAGGTGTGCTGACGAGCGACTTTGTCCAACGGCTCACCGCGCGGTCGCTGCACCTCACGTTGCTCGGCCTCGCCGCCGCGGGCTGCTTCAGCGACGCCGGGGGATCGAGCGCGAGCGAGGGCGGGACGAGCGAGGCCGACGCGAGCGAGAGCGGGACCAGCGGCGGCGACGTGAGCGTCAGCGCGACGGCGCCGGCGAGCTCCGACGCGAGCGGCGCGACGAGCGACGACCTGGGGACGACCGGGGGATCGAGCTCGACCACGGCCGCGCCCGGGATGTGCGGAGGCAGCTGCGTGGAGGAGGCGCCCGAGGGGTGGCTCGGGCCCGTGGCCGCGCGCGAGAACGACGCCGGCGCCTCGAGCCCGGGCTGCCAAGGTGGCTTCCCGGACATGGTGTGGGCGCTGTACGGCGAGCTGACGGCGGAGGGCGCGTGCGCCTGCAGCTGCGAGTTCACCTCGGACGGCTGCGGACCGACGAGCGTGTACTTCTACGAGGGCGGCTGCGGCGGGGCGCCGGTTCAGGTCAGCGTGCTCGACAGCGACGCGTGCCAAATTTGGTTTGGGGACTCGCTCGGCGGCTGGTCCGTCGACGCGGCGCCGCACCTCGGCAGTTGCGCCCCCGAGATCACGCCAGCGCTCGAGGACGCGGCCTTCGCGACGCGGTGGAGCGCGTGCGGGGGCGGCGTGTTCACCGACGAGTGCGACGAGGGGGTGTGCGCGCCGGCGCCCCCGGACGGCTACGACAAGCTGTGCGTGTACCGAGAGGGCGAGCACGCGTGCCCGCCGGGCGCGTACTCGAGCCAGGAGACGCGCTACAGCTCGATCGACGACACGCGCTCGTGTGATGGGGCGGACTGCGCGTGCGGCCCCGTCGAGGGGGACTGCGACACCGCGCTGAAGCTCTCGTCCGAGGGGTGCGAGATCCCGAAGGCGACGGTCTTCCAGGATTGCAGCGTGGGCAGCCAGATCGGCTCGTACCACCTCGAGGCCCAGCCGAACCCGGGGACGTCGTGCCCGCCCGTGGCCGACGAGGTGCCGCCGAGCGGCGGCGCGCAGGGCCTCGGCGCGGTGACGTTCTGCTGCATGTGACCGCGCGCCGTCGCGGGTCGGGCCGGGCCGGTCCGCGCGGCCGCGAGCCGCTCAGGCCGTGAAGGCGATCACGACCGTGTGGATCGCGACCGCGAGCAGCGCGAGCGAGGACAGCGCGAACGAGAGCGTTCGCCAGGGCTGCACGCCCTTGAGGTAGGCCAGCGAGTGGGTCCAGCGGAAGAAGGTGAAGGCGGCGAGCAGCGCGATCGCGACGGTCGACGGCGGGCTCACGAGCACGTACAGCAGGCCGGCCGCGAGGAAGGGCGGGATGTTCTCGAGCGCGTTGCGGTGCGCGCGGACGAAGCGGGCGGCGGGGTCCTCGCCGGAGACCAGCGAGCCGCCTGGGTTCACCTTCGCGTCCTCCGGGTTGAGCATGTACTTCGCCTTGGAGCGATTCGCCGCGGTTGCGCCAGCGAGGAAGAGCAAATTCAAGACCAGCGCGGCCGAGCACGCGGCGTAGGCTTGAAACGGGGTGGTTTGCACGATCTCGAGCATGAGTCCCTTTCGACAGGTTCGCGGGCAGCGTCCAGCGTCCCACAGAAGCGACGCGCAATGGCGTCGTGATCGACACCGCCCGCGTGATTAACTTTGTTGCGCAGCGATTGCGCGGCGCGGGGGCCGCGCGCGCGCTCGTGATGGCGGCGAGGTCACGCACGCGTCATCGCGCGGCGGCTCAGGTGCCCGCGAGCGGCTGCCCAAGGTGCGCGCGGCGGCCTCGTGACTGCGCGAGAGCTTTCATAATGTCTTAAGGGATAGGTGAGAGCGACGCGCGCCCACGCGCGCCTGGTGTTGCGCGCGCGCGCAGGATTGTGTGAACTGCACGCGTATGGTTAGGCCCGCGCGCGGTATCTCGGTCTTCACATGTTCTTTCGCGCTGGTCGCCTGCGGCGGCGTGGAGCCGACGGAGACGACGGCCTCGACGGGCGAGGCGACAGCGGCGCCCTCGGGCGAGGCGGAGAGCGCGGGCGAGAGCGCGGGCGAGAGCGACGTCGGCGAGGCGCTGCGGCCGAGCTGGCACGAGGACGTCGCGCCGCTCGTCTACCGCAGCTGCGTCGGCTGTCACTACGACGGCGGGATCGGGCCGTTCGCGCTCGACACCTACGAGCGCGCCGCGCCCTGGGGCGCGGTGATGGACGAGGTCGTCCAGGCGAAGACGATGCCGCCCTGGGGCGCGCACGACACCGACGAGTGCCAGTCGCCCGCGCCGTTCAAGGACGACATGCGCCTGAGCGACGACGAGCGGCGGCTGATCGCGGACTGGGTCGCCGTCGGGACCCCGGAGGGGGACCCCGCGAACGCGGCCGCGCTGCCGGAGCCGCCGAGCCTCGAGCTCAAGGACACGACCGCGACCTTGCAGAACCCGACGCCGTACACGATCGACGGGACCGAGGATCACTTCGTCTGCATGGTCGTCGACCCCGGCCTCACCGAGGACGTGTGGGTGACGGGGACGCAGATGATCCCCGACAACGACGCGGTCGTGCACCACGTGCTGACCTACATCGATCCCGACGGCGCCTCCGACGCGGTCGTCGACGCCGAGGGCAAGTTCGACTGCCCCGGCGGCTTCGCCAACCTCCCCGGCGTGCAGCAGATGAGCACCTGGGTCCCGGGCGGGGTCCCGACCGAGATGCCGCCCGACACCGGGATCCCGATGCCGGCGGGCTCAAAGGTGATCATGGCCTACCACTACCACCCGACGGGCGCCGGCGACGACGTCGACCAGAGCGCGATCGCGATGCGCTGGACGACCGAGAAGCCCGCGCTGACCGGCTACGTCGGCGTGATCGGGGCGGCGTTCTCGGTGGGCGACGATCTGCTGCCCGGGCCCAATGACCCGGGCGGCGTGCCGGTGTTCGAAATCCCGCCCAACGTCTCGGGTCACACCGAGACCATCGTGTACGAGATGCCCGAGGGGATCCCGTCGATCCCGATCTTCTCGGAGGGCGCGCACATGCACTACGTGGGCGTGGAGATGAAGATCTGGATCGAGCGCGACGGCGAGGACATCTGCCTGCTGCACGTCCCGCGCTACGACTTCAATTGGCAGCGGCTCTACGACTACGACGTGCCCGTCGACCAGCTGCCGACGATCCAGGGCGGCGACAAGCTGTACATGCGCTGCACCTACGACAACACGCTGGAGAACCACAACCTGGTCGAGGCGCTCGCGCAGCAGGGGCTGAGCGAGCCGGTCACGGTCGGGATCGGCGAGTCGAGCCTGGAGGAGATGTGCTTGAGCCTGTTCGGCTTGGCCAGCGCGCTGCCGCTCCACGAGCTGCTGTGACGACGGCTACTTGTTGAGCTCGCGCTTGATCGCGGCGAGCTCGTCCTCGATCCGCCGCGCGGCGTCTCGCTCCGCGCGGGCGGCCGCCTCTTGCCGCTCGCGCTCGGCACGCTCGGCGGCGCGGCGCTCGGCCGCCTCTCGCCGCTCTCGCGCGCGTCGCTCGGCGCGGGTCTCGGGCTTCGCCTCCTCGGTCCGCCCTGCCTCGTCCTCGCCGCGAAACTTCTGAAGCGCGTCCTCGGCGATCTCTCGCCCGACCCGCCAGCCGATGCCCTGCACGATGTAGTCGAAGATGCCCACGCTCGCGCCGATGAGCGTACCACGCCCGCTGGTAGCGGGGATCGTGGGATCGTCGGGCTTGCTCGTGGCTCGGCTCCGCGCATAGCTTCAGGCTATGCGCCGCTCTCGCCCCGCGCTCACGCGTCCCCCCACTCACGGCCTCGCGCTCGCGCTCTCGCTCCTCGTCGCGCCCGCCTGCAGCGGCGACAGCGGAGCCACGAGCGACGCGGGGACCACGGCCGGCGGCGGGTCGACCGACGCGAGCGCGACGACGACGAGCGGCGCGACGACGGTCGGTCCGCAGAGCACGGGCGCGGCGACGACCTCGGACATGACCTCGGGGTCATCCTCGGGCGAGACCTCGGCGGGCGCGACGACCGCGTCGACGGGCCTGACGAGCGGCGCGACGACGGACGTCACGACGGGGCTGACCACGGGCGCGACGGGGGGCGAGAGCACGGGCCTCACCGGCGGCGAGACGACGGGCTCGACCGGCGGCGCGACGACCGGCCCCGACGAGCCGCTCGGCGAGCTCGACGGCGCGTGCGGGGAGCTCGACGCGGCCGAGCTCAACTCGCCCGATTCCTTCTTGTTCGAGAACGCGATCGACTTCGGCGTGCTCGGCTTTGACTACGACCTGCTCACCCCGGGCGGTAAGGAGGTCTTCGACGACGGCAACCTCAACCAGAGCTCGCTGCACTCCGAGGTGATCGCCTACGAGGTCTTGGCGCGCTGCGACATGGCGGCGCTGCTCAAGACCGAGGGCGAGGTCGTGTACGACGATCCGATGGGCAAGAAGACCGACCTGCTCGTCGAGCTCGACGGGCTCAAGGTCGGCGTGAGCGTCACGCGCGCGTACGGCTTCCCGCCGGATGACCCCTACACGGTCGCGCAGGCCGAGGCGCTGCTGACCGACAAGCTCGGCGACATCCCGCTGAGCACCGCGAACGTCGCGCCCGAGGATCAGTGGGTGAAGCAGATCCTGCACGTGATCGCGTACGCGGACATGCACGCCGAGAGCGTCGCGACCGCCTACGCGGGCCTTCCAGACGACGTCAAGGGCGACACGATCGTGGTCGTGACCGTGACCCACGGCGACGACGAGTTCATCTACTGATGACGCGCGCGCTCGCGGTCTCGCGTCGAGGGCGGCTCCGCGTCTCCCCGGGAGTACGGGGCGCGCACGTTCTGAACGATAAGACAGACGCGCCGGGGGCCGCGCGCGACCCTTGCGCAATTGTGCTGAGGTGGTAAGACCGTCGGGACTGAGCGCCTATGTCGTTTCGACCCGTCACTCGCAGATCGCTCTCGGACGACGTGTTCGAACAGCTGCTCGATCAGATCGTTCACGGGAAGATGGCGCCAGGCGACAAGCTGCCGGCCGAGCGGGCGCTCTGCGAGCTGCTGCAGGTCAACCGCGGCGCCGTGCGGGAGGCGCTCAAGCGCCTCTCGCAGATGGGCCTGATCGCGACGCAGCACGGCGAGGGCACGCGCGTGCTCGACTACCGCGAGTCGAGCAGCCTCGAGCTGCTGCCGCGGCTGCTGTTTAAGTCAGGTGGGGAGATCGACCTCGCGGTCGTCCGCAGCCTGATGGAGCTGCGCGCCGCGATGGCGCCCGACATCGCCCGGCTGTGCGCGCGGCGGGGCGCGGCCGAGGCCAGCGCGGCGCTGGCCGACAACGTCGCGCGCATGCGTCAGCGGCGAGGCGACCTGCCGGCCCTGCAGACGCTCGCGCTGGACTTCTGGGACGTGCTGGTCCGCGGCTCCGACAACATCGCGTACCAGCTCGCCTTCAACAGCTTGCGCGTGGTCTACGACGGCAATCGCGAGGAGCTCGCCGGCGTGCTCGCCGAGGAGCTCGAGGATCTCGAGTCGTATCAGGCGATCGCCGAGGCGGTCGCGGGCGGCGACGACGTGCGCGCCAAGCAGGCCGCGACCGCGCTGATCGAGCGCGGCACGGGCTCTGTGCTGCGCGCGATCGAGGCGCTCGAGTCGGGCCTCTAGGCGCGCGCTGGCGGCCGCTCGCTGACCGACGCCTTGAGCGAGGGGTCTTTCACGACAGGTCTCGAGGTTCGAAGCGGCGTCCGAGTCGTGTGCTCGCTACGTGCGGTAGGGGCAGCCCGAGGTTCACGGCAGCGAGAACGGCGAGGCGCCCTCGCTCTCGCGCGCGCCCCGGGTCTCGCAGGGGTCTTTGGCCTCGTCCGGATCACGCGGGCACGCGTCCGGCTCGATCGCCGAGAGCCGCGCGGCCTCCCATCGCTCGAGCCGCGCGCGGAAGCACGGCGTGCAGTCCATAGATTCGAACGCGCTCTCGACCATGAGCTGCACGACCACGCCGGTGCCGCGGTCGCCGAACAGCGAGTGAAGCTGCAGCGTCCCGTGCTCGCGCTCCTCCGGCGGTTCCTCGGCCCGCGGCCCCGGCGGCAGGCGCTCCATCGATCGCCAGCTGCGTCGCGCGAGCTGCTCGTTGAGCGCGCGCGCGCGACCCTCGGCGTCGGCGAGCGCCGCCGTGCAGTCGCGTTCGGGGTCGAGCTCCTCGCGGTCGACGAGGACCGGGTCGACGCGCGCGGCGGCGTCGTCGTTGACCTCGATCCACCGTAGCCCGATCCCGCCCGGGCTCGAGCCGTGTGCGCGGTGATTGGCGAGCGGCACCACGACCGTCGCGCCGTCGCTCGAGATGGCGGGGAAGCCCTCGGCGACGACGGCGGGGCAGCCGTCCGCGTCAGGCGATACGGTGAAGCGCGGCGCCGCGTCCGCGGGCGGGGCGTCGTCCGTGGACGCGTCGGCGCGCGCGTCGTCCTCGGGCGCCTGCGTCGACGCAGGAGGCGGAGCGCACGCGAGCAACAGCGTGAGCACACCAGCGGTCACCACACGGAGCATCGGGCTGGCTACGCGCGGGCGCGCGGGCGTATTTCGCTCGCCGGACACCATGGGAGTCTGCCACGGAAGCGCAGGCGCTCGTCTGAACTTTGGAATCCGCAGCGTCCTCGTCTGCGTCGCCTGAGCCTGGTCCGCCACGACGACGTTCTCGCGAACCACAGGTCGCGCTCCGAGCTCCGTCGCTGCGGCTACCGACGACGACGGCCGACGCCCAGGAGCAGCAGGAGCGCGAGTGGGAGCGCGCCGCCGCCCGCGTCGCGGTCGATCGCGCAGCCCTTCTTGGCGCCGGGCTCGACCTCGGGCGGCGCCTCGTCGCCGGCGGGCTCGGGGCTCTCGGCCTCGGCGGGCTCGCTCTCGGCCTCGGGCTCCGGGGTCGACTCCGGCTCCGGCTCCTCGGCGCTCTCCTCGGGCGGCAGCAGCGTGAGCTCGGCCTTGGCGACGAGCTTGTCTTTACCCTTCGGCGCGATCAGGACCCTGACCTCGTACTTCGTGTCGGCTTTGAAGCCGCCGACGCCCTCGAGCAGCATGTTCAAGCTGGCGTGGGTGCCCCCGTCGAAGGTCTGGTCCTCGTTGCGCCAGACCAGCTGCGGCGCGCCGTCGACCAGCTCGTGGAACTCGACGTAGATCGGCGTGCGCGCGAGCTTCTTGTCGAGCTTGATCCAGAGGTTGAGGTCCCAGGAGTTGTCGCCCTCGGTCTGGCGCAGCTCGTTGACGGCCGCGGCCGCGCCGGCCTCGGTCAGCGCGCCTGACTCGTCGACCTCGAGCCGGTCGACGCCGAACTTCACGTCGCCGGCGTGGGCGACGGCGCCGCCGAGCGTCGCGGCGGTGAACAGGGCGGCGAGCGCGAGCCGCCGCAGCGGCGCGAACAGGTGACGGCTCCTCATACGGTCCTCCTGGGGAGAGAGCGCGACGGTAGCAGATTCTCCCGTTAAACATGTCCATAAAACCATGTTATGGGCGCGCCCGCGCGCGCGATCTGTTCGGGATCAAGGCGACCGCTTTGGCTTGACCCGCCGGGCGCGGGCGGGCCTACTGCCGCGGTGGGGAGACGCGACACGCGGAGGAAGCGAGCGCGCGAGCGGGCGCCCGATCGCGCGCGCTGGCGCGAGAAGACCGACGCCGAGCTGCTCGCGCCCGGCGAGCTCGTCGGGCGCAAGGCGGCGGCGGGCTGGCACCTGCTCGGCGTGGTCGGCTTCGCCGGGCGCTGGCGCGGGCCGGCGGCCGCGCGCGAGGAGGACGCGCGGCGGCTGCTCGAGCGCGAGTTCGTCGCGGCGCGCGAGCGCCACGGCGCGTCGCTGGTGATCGTCAGCGGCGCGACCAACTCGGGCGTGCTGAACCTGACCTACGCGGCCTGCGAGCGGCTCGGGATCACGGCGATGGGGATCACGGCCGGGCAGGCGCTCGCCTACTCCCTCGCGCCGATGCAGTACGTAATCCCGGTGGGACAGCGCTTCGGCGATGAGTCGCCGCTCTTCGTCGAGTCGATCGACGCGCTCGTGATGCTGGGCGGCGGCGCGCAGTCGCGGCGCGAGGCGCTCGCGGCGAGCGGGCGGGGGATCCCGATCACGGTGATCCAGGGCTTCGGCGGGGCGGCGGACGAGCTGACGGCCGAGGAGCTGCCGCGCGCGCGCTGGGTGTCGCTGTAGGAGCCGCGTCTCGGGTGGACACGGCGCGCGTCGGCGTGCGCTGACCTTGCCCTGGGCGAGCATCGATTCTATGACGGGCGATGTCGCGCGTCCGCGCGCGCTTCGATCACGCTCGAGTCGAGAGGAATTGGTTTCGATGCACGCACGCCCCACCCCTGAACACGGCACCCCGCGCTTCGGCGTCCTCGGCGAGCTCGAGGTCCCCCTGGCGCTGGGCCTGCTCCGGCTCTCGACCCAGGGTCGACCCGAGGAGGCTGAGGCGATCAAGGTGATCCACCACGCGCTCGACCACGGGATCCGCGTGCTCGACATCGCCGACACCTACGCGCTCGACGAGAAAGACCTGCACTACGGCGAGCGGCTCGCCGCCAAGGCCCTCGTGAGCTGGAGCGGCCCGCGCGAGCAGGTCCGCGTGATGACCAAGGCCGGGCTCACGCGCCCCAAGGGCAAGTGGCGACCCAACGCGCGACCCGAGCGCCTGCGCAGCTCGGTGGAGGGCAGCCTGAAGGCGCTCGGCGTCGAGCAGCTGTTTTTGTTCTCGCTGCACGTCAACGACCCGGCGGTGCCGTATGAGGACTCGCTGGCGACGCTCGCGGAGCTGCAGCGAGCCGGCAAGATCAAGCACCTCGGGCTGTGCAACGTCTCGATCGCCGAGGTCGAGCAGGCCCAGCGGCACTTCGAAGTGCGCGCGCTGCAGTGCGAACTCAGCGTCATGAACCGCACGTCGAGCAAGGCCGGGCTGGTCGCGCTGGCCGAGCGGCTCCACATCCCCTTCCTCGCCCACCGCCCGCTCGGCGGTCACGCGAAGGTCGACAAGCTGCTCAAGAATCGCGCGATGAAGCCGCTGGTGAGCAAGCACAAGGTCACGCCCCACGAGGCCGCGCTGGCGACCTTGCTGGACCTCCCGGGGCCGGTGCTGCCGCTGGTCGGCGCGACCAAGACGGCGAGCCTCGACTCGTCGCTGCGCGCGCTGACGCTGCGGCTCGACGACGCCGATCGGGCGCTGCGCGAGAAGATCAGCTTCGCGCCGACGCCCGAGGCGCTGCGCGAGCTCGAGCCGGCGGTGGACCCGAGCGCGCTGCCGACGATCGAGGTGAACGCGGGGCCAGGTCAGACGCCGGAGGTGGTGATCGTCATGGGGATCCAGGGCGCCGGCAAGTCCTCGCGGGTCGACGCCTACGTCGAGGCGGGGTACGAGCGCCTCAACCGCGACCTGCTGGGCGGGAAGCTGGCGGACCTGCTGCCGCGGCTCGACGGGCTGCTGGCGGAGGGGAAGCGGCGCGTCGTGCTCGACAACACCTACCCGACGCGGGTGTCACGACGCGGGGTGATCCGGACAGCGCATCGCCACGGCGTGCCGGTCCGCTGCGTGCACCTGACGACGCCGCCACGCGAGGCGCTGATCAACGTCGCGCAGCGCATGCTCGAGCGCTACGGGCGGCTGCCCGGCGGCGACGAGCTCAAAGAGCTGGCCAAGCAAGATCCCAACCTGCCGCCGCCCCTGGCGCTCACCCGCTACGCGCAGAGCTTTGAGCCTCCGGGCGCGGACGAGGGCTTCGGCGCGATCGAGTCCGTCGACTTCGTGCGTCGCCCGGCGCCGGAGGGCTACACGAACAAGGGCCTCTTGCTCGACGCCGACGGGACGCTGCGCAAGACCAAGAGCGGCGAGATCTACCCGCGGAGCCCCGATGACGTCGAGCTGCTGCCGGGTCGCCGCGAGGTCCTGCAGCGCTGGATCGACGAGGGCTACCAGCTGTTCTTCATCTCCAACCAAAGCGGCGTCGCTTCGAAAAAGCTGACGGCCGAGGACGCCGCCGCATGCCTCGCGCGCACGCAGGAGCTGCTCGACCTGCCGGTGACGGAGCAGCTGTTCTGCCCGCACAAGTCGTTCCCGGTGCAGTGCTTCTGCCGCAAGCCGATGCCGGGCTGGGGCGTGTACCTGACGCGCAAGTACGAGCTGGCGCAGGAGCACTTGGTGATGGTGGGCGACATGGACTCCGACCGGCGCTTCGCGGAGGCGATCGGGGCGCGCTATTTCGACGCCGAGGAGTTTTTTTCACGGGGGTGAGGCGCGCCGGCGTTGCGCTGGCCTGAAAAGTCGCGGAGAGTGGGCTCGTGACCTGTATTTTTGGACATAACCTCTCGCGCCCGCGTCGCCTCGCCTTGATCGTCACGTGCCTCGCGGCGCCCGCGGTCGCCTCGCCGGCGTGCGGGGACGACACGGGCGCGTCGACCTCGGAGGCCGACGCGAGCGCGGGCAGCGAGGGATCCGACCCGAGCGCGGGGAGCTCCGCGACGACGAACGCGGCGAGTGACCCCAGCGGCACCGAGGGCTCCAGCTCCAGCAGCGGGACGACCGCTGGCGACGGGGATGGAGACGGAGACGGAGACGGGGATGGAGACGGAGACGGCGACGGCGACGGCGACGGAGACGGCGACGGAGACGGCGACGGGGATGGCGACGGGGATGGCGACGGAGACGGGGATGGCGACGGAGACGGAGACGGCGACGGCGACGGAGACGAGCCGTTTCTGTGGAACTCCCCCAACCTCTGGTACTCGGTCGAGGACAAGCTGATCTACATCGCGCTCAACGAGGACGACGGGACTGTTGACGAGATCGTCTCGAGCACGGTGATGACGCCGCTCATCGACGGCTACAACAGCATCACGATGCTCGAGGACGGCTCGCTGCTGGGGGCGCGCATGGCTCAGAGCGAGGACAGCACCGAGATCTTCCACGTCCCGGAGCCGCCGATCGTCGCCTCGGAGATCACCGTGGACGTGATCGGCGTGGTCCCGGACAACCTCGCGATCGAGGCGCTCTACACCGACTGCGAGGGGCGCGTGTACCTGATGGACACCGGCGCGAACGGCAGCGATCCGGTGGGGAACCGGCTGATCCGCTTCACCGGCGACTACCTGCAGGGGGACCTCAACTACGAGGTGATCACCGATCTGCAGAACGCGTCGGTCGCGGATATCGACGACATGGCGCCGGGGATCAACGAGCAGGGGGAGATCACCGACGGGGACGGCTTCGCGATCGACTCGGGCGAGGTCTACGACTTCGACTACACGACGGGGACGGGCGTCTTACTGGGCCCTGGGGGGACGTGGGGCATCCACACGCTCGGCGGCCCGCTGTTCACGGACGACGCCGCGCGGCTGTACCTGTTCACGCTCGACGCTGAGCTGATCGAGGCCGACCCGGTGGACCTGATGCTCTCGGATGTGCTGGCGGTCGGCCCCGACGTGATCGGCGACAAGCCGAAGGGCTGGAGCGGGATCACGGGGCCGCTGACGGACTGCGTCTCGACGATCGACTAGTCGCAGGGGACTTCAGCACGGCGATGCGTAGCACTTGCTCTGCAGCCGTACGGTCTCGATGATGACGCGCCAGCGATCGTCCTCGCGCTGCATGACGATCGCTTTATTGTGGAGCCGGCGCCCCACGCCTTGAAGGCGATCGAAGTGACCGCGATCGCAGAGCACGACACGAGAGGGGCTGTCCATCCGAATGAATTCAATATCCTGCGGACGTACGGACAGCTCGCCCGTGAGTTCCGGGCGCTTGTCGCGAATGTCGATATTCGGCGCGTCGTAAAAGCAGTCCAAAGGCGCCGCGAATCCGTCGTAGTAGCGCTCCTTGTCATTCTTGTTGAACGCGTCGATCAGCTCCAAATAGTCGCGTTTCGCCTCTTCGGCCTCGCTCGGGATGATCGGCGGCGAGGCGGCGCTGCCCGTTAACCAGGTGCTCAGATCCAGCGGAACGTGAAAGAACACGCTGCTAAAGAGACAGACGAGCGACGCGACGAACAGCGCGACCGCGGCCCACATGATCACGAGGGCGGGCCGGAGCAGGGCCTGCGGCCCGAGCTTCGTCAGCGCCGCGAACGCGACGATAATGGCCGCGAAGACGACGCAGATCATGATCGCAACGAAGGCGACGCGCCAATCGTAGAGAAAAACGACCCCTGTCGTCGTGACGACCGCGACGATGCCGAGCAGACCGAAGAGAGGCCGCGCGGCTGGGTACTGTCTCACGATCTCCTTGAGCACCTCGGCCGCGGCGACGATCGGCTTGAGGACCGGAGTCGTTCCTTGCGCTGGTTCCTGCGTTCCTGCTGGCATGCGTCACGCCTCGCTCTCGCGAATCAAGATAAACAAATCGCGTACGCGAGAGGTTGGAAATCGATCTCTCCAAGTGAGGGCGTATCTCCGTATGTGGGGGCACGCCGAATGTCACCCCGGCGGCTCGAGCTCGCTGATCACGGCGCGCAGCTTGCCGCTCTTGGTCCGCGGGATCGCGTCGACGAACTCGAGCTCGACGCGCATGCCGTCGCCGACGCGCTCGCGCAGCGCGCGGCGCAGCGCGTCGGCGTTCTCGGGTCGCCACTGCGGGGTCGTGACGATCTTGACGCGCAGGTGATCGAGCGCGGTCTGGATGATCTGGCTCTCGAGCACGCCGTCGATGTACTGAAACGCGTTGTTCGAGAGACGCCCGAGGAGCGCGCCTTCAGGGGTGCGGACGTAGGCCTCGATCCGCCCGTCGATCCGCTCGACCGAGAGGCCCACGCGGCCGCAGGCGCAGGGGGTCGTGACGCGCCGGACGATGTCGCCGGTGTCGTAGCGGATCAGCGGGGCCGCGTCGTTGAGCAGCCCGGTGCAGTAGAGGCGGGCGAGCTCGGGTTGACCGGGGAGCGGCTCGAGCTCGACGACGCCGACCTCGTGGTCGAAGTGGTAGCGGCCCTCGAGGCACTCGCTGGCGGCGACGACCATCTCGGCCATGCCGTAGAAGTCGCCGACCGGCGCGTCGAAGGCCCGCGAGATGGTGTCGCGCTGGCGCGCGCTGAGCGTCTCGGAGCTGGTGAGGACGACGCGGCAGCGCCAGGGCAGGCGGGCGCGCTGATCGAGGATCGCGCGGGCGATGACGAAGAGCGCGGAGGGGTAGCCGGTGACGTAGTCGAAGCGCCCGCGCTGCAGGGCCTCGACGTAGCGCGGCAGCGCGTCGGCGCGCATGTGGAACTGGCTGAAGAGGGTCTGGCGCGCGGCCCAGTTGCGCGTCCAGAACGGCGGGCGCGTCTGGCTGATCGGGAGCAGCGGGCGGCCGTTAAACGTCGCGTGGGGCATGCCGCGCTGGAGCCCGTACCGCTCGCGCATGCGCCAGGCGACCGCGAAGTAGCGGGCGATCGTCTCGCGGGTGACGCGGAGCGGCAGCGAGGCGCCGGTGGTGCCGCCGGTGCGGAAGTCGACGCAGCGCGCGCTGGGGATGTCGTCGGCGTGCAGCCGCGCGCCGAGCTCACGGACCTCGGCCTTGCGCAGGATCGGGAGCTCGCGGAGCGTCTCGAGGTCGGGCAGCTGGGCGAGCGCGTCGGGGCGCAGGCCGAGCGCGGCGAAGCGCTCGCGGTAGTGGGGCACGTGGCGAGCCGCGCGCGCGAGCACCTGGCGCAGGCGCGCGAGCTGGTGGGCGCGCTGCTGCTCCTCGTCGCGCCACTGCGACCAGCGCAGGTCGACGAGCGCGCGTTCGAAGACGGGCCCGAAGCGCTCGCGCTGCAGGCGGTAGCCCTCGAGCGAGCAGGCGACGTCCTTGAGCGGCGCGGGCAGGCGCGGGTAGATCGAGAGCGCGAGCTGGCGGAGCATCAGCGTGGTCCTCCTGGTTCAGCGGGCGATGTCAACAGGTCTTTCGGGTCAGGTCGTGAGACGGGCGCGCGCTCGGGCGGGGCGCGGCTCCAGGCCAGCAGCTGCACGAGCTCGGCGACCGCGAGCGCGAGCGGCGAGGCGGTGACGCCGAGGCCGAGCAGGGTCGAGCCGCCGATCAGCAGCGCGGCGCGGCCGAGCAGGCCGCTGAGGTCCCAGGGGACTAGGGTGCGCGGCGCGTGGGCGACTCGCTGCTGGCGGCCGACGGTGTTGGCGAAGCGCAGCGCCGCGAACGGGGCGCTGTAGAGCACGAGCGCGCGGACGCTGCCGGTGACCGCCCAGCCGGCGGCGTCGTCGATCGCCGCGGCGAGCGGCGCCCACCCCAGCAGCAGCGCGACCGCGGAGACGGCCGCGCCCATCCCGAGGCCGCCGAGCAAGGACCAGCGGCGGAGGACCACGTGCGCGCGGGCGGGCTCGTGCTTGTGCGCGCTGGCGTAGCGCAGCGCGACGATGGTCGCGGCCGCGGTCGGCACCATCAGCGCGGCGTTGACGAACAGGTAGGCGTAGTTGAGCAGCGCGAAGCCGCCCTCGTCGAAGATGTGCGGGGACGCGGCCGCGTCGAGCAGGCCGAGGTTGACGTAGAGGAGCGTGTCGAGCATCAGCCAGCGCGTGAAGCCGGCGCGCGCGCGCTGCTCGTCGCTCGCCTTCGCGTCGGAGCTGTCTTCTGAGTCATGTGTCCGAAGGGCCACCGGCGTGAGCACGAGGCCGCCGAGCGTGAGGCCGCCGAGCAGCCCGACCGCGGGCCCGAGCGCGCCGCCGGGGATCAGCAGCGCGCCGACGATGGTCCCGAGCGGCACGCCCCACTCGAACACGAAGCCGCGCTTCTCAAAGCCGGCGCGCTCGGCCAGCACCCGCGCGGCGCCGCCGAAGAGCGCCGCGGGCACACACAGCGCGATCGCCCAGCCGGTCGGGGTCTGCAGCGCGGGGGGGCCGACGATGAGGCCGAGCGCGACCGCAGCGACCGCGAGCACGAGCCAGAGCGTCGGCAGCTCGGCGCGCAGCAGCTGGCGCGAGGGGACGACGCGCGGGACCGGGATCCAGCGCGCGCGCAGCAGCGCGAGGCCGAAGCCCCGGGTCGCGCCGATGACGACGAGGCCGCGGAAGAACAGGTCGGCGGCGCCGCTGGCCCGCAGCTCGCGCGCGATCACGAGCTCGCGCAGGACGCCGAGCAGCAGCGTGACGATCGAGAGGACCGCCATCCACGCGAAGGTCTCGCGCGCCCGCGCTGCGCCGTGAACGGACATGTCCCCTCGGCCTGCCCCAGCGATCGCCGCTACGGCGACGGCTCGCCCCCGGGTCTGGGCGCGAACTCCCGCGCGAGCGCGCCGCTGCGGCGCAGCTTCTCCTCGTAGATGAACAGGTCGATGAGCAGCGGGAACCAAAACGCCTTCATGCTCGAGTGCACGACGCCGGGGAGGCCGTCGCGCCAGGCGCCCAGCAAGACCATGCCGCGGACGCTGCGGACGAGCGGGCGCACGAACAGCGGCGTCTGGTTGTAGAGCCAGCGCAGCCCGATCATGCGGCCGGCCTTGGTCCCGACGTGAAAGCCCTCGAGCGTGCTGCCGACGTCACGGTCGAGGTAGGCGAGCGCCTCGCGCCGCGCGTAGCGGATGTGCTTGTGGAACAGCTCGCTCATCGGCTTCGCGTCGCGGTGCACGAGCCGCGTGGCGAGGGTCGTGACCCGCATCTCGCGATCGTCGACGCGCTCGTTGACCGCGCGGTGAAAGCGGGCGCGGTCGGGTCGCATGAGCCGGAGCACGCGGGCGTTGCGGTACTCGCCGTGGACGAGGCGGTGCCCGAGCCAGCGCACGTCGAGGCGCACGTAAGCGCCGTCGACCTCGTCGCGGGCGATGGTCTCCTCGATGTCTCGCCACAGCGCGGGCGTCAGCTCTTCGTCCGCGTCGAGGAAGAACACCCAGCGGTACTCGTCGGCGGCGCGCGCGAGCGCGAAGTTGCGCTGCTTCGAATAGTTCTCGAAGGGGTGCTCGAGGACGGTCGCGCCGGCCGCCCGCGCGAGCGCCTGGGTGCGGTCCGTGGAGCCGGAGTCGACGACGATCACCGGCGCGCGGCCGTCGATCGAGGCCAGCGCCTTCGGCAGGTTGAGCTCCTCGTTGAGCGTCAGCAGGATGATCACGAGCGGCGCGCGGGCGCTGGTGATCCTGGCGTTGGGAGCAGCTTGTTCGGCGGGCGAGGGGCTCATGACGCGGTGACTCCTGCTGGGGTCTGGGCCTGGCGGGCCTCGGCGCGGGCTCGCTCCTCGCGCAGCTCGGCGAGCAGCGCCAGGCTCGCGCCGACGACGACGCCGAGCAGCGGCACGAGCGTGTAGCTCTTGTACGAGGCGCAGGTGACGAGGTAGGCGAGCACGCTGACCGAGCCGCCGAGGATCGCCGCGCGCAGGTCGTGGGGCGCGCGGAAGGCCTGCTGCGTCATCGCCCACAGCGGCAGGCTCAGCAGCGCCGAGCCGAGCAGGCCGAACTTCCACAGGTGATAGGCGATCATGTTGTGGACGTAGCTGACGACGTGGTTGTCGACGACGAACTCCGCGCCGAGGCCGAGGCCGAGCGCGGGGCGGGTCGAGAACACGTAGAGGCAGTGGAGGATCTCGCGCATACGCCCGCCGACCGTGCCGATCGAGCCGAGCCGCAGGTACTGCTCGCCGAATTGCCACACCGCCGGCGTGAACAGCAGGAGCCCGAGCGCGGCCACGACCGCGAGCGAGAGGCCGCGCGAGGGCTTGCGCAGGTACACCGCCGTGCCGACGCCGAGCGCCAGGCCGAGCAGCATCCCGCGGCTGACGGTGGCGATCACGGCGAGCGCGAGCACGACGGTCATGGCGAGGTACAGCCGCCGCGTTCGCGTGTTTGTGGCGCGCGAGCGGGCGCGCTCGCGCAGCCGGTCGCGCGCGCGGTCGAGGCGGGGGAGGAACGAGACGATGAACAGCCCGACCAGCGGCGTGCCGGCGATGATGCGGAAGTAGAAGTAGGTCGAGCGGACCCGCGAGAGGTCGTAGGTCGGCATGCGGTACAGCGAGATCGCGGCGTCGCCGAGGCACACCAGCAGCGCGGTGAGCAGCAGCGCGCGCGGTCGATGGCCGCCGCGGCCGGCCGCGAGCCCGAGCGCGAACAGCAGGTAGGGCAGCGCGTCCTCGAGCAGCTGCGTGGTCGGGTTGCCGTAGGCGAGGCCGACGACGAGCGCGAGCGCGAGCGCGAGCGCCCACGGGAGCAAGAGCACCAGCTGCTTGCGCGCCCCGGGCGAGCGCAGAAAGCCGCCGAGGCCGGCGAGGCCGAGCATCCCGAGGTAGGCGACGATCGACGGCGACAGCCCCTCGGGGAAGAACGGCAGCGCGAGGCTCAGCAGGATGGCGGCCGCGGTCAGCAGCGTCGTGATCATGACTCAGGCGAGGGCGGGGCTGGGATCGGCGCGCGCGCGCGCTCGTGTGGACGCTAGCACAGCCCCCGTCGATCGCGGAGGAATCGCCGGCTTCGCGCCGCCGGCACTCGCCCCTCAGCCCTCGAGCTTCTTGCCGCGGTAGTCGACCTTGCCCAAGCGGTCCCACTCGACCGGGATCGGGCGTCCGCCCTTCTTGGCGGCGTCGTAGTCGATCGTGAGCCCGAGCTCGGCGACCGCCCAGATCGCGACGTTGCTCCACAGCTCCGATCCCGGGTCGCTGATCCGGCTGCTCGCGTAGTTGCGGTGCGCCTGGATGTACTCGATCGGGCAGCCGAGCTTGCGCCCCTCCTCGACCGCGTACTGGACCGAGCGGCGCGCCGCGAGGATCAGGCGATCGGTGATGACGTTGGGCTCTTTCTTGCCCCACACCGTCTTGGGGTCGCCCTCGACGCCGGCGTACAGCCCCTCGATCTCGATCCCGATCGAGAAGCGGTTCGATGAGTTGCCGTGGTAGACGTAGCGCCGCAGGCCGTTGACGAGCAGGACGTCGCCGTTCATCAGCGCCGCGAGGTGACAGGCGACGTTGTAGAAGCGCATGTGCAGCGCCTTGCGCTCGCCGTACTTCTCGCGGTTGCGCTTGGTGGTGCCGAACTTCACGCCGGTCTGGTGGAGCACGATCGTCGTGATCTGCTCGGCCTTGCGCGGCCACTTCTTGCCCTTCTTGAGCTCGTGCTCGCCGCTGATGTCGAAGAGCTCGACGGTCGAGATGTCGGGCCACTGGTCGTCGCCGAAGCTCACCGCGAAGTCGGGGTAGTCGTCGAAGATCAGCTCCTCGTCCTCCTCGGCGTCGTCGAAGGGTAGCGGCTCGTCGGGGTTGAGCAGCGCGTCGGCGACCGCCGCCGGAACGCCGCCGGTCTCGTCCTCGAAGTCCCCCTCGTCCCACTCGAGCGCGCGCGACTGGGCGAAGCTGTAGAGCGCGGTCCAGGTCTCTGGATCGAGGGTGTCGTCCGGATCGCGCTCAGGCTCGAGCAGTCCCTGGCGCTGCAGCGCGTGCTTGAGCGCGGCCACGTCTTCGTGCTCGGCGCCGATCGTGAGGTGAGCAGCGTTGGTGATCGTCGATGTCATCGTGCTGACGTCCTGCCTGTAACTAACCAGGCTCAAGATATCACGAGGGCGTGAAGACGCCCTCAGCGCTGAATCGCACGCTACGGGTACGGTCGCGCCGATGTGACGCCTCGCCCCCTCGCTCCTCGCCGTGTCCCTCGCGCTCGCTTGTGATCCGGGCTCCGGTCCCGCGCCTGCAGCGAGCGCGGAGGTGAGCAGGGCGCCCGCGCCTGCGTCAGCGGCAGGCGGCGCGCCTCGAGGTCTCGCTCGCCGCGGCGACGCGCGGCGAGCCCATCGACCGTCGACTGCTCGTGATCCTCGTCGCGGCCTCCGAGCAGGAGCCGCGCTTTCAGGTCAGCGCGTCGCTCGACGCCGCGCAGGTCTTCGGGGTCGACGTCGACGGGCTCGCGCCGGGCGAGGTAGCGACCGTCGGCGGCGGCGCTACAACACGATGTACGTGCCGAGGATGCGAGCGGATCGAGGCGGGCGCGTCGGCGGGCGCCGACTTGAAGAGCTGGCGGTACTGACCGTGAGCGCTACGCGAGCTGGATCATCTGGATCATGGCGAGGCCGAAGGCCGCCAGGATGACCGCCGCGATCAGCCCGGCGTAGAGCGCCGAGAGCCCCACGCGGCGGAGCGTCGAGACGTCGACCCCCAGCCCGACGCCCGCCATCGACATCGTGATCAAGAAGCCGGAGACCGTAGTGACCGCGCTCGCGAGCGCGACGCGGTGGTCACCGGCCGACCACAACAGGCTCCGCTTGAGATGCAGCGTGAAGTCGGGCAGCAGGTTGAGCGAGTTGGCGACGGCGAGCAGCAGGAAGCCGACGATGAAGGGCGGCACGAGGGCGCGCAGCGGGGTCTTGCGGGCGACGTGCACCTCGCCGCGGGCGCGCTTGTGACGGGTGTACCAGGCGCCGAGGATCACGACGATGGGCGCGAGCAGCAGCACGCGCACGAGCTTGACGATGACCGCGACCTCGCCGGCGAGCGGCCCGTAGGCGAAGCCGGCGGCCATGACCTGCGGCGTCGCCTGGATCGAGACGCCGGCCCAGACCCCGAAGCTCAGCTCGGTCATCTGCAGCGCCGCGCCGAGCAGCGGGAACAGGAAGATCGCGCCGAGGCCGAACAGCGTGATGGTGGTGACCGCGAACGCGACGTCGTGGTCCTCGGCCTCGATCGCGGGGGCGCTGACGACGATCGCCGTGCCGCCGCAGATCGCCGTGCCGACGCTGATGAGGATTGCGAGCTTCTGCCCGACGCCCAGCCGGCGACACAGCGCGAGCGTGAGCGCGATCGCGACGGTGACGCAGACGAGGCTGACCACGAGCCCCTGCCGCGAGATCTCGAGGATCTTGTAGAAGTCGAGCTTGGCGCCGAGCAGCACGATCGCGGCGGGCAGCAGCCGCTTGACCGAGTACTTGATCCCGGGGGCGAGCGTCGGGCTCATGCCGGCGAGGTTGCGGACCGCGACGCCCGCGACGATGGCGAGCAGCAGCGCGTCGACGGGGTGTCGCCCGTCGATCGTGAAGGGCGCGAACGGCCACGCGTGGACCCAGCGCGCGACGGCGGCGATGACGAGGGTCAGCGCGAGCCCGGGCCAGATCGATGGCGGTGACTGGTTCATCAGATCATGAAGTCCAGGGCCGCGAGCGCGGGATCGGGGCTGGTCACGCTGAGGTAGCGCTCCCAGCCGTCGGGGACGAGGGAGACGACGCGCTTTTGGGCGCCGAGGCGCTTGGCGATCTGCAGGGCGCCCCAGATCGCCGCGCCCGCGGACATGCCGCCCGAGATCCCCTCGCTGCGGGCGAGCGCGCGCGCGGTTTCGAAGCCGGCGCGGTCGCTGCAGACGAGCACCTCGTCGATCACGGCGCGGTCGAGGACCGGGGGCACGAAGCCCGCGCCGATGCCCTGGAGCGCGTGCGGGCGGGTCTTGCCGCCGGTGAGCACGGGCGCGCCCTCGGGCTCGACGGCGATGACCTGAACTTCGGGCAAGGCCTGCTTGAGCGCCTGACCGACCCCCGTGATCGTGCCGCCCGTGCCGACGCCGACCACCAGGGCGTCGAGCCGCCCGGCGGTCGCCTCGAGGATCTCGGCGGCGGTGGTGCGCCGGTGGATGTCCGGGTTGGCGGGGTTTTGGAACTGCTGGGGCGTGAAGCAGCGAGGGTTGCGCGTGGCGATCTCTCGGGCGCGGTCGATCGCGCCCTTCATCAGCTTGCGCGCGGGCGTCAGCACGACCCGGGCGCCGTAGTGCTCGAGCAGCGCCTTGCGCTCGGGCGAGGCGTTGTCGGGCATCGTGATGATGAGCTGGTAGCCCTTGACCGCGGCGACCAGCGCGAGGCCGATGCCGGTGTTGCCCGAGCTCGGCTCGACGATGGTGTCGCCGGGGCGCAGCCGGCCGTCGCGCTCCGCAGCCTCGATCATGGCGAGGCAGATGCGATCCTTGACGCTGCCGGCCGGGTTGAGCGACTCGAGCTTCACGAGCAGCTCGGCGTCGTCAGGCCCGACGAGGCGGTTGATGCGGACCAGCGGCGTCGCGCCGATCAGGCTGAGCATGGAGTCTGCGATGTGCGGCCGTGTCACCCGGGTTCCTCGCGTAGGGCTCAGGTATACCGCACGCGCCCGAGCGCGCGAACGCGGAAACACCGGCCGATGACCGCGACCCAGCGTCACGGGGCTCTCGCGCGCGCGCGCTGCTATCGTTCGTAGCCGATGCCACGGGTTCTCGTTGTCGGTGGGCGCGGCCACTTCGGCGCGCGGGTGCTGGAGGTGATACAGGCGCTGGCGCTCGAGGGTCTCGAGGTCACGGCCGCGAGCCGTCGCGCCGCGTGTCGAGTCGACCTCGCGGAGCCGGCGAGCTTCGCCGCGATGGGTGACTACGACGTCATCGTCAACTGCGCCGACACCGTGGGCGCGCCGCCCGACGCGGCCGCTCGCTACTGCCTCGAGCGCGGCCTGACGTTCTTGGACATGGGCGCTGACGTCGCGACGGCTGAGCGTCTGCTCGCGCTCGAGACGACGGGGCGGGCGACCGGCGTCGTGATCGTCGGGGTCGGCGTGTTCCCGGGCTTGAGCACCGCGCTCGCGGCCCAGGCGTGCGCGCAGGCGCGGCGCCCCGAGGTCGTGACGCTGGGGGTTCGGCTCTCGCCGCTCTCCGGCGCCGGCCCGGGGAACTGCGCCCTGATGGTGCACATGCTCCAGCGCCCGTCCCTGCAGTTTGAGGACGGCCGGCGCGTCGAGGGACCGGCCGTCGGCGCGACGCTTCAGCTGCCCTACGCGGGCGTCGGTTCGCGGGCGTCGAGCCTCGTCGGTTTACCCGACGCGGCGTTGATCCACCGCTCGACCGGCGCGCCGACGGTGCGGACCGCGATGGCGCTTAACCCCGGCGTGTTCCGCTTCAGCTTCCGCGCGATCGCGGGGCTGCTCGCGATCGCGGGGCCGCTGCGCGGGATCCTGCTCGCGTTCACGCGCTGGAGCCTGTACCTGATGCGGGGCGTGCTGCTGCGCCGGGTCGAGTCGCGCGTGCAGCTGACCGCGACCGCCGGGCCACGTGAGGGCGACGGGGACGGGGACGAAGGCGTCACGCTGACGCTCGATGTCGCGGACGGGCGCGAGGGCACGGCGCTGGGCGTCGCGGCGGTGGTGGCCTGCTGTCTCGAGCGACAGGCGATCGAGCCCGGCGTCTACACGGTGCCCGAGCTGTTCGAACTCGACGCCTTGCTCGCGAAGACGCGCGACCTCGCGGACCCGCCGCTCGCGCTGCGCTCGCTGTGACGGGCCGCGCGCGTCGTCAGAGCGCCCGCGGGATCGCGGCGACGTAGCCGCGCTGGTCGTCCGGGTCCATCTCGCAGCCGTGCTTGAGCGCCTCGAAGGAGGCTCCGTCCTCGGCGAGCACGGCGGGCTGGGCCGAGGTGTCGCACCAGTACGCGCCGATCAGCGAGAAGCCGGTCTTCTCGGGGGTGCTCCAGGCGATCGCGGAGACCGGGAGGTTGTTGCCGAGCAGCTGCGCACGCGCGAGCTCGCCGCTCGCGTCGATCTGCAGGAGCACCGTGACCGCGTCGTTGAACTCGTACTCGTGGTCGGCCGGCGGCAGCGGCATGGTCTCGCCCGCGACCTCGAGCTCGAAGGGCGTGTAGACGCGCGCGACGAGCCAGACGCCGTCGTCGTCGACCAGGCTCGGGCCGAAGACGCTGACGGTCGGCCCGAGCGCGTGGAACCAGAGGGCCTCTCCCTCGGCGCTGAGGCCGGCGACCCAGGCTTGGTCCTCGTCCAGCGTGAGCTCCGTGACCGCGTCGTCCCCGTCGCGCAGCAGCAGCGCGCCGACGCCGTTGCCGTAGAGGAGCAGGTCGCCGTCCGCGGTCTGCTCGAAGCCGCGCAGGGGGGGCGAGCCCTCCTTGGCGACGCGGGCGCGCCACAGCACGCCGCCGTCGGTGTCGAGGCGCCCGACCACGGAGGTGCCGAGCTCCGCCTCGACGCCGGTCTCGAGCGGCGCGTCGGCGTCGGCGAAGACCGTGCTGTTCGCTGGGAGCTGGCTGTAGACGGCCCCGTCGGCGCCCGCGAGCAGCTGCGTGAACGGGAGCTTCGCGGTGTTGCGGTAGATCCAGCTCGGCTCCCCGTCGGCGTCGAGGCGCGCGAAGTAGGAGTCCTGGCCGCCGCTCATGGTCTTGGCGCCGCCCGTGTTCGAGGCGGCGATGAAGCCCGAGTAGTCGTAGTCGCCGGCGAAGATCACCCCGCCGTCCGGCAGCGGCGCGACGGCCTTGCCGTAATTAAACCATGTGTCCGTCAAGACAGGAGGAGTGCGCCCGCGGACGAACCACGCGACGTCGCCAGCGGGCGTCATGCGGATGAGGAAGGGGTCCTCGGCGCGGTGGAACTGGTTGCCGTCGAGCTTCATCTCGGTGACGTGGGTCGCGGCGTCGGCGGTCCCGGGGAAGAACTCGGTGGTCCCGGTCCACGTCCCCGCGATCAACAGATCGCCGTTGCTCGCCGTCGTCAGCTGACGCGGGAGCACGGACATGCCGAAGGGCGCCTGCTGGCCCAGCGTCGCCAGCATGCGGCCCTCGGCGAGCTCGCCGGTCTGACCGTCGAAGCGGGCGAAGGCCGGCGCGGTGTACATGGCCGCGAGGACGAGCTCGTCCGGGTCGTCGTCGGCGAGCACGATCTCGTGGGCGTACAGCCCGCCCGTGACCAGCGCGACGAGGTCGCCGTCGGGCAGCGGGGCGAGCCGCGGCGGCGCGAGCGAGCTCAGCCCGTCGAGCGCGCGCAGCCACAGCGGCGCCTCGGCGCCGAGCGGCTCCTCGAGCGCGCCCGTGGTCGCGCCGGTGTCGTCGGTGCCGCCGGTGCCGTCGGTGCTGTCGGTGCCGTCGGTGCCGTCGGTGGCGCCTGCGCTCGTCGCGTCGGTCAGGCTGTCCGTCGCGCCAGTCAGGCTGTCCGTCGAGTCAGTCGGGCCGCTCGTCGAGCTCGTCGGGCCGCTCGTCGAGTCGGTCGCGCCGCTCGTCGATTGGGTCGCGCCCGAGGCCGCGTCTGTCGCCGTGGCGCCGCCCGTGGTCTCGCCGCCGTCGGAGGCGCCGGTCTCGCTCGCCGTGCCGAGCCCGTCATCACCGCCACACCCGGCGACGGCGAGCACGAGGAGCAGGGGGGCTGAGCGGGCGCGCGCGAGCGTGAGCATGGGCGGAGTGTCGACGCCCAGCGCCCCGCTGTAAACCGCTCGCTACGCGCGGTCAGACGGGATGACCGGCGCGTGTGTGCCGATACAACGTGATCGCGTCGCCCTACGACGAGGGCGCCCCAGCGCGGGGCGCCCGTCGCGTCACTCGCCTACGGCGCGATCTGGACGCACATGATGGCGATGAATCGGTTACAGGCCGAGACCTCCTGGCGGACCATCTGGCGCGCGTCGATCTCGGTGTTGCGCCCCTGGACGTTGTTGGCGTTGCTCGTCCAGTTGTTGCAGTTCAAGCCGACATCGGCCAAGCCGCTCTGCAGGGTGCCGGTCCAGCCGTCGGCGTCGGACCAGTCGTTGGGGTTGCCCATGCCCTCCTCGATCTCGACGCCGTTGAAGGCGAAGACGTCGACCGCGGCGACCCCGTTGCCGTTGTTGAAGATCGACATCCAGTTGGCGAACATCTGCTGGCCGTTGATGTTGTTGACCGGCACGTTCATGGCCGCGGGGCCCTGGAACAGGTCGATGACGTCGTTGTTGTCGTCGGAGAGGAAGGGCACCCAGGTGCCGCCGACGCCGGCGTTGTCGGCCTCGGTCTGGCACATCGTGGTCGCGCCGTCGATGCCGCCGAAGTTGCCCTGGTAGGCGCTCTCGAGCGCGGAGACGCGGATCTCCGGGATGATGTCGCAGATCATGTTGTCGTTGCAGTAGTTCGTGACGCAGTCGGCGTTGACGAGGCACATCTGGTCCTGCTCGCAGGGCTCGCAGTTCTCGCCGCCGCAGTCGACGTCGGTCTCGCCGTTGTTGATGGCCTGGTCCTCGCAGGTCGCGGTGATGCAGGCGTTGGAGCAGGCGTCGTCGTCGATGTCGTTCTCGTCCTCGCACTCCTCGGTGGCGACCATGTTGACGTAGCCGTCGCCGCAGAGCGCGGCGGTGCAGTCGAAGTCGCACATCTCGGAGTCCATCGCCATGTCGTCGCACTCCTCGACGCCGTCTTGCACGAAGCCGTCGCCGCAGACGGCGGGGACGCAGGTGTCGAGGCAGCCGTCGGTGTTCTCGAGGTTGCCGTCGTCGCACTCCTCGCCCATCTGGAGGATGCCGTCGCCGCAGCTCGGGAGCGCGCAGCTGTTGGTGCACTCATCGTCGTCGACATTGTTGCAGTACCCCTCTAGCTGCCAAAATTTGCCGACCTGGACCGGTTTTAGGCGATCGATCCAAAAACCCCAGAAAAATGAACCGAATTTCGGAGATCACTTCCGCTCCATCGCCGCGCCAAGCCTCGACGCGCCATCACAACCGCCGGCTTCACAGCCGGACGATCCAACACGCCCGCAAGGATGTGAACCACCCCCGCGGAAGGGGGCCGTACGAGAACGCGTGAGTCGTGTACGCGTTCGAACTCAAAGGCGAGCGTTGTCGAGCCGCTCGATTTAACATGTCTAAAAAGACATGATAAGATCCGCGCCCAAAAATTGTTCGTGCGCGTTCGCGTGAGCGGCCGCCGTTGACATGGCCAAGCAGTCAGTTCGCAACGCGACCCGCGACGTGAACCGCAGACATGCGCGCCTGTCCCCGGGCGCATGCTCAGTGGAGAGCTACGTGGCCTTGGGGCCATAATCGGGTTCGGCGAGCCCGAGGCCAAGCTGGCGACCGCCCCGATGAGCATCGTGAGGATCGAGAGGAAGAAGCTGCCGCGGGATGACCGCCAGCGCCGGCACGAGCGAGCCGACGAAGGGAGCCGAACGTCCTCGAGGTTGGCGCACGCGGGCACGTGCGGGCGCGCTTGTGCTCGCGCGAGGGCCGTCGACGAGTACAGCTCGACGCGAGCGCCCGACTCGCTCGCGTCGATCGTCGAGCGGCGGTCGGTGCGCCGTCTCGACGGCGCTGCGCTTAGTCCGCGTGGAGAAAGACGCGTTCGTAGTCTCCAAAAGCAGCCTCTTGGTCTGCACCGCACCTAGCACCAGGCATAAGCGCTCCGTCCGCGACCCCCAAGCACATGCGGTCAGGACCGTCCTGAAAATCACACGGGCCCAACATGACGGTGTCGCCAAACTTGGCAAAACCCCAAGACCCCTGCTTGCGGTACCACCCAACTCCGTTAGCCAGATGTGTCTGGTTCCCGGAAGTAGCGGTGAAGACGTCTTCGCGCGGTGCATGAGCGAGCACGACGAACTCGGGCATCCCGGTCTCGCGACACGCAAGCATCAGGTTCGCCTTTGAGCACAGAGCGAGAATCTCGGTGAGCTCAGGGCCATCATCTTTATAGCTGCCTGCCCAACACTCTTCCCACCCGACAAGATCTTCGACGGGCACCATCATCTGTGGGCCTTCCGCATCGTAGCGCCCGCCACCGGT
>JAUIKS010000057.1 GCA_030430565.1 Polyangia bacterium
CTCAAGGGTCGCGCGCGAGCCAGGGAGGAGCCGAGCCGAGGACGGCGAGCGCGACCTCGCTCGTCCGCTTCACAAGCCCAGGCGCTCGCCGCCCGGAGGTCGGAGGGTCCCCTGGCGTTAAGCAGCGACCCGATGCCCGCGTGGCACAAATGCCCGAACGGTCATGTTGACGTCTCGCCGGAGCTCAAGGGTCGCGCGCGAGCCAGGGAGGAGCCGAGCCGAGGACGGCGAGCGCGACCTCGCTCGTCCGCTTCACAAGCCCAGGCGCTCGCCGCCCGGAGGCCGGAGGGTCCCCTGGCGTTAAGCAGCGACCCGATGCCCGCGTGGCGCACACGCCCGAACGGTCATGTGAGTTGCGAACCTGGGCTAGGACATCCAGGTCTCGTGGACGTGCACCCACTCGAGGCCGTGCGGCGCCCCCTCCGCCTCACGCAGGAGCGCGGTGCTGCGGCGCCCTCGCCACGCGCCCGCGCGCCGCTGCCACTCCTCGTAGCGCGCGAGCACGTAGGGCGCGCCTGGCAGCGCCGTCGCTCGCTGCGCGCGGATCTCGATGGTCGCGTCGGCGTCGTCGCGCCAGGCCCCGTGCGCGCCCCGCAGCGCCGCGAGCAGGGCCTCGCGTAGGCTCGACGCCCCGCCCGGCGACACGATCTCGAACTCGGGCGCCATGACGTCGGCGAAGCCCGCGAACACGTCGTCGCGCGCGGCCAGCTCACCGCGAAACCATCCGGTGAAGAAGGCGTGCAGGCGCTCGACCTCGAGCGCCGCGCGGCGCTCACGACTTGTAGCGGCGGCGTCGACGTCCACGGGCGCCATGGTAGCGCGCTGCGGCGCCCCGCAGGCCCCGACGAGGCACAGCAGCGCGCCGCGGGTGAACGGCCGTCGCCCGAGCCGACCGGCGCGCGCGCTCACTCCTCCTCCGCCCTCCCGCTCCCGATATCCAACACGGTCGTGAAGCCGTCGGAGACGGGCTCGCTGCGGCCCGCGTCGACGAGCGGCTCGTGCGCGGTCGAGGCCTCGCCGAGGCCCTCTCGCTCGAGCTCATCGCGCGCGTCGAGCGTCGCCGGCCACCCGCGCTCCTCGTCACCGATCGCGGCCAAGGTCTCGAGGAAGCCGGCCGTCCACGCGTCGACGTCGTCGGGCCGCGCCTCCGCGCGCTTGCCCAGCGCGCGCATGAAGGCCGCGCTGATCGGCGCGAGCGAGGGCCGCAGCAGCGCGAGCGGGATGGTCTCCTGCTGGGTGACCTCGACGACCACGGCCGCGAACTCGCGCGCGCGCACGAGGCGTCGACCGGTGAGCAGCTCGTAGCAGACCGCCGCGAACGAGTAGAGGTCGCTGCGCGCGTCGAGCTCGCGACCGGCGATCTGCTCGGGGGACATATAGGCGGGCGTCCCGATCACGATGCCCGCCTGCGTGAGGTTCGTCGAGTCGACCTGCACCGTCTTGGCGAGGCCGAAGTCGAGCAGCTTGACCGCGCGACCGCCGGCCTCGGTGGCGCGGGTGGAGAGGAAGATGTTGCCGGGCTTGATGTCGCGGTGGACCACGCCCGCGCGGTGGGCCGCCGAGAGCGCGGCGCCGGCCTGGCGGATGAAGTCGGCGGCCTGCCGCGTCGTCGCGCGACCGTAGCGCTTGAGCACCTCGCCGAGGTCGAGGCCGTCGAGCTTCTCCATGATGAGGTACGCGGAGCCGTCGGGGAGCTCGCCCGAGTCAAAGATCTCGATCACGCCCGGGTGCTGCACGCGGGCGAGCGCGCGGGCCTCGTGCGCGAAGCGCTGGCGCAGCTCGGGGCGGTTCTCGAAGTGGTGGGCGCGGATCAGCTTGATCGCGACGCGCCGCGCGAGCACCTCGTCGTGGGCCTCGTAGACGGTGCCCATGCCGCCCTCGCCCAGCAGCCGCACGAGCTCGTAGCGGTCGTTCACGGAGAGCGGCAAGAGCCCCTGGGGCTCGAGGGTGGACTGGTCGTCGGGGCAGGTCTCCCGCGTGTGCGGGAAGCAGCGCCCGCACCTCGGGCAGCGGTGCAGCAGCCGCGCGCCGCCGTCGATGAGCTCCTGCCGGCTGCGCTGCCTCGCCGCGCGCTCCTCGATCAGCTCGCGCTGCACCCGATCGAGCTCGAGCGCGCCGCCGAGCTGACGCGCGAAGCTCTGCAGCACGCGGCGCTCGAGCGCGCCGATCGCGTCCGCCGGCCCGTGGATGATCAGCGCGCCCACCAGGTCACCGCGCAGCCCGAGCAGCGGCACGAGGTTCTCGTTCTCCGAAAGCGGGACCAGCTCGGAGCTCGCGCTGATCCCGGAGCGCAGGGACTCGAGCGACGGCCAGGCGCGCTCGCGGAGCGTCTCGCGTCGCTCGTCGTCGTGGGCCACATCGTCCTCCTCGCCGGCGGAGAGCGGGCTGACGGCGTTCCCCTCGATCGACCACACGTCGATCCGGTCGACGCCGAGGCGCGCGGCGAGGTCCAGCGCCGCGTTCTTCGACCAGTCCCGAAGGTCACCCGCCCCGCCGGCGCCCTCGGCCATGAGCGAGGCGATCCGATCCTCGGCCGCGCGCAGCTCGCTCGTGCGCGCGGCGACCATCCGCTCGAGCTGCTCGGCGCGCAGCCGGTGCTTGCGCATGCGCAGGCGCAGCGCCACGTAGACCAGGCCGGGCAGCAGCATGAGCGCGAGCAGGCCGACCAGGCCGCGAAACCATGTCGTCTGGTACAGGAAGGGGCGCAGCGTCAGCGTCGTCTGCTGGCCGCGCGCCTGCCCGCGCCACGGCCCGATCGCGCCGCCAGGGCCGCGCGCGCGCGCCTCGAGCTCGAAGTGATACCGCCCGGGCGGCACCTGGGTGTAGAACGCCGCGCGCCGCGTGCCGACCTCCACCCAGTCGCGGTCGTAGCCCGTGAGGCGGTAGCGGAACTCGAGCGCGTCGGCGCGCGTGAACTGGGGGGAGGTGTAGCGCAGCTCCAGGTTACCTGTCCCTGGAGCCAGGATGGCCTCCGCCGCCCAGTCGCGCGCGACGCCGTCGACGCGCAGCTCGTCGACCACCGGCGCCGCCGCCTCGGGCGGGGGGGCGCGCGCGCCCGGGTCGAGCTGCGCGACGCCCTCGATCGTCGGGAACCACAGACGGCCGTCGCGGCCGCGCCACCCCGCCGGCATGTTCGCGCCGTTGCACTCGGTGTTGCGCAGGCCGTCGACGCGCCCGTAGGCCGCCGTCTCGATCCGCGCGAGCTCGCCGGCCGCGAAGGCCTCGAGGTCGTCCCGGCGCACGCGGTAGACGCCGCGGTTGCACGAGATCCAGAAGTTGCCGGCGTCGTCCTCGAGGATCTGGAACACGGCGTCGTCGAACAGCCCGTCCCGGGTCGTCAGCGGCGTGAAGCGGCCGTCCTCGCGGTTGAAGCGGTTGAGCCCGCCGCCGTAGGTCCCGATCCACATGACGCCCGCGCGGTCCTCGTGGATCACGTTGACGATGTCGATCGAGAGCCCGTCGTCGTGGTCGTAGGTCGTGAACTCGCCGTCCTCGACCAGCACGAGCCCGCCGCCGTTGGTGCCGAGCCACACGCCGCCGCTCTCGTCCTCGTGGATGTAGAAGATCGACGGGTCGGGCAGGCCGTCCTCGCGGGTGTAGTGCTCCAGCGCGTCGCCCTGCAGGCGGTACAGGCCGTCCCCGCGCGTGCCGATCCACAGCGCGCGCTCGCGGTCCATGTGCAGCGCGGCGATCGACGTATGCTCGAGCGTCTCCGCGCCCGCCGGCCGTTCGAAGCGCCCGTCGCTCCAGCTGTCGAGGCCCATGCGCGTGCCGATCCACAGCCGCCCCTGCTCGTCCTCGTGCAGCGCCTGCACCCCGGGGTTGATCAGCCCGTCCTCCTCGCCGAACACCGTGACCGCGCCGCTGCCCGGCTCGAGGCGGTTGAGCCCGCCGTTGTTGGTGCCGATCCACAGCGCGCCGTCGCGCGTCTCGAGCACCGGCCAGATGATGTCGCTCGACAGGCCCTCCGCCCGCGCGAACACGCGGAACGGCGCGTCGCGCAGCTGGTTGAGCCCGCCGTCTTGGGTCCCGACCCAGAGGTTGCCGTCGCGATCTTCGAACAGCGACTTGATGAAGTCGTTGGAGAGCACGCCGCTCGCCAGCCGCGTGAACCGACGCGCCCCCTGGGCGCGGCGCGCCAGGCCGCGGCTCGAGCTGCCCACCCAGAGGTTGCCGTCGCGGTCCTCGAGCACCGACGAGATCGGCCCCTCGGGCAGGCCGTCGGCGTCGGTGTACAGCGTCCAGCGATCGCCCTGCAGGCGCGCCAGGCCGTCACGCACGCCGACCCACAGCGCGCCGTCACGCCCCCGCGCCAGCGCGTGCACGCTCGCGCCGATGTCGTCACCCGCGGGGTCGATCTCGATCCGCGCAGCGCCCCCGTCGCGCGCGATCTTCCACAGCCCGCGCATCGACGTGCCGACCCACAACGTGCCCTCGACGAACAGCAAGCGCTGGACCGACGCGCCGGCGAGCGCGGGGGCGGGGTGAGCCGTGAGCGCCCCGTCGCGAAACACGCTGAGGCCCGCTCGCGTCGCGATCCAGACGCTGCCCGGCGCGCCCTCGACCAGGTCGTAGACGTACTCCGCGGCCAAGCCGTCGGCGACGCCGAGCCGCCAGGTCGCGCCGTCGGGCTGACGAATGATCAGCCCGCCGCCCTCGGTGCCGATCCACAGCCGGCGCGCGCCGTCCTCGAGCAGCGAGAGCACGCGGTTGGTCGAGAACGTCGACGCGCCGCGCTTGTCGAGCACGCGGAAGTCCAGCCCGTCGAAACGCGCCAGCCCCTCCTGGGTCCCGAGCCAGAGGAAGCCGTCCGCGCCCTGGGCGATCGCGTCGACCGAGCTCTGCGGCAGGCCCTCGGCGGTCGTCCATGCCCGCGCCGGGTACTGCGTGATCTGACGCGTGGGGTCGAGCGCCCAGGCCGCGCCCGAGCCGAGCAGGCTCGCGCCGACGCTGACGAGACACGCGAACGCCGTGGCGCCGCGTCGCGACCACGCCCGGCGCGACGGGACCCCGCGCCGCGTCGCGTCGCTCGACCTCTCGCGCGACGCGGCGCACATATTGTGATTTCACACGCGATCACGGGCGCGATCAAGCGGACGGCGTCGCGCTCGCGCGCCTCCGCGATCGAAAACATGACTTTTTATTCATGTTTACGACGCCGCGCGCCCCGCCGCGCGCTGATTGCCTGTACACACGCTTGCGCGGGCACAACCGAGCTTCCTATCATCGCGCGATGCTCCGACCGCTCGCCGCCACACTCACGAGCCTCCTGCTCCTCGCCCCGCTCGCGTGCGGCGGCGACGCGCCCGCGCCGACCCTCACCGTCCACGACGGCGACGGCGCCCACCCGTGGAGCGCTGCGGCGCTTGATGAGCTGCCCACGAGCGAGCTCTCGATCGACGGGCACCGCTACACAGGCGCGCGCGTTCGTGACCTCCTCGGCGCGCCGCTCACCCCCACGCAGGTCGTCATCGCCCGCGGCGCCGACGGCTACACCCAGACGCTCGACGCGACGGTCGCCAACGGCGACGCCTGCGTCGTCGCGCGCGAGCGCGACGGAGCGCCGCTCTCCGCCGAGCACGGGCCGCTGCGCCTGGTCGTCGCCGGCAGCCCGGGGCTCTCGGTGCGCAGGCTCGTCTCGCTGCGCGTCGACGGGTAGCGACCGCGTGGACTTTCTCGGCGGACCGCGGGCGATACAATCCGCCCGATGCACCGGGTCGCGCACGTGTCTCGCTGGCTGCCGGCGCTGCTCGCCGTCGGCCTGCTCCTGCGCGCGGACGCGCGCGCGGAGCCGCCGCAGCGCGCCCCCGTAGCGATCCCGATCCCGATCCAGCCCGGCCCCGCGCCGCCGCTGACGACCGAGCCGCTCGGCGCGCGCGAGCGCCGACGAGCCGTCCGCTTCACCGTCGCGCTTCCCGAGCCGGCCTCGCAGTACGTCGAGGTGACCATGACCGTCACGCGCGCGACCCGGCGCGCCACCTCGATCGCCATGCCCGCGTGGATCCCCGGCTCGTACAAGATCCGCGACTTCGCCCGCCACGTCGACGGCCTCCGGGCCGAGACCCTCGACGGCCGGCCGCTCGCCGTCCACAAGCGCGACAAGCAGACCTGGACGATCACCAACCGCCGCCGGGGCTTTCGCGTCGTCTACCGGGTGTTCGCCGATGAGCTCAGCGTGCGCACCAACTTCGTCGACGCCCAGCACGCGCTGCTCAGCAGCCCGGCGCTGTTCCTCTACCTCGTCGGTCAAGAAGCTCGTCCCGCGGAGATCGAGCTGCGGCTCCCGCCCGGCTGGAGGGCCTACGCGCCGCTGCCCACGCCCACGCCCGACGACCCGACGCCGCGCTACCTGGCTGCCTCCTACGACGAGCTCGTCGACGCCCCGTTCATGCTCGGTCGACCCGACGCGCGCCACTTCTCGATCGCCGGCCGACGCGTCGAGCTGCTGCTCTCGGCGGTCGCCGGCGCCAACCTCGAGCTCGACCGCGCGGCCGCCGAGGCCCGCGACATCGTGGTCACGTTCTCGCGGCTCATGGGCGGCCTGCCCTTCGCGCGCTACACCATGTTCCTCGAGGCAGGTCCCCACGGCGGCGGCGGCCTCGAGCACGAGCGCAGCGCCATGATGATGGTGCAGCGCGACGGCTTCTCGAGCGAGGGCGGCTACGCCCGGCTCGCCCACCTCGTCGCGCACGAATTCTTTCACCTGTGGAACGTCAAGCGGATCCACGACCGCGCGCTCGGACCCTTCGACTACACCCGCGAGGTCCACAGCCGCCTGCTGTGGTTCCACGAGGGCTTCACCGAGACGGTCGAGAACCAAGCGCTCGTGCGCGCCGGGCTGACCGAGCCGCAGGACTTCCTGAGCGCGCTCGCGGGCGCGTGGACCTCCTACCGGCGCAAGCCCGGCCGCGACCACGAGCCCATCAGCCTCGTCAGCCACGACGCCTGGACGCGCCTCTACCAGTCCTCGGCGCGCGACGCCAACACCCTCGTCAGCTACTACGAGAAAGGCCATCTCATCGGCGTCGCGCTCGACCTCGAGCTCCGCCTGCGCGCCGGTGCGCGCGGGCGCCGGGGCTCGCTCGTGGGCGTGTTCCGCCGGCTCATGGCCAGCCACGGCGCCCGCGACCGCGGGATCGATCTCGACGACATCATCGCCGCCGCCTCCGCCGAGGCCGGTGAGGACATGCGCTGGTTCTTCCGGCGTCACGTCGAGGGCACCACGCCGCTGCAGCTCCCGCCGCTGCTTGAAGCGATCGGCGTCCGCGTCATCAACCGCGCCCCGTGGGAGCCGCCCCCGCCGGACCCACAGCTCCCGGCGCCCCCGCCCGAGCCGCCCTCACCCGACCTCGAGCGCCTCCGCACCTGGACCGGGATGCAGCTCTCGGGGACGCGCGTCCACAACGTCGAGCCGCGCTCGCCCGCCGCCATCGCCGGGCTGATGATCGGCGACGAGCTCATCGCGATCGACCGCCGGCGCGTCGACTCCCAGGCCGCGATCGAAGCGCGCGTCGCCGACCACAGACCAGGCGAGCGCCTCGTCATCTCGCTGTTTCGCGACGGTCAGCTGCTCGAGCGCGCCGTGGTCCCCGCGCTCAACCCCCACCGCGAATTCAGCTTTGAGCTGATCGACGCGGCGACCCTCGATCCGAAGGTGCTGCGACTGCGCGACGCGTGGCTCGGGACCTGTGACCCCGCCGGCCCCGTCAATCGCTGCGTCCTCCGCCCGCCGGCGCCCTGAAGCCAACGGCGCGACGGGTCTGTGGTATCGAGGGCGCGTGACCAAGCCTCGACCGGCGCCGCTCGGCCCGCTCCGCTACCTCTACCTCGGCACCGCCGCGCTCGACGACGACGTCGAGCTGTGGACACGACGACTCGTCTGCGCGCAGGCCTGGCGATTCCAGCGCTTCGGCGCCGACGTCGCCGGACTCATCACGCCGGGCGAAGGCCCGATGGTGCTGCTCGCCGACCACGTCGAGGCGGGCTCCGTCCTGCCGATCTACCAGGTCGATGATCTCACGCGCGCCCGCGCGGCCCTGCGAGGCGTCGCGCAGGAGCGCCTCGAGACCCCCGACGGCCCCTGCCTCGTGTTCGAAACCCCCGGTGGCGCGAGGATCGGGCTTTTGGAACAAGTCCGCCCGAACGCGCTGATGACCGCAGCCGACGAGCCGAGCGCGGCGCTCCCCTCGAAGCCGAACGCCAGCGAGAAGAAGGCGACCAAGAAAAAGGCGACCAAGAAAAAGGCGACCAAGAAAAAGGCGACCAAGAAGAAAACCGCCAAGAAAAAAACCGCCAAGAAAAAAACCGCCAAGAAAAAAACCGCCAAGAAAAAAACCGCCAAGAAAAAAACCGCCAAGAAAAAAACCGCCCCGAAGAAGCGGGCGCGGTAGCCGACGCGGGCGCGCGTCAATTCGCCCGCGGCGCCGGTCTCACGCCTGCTACAGTCGGGCCCTATGTCCGACCGAGAGCGCGTCCTCACGACCTTCGACGCCGACCGCCAAGTCGCCCACGTTCAGCTCAACCGGCCCGAGAAGCGCAACGGCCTCGACCTCGCGATGTTCGAGGGGATGATCGCCGCCGGCGAGGCACTCTGCGCGCGCAAGGACGTCCGCGCCGTCGTCCTCTCCGGCGCCGGCCCCTCGTTCTGCGCCGGCCTCGACTTCGCCAGCTTTATGGCCTCTGGGCCAGACACGATGCAGCGCCTGCTCGAGCGCCCCGACGGCCGCGTCGACAACATGGCCCAGCGCATCGCCTGGGTCTGGACCGAGGTCCCCGCTCCCGTCATCGCCGCGCTCCACGGCCACGTCTACGGCGGCGGCCTGCAGATCGCGCTCGCGGCCGACATCCGCTTCGCCGCGCCCGACACCAAGCTCTCGGTCATGGAGATCAAGTGGGGCCTGATCCCCGACATGTCGATCTCGTGCACGCTCACCCGGCTCGTCCGCCCCGACGTCGCCAAGGAGCTGACCTTCACCGGGCGCGTGATCAGCGGGCGCGAGGCCCACAAGCTCGGCCTCGTCACCCACGTCGTCGACGACCCGGTCGCCGCCGCGCTCGAGCTCGCCGGGCAGGTCGCCAGCAAATCCCCGACCGCGATCCGCAACGCCAAGCGCCTCTACAACAGCGTATACGGGCTCGACGACCGGGCCGCGCTCGCGCTGGAGACGGCGCTGCAGGTCGAGCTGCTCGGCAAGGCCAATCAAGTCGAGGCCGTGCAGGCGAACTTCATGAAGCGAGCGCCGAATTTTCGCGACCCCGAGTAGCGCGTCGCGGCCCGGCTACAGTGGGCCATGGACTTCTCTCATCACGCTCGCACTCTCTCCTGTCTCTCCTGTCTCTCCTGTCTCTTCGTCCTCACGCTCGCCGCCTGCAGCGGCGATGACAAGGGCGGCGCCAGCTCCGAGTCGAGCGCCGCGTCGACCTCCACGTCGAGCGACAGCGAGAGCGACGGTTCGAGCGCGGGCTCGAGCGCCTCGACCAGCGCGACCGCGAGCACGGACCCGACCTCCGGCGGCTCCCAGACGGGCGGCTCCGGCTCGACCTCCTCCGCGACCTCGTCCGGGACGGCCGACACCGACACGCCCGGCAGCAGCGGGGGCACTGGGGCGGTCTCCTGTGACGACGCCACCGACGAGGTGAGCTTCTTCTTGAACAAGAACCAACCCTGCGTGGAGGACCGCGACTGCGTGATGGTCGACGCCTCGTGCTGGCCCGAGACCCAGGACTGCTGCGTCCTCTACGTGAACGGCACCTACGACGCGCCGACCTGGGCGTTCCTCTACGAGCAGTACCAGACCGCCTGCGGCGTCCGTGAGTGTGGCTGCTGCGCCAAGGTCCCGTTCGAACCGGCCTGCGTCGACGGTCAGTGCGGCCCCAGCCAGGGCTAGCGGGCGTTCGCCACGGGCTACCCGCGCGCTGGTTGGCCCAAACACCATGCCCTTTCGAGCATCTACGACACGCGGGCGTCCGGTCGCTGCTTCACGCGCCGGCTCTCCCTTCCGGGCGACGAGCGCCGCGCCCGGTGACGCGGGCGTTCGCCCGCGCTCGCCGTCCTCCGCCGGCTCCTCCCACGCTCCCGCGACCCGTGAGCCTCACGGGGACGCGCGCGCTTATTTCACGACTCGCGCGCGCTCTCGAGCCGGCCATGGAGTACGATAGCCGCGCCGCGCGGGAGGCACCGATGAACGCCACGAAGTCAGAGTTTCGTCCCTCCGGAGTCATCACGCTCACGACCGACCTCGGCCCGCGCGGACCGTTCGTCGCGACCATGAAGGGCGTCATCCTCTCGCGCTTCCCCGACGCCACGATCATCGACCTGACCCACGAGATCCCCGTGCAGTGGCCGGCCGAGGCGGCGTTCTGGCTGTCCCACGCGTACCGCTACTTCCCGCGGGGCAGCGTGCACGTCGCCGTCGTCGATCCGGGCGTCGGCACCAGCCGCGACATCATCGCCGGCGTCCGCGACGGCCACGCCTTCATCGCCCCGGACAACGGACAGCTCGGCTCGATCCTCGGCGAGCTGACCGGGAGCCCCACGAGCCCGGTCCACCGCGTCGACCTCACGCGCCTGCAGCACTTCCGGATCAGCCGGCCCAGCGTCACCTTCCACGGCCGCGACATCATCGCGCCGCTCGCCGCGGACCTGGCCTCGGGGACGCTCGACCTCGACGACCTCGGCCCCGCGACGCCGGAGATCGTGCCCTCGTGGGTCGAGGAGCCGACGGTCACGCGCGCGCGGGTCTCGGGCGTCGTCATCACGATCGACAGCTTCGGCAACCTCTACACCAACATCGACGGCCGCCACATCCGCCCGCTGCGCAAGCCCATCGTCCACGTCGGCGGGCACGATGTCCGCGTCTGCCGGACCTACGCCGACGTGAAACCCGGCGAGTACGTCGCGCTGATCAACTCCTTCGGCGTCCTCGAGATCGCCCGCGCGGAGCAGCGCGCGTCGGACGGTCTCGGCGTCGGCCGCGGCGCGCCCGTGACCGTGCGCGAGCTTGGTTAGCCCGCAACGAGCCGTCGGCGAAGCGACGCGGCGAAGGCCCGCAGCTCACGCGGGTGAAACAGGCACGGGTAGTAGGCCAGCGTGATCCACCAAAACGGCCCGACCACCATGAGCAGCGCGACCGTCGAGTGCAGCGTCACGCCGATCGCCACGTAGACCAGGCGCAGGTCGTACTTGTTGACGAGCGCGCGCAGCCGCCCCGCCCGCTGCGGGTCGTCGCGCAGGTAGAGCGTGACCGCGACCATCCAGAACGTGATCTCCCAAACCCACGTGACCGCGGTCCCCAGCTGCGTGAGCTGGTAGAGCCCCGGCCAGGCCACCCAGGTCATGTCGCCGCGGTGCCACGAGGGCTGCTGCAGGATGTAGTACAGCGCCGTGAACCCGCCGCCCGGCGTCCACGACATCGAGAGCTTGTGCAGGCCGGTCGAGGTGTAGACGATGACGATCTGCGTGATCGCCAAGAGCCGCGGCCAGAACGCGACGGAGGCGTCGCTGGTCCAGCGACCGGTGCGCCAGCGACACCCCAGCGAGAGCGTCGCGCTCGCCTGCGCGAACACGAGGATCCACAGCGAGTTGATGAGCAGGCCGTCGTAGCTGCCCTTGGCGTGGCTGTTGATCGACGCGACCGCGAGCAGCCCCTGGGCGGCGATCAGCGCCGACGGGCGGCTCAGCACGCCCAGCGTCAGCGTCACGCCGGCGCACAGCGTCAGGATCACGAGCGGCCAGACGACCCCGGGGACCGGGCCGCCGAGCGCCTTGATCAGCCAGTTCCCGCCGAGGTGTCGATAGCCGCCGTGGTCTTGGTCGATCCAGATGAAGTCGACCATGTCGAAGCCGATCGCCGTCCCCATGTTGAGGACCACGGCGACGCCCGTCAGGATCCGCATCAGCGCGAGCGCCTCGCCGGTCTCGCGGCGGGAGAGCAGCGCGACCCACCACGCCCAGCGCGCGCCGGGCCGCCAGCGCGGGCGCGCCGCCTCGAGCTCGGGCTGGCTCATTCGCCAGGCTCCTTCGTCCGCAACGGATCGAGCGGCTTGACGATCGTGTCGCGGTACTTCCCCTCGGGGATCTCGCCGCGCCGGACCTCCTCGGGCGTCGGCGTGCGGAAGCCGTACCAGCGCACGCGGACGTGGCTCGCCTCGGGGAAGTCGTGGGCCGCCTGGACCGCGAGCCAGCGCGCGAACGATCGGTAGTGCCGCCGGTACTGCGGCCAGCCGTAGCGAAACAGCATCGCGCGCGTGCGGTCGTGATTGAGCTGTCCTCCGCGCCAGTCGTGCTCCCGCGAGCGCGCGATCTGAACCGGCCGCCACGCGGCCCCCGGCGCGTCGCGGATGTCGACGTGCAGGCGCGCGGGGTAGCGGTGCGGCGCGACGAACATCCGCCACGACTGGATCGTGCCGGCGTAGGTCGCGTAGGGTTTAAACGGCCGCTTCGCGCCGTTGTGCCAGGCGACGTAGCGGCGCGCGAAGCCCCACAGCCGCTCCTCGAGCTCGGCGGCCGTCAACTCGACGCCGAGCGCGCTCAGCCGCCCCGACCAGGCCGTGAACTCGGCCTGGACCGTCGGGTTCTTCCAGCCCTTGCGCGACATCCCGTCGCCGCCGGGGCTCGGGAGCGCGAGCACGATGACCGCGACGATGTGCAGCGTGACCAGCAGCGCGCGCGCGTGCGGCCACCAGCCCGCGCCCTGCTCGGCGGGCGCTTGGTCCGAAGCGGCGGGCGACGCCTGCTCCCCGCGCCCTGTCGGCTCGCCCTCGCTCGCGTCCACGGCCCGTTGTTCTACCACGCGCGACCGCGCCGCGAATCCCTGACGTCGCGGCGGCGGCCGCGATGGAACCTGGCGGGCGCCCACGCGTACAACCAGCGAGGTCCCGCCGATGCCAGCACGGATACCCGGTCGCCGCGCGAAGACGTCCCCCGCGCGCCCCAGCGCTCTAATTACTAGCCCGTTGAGACAGGTTCGGGGGCAGCCGGCGCGCCGGGGCGACGCTCGCTTCATGCGACACGCGCGGCTCACCGCAGGCGGGCTCGCGCTCGCGCTGCTGAGCGGGTGCACCTCCGCCGAGCAGCGACCCGTGCCGTTCTCGGAGGTCGTGCCCGTGCCGGGCTGCGGCGAGATCCTCGACCTCGACGAGCGCGACGGCGCGATCATCGGGATCGCGGCGCCGACCAGCCGTGACTCGAGTCGATCCGGCTGCCTGTTCTCCGTCGAAGCCGACCGCAGCGCGAGCGTCCTGACGCGGGTCGAGGGCGACGGCCACGCGCTCCGGCTCCACTCCCTGCGCGCCCAGGGCGACGCGGTGTTCGTCGTCGGCAGCTACCAGCACAAAGACTTCGGCGTCACCGTCGAGCTCCACCGCTGGCAACACGGGCAGCTCTCGCAGCTCCTCGGGCGCCCGCTCGAGTGGCTCTCGATCCACAGCGGCGCGCCGTCGATCGCGTTCCCCGGGGGCGAGCCGGCGGTCGCGCTCTCGCGGACCGAGAGCGCCTCGTGCGGTACCGGCCTCGACCGCGTCCCGCGGACGCTCGTGCTCAACGACGACGAGACGCGCCTACAGTCGACGCCGGTGTTTAAGGGTCGCGTCGCGGCGGCGACCGAGATCGGCGACTCGCTGATCATCGCGGGAGGTCGCGGCGCGGTGCCGACCGGAGCCTACTTCGGCGGCGGCAACAAGGCGGTGATCGTGTCACGGCTCAACAGCGTCGCCGCGCTCAAGTGGACGCGCGAGCTCTACGCGCCGGGGGCCGAGGAGTTTTTTGAAGCCCTCGACGCCGAGCGCCAGGCGACCCCCGGCCGCTTCGAGATGAGCCAAGCGCAGCGCGACCGCACCGAGGGTTATGTCGGCGTCGCCGTGGACGTGCGCGCGAGCGAGCAGGCCGTGTTCGTGCTCGCGCGCTTCGGCGCGGCCCTCGAGCTGCGCGCGCTCGCGGCCGAGGACGGCAGCCAGCGCTGGCGCGCCGTGCTCGGCGACGGCGACCAGGCGCGGCTCGACCTCGGCGCCACCGGCTCCGTCGGCGTCAGCTACGTCCAAGACCATCAGCCCCACGCGGTCCGGGTCGCGCGGGTCCTCTACGACGAAGACGGCCACAAGCTCCGCGCGGGCGCTCGTCAGGTCGAGCTCAGCGGCGACTTCTACAGCCTCGACATCCTGACTACAAAGACAGGTCACGTGTGGCTCGCGGGCTCGCGCGAAGACGCGATCGAGCGCCCGCCCGACGCGCTGATGCCGTCGGCGTGGGTCGTGGACGTCGGCCCGATCGTCGGCCCGCAACGATGAGCGCTCGCGCGCGCCCCGCGAGCGTCGACGCGTCACAGGGGCGCCGACGCTACGAGCGCTTGCGCAGCGACGACTTGATGTAGTTCCAGCGCGACGACGCGAGCTGCTTGAGCAGCCCCAGCGAGCCGCCCTGGCCGCCCTTCCCGAGCGTCGCGCTGCGGAACATCTCGCTGGCCTTGCTGCGCTGCAGCTTGCCGCTCGAGGTCTTGGGCAGGCTCCCCGGGGGCAGCATCACGATCTCGTCCACGCGCAGCGCGAGCGCCTCGAGCACGCGACCCTTGACCTGCTTGCGCAGCGCGGCGTGCTCCTCCTCGGGCTGCTTGGTCTCACACACCAGCACCACGCGCTCGCGCCCGGCCTCGGCGTCGTCGAGGCTGAACGCGATGACGTTGCCCGTGCGCACGCCGTCGACCTGCGAGGCCTGCCACTCGATGTCCTGCGGGTGGAAGTTGCGACCGTTGACGATGATCAGGTCTTTGCTGCGGCCGCACACGTAGAGCTCGCCGTCGGCGAGGTAGCCGAGGTCGCCGGTCTCGAGCCAGCCGTCGACGAAGGCCTTGTCCGTCGCCTCCGAGTCTTCGAAGTAGCCCTGCGTGATCGAGGGGCCGCGCAGCATGATGTGCCCGACGCGGCGCTCCGGCAGCGGCGTGCCGTCGGCCTCGGCGATCTTGAGCTCGTGCTCGGGGAAGGTCGTCCCGCAGCTCACGACCCGGATCACGCCCTTGCCGTCGGCGCCGTCGCGCTCCTCGGCGGCCGCGGCCTCGGCGTCCTCCGGGACCGGGCGCGCCTCGCCGGCGGCGAGCGCCTCGGCGTCGACGCGCTCGGCCTTGAGGTCCTCGTCGAGGCCGATGAAGGTGATCGCCAGGGTGTGCTCGGCCATGCCGTAGCAGGGCAAAAACGCGGTGCGCTTGAAGCCGTAGGGGGCGAAGCGCTTGGCGAAGCCGTTGAGCGTGTGGAACTGGATCGGCTCGGCGCCGCAGCCGGCGACGATCAGCGAGGACAGGTCGACGCCCTCGAGCTCGCGGTCCTTGATCCGCTTGGTCGCGAGGCCCCACGCGAAGTTGGGCGCGAACGAGATCGTCGGCTTAAACTCGGTGATCCGACGCAGCCACACGCTCGGGCGCTTGAGGAACATCAGCGGCGAGAGGAACTCGATGCCGCGCGTCGGGTAGTAGATCGGCGTGAACACGAAGCCGATCAGCCCCATGTCGTGGTAGAGCGGCAGCCAGCTGACCGCGCTCGAGTCGTGGTTGAGCCGCAGGCCGTGGTCGCCGCCGATCGCCCGGATGTTGGCCGCCAGGTTGCTGTGCGTCAGCATCACGCCCTTGGGCCGTGAGGTGCTGCCCGAGGTGAACTGCAGGAACGCGATGTCGTCGGGCCGCACGTCGACCGGGCGCGGCTCCGCGCGCTCGGGGACCGTGCCGACGAGCTTGCTCTGCACCACGATCTCGCGCAGCTCCGGCGCGTCGCTCATCAGCTTGCCGAGGATCGGCCGGACGCGCGCGTCGGTGACGACCAGCTTGCAGCCGGCGCGCCGCAGGATGTGGGTGGTGTTGTCCAGGTAGGCGTCGAGCTGACCGAGGCTGAGCGGCGGGTAGACCGGCACCGGGATCACGCCCGCGATCATGGCGCCGTAGATGCTGTCGACGAACTGCGCGGAGTCGGGGAGGATGAGACCAACGCGGTCGCCCTTGCGCAGGCCTCGCTCCTGCAGCGCGGCCGCGACCCGGCGGGCGCGGATCAGCAGCTCGCCGTAGGCGACGAACTCGGGCGGCTGGCCCTCGCGGGTGTGGTGGTGGTAGCCGAACTTGGTGACGCCAGCGCGGGCCTCGAGGGAGGCGACGAGCGTCGGGTGTTTACGGTCGAGCATAGGAGCGTCTGTCCCTTACATACTGTCTGTCGCGCCGCGATAAACCGGATGCTGATCCGGACCCGGCTCAGGCGCGCGCGAGCCCGCTGACGACCTCGGCGACGTCTCCGAGCGTCTTGACGTGCTGGACGGTGTCGAAGGCGATCGTGATGTCGTAGTGGTCCTCGAGCGCCGCGATCATCTCGAAGCTGTCCAACGAATCAAGCGCGAGGTCCTCGACGATCTTGGTCTCCGCAGTCAGCGCCTCGGGCACGTCATCCATGTTCTCCTCGAGGTGCTGGAGGATCACGGCCAGCACGCCTTCACGGCTCTTGTCTGTCTCCACGGGGCCCTCTCCTTCGGCGCCGAGGACGCGCTCCTCGGCGGCCTGCGATCGATTTACGTCGGTTACACAGTCATCTCGTAGACGCGGTAGGTCGCGACCTTGTAGCCGCCCATGGCCTCGATCGCGCGGTTGACGAGGCGGTTGTCCTCGAGCGTCCAGCCGATCTCGCCGGTCTTAAAGCCCAGCTTGTAGGCGGCGGTGAGGGTCTCGACGAACATCAGCGTGTCGATCCCCTGGCCGCGGTAGGGCGCCTTGATGCCGAGCAGGATCAAGCGGCCGCTGTCGACCACGTTGCGGACCTTGAGGTCCCACAGCAGCCGGAAGATGCCGGTCGGCAGCAGCCGCCCGTTGATCTTCTTGAGCGCCGGGTTGACGTTGAGGATCGAGAGCACGAAGGCGACCGGCTCGTCATCGACCTCGGCCATGATCGCCAGGCTCGGGTGCAGGACCATCTTGAGGTCCTTGGCGATGTGCAGGAACTCCTTCTTGGAGAGCGGCACGAAGCCCCAGTTCTTCTCCCAGGCGTCGTTGTAGATCTCGAGGCACTTCAGGACCTCTTCGTCCCAGCGCTTGAAGTCCATCGTGCGGATGGTGATCTTCCGGCGCTTGCGGATCCTGCCGGCGATCCTGGTGATGCGCTCGGGCGCGGGCTTGGTCGCGTCCATCTCCCACTGGTACAGATCGCGCGCCTTGACCAGCGCGGGCTCGTAGCCGCAGCCGGTCAGCAGCTCGTCGTAGTACGGCGGGTTGTAGGGCATGTTGATGCCCGGGTCGCGGTCGAAGCCCTCGACCAGCGCGCCGGACATGTAATTCGTGGACAGCTCTAGCGGACCGATCGCCTTGGTCAGCTTCATGCCCTTCAGCCAGGCGCGCGCGTGCTCGAGCAGCGCGCGCGCGGCCTCGGGGTCGTTGGCGCACTCGAACATCCCGAGGTAGCCGGTCTTCTCGTGGTGGAACTCCACGTAGTCGCGGTCGTGGATCGCCGCGACGCGCCCGATGTCCTTGCCGCCCCGACGCGCGATCCAGAACGCGCCGTCGGAGTGGTCCCAGAACGGGTTCTTCTTGGGGTTGAGGTAGTCGCGCCGATCCATCAAGAGCGGCGGGACCCAGTGATCGCTGGGCGCGTGCTCGCGGTTGACGAACCAGGGGACTCGGATGAAGCGCTCGACGAGCCGGCGGTTCTCGAGCGGGACTTCGACGATCTCCAGGTCTTCGGCCATTGCGTGCTCAAATCAGTCGGCGGCGCGAAGGCCCCTGCACGGGAGGGTTAACAGGGAACATCCGCGCTCCACGCGACCGCGGGATAGCGCTCTCGACCTGCGCACGTCAAGCGACAGGCGGCACAGCCGCCAGCCCGCGAGCAGCCGCTAGTTCGCGGCGGCCTTCTCTTCGGCGACCTTGTGGAGCAGGTCGACGAGCTGGTTGATGTTCTCGAGCGTGTTCAGCTCGGCGCGCGGCACCTTGACCTTCAGCTCACGCATGCTGCAGGACACGACCTCAACGATATCGAGGCTGTTGGCCCCGAGGTCTTTCATCGACTTGGCGGGGTCGATCTCGACACCCTCGAGCTCCTCGATGGTGTCGACAAGGTGGCGCTTAACGACCTCCAGAACTGCTTCTCTCGTGACCATGAATTTTCCGTTTGATTCGTCGGGCCGCAGGGTCGCGGCCGGTTCAGCTGAGTGTCCGCTTCACTGACGACAGCGCCTACGGGATAGAGAGTCCGTAGCGCTCGCGGTGCGTGAAAAGACGAACGACGTTGTCCGCGAAGCCGCAGCCCCTGTCCAGCAGGAGAACTTGACCTTTCACACCATCCATCAGCCCGCTGCAGAGCCCGAGCGCGGCCTTCGCGACCTCCTCGGGGTCCACGAAGAACCGGTCTGAGTAGTATTTTTTGCAGAACGGGGCGAACTCGGGGCCAAACGTCGCCTCGAGCGAGGCGGTCTCGACCGGATTCGCGCGGAGCACGTTGATGCGGATATCCTCATCGAGCAGATCGGTTGTGAGGTAGCGACAGAACGTCTCCATCACGATCTTGGACGCCGCCACGAAGTCGTAGCCCGGCAGGAAGTACTCCGGGCCGCGGGATGACATGCCGATCGCGTAGCGCGGATAGCGCGAGAACCGCGTCTTGATCTGCTGCAGGTAGCCGATGAACGGCCACGCGCTGTAGTTGATGCTGCGCTTGAGCGCCTTCTTGCTCAGGTCTGCCGGGTCCTGGCTGACGTGGGCGAAGGACACGTTGCTGATCAACACCTCGACGCCGTCGTGCTCTTTGCCGACCGCCTCGAGCAGCGCCTCGGTGTCCTCATCGACCGAGACATCGGCCTCGAGGATCGCGGGCTCGCGCGCGCCGGCGTCCCGGAACTGCGCGCGGATCTGGTCCTCGTCCGCCGAGCCCCAGCGGTGGGTCAGGTAGACGTGGGCGCCCTGGCGCGCGAACGCCAGCCCGGTCGCCAGACCGATCCCGTTGGTCCCGCCCGTGATGATGACGGCCTTGTTGGTGAAGTCGTTGATCGGCATGGCTAGTCCTCCGTCCCGGCGGCGCTGGGGTTGAGCAGGGCCGGGACCCGCGGCCCGAGGGTGGCCACGTTGTCGGCGAACGCGGCGCCGCGGTCGAGCATCACGACCTGCCCGGACATCGCGTCAAACAGCCCGCTGCAGAGCGCGAGCGCGGCGTCCCCCACCTCCTCGACGGAGCACGCGAACTCGGGGAAGCCCGCCGCCAGGTCGCGCACGTCGTCGCCGAAGATCTGCCGGTAGCTCTCGGTCACGACCTGCCGGGTGCGCAGCGCGTTGACGCAGCAGTCCTCGCCGGCGTCGGCGATGTGGGTGCTCATGTAGCGCACGAAGGTCTCGAGCACCGCCTTGGCCACGGCGACGTAGTCGTAGCCGGGGTAGTGGGTGTCGGGGCCGTCCGAGGACATCGCCAGCGCGTACTTGGGGTAGCGCCCGAACGCGGCCTTGATCTGCTGCAGGTAGCCGACGAAGGGCCACGCGCTGTAGTCGAGGCTCTTGGTGAGCGCGCGCTTGCTGTGGGCCGCGACGCCCTGCCCGCGCTGGACCACGCAGACGTTGCTGACGAACACCTCGATGGCGTCGTGCTCGCCGCGGATCCGCTGGATCAACGCCTTGGTCTCTTTGTCGCGCGAGGCGTCGGCCTCGAGGATGATCGGCGCCGGCGCGTCGCCTGGCAGCGCCGCGAACTTCGCCCGGATCTCGCCCTCGTCGGCCGAGCCCCAGCGGTGCGTCAGATAAACCTGCGCGCCGTGGCGCGCGAAGGCCAAGCCGGTCGACAGCCCGATCCCCTTCGTGCCGCCGGTGATCAGCACGACCTTGCCCCTGTAGTCCTTGACGATGCTTCCCGTCATCGGTCCTCCAAACTTCCTGAGATTGCCGCGTCCTGGCGGTTGGCGCGCTCGACCTCTGCGGCCGCGCCGCCCTTGCCCGCGCTCGCGGTCGCGGTGGAATTGTAGTTCTCGCGGATGCGCGCGCGCGTCTGCGGATCGGCGAAGCAGACCTCGTGCATCATCGACTCGACCGTCCGTGCCTCCTCGAAGGCTTGTCGACGCTTGAGCGAGAGGCTGCGCTTGAGCAGCGTGAGCGCCGGGCGCGGCTTGTCGGCCATGCGCCACGCGACCTTGCGCGCCTTGTCCTCCACGCGCGCGCGCGGCTCGACGTGGTTGATCTGCGCGCGCCCCACGAAGTGCTTGCCGCGGAAGTACTGGCAGCCGTACATCATCTCGGCGGCGACGTACTCGCCGACCGCGAGCTGCAAGAGCCGCGTGGTGCCCATGCCGGGCGTGAAGCCGAGATCCATGAAGTTGACGCCGTAGCGGCTCTCCTGCGCGAGGATCACGACATCGCAGCTCAGCCCGAAGATCAGCCCGCCGCCGACGGCCGCGCCGGCCATTGCCGCGATCGTCGGGATCGGGACCTCGAGCAGCGTGCGCGTCAAGAGCAGGTCGTAGGGCGCGACGTGCCCCTCGGCCAGCTCGAGCAGCAAGCTGCGGTCGCCGCCGGCGCTGAACACGTCGGGCAGGCCGCGCAGGACGCAGACCTTCGCCCGCTCGTCCCGCCCGACCTTCGTGAGCGCGGCGACCAGGTCCTCGACGAAGGCGCGGCTGAACGCGTTCTTGCCCTCCTGGTCGCGCATGTGCAGATCGGCGACGCCGTCCTCGACGGTGACCGCGATCCGGCTCTTGAGCACCTGACTCATGCGTCCTCTCCCTCTGGGGCGCTCCACCGCGGCGGGCGCTGAAACCACGGCAGCGGCTCTCCTTCATCCCAGAATCGACGCAGCGCGCCTAATATTTGCGGATCGCGGGCGTCACGCGCTGTCTGCTGCTGCCCGGCCGCGAGCCCGCCGCGCAGGTCTCGAGACTCGATCGCGCGGACGAATTGCGAGAAGCTCGCCACGGCCTCGGGGCGGTTGCGCAAAAGACCGCGCAGCAGCCTGCGGACGGCTTTCTCGAGGCCGCCGCCTTCGCTCGCGACGACCTGGTCCGCGAGGCCGATGACCTGGGCCTCGCTCGCGTCGAGCCGCGCGCCCGAGAGCGTGAGCCAGCGGAGCTTGGCGATCGGCAGGCGCTCGCGCAGGACCGGGATGACCATGGCCGGCATCAGCCCCCAGGTCAGCTCGGGCAGCGAGAAGCTGGCGCGGTCGCTGGCGAGCACGATGTCGGCCGCCGCCGCCAGGCCGACGCCGCCGCCGGTGGCCGCGCCGTCGACGATGGCGAGCACGACCGTGCTCCGCATCGCCCGCAGCCGTCGCAGGCAGCTCGCGTAGCTCGCCATCGCGGCGCCCGGCTCGTCCTTCCCTTCGATCAGCCCGCGCAGGTCCATGCCCGCGCAGAACGAGCCCGGCGTCGCGCTCTCGAGCGCCAGCACGCGGCAGTCGTCATCGCTCTGCGCGGCCGTGATCACGCCGTCGAGGTGGGTCAACCCGGGTCCGTCGAGCGCCACCGCGTCGCGCCCGGGCGAGGCCGTGAGCGTGACCCGCCAGACGCTCTCGAGTTGTTGGCAGCGCACACGCATGGGGGAGCTCAGTCGCGGCCGTACGCGCGTCCGTCGAAGCGCTGAGGCCGAGGACGATCAGCTGAGACGGTAGTTGCGCTGGAACTCAGTGACGCTGTCGAGCACCAGACGGCCTGAGCCGGCATACACGCGCTCATAGAGGTTGTCGAGCCCGGAGTGGTCGACCTCGTAGGACGGCTGATCGATCAGCTCGCTGCGCAGCTGCTCGACCTGCTCGTACTCCGCGACGCTGACCGGCTGCCGCGCCGCCATCCCGGCCGCGAGATCGGCCTGGGCGAGCACCTCGCGGGCGCGCGGGCCCACTCGGGTGCTGTAGAACTCGGCGCAGGAGCCCGAGCCGTAGGAGAACACGCTGACGCGGTCGCCCGGCTCGAGGTCGTCGTAGCTGTCGATCAGGCCCATCATGGCGACGAAGGTCGCCGAGGTGTAGGTCCCGCCGAACAGGCTGTTGTAGCGCAGCGCGCCCTTGGACTTGCGCTCGAAGTGCTCGCGCATCGGCCGGGCCTTGAGCCGCATCTGGCGGCGCACCAGCGCCTTGTGGGCGCGGTAGGTCATGCCGCCGAAGGGCACGTGGTAGATGTGCTTCTTGAACTCGTTGTCGTAGTCGATCTCGCCGACGTTGCGCAGGAAGTCGTCGTAGGCGCCGTCGAGCGCGTCGAGGTAGCCGAACAGGCTGGTGTCGGCGTGCCCGACCTCGTGGCGCGAGGTCGGCCGGTAGGTGTCGAAGATCTCGTTGGTCCAGTAGCCGCAGCGGCCGAGCTCGAGCTCGAGCACGTCGGGCTGTTCGCTGACCAGCATCGCGACCGCGCCCGCGCCGAGCACGTACTCCCACGGCTTGCCGAGATGCGTGCGGCTCTGGTCGGTCGTCACGACCAGCGCCTTCTTGCCGCGGTTGAAGCCCGAGGCGACCCAGTGCGCCGCCATCATCAAGCCCGCGGTCCCGCCGTAGCAGGCGTGCTTGGTCTCGAAGTTGCGGCAATTCGCCGAGATCTGGCAGTAGCGCTGGATGTAGGTCGACATCGGCTTGCCGAAGTCGACGGAGGACTCCGAGCCCACGACGATCAGCCCGATCTGCTCGCGGTCCTCCTCGCGGACGGTCCGCAGCGCGGCGTTGACCGCCATGGTGACCGGGTCCTCCCAGACCGGGTTGAGCGAGCGCGTGGTCACCCACAGCTCGTCGAGCGGGTGCGAGGGGTCATGATCCCGGGCCTCGGCCAGGGTCTTCATGTCGAGGGACAGCGCGCAGGGGTAGGCGTTGATCCGCTCGATGCCGACGGGCTTGCTGCCAGAGGCGTTCGTCATCAGGTCGTCCTGTTCAGGTCGTCCAGTTAAGGCCGCCGGTCACGTTGATCACGTCGCCGTTGATGAAGCCGCCGCCCGGCGAGGCGAGGAAGGCGACGGTCTTGGCGATCTCGGAGATGTAGCCCATGCGCCCCTTGGGCATGGGGCAGTGCTTCTTCCAGTAGTCCTTGGCCGCCTGCGGCATGGTCTCGCGGGTCATGTCGGTGTCGAAGAAGCCCGGGACCACGACGTTGGCGGTGATGCCCTTGCGCCCGTACTCCTTGGCGACCGTCTTGGTCAGGCCGTGGAGCCCGGCCTTGCTCGCGGCGTAGTTGGCCTGGCCCGAGCCGCCGTTGAACTGGATCGAGGAGACGTTGATGATCCGGCCGAAGCGGTTGGCGAGCATGTTCGAGAGGAACGCCCGGATCACGTAAAATGGCCCGCTGAGGTTGGTGGCGATGACCTGCGCCCACTCGTCGTCGGCCATCGAGATCACCAAGTTGTCGCGGTTGACCCCAGCGCAGTTGACGACCACGCCGATGTCCTCGAAGTCCTCGATGACCTGATCGGCGACCTCGCCGACCTGCGTCGCGTCGCTGACGTCGAGCTGGTAGGCCTTGCAGCGCGCGTCGGGGCGCAGCGCGAGCGCGCGCTTGACCACGTCCTCGGCGGCCGCCTTGTTGCTGCGGTAGCAGAAGGCGACATCGCTACCGTTCGCGATCGCCTCGAGCACGATGCCCGCGCCGAGGCCACGCGAGCCGCCGGTGACGAAGTAGTTTCTGGGTTCGTCGTTCATCTGGAGCTCACTCCTGCGCGCGCCGACATGCTCGCGGGCGCGCGTCTTGTTGTTGCGCTAGACCGAATTGGGGTCCCAGCGCTTGTAGAGCGAGCAGCAGTTGAGCCCGCCGAAGCCGAAGGAGTTCTTGACCATGAGCTGGATCTCGTGGTCGACGGCCTCGTTGGCGCAGACGTCGAGGTCGATCTCCGGGTCGCGGTTGTCGATGTTGATCGACGGGTGCAGCTTGCGGCCCTCAAACTGCATCAGCGCGCCGACGGTCTCGACCGCGGGCGCCGACCAGCAGGTGTGGCCGAGCATCGACTTGGGCGCGTTGATCTTGAGCTTGTAGGCGTGGTCGCCGAAGACCTTCTTGATCGCGTTGACCTCGGACTTGTCGCCGAGCGGGGTCGAGGTCGCGTGCGCGCTGACGTAGTCGATGTCCTCCGGGACGATCCGGTTGCGTCGCAGCAGCCGCTCGAGGGTCCGCGCCTGGCCCTCGGTCGAGGGCGAGGGCAGGTGGCAGCCGTCGGAGGTCGAGGTGCAGCCCAGGACCTCGGCGTAGATCCGCGCGCCGCGCTCGAGCGCGTGCCCGAGCTCCTCCAGCACGAGCACGCCGGCGCCGTGCGAGGGCACAAACCCCTCGCGGTCTTTGTCGTAGGGGCGGCTGGCCTTCTCGGGCGTCTCGTTGAAGCTGTGGATGGTGATGGCGCCCATCATCGCCATGGCGTGCACGCCCATGCCCGAGAAGTCGAGCACCGAGCCGACGACCACGGCGACCTGGTGGTCGTGGTGGCGGATCTCGTCGATGGCGCTGCGCAGCGCCACGTTCGCGCTCGCGCAGGCGCCACCCATGGTGTAGCAGGCGCCCTGCGAGCCCAGGACCTCGCTGACGGTCCCGGCGTGATCGGTGTCGAGCATCAGCAGCGCGGCCAGCGAGTCGATGTAGTCGGGCTCGTCCTGGTAGGTCTCGTAGTTGTCGACGAGGTACTTCTCGTTGAGGTTGTGCCCGCCGACCAGCGTGGCGCAGCGCGTCGGGTCGAGGTCGAAGCCGACCAGGCCGGCGTCGAGCCACGCGTCCGCGGCGCACATCGCCGAGATCTTGGTCGAGAACGGCGCCTTCTTGCACAGCTGGCGCAGCTTCTTGTGGAAGGGCGCGGGCAGCTGCTTCTTGAGCTTGGCGAGCTTGGCCTTGAAGTCGTACTCGGACAGGTCGCCGCCGACCTTCGAGTACACCAGGTCGTTCTTCAGCCACTTCCAGCGGGAGATGGCCGACTTGCCAGCGACCAGGTTGTTGTAGAAGGTCTCTAGATCATCGCCGATGGGGGTGTTGATCCCCATCCCCGTAACAACGATGCGCTTATGCTGGTGAACCACGATCTGTACTCCTCGGATCTCTCGCGTCTGGCGATTGGCGATTTGCGATGGTACGCCGCTCAGTCGTCGAGCATGAAAACCTCGTATACGGCCAGGGCCTTGACCTCGTCGCCGACCACGACCTGACCGGCGCAGGTCGCCACATAGTCGCCGTCCTCGATCGAGGTGGCGATGATCTGAATGTCCTGCCCCGGGCGGACCTCGCCCTGGAACAGCGCGTGATGGACCTTGAGCAGGCGCAGCCGGCGGGGCGTCTGGTCGGGGCCGACCTCGACGGACTTGCTGGCGAGCAGGTGCTGCAGGCAGATCCCGAGCTGGCCGATGGCCTCGATCTGGTAGACGCCCGGGTACACCGGATCCCCGGGGAAGTGCCCGCGAAACACCGGGTCGTCGGGGTTGACGTGGCGAAAGCCCCGGACCGCGCCGCCCTCGAGATCCACCGCGTCGATGCCGTCGAGCAGCAGGAAAGGATCGCGGTGCGGGAGCATGCGCTCGAGCTGGGGGCGACCGAGCGCGACGGTCTGCGCGGTCTCGCAGGCGTCGGGGACGAACAGCGGGCGCCTGCGCCCGGCCTTGATCACCTTCTTGAACAGTGACACCCGCGTTCTCCTGACTTCTTGCTAGGCCGCCGTGGACTCGGGCGAGGTGAGCGTCGCGATCACCTCGCGCAGGTGGGCCCGGGTGTCCTCGCGCGAGTCGCAGGCGTAGCGCGGGCGCTTGATCCACTTGCGGCGCATCAAATTGGTGAGCACGCGCTTGACGCCGACCTCAACAAACACCGCGTCGGGGTAGCGCTCGGCCACGAGGTCGACGGAGCGCCGCCACAGCACGGGCGAGTGGACGTGGGCGGCGAGCTGCTCGATGAAGAGCTCGCGCGTGGGCTCGGGGACGATCTGCGCGAGCCGGTTGGGGATGTACGGGCGCCGAACCGGGCGCCAGGCGGCCGCCTCGAGGGCGACGCGGAACTCGGCGCCGACCGGCGCGAACATCGAGGCGTGCATGGGCACGCGGCGCTCGATGATCACGGGCTGGGCGTAGTGCTCATCCTCGAGCACCTGCACGGCCGCCTCGATCGCGGCCTGGTCGCCGGCGATGACGTTCTGCCGGGGTGAGTTGAGGTTGACGATCTCGAGCTGCCCGAGGTCGCGGGCGCGGAGCTGCGTGACGACCTCCTCGAGCTCCTCGAGCCCCAGCGGCTGGATCGAGGCCATCCAGCCCCGCGGGCCGCGGTCGTAGGCCTCGCCGCGGGCCTTCACCAGGGTCAGCGCGTCGTCGAAGTCGAGCGCGCCGATGTCCACCAAGTGGTTGTATTCGCCGAGGCTGAGCCCGAGCGAGATGTCCGCCGAGATCCCGGCGGCCGCGAGGATCTGACCCATCATGTGGTTCGCCAGGAACACGCCGATCTGGATGTCGACGTTGCGCGCGAACGCGTCCCCGTGATCCGCCGCGTAGTGGGCCGCCAGGTCACGGTCGAGCCGCGCCGAGGCGCGCTCGAGCACGTGTCGGTTCGGGCCGTGCAGCTCGACGAGCTTGTCGAGCATGCCGGGGTAACGAGAACTCTGCCCGGGATAAAGGAAGACGGTCGTCATGGCGAACACACGCGGTGAGGGGATAGGAGGGTCGGTCTTGTGGGGTCTGAGCGATAGGGGAAGCGATGCGGAGGCTAGCGAAGGGCGATAAGGAGAAAGAGGGGGACGAGCGCCGTCAGCCGCGGACGTGCGGCACGATGACGTCCTCGAGGATCTGCAGCGCGCGATCGAGGTCCGCTTTGCTGTGCGCGGCCGTGACGGCGACGCGGTAGCGCAGGCTGTCCTCGGGGACCGATGGGTAGTCGACCGGCGCCAAGAACAGGCCCTTGTCGTTCATCTCGCTGCACAGCTCGTAGAGCGCCTGGCGGTCGGAGCCGATGATGATCGGCATGACCTGGCTGGTCGACTCGCCGAGGTTGAGCCCGAGGCCCAGCGCCTGCTCGCGGAAGTAGTTGGTGTTGGCCCACACCTTCTCGCGCAGGCTGTTGTCGCGGGTCATGACCTCGAGGGCCTTGAGCACGCCGGCGACGGTCGCGGGCGGGAGCGCGCAGCTGAAGCCGTAGGGGTTGCTGTAGTAGCGGATGTAGCGGATCAGCCCGGCGGGGCCCGCCGTGTAGCCGCCGCAGGAGGCGAACGACTTGCTGAAGGTCGCGAACTGCACCGGCACGCGCTTCTCGACGTCGTAGTGCTCGAGCACGCCGCGGCCGTGCTCGCCGTAGACGCCGATCGAGTGGGCCTCGTCGATGAACACGCCGACGCCGTGCTGCTCCGCGACCGGCAGCAGCTTGGGTAGGTCGGCGGTGTCGCCGTCCATGGAGTAGACGCCCTCGACGACGACGAGGCGGCGGCGCCCCTCGGTCGCCTTGAGCGCCTTCTCGAGCGACTCCGGGTCGTTGTGATCGAAGAAGACGAGCTTGGCCTTGGCGAGCTTTACGCCGTCGAGGATGCTGAGGTGGACCTTGGCGTCGACGACCGCGGCGTCGCCCTTGCGGAGCACGCCGGCCAGGCTGCCCATGCTGCCGGCGAAGCCGCTGTTAAACAGCATGCAGGCCTCGCGCCCGGTCCACTCGGCGAGCTTGCGCTCGAGCTCGCGGTGGAGGTTGGAGAGGCCGGAGAGCAGCGGCGAGCCGCAGGCGCCGGTGCCGTACTCCTGCAGGGCGCGGATCCCCGCGTTGACGACCTCGGGGTGCGTCGCGAGGCCGAGATAATTGTAGGAGCTGAGGTTGACGACCTCGGTGCGCTTGCCGGCGCGCTCGATCATCATGCGCGGCCGAACCGCGCCCAGCATCTGCGGCTCAAACAGGTTGACCGCCCAGGCGCCCTGCTCGAGCCACTCCGAGAACGACGCGGGCGCCTGGAGGGTGCTGTTATCCTCGGGGAAGTAGAAATCTGCGAGACTGTGTTCAGCTTCGCTCGGCATCGGCAAGCCTGGGAAGAGGTTGTGGAGGGGTCAATTCGCCAGGGATTGGCGATATGGGGCGGTGAGTAGCGCGAGCGCGCGAAGATGCCAAGTCAGGGCGCACCGCTCCCCCTGGCGCCACGGGCAAAGTGAACTGCGTATTATCACATCCCGTCAAGACTGCGCGCGAGCTATGTCACAGCGCCGTTGCGGGCCGACCCGCGTCTTGGCGCGCCGTGCGAATTTCGCACCTCCCGACCAACGACCGCGGCCGCGGCGTGGAGTGATAAAGGATGGGCGTGCCGACCCGTGTCCTGTTCGTCTGCCTTGGCAACATCTGCCGCAGCCCCCTCGCGGAGGGCCTCATGCGCCGTCATCTCGAGGCCCAGGGCCTGAGCGACGCCTTCGAGATCGACTCGGCCGGCACCGGCGCGTGGCATGTCGGCGAGGCGCCCGATCGGCGAATGCGCCAGACGGCCCGCGGCCACGGCGTTGACCTCGATCACCTGCGCGGGCGTCAGATCACCGCCGCGGACCTCGAGCGCTTCGACCACATCATCGTGATGGACCATGAGAACCTGGCGAACGTGAGGCGCCTCGACCGGGCCGGGCGCTACCACGATCGCGTCCGGCTGCTCCGCGACTACGACCCCACCCCCGGCGACGGCGCGGTCCCCGATCCGTACTACGAGGGCGGCTTCGAGGGGGTGTACGCGATCGTCGAGCGCTCGACGCGGGCGCTGCTCGAGGCGCTCGCGCCGTGATCGGCGAGCCGCTCCGCGACGCGCTCACGGACTTGCTCGGCGGCGAGCCGGTGATCCGCCGCGGCGTCGGCGGCGGCTCGATCGCCCGCGCGTTCGAGCTCGAGCTGGCCGGTCGCCGTATGTTCTTAAAGACCGGTGGGCCGGCCGTCGCCGCGACCTTCCCGGGCGAGGCCGCCGGGCTCGAGGCGCTCCGCGCCGCCGCCAGCCCGCTGCGGATCCCGAGGGTCCTCGGCCGCGCGGCCGCGGGCGACCACGACGCCGGCGGCTTCTTGCTGCTCGAGTGGCTCGAGCCGGGTCCGCGTCCACCTGACTTTTGGGACCGGCTCGCGCGGGGCCTCGCCGCGCTGCACCACCACGAGTCGCGCGCCCCCGACGGGCGGCCGCGGTACGGCTTCGCCCGCGACAACCACATCGGCCGAACGCCGCAAGCCAACGGCTGGATGCGCGCGTGGCCAGCGTTCTTCGCCGAGCGCCGGCTCGCGCCCCAGGTCGCGCGCGCGCGCGCTGCCGGGCTGTGGTCGCGCGGGTGGGACCGCCCGCTCGCGCGCCTGCTCAGCGCGCTACCGCGCGAGCTGCCGCGGGCGCCCTGCCCCTCGCTGGTCCACGGCGACCTGTGGAGCGGCAACGTCCTGTGCGCGCGCGGGGGCGCGCCCGCGCTGTTCGACCCGGCCGCGTACTACGGGCACCGCGAGGTCGACCTGGCGATGAGCGAGCTGTTCGGCGGCTTCGCCCCGCGCTTCTACGACGCCTACCGCGAGGCCTGGCCGCTGGAGCCCGGCTACCCGAGACGTCGCGCGATCTACAACCTGTATCACGCGATCAACCACCTGAACCTGTTCGGCGCCGACGCGTACGTGGGCATGGTGACGCGACACCTCACCGCGCTCGCGTAGTCTCTCTCGAAGCTGGCGGCGACGCGAACGAGCGCGCGCGCGCGGACAAGCGGACAAGCGGACAGGCGGACAAGCGGCCAAGAAGAAAACCCGCGCGAGCGCGGCGGTGAACCGATAGATCGTCGCGGCGGGCCTGGTACAACAAGCCGAGCCTTGATCGCCCACGTCACCGACGCTGACGAAAGCCCCCGCGCCATGACAGACACGCCGAAGCCGAACACGCCCGAAGAGCAGCCGAGCCCGCCCCAGGCCGGGGCGAGCGAGCCGGCGGCCGCACCGACCCCCGCCGCCAAGCCCCCCGCCGCCAAGCCCCCCGCCGCCGCCAAGCCCCCTGTCGCCCCTCCCCCCGCGGTGAGTAAACCGGCGCCGACCGACGCGGCGATGACCACGCTTCGCGAGCAGCGAGACCAGCTCCAGCGCGAGCTCTCGACCACGCGCTCGAGCCTCACCAGCGAGCGCGCGGCCAAGGTCGCGGCAGAGCGCGCGCGCTCGCGACTCAACGCCCAGCTGGCGACCGCCAACAACAAGTTCGACGCGGCGCTCAAGAGCCAGACCCAGCTCCGCGAGCAGGTCGATCGGGTCTCGGGCGAGCTGGCGACCGCGAAGAGCGAGCTCGCGGCCTGTCGTGATGACCTGAGCAACACCCGCGAGGCGCTCGAGCGGCTCGAGTCCGAGGGGGCGAACGCCCGCGACGAGCTGGCGAGCGCGCGCTCGGCCCACACCGAGACCAAGCAGGAGCTCGAGTCGCTGCAGCGCGAGCGCGAGGACGCGTACAAGCACCTTCAGTCAGCCCAGGAGTCCGCCGCCAACGCCGAGCGCAAGGCCCAAGAGGCCGACGCGCGCGCCGCCGAGCTCGAGGCCGCCCGAGCCACGCTGCAGGCCGAGCGCGACGCGCTGCGAGCCGAGCTCGAGGGGGTGCGCCCAGAGCTCGACAGCGCGCGCGATCGCGTCAAGAGCCTGAAGAAGCGCGTCGCCGACGAGGAGAGCGCGCACAGCCACACGCGCGCCGAGCTGTGGCGCGCGCGCGAGGATCTCGAGGCCGCGAAGGCGGAGATCGATCGCGCCCGCGGCGGCTCGAAGCGCGTCGTGCGTGCCGCGCTCGGGGTCGCCGCTGGCGTCGGCGCGTTCATCCTGTTCCGCAAGCGCTAACGACACGCCAACGCGGCGCTGCAGGCGGGCGGCCGCGTCACCAGCTCGTGCTCGTACACAGCCGCTCGACCTTCACGTCGCCCGAGTGCGCGTCGACCCGCGCGCTGCACTCGGCGAACGACTCTTCGTCCTCCATCCGGCACCACACCCCCCACTGCTCGCGCTCGTCCCACCACACGACGCGCCAGCGGGCGCTCGGCCAACACTTTGAGCGCATCGCCTGTTTGCCGAGCTCGAGCGCGCGCTCCCTCGAGACCTCGAGACCCGCGGGCGGCTCGGTCGAGTGACGCGACGGCGGCAGGCACGCCCCAGCCGTGAGCGCTGCAGCGACCGTGATCGCGGAGCTGAGCCTGCTCAAGCGCGCGCGTGAGGGCGTCACGCCCACGTCATAGCACGTCGATCATGGGCACTGCGCGCCGCAGCTGTTGATCGCGACGTTGACGCAGATGCTGTCCCACGAGTTGTTGCAGCAGAACGAGTCGAGCGCGCAGGTGCAGCTGAGGATCCCGGGGTTCGAGCAGCTGCCCGCGCCGCCCTGCTGGCAGCAGTCGCCGTGGTTGCACTGCGCGGTGTTGTAGCCGCCGCAGTCGGGGTTACACAGCAGCGTGCCGCCGAGGAAGCCCGCCGAGACGCAGCTGGCGCCGTTGAGGTTCGAGCCGTCGCAGGTCTCGCCGGGGTCGATGTTGTTGTTCCCGCAGGTGGTGCAGGACGAGGTGTTGAAGGACGCGCAGTCGTTGGCGCAGGCGAGCGCGCCGCCGACGAAGCCCTGCGACTGACAGGTCTCTCCGTTCAGGTTGTTGCCGTCGCAGGCCTCGGGGTTGGTGACGACGCCGTCGCCGCACTGGTAGCAGGCCGACGTGTCGAACTGGCAGGTCGCGTTGTTGCACGCGAGCGCGCCGCCTTCGAAGCCCTGGGTCGCGCAGCTCTCGCCGCCGACGTCGCCGCCCTCGCAGTCCTCGCCGGGCTGCACCACGTTGTCGCCGCACGAGGCGCTCGCGCAGGCGTTGGAGCACGCGTCGTTGTCGACGTCGTTGCCGTCGTCGCAGCCCTCGGGTCCGTTCTGCACCCCGTCGCCGCAGTACGGGCCGACGGTGCAGTCGGGGTTGCAGCCGTCGTAGGAGCCGTCGTTGACGCCGTCGTCGCAGGTCTCATCGCCGTTGATCTGGCCGTCGCCACAACCTGGCCCGAAGTCCAGGCAGTCCGGGTTGCAGCCATCGTAGGCGCCGTCGTTGACACCGTCGTCACACACCTCGGGCCCGTTGAGCTCGCCGTCGCCGCACGACGCCGCGAAACCCAGGCAGCCGGGGGTGCAGCCGCCGTAGGCCCCGTCGTTGACACCGTCGTCACACACCTCGTCGCCCTCGACCTCGCCGTCGCCGCAGGTCGGGCCCGGGTCCCCGGTCGTCTCGACGGGATCGGTCATCGCGTGACCGGTGGACTCATCGGGGCGCTCGGTCGTGCCCGCCGTCTCCCCGCCTGTGCCGCCCGTCTGCATCCCCGCGGTCGTGCCCACGGTGGTCGTGGCGTTCGTCACCGGGTTGGTCGGGTTCGTCATCGGCGAGGTGATGCTCGTGAAGCTCCCGTCGGTCGTGTCCCCCTCGCCCGAGGCGCAGCCGCCGGCGACCAGCAGCGCGAGCGCGGCGATCCACCCGCTCACACTCCGTCGTGCACGCGCGCGCCCGCGCCCGCGTGACCAAGCACCTAACGAAGTCACCAACGCCTGACCCTCCATACCCCTGCCTCCCGCCGAACGCTGCCCGATGACCACGTATCTACAGCGTCGCACATCGTGCCGCGCGCTGTCGACACTCCGCGAAAGCCGCGCCGAACGAGGTTTCCCATGCACATATTTATAAGACTGTTCATACATGTCTGCTTAAACCTATCGCGCAGCGGGCGATGCCGCGCCTCCGCGGCTGGAGCAACGACCCGTCCATTGATGATACAAGCGACGTCGTGCGCTCCTCCGCGCCGCCGGTGGCGCCGGCAGGAGCTTCTACGCACCAGCTCGCATGCTCCGCGCAAACCGTCGCCACCCGCCCGTCACGCCGCTCCCCCTCGTCGCCGCGCTGCTGTGCTTCGCCTGCACGAGCGGCGACGAGACCACGACCGACGGCGCGATGACGACCACGACGACCGAGGGCGCGTCGACGTCCGCCGCGGGCTCCGGCAGCGCCGCGACCGTGACCTCGAGCGCGAGCGAGGTGCACGGGACCGACGCGCCGACGACCGGCGCGATCGAGCCGAGCTGCGACGACGGCGAGATCAACCAAGGCGAGAGCGATGTCGACTGCGGCGGCCCGAGCTGCGCGCCGTGCCCGGGCGGCTCGGCCTGCGCCGACGACCGCGACTGTGAAGACGGCAGCTGCGTGGGCAACACCTGCGTGGCCCCGGCCTGCGACGACGGGGCGATGAACGGCGGCGAGACCGACGTCGACTGCGGCGGCTCGAGCTGTGAGCCCTGCGCCGACAACCTCGGCTGCCTCGCAGACGACGACTGCCACAGCGGCGTCTGCACCGGCTCGTTCTGCGCGGCGCCGAGCTGCGGCGACGGGGTCCTGAACGGCGACGAGACCGACCTCGACTGCGGCGGCCCCTGCGACGGCTGCGAGCAGGCCGAGCAGTGCGTCCTCGACGAGGACTGCCTCTCGCTGCTCTGCGTCGAGGGGGCCTGCGCGCCGGCGGACTGCCAGACCGACGCCGACTGCAGCGCGTTCACGACGAAGTGCGCCGCGGGCGTGTGCACCCCAGGGAAGACCTGCGCGGCCCAGCCCACCAACGAGGGCGGCCCCTGCGACGACGACGACAAGTGCACCACGGACGACCTGTGCAGCGAGGGCGCCTGCGCCGGCGCGCCGGTCGACTGCACGATGCTCACCGACGGCTGCAACGTCGGCGTGTGCGACCCGGACGACGGCCTGTGCGCGGCCGAGCCCGCCAACGAGGGTAACCCCTGCGACGACGGCGACGCGTGCACGGCCGACGAGCTGTGCCAGGCCGGCGCCTGCACCAACGGCCAGGGCTACGTGTTCCACGAGGACTTCGCCGACAACTCGCAGGGCTGGACGCTCGAGACCGAGTGGGAGCTCGGCCCGGCCGTCGAGGGCTGCGGCGACCCAGCCACGGATCACACGCCGACCGACGACAACGGCGTCGCCGGCGTGGTCCTGGGCGGCTGCGCGACCACGCAGCAGCACGGCTACTACTGCGCGACCAGCCCGGTCATCGACACCACCCAGCTCGACGCGGTGTGGCTGACGTACTGGCGCGATCTGTACAGCGACTACGCGCCGTACATGAAGAACAAGATCGAGGTCTTCAACGGCAACACGTGGATCCTCGTGTTCGAGACCCTCGGCGCGCCGGCGATCAACGACAGCGAGTGGAGCGAGTACCACTACGAGCTGACGAGCTACTCGAACGCGACCCTGCAGGTCCGGTGGTGCCACACCGTCGGCAGCGGCGGCGCGTTCTTGCGAGGGAGCTGGACCATCGACGACGTCACCGTCGGCCCGACCCAGTGCACGCCCTGACGCGAGTCAGCGCGCGCGCTTTCTCGGCACGTCGAACCACAGGCCGATCGCGAAGCCGACGCCCAGCGAGGCGCCGCCGATGCGAAACAGCGACGCGCCGCTGTTGTCGCGGATGTGCGCCGTCGAGAATTCGTCGTCCAGCGACGAGCCCGAGAGCGCGAGCTCGGTCCACAGGGCCATGCGCACGTCGAGCCTCGGCCGCGCGGTGAACCAGACGCCTGGCTCGAGCCGCAGCGCGCCGCCCAGCGCGACGGCGCCGACGCGCTCGCCGCCTGCGGTCACCGTGCTCTCCCCGGGCTCGACCAGCCGCCACGACTCGACCGTCGCCAGCAGCCGCGTGTTGAGCTCGAACGCGCGCGCGCGCAGTCGGTAGCCGACGCCGAGGCCGACGCGTAGGCGGTCGAGTCGGTAGGAGCTGCGCACGCGCGTCGCCCCGCGAACACCCGCGCCCACGAGGACCCCGACCGGCAGCTTGAGATCGAGACCGAGCGCGCCGCCGCCGGCGACGAGCGCTCCGGGGTCGCTGGGCTGCCCGAGGCCGAAGACGACGCCCGGCGTCAGCGCGAGCCCGAGCGAGAGCGGCGTCGGCGGGTCCTCGGGCGGTGGTTCGGGCGGCTGCTTGGGTTGTTGCTTGGGTGGTGGCGCCGGCGATGGCTCCGGCGGTGGTTCGGGCTCCGCTGGTGGTGGTTGCTCCGGCGGCTCCTCGGGCAGCGCGGGGCGCTCGACATCCTCGCGGTCCGCGACCACGCGCTCGTCCTCAATGGCCGCGAGCAGGTTGGACAGCGTGGCCGCGATCGCGCGCGGCGCCTCCTCGGGCTCGACGTCGACCTGGCGATCGAAGGCGCGCCCGTCCTCGAGGATCACGCTCATCGCCACGCCCCCGCCGTCGGGGCGGATGTCGAGCAGCGCCCACGGACCCGTCACGCGGCCCGCGCCCGGCTCGCCGAGGATCGAGATCCTCCGCCCGGGCGCGCGCAGCTCGAGCGCCGAGCGCAGGGCGTCGGCGTCGACCGCCGCGTCGCTCGCCCCGAGCTCGGCCCCGGCGCTGCGGATCACGAGCGCGTGAATTCGCCGCGTGTCCGGCGAGGCCGGCTCGGCGGGAGCGGCCTCTTCAACAGCCCCGGGCGGCTCGAAGGCCGCGACGAAGAGCAGCGCCTGGAGAGCGATTCCATGCATCAGGAGACGTCGACTGCGGGCGCCGGCGAGTATTCCCCACGACGCTCGAGACCGCCAGCGCAGGCGCGACGCGAGCGCGACGACTCACGCGCTCTCGCCCGAGTCCCCCGAGTCTCCCGAGTCTCCCGAGTCTCCCGATTCACCCGATTCACCCGAGTCACTCGGGTCATCGGAGTCACTCGAATCATCGGAGTCACTCGAGTCACTCGGATCACTCGACTCACCCGAGTCGCCCTCGCTCTCGCTCTCGCTCGTGTCAGGATCGGAGGTTGTTCCCGTGGTCGACGACGTCGTCGTCGATGAGTCCTGTCCGCTCGCGTCGTCGTCGTCGTCGTCGGTGTCGTCGTCCTCAACATCATCCTCGGCGTCATCAGTGTCGTCGTCCTCCGCCCCCGTGTCCGTGCTGGAGGTGTCGACGACGATATCCGTGACGGCGCAGCCGCTGAGGAGGCCCAGCCCGAGCAACCACGCGCCGAGGCTTCGCTTCACCGCGCGGTGTCCTCGGCCGGCGTCACGGCCCGCGCCGCGCGAGCGCGATGGGCCCCGCGCGGGAAGTCCTCGAGGTATCGCGCCCAGCACTGCTCGCGCGCGTCGTCCTCGGCGCGTCGACACAGCCCGGCGCGCGCGTCGTCGGCGTGGGGGCCCGTGGGGAACCGCTTCAGGTACTCCTCCCAAACGTCTCGCTCCCCCGTCGCTCCGCGGGCCTGGCGGACCAGGACGAACAGGTCACCGTAGGCGAGCTGGACGCGCGCGCGTCGACCTCCGCGACGGATCAGCTCGCGGAACACCTGCTCGGCGCCCTCGAGGTCACCCTCTCGCCAGCGCCGCTGCGCGTCCTCGTCGAGTTCCTTCAATCGATCGTTGAGGGTCGGCTCCTTCGAGCGCGTCCGCGCGGAACCACCGTCGGTGTCTTCGTCACCCGCCGAGGGATCGTTCGGCGTCGGCGCGGGCGCCGACGCCGGTTCGATCTCTTCGAGATCTTCGAGATCTTCGAGTTCCTCGAGTTCCCTGAGTTCCTCGAGTTCGGCCTCCGACACGAGCGCTCTGGCCTTGGACCGCTCGCTCGCCGGGGAACCCCGAAGCTCCGCGCGCTCGCTGTCCTCGTCCGCGTCGACGCGGGAGTGCGGCGCCTGGAACTTCGCGTCGCCGGCTCCCTCGACGCCGCGCAGCGCGTCGCCGAAGTTGCCGAGCCCCACGCCGAGCCCCAGCAGGATCACGGCCGCCGCCGCCATCGCCCAGCGCCACCGTCCGGTCGTCCTCGACACACGCTCAGTCCCGGGCGCGCTCGGGATCGCGGCGAGGCGTCGCTCGTGCACGTCCGCCTCGACGACCTCGCGCACGTCCGACAGGAACTCGCCCAGCGCCTCGTCTGGCACCCCAAAGTCCGCGCCGGAGCGGCTGGTCTGAAGCGGGATCACGGCCGCGAGCGCGCGCGCCTCCTCGAGCTTTGTTGCCGGTACACGCGTCGGGTCCTCGGCGTGCGCGCGGGCGACGACCTCGGCGAAGTCCGGGAGCGGGCGCGAGCTCGTGATCTCGCGCTCGCTGTGCTCGACCACGTCGTTCATCCACTCGGCGAACGCGTCGAATTCTCGCTCGCTCATCGTCCGCCTCCCCCCGCGCCGCGCTTGGCCTCACGCTTGCGCGGTCGCCCCGGCGTGCGCTGCTTGTTCACGGCGTCGGCGTCGAGCCAGCCCTGCTCGACGAGCGCCTTGCGGACGCGGGTCCGCGCACGTGTGGCGCGGACGGCCGCGTTGCCGCGGCTAATGCCGAGCCGGTCCGCGATCTCGCGCTCGGAGAGCCCCTCGAGGTCGCGCAGCACGAAGACCTCGCGCAGGGTGTCGGGCAGGGTCTCGAGCACGGCGTAGAGCACCTCGGCGCGCTTGCGCTGCAGGGCCTGACGATCGGGGCGCTCGCCCTCGGCCGTGACCTCGGTGAGCACGCGGCGCTTGTCCTTGAGCCGCGCGTGCGCGGTCTCGGTGTTCTTCTGCCACCGCCAGTGGCGACGCACGACGTTGATCGCCACGCCGTGCAGCCAGGTCGAGAACTTGGAGCGCCCCTCGAAGTCGGGGAGCGCGACGAGGGCCTTCGCAAAGGTCTCTTGGGTCAGGTCTTCGGCGACCGCGGGGTCGCCGGTGAGGTAGCGAACGTGACGGTACAGGGGGTCGAAGAGCTCTTGATACAGCCTCGACCAGGCCTGCATGTCACCGCGCTTGGCTCGCTCGACGAGCAACGCGATGCGCTCAACCACCTGCCCCGCCCCGTCCGTAGAGGAGGTCGGCATGGAAGAAGTGGATTGAAGACGCACCGCGCTGCGTATCGCTTTCTCTTCTCGATCAGTGGGGATGACGCTCGCGAGCGACTAACCGGTCTCGCCCGTGTCGCCGCCGCCCGTGTCGCCGTCGCCCGTCTCGCCCGTGTCGCCGGTCTCGCCATCGCCGGTCTCGCCGGTCTCGCCCGTGTCGCCGTCGCCGGTCTCGCCCGTGTCGCCGTCGCCGGTCTCGCCCGTGTCGCCGTCGCCGGTCTCGCCCGTGTCGCCGTCGCCGGTCTC
>JAUIKS010000058.1 GCA_030430565.1 Polyangia bacterium
CGGGCGAGAGCGAGAGCGACACGGGCGAGAGCGAGAGCGACACGGGCGAGAGCGAGAGCGACACGGGCGAGAGCGAGAGCGACACGGGCGAGAGCGAGAGCGACACGGGCGAGAGCGAGAGCGACACCGACGGGACGACCGGCGACGGCTGCGATGACGTCGACCCGATCAACCTGGTCGTCAACGGCAGCTTCGAGGAGCCGGTGGTCATGCAGCCGGCGAATTGGGACATCTACACGAGCGACGAGACGCCGGGCTGGGACGTGACCTGGGGCGGGCTCGGGGCCTGCGAGCCCGACGACCCGGTGCAGGAGCCGGTGATCGAGATCCAGCAGAACCTCCACGCGATCGCGGTCGACGGGATTCAGTACGCGGAGCTCGACACCGACTGTCAGGGCCCCGTGCACAACGCGAACACCGACGAGAAGACCTCGGTGCGCGTCTGGCAGATGATCGACACCTCGTCCTCAGATCTCTTCGAGGTCCGCTTCTACGCGCGCGAGCGGCCCAACGTCGGGGGCGCCCAGCTGCTCACGGCGACCTTCGGTGGGCAGGTCCTCATCGACGCGGTGGTGGCGACGCCGGACTGGAAGGAGTACGTCTTCCAGGTCAGCGTCGACGCGGACACGAGCGTGCTCGACCTCGTCGACGTCGGCGAGCCCGACTCGCTCGGCGTGTTCATCGACGACGTGCGCGTCTACGCGGTCGATCACGGCTGCCTGTAGGGGCATGTCTGGGTCATCCGCGCGGCGTCAGGCGGCGTCAGATCCGTGCGGGTGACTCAGGCGCGCTCGGTCGCTCAGCGGTAGGGATCGACGCTCACGGTCGTGAGCAGCCCGCGCTCGATCGCGTGCAGCTCGGCGTCGAGCTGGCGCCACAGCTGCCGCCTCGCGCGCCAGCGCAGCCGCTCGCCGTTGCGCCGCAGCGCCGCGCGCAGGTTCACCAGCCGCGGCTCGACGCCGGCGCGGTGCAGCTCGAGGCGCTCGGCGTCGCCGAGCGAGCGGGCGCGCGCGAGGAATTCCCAGATCTGCTGCATGACCTCCTGCTCCTCGGCCTCGCGCAGACACAGCAGCAGCCAGCGAGTCTCGCGGAGCCACGCGCGGCGCAGCGGCGAGAGCCGCGACGCGTCGGCGGCCTCGAGGTCCAGCGCGGCGCGCCGGGGCGGGCGCGTGTCGAGCAGCGCGCGCATCCAGGGCCTGAGCAGGAGCGCGGCGCACAGCGCCAAGAGGCCGTAGAGCAGCGCGCTCGCGGAGTCGCCCAGCAGCGCGTAGGCGCACACGTAGCCGACGGCGTACGCGAGGAAGCAGCCGGTCGCGAGCCCGAGCAGCCCGAGCCCGGCGGCGCACAGCGAGAGCATGCCGCCGAGCAGCTCGGACGGCGCGAGGTTGAGCGAGGGGTCGTTCACGGTCCAGCTCCAAATTCGTGGGAGGTTCGAGGGCCGATCAGCGGTACGGGTCGACGCTCGCCGAGCGCAGCAGCGCGCGCTCGATCGCGGGGAGCTCCTGCTCGAGGGTCGCGCGCAGCCGGCCGCGCGCGCGCCAGCCGAGGCGCTCGCTGTCGCGTCGCAGCTCGAGCTCGAGCGCGGAGAGTCGCGGCCACACCCCCGCGCGCTCGAGCTCCAGGCGGTCCTCGAGCTCGAGCTGACGTGCGCTCGCAAGAAACTCCCAGAGGTGCTGCGCGACCTCTCGCTCCGAGGACTCGCGGACGCACAGCAGCAGCCAGCGGGTCTCGCGGAGCCACGCGCGACGCAGCGGCGAGAGCTGGCGCGCGAGCTCAGGCTCGGGATCGGGCGAAGCGCGGACATCGACTCGCGGGATCGGCCGCAGGAGCTCGACGAGCCGCGGCGTGAGCAGCAGCAGGGCGCACAGCCCCAGGAGGCCGTAGAGCGGGAGTCCAGCGCAGGCGCCCGAGGACGAGCGCGGGACCCCGAACAGCGCGTAGCAGGCGAAGCTGAACAGCCGGATAAACACCAGCAGGCCGACGACGCCGAGCAGCGGGATCACGGGGGAGAGCCGCAGCGCGTCGCGCTCGCGGTGGAAGAGGTCGAGCACGTCCGGTTGTACGGAGCCGCCGGCTTCAGGTTCCCGGCGTCGCGCACTGCTCGACGGCCGCGGCCTCGATGGCGGCCTCCGAGAGCAGCACGTGTCGGGCGGCCGCGCCGAGCGGGACGAAGCTGTCCTCGGCGGTGACGCGGCGCAGCGGCCCGCGGAAGCCGCGGTCGATCAAGCCCGCGATCACCCCCTCCGAGACACCACCTGTCCTTCGGGTCTCGTCGACCACGAGCGCGCGGCCGATCGGCGCGAGCGCCTCGAGCACCGCGTCGACGGGCAGCGGCGCGAGCCAGCGCAGGTCGAGCACGGTGCACGCGATCCCGCGCCGGGCGAGCCGCCGGGCCACGCGGCGCGACATGTAGACGCCGCTGGCGAAGCTGATGATCAGCAGGTCTCGACCGTCGCCGTAGATCCGCGGCGCGCCGATCGGCGCGGCCTCGCTGCGGGGATCGTAGGGCTCGGCGTAGGCGCCGTCGCCCGGCTCGTGGAGGTCGCGGGTCTGGTACAGCGCGATCGGCTCGAGCAGCACGCAGACCGAGCCGCAGGCGCGCGCCGCCGCCACGCAGGTGCGCAGCGTCGCGGCCGCGTCGCGCCCGGTCGAGGGCGCCGCGATCACGAGGCCCGGGATCTCGCGCAGCGCCGCGACCGCGTTGTCGTTGTGAAAGTGACCGCCGAAGCCCTTGAGCGCGGCGAAGCTGGCGATGCGCACCACCATGGGGTTTTGCAGCTGCGCGCGCGAGAAGAACTGCAGGCTCGCCGCCTCCCCGCGCAGCTGATCGATCGCGTTGTGCAGGTAGGCGAGGTACTGGATCTCCGGGATCGGCATCAGCCCGAGCTGCGCGGCGCCGATCGCCAGGCCGAGGATCGTCTGCTCGTCGAGCAGCGTGTCGAACACCCGGGCGAGGCCCGCGCGGCGCTGCAGGCCGCGCGTGATCCCGTAGACGCCACCCTTGCGACCGACGTCCTCGCCGAAGAGCTGGACGCGCTCGTCGGCCGCGAGCAGATCGCCGAGCGCGAAGTTGAGGTGTCGCGCGAGCGGGACCGGGCCCTCGCGCTCCGGCAGGCGCTCGCCCCAGAACGCGCGGCGGCGCTCCGGCGGCGCCAGCGCGCGCGCGCGCGCGGCCGCGATCGCCTCGTCGTCGCGCGGTGCCAGCGGCGCGATGATCTCGGCCGCGGACGCGAGGCCCGGGCTCTCGGCGAGCTCCTGCGCGAGCGCGTCGACGCGGGCGCGGGCGCGCTCGTAGCCCTCGAGGATCTGCTCCTTCGTACAGCTACCCGACGTGATCAGCGCGCGCGCCGTCGCCAGCAGCGGGTCGCGGGCGCGCTCGCGGCGGAGCTCTTCAGGTGTTCGATAGGCCAGCTCGACGTCGGAGCCCGCGTGGCCGAGGAAGCGGGCGCAGCGGAGGTGCAGGAGCGCCGGGCGCCTTCGCAGCCGGACGTGCTGGGCGGCCGCGCGCGCGGCCGCCCAGCTGGCGCGCGCGTCGGCGGTGTCGGCGTGGAAATACTCGAGGCCAGGTCGCGCCCCGTAGGCCGCGCGGACCCAGCCCGCGGGCGTGCGCACGCTGATGCCGAGGCCGTTGTCCTCGCACACGAGCAGGAGCGGGAGCGGGAGGCCCTGATGGGCGATGTGACAGGCCGAATTGATCGCGCCGGCGGCGGTCGAGTGGTTCGCCGAGGCGTCGCCGAAGCTGCACACGACGATGGCGTCCTCGGGCGGCGTCGGCGTCCGCGCGCGCAGCCCGTCGCGCGCGAGCCGGGCGGACCGCCGCAGCGCGAAGGCCATGCCCACCGCCTTCGGCAGGTGCGACGCGATGGTCGAGGTCTGCGGCGGGATGTTGAGCTCGACGCTGCCGAAGACCTTGTGGCGGCCGCCCGCGATCGGCTCGTCGCGCGCGGCCACGAGGCCCTGCAGGACCGAGCGGAGCGCGACGTCGAGACGCCCGGCCTGACGCGCGCGGTGCAGGAAGAACGCCCCCGAGCGGTAGTGCAGCAGCGCGGGGTCGTCGGCTCGAGTCGCCGCGGCGACGTAGGCGTTGCCCTCGTGCCCGGCGGAGCTGATCGTGTAGTACCCCCGCCCGTCAGCGCGGAGTCGTCGCGCCGCGAAGTCGAGATGGCGGCTGAGCGCCTGGTCCTCGAACAGCGCCTCGAGCTGCGCGGGCGGGCGCGGCGGCGTCGGGATCGTCGTCGCGTTCGGGCGCGCGCGCGTGAGCGCGTCGAGGAACGCGCGATCGAGGAGCGTGTGGGCTTCGTGCTGTGCTTGCTTCGACATTCGCGATCCGTGCGAGGTTGCCCGCGATCACCACCAGCGAGACGCGGCGTCGGCGAACCACAGCCAGCCGGCGGCGAGGAGCACCACGATCGGCACCACCAAGCCGACGACGAAGCGCCGCGGATCGAAGCGCGCGTCGAGCTCCGGGCGCTCGACCTGAAACCTCGAGCCGGCGTCCTCATCTTTGTCCGCGCGGGCCCCCAGCAGCCGGGCGAGCTCGGTCTGGGGCGCGGGCTCGTCGGCCGCGGCGTCACCTGCCTCGAGGCGCAGGCGCAGCGGCGAGGGGCCACGAAACGCGAGCCACCACAGCTCGAGGCGCGGGCGCTGCCCGAGCTGGACGAGCGTCCGCTCGGGGATCCGCGCCGTCGTCGAGCAGTAGCGGCAGCTGATGATCCGCGCGCCCTCGGGGGGATCGAGCGGCGCGCCGCAGCTCGGGCAGCGCAGCGCGGCGGGCGTCTCGGAGCTGGCGAGCTGCACGCGCACGGGGGGGCGGTCGCGGCGGTGGTCGACCGCGATCACGCCGCGCAGCCCGGGCGCGAGCTGCTGCGCTTGGTGCGGCAGCGCGTACTCAGCCTGCTCGCTGGTCGAGCTCGCGATGATCACGTCGCCGCGCGCGTCCGGGCGTCGCCGCAGCGCGAGCGGCCGCCCGCGCTCGTCGAGCGGGCGCCCCGGGCTCACGCGGATCCGCAGCGAGCGCGTGACCGTCACGGCGCCCTCGACGCTCACGCCGCCCTGGCTGTGCTCGGAGAAGGTCTCGCTGACGCCGAGCTCGCGCATCGGGTTGATCCTGGCGATCGAGAGCAGCGCGTGCGCGCGTCTGCCCTCGGGGTCAGGTCCTGAGAGATCGCCGACCGCGTGCGCGTGCGCCAGCGCCTCGCGCCACTGCCCGACGTCGAAGGCCTGATTGGTGGCGCAGTGCAGGCAGGTCGCCTCGCCCTCGAGCTCGAGGTGGTTGATCGGCGAGAGCTTGCCGCACGCGCGGCACTGGAACTCGCTGCGGATCGCGACCCAGTACACGTCGTCGAGCTCGCCGCCGCGCTCGGGTCGGAGCTCGTGGGCGTAGCGGTCGAGCGCGGCGTCGCAGACTTGGCACTCGCGCCGGCGCGTCGGCGCGATCGAGCCGCAGCCGCCACAGACGCGCAGCGTACTCGGCGGCGCGCGCGATGACGACTCGAGCTCGCTCGTGCTCGGCACAGGCCGAAGAGTACGATCGAAGCGTCGCGGTCGTCACCCCGCGCGAGATCGGATACCCTGGTGACGTATGGATCGCTGGGTCGACGCGGGCCAATTCGCCACCGGCTTCTTCGCCTTCGGTCAGATCGCGACGGGCTTTATCGCGGTCGGGCAGGTCGCGACCGGCGTGATCGCGATCGGCCAGGTCGCCCGCGGCGGGATCGCGATCGGGATGGTCGGCTTCGGCCTCGTCTCCATCAGCATGATGGGCGTCGGCGTCGTGCGGACCACCGCGCTGCTCGGCGTCGGCGGCACCGCGGGCTGGGGGCTCGTGCTCCCGCTCGTCGCGTTGCCGGGTCGGCGCGCTCGGCTCCCGCCCACCGTGTCGCTGGCTCAGCTCGCGCGCGAGGAGGTCTCGGCGGGGTGGGTCGCGGCGACCGTCGAGGCTGGCCCGGAGGGCATCCCGGTGTTCTCGGTCGACGGCGGGCGCGACGGCGCGCGCGAGCGCGAGGTGCGGCTCGACGCGCGTCTGCGGACGGCGCTCGACGGCTTCGTCGCCGGCGGCCCGCGGCGCGCGCTCGTGCACATCACCCGCGAGGACGGGCGCTTGATCTGGGATCGCGCGCTCTCGCGGCCGCGTCCCGCGGCCGCGCGCGTCGGCGCGTGGGTCGGCGCGGCGCTCGGCCTCGCGACCCTGCTCGCCATCGCCTTCGTGTTCTGGTGGGTCGTCGCGCTGCCGATCGGCGAGCTGCTGCGCGGACCCGACGGGCTGCTGCGCTAGCGGCTCGTGGTGACGAGCCGCGGGGCTGCGGCGCGGCGGGGCAGCGCCGCGCTCGCGCCCGGCGTGTTCGACGTGGCCGATGAGACCTGTCCTGTCGAGCCGGAGATCGCGCTCCACAGCGCGACCTACACGGCGCTCAAGACCGAGTTCCCCGAGCTGCCGGTCTTCGCGACGTTCACCGGCGTCGATCTTCTCGCCGGCTGGACCGAGGTCGATCACGCCGAGCAGCTCGCCGCCCTCGAGGACATACTTCCCTACAGCGACCTCCTGGGGAGCTCCTTCTACCCGTTCATGAGCGCCTACCTCGTGGACCCCTACCCGGCGAGCGCCTGGGATGAGCTCGTCGCCCTCGCCGGCGGCAAGCCCGTGGTGGTCAGCGAGTCCGGCTTCCCGGCGCAAGTCACGGAGCTCGAGGGGGTCATGCTCACCTTCGAGGGGACGCCGGAGAAGCAGGAGGCGTTCATCGCCGACATGCTCGCGGCCGCCGATTCGCACGCCTTCCCCTTCATCGTCAACTTCCTCGTCCGCGACTACGACGCGCTGTGGGAGGCGCTCGGCGGCGGTGACGAGCTCTCGATCTGGCGGGACACAGGCCTCTACGACGAAAGCGGCGCCGAGAGGCCGGCGCTCGAGACCTGGCGAGACGCCTTGGCGCGTCCGCATGGTTGAGGCTGGTCGGTCAGGAGCGCGGGGCTGGGAGAGCCGCGTGACGGTGAACTCGTCCGTCCGCACGCGGTGGCGACGCGCGCTGCGAGAGCGACGGGTATCGCCCTGTACAAGATCGGCATGTTCGATATGCGCGTACCTTGCGATTTGGGCCGTGTGAAGATCGCTTCACCGCGCGAGTCGATGCGCTCGAGCGACCGGGCGATAGCGACGTCGGTAACGATCGGGTCGTGGGCGCGTTTTAGCACTTCTCCCATCCCGAGGAATCGGCGACCTTCGCGGACGACGGGGCGCTCGGGGCAACGTCAGCGAGACGGAGAGCGAATGACCCAGCACGCGAAGACGCCAGACGACACGTACGCCATGCTTCAACAGATCTGGTCGTGGTTGCCCGCCTTTCGCATGGTGGGGGAGACCGAGCAGATCCGTAGCGCCGCGCGCGAGCTCCACGTCTCCGCGTCCGCGCTGTCGCGATCGATCTCCCTCCTCGAGGACTCCCTCGGCATTCAGCTGTTCACGCGAACGCGCAGGCAATTGCGCCTGACGGAGGAGGGGCGCACGCTGCTCCAATCTCTCCGCGAGGCGATGGGCCAGATCTCTGAGGCCGTCCTCGAGATCGAGGGCAGGGCCCTGCACGGGGCGCTCCGGGTCTCTGCGCCGAGCACGGTCAACCGCTTGCTGATCGTCCCCACCCTGGCGAGGCTCCGGGCGCGCCACCCCGAGATCCAGCCGAGGCTGAGCAAGCTCCGCGACGGCGAGGTCATCGAGCGGCTGCGCATGAACCTCCTCGACATCGCCTTCGTCACGCAGAGCGTCCAGGACGAGGCGATCACCCAGGTGCGGATCGGCGCCTACTCATCCGGTGTCTACGTCGGGGCGAGTCACCCGCTCCGCGGGCGCGGCTCCCTCGAGCTCGCCGATCTGCGCGACCACCCCTTCGTCGCGCCGCCGCCGTCTCAACACGGGAGACCGCGCGAAGGCTGGCCGCCGGAGTTCGAGCGCAACGTCGCGATCGAGGTCACCGATCTCCAGACGGGAATCGACCTCTGCCTCTCCGGGGCCTACATCGCGGTCCTCCCGGACCTCTTGGTCGCCGACCAACGGCGGGCGGGTCAGCTCTACCGCCTCGACCTCGAGATCCTCACGCCGATCAACATCTTCGCCCTGCACCGGCGCAGCAAGCGGGCGGAGGCCGCGGTCGCGGCTGCAGCCGCGACCGCAGACGAGCTCGGCCTCCGCGTCGCCGTCGCGCGCTAGTCGTCGATGGGGAGGCCGCTGGGGACCGCCGCAGGGATCAAGTGGAAGAGGTTGAGCGAGCTCGGGTCGGTGAGGGCGGAGAGGAACGCCATCAGGTCCGCGAGCTCCTCGTCGCTCAACGGCTCGCCCTCGACCGCGAGGGCTGGGTCCACGAGATCGAGGAGCTCCTGGTTCTTCTCCGGGTGGTAGGTGCCAGCGAGCTCCGGCTCAACTTGGAGGTCGTCGTAGCCGATCAGCGAGGCCTCGGGGTCGAGGTGGTGACGCACGACGTCCTCGAGGTCTTCGAAGGCGCCGTTGTGCATCCACGGGCCCTCGAGCTCGATGTTGCGCAGCGACGGGGTTCGGAACTTGTACATGTCCGCAGGATCGTCGCTGACGCGGTAGTGACCGAGGTCGTAGGGCGCGTCCTCGGGGCGCCCTGTGCCGACCTGAGGCGTTGCGACGTTGTGGAAGCCGAAGTCCGTCTGCAGCCCGCCGCTGTGGCAAGCGCTACAATTCGCGCGGCCGTAGAAGAGGAGCGCGCCGCGCTTCTCGGCGTCGGAGAGCGCGCTGTCGTCCCCCGCGAGGTAGCGATCAAAGGGCGCGTCGAGGGCCGTGAACGCGTCGATCATGAAGGCGCCGAGCGCCTCGCATAGATGCACGATGTTGATCTCCGCAGCGCTGGCCCCCGGGAAGGCGGCGAGGAGGCGTTGCTCGTACTCCGGCACGCCCATCGCCCGGGCGACGACGAGCGGCCAGATGTCGGCGAAATCGTCGTTGGTCAGGTGGGCCATCTCGTTCTCGTTGCCGTGGACGTCGAGCTCACCGGGGAAGCCGCGCATCTCCTCGTCGGGTGTCAGCGGGATGATCGAGAAGGCCGCGACGGCGCTCGAGAAGTCCTGCGGCGTGGCGTCTCCGGCGGGGGAGAAGTAGCCGTCGGTCGGGTTCCCGCCGAGTCGCCCGTCCCAGAACATCACGTCCCACCCGGGTACGCCGCGGTTCCAGAGCGAGAGGGCGTTGCGGGCGAGGAACACCGTGTCGGGATCGCCGAGGACACGCTGCGGCCCAAGACCGAGTCCGCCCTGACCGCGCGACTGGCTCTGGGCGTCGGCGCTGCCGAGGAGCGGGTGGTGGCACGTCGCGCAGGAGATGTTGCGGCGTCCGCTGAGCTCTTTCTCGAAGAACAGGAGCTGGCCGAGCTCGACGAGCGCGGGGTCCTGCTCCGGCGGCGCGACGACCGACTCGACGCCTTGGCTGTCGAGCAGGGGACGGAGCTCGGCGTCGAGATCGGGCTCGGGGTTCCCGTCGGCCGGGTCACAAGCGCCAGCGATGAGGCAAGCGCCGGCGGCGAAAAACACGAGATGACGGTTCAAGGAGATACGGTGTGCGTGGTGCATGGGCGAATGAAGGGCTGAAGAGACGAGGTGTCGCGTGCGTGATCCTCACGCCGAGTCCCACGCAGACAGAGCTACATAGAGAAGCGAGCGGACGAAGAACAGTCGAGAAAGCTGAGGTCTGTGTTCGACGGAGGCGAACACCCGCAGCGAGTCGGCGCGCGCCAGAAGGCCACGCGCAGGAGCTGTTGACGTTCGCGCCGTCGAGCTGGCCCGTCAGCGCAGCATGATGTTGAAGATGATGATCGTCGTGATCGCGACCGCGTCGGGGCCGGTCTCGCTGGTCGTCGCGAGCAGGCGGCGCTCGATCGGGATCTGCAGCAGCTTGACGCCCAGAAACGGCGCGAGCAGCAGGACCGCGCCGATGGTCGTCAGGCGCGCGAGGTGCTCGGTGTAGAACTGCAGCGCGCGTTGTAAGAGGCGCGACACCCCCCTCCGCGCTGGCGCAGCGCTGCGGCGAACGAGGCCGCGGAGGGCGGGCGCTCGTCGGGTCGCTTCGCCAGGGTCTTGGCCACGAAGCTCGCGACGGCGCGCGTCGTGGCGCGGCGATCTACATCGCCGGCGCGTCAGCGGCGGCGCGGCGGGTTTCAGTCGGTTCAGAACGATCGTCAGCGGCGCGTGTTCGAGGCCGCGGCGAGCCTCGATCACTCTTTGATGCGCGCGAGGTAGCTCGCGGCACGCGCGTCGTCCTCGAGCTGGCTCGCGCAGACCGCCGCGAGTCGCTCCAGCAGCCGCGTCCGCTCCTCGACGTCGCTGACGAAGGCGACGCGCAGCTCGAGCAGCTCGACGAGATCGCTCCAGCGCTCCGTGACGGTGTAGAGCCGCTCGAGCCCCTCCCACGCGCGCGCGTGGGTCGGGCTGAAGAGCAGCACCTGGCGCAGCGCGTCGATCGCCCGGTCCTTGTCATCCAGCAGCTCGTCCGCGAGGGTCGCGATCTCGAGGTTGAGCGCGACGCGCTCGTCGTCCGTGTCACACAGCATCTCGCGTTGGGCCAAGATCTCCATGAGCCCGTGGAAGTCGGCGAGCTGACGGAGCAGCGCGCTCAGCTCGGACAGCGCGCGCGCGTCGGCGGGGTCGAGGTCCAGGATCTCGCGCAGCGCGTCCGCGGCGAGCTCGAGGTCCATCAGCTCGTCGCGCGCGAGGCTGGCGATCTCGTGGTTGAGCTTGATGAGTTCGAAAGAGCTCGTGAGCTCGAGCTTTCGTTGTTGCAGCGCGGCGAGCCGCGCGTCGGGATCTTGGGTCATGTTCGCGCTCTCCACACGCGAGCGTGGCGAGGCGGGTCGGCGGGCGCAACCTCCGAGAGCGCGCGGCGCGAAATAGCGAGCGCTGGAAAAGATGTCCTTACGGGCAAGTCAGAACCGGAGGCGGAGCTCGAAATGGGCCGAGAGCGGCTGCTGGAACGAGATCTCGGTGCCGTAGTTCGGCTGCGGCGGCAGGATCGCGCCGCTGATAGGGTCGTTCGTGTTGCCGACCTTGGCGTGCTTGAGATCATCGAGCTCGCCGCCCGCGATCGGGCGCGTCACGTAGCGGCTGTAGCTCTCGTCGACGCGCAGGATCGCCTTCGCGTTGGTCGGCGCGAGCTGGCTCACCGGCGTCCGAGAGGAAGCGGAAGCTTGTCCCGAGGTTCAGGCGCCCGGCCTCGCGCAGATCAAACTGGTAGAACACGTCCGGCTTCGCGTTGTGCGGGCGGTTGTCGTACAGCGGCCCGAAGGCGTCGCGGACCAGCTCCGGGGGGTCGTACTGGGTGCTCGCGCCTGATCAGGATGAAGAAGGGATATCAGGCGCGGACGTCTGCCGACGCGACGGCCCGCGGCGAGATTTCACGCGAGGCCTCGCGCTGGGGTGTAAGCGCGGCGGCTCGGCGGGCGTTCGGGCGAGAGAGCGCGGGCGCGCGCCGAAACTGCGCGCGCGGAACTGTTCCAAGGGACCAAGCGACGACGAAGCACGTGACACCATCACCGCGCGCGCTCGATCATGCGGGCGCGCGTCAACTCGCGTATCGTCCGCGCGCTTGTCAAACTCGACCGCGCACATCTCCGTTCGCGCGCCCTCGATGTTCGAAACCGCGAGGGCATGACCAACGACACCTGTGAGCCCGCGTCCATGACGACCACCACGCCCGCCCGAACGACTCCCCGCCTCTACGCCCGTCTCTCGATCGCGCTCGGCGTGGCCGTGGCCGCGGCCGCGCTGCTGGCTCCGCAGCGCGTCGACGCGTTCTGCGGCTTCTACGTGAGCGGCGCGGACGCCAAGCTGTTCAACAACGCGACCAACGTCGTGCTCATGCGTGACGGCACCCGCACGGTGCTGTCGATGCAGAACAATTACCAAGGGCCGCCCCAGGACTTCGCGATGGTCGTGCCGGTCCCCGTCGTCCTGCAGAAGCCCGACGTCAAGGTGCTGCCGCGCGAGATCTTCGATCGCGTCGATCAGCTCGCCGCCCCGCGCCTGGTCGAGTACTGGGAGCAAGACCCCTGCTGGCAAGAGCCCGAGTGGGAGGAGGACATGGCGATGGCGCCGATGGCCGACGAGGAGGCGGGCGGCGCGGTCATGCGCGAGTCGGCGCGTGACCTCGGCGTCACCATCGAGGCGCAGTTCGAAGTCGGCGAGTACGAGATCGTGATCCTCAGCGCCAAGGACTCGATGGGCCTCGACACCTGGCTGCGGACCAACCGCTACAAGATCCCCGCCGGCGCCGAGGAGGTCCTGCGGCCCTACGTGCACAGCGGGATGAAGTTCTTCGTCGCCAAGGTCAACAGCAAGAAGGTCCGCTTTGTCGGCGAGCAGGCCCAGCTCTCGCCGCTGCGCTTTCACTACGACTCGAAGGGCTTCAGCCTGCCGGTGCGCCTCGGGCTGCTCAATTCGGGCGGCGCCCAGGACCTGATCGTCCACATCCTCTCGCGCGAGGTTCGCTATCAGGTGGCGAACTACCGCAACGTCGCGATCCCGACCAACATCGAGGTCGCCGACGCCACGCGCGAGCGCTTCGGCGAGTTCTACGCGGCGCTCTTCGACCGCGTCCTGCAGCTCAACCCCGGCTCGGTCGTGACCGAGTACTCGTGGGCGGCCGGCAGCTGCGACCCGTGCCCGATCGATCCGCTCTCGCTCAGCGAGCTGGCGACGCTCGGCGCCGACGTGCTCCCGACCTACGAGCGCGCGCTGGCGGGCCGCGTGCCCTCGGAGCTCGAGTGGCAGGTCCCAGGAGAGTTCGTGCTGACGCGGCTGCACGCGCGCTACAGCCGGGAGAGCCTCGGCGAGGACTTGGTGTTTCAGGCGGCGGTGCCGATCACCGGCGGCCGCGAGGTCCACGGGGGCGACGGGCAGATCGAGCGCGGCGCGACCGAGGCGAGCTTTAATAATTTTCAGGCGCGCTACATCATCCGGCACCGCTGGCAGGGGCCGGTCGAGTGCGAGAACCCGGTCTACGGGCGCTGGGGCGGGCCCCCGGCCGGCGTGTCGCGCAGCGGAGGACCGGCGGTGGCGCGCGACCTCGCCTTCGTCGCCCGCGACGCGTCGCTCGAGAATTTCGTCGCCGAGGAGGTCCCCGGGATCGCCACGCCGAACGCCGGCGTCTTGTCCAAGAAGACGGTGACGCCCCCGAACCCCGGCGCGCGGGGCGGGGGGCAGCCGAGCCCCTTCGCGGGGGGCGGCTGCGCGAGCTGTAGCCTCGACGACGCGTCGACCGGCACCCGCGGCGTCGCGCTCGGGCTGGTGTGCCTGGGGCTCGCGCTCTGGCGGCGGAGGCGTGCTCGTTGACGAGCTCGGTCCTCCACGCGCGCGCGGCCTCGCTGTGCGCGCTCGCGCTGCTCGCCTGCGGGCTCAGCGAGGCGCCCGCGCGCCCGAGCTCGAGCACCGGGGGTGAGCGCGGCCCGGGGGACGTCTCGAGGCGGGGTGAAGACGACGATGACGCGGGGGCGCTCGCGGTCGAGGACGACGCGCGGGCGCCCGCGCTCCCACGTGATCAGGGCGCGCTGTGGCCGGCGCTCACGCGGACGCGCGCGGCGGAGGAGCCGGGGCGGCGAACACTCGGAGCTGTACTTTCAGACATAGACTCGTGCGCCCGCTGCCACCCCGACGTCGCGGCGCAGTGGCGGTCTAGCGCGCACTCGCTGGCGTCCTTCAACAACCCGATCTACCGGGCCTCGATCGATCGCTTCCGCGAGCGCGTCAGCGCCGAGGCGAGCCGCATGTGCGCGGGCTGTCACGACCCGGCGCTGCTGGTCGACGGCGCCATGGACGAGGCGCGCGTGCGCCCCACGGATCCGCGCGCGCACGCGGGCGTGTCGTGCCGGACCTGTCACGGGATCCAGGAGGCGACCTACGACGGCAACGGCAGCTACACGCTGCGGGCCGCGACCGAGCACGACGCGCCCGATCCCGATGACCCGCAGAGCGTCGCCGCCCACGCGCGCGCGCAGGCCGGCCCCGCGCTTGGGAGCCCGGCGATGTGCGGCTCGTGTCACCGCGCGTTCCTCGGGCCCGAGACGGGGCTGCCGCACCATCTCGCGGGCGCCGACGATCTCGGCCCGTGGCTCGCCTCGGCCCACGCGGGCAGCGACGGCGCGCGCCTCGACGACGAGATCACGCGGCGCGACTGCCGAGGCTGCCACATGCCGCGCGAGCCGGCGCCGCTCGGCGATCTCGCGGCCGCGGCGGACGGCACGATCGTCTCGCACCGCTTCACGGGCGGGCACACCTGGCTCGCGGCCATGGCCGGCGACGGGGAGCAGCTCGCGCGGCAGCGCGAGCGCCTGGTCGGCGTCGCCTCGATCGACATCGCCGGCGCGCGCGTCGGCGCCGGGGCCTGGGCGCTGCCGGCCGAGAGTATGTCTTTTAAGCCAGGCGACACCGTGACGGTCGACGTCGTGCTCCGCAACCTCGACGTCGGCCACAACTTCCCGGGCGGGACCCGCGACGCGCAGGACACCTGGATCGAGCTGCGCGTCGTCGATCGCGAGGGCCGCGAGCTCGTGGCCGAGGCGCCCGAGTCACGTCACGTCCTGCGGGCCTACGTCGCGGGCGAGGACGGGCGACCCCGCGACGCGCGCGAGGTCGAAGACCTGCGCGCCGTGGTCGTCGACCACACGATCGCGCCGCGTGACGCGGCGCTGGTCCGCTACGCCTTCACGCTGCCCCCCGCGCTCGCGCGCGACGCGTGGCCGCTGACGGTCGACGCGCGGCTCCTCCACCGCAGCCGCGGCCCCGCGCTCGCGCGGGAGACCTGCACAGGCGCGCGCTCGGGCGTCGGGCGGCGCTTCGTCGGGGAGACCGCGAAGCTCGGCGGCGTGACGCTCGACGCCTGCGCCGCGCCGCCCGTCACCGTGATCGCGACGGCCGCGATCGAGTTCGCCAGCGTCGGGGCGCCGGGCGCCGCCACGCACGAGCTGTTCCTCCCCAGCGGCGCGACGTACCCGAATTGGGAGCGCCTCTACGTCCGCGGGCTCGCGCTCCTGCACCAGCGTCAGGAGCATCTCGACGAGGCCGGCGAGAGCTTCACGGCCGCGCTCGCATCGGCGCCCCGCGAGCTGCCAGCGCGCGCGCGCGCGCAGCTGCTCGCGGGTCAGGCTCAGCTCGCCGCGGCTCGCAACCGCGTCGACGAGACGCGCTCCTTCGCCGAGGCGGCCGCGGGGCTCGTCGGCGGTGATCATCAGCTGGCGCCGGCGCTCGTTCGCGCGCGCGCGCGCTCGCTCGAGCAGACCTGGCGCACCGCCGAGGCGGCCGCGCTGCTCGCGACGCTCACGCGCGTGAGCCCGCGGGATCCGACGCTGTGGCGCGCGCTCGCGCGGACTCGCGGCGCCAGCGGTGACGCGAGCGGGGCGCTCGCCGCCGCGACCGCCGGGCTCGCGCTCGCGCCTCGAGATGAGGGCCTCTTGCGGACGCAGGCGCTGGCGCTGCAGGATCTGGGCGCGCCCGAGGCCGACGCGGCCCGTGCCGCGTATCTACGCCACAGGGTCCCCGATCGCGCGCCTCGCTATCGACGTCTTTGTGAGCAGCGCTCGGAGCTGTGCGCGCGCGAGCGCGTCCCCGTGCACGTGCACATGTTGCGTCCGCTCGCGAAGGAGCCCGCCCGCGGGGGCGAGTCGCCGTGAGCCGCCCGCGCGCGACGGGCGAATCGTCAGTTATGTCCTTTTGGACAGAGTGTGACGATTCCGCGTTGTGGGGGAGCGAGCCCGCGATCGTGGGGTCCGAAGCCCGCTCCTCCGCCGCGCGTGTCGATGAGGTCGAGCAGAGACCTCGCCGAGACAGTCGCCGCCGCGCTTCGACGGGCGCGCGTCGAGTTTGTTCAACGAGCTCGCGTGCGCGCGATCACGTGCGTTTGCGGTTACGGGCGCGGTGTCCGAAGATCGCCGGGCGTCGGCGGGCGTAGTTCTTGCCAACACAGAGATCCGCGATGATGAAACACGATCAGCAACTGTACCCCCAAGCGTTCGCACTTCGAACTCGCGGCCCTCGGCCTCTGACGAGGTCGCTGCGCGGCCTCTGCCTCGCGGTGCTGCTCGCCGCCTGCACCTCGCCCGCCCAGAACGCGGGCACCAGCGCCTCCGGCCAGGGGACCCCGGTCGACCACAACGGGAACCCGCTGCAGCCGCCGATCGGTCCTGACGGACAGCCCATCGCGCCCCCGAGCGAGCGTACGCCGCTGCCGTCGACGCCCTCCACGACCTTGCCCTCGCAGCAGCTGCAGGTGGACGTCGCGGAGGAGGCCGTCGTCGCGCCGCTCTCGCTGACCGCCAGCGACGGCGTGGGTCTCAAGCTCGTCAGCATGAAGGCGCGCGCGGTCGTCGAGGAGCCGCTGGCCTTCACCGAGCTGCACCTGACCTTCCAAAACCCCGAGGATCGCGTCATGGAGGGCCGCTTCGAGATCGACCTCCCGCCCGGCGCCGCGATCTCGCGCTTCGCCATGAAGATCGGCAGCCGCTGGCAGGAGGGCGAGGTCGTCGAGCGCCAGGCCGCCCGGCGCGCCTACGAGGACTTCCTGCACCGCCGGCAGGACCCGGCGCTGCTCGAGAACAAGGCCGGCAACCAGTTCAGCGCGCGGGTGTTCCCGATCCCGCCGCGCGCCCGCAAAGAGCTGATCATCTCCTACTCGCAGGAGCTCTCCAACTCCTCCGAGCCCTACCGTCTGCTCCTGCGCGGCCTGCCGCAGCTCGAGAACCTCGACGCCAAGATCATCATCCGCGATCACAGCAAGCAGGCTGGCCCTTCGACCACGCTCGGCGGCGCCTCCTCGAGCCAGCGCGTCATCGAGGTCAACAAGAACAACTACGCGCCCGACCAGGACCTCGAGGTCCGCAGCGCCCGCGAGCACGCCGCGATGGGCCTTCGGCACCAGAACCTCGCGGTCGCCCGGATCGCGCCGGTCGCCAACCTGCCCGCCGATCCGATCGACGGCATGACGATCCTGTTCGACACCAGCGCCTCGCGTGCGCTGGGCTTCGCGCGCCAGGTCCAGCGCCTCGGCGCGGTGATCACCGCGATGCGGACCGCAGCCCAGGCCGACTTCCCGCTGCGCGTGGTCTGCTTCGACCAGGAGCTCGAGCAGGTCTACGAGGGCCCGGCGAGCGGCTTCGGCAAGCCGCAGCTCGACCGCGTGTTCTCGCGGCGGCCGCTCGGCTCCTCGGATCTGCAAGCCGCGCTCAAGGCCGTCTACACCGCGCCCTCGATCGGCTCGCGCCTGCTGATCTTCTCCGACGGCATCGCCACCGCCGGCTCTACCGAGGGCGGCTCGCTGCGCGACGCCACGCAGATGCTCGCCGGCTCTGGCTTCAAGCGCGTCGACGCGATCGTCGACGGCGGCATCCAGGATCCCGAGCTGCTCAAGCAGCTGACGACCGCGCTCACGGGCGCGCAGGGCAAGGCCGGCACGGTCATCGACGCGCGCCTGCCCGTCGAGACCATCGCCCACAAGATCAACCGCGCGACGCTGACCGGGGTCGGCGTCTCGGTCCCGGGCGCCGAGTGGGTCTGGCCGAAGACGCTAGACGGCGTGCAGCCCGGCGACGAGGTGCTGATCTACGCGGACCTCGCCGCTGGCAAGCCGATGCGCGTCGACCTCGCGGGCGCCGAGGTGCAGTCGCAGGACGTGCCGATGGTCGAGGTCGCCAAGCCGCTGCTCGAGCGCGCCTGGGTCGGGGCGCGCATCGCCAAGCTCACCGCGCAGCGGGCCGAGCTGGGCGAGAGCGACCGCGACATGAAGGAGGCGCTCAAGAACCAGATCATCACGCTCTCGACGCGTCACCGCGTGCTCAGCGACTACACCGCGCTGCTCGTGCTCGAGACCGAGTGGGACTACCAGCGCTTCAACATCGACCGCAACGCGCTGGTCGACATCCTCACCGTCGGCGCCGACGGCATCACGGTCATCGATCGCAAGTCCGGCGCGGGCGGGCCGCTGTTCGTGCCCGAGCCCGACGTCTTCCGCCCGATGCCGCAGCCACGCCGCACACGCGGGCTCGAGGACGATGACGACGGCGACACCGCGACGGCCGACTTCAAGGGCGCGCCGGCTGACGGCGCGGCGCCCGGGGGCGGCGAGGGCTTCCGCGGCGCCGCGGACGAGGAGATGGAGGAGGAGCCGATGGAGCGGATGGCGAACGCCGCGCCGATGGCCGCCTCCAAGCCCATGCCGATGCCCAAGGCGGCGAAGAAGAAAGAGTCCAAGGCCGACGCCGCGAAGGACAGCCCGAGGCCCGAGCCCGTGCTCGAGCCGACCAAGACGACCGGGACGACCGGCGGCACGCCGCAGGCGATCCTCTCGAAGGTCACGGCCAGCGGCGCGCTCTCGCAGGCCGACGTGCGCCCGGTGCTCCGCCGCGCGATGGGGCGCGTCAAGTCCTGCTACCAGCAGGGCGTCAACCGCAACGCGTCGCTCGCGGGTGAGCTCGACCTCGAGCTCAAGATCGCCGCGAACGGCTCGGTCAGCGACGCGACGGTCAAGCGCACGACCCACGGCGACAACGCGGTCGACCAGTGCATCGTCGGCAAGCTCAAGGCGCTGAAGTTCCCGGAGGCGGGCGTCGGCGACACGACCGCGAAGGTCACCATCGATCTGCGCACCCGCGGCGACGCGCCCATGCGGGCTGACGTCGCGCCGCGTCCGCGCCCGCGCCCAGTCCCGCGCCCGACCCCGACGCCGCCGCCGCCGCTCCCGCCGAAGCCGGTGATCGACACGACGCCGCCGCCGCCGGTGGTGCCCGTCGACACGACCTGGACGCCGAAGCCCGACGCCAACAGCCCCTACACCGGGCGCTACCTGGTCATCGCGCAGACCCTCGAGGCCGATCGCAAGAAGGCGCTGGAGCTCGCGCTGCGCTGGCGCGACGAGCAGCCGGGCGACGTGCTCGCGCTCATCGCCCTCGGCGAGGCCCTCGAGGCCAACGGCGACGTCCGCGAGGCCGCGCGCGCCTACGGCTCGATCATCGACCTGTTCCCCTCGCGCGCCGACCTGCGCCGCTTCGCCGGCGCGCGGCTCGAGCGACTCGGTCCCGACGGGCTGCGCCGCGCTGTCGACACCTACACCAAGGCGGTCGAGTCGCGCCCGGACCACCCCTCGAGCCACCGTCTGCTGGGCTTCGCGCTCGCGCGCACCGGGCAGCTGGAGCAGGCCTTCGACGCCCTGCAGAAGGGCTACGAGCACAACTACCCCAGCGGCCGCTTCCGCGGCGTCAAGGAGATCCTGCGCGAGGATCTGGGGCTGGTCGCGGCCGCGTGGGCCAAGGCCGAGCCGCAGCGGCGCGCCGAGATCGAGCAGCGCTTGCAGGCCAACGGCGCGAGCATGGCGACGCAGCCCTCGCTGCGCTTCGTGCTGAACTGGGAGACCGACGCCAACGACGTCGACTTCCACATCCGCGACGGGCAGGGCGGACACGCCTGGTACTCGAGCAAGACGCTGGCCTCGGGCGGGCGCCTGTTCGCCGACGTGACCAACGGCTACGGCCCCGAGTGCTTCGCCATCGACGGCAAGCCGAGCGCGTACCCCTACACCTTCCAGGCCCACTACTACTCGCGCGGGCCCATGGGCTACGGCATGGGCAAGCTCGAGATCGTCGAGCACGACGGGCAGGGCACGCTCAAGTTCGAGGAGCGACCGTTCCTGATCATGAAGGACCGCGCCTACCTCGACCTCGGCGAGGTCAAGGGCCCGCTGTAAGCCCACGAGGGCGTCAGCGACGAGCGCCGACGCGGCCTGTCCGCGTCGGCGCTTCGCGTTTGTGTGGAGGTCCTCACCGGGCTGGCTCCGCGAACCTGTACCTACAAGCTTGTAGTTACAAACGCGCCGGGACTATAGTCGCCTCGTGGGGCGGTTCATGTCGGCGGCGAGCGAGGCGGTGAGCATCACGCTCGCGCTCGGGCTCGCCTGGGCGTGCGCGGTCGATGAGGAGCCCGGCGGCTCGACGAGCACGGGCCCGGCCCCTGACGACGACGCCCAGGACGCCGGCAGCGAGGGCGAGGCGACGGCGCCCGCGGCGGCGCTCTGCGGCGACGGCGTCGTCGACGACGGCGAGGACTGCGAGCCCGGGCTCGCGGGCCCGGCCTGCGCGAGCGACTGCAGCTTCGAGCCGGGCGCGCTGCTCTGGCGTCAGCGCTACAACGGCTCGAGCGACGCGGGCGACTTCGGCTACGGCGTCGCGGTCACGCCCGACGGCGGCGCGCTGGTGGTCGGCGACTCCTACGTCGAGGGCGAGGGCAGCAACCTCTGGCTCGCCCGCTACGAGGCCGACGGCGCGCCGCGCTGGTCGACGACCTTCAACGGCGAGGCCGGCGAGGCCTACCAGGACGCGGGGCGAGGCGTCGCGCTGGGGGCCGGCGGCGAGATCTACGTGACCGGCTTCAGCTACCGCCAGGGCTCGGGCTTTGATGTCCTTGTCGCCAGCTTCGATCCGGACGGCGCGTTGGCCTGGAGCGCGCGCCATGACGGGCCCGCGAGCGGACTCGATATGGGCGAGGCGATCGTCGTCGACTCCTTTGATGAAGACGGCGAGCTGCTGGTGGTCGGCACCGTCGACGCCGGCCCCGACGCGCACGACGATATGTGGATCGCGCGGCTGCGCGCCGACGGCGAGCTGAAGTGGTCGACGCGCTACGACCACGGCGTCGGCGGCAACGATCGAGGCTACGGGATCGCGCGCGCGCCCGGATCCGGCTTCGCGGTCACCGGCGCGGTCGAGGTCGGCTCCGAGGGGCAGCTCGCGGGCGGCGACGCGTGGCTCGGGCGCTTCGACTCGAGCGGCGCGCTGCTGTGGTCGACGACGCACTCCGGCGCGCAGGGCGAGTTCGGCTACGACGCGGGCCTCGCGGTCTCCGTGGACCCGGGCGACGGCGCGCTGGTCGTGGCCGGCTACGACTCGCCGGCCGCCGAGTCGAGTGACATCTGGATCGCGCGCTACGACCCCGACGGCGCGCTGCTGTGGACGCGTACGTACAACGAGGAGACCAGCGACTCCAACATGGCCTACGCGCTCGCGCACGCCGAGGACGGAGCGATCGTCGCGGCGGGCTTCCGGCTGCGCATGAACGAGGGCGAGGACGTGTGGGTCCGCAAGTACACGCGCGCCGGCGAGGTCGTGTGGACGCAGACCCACGACGACGCGGGCTACTACGACATCGCGCGCGGCGTGGCGATCGACCCCGCCGGGCGCGTGCTCGTCGCCGGCTTCAGCTTCGCCGAGTCGACCGGGCACGACGGCTGGCTCGGCGCCTTCGCGCTCTGACTCTGCCAGTGGCGCTTTCTCAGGCGTTTGCGGGATGGCCGTTCGTACCTGTCACATCGGCCTCGTCGCGGGCTCTCCGCAGGTGCGCAGCGGCTCGCACTGCGAAAACAATTGCCGGGTCAGACGCCTGCGAACAGAGTTTCGCGGTCCCCGGGCACAAGCGCGCGCGACGTCGCCATGTGACCTCTCGTCACGAGAACGCGACAACAACCCTATTGACGAGTGACCTGGAGCCGGGAGAAAAGCAGGCAACCTTTGGCCAGGTAGCGTGTCCCGATGTTGCGTGATCGACTCTACGTGCAAGTTTTCACTCGTCTGTTTGTCTACAACATCCTGTTCGAGGACTCCGAGGTCGATGAGACCATCCTCGACGTGAAGGAGGACTCCTCGATCCTCTCGATCACGGGCGCGGGCTGCGGCGTCGCGGGCATGGTGCACCGCAACCCGCGACGGATCGACGCGGTGGACATCAACCGCCACCATCTCGCGCTGACGGCCCTGAAGATCCGCGGCGCGCAGATGCTGAGCTCCTACGCCGAGTTCTACGACCTCTTCGGCCGCGGCTACGCCGTGCAGCCGTCGCGGCTCGTCCGCCGCGTCACCGACGGCCTGCCCTCGTGGATCCAGCGCTACTGGAAGAGCCATCACAAGCGCTTCCACGAGCCCTACCACCGCCAGGGGATGACCGCGCAGATCATGTCGGTCATGCGCCGCATGCTCGGCGTCGACGCCGAGTGGTTCCGCGGCATGATCCGGATGTCGGTCGAGGACCGTCACCGGCTGATCGACGACTGGATCACGCCGGTCTTCAACCGCCCCTACGTCAAGGCCTTCCTCGAGTCGCCGATTCAGTACATCGGCTTCGGCATCAACTACGAGCAGCGCGACCGCATGCTCGGGACCGCGGGCCAGGAGATCACGGACTTCTACATCAGCCACATGAAGCGCGTCGCGGCCACCGACCTCGAGCGCAACTGGTTCGGCTGGTACACGATCGCCGGCCAGCACAACCACGACAACCCCGAGGCCATCCCGCCCTACCTGCGCCGCGATCGCCACGAGCACTCGCTCGAGTCCTCGGTCTCGGTCGGCTACCACCACGGCAACATCCTCGACGTGCTGCGCTCGGCCGGGCCGAACACCTGGTCGCACTACACGCTCTGCGACGCGCCCGACTGGATGCCGCTGCGTGTCCAGAAGACCATGCTCAACGAGATCGCCCGGACCGCGCGCCCCGGCGCGCTCGTGCTGCGCCGCACGGTCGAGGACGACTGCATCATCGAGCGCCACAACCTCGGCGACCGCTTCATGCACCGCGAGGACCTCTCGAGCTTCGCGACCGAGAACGATCGCACCCGTCAGTACCGACGCGTCGACGTGTACCAGGTGGCCGCATGAGCGTCGCCGAGGCCCATCAAGGAGAGCACCGGGCCTTCCTCAACCGCTACTACGGCTGGTCGCGGAAGATCTACGACGTCACGCGCAAGTACTACCTGTTCGGCCGCGACACCGCGATCGACCGCATGCTCGAGGAGCCCTGGGACAGCCTCGTCGAGATCGGGCCCGGGACCGGGCGCAACCTGAGGCAGATCCGCGCGCGCAGGCCCCACGCGAAGCTCGGGGGCATCGACGCCAGCGACGCGATGCTCGAGCACGCGCGCAAGAAGTGTCCGTGGGCCAGCCTCGCGCAGGGCTTCGCCGAGCAGGCCGACTACTCGGAGCTGTTCGGCGCGCCGCCGGACCGCGTGCTGTTCAGCTACTGCCTCTCGATGGTGCAGGAGAAGGAGAAGGCGCTGGCGCACGCGCTGAGCCAGGTCGCCCCGGGCGGCGAGGTCTGGGTCGTCGACTTCAGCGATCTCGGCGGCCTGCGCCAGCCCATGCGCGGCATGCTGCAGCGGTGGCTCGCGGCCTTCCACGTCAAGCCGCTCGACATCCAGCTGCTGCACGACCAGGGCGCCGGCATCGAGCACGGCCCGCTGCACTACTTCGTGATCGGCCGCATGCGCCGCCCGGCCTAGCGGTCAGCGCAGCTGGACCGCGCGTCGCTCCGCGCGGTCGTGCATGAAGTAGGTATGGATCGCGCGCGCGAGGATCCGCGCGATCTGGTCCGCCCCCTCCGGGTCGGGCCGGGTCGGGTAGCCGCGGCGATCGAAGCGATAGATCAGGTCTTTGCGGACCTCGACGCCGAGCGCGGACGGGCGGCTCGGGCTGTAGCGGTACTCACGGGCGAAGCGTGACTCGTCGCGCGCGAGGAAGGCGGCGATGCGCTCGTAGGCCTGGCGGGCGGCGACGAAGGCGGGCTCGCGCTGCGGGATGACGCGGCGGAACGCGTGCAGGTACGAGCGCAGCGCCTCGCTGTCGGAGGAGCGCAGGTTCGTGTCGAGCAGCATGCGCCAGACTCGCTGGTGCCCGGCGTCCTTGCGCGTCTCGGGGAAGGTCGCCTCGTAGGTCTTGCGCAGCAGGCGGAAGAAATTCCAGACCTGCGAGCGGACCTCGACGCTGCCGTCGGGCAGCAGGTAGGGGTAGTTGTGCGCGGTGCTGATGCCGGCGCGCTCGAGCGTCAGCGAGATGCGGTCGCGGAGGATGCGGTCGGAGGTGAACTCCCCGAGCAGGTCCGGGAACAGCGGGTCGAAGACGTCGAGCGGCATCTCGCCGTTGTTCTGGTAGCCGACGCAGCGCGTCAAGACGCTGAGCGGCGGGCGGAGCGTGCCGCTGCGGTTGTGCGAGTCGTAGGTGTGGATCGCGATCTTGACCTGCGCCCGCGCGACCGCGGGCTCGAGGCTCGCCGAGATCGGGTCGTAGTAGCTCTCCAGGATCCTGCGCTTTTGGTCATATCCAAGCAGGTCGGAGAAGGGGTAGTTGATCGCGCGCCGGCCGAGGTGGTCGCAGTCCTTGGGCGTGATCCCGGGGAAGCGCCCGAAGTCCATGACGACGCGCGCGAGCTCGACGCGGTAGAAGCCGGGGAGCCCGAGGTGACGGGCCAGCGCGTCGGCGACCAGGGACGCGCCCCAGTCGCGCTCCGCGACGTAGTGCGACAGGAATTTGGACTCGTCGATGGGCGCCCCGCTCGCGTCGACCAGGAACTCCTCGGGGATGAGGTCGCCGTCGTGGATCACGTCCAGGACGATCGCGTCGCGGAGCTCCTTCGGCAGCGCCGCGCTGCCAGCGTCCGGATCGTGGGCGTTCTCGACGTACGAGACCGACGCGCGGCGATCTGAGCGGTAGGACGCCGCGCCGATCTCGTCGTCGGGCGCGGTCATGCGGGTGTTGGACTGGCTAGGGATCGGGCTCATACGCGGACGCGTTCGCGCGCGATTCGAGCGCGCGGGGAGACTCACTCAAGTCTCACAGAAGCACCGGTGCATCAAGCCGCGGGGCTCGCTCCTGGCGTCGGCGCGCTCACGCGGACGCGTAGTCCGTTCTCCCACCTGACGCCGCGCGCGCGCGCGACCGCGGCGGTCGGGACCTGCTCCTGTGAGCAAGTCGCGTGGCGCGTGATCACGTCGCGCGCGGCCGTCGGGGCGCCGCCTCGCCGACACCGGCGATCGCCTCGACGCGCTCGCGCAGCTGGAGCTTCGCGCGACGCAGGCGCGTGCGCACGGTGCCCTCGGGGACGCCCGTGATCTCGCCGATCTCCCGCGCCGAGATGCCCTCCCAGTAGTACAGCTCGAGCGCGATCTGGAGGTCGATTGGGAGCCGGCACATCTCGGCCTGCACGAGCTGCTCGCGCTCGCCCTGCGCGAGCACGCTGGCCGGGGACTGCCCGCAGTCGATCACGCTGACCTCGAGCGGATCGACGGCGCCTCGGCTCTGGCGCCTGCGCAGGTGCTCGAGCAGCTTGTTGCGCGCGACGGCGTACAAGAAGGTCGTCAGCTTGGCCTCGCCGCGGAATCGCTCGCGCGCCTCGAGGCAGGCCAAGAAGGTCGCCTGGACCAGGTCCTCGGCGTGGTGCGACACGCGGTTGCGGAAGAACCGCTGCACCTTGCTCACGTGACGCTCGTAGAACTCCTCACCCGCGCGATTGTCCCCTTCGCCCCAGCGCTGAAGGAGCTCGAAGTCCGTGACCATGCACGGGGTGTATACCACGACGGGCGAGCGCCCTCGCGCCGTGGTGAGCGCCGCGCTCAGGACGCGCTCCTAGAACTGGAACGTGTAGCCGAGCGTCTGCCCGTTCTGCGCGCGCCCGAAGCGGGCCGCGCGGACCGTGCCCGTGATGCAGCGCTTAAACGCCGCGGTGCCGACGCGGCTCTTGTACTTGACGTTCTCGACGACGCCGGCCGCCGAGATCGAGACGTGCAGCTTGACGGTCTTCGGCGAGAGCCCGCTCGTCCGGCAACGGCTCGCCCGCGGCCGCAGCTTGTTGAGGGTCGCGCGGAACTGTGCGTACGGCAGGCGCTCTGGGAGCGCGCCGGTCTTCTTGGTCGGCGTCTTCTTCTTGCGCTTGGTTCGGCGCCCGTCTGGGTCGTCGATGATCGCGTCGGAGTCGGTGCCGTCAGAGTCGGAGCCGGCGTCGGTGTCGGTGTCGGTGTCAGCGTCGGTGTCGGTCGCGCCGTCGTCGGGGATGTCGTCGTCGTCACCGGCGGCGTCGCTCGTGCGCTCGTCGACGCTCGAGTCCCCGCCGCCGCTGTCCGACGCCTGCGCGGTGATACCGGTCGGCACCCACATCGGCCGCTCGTCGCCGGGCGAGGCCGCGACGCGCTCGCTCGTCGTCCCGCCCGCGTCGCTCGTGCCAGCCATCGGGCCCAGGGTGAGCACCCACGCGGCCGCGGCGATCGCCAGCAAGAGCGCGATCGCGAGGAGCGTCAGGGACGACAGGCCGCGCTTCTTGAGCGGCGGCGGCGGCGGCTCCGCGACGGGCCGGTCGACCTCCTCGAGCGCGTCGGCGAACTCGCGCGCGGTCTGAAAGCGCAGCGCGCGATCTTTCTCGAGCGCCTTGAGGATCACCGCCTCGAGCCGATCCGAGATGTCGGCGCTGGGCGCGATGACGCGCGGCCGCGGCGGCGCCTCGTTGATGTGCTTGATCAGCAGGCCCATGACGCCCGGCGCGGTGAAGGGGACCTTGCCCGTCAGCATCTCGAACAGGATGATGCCCGAGGAGTAGATGTCTGTTCGGACATCTAGCTTCATGCTCCGCGCCTGCTCCGGCGACATGTAGTCCGCGGTCCCGATGATCACGCCCGTCTGCGTCAGCCGGTTCTCCTCTTCCTCCTCCTCGAACTTGGCGATGCCGAAGTCGAGCAGCTTCGCGACCTCCTCGCCGGCCTCGTCGAGCAGGATGAAGCAGTTCTCCGGCTTCATGTCGCGGTGGATGATCCCGGCGGCGTGCGCGGCCTGCAGCGCGTCGAGGATCTGCAGCATGATCGCCTTCGCCCGCGGCCACCTCATCGGCCCGCCGCGCTTGATCGCCATGTCGAGGTTCACGCCCTCGAGGTACTCCATCACGTAGAACGGGATGCCGCGCTCGGTGTAGCCGAAGTCGGTGATGTCGACGATGTTCTTGTGGCGGATCCGCGAGGCCGAGCGCGCCTCCTGCATAAAGCGCTCGACGTTGGCGCCTCGCTTCTTCGCGCGCGTCGCCAGGATCTTGATCGCGACCTCGCGCTCGATGTCGACGTGCTCGGCGAGGTAGACATCGCCCATCCCGCCCTGGCCGAGGCGCCTGATGATCCGGTAGCGCGAGGCGAGCATCGTCCCCGCGGGAAACAGCTCCTCGCTCTCGGCGGCGGGCTGCGTCCGGACGACCGAGGTCGCGGCATCGTCGTCCTCGGCGGATTTGATCCTCGTCTGGATCTGCGAGGGGCGCTTGACGTTTTCCATGCTGCCTGTGGTGTATCTGCGCCCGCGCGACGAGGTGAGGAGCTAGAGCGTGTCGGTGTCGGTGTCGGTGTCGGTGTCGGTGTCAGTGTCAGTGCCCGTGGCCGCGCCGGTCGTCATGCCGCCGGAGCCGCTGGAGCCGCTGGAGCCGCTGGAGCTGTCGGTGCCGTCCGTGCCCACGCTGGTCGAGCTGGGATCCGTGGTCGCGTCGGTCACGCTGGTCGTGGCGCCGGCGGTCGTCATCCCGGTGTCTGTCTCGCTCGTCGACGTGTCGGTGTCGGTGTCGGTGTCGGTGTCGGTCGACCACGTAACCCTGGACGCGCTGAAGTTCATGTAGAACCACACGCCGTTGGTCGGGGCGCCGTTGATCGTGTGCTCGTCGACATCCGAGGGGCTCATGCCGTCGGGCGAGCAGGCCTCGCCTCCAGCGATCAGCGCCCAGAGGTTGGTCGGCGTGTCGCCGAACTCGAAGTTGAGGCCCTTGGCGATGTCCTCGGGGATGAAGCCCCACAGCACGCCGTCGACGAAGGAGAGCGGCTCCTCGACCGGCTGCGGGCGGATCGCGATCTGACCGTCGAGCAGCAGGACGTCGACCCCGCTGATCGAGATCGGGAGCACGAAGGAGGTCGGCGCCGTGACGAAGCACGGGCCCTGCGGATCGTTGAGCGCCTCGAGGTGCGCGCCGTCGAGCGTGGTCGGGTCGACCTGCCGACACGAGCCGACGCTCAGCAGCGCCGCGTCGAGCAGCTCCGGGTTGCCCTTGGGCACGCAGCTGGTCGCCTCGGCGGCGTCGCAGGCGGCGGAGAACACCCGGACGAGCTGCGAGTCGCTCTCGATCGAGTAGTCGTCGAAGACGAACGCGGCGCTGTTGTCGAGGTCCTCGATGGTCTCGATCAGGATCGTCGTGTTGAGGAACTCGGTGACGTCGGCGCAGGGCCCGAGCGCGTCGAGGTAGAGGCTCGGGTCGATGAGCTCGAGCGCGTCGATCCGGAACGCGACGGCGTCGCTCTCGGGGCCGGTCGGGCCGGTGTCTGTCGAGGCGCCGGTCGTGCCGGCCGTGCCGCCCATCGACTCGAGCACGACCGCGGTCGAGGTGGTGCAGAGCTCGCCAGAGCGGCAGGTCCGCGAGAAGAAGTCCCCGCGGTAGCAGCCGGCGCTCGCCAGCGTGAGGCCGCACAGGGCGCTCGTCACGAGTGCGCCGCGAGCCCGCCCGCGCGCGCACCAGGCTGTCTTCTCGACCATGAGAGAATTGAGGATAGCGTCTGTCGTGGACCGGCTCCAGCCCGCGCATCCGGCCCGCAAGCCTCGCCGGGGTGTCATCGCGCGCTCCTGTAGGCGGGGGCTTCAGCACCCGCTCCCAAGAGCGCGTCCGCGTAACCTCGCCCGCGTCGCGCACCGCGACGCCGCCGCGCGCGGGCTAGATGCTCAAGATCGTCGTGTGGACGGATGAGCGCCGCGCGGCCTTGAAGCGCGTGCGCTTGACCTGCCGCGCGACGCAGTCGCCCAGCGAGGAGCCGGCCATCGTGCCCTGCGGGATCGCTTGCTTCACGCGGCCGTTCGCGCCGACGCGGACCTCGAGGGTGACCTTCATGCCCGCGATCCCGAGCTCGCCGCAGGCTCGGCGGATCCGCGAGCGCGTCTGCTGGATCTTGCGGCGGAAGGCCGCGTCGGACAGCGTCCCCGGGGTACGTCGCTTCTTGTCCTTCGCGCCGCTCGCCTCGCTGTTCGCGTCGTCGCTCGCGTCGTCGCTCGCGTCGTCGCTCGAGTCCCCGGGAGCGCGGTCGCCTTCGCCGTCATCATCGCCGGCGCGCTCGGTCGCGTCGCGGTCCTCGCCGTCGTTGAGGTCGCTCGACCCCGTGGCGGTCGTCGCGCCCGCGCCCTCGGCGTCGACCTCGTCGCGCGTCCCCGCGCCCGCCTCTTGAGCTCCTGTCGCCGTCGCGTCTGTCGCGCTGGCGATCGCCCCCGCCCCCGCCTCGCCCTCGCTCCCGACGCCGCGCAGCGAGAGCACCAGCGCGACGATGAGCAGCGGCGCCAGGGCGAGCAGCGCGAGCGCGCGAGCGCGGCTCCACAGCGCGGCGACGCGTGGACCCTCGCGCTCAGACAGCGCCGCGTCGATCGCCTCCCGCAGCGCCTCCGCGCGCTGGAAACGATCCTCGGGCTCCCGCGCGATCGCCTTCATCACGATCGCCTCGACCGCCTCCGGGATCTCGGCGTCGGGGGCGCGCTGGCGCGGCGGGGTCGCGTCGTCGAGCGCGGTCTGGCTGAGGATCTCCATCAGGCTCGTGCCCGAGAAGGGCGTCGCGCCGGTGAGGAGCTGGTACATCACGACGCCGATCGCGTAGATGTCCACACGGACATCTACCTCGACGCCGGTGAGCAGCTCGGGCGCGATGTACTCCGGCGTGCCGACGAGCCCCGCGGAGGACATCGACGCGCTCGCGTCGCCCTCGCCCTTGTCCGCGGTGAGCTTGGCGATGCCGAAGTCGAGCACCTTGATGAAGTCGCGGTCCTTGTGCCGCGTGACGCGGAAGAAGTTCTCAGGCTTGATGTCGCGGTGGATCACGCCCTCGGCGTGCGCGGCCTCGAGCGCGGCCGCGACCTGCGAGACGATGTGCAGGACGCGTCGCCACTCGAGCCGGGTCTCGCGCTTGAGCGTCTCGCTCAGGTCCTCGCCGTCGAGGTACTCCATGACCAGGAAGGCCTGGCCCTGGGTCGTGTAGCCGAAGTCCGTGATGTCGACGACGTTCTCTTGCTCGATCATCGAGGCCGCGCGAGCCTCGAGCAGGAAGCGCTGGACGTCGCGCGGGTTGCGGCTGAAGTCAGGGCTGAGCACCTTGACCGCGACGCGCTTGCGGATCAGCACGTGCTCGGCCTCGTAGACGGCACCCATGCCGCCGTCGCCGAGCAGCCGCTGGATCGCGTAGCGCTCGGCGAGCGTCTTGCCGACCAGCTCCTCGGGGTCCTCCCAGATCTCCGCGTCGACGGCCGACGCGACGATCGTCTTGTTGATCTGGTTGAGCGCCGCCGCCTCGCTGTCGATGTTGATGTCCAGGACCTCGAGGAAGACGTCCCCAGGAGCGCCCTTTATTTGGTAGGCGTTGGACATTCGCGGCTGGCAGCCGGCCAAGGATACCGGATTCTCCCAACCTCGAAATAGCCATGTCTTATGGGACATGTTGTGGCGATTCGCCACCGCGTCGCGCAGAACTGACCGCCGCCGCGAGCACCAGTTATGGACATGTTCGTAGGGCCATGCTGATACTCGACCTGGGCGACGGCTCGCGGGCGCGTGGCGTTAATCCCCGGCGGCCGCGGCTAAAAGCGCAGGGTGAGTGAAGCTCCCACACCGCGCCGCGAGAGCTGCGGGCGCAGCGTGACCGAGCGCTCCTTCGGCTTCTTGGCGCCGAGCGCGAGCAGCGGGACGCCGGCTCCGAGCGCGAGGCCCCCCACGACGCCGCCGACGATCGCGAGGATGTTCGCGGTCCGCCCGCGGCCGTCGAGCTCCAGCAGCGTGGGGTCGTCCTCGGGCAGCGGCGCGCCCATCTCGAGGGCCGCGTCGACCAGCGCCTGCCCGTCGCGCTCGGCGAAGGAGCCGATCACGAGGCCCGCCGTCATGAGCCCGAGCGCGGCGACGCCGACCCCCGTGGTCGTCGCGCCCGCGATCAGCAGCCGGCGGCGCTTCGCGGCCTCGCGCTCCGCCGCGCGGGCGCGCGCGGCCTCGGCCTCGAGCTCCGCGCTGTCGTCGGGCTCGTCCGCGGGCTTCTCCGCCCAGGGATCGTCGCAGTCGAGCTCGGGGTGCTCCTTCGCGGCGGCCTCGAGCAGCTCGCGGATCTCCGCGAGCAGCGACTTGGCCTTGTCGACATCGCGGAATTCATCGCCCTTGGACCCGAAGTCGCGGCGGATCTCCTCGAGGAACACGAGCAGCTTGCGCTCCGCCTCGCACAGATAACCCGGCTTGTCCTCGACGGTGGCGGCGCTGCGCAGCACGTCGATGAGGAGGAACAAGACCGAGGCGCGGGCCTCGTGCTGCTCGCTCGGGGTGCTGTTGTAGGCCTCCTCGAATAGATCCGCCGCGCGCCCGAGGTCGCCCTCGTCGCGCGCCTTCGTCGCGCCCTCGAACAGGGTCTGTAGCCGCGCACCGCCCTCGCCCGGCGCGTCGTCGCGATCGTCATCGTCATCGCGCTCGGGACCGCCTTCGGCGGGATCCTCGTCAGGCTTCGTGTCCGCCTCTTCCGCGGGCTTCTTGGTTGACGCTTTTTTATCGGATTTTTTGCCGGACTTTTTGCCGGACTTTTTGCCGGATTTTTTGCCGGATTTTTTGCCGGGTTTTTTGCCGGGTTTTTTGCCGGAGCCGGATTTGCTGCTCCCCGACGGCGCGGCCCACGAGAGCTCGGCCTCGAGCGCCTGGGCTCGCGCGGGGCTCAGCAGCAGCATCCCGGCGCTGACCAGCAGCGCGAGCGATCGGGCGCCGATCGTCAAGCTGCGGCCGCGGGCGGGCTCGCCGTCGTGCGCCTTGCCGTGCTCCAATGACTAGGGAGCATACTCGAGCGGCCGTGAGGTCGGCTAGCCCTCTGTGGGCGGACTTGCGCCGCGAGCTCGCCTCGCGAACGCGCGGTTCGCCAGACGCGTCGCGCTCGAGCCCGCACGCGCGCGACATCGTCGGTACACGAGCGAGCGCGTGAGCGCGGTCTCTATGGCTAATGTGACAGGTTCTCGCCGCGTAGCGGGGGCGGGCGGGGAGCAGCGTCGCCTGGCCTCGGGGTCGCCGCGGTGACATCGCGGTCCGCCCGTGAATTGCGGCGGCGCGCTGGCTCCCGGCGCGAGAGTGTGCAATTGGGCGAGGCATGAGCGAGTCGGCGCAGAGTGAGACGGCGCGGCCCGAGGCGCCGCGGGAGGTGTACACGCGCCGGCTCACGGCTCGACGGCAGGCGGCCCAAGAGCTGAGCGCGCGGAGCGATCGGGTCTCGCGCTGGCGCGTGCTGTGCTTCGTCGCGCTGCTGCTGTTTCTGCTGGCCTGGGGGTCAGGTGTCATCTCGCTCGCGTGGTCCCTCGCGCCCGCGCTGGCGTTCGTCGGCTTGGTCGTGCACCACGAGCGGCTCAGCCGTCAGCGCGCCCGCGCCGAGGGGGCGGCGCGTCACTACGAGGCGGCGCTGCGACGCGTCGACGGCACCTGGCCGGGGCACGGCGTCACGCGCACGGACTTCGTCGAGGACGACCACCCCTACGCGGCGGACCTCGACATCTTCGGCGAGGGCTCGCTGTTCGAGCGGGTGTGCACGGCGAAGACGCGCGCGGGGGAGCGTATGCTCGCGGACTGGCTCGCCGCGCCCGCGACGCTCGCGGAGCTGCGCGTGCGGCACGGCGCGATCGCGGAGCTGCAAGACAACCTCGCGCTGCGCGAGGACCTCGGGCTGCTGGGGCACGCGCTGCAGAGCAGCGTCGACGTCGAGCGCCTGCTGACCTGGGCCGAGCGGCCGACGACCCTGGATGAGCGCGCGATCCGGCGGATGCGCGCGTTCGCGTGGGTGTTCGCGCTGCTCTCGCCGATCAGCATCGCGCTCTGGTTCACCACGCCGCTCGGGCCGTTCCCGATACTCGGCGTGCTCGCGATCGAGGGGCTCGCGTACCGTCGGCGCCTCGACGCGATCAACGACATCATCCGCGGCGTCGACGGGCTGACGCGGGACATGGCGGTGCTCGCGGAGGTGTTCGCGCGGCTCGAGCACGAGCGCTTCAAGAGCGAGCGGCTGGTCGCGCTGCAAGAGCTGCTGGTCGACGGCGCGCGCTCGGGCTCGCAGGAGATCGCCGCGCTCGCGCGCCTCGTCGATTGGCTCGAGGCGCGGCGCAGCGGGCTGTTCGCGCCGGTCGCCTTCGCGCTCATGTGGACCTGGCACTACGGCCTGGCGATCGAGGGCTGGCGTCAGCGCGCGGGCCGACGCGCGCGCCGCTGGATCGAGGGCCTCGGGCAGCTCGAGGCCCTGGTCGCGCTCGCGGGCTACGCCTTCGAGAACCCAGAGGACCCGCTGCCAGAGCTGCTCGAGGGTGGGGTCGATGACGGCGAGGGAGGCGCGCGCGCCTTGTTGACGCTCGAGGACGCGGGTCACCCGCTGCTCGGCCGAGCGGAGAGCGTCGCCAACAGCGTGACGCTCGGCGCACCGGTGCGCGTGATGATCGTCAGCGGGTCGAACATGTCGGGCAAGAGCACGCTGCTGCGGACCATCGGCTGCAACGTGGTCCTCGCGCTCGCGGGCGCGCCGGTCCGCGCGCGCCGGATGGCGCTGACGCGGCTGCGCGTCGGCGCGTCGCTGCGCGTCGAGGACTCGCTGCTCGGCGGCCGCTCGCGCTTCTACGCCGGGATCCTGCGGCTGCGGGACATCGTCCGGCTGGCCCGGGGCGACGAGCCGGCGCTGTTCTTGCTCGACGAGATCCTGCACGGGACCAACTCGCACGACCGGCGGATCGGCGCGGAGGCGATCGTGCGGGGGCTCGTCGAGGGCGGCGCGGTCGGCCTCGTGACGACCCATGACCTCGCGCTGGCGAAGGTCGCGGACGCGCTCGGGGAGCGGGCGATCAACGTGCACTTCGCCGACGAGCTGCGCGCGGGGGAGCTGCACTTCGACTACCGAATGCGACCGGGCGTCGTCGATCGCAGCAACGCGCTGGCGTTGATGCGCGCGGTCGGTCTCGAGGTCTGAGCGCCTCGCCGACGTCGTATCAACTGACGGAAGAGACAGGTTATCGGGCGGCGGCGAGCGGCGCGCTCTGGTACCCTGGGCGGGATGACGACGACGCTCGACCCCTTCTCCCCGCGGCTCCTCGCGCGGCTCCTGCTCGGAGGCGCGCTGCTCGTGGTCCCGGCGGGCTGCACCGGCACCCCCGAGGCCAAGGCGCCGAGCGAGGTGAAGACCGACGGACCCAAGGCGGAGGCGCTCGAGTCGAAGTCCGACGAGAAGGCTGACGAGGAGGCTGACGAGGAGGCTGACGAGAAGGCTGACGAGAAGGCCGACGAGAAGCCTGACAAGCCCGAGAAGCCGCTCCCGCCGCCGCCGACCTGATCCACGACCCGTGACAGCGCGCCCCTCCAGCAACGCGCCGGGTTGGCTGCGCGGGCCGACCTTCGACATCACGCTGATCCTCGGCGTGCTGCTCGTCGCGCTGGCGATGGGCGGGCTCGCGCTGCTGAGCCCCGCGCTGTTCGTCGGCGTGCTGCTCGTCGACCTCTGGCTGCTCGCCTATCCCCACGTCGCGTCGACCTTCACGCGCATCGCGTTCACGCGCGCCGACGTGCGGCGCCGCTGGTTCTTGCTGTTCGCGCTCCCACCGCTGGTCCTGGCGGGGACCGCCGGCGTCGCGGGTCTCGGCGGCGTCGTCGCGCTGAGCAGCCTCTACTTCTTCTGGCAGTCGTGGCACTACACCCGTCAGAGCTACGGGATCGCCCGCGCCTATCACCGAGCCCGGGGCGCGAGCGAGCGCGACTGGTTGAGCGAGCTGGTGGTCTACGCGCTCCCGCTGCTCGGGGTCCTCCATCGCGCCCATCAGGCGCCCGGCGAATTCTACGGCATGCCGCTGTGGTGCCCGCCGGTCCCCGGCGCGCTGGTAGCGGTGGCCTTCGTGGTCGCGCTGCTCTCGCTTCTGGCGTGGGCGCTCCGGCTCGCGCGCTCCCGGGAACACCGCAGCGTCGGGGCGCTGTTCATCGCCTCGCACGTCGTGATCACGATCGTCAGCTACCTGCTGGTCGAAGACATCACCCACGGGTGGCTGTTCATCAACATCTGGCACAACGCGCAGTACCTGCTGTTCGTCTGGGCCAGCAACGCGCGCCGCTTCGCCGACGACGCGCCGCCCCGCGGTCTGATCGCGCGCGTCTCCCAGCCAGATCGGCGCCTCTCCTACGCGCTGCTCTGCCTCGGTATGGGGGCGGCGTTCTACCTCGCGCTCGATCAGGCGCTCTCGCTGATCACCTGGCCGATGCTCCCTGTGCTGCTCGTCGTCCACCTGGCGGTGAACTTTCACCACTACCTGGTCGACGCCGTGATCTGGAGAGCGCCGCGGCGGCAGCTGTCCGAAGGATCATGTTCGCGGGGGCGGCTGCCAGTCGTTGTGCTTGGGCGCCGCGAGCTTGCGGAACTGCGTCGTGACCGTGCCGTCGGCCGTTGAGCGGTCGACGACGCGCGTCGCGGCGCGCTTGCTCCCGCGGTCGTCGTCGCGCTCGAGTTCGTCGTCGTCGGGCTCGGCGTCGCCGATGACGCCCGCGAGCGCGGTGTCGGAGGCGCCGACGTCGACATCGCCGGGGGCCGGGTGTCGCGGCGCGGTCGCCTCCAGGTCGAGCTCGGGCTCGGGCAGCAGCCGGTCCGGCCAGCCGTGATGCTTGACCTGGACCTGCTCGAGCGCGTGGGCGAAGGAGTCGACCCACTCGCCGATCGTGTCGTGTCGCTCCGAGCGGCTCTTCTTGAGCGCGCGGTGGAAGGCGACGTCGACCGCCGGCGGGATCTCGGGCACGTAGTCGCGCAGCGGCGGCGGGCTGGTGTGGATGACCTCGGCGCAGATCCTCGCGAAGTCGTCGGACTCGACGACGCGCCGACCCGTGAGCGCCTCGTAGCAGACGCAGGCGAAGCTGTAGAGGTCGCTGCGCGCGTCGAGGTCCTTGCCCTGGATCTGCTCGGGCGACATGTACACGGGGGTGCCCATGACGACGCCGGTCTGCGTCAGGCTCGTGGTCTCGAGGCCCATGGACTTGGCGAGGCCGAAGTCGAGGATCTTGACCTGGTGACCCTCGGGGCCCTCGACGAGGAAGATGTTCTCGGGCTTGATGTCGCGGTGGACCAGCTCGACGCTGTGGGCCGCGCTCAGCGCCGCGCCGCCCTGGCGCAGCAGCAGCGCGACCTGCTGCGGCGTCGCCGGGCCGTACTCGTGCAGGAGGTCGGCGAGGTCGAGGCCCTCGAGCTTCTCCATGACGAGGAAGGCCGAGCCGTCGCCGAGCTCGCCGGTGTCGTAGAGCGCGATGACGCCGGGGTGCGAGATCTTGGCGATCGAGCGCGCCTCCTGCTTAAAGCGCATGCGCACGTTGACGTCGCGGAAGTACTCGGGGCGGATGATCTTGATCGCGACGGTCCGGTCGAGCCGCAGGTCGATCGCCTCGTAGACGGTCCCCATGCCGCCCTGCCCGAGGAAGCGGATCATCTTGTAGCGGCTCATGATCTTGTAGGGCAGGACGCCCTGGACCTCGAGTCGACCCTGGTCCTCGGGGCAGCTCTCGACGGTGTGCGCGTAGCAGCGGCGACACACCGCGCAGACGGTGAGCAGCTCGTCGCCGCGCGCGATCAGGCGCTCGCGCGTGACCGCGACGCGGCTGTGCTCGGCGGTGATCACCTCGCGCAGGCGCCCGAGCTCGACCGCCGCGCCGATCTGCTGGGCGAAGCACAGCACCAGGCGCTGCTCGCTCTCGTCCCAGAACGTCGCGCGCCCGCGGATCACGACGACGCCGAGCAGCGCCTGCGGGGCGAGCTCCTCGCCCTCCTCGAGGCCGGCGCTCCAGCCCGCGCCGTGGATCGCCGCCAGCGAGATGTCCTCGTGGACGAGCACGCGGTGGCTCTGCGCCGCCTCGCGCACGGCGAGCATCGGCGGCGCGTCGGCGATCG
>JAUIKS010000022.1 GCA_030430565.1 Polyangia bacterium
CGGCAGTGCTCGTACCAGGCCTCCTCGTCGTAGGGCAGACGGATGGAGGCCGAGATCAGGTTGTTCGCGGAGCCGATGTGGCGAATCTCGACGCCGATCTTCTCGGCGGATCCGACCTCGACGGTGTGTCCGCGGTAGCGCGGGAATTCGATTTTTTCTTGGCGGCCGTCTTTGTGCACGAACTGGTTGCCACGGTAGCGGGGGCCGATCTCCTTGCCCTTCGCCTTGCCGCCGGGCCCGAGGTAGAACTGGATCTCGAGATCGAGGTAGTTGACCGCGCCGCCCGCGAGGGCGAAGTCGATCCAGATCGTGCTCGGGAGGTAGCCGGGGCGCGCCGACTGCTCGAAGCGGATCGCCTGGCCTGGCGCGACGGGCAGCTCGTTGACGTAGCCCGCGCCAAAGTCCTGGACGATGTTGTCGAGCGGGACCTCGGCGTTGTCGGAGTACTCGTCCAGCGTGATCTGCGAGTACAGCAGGTTGCCGGGGCAGCACGCGCGCTTGGCGACGGCCCAGATGTTGTCGCAGCGCGAGGCCACGGTCGAACAGCCGCACGAGGACGAGGTGCTCGAGGCCGTCTGCTGGAGCGCGGTCTCGAGCTCGCCGCAGCGCGTCTCGAGACGCTCGCAGCGCTCGATGCAGCTCATCATGCGTTCGAAGCGGTGACGGTCGATGCCGATCACGGCGCAGAGTCGCTCGAATAACAGCCTGCGCTCTTCTTCGTTCTGATAGACCGGCTTCGCCGGTGCAGCGGTCGCTTTCATCAACATGTCCATCGCTACATCTCCCTCTCGCCCAGCAGGGCTTGAAATTTTCGATTCACATCCAGCTCAATCTCGGGTTCATGGCGGGCGTGCTGCCCGTGGAAGCTGATGTCCATCACCATCGCGCCCCCTTCCTCGGCCTCCCGCAGCCACGCTACGGGCGCTTCAATCTCGACGTGGAGTCCGTCGTGGGTCTCGGCGACAACGCGCCCGATGGGCGCGCCGGCGATGGCGAGGTCGCGGACGGTCAAGAGGAGCCGCCTTGTCACGTCTGTCCCTGTCCGGCGCCTGGGTTCAGATTCAGCCCCGGCGCGATCTGAGTGGCCGCGGGCTCGGGGTGGATCAGCGAGTAGGCGACCGAGCCCGCCGAGAACATCGCGCCGCCCGTGAAGAAGAAGTTTCGGACCGAGAGAGACGAGTCGTAGAGCTGGCCCCCTCCGACCGCGCCGAGGCCGACACCGAGGCCGCCGACCGCTGCGTTCAGCGGGACGCCGCCGATCCGAACGTCGGCGATCTTGTGGGACAGGTAGCCGAGCGAGACGCCGAGGGCTCCGGCGACGGCGGTCATGATCAGGTCGATGGCGCCGCCGCGGCGGATGTTGCTGACGCCCTTGGCGATGATGTCGACCTTGCGCTGATCGAGCGAGCTGCGGACGGCGGGGTCGTGCGCGTCCTTGTTCTCGAGCTGCGCGAGGATCGTGCGCGCGGCCTGTTGGTCGTCTTCCTGCGCGATCTGGCTGAAGGCTTCGGCGGCTCGCTGGAGTCGCTCAGAAGGGGTGCCTCTCGCCTGCACGTAGACTTCGGCGTCGTCGAATGCAAAATCGTCCATGGGTCCTAGCTCTCGGGCTTGGGTTACGGTTGGCCGTTCATGACGGCGAAGTTGTGCTGCGCGTTGGCGGCGAAGTGCCCGGCGAAGCCGACCAGCAGCTCCGTGAGGACGAGCCCCGCGCTGGGTCGGTTGGCCTCGGCGAGGGCGAGCTGGCGCATGTATTCGCGTCGTTCCTCGGCGCGCTCGAGCGCGGCCTGGGACTGCGAGAATTGGAAGGCCGAGACGCGCTCCTCGGCGAGCTTGGCGTTCATATTGGAGACGAAGGTCTGGAGCTTGGCGGCCTCATCCATCTGACGACGGGCCTGCTCGGCCTGGTGCTTCGACATGACCTCGAACTGGTGCTCGGTGCGGCTGGCGGCGCGGTCGAGCATGGACTCGCGGATCGCCGCGGCCTTCTCGAGCAGCTCGTTGGAGAGTCGCGCGGCGTCGGCGAGCGTGAGCACGCGGTCGGACTCGTGGACTCTCTGCGGAGCGCTCGGGTGAGGCTCGACGTGGCGAGGCGCGCACGGGGCGGGGACCTCGACGGCTTCGCAGTCGATGACGCCTTCCTCCGGGGTGTCGAGCGGCGACGCGTCGTCGTGCGCCGCGGCGGGCGTGAACGGCTCGCCATCCAGCGTGTAGTGGAAGCGACGACCTCCAGCCTCGTAGAGCTCGTTCGCGCGGAGCACGAGCGTCTGGCGCGGGCCCTCGAAGCGCAGTGGTTCAGGTCCGCCTGTCTCGACGGTCAGCACGACTTCGGCCATGCACTCGGGATAGCGCGCAGGGCGGCGCAGGGACGCAGCAGGCGGGTCAGGAATGCAGCAGCGCCGGGACCGGAATGCAGCAGCGCGGTCGCGCAATGCAGCAGCCGCGGGGCCGCTGCGGCGCGGCTCAGCCCCGGGTCGGTGATCACGGCGGTGGCGGGAGACCGCTCAGGCGTCGCGCCCGCGCCGCGGGACGCTTGGATGTCCCGATGAGGAATCTGCCAGTTTGTAAATTTTGTAATTCAATCGACCGTATCGACGATTTAGACGATCTTTTTGTATTCAAGACCCCAAAATTACAAAGTGACACTGGCGTTTTCAGAACCACTTCGAAACCTCGAGGTCGGGCGTCGGAAGTTTTCAAACTCGGCTTCCGGATTTCGTGGCGAGAAGCGGTCTCTTCGCAACAAGAACGAAAGTTAATGTTCCAGAGCACAGACTTCTCGGCCGGTCGCGCGAGCTCGCGGACGTGTCGACAGCGGTCACCCTCGCGGCTACGATCGCGTTGGTCCTTCGGGCCATGTTGCGGTCGCGGTGGTGATTACTCCCAAGGATCTCTTCGTCCTGCTGGACGGAGAGTTGGCTCGTCTGCGGATCTCGTGGACGGAGCTGCGCAGGCGTGTCGGGCGGTCCGGCAAGGCGCTGCTACGGCATCGCGCTCGCAAGCGCCCGAACCCGAGCGCGGAGATTTTCTTCGCGGCGCTCAAGAAGCTGGGCTTGACGCTCTCGGGCTACGAGAGCCACACGGAATTCTGCGAGGAGCTGGAGCGACGGCGCGACGAGCTCGGGTTGACGAGTCGCCAGGTCGCGCGACGCGTGGGGGCCATCGCAAGCACGACGGCGTGGCGAGCCCTCGCGGGCGTGACGATTCCTCGGCTGCGCACGCTGCTGATCCTCGCGGCGGCGCTGGGCGTCACGCCGGAGCTTCTAAAGAGGAAGGGTAGGGCGGCTGCAGCGAAGCCGGCGCCGCGTCGTCATCCCACGCCTGAGCCGGCGCCCGAGCTGGCGCCGCGGGCCGAGTTCCTCAAGGCGCTCGTCGCCTTTATCCCGCTCGCCCAGCGCTTCGCGGTGGGGGAGGGCGGCGGTCATGACGCTCGGACGGTCGACGCACCGCGTGCGAGGGATGGTCCTGACCCACCGGCGCACGTGACGTGGTGAGCGCGGGCTTGCGCGATACCGCGCTGGCCGCGATAGTTTGCGCATGATCGCGCGCGTTGCTTTGAAGCTGGTGCTCGTCGTGCTCACTGTCGTCGGCTCGGCGTCGTGTGAGTCGAACAAGGGGACGCTAGCGACGATCTGCAGCGATGACTCAGACTGCGCCGTGGGGGAGTGCACTGAGCTCGGGGGATCCGTGATCGGGCAGTGCACGTACCCGTGCCAGACGGATGATGACTGCGTCGCGCGCTTCGACGAGGGGGCGTGCTTGATAACCTGCGACCTGCCGTGCTCGGACGACGCGGAGTGCCCGGAGGGGACGGCGTGTCGTACGGGAGCCTGCTACGCCACGTGTTCGAGCGACGAGGACTGCATCGATGGCAGCCCGTGCGAGGAGCGTTTCTGTACGCTCTGAGAACCGCGGACTTGGCCGGTGTTGCCCGGCCGAACCAAGTAGAAACACGGGGCCATGTCGGGCCCCGTGTTAGTGGTTGGGAGACGCGCGGCGTGCTGGCAGGCTTGACGCGCGTCTGCCGTCCGCGACTCTCGTCGCGGGCGGTCACATTGTGTCGCTGGTCGACTCGTCAGTGCATCCGGTAGTGGACTCCGTTTCTCGCGGTGTGGCGGTCACGTTGGATGTCACGGTGTTGACCAGTTCATCGCCTGAGCTCGTCGTGGAGCCGTCGGTGTCGGTGTCGGTGTCGGTGCTCGTGTTCGAGGTCTCGAGTTCTCGGTTGTGCTCGTCTGCTCGCGCGAAGGTTTCACCGCACGCGGTCGCCAAGACGGTAGCGAGCGCGAAGCCCCGGCTAGCTCGTCCGACCATGTCGACCCTCCGCGCTGTTGTCGTCGTCGTCGATGTCGACGTCGATGTCGATCGCTACGAGGTTGATGGGCACCGTGAACCAGACCAGCTCGTCGCGCAGGACGGCGAGCGTGGTTCCGTCGGGAGCGCTGATTGCGATCGTGTGGCCGGGCGATTCGGCGTTCGCGTCGTGAACGCTTCGGACGATCGCCGCCGCGCCCTCGAGTGAGCAGGTGAAGTCTCGTGCTTCGAGCTCCCCGATCCGTTGTGCGTGGTCGACGATGAGCGGCTTGTAGTCATCGTCCGGTTGATTGGTGTGATGCATGTACACACGCTAGCCGATTGTTGCTCAAATTGGTGAAAATTAGCATGGTGTCCTAATCGTGCGAGCGACTATGCGCCTGCGGAGCGCGCACTCGCGCTGGTGATATCGTCGCGGAAGTGACCGGTGCTCAATGCCGCGCAGCGCGAGCGCTCCTGGGATGGACGCTCACAGATTTGGCCGAACGCGCCTCGGTGAACCGAACCTCGATCCAGACGTTCGAGAATGGTCGCCGAAGCCCGCAGCGCTCGACGTTGAGGCTCATTCGCGAGGCTTTGGAGCGTGCGGGGATCCGGTTTCTTGATAACGGTGAGGGTCCGGGGATCCGGCTTGTCACACCTGAGGAGCGATCCGAATAGTTTGCGATCAGTGTGCGCTACGAGTGCGCCGGCGATCATGCTCGAACTAGTTCCACACCGCGGGTTCGTGGGACTCTTTCCGGAAACCCCCGCAAGCGGGGGCTCCCTTGTTCTAGGCGCACACGGCATCATGGCATCGTCGTGACCTCGCCGAATTTTGCCTTTCTCAGTACCCACAACGAACTCCTCGTTCGTACAGGCGCTTTGGCGGAAGGGCTGTTTTCGGTCGACCCGCTTGCGACGTTGATCAAGCTTCAGCGCTTCGGTGAACTTCTCGCCCAGGAAACGGCCGCCTCGGTTGGGCTCGATGCGTCCACCGAGGGTCGGCAGATCGATCTGCTTGGTTCTCTCTGGGATCGGGGCCTCTTGACCCCGGAACTCTCGCAGCTCTTCCACGGCCTCCGTAAGGCGGGCAATCTTGCGGCCCGTCACAATCGTGGCGGGCCGAGCGACGCGCTCCACCAGCTCAAGATGGCGCGCAAGCTTGCGATTTGGTTTCATCGCACGTTTGGTGATCCACAGTTTGAGCCGAGCCCCTTCGTTCCACCGCCAGATCCCGCAGGTGCTGAAGAAACCCTTCGTGAAGAACTCCAGGCGGCACGCGAGGAACTCACGCTGTCGCGGGCTCGCACGACGAAGGCCAAACTCACTACGGCCGAGAAGGCCCGCCTTCGCGCCGCCACCGAAGCTGACGCGAAGAAGGCCTATGTCGAGACGGAGGCTGCCGTTGACCATTCGCACGAGGCCGAGGCGGCTGCCGAGCAGCAGCGTCAACACGAATCTCACCTCGCCAAGCTCCAAGCGGCGGCTACAAAGGCCACGCCGGAGGCTCTCAATGCGACCGTCGTCGCTGCTCAAGCCGCAGCCGTCGACCTTGACCTGAGCGAAGCCGAGACCCGGCGGCTGATCGATCTCCAGTTGGTCGAGGCAGGCTGGGAGGCCGATTCCGTTAAGCTTCGTTATTCTCGCGGTACTCGGCCTATCAAGGGCCGCAATCTCGCTATTGCCGAGTGGCCAACGAAGTCTGGGCCAGCTGACTACGTCCTCTTCGTTGGCCTCACGCCCGTCGCGGTCGTTGAGGCCAAGCGGAAGCGCAAGGACGTTCGCGGTAGTCTCCCGCAGTCGAAGCGCTACAGCCGGGCCTTCGTCGTCGAAGCCGAGAGCATGACCGCGCCGAAGGGCGGGCCGTGGGGCAAGTACCGCGTCCCCTTTCTCTTCGCCACCAACGGCCGCCCGTTCCTCCGTCAGCTCCTCGAGGCCTCTGGGATCTGGTTCCTCGACGCCCGTCAGTCAACCAACCTGCCGCGCGCGCTCGAGGGCTGGTACTCGCCGGAGGGCCTGAGCAAACTCCTCGGACAGGACATCGCCCGGGCCGACGAGCTGCTCGTCGAGGAATCTGCTGACTACCTCCCCCTGCGTGACTACCAGCGCGACGCCATCGATGCGGTCGAGGCCGGGATCGCCGAAGGCCAGCGTGAGCTGCTATTGGCGATGGCGACGGGTACTGGCAAGACGCGGACCTGCATCTGCCTGCTCTATCGCCTTCTGAAGGCCGGGCGCTTCCGGCGAGCGCTCTTTCTCGTCGATCGGACCTCGCTCGGCGACCAGGCCCACGACGCCTTCAAGACTCTCAAGCTCGAGCAGCAGCAGAGTTTTACCGAGATCTACGAGGTCAAGGGACTCGGTGACATTCGCCCCGAGGGCGATACGCGTCTCCACGTGGCGACGATCCAAGGCATGGTCCACCGCCTCCTTGACGAGCACGCCGATGCGATCCCCGTTGATGAGTACGACTGCATCGTCATCGACGAGTGTCATCGTGGCTACAACCTCGACCGCGAACTCTCCGACCGCGAGCTGCAGTTCCGCTCCGAGGCCGACTACATCTCCAAGTATCGCCGTGTGCTCGACCACTTCGATGCCGTGAAGATAGGCCTGACTGCGACGCCCGCTCTCCACACCAAGGAGATCTTCGGCACGCCAATTTTCACGTACAGCTATCGTCAGGCGGTCATCGACGGCTTCCTCGTCGATCACGAGCCGCCTCTGCGGATCGTCACCAAGCTCGCCGCCAATGGGATCACCTGGCAGGCCGGCGAGGAAGTGCAGGTCTATCGTGTCCGCCCGCAGCAGCTCGATCTGATCAACACCCCCGACGAGGTGACAATCGAGGTCGATGGTTTTAACCGCAAGGTACTCACCGAGAATTTCAACAAGGTGGTCTGTGAGCGCCTCGCTGAGCATATCGACCCGAGCCTCCCGGGCAAGACCCTGATTTTCTGCGCGACCGACCGCCACGCCGATCTCGTCGTCGGTCTCTTGCAGAAGGCGTTTACCAAGAAGTACGGCGCCTGCGAGCACGAGGCCGTCGTCAAGATCACCGGCAACGCGGACAAGCCGACGCAGCTGATCCGCTTCTTCAAGAACGAGCGCAACCCGCGGGTCGCGGTTACCGTCGATCTTCTGACGACTGGGATTGACGTTCCCGAAATCACCAACCTCGTGTTCATCCGCCGCGTCCGCAGCCGGATCCTCTACGAGCAGATGCTCGGTCGCGCGACCCGCCTCTGTCCTGATATCGGCAAGCGCTACTTCCGAATCTTCGATGCCGTAGACCTTTACAGCGCTCTCGAGCCTTACTCGTCGATGAAGCCGGTGGTAACCAACCCGTTGCTCTCCTTTGCCAAGCTGATTGACGAGCTCGGCGCTATCGTTGACGATCCGGAGCTCGCTGGCCTTGTCTGCGAGCAGCTACGGGCCAAGCTCCAGCGCAAGCGCCGCGGCCTCAGCGACCGCGGAAAAAAGGCCTTCGCCGCCAAGGCCGGGATCGACCCCAAGGACCTCAGCGAGCAGATGAAGTCCTGGGACGCTGCGGCGGTGCTCGAGTGGTGGAACGAGCACGGCGCGCTCGTCACCTGGCTCGACCGCGAGCCCGGCGGCGACGGTCCGGTGCTCCTGATCTCCGACCACGAAGACGAACTCCTCGCCGAGGAGCGCGGCTACGGCGCGGCGAAAAAGCCCGAGGACTACCTCGAGAGCTTCGCCACGTTCATCCGCGACAATATCAACCTGATCCCGGCGCTGAAGATCGTCACCCAGCGGCCGCGCGACCTCACCCGCAAGCAGCTCCGCGAGCTCAAGCTCGCCCTCGACGAGGCTGGGTTCACGGAGGCTCGCCTCGAGAGCGCCTGGCGCGACACGACCAACCAGGAGGTCGTGGCGACGATCATCGGCCACATCCGCCGTCAGGCCCTCGGCTCGCCGCTCGTCCCCTACGAGGAGCGGGTCTCACGGGCGATGGAGCGGGTACTCGCCAGCCGGACTTGGAGCGCCCCGCAGCGCAAGTGGCTCGCGCGGATCGCCAAGCAGCTCGCCAAGGAGAAGGTTGTCGACCGCGACGCCTTCGACCAAGGCGCCTTCGCTAGCGGCGGCGGCTTTGCTCGCCTCAACAAGGTCTTCGACGGCGAGCTTGAAGAACTTCTCGGGACGATCCACGAAGAACTCTGGAGCGACGCCGGATAGCCGGCTACTGTCGCGCCTCCGCCCGCTCGTCGACCCGGCGCAATCTCCTTGGCCGCGGTCTTTCGCGCAGTGGACACCACGCAGATCAACACCATGAGCACGTCGTCGCACGCAAACCGTACCCATGACATCGTCGCCCGGCTATGGGCGCTCTGCCACGTCCTCCGCGATGACGGGATTACGTACCACGAGTACGTCACCGAGCTGACCTACCTCCTATTCCTCAAGATGGCGCAGGAGACAGGGATGGAGAAGGACATCCCGAAGGGGTGGCGTTGGGCTGACCTCGAGGACAAGGGCGGGCTCGAGCGCTTGACCTTCTACCGCAAGCTCCTGATTAATCTCGGCCAACCGCACTTCGAGGACGAGGCGACCAAGAAGAGGCGAATCGTGAAGCCACGGATCGTGGCGATTTTCGCCAACGCGAGCACGTCTCTACGGCACGCGCGAAACCTCGCCAAGCTGGTCGAAAACATCGACAAGATCGACTGGTACTCGGCCCGCGAGGAGGGCCTCGGCGACCTCTACGAAGGCCTTCTCGAAAAAAACGCGAACGAGAAGAAGTCGGGCGCAGGCCAGTACTTCACGCCGCGGCCGCTGATCGAGTGCATGGTCGACTTGGTAAAGCCGCAGGCCGGCGAGCTCATCCAGGATCCGGCGGCGGGGACGGGCGGCTTCTTGGTGATGGCCGACCGGATGATCAAGGCGGCGACCGACGAGCTCTTCGACCTCGACACGGACGCGCAGGAGTTCCAGCGCAAGCAGGCCTACGGCGGGATGGAGCTGGTCCCCGACACCCACCGCTTACTGCTGATGAACCTGATGCTCCACGGCATCGACTGCGATGTTCAGCTCGGCGACACGCTGTCCCCCGCCGGGCAGGGGCTAGCGAAGGCGGACGTGATCTTGACCAACCCGCCCTTCGGGACGAAGACCGGCGGTGGCGCGCCGACCCGCAAGGATTTTTCCTTTCCAACGAGCAACAAGCAGCTCGCTTTTCTTCAGCATATCTACCGCGGCCTCAAGCCCGGTGGGCGCGCGGCTGTGGTGCTGCCCGACAACGTGCTCTTTGAGGCCGGCATCGGCCAGCGGATCCGCGCCGATCTGATGGACAAGTGTGAACTCCACACGATCCTCCGCCTACCGACAGGGATCTTCTACGCCGGCGGAGTGAAGACCAACGTCCTCTTCTTCACGCGCGGGCCGGCGGACAAGGATAAGGGCAATACACGAAAAGTGTGGATCTACGATATGCGGACCAACGCACCGTCCTTCGGTAAGCGAACGCCGCTGACCCTCAGGCACTTTGATGAATTCATGCGTCGCTTCGGCGCTGACCCATACGGGAAGTCGCGGCGCAAGGACCAGGGGGCGGACGGCCGCTGGCGTAAGTTTTCTCGAAAGGAAATTGCTGAGCGCGGGGACAACCTGGATATCTCGTGGCTCCGTGACGACAGTGTTGAGCGGGTCGAAGACCTGCCGGATCCCGAGGAGATCGCGGCGGAGATCATGGGGCATCTCCAGGTGGCGATGGAGGAAATTGATGCTCTGACGGAGCTCCTACAAGTCACGGAGGACTCCTAAGATGACCAGACTTCCGGATGGATGGGTACAGTGTCGCGTTGGAGATCTTGGTAAGTTCATCAACGGAATGGCCTTCAAACCCAAGGACTGGGAGGAGAACGGTCGGCCGATTATTCGCATTCAAAATCTTTCAGGTACGAGTGCTAAGTATAATCATACAAAAAGAAATGTGCTTGAAAAGTATGTTGTTCAGCCTGGTACAATCCTCGTGAGTTGGTCCGCAACCCTTGATGCCTACCTATGGCGCGGCCCTGAGGCGGTCTTGAATCAACACATTTTCAAGGTCGTTCCAGATGAAAACCTCGTTGACAAAGAGTTCGCATTCTGGTCGATGAAGAATGCGATTTCTGAGATGCGAAGGTCCGCTCACCTTCATGGCACGACCATGAAGCATATCAACCGAGGTCCGTTTCTGGCGCACGGCATGTCACTTCCCCCCTTGAACGAGCAGCGTCGGATCGTCGCCAAGATTGACGCCCTCCAAGCGCGCTCGAGGCGGGCGCGAGAGGCCCTCGAGGGGGTTCCCGCCTTGCTCAATCGCTTTCGGCAGTCGGTGTTGGCGGCCGCATTCCGAGGCGAACTGACGGCGCAGTGGCGGGCGACGCACCCGAATGTCGAGCCCGCCTCTGTCCTCCTCGAACGCATCCGCGCCGAGCGAAAGGCCCGCTTGGTCGAGACCCAAGCGGAGAAGGCCCGCACCCGCGCCGAGGCCAAGGCGGCGAAAGCCAGCAAGCCCTGGACCGCCGAGGATGACGCCGCCACGCTGAAACGCGAACGGGCAAAGGCGACGAAGAAGTACACCGAGCCCGAGCCGGTGGACGCTGTGAAGGAGGGGCTGCCCGAGTTGCCGGAGAGCTGGTGTTGGGGGCGAATCGACGAGATTTCCCATTTTGTTACATCGGGCTCGCGAGGATGGGGGAAGTACTACGCAACCGAGGGAGCGCTGTTCATACGCGTGGCCAACCTCACCCACCGCGGCGTCGATCTTATTCTGCACAACGTCGCTCATGTGACACCGCCCGCTGGCTCTGAGGGCTCAAGGACAAAGATCCAAGATAGGGACATCTTGTTCTCAATAACAGCAGATGTCGGGCGCGTCGGATATGTGCAAGATCTTAACGAAGAAGCGTATGTAAACCAGCATGTTGCACTAATCCGCCCATGTTCTGAAACCTGCGCTCGGCTTTTGGCATATTCGATGGCAAACCCTGAGGGCGTTCTGGGTGCTGCCACGGCGGTCCAGTATGGTGCAACAAAGGCGTCACTGAGCCTCGAGCAGGTTCGTAGCTTTGCCGTTCCACTCCCGCCTCTCGACGAGTGTCCGATTCTGCTCGACAAGCTAGACGACATTATCAAGAGAATCGAGCTGCTCGCGGCAAGCGCATCGAAGTCCAAACTCCGACTTGATGCAGAGGAAGCAGCTTGTCTCGCCAAGGCATTTCGCGGCGGACTCGTCCCCCAAGACCCGAATGACGAACCTGCGAGTGAACTCCTTAAACGAATCCAAGCCGAGCGCGCTGCTGTTGAGGCGGCGAAGCCAAAGCGTGGTCGCAAGAAGAAGGTTGCCACGAAGAAGAGCGCCATGAAGAAGAGCGCCACGAAGAAGAGCGCCACGAAGAAGAGCGCCACGAAGAAGAGCGCCACGAAGAAGGCCTCCACGAAGAAGAGCGCCACGAAGAAGGCCTCCACGAAGCGAGGGCCCAGAAAAAGCAGAGACGACAAGAAGAGATGACGACCTCCTCAGATGCCACGGTGTCCGTCCGGTACCGCGCCCGTGTCACAGACATCGGTGAGTTTATCCGTCATCGTTCTTGCCAGCGGCGTTTCCGCCTGGCCGACTCAAAGCGCGCCGTCTACCGCAAGCTGCCCTTTACCGAGCGACCGTTTCACCTGATCGACCCCGTGCTGGTCGAGGTCGGGCGACTGCGTGAGGAGGCGTGGGCTGACAGCTTGGTCAAGGCTGAACTCCGCCACCTCAGCGACGTGGTCGACGCGGCAATCGCCTGGGATGACCTGCGTGACAAGTTGGGGAAGCTGCCCCCGGGTCAGGATGCTTTTGCCCGCGAGGTAGCGATCGAGGGCAGCGTCGGCGCCTTCGCGCTGCGCGGACAGATCGACTTCCTCCTCGTGCTCTGGGACGAGGCGGGGCCCCGCCTGCGCCTGGTCGAGTGCAAGGCGAGCCGCCGTGATCGTACCTATCACCGCGTCCAGGTCGCGCTCTACCGCCGGTTGCTGCGCGGCCTCCTCACCGAGGATCCGCTTACGCTCGGCGGGGTCTCGCTCGACCCGGCGCGGGTCGAAGCGGTGGTCGCCCGGATCGACGAGACCTCGGGAGAACTTCAACCGATCCTAGATATCGATCCGTTTGACGAGATCGATGCGATCACCCGCGACCTTAACGAGCTTTTGGCTGCGGGCGGAGTCCTCGACGCGGTCTTGCAGGAAAACGACGTCGAGGCGCTGCCTTTTCAGATCGACGACAAGTGTGACGATTGCGCATTCTCGGCCCATTGCTTCGCCGAGGGGGCGCGGCTGCGGCGGCTGGAGCTGCTTGGGATCCCGCCTTCGTGCGCGCGGGCGCTCCGTGACGTCGGCCTTGGTGATCTTGACGCGGTCGCCGAGGTCGATCCGCGCTCACCGCGGGCCCTCGCGGTCGCCGACGATCCCGGACTCACTGAGGGGATCGAGTCGCTGCGCGTGCGGGCGAAGGCGCGACGCTCGACCCTGCCGAGCGCCGTCGCGCTGCGCGAGCACAACATTCAGGAGCTGCCCTTCGCCGGCCGTGGGCATCTCCCCGTGCACGAGCACGACGGCCGCCGGCTGCTCCGAGTCTACCTCTCGGTCTCCTACGACTACGTGGAGAACCGCGTCGGCGCCCTCGCGGCACATGTCACCGACAGCGATGGTGAGTTAGTCACGCCGATCTCCGTGGATGAGAACGGACGCAAACGGCCCGTCGCGGGGGTCCGCGAGGAGGTAGTCCGCTACAACTCCAAGGCCGAGCGCGCGGCCGTCAGCGACGGGGAATCTCCGAAGGCCTGGCGCGAGGTACGGGCGCGCCGCGAACTCCGTGGCGAGGACCTGTGCCGTGTCAAAGACGTTCCCTGGTCCGGCGACTACAGGACCGACAACGGTAGCGAGCAGACGTTGCTCGTCGGCTTCCTCCGCGAACTCGTTGAGGTTATCGCCGACTTCGCCGATGGCGAAGCCGTGCCGGTCCATTTCTACGTGTGGACACGGGCCGAGATGCGCCGACTGCTCGAGGCCGCGTCGCGGGTTGGCTCGGACCTCCTGAGCCACCTGCGCGAGCTGTTCGGATGCCGCGAGACTTTGGAGCAGCTGATCTACTCGTGCCTCCAAGACGAGGTCTACAGTCGCTACGCGCTCGGATGGACGAGCCGCGGGCTGACGGTGGCGACCTCGTTGTCGTGGTACGGCCAGCGGTACCACTGGCGACGGGTGGTCGGCCGTCGCGGTCGCGAGTACGACCTCGGCCGAGTCTTCTACCGTGACCTCTTTGACTTCCGCGAGCGCCTCGATTTCCACTCGGGCGACGCGGAGCGTCGCTGGGCACGCGACGACGAGCGGGATGCTCCTGGGGTCGTCGACCACCGTTTCGAGGTCCGAGCACGTTCCTTTGACAACCTCTCTGCGCCCTACTGGCGCGCGTATTGGGGGACGCTACCGCGGCCGGAGGCACTGAAGAGCCAGCAAGCTGGGTTGAAGGAGGCGTTGCGTGACTACGGAGAGGCGAGAACGCCGGGTGTCTTGAAGGCGTACCTCGTCGCCCGTGCCCACGGGCTGCGCTGGCTCGACGAACGGATCCTCTGGAAGAATAAGTCGATCAAGAAGCCGCCGATCGAAGCTGCCGATCTGCCGACCTTCGAACTCGGCACCCGGGACGTCGGCGACGCCGCGGCCGATTTCCTCCGCCTTGATCATCACGTCAAGGCCCAGGATTGGATGCGGGTTCACCTCGCGCCGGCGCGCCCGCGGATCACCGCTGGGCGCTCGTTACCGATCGCTGATCTTAGAATGACGGGGAAGTCGGTCGTCGGGACGATCGAGCGTAGCCCTGGACACGCCGATGCTGAGCTGCAGGCACTGTCGAGCCGATTCGCTAAGGGCGAGGGGGACTTTGTTCGCCTGCTTCCACGATCCGCTTCCGAAGGGGAGGGACCGAGCTGGTTCGACCTCGTCTATCGCGGGAAGACGTGTGTGATCGAGCGTCTCGACTGGCGCAAGGGCACGGTCGAGCTGACGGTCATCCCCGCCTACAGCAAGGGCGGCCCCGACCCGTATATCCTTCCGAGCTTTCCTTTCAAGCCGGGGGGAGACGCAAAGGATCAACCTTTCCTGCGGGCGACCCTTGACGAGAGTCTCAGCGATTTTGTCGCTGGAAAGGTCGAGCGCCGGCTCAAGAGCAAGCGAGGTCGACACGCGCTGCGGTGGTTCGACCCGATCGAGCCGCGGATCCCCGAGAGGCTCGCGCTGGATCCAGGGCAGCGACAGCGCTTCGCGGATTTCCTCGGCGGGTTGCGCTTCGGCCCCAAGCGCGCGTATCAGCTTGAGTCAAATCGAGTCGAGGCCATCCTTGGGGGGATCGAAGCGCGTGTTCAGCTCATTCAAGGGCCACCTGGGACCGGCAAGACGACGACGACCTCGCTCGCGTTACTGACTCGTCTCCTCGCCGGGGCAGCCCGCGATGGCGAGGTCGTCATGATCGCCGCCAATACGCACACCGCTGTCGACACACTCCTCGATCGGATCCGCAGCTACTACGCCGACTTCGCCAAACAGGCGAAGGCGGAAGGCTTGCGGATGCCCAAACTCGGCATGCGCAAGGTGGCCACCGGTGACGACGCCGAGCCGACTGCCGGCGGCGTGCCGACTATCAAGGCGACGAGCTCGACCCGCGAGATCAAGGGCCTGCGCGGCAAGGGGGTCCTCCTGCTCGGCTCGACCGTCGGTACCATGCTCAAGCTCGTCGGCGCCCTCAACAAGTCCGCCGAATTCAAGAAGAGCAAGGAGGGCCTGCAGACGCCGTTGCTCATCGTTGACGAGGCGAGCATGATGGTGACGCCGCATTTCCTCGCGCTCGCCTCGCTCGTCCGTCAAGACGGAACGATCATGGTCGCTGGTGACCACCGCCAGCTCGCGCCGATCGTCGCCAACGACTGGGAGAGCGAGGACCGTCCGCCGACTGTTCTCTACAAGCCCTTCGTCAGCGCGTACGAGGCGATCTGGCGTCTGCGAAAGCACTCACGAGTAACACCGAATGCAATCCGCATCGACCAGCTCGAGCACACACACCGCCTGCCGCCGGTGATCCGGGCGCTAATCCAGCCGCTCTACGATCGCGACGATATCCAGCTCCGCGGACCGACGAGCCCACGGCTCAGGCCAAGCTGGGACGGTGAGGACCCGTGGACCGCGATCTGGCAAGCGGGGCACCGGCTTCTGCTCGTGGTCCATGATGAGGCGCGCTCCGCTCATCACAACCCGACGGAGGCGGCAATCGTCGAGGCGATCCTTGGCGCGGCCGGAAAGCTTCCACCGGCCTCGGTAGCGATTGTCACACCGCACCGGGCCCAGCGTGCGCTCCTCCAGGAGCGCCTTGCTGCGAGGGCAGACGCGGTGGACATGATCGATACGGTCGAGCGTCTCCAAGGCGGAGAGCGGCCGACGATCCTCTTCTCGGCGACCGAGTCGGATCCGCTGGTGATCGCTCAGCGGGTCGAATTCATCCTCGATCTCAATCGCTCCAACGTCGCGTTTTCGCGGACAAAGGAGCGACTCATTGTGATCTGCGCGCGCAGCCTTCTCGACTACATCCCCCCGGAGGTCGAGCACTACGCGTCAGCGTTGTTGTGGAAGCACCTGCGCGACCTTTGCGACGAGGAGGTCGCGCGGACCGAGATTGATGGGGCTCGGGTTGTCATCCGGGCCCCGAGTCAGCGTAGCTGATGTCGGCGGAGGGCGGTTCCGCCACGGGTGGTCGTGTCCGCAGGCTCGTTCAAGAGCGCGTACTCGCGCGAGCGGGGAGCTGGGCGGTGTGTTGTCTCGCGCGGGCCGCCTCCGCCCGGTCCGCCTCCGCCCGCGCCACGATTTCACCGTTGCCGTTTGACGGACTCGCGCGCGAGCAGGCATAGCAACCATGTGTCGGCTTATCGTGTGAACATACACAGCGCCCTCGCCCTGAGCGTGATGCTCTGCGGCTGCTACACGGGTCCAGACTCGCCCCAGGACGATACAGGATCGCTCACCGACGCGTCGAGCGTTGGTTCGGTTGTCTCGGCGACCGAAGGCGGTTCGAGCGACGGCGACGCGACCCAGGCCCCGACGACGAGCGCCGGCTCGACGAGCGACGCGAGCGTCGATCCGAGCGTCACGACGACCCACACGAGCGTCGACCCGAGCGTCACGACCACCACGAACCTCGACCCCACGACCGACTCCACGACCGACTCCACGACGACGACCACGACCACGACGAGTACGGGCCCAGACCCCACGACCGACACGACGACCTCCGACAGCGACACTGGCGACGGCGTATGCACCGACGGTGACCCGGGCGACGACACCGGGCAGCCCGACGACAACAGCAACGCCGCGAACGTCTGCGCCCGCTGGGCCAACGACCTCTCGCCCGCGGCCTACGGACCCTGGTGTGGCGACGTCAACCAGTGCGACGCGGGGGACATCGCCGCGGCTGGCCGAACGAACACCCTGCGCGCGCTCAACCTCTACCGCTGGCTCGCCGACCTCCCGCCGGTGACCAACGACCCAACCCGCGACGCCAAGGCCCAGGAGTGCGCGCTGATGATGCACGCCAACGGGCAACTCTCGCACGACCCGCCGCAGAGCTGGGACTGCTACTCGAGCGACGGTGCGAGCGCGGCCGGCTCGAGCAACATCGCCGGGACGTCGGGCTTCGCGGCGGTCGGCCTGTACATGCAGGACCCCGGGAACCCGCAGACCATCGGTCACCGCCGGTGGATCCTCTCCAACTCGCTCGGGAACGTAGGCCTCGGCTCCACGAGCAGCTACTCGTGCATGTGGGTCATCGGCGGGGGCGGCAACGCGGGCAAGCCGTGGACCGCCTGGCCCCCTCCTGGCTACGTGCCGCACGGCGCCGTCGCCCCGCTCAACAGCACAGGCTGGTCGCTGCAAAGCGACAGCGTGAGCCTGAATAACGCGGAGGTCAGCGTGACGGCGGATGGGCAGGATATGCCGGTTCAGGTGAACCATCTGCTCGGGGGCTACGGCAGCAACTCCGCGATCTCGTTCATCCCGATGGGCTGGAGCGCGCAGGCGGACACGACCTACACGGTTGAGATCACCGGTATCAACCAGCCGATCTCCTACGACGTGGATGTCATCTCGTGTAACTGACGCGCGCACAAGCGCGAGGTCGCCGCCAAGACTCGCCGGTGGGTGCACCCACCACCCCGCGACCTCGGACAGCATGAGCGGCAGAATCGTTCACGAGGCGCGTTTGCATGAGGGGCGCGCGTGCTCGTAGGAGGCGCTGGAGCATCGTCGGGTTAGCGAGTAGGGTCGGCGCGCCATGGGAGAGAGCTGGGACGAACACGCCGCGACCTGGGATGAGGGAGGACCGGTGGTCTACGCTGACGCTGCCGCGGCGTCGCTCCGTGAACAGGCCGAAGCGCTCGCGCTGCCGCTGTCCGGCGCGCGGGTGCTGGACTTCGGCTGCGGCACCGGCCTACTCGCCGAGCGTATCGCCCCGCTCTCCGATCACATTGTCGCGCTCGATCCCTCAGCTGGCATGATCGCACGCCTCGCCGCCAAGATTGACGCGGGTCTCGCTGGCGTCGAGGCGTTGCAGGGCGTCCTGGTCGACGAAGTGCTGAAGAGCCCCGCCTTCGCTCACTCCTTCGACCTCGTCGTCGCCTCCTCGGTCTGCGCCTTTCTCGAAGACTACCCGGGCACGGTACGTCAAATCGCGCGGCTGCTTCGGCCTGGCGGCGCCTTCGTGCAGTGGGACTGGGAGCGACGCGCGGAGGACGAGCAGCCCTTCGGGCTGAGCCGCGTCGCCGTACGCGAGGCGCTCGCGGGGGCTGGCTTGGACGTTCTCGTTCTCGATCGCGGGTTCGAAGTCGCATACGGAGAGATGACGATGGCACCGTTGATGGCGATCGGTCGTCTCGCCTGAGGCGCGCGCGGTTCCGCCAGTGTTCCAGATTCGATGCAAAATCCCGCGTACTTGAGCGTGTAGGGGCGAGATAAGCGAGCGCCCCAAAGTCCCTCAGAAGTCGACGAAGCCGCATGCTGCGGGGTGTTTGAGGGATCTTGGGGCGTGGTGCGGATACTTCGACAACAAGTCAGCGAGGCGAAGGCCCGGAGCGCCGCCTGAGAATCGCAGCACGCATCTCAAGGCAAGTTAGGCGGCCCTCCGGGCGTTTCTGTGGTTTCTGAGGAGTACGCGCGAGGCCGCGGGGGAGGGCGGGAGCGTGCGCTTTTTTTGGCACTTTTTTGGCACTCTTTTCGCGCGTCGGGTCAGTCTCCGGTTTGGCTCGTGGACTCTTGGACGCTCTTCTTGGGACGTCGTCGGCGCTTCGCTCTCCGTCGTCGGACCCACGCGGCGTGGATGATCGTCTTCAGCGTGTCGGTCAGCGTTGATCCGTCTTCTTCGACCATGTCGAGGAGCTCATCGTCGATGTCAATCGGTAGCCGCACGCTGCGCTTGACGAGGCGACCGCGCTTGATTCGGCGAATCTGTCGGCTCTCGCGTCGACCCGCAGGTCGCTGCGGAGTCTCGTCAGATTCGGGCTCGGCGTCATCGTCACGCTTCGCGCGCTTCGGTTTGCGGTGTGGAGGCGCGTTGACGCAGGGGATCCGTAGCTGGTCCGAGTACCGCAAGGCGCGGCGGGTCGGCCGCGGCAAGGCCCTGGCGACCAAGGATCGCGAGGCGCTGTGGCGGATCTTCAGCGCGGTCCAGGAGACGCTCGCGGCGAAGCACCGATATGACTGGGCGGGCATGTGTCGGCGCGCGCTCGAACTCCTCGAGGCGGGCACGGTCAAGGCGCCCTACGACGCGGTGATCGTCGACGAGGTCCAGGACCTCACGCCCCCTGCGTTGCGCTTCATCGCCGGCCTCGCCAAGCAAAGCCCCGGCAAGCTGATGGTGGTGGGCGACGCCGGTCAGCGAATCTACCCCGGGAATTTTAGCCTGAGCCGGCTGGGGATCGAGGTCCGCGGGCGCGCGCACATCCTCCGCCTCAACTACCGCACCACCGAGCAGATCCGTCGCGCGGCCGATCGCGTCATCGGCCGCACGACGGATGACATGGACGGAGGCAAGGTGCGCCGCGACAAGACGCGGAGTCTCCGGCGCGGCCCAACGCCGACGCTCAAGAGCTATGACAGCGTCGACGACGAGCTCGCGGGCGCCGTCGAGCAGGTCACGCGCTGGCTCGACAGCGGCCTGGCCCCCGAGTCGATCGCGTTGTTCGCCCGCAGTCGCGGCGCGAGCACCTCGATCGTCACGAGCCTGAAGGACGCGAGCATCCGCGCCCACCGCCTCGCCGACGGTGAAGCGGTAGCGAGCGGCGCGGTCGCGGTCGGGACCATGCACCGCGCCAAGGGCCTCGAGTTCAAGGCGGTGCTGGTGTTCGGCTGCACAAGCGACGCGCTCCCAAGCGCGGGGATGCTGCGCGCCTTCGTCGACCCCCAGGACCGCGAGGACGCGATCGAGCGCGAGCGTCGACTGCTCTACGTAGCGATGACCCGCGCCCGCGATGAGCTGGTGCTGTCATGGCACGGCGAGCCCAGCCCGTTCCTCGAGTGCCTGCGTTGAGACTCCCATGCGTGCGTTCGCGGCGTTGTCACGACCGGACCTCCTGGCCCTCGCGCGCGCCCTGGCAGCGGGTCGCCTTGCGCCGCCCTTCGCCCGCGCAGAGGTCGGTCGCTACGTCGGCGCGGTCGCGCGCTCTGAAGTGACACGAGAGCTTCAGCGCCTCGCGGAGACGGGTATGGGCGCAGCGCAGTTGGCCGTGGTCCTCGAACTCGTGGCCGACGAGCGCGGCCACGCGCAGGCGATGGGCGACCGCCTGGAGCTGGTGTGGAGCGGACCAGCGATCGACAACGCGAGGAGCCGCGCGACCGCGAGCGTCGTCCGTGAGCTGTTTGCCACGGCGAGACGCACGGTGCTGATCTCGAGCTACGCGCTCGATCGCCCGGAGCGGTCCAAAGGCTTGTTCGGTCGGTTGGCGGAGCGTATGGACGCCGAGCCCGCGCTGGAGGTACGGCTGTTCGTCAACGTCGCCCGGCCGTGGCGCAGCGGCCTCAGCGAGCAGGCGCTGCTCCGTCGGTTCGCCGAGAGCTTCGCGGGGGAGTTCTGGCCCGGCGAGCGCCTACCCGAGCTGTTCCACGACCCGCGGGCGCTGAGCGACAGCTACGACCAGCGGGCGTGCCTGCACACGAAGTGCGTGGTCGTCGATGAGGCGCGAGCGCTGGTGACCTCGGCGAACTTCACCGAGGCGGCGCACGAGCGGAATATCGAGACGGGCGTGCTGCTCGATGACGCGCGCCTGGCCAGCGGGCTAGTGAGGCGCTTCGATGCGCTGGTGCGGCGTGGGGTGCTGGTGCGGATACCGAGTCGCTCGTGAGGGGGGGCGCAGAAGGCGCTGTCACTCAGAGAGGTTTTGACCCGGGGGCGCAACGAGTCGCCCGCTTGGCCGACCTTGAGTCACAGCGACTCCATGACTCCAGGAATTCATGTTACTCGACAGGGGCCAAATCGCGCGGCGAGCAACGCGCGGAGCGGAATCTCCGATGTCCTGGAAACGGTCTTCGTTGAGCTTGTTCCTGGTCGGCACGATCTCGTTGCCGGCGCCCGCTCGAGCGGCCGAGGTCCCACATGTCGACGCCGCGTCCGAGCGTCCTCGTCGCCTGCGTATCGGCGGCGGGCTCTTGATGGGGCTCGGCGCAGGCTTGTTCTTGCCGATGGGTCTCGCGGCTGCCGCGTACGACCGCGGCAGCTCGGCGGTCTGGCGATTCGTCGAGATCGCCGAGGCCGAGCAGCGAAAGTTCTCGCCGGACGAGTACACCCTCATCGTCGAGCAACACCAGCAAAACAAGCGCATGCGCGCGCTCGCGATCACCACGGGGGTCGCCGGCGGGCTGCTCTTCGCGAGCGGATTGACGATGCTTCTACTCGGGGCTCGAGACCTCGATACCCAGCAGCCCCGTGTACGTGTCGCACCTGCACTCGCGCCCGGGCACGCGGGGGTTTTCATCCGCGCGCGATTTTAGCGATGATGACGCGAACCATGGCCTCTCGCCCCGAAGTCCAGACGATCGCGGCCGCGCTCACGCTGGTCGCGCTCGCGGGCTGCTCGGGCGACAGGGCGTGGGAAGCCGCGCAGGAGATATCGGTTACCTGGCCGCTCGAGACCACGGGGGAGAGCGAGTCAGACGCCACGATCACCACGGCGGGCACCGAGACATCGTCCTCGGGCTCAACAACCGAGGGCCCGGGGGAGAGCGAGAGCGAGAGCGACGCGACAACCTCATCTGCGACGAGCACGACCGAGGCAGCGACGACGACCGAGGAGCCGGCGGTCTGCGGCGATGGGCATGTCGGCGGCGATGAAGAGTGCGACGACGGCAACGCCGACAACACCGACGACTGCCTGAATTCGTGCATGAACCCCTACTGTGGTGATGGCCTCGTCGCAAAGGACGAGGAGTGCGACGACGGCAACACCGAGAACGATGACGGCTGCAATAACGCCTGCGCGCGTGATCGGTTGGTGTTCATCTCGAGCGAGCCCTATCAAGGGAATTTCGGCACCGTCAGCGGTGCTAACCAGGTTTGTCGTGGGCTCGCGTTCGTCGCTGGCCTCGAGAAGTCCGATCAGTATCGCGCGTGGCTCAGCGGTCCCGAGCACTCGCCGGACACGAGGTTTTTCAAGTCCAAGGGGCGCTACGTGCTGATCGACGGTACTCCGGTGGCGAGTAATTGGGACGACCTGACCGATGGTGAACTGCTCGCGCCGATCAACGTCGACGAGAACATGGTCCTTAGGGATACCGCTCCCGTATGGACGAACACGACGACCGCCGGAAAAATTCATCCAGACTCGCAGGACTGCGGGAACTGGTTCGAACTGGAGTTTGAGTTCAAGGCTCGGATAGGCTGGAGTGCCTTCGCAGACGTCGGCTGGACAGACTATCCCGATGATCCGATCTGGTGCGGTTCGAACGCTTATTTGTATTGTTTTGAGCAAGAATGAGGGTGTGGCACGAGGTGCCATGTCAGCTGAATTGATCGGAGTGTTCTGATGTCACGCTTCTTCGATTGGAGATATTGTGCGGTGTTATTGAGCGCGGTGTTCATCATCGCGTGTCCTCACGAGGGGGACCTCGCCGAGACGCCGGAGATACCGATCACGGATGGCGCTCTGTCGACGGGAGTCGAGGAGACGACGGTTCACGAGAACTCCACCAGCGGGCCCATCGCAACAGCGACATCCGACGACGCGAGCGACTCAACCCAAGACTCCCTAGGCAGCTCTACGACGGACTCAGGAACGTCCACGACCGGGACGACGGAGGCTGTTGACGGTGAGTGCGGGAATGATGTTCTTGATCCGGGGGAGGAGTGTGACGAGGGCACCGATAACCACAACGAGGGGGCATGTACGGCCGCGTGCACCAAGGCTGTTTGTGGGGACGGACACACCTGGGAAGACGGAGGCGAAGAGTGTGATGATGGGGATAACAACGAGGATGGTGCCTATGGGAAATGTTCGACAAGCTGTGTCTGGGGTCCTCGGTGCGGCGATGACAAGGTTCAGCCCGAGTCGGGAGAGATCTGCGACGGCAGCGATGACGGCAATGATGACAACGGCGACGAGTATGATGGCCCACCTTGCGCGCCCGCTTGTCGCTTCGACGCCAAGTTTGTGTTTGTTTCGAGCGTCTATCACGATGGCTCGTTCGGCGACTTCGAAGCAATGGATGGTCTCGAGAAGGCCGATGCGTTTTGTACCGATCTCGGTCAGTCAATTGTCGAGGGATTGACGGACGCGGAGGGGAATCCGCTTCAGATCGAGTTCCGTGCTTGGCTCAGTTCGAGCGATTCGTCTGTCAACGAGCGGTTTGTAAAATATGAAGACAAGGCATACGTAAGGCGCGATGGTGTTGAGTTGGCGCCGAATTGGAGCAAGTTTACCGACGGGGCAATCGCGGCTCCGATCACGAAGTCCGAAAATAATGACACCGTCTCGTCTGTCCAGATCTGGACCAACACCGACCCCCATGGCGATCGCGCGTCATTTAATACACACTGTATGGACTGGACCGCGAACGCGATTGGCAACGAGGGGTTGTTCGGTATCAATACCGAAGGATCGAACTTCGACGGGACTTGGACATACATTCCCGAAAACCAGGGGGGCAAGACATCGTGCTCTCTCGAGGCTCGTCTCTACTGTGTCGAGCAGTAGGTCGAGACAGATGTTTACATGCGATGTTCCAGAAGCTCAAGCGCCGCGGGCTCTCGTACGGCGGCGTGGGTCGCCGGCTCAAGCGGGGCCAGCAGCGCGCGGGGCTCCCGATGAAGGGGCCGCACATCCTCCGTCACACTTTCTGTTCCCATCTCGCCATGCGGGGGACGGCGCAGAAGGTGATCCAGGAGCTGGCGGGGCACGCCGGCAGCTCGATGACGGAGGTCTACATGCACCTCGCTCCGCGGACGCTGAAAGAAGCGATTCGTGGGCTTCGGACGAAAGTTTGGCACTATTCGGGCACTGGTTTGACCGAGTCAGAAAAACTGAAGAATGACAGCTAGTTGAGCCCGCCGCGCTGGCTTCGACAACAAGTCGGATCCCCCCGCGCCGGACGGTCGGTACGTTGATCACGCTCCCGATGTCGCAGGGACGTCCGCGCGTCGCGGTCGCGCGTGTGCGCGCGTGCCATGATAGCGCCACGCGGTTCGCCGCGCTTGTTCCCGGGCGTAAATGAGTTGTGATTCGAGCCTCGAATCGCCTCGCGCGAATACGTAGATGTTGGCTTCGGCGCGTGCCGTGATATCGCGCGCTCAGGTGCGGCGGCGCGGCGGCGATTGTTGGATGAAGCGCGCGTAGTGGTTGATGAAGCCCTCTTGCAATCCGTTCTGGATGTAGTAGCGGTTGATCGTCCGCAGACGTTGGATCGCCTCCGACGGCTCGAGGCCCTGCTCGACGAGACAGCAGGCCAGCACGACGCCGGTGCGCCCGAGCCCGGCGCGACAGTGGACGAGCACGGGGCGGTTGTCGCGGACGGCCGCGTTGATCCGGTCGCAGATGGGCTGGAGCGTTCGCGGCATCGGGATCCCCATGTCGGGGATCGGGAAGTGCAGAAGCTCGATCTGATCGTCGGCGTACTCCTCCGGGAGGGCCTGCTCGGTGAGCGTGACGATCAACCGAAAGCCGAGCTCGCGGATGAATTCGAGGTCCTCCTCGATCTCGCAGAGGAGCCCGGGTCGCCCGGAACCAGCTAACGCGCGCTCGTGTACCCACGCAAACGAGGTCAACACCATGGCAGCTCATCCTCCCCAGCGAATCATCGCCCGTGTGCGCTCTCGCGTCGGGTTCTCAAAGATCGTTCGCGCGGTCCCTGCCTCGATGATCGCGCCATCGAGGAGGAAGATTACGTCGTCGGCCACGGTCCGCGTAAACGCGAGGTCGTGGCTCACGATGATGATCGTCCTGCTTCCACGCACGCGCTCCAAGAGCGCGCATACGGCCGCGCGCGCGTCTGGGCTGAGGCCGGCGGTTGGCTCGTCGAGCAGCACGCAGCGCTCCGGTGTGGCGAGCGCGACGCTCAGCTCGAGCAGGCGGTAGGTATCGAAGCTCACGAGCTCGGGCGCGCCGTCGACCGCCTCGAGGAGCGACTTAAGCACGTGGGGCGACCCCCCCTCCCATAGCGCTCGGAGCTGCTGCGCCTCCACGGCGCAGGTGGGTGGTTTGTCCGACGGCGCGACCGTAGCGCTGCGCTGACCGATCAGCACGAGCGGCGCGCAGCTGCGCTCGATCGCGCCGGTCGACCATAGCTTCTCCGAATACGGGGGGCCGGCGATCAGCTTGAGGAGCGTGCTCTTGCCGCTCCCGCCCGGCCCGATGATCGCGGTCGTTCGCCGGAGCGCAAGCTCACAGCTCGTCCCGTCGAGGGCGACCTGATCATCGTAGCCGGCGCGCACGTTCTCGAGGCGGATACCGACAGGCTCCATCGCGTACGCGTTCAGGCGCGGTGTTGTCAGATCGCCTCGGACTTGGCGATCATTCGTCCCTTGGCTAACACGAGGCCGAGGTTCGCCTCCTTGCGGCACACGGCGACGAGGACGATGCCCTGGTCACGATCGAGGCGCGCGAAGAAGTGGATGAGGTTCCGCGACATGACGAGGATCTGCTGGAAGTAGTGCTCGTCGCTGCGGATCCCGCGGATGCGCTTGAACGCGTTCTCGATGGTCGTGACGTTGTCGCCTTCGTAGAGGTCTTTGGTCGCGGCCGCGACGAGATCCAGGACCTCTTGCGGGTGGCTGTCGACCGTCTTGACGTTCAGGAGCATACCCGAGTCGAGGTCGACGATGCCCGCCGCCACGCACTTCGGAATCTCCTTCATGGCTCGTTTCATGATGCTGTCTGCGCTCATTGTGTCTGTCTCCTGTTCTGTGACTTCGACTTCAGGCTCCTGGGATGATCGACGTGTCGATCGACTTCTTCTCCGAGACCACCGCTCACCGTCGTCGCCGTCCGCTGCGTAGGCGTCGGTCCTGGTCTCGTGTGACTCTGACGCGGTCGTCTCGCTGTACGAGCGACGCGCGCGACGTCGGGGGCGCTCCTCTTCATAGCGATCGTCTCCCCGCTCGGCGCTTCTCTCGGACGCTCGCGTGGACGTTCGTCTGGATGATCGCGAGGAGCTCCGCTCGGACGAGCGCCAAGGCTGTCGCTCACTCCGTTCGCTCTCCTCGGACGAGCGCGAGGACGTTCGTTCGCTCCGCTCGCTTCCCTCGCTCCGTCTCGACGCGCGCGAGGACTTTCGCTCACTCCGCTCGCTTCCCACGTTCCGCTCGCTTCCCATGTTCCGCTCGCTTCCCACGTTCTGTACGTGTCTCTCGGCTCGCGCGCTTTCCTCGCTCGGCTCGCGCTGCTCGCTCGGCTCGCGCTGCTCGCTCTGCTCGCTCGGCTCGCGCTGCTCGCTCGGCTCGCGCTGCTCGCTCTGCTCGCTCTGCTCGCGCTGCTCGCTCTGCTCGCGCTGCTCGCTCTGCTCGCCTCCCTCGCTTCGCTCGGGCGAGCGCGAGGGCGTTCGCTCGGATCGCTCGCGCTGCTCGGACGAGAGCGAGGCCTCGTCCTGGGGGTGCTCGCGCTGCTCGACCTCTGGCTCGGGTTGAGTGACGGGAGCGGGCGTGGCGGCGCGTGAGCGCGTCTCACTGGAGTCGCTGTCGCTGCTGTCCTGAGCGCCATGCTCGGGAGATCGCGGCGCGTTGGGGGCTCGGGCGGGCGCCGGCTCGCGGTCTGGGGGCTTGAGCAGCTCAGTGACCGTGACCGCGAGGCGGCTGTCGACCTTGGGCGTCGCGTTGATCAGCTCGTGGGACAAGGGCGCGCCGAGCTGCCCGGCTCGCTCCGCGATCAGGGTCCTCATCGAGCGTCGCAGCGCCTCGCGGATGCGCGAGTAGGGGTGGAGGCCGCGGCCCTCGAGCGCGCTGACGAAGGCTTTCCCCGTCAGCGAACTCTCCGCGCTGACACCGAGGATCGTGCGGGTGTCGAGGCCGAGCTCGTTCTGCAGCAGCGATCGCAGCAGGGTCGGCGTCGCTTCGTCATGAAGCCACGCGACGCGGCCCTCGACCAGCGTTAATCGCCAGCTCGTCTTTGCGTAGCGGAGCTGCAGTTCGCCGCTGTGCTTCGACGCGCGGATCTGACGGAGCAGGATCTCGAGCGACGGTGTGCGCCTCGGCTCGGGAGTTGCCTCATCCGGGATCATGCGGCGCGTGCTCGACTTCGTGGCGGCGGGCTCGGGAGCAGGCTCGGGAGCAGGCGCGGGCTCAGGCGCGGGCTCAGGCGCGGGCTCAGGCGCGGGCTCAGGCGCGGGCTCAGGCGCAGGAGCGGGCTCAGGAGCGGGCTCAGGCGCGGGCTCAGGCGCGGCGGCCGGTGAAGGCTTCGCGGACGTAGGCGCGGCCTCGCGCGGTGGCTCGTCGGAGGCCGGCGCGGGATCCGGCGTGGGCGGGCTCGTGGGGACGACCGAGAGCGTTGGCTCCTGGCGGGTCGCTGCTTGTGCGCGCCGTGGCGCGACCGCGGGGGCGGTCGCTGGGGCGCTCCGGTGTGTCGCGCGCGGTCGAGCGGGAGGCGGCGATGGGGCCGTCGGCGTCGCCGGGATCTCGAGCTCGTCCGCGAGCAGCAGCTGGCCGACCGGAGAGGTTACTGGCGTGCTCTGCACGAGCGGTGGCAAGAGCGGCGGCCGCGAAGGGCTGGCTGAGGAGCCTCGCGCTCGTCGGTCGATCCCCAGCAGCGCCTCCCGCAGCTCGGGACCGGTCTCGACCGGACCCGCGAGGGTCTCGATCGAGTGTTCTCGGACGTGGCGCTCGAGCGACTTGTTGCACAGCCCCAGCGCGCGGCTGAGCGTCTCGCGTACGCCGACGCCGTTCTGCGCCTGCGCGCGCACGACCGGGGTTCGTCGGTCGAGCCCTAGCTTGCGTCGAATCTTCTGTGGCGAGAGCGCGCCCGGGAGGTCCTGCTTGTTGGCCTGGACCACGAGCGGCGTCGCCTCGACCCGATCGCCGATGGCCTCGTGCAGGCTCGCCATCATCTCGAGCACAGTGTTCTCGCTCGACAGGGTCGCGTCGCAGACGAACACGATCGCGTCCGCGGACTTGAGGATGTGCTCGCGCGTGCGCCCGAGGACCAGCTGACCGGGCGTGGCGACAAGCTGAAAGCGAACTCCGAACCCTCCGACCTTGCCCCGTCGTAGATCGACCCAGTCAAACAGCGTGGTCTTGTCGTCGCCGGTCGCGTACTCGGTGGGTCGCGGCAGCTTGTAGCGGCGCGCGAGCTGGGCGAGGTTCGTCGACTTCCCCGAGCGACCCGGGCCGTCATAAACGACCCGAACTACGAGCTCACGCCTTGTGGGATCAAAGATCGTCATGCTCACTCCGGGGCGATTTGGAGGAGGAACCGGGGCAACAATCAAGCAATCAAGGCCGCGCACGTGAGCGCGCTAGGCGACGGCCGGCGTCAACCAACACGTGATCGAGCGCGCCGGTGAGGGCGCGCTAGCAGCCGGTGAGCGAAGGCGCTCTATGTTCATCCGCGGGTGGGCGAGGGGAAGTCGCGTTTGAAGCGGCGAGGTCGACGACGAAGCGCGTCGCGTTGACTCCCGGGGGAGCGGAGGGGGGACTTGTTGGATCAGGAGAGGTGTGGGCGTGATCGGTGCAGCTCTTCGCGGAGCAGCGCGCCGAGGGCCGCGCAGTCGCTGCGAACAGAGTCGTCCTGGGACGACTTGTGCGCGATGAGCTGGATGAGTCGCTCTTGCTGCGACTTGAGCATCCGCAGGGTGTCCTCGCTGATGTATCGCTCGACGTTGCTGCCGAGCAGGACCGCGATAGCGACGCCGAGCGAGCGGAGCGGGCACTCCTCGCGATCGTCCGCGAGCAGGGCGTTGAGGCGGCTGAGCGCCGCGTGGGCCCGTCGTGAAGGCTGCCCGGAGCGGCGTGACGAGTCGCTGGGGGGGCGTGACTTGACCGCGCGTACAGGCGACGACGGCGGGCGCTCGGACCGCGGGCGCGCGCGGGTGGCCTTGGCGAGCGACGGCGCCGCGGAGGCGGGGTTCGACCTCGCCGGCGTCGTCTTGACGACCGGTCGGGCGGCCGCTGGCTTCGCGCGCGCTGGCGCGACCGTGGCGCGCGCCAGCAGATCCGCCGGGATCGTGAGGCGATCTGAGATCAAGTCGCGGAGCACGTCGCGGTGCTGGTCCTTCATACCCCGTATGATCGAGGAGGCGCGGGATGACTCGGTGAACGAGCGACGTCGCGTGGCGATAATTCGGCCGCCGACGAACACGTGTGTGTCCACTCGCCCGATGTCGCTCGACGCGACCTCGGTCTGCACGTGAAAGGTGATCCCGCGATACGCGATGTTGTGATTGAACCCACCGGAGATAGTGGCGAGCGTAGATGAGGGGAGCGCCATCGTGCCTATCCTCAAGGTGTTCGTGGTGACATATTCGCCGCGCGGGGTCTCACGTCGCGCACACGCCGAGGCTGGAAGCTATATCGTGGCATTTTGGCCCAACCTCGCACCAATGACATCGATCGTAACGGGTCTCGGAGGTCATCTCCAAGACGCGCTGCGTGCAAAGTTTGCTAAAAGTCGAGGTGGTTTTTGGGCGGTTGTTTTCATACCAAGTTTTTTATTATGACTCAAGGGACATGTGTGTGTGCCTGGCGCAGCCAGCCCTACTCCCCGCGCTTTATCGGGCAGGGGGCGACTGCTCTTGACCTCGGCGAGCCGCGTTCGCGACGGACCCCCGCTCCGGAGAATGTGTGGTTCCGGCGCCGGGACTGTGCCGTGACACGGAGATGTGTGGTGAAACATGGGGGCGTAACGGGCTGGCGGGCCGGGCCGCCGCTTCGACGGGGCTTCACGCGAACGAAAATGCCGCCACACGCCTTTATTAAGTAACCATACGCCACCTTTGGTATTCGAAAAAATCACCACGCCGCGGATCCGCGCCCCAGCGGCTGTGGGTCCGGTTAGCGCGGCGGCGGTGTGTCCAGCGCTCGCCAGCGGGCGGGCACACGCGCGCGTCGTCACGCGTTCTGCCGTGTACTCAGCGCCGTGGCGGCGAGACCTGGCGATCTCAGTCAAGCACGCGCTCGCAGCCGAGACGCGACCGCGCACGAGCTTCAGGGGACTGACTTCGACAACAACACGAACGCCGTACGCCAGCGTCGCACCACAAGCCCGGCGACAGGCTGTCTCGCGCTGTCCTGGTCGCTCCTGGGCGATTTCCTGTTCGCGGTTGAGTACGCGCGAGCCGGCGCTGAGACGCAGAGGTTGGCGACGTTTTTGGAACGTGACGGGGACGTGCCCGTGGCCGGCTGAACCTCGGCGTAGACGGCACTCGTCCCCCTCACCGTTGGCCCTTTGGCTTCGGCAGCTCTATCGTAACGTGTGTGCGCGCATAGCAGACGCACGTCAGAATTATGCCGGCGGCTCGTTCCTCCGGCGTCAGGCAATTCGGCTCCAGCATCGTGACCTCGCCTTCGAGCAGCCTCGCCCTACACACGCCGCAGTCGCCTCGTGTGCAGGAGAACAACAAAGGGATCCCGACCGCGCGTCCGCCGTCCAAGAGAGTCTCGCCCGGGGTCACCCCGTAGCCGGCGGCCGGGTAGCCGTCGACGCGCACCGTGACGGTCCTGGTCGTTGCTGATGCCGACGACGGCTCCGCGCTCGCGCCAGGCACGGGCTGCTCGTCGGGCCCCTTCGCGGGAGCCGGATCCGGAACACGTTTTGGCATCTACGGGACAAGAATGCCGACGCTAGCGAGCTTCGTACAGGTCTTAAGGGGTTCATGATCGCTGGGAGTCGCCACTGGCTGTACTCTTCGGTCTTCTATGACTCCTCTCGTCTTCGCCGCGGTGGTCGCTGCCGCCGCCCTGCACGCGACATGGAACGCGCTGGTGAAGGGCAACGGCGACAAGTTCCTGAGCATGACGGCGGTCGTCCTCGGACACGTACCGCTCGCCCTCGTAGCGATCCTGCTCGTGCCGACGCCCGCGCGGGAGAGCTGGCCGTTCATCGCGGGCGGAGTCGCGCTGCACGTCGGCTATCAGCTGTTTTTGCTGCTCTCCTACCGGATTGGAGACCTGACGCAGGTTTACCCGATCGCGCGCGGCTCGGGCCCGCTGATCGTCGCCGGCATCTCGGTCACCTCGCTCGGCGTCGTGCTCTCGCAGGGCGAGCTTCTCTCCGTGACCCTTATCGCTATCGGCATAGCGAGCTTGGTGTTCGCGCGCGGCGCGGACGGGCTCCGCAACCATAAGGCCGCTGGCCTCGCGCTGGCGACTGGCTGTTTCATCGCCGGGTACTCGCTGGTCGACGGGCTGGGCGCGCGCGCGGCTGGGACCGCCGTCGGATACTACGCGTGGCTGACGACGATCAACGCGGCCGTGTTCGCCACGATTATGGGTATCACCCGCCCTGGCCTCCTCCGTCGCGTGTTCACGGAGGCTCGCGGAGTCGCGCTGCTCGGCGGCGGGGCGTCCTTCGTCGCCTTCACGATCGTGGTCTGGGCCTTCACTCAAGCACCCATTGCGCTCGTCGCCGCGCTGCGCGAGGTCAGCGTCGTCTTCGCCCTCGTCATCGGCGTCGTCTTTCTCAAGGAGCCGCTGAACCTGACCAAGGTAGCGTCGACCGCGGTGACGATCTCCGGCGCCGCGCTCATGAAGCTCGCGCGCTCATAACGCTTGATCGACGGCCGACGGGAGCATCTCCTTCTTGTTCACGCGCTCGCCGTTGACGAGCACCAAGCCCTCCCGGAGCGGCACAAAGGGTCGTGTCGATGTGGATCCCATTGTGGAACCCGTCCGCCGCCCACAGCGGCGAAGCGCGCGATGTCTCGCTACCGCTCCGTGCGAACTGCTCAACCATCGCTCCGCCTTATCTCTACACCCCGCTCAGGAGTTGAGGATGCCGCGCTCAACCGCGCGGCCGAACTCGCCCGTACTCATCGCCCCGCCGAGGTCAACCGTGCGCTGCGACGGATCCGCCAGCGTTCGCTCGACCGCGGTCTCCAGCGCGTCAGCAGCCGCGTGCAGCGAGGCCGAGCTTCTCCGCCGGCCGAGCCAGCGCAGCAGCATCCCGGTCGCCAGCAGCAGCCCGCCGGGGTTGGCGATGTCGCGCCCGGCGATGCCCGGCGCGGAGCCGTGCACCGCCTGCGCCATCGCGTCGTGCGCTCCCGCGTTGAGCGAGGCCGATAGGCCGAGGCTGCCCGAAAGTTCACCTGCTTCATCGGACAGGATGTCGCCGAACAGGTTCGTGCACAGCACGATGTCGAAGCGCTCGGGGCACCGGATCAGCAGCGCCGCCATCGCGTCCACGAAGACCTCCTCGTACTCCACGTCCGGGAAGTCTTGACCGACCTCCCGACAGATGCGCAGGAACAGCCCGTCGCTGATCTTGAGGACGTTACGCTTGTTGACCGCCGCCAGCTTGCGCTTGCGCTCGCGGGCCATCTCGAAGCCGATCTTCGCGATTCGCCGGCACGCGGGCACAGTGATCTTGCGGACCGCCAGCGCCACGTCGGGGGTCGGCATAAACTCGCCGTTACCGACCGCCATGACGCGATCGGCGAAGAAGCCCTCGCTGTTCTCGCGCACGACCACGAGGTCCATCGGCTTGTCGGTGCGCGCGATGCCAGGCCGAGCTCTGCTCGGGCGAATGTTGGCGTAGAGGTCGAGCTCCCTACGAAGCCGCGCCGAGACGTTATGACCCCCCTCGGCTGCCGGTGGGTAGTCCGCGGTCGAGAGCGGCCCGATGATGACGCCGTCCGCAGCTCGGGCTCGCCCGATCAGATCGGGCGGCATCGTCGTGCCGGCCTTAGCGAGCAAGCTCTGTCCGACCTCGACTGGTTCGATATCGAGGCCGAGGCGAAAACGCTTGTCGAGCGCAACGAGCGCGCGGTCGACGGTGGCCGCGATCTCTGGGCCGATCCCGTCTCCAGGTAGTAGCAGCAGCTTGGTCATGGCGTCTCTCCGTCCATCGCTCGGCGTAGCGAGAGCGGACGCATGTCGGTCCAGACCTCCTCGATCCACGCCAGACACTCGGTCTTTGAACCCTGCTTGCCCGCCTTACGCCAACCCGCGGGGGGTTCACGGTGCGCCGGCCAGATCGAGTACTGCTCTTCGTGGTTCACCACGACCACGAGGATCGCGTTGTCGTCGTCCCAGGCCATCAATCCCTCCAATCTACTCACGCCGCCCCACGCCTCGGCGAGGTCGGCGTGAGATCAGCTCAGCGCTTCGCGCAGATCAAGATGCCCGCGCCGTAGCTCTCGATCGTGTCGAAGACGCGCGCACGACTCAGCGGGGTGATGAAGTCGATCGCGTAGAAACGATCGTAGTCGAGCTCGTCAGCGGGCGGCAGAACTGCACCGCCGGCCTTCTCGATCGTGAAGCCGGCCTGCTCGGCGAGCGTCCAGCTCAGCGACAGCGGACGCATCACGTCCTCTTCAAAGTTGTGCTTCTTCCACTCGGCGATCTCGGCCTCGTTCTTGAAGTCGTTACGCCGGTTGTTCTCGCCGCGGATGTGGATCATCTCGGCGAAGGACTTCCAGCTCGGCGTTGTCGGGTCCGGGCTCGAGCTCTTCTCGCACAGGACGAAGCAGCCGCCGGGCTTGAGGATCCGGTGCAGGCGCCTGAGCAGCGCGACGAACTCGTCGTCTTCGAAGATGTGGTCGAGCGTCAGCGAGGAGAGGATCACGTCGACGCTCTCGGGCGGGATGCCGGCGAGGGTCTCGGGCTCGAGGAACGAGCCGGTGCGGACCTGGACCCCGTCGGGGATCGTCTCGGCCTCGCCGACCTTGCGCCGCGCGACCTCGAGGATCGCGGCGCTGTGATCGACCAGCGTCAGCTGACCGATGTTGATCTTTTTACTGACGGTGACGCAGTGGTTCGCGGTGCCGCAGCCGATGTCGAGCACCTCGAGATCGGTTCGGCCGGCGAAACGCTGGCCGAGGTGTTCGGCGATGAAGCCCAGCGCGGGCCAGTAGAACGGGATGTTCTTGCCGATGTAGACATCGTACTTATGCGCCACGCGGGCCTTGGTGTAGTACTGCTCTTCGACGGGCATGAGTGACTCCTAGGATCGTTCGAGACGGTCGGCGGGTTGGGTTGAGGCGGCCTTGACCGCGGTGGAGCGAACGCGCAGCGCGTCGACGATGCGCTGCACGATCGCGGCGTTGTGGGTGACGTGGGGCTCCTCGAGCATCGCGTAGTGCGTGCCCGCCCCTTGGTGAACAATGAGGCGACCGCGGGTGAAGCGACGCCACTTCTCGGCAATTCGTTTCGTGCGTTCGCCGGTTGGCTCGTGGCGGTCCCCCTCGGCGACGATGAGGTGGATGTCGGCGTCGACCTGGCCGCGCTCAACATGCCCAAACCAGTAGCGCAGGATCGCGTGCAGCTTCGGCGTCAGCACCTCACGCACTTCGTCGACCGCAGCCGCGACGGTGTCGAGCAGCTCCTCGGCGCGCTCGTGTACACGAGCCTCCAGCCCGGGGCCGCGGTGCGCCTCTTGCTCGCGTACGCTGGCGTCGACGATGATCAGCGCCGCGAGCTGGTCGGGCGGCAGGCGCGTCGCCAGGTGAAACGCCATATTCCCCCCGGCCGAGTAGCCCATCAGCACGCACGGGGAGTCGCGGACGAGCCCGGAGAGGCGATCGTCGACGAAGGGGTCGTCCTCGTCCTTCAGCTCGAAGCCCTCGCAGGCGATGTCGTCAAGGTGTCGCGCGATGGCCTGAAAGACCGAGGCGTAGCCGAAGATCGACGGGAGAACATACAGCGTCGGTCCTCGGCCCTCGCGGAGCACCATCCGCGCCACGGAGCGACGACGCACCTGGGTCGCGGCTGCGGCGAGCTCGCGTACCCGCGCTAATTCGAAGACCCGCGCGATCGGGAGTTCGAGTTCGAGCTCCGTACGCATCCTCGCTACCAAGCGGATCGCCATCAGCGAGTCCAGGCCGCGCTCGAACAAATCGTCGCAGACGCCGATATCGGCGCTGTCGAGAATTCCGGAGACGAGCGCGAGGATACGCGCTTCTAGCGGGCTCGCTGGCGTCGTCGCAGTCTCGGCGCCGCGCCTACGCTCCCGCTTCAGGCCGCGCAACGCCGCGCGATCGACCTTGCCGTTCGCGGTGTAGGGCATGCGGTCGAGACGAATGATTCGACTCGGTATCATGTATTTCGGCAGCGCGGCGGCGACGTGCGCCCGAAGGTCTTCAGCCGTCACGGAGGGCTCCGCCGCGACGAAGGCGACCAAGCCCTTCTCCGCGCCGCCTCCCTCGGTCAGCACCACCGCCCGGCGTACGCCGACGTAGCGCGAGAGCGCAGCCTCGATCTCCGCGGGCTCGACGCGATGCCCCCGGATCTTGACCTGCTCGTCGAGTCGACCGAGGAAGTCGAGCGTGCCGTCAGCTCGGTAGCACGCCAGGTCACCAGTCCGGTACATCCGACCGCCGGGGGGCCCGAGGGGGTCGGGGATGAAGCGCCCGGCCGTGGCTGCGGGCGCGCCGATATAGCCGCGGGCGAGACCCGCGCCCGCGATACACAACTCTCCTGGGACGTCCACCGGCAGGAGGCGCAGGTCCTGGTCGACGATGTAGATTCGGGCGTCGGGCAGCGGCCTCCCAATCGGCAGCCGAGCGCCCAGCTCGTCCCCGCGACGCACCGTGAACGCGGTCTTTATCACGGTGCACTCGGTCGGCGCGTAGACGTTACTCAGCGTGCCGCGCATGACGGGCGCGAGCGCAGCCACGTGACTGGCCGAGAGGACATCCCCTCCCGTGACGAGCTGGGGCACCGCGGCCATGAAGTCAGGCGCCTCGGTGATTGCGAGATGCATGAGCCCAGTGGGCATGAAGATGTTCGTAATTCCGCGAGACGCAACCATTCGCCGAAGCTCAGTCAGCGACGGCACCCTCGGCGCGTGCATCACCAGCCGGGCACCGCTCGTGAGCGCGGGCCAGACATCGAGCATCGAGCCGTCGAAGGTCAGCGGTACGATCTGGAGAAACGCGCGATCCGGGCCCGTGTTGATAAACTCGGCGCTGCGCACGAGCTCGACCACATTGCGATGGGTGACCGCGACGCCCTTGGGCCGGCCCGTTGAGCCCGAGGTGTAGATGATGTAGGCGAGGTTGTCGGCGCAAGGGCGGACTCCAGGCGCAGGGCCGACGGGTTCGGCGAACGCCTCCGCGAGGGTCACGACAGGCCGCCCCTGCGCTAGGACCACTGGCGCGGGCGACTCGGGCGCAACGATCAGCTCGACGCCGGCGATGTCGAGCACCGTAGCGAGGCGCTTGAGCGGTTGCTGCGCGTCGAGGGGCAGGTACGCTCCACCGGCGCGCAGGATGCCGAGCGCCCCGACGATGAAGTCAGGTACGCGGTCGGTCACCAGCGCTACAGGTTGGTCGAGGGCGACGCCGCGGGCGACGAGCGCTGCGGCGAGCTGGCGCGAGCGCGCGTCAAGCTCGGCGTAGGTCAAGGATTGGCAATCGTCACCAGCAGCGGCGCCCTCGACCGCAACCGCGTTGGGTGCGCGCGCCACCTGGACGTCGATGAGATCGAGCAGCGTCGACTCGGCCGGGGAGAACGCTCGCGAGTCAAACACCTCGGCGAGCAGAAACCGCCGCTCGGAGGCGGGCAGGATGTCCAACTCCTCGAGCGGTGCATCGGGGTCGGCGCACGCTGCCTCCGCCAGGGCGCCGAGGTGCTCCCACATTCGCTCGATGAAGCCGGCGTCGTAGTCTGACTCGCGGAACATCAGCTCGCAGTCCAGCCCCGACGGCCGGCCGTGGAAGGCGAGCACGAGCCGATCGAGCGCGTCGCACTCGTCGTGCTCCAACACTTCGAAGCTCACGCCGTCGATCGCGGGAGGCTCAGCCTCGCGCGCGTCGAAGACGACGAAGACGTCGAGCAGCGGCGTTCTCCCTGCAACTCGAGGCACGCCGACCTCCCTCACAACCTGGTCGAAAGGATAGGAGTCGTGGGCATAGGCTCGGGCCAGACGGTCGCGCTCCGCGATTACGGCCGCGGCGAAGCCCTCGCGCGGCCGGACCTGGCCTCGGAGCGCCATCGTGTTGACGAAGTGGCCGAGCTGACCGGCGAGCGCCGGTTGCGATCGCCCCGAGCTGAACACGCCGACGCTCAGATCGCGCTGGCCGGTGTAGCGGTACAGGAGCGTCCGCACGAGCGCGACAACGACAGCGTGCAAACTCGTGCGACAACGGCGGCCGACTCGTCGCAGCGCGTCGACCAACGCCGCGGGAAGCGAGCGCCGTAGTTCACGCCCAGAGCCCGCCGCGCGCGTCATGTCGCGACGGCCAGGAAGCTCGACCGGCTCGGGCGGGTCCGCGAGCGCGTCGATCCAGAACGCCCGGTCCGCCGCGCCGGCCGGGGATTCGAGCCGACGATGTTGCCAATGAGCGTAGTCTCCGTACTGCACCTCGAGGGGCGTGAAGTCTGGAATTCGCCCCGCACGGCGCGCCTTGTAGGCCGTCGCCCAGTCCTCAAACAGCACCGCCATCGACCAGCCGTCAGCCACGATGTGATGGACCCCGAGCAGCAGCACGTGCTCCTCGGCGCCGAGCGTGAGAAGCTCGCCGCGGTAGGGTGGACCTGCGACGAGATCGATCGGCGCGCGGAAGACCTCCCGCGCCCGCGCTCGCAGCTCGACCTCGCGCTCCGCGAGCGCCGTGAGCTCAAGCCGCGCCAGCCCGCCCAGCGGGTGCTCGTGAATCCGCTGCATCAGCCCGTCATCGGCGACGGCGAAGGTCGTGCGCAGGATCTCGTGCCGGAGGACGACATCGACGAAGGCGTCGACGAAGGCCGCAGCGTCGAGCGGCCCCGAGAGCCTAAACGCGTGACTGATAATGTATGGCGCGCTCGCGTGCTGTTGGTCGTGAAGCCACAGTCCCCGCTGCACCGGCGCGGCCGGGATCACGTCACGCCTCGCGAGCGCCTCGAGTCTCGGGGCTTCGCCGCCCTGACGACGCCCTCGCAGCAGCGCCGCCAGGGCGCCGATGGTCGGCGCGCCGAACAGATCGGCGAGCTGGACGTCGAGGCCAGTCTCAGCCTGGATCCGCCAGGTGAGCTGCATCGCCAGCAGGCTGTAGCCGCCGAGTTCGAAGAAGTCGTCGGTGACGCCGACCTCGGGGCGCTCCAGCACGTCGCGCCAGATCTCGACGAGCCGCTCCTCGATCGTATCGCGCGGCGCGACCGAGCCCGCCCGGGCGAGGCCCTCACCCGCGTGCACCGGTGGGAGCGCGCGCCGATCGACCTTGCCGTTGGTCGAGAGCGGGAGCGCGGTCATGACCACGTAGCGGCTCGGCACCATGTAGGCCGGCAGCTCGGCGGCCGCGTGGCGCCGGAGCGCCACCGGCTCGACGCCGTCGGCCTCGACGTACGCCACCAGCTCGGGCTCGTCGCGGACCGTCGCGGCGACGACCACCGCGTCGCGCACTTCGTCCGCGCGCATGAGACACTGCTCGATCTCCCGCAGCTCGATCCGCTGCCCCCGGACCTTGACCTGAAAGTCGGCCCGCCCGAGGAAGTCGAGCTGCCCGTCCGACCGCCAGCGGGCGAGGTCACCGGTTCGGTACATTCGAGCGCCGATTGTCACTACGAAGGGGTCGGGCAGAAATCGCTCGGCCGTCATCCCCCGCGCGCCGAGATAGCCGCGCGCGAGGCCGACTCCGCCGATGTAGAGTTCGCCGACGGATCCAGGAGGGACCAGCTCGAGGTGACGGTCGAGCAGATACACGCGCGTCTCGGCGAGCGGTCGCCCGATCGGCACCGAGCGCAGCGCGGGATCGGGCTGACACCGCCACGAGATGGACGACGGTCGCTCGGCTGGGCCGAGCTGATTGTGCAGCTCGACGCTCGGGAAGGTCTCGATGAAGCGGGTCATGAGCGGCAGCGAGAGCTTGTCGCCACCGGTGATGACCTTGCGGAGCTGCCGACACGGTCCGAGTTCGGCGTTCTCAAACAGCAGCCGCAGGAGCGCGGGGATGAAGCGCGCGATCGTGATCTGCTCGCGCTCGAGCAGCGCGGCGAGATGACCGAAGTCGCCGAGGCGATCGGGATCGGACATGACCACGGTCGCCCCCGAGAGCAACGGGATAAACAGCTCCCAGATGAAGAGATCGAAGCTGAGGTTCCCGTTCTGCAGCACGCGATCGCCAGGCCCGATCCCGTGGGCCCGCTCGGTCCGATCGACCCGCGTGAGCACGGACTCGTGGGTCATCAGGATGCCCTTCGGCACCCCCGTAGTGCCCGAGGTGAACATCACGTACGCGAGCTGCGCCGGGTACGTCAGGCGCGCGAGCGGCCGCGCGGCGCAAGCGTCGACGTCGGCTCGCGCGGCGTTGAGATTGACGACCTCGACGCCAGGCGGCAGTAGCGAGACGTCGGCCCCGTCGGTCAACGCGATCGTCACGCTCGCTAGATCGAGCATTCGGCGAACCCGGAGCGGAGGCTGGTTCGGCTCAATCGGCACGAACACCGCGCCCAGCTCGAGCAGCGCGAAGATCGTCTCGACCGCTGCGGGGCCGCGGTGCATATAGACGGCGACCCGCTGCTCCGTCGCGCCCACGCGCGGCGCGAGGTAGCGGGCGAGACGGCGCGCACGGGTCAACAGCGCGCAATAGCTGGTCGCTTCGCCGCGGAAGATGAGCGCCGGGGCGTTCGGCCGCACCGCCGCGAAGCGAGCGAAGCGCCCGTGGATATGCCCCGCGTGCGGCCGCGTGGGCGTGGCGCCGTTCCAATCGACGAGTAACCGATCACGCTCCGCGCCGGCGAGCAGGTCGAGCTCCAAGGCGCGCCGGCTAGGGTCTTCGAGCATCGCGTCCAGCGTGCGCTGAAGGTACGACGCGATACGATCCACGGTGCCGGCCGCGAACAGCTCGGTGCTGTACTCGATCTGTCCAGAGAGCCCTTCTGGCGTTCGCTCGAAGCGAACGATCAGATCGAACTTGACCGTGTCGGTATGCACCGGCAAGAGGTGCATCGTCGCGTCACCGAGTTCGGCGCCAGTGAACGGGGCATCCTCGAAGACGAGCATCACCTGGAACACCGGCGTAGTCGTCGGGTCGCGCGCTACGCCGAGGGCCTCGACAACTCGATCAAAGGGCACCCCCTGTCGCGCGTAGGCGGCCAGCGTCACCTCGCGTACGCGCGACAGCAACTCGTCGACCGAGGGCGCGCCCGAGAGCTCGACGCGCAGCGCGAGCGTGTTCACAAATAGGCCGACGATCGACTGCAGCTCGGGCCGCGCGCGGTTGGCCACAGGGCTCCCGATGACCACTTCGTCTTGACCAGTGAGGCGCGCGAGCACCACCGCGAAGGCCGTCAGCGCGATCATGTACGGCGTGACGGACCGCGAGCGCGCGAGCGCGTCGAGCTCGTCGAGCGCGCCCGGTCGCCAGCGCATCGGGCGAACGGCCCCTCGACTCGTCCGCCGCTCCGAGCGAGCGTGGTCCGTAGGTAGCGCGAGCGTCGGCGCGCCACTCAATTCGCCCCGCCACCACTCGAGGTCGCGCGCGAACTCTGTGGTCGCTAGCTGCTCGGCTTCCCAAAGCGCGTAGTCGAGGTAGCGGACGGTGGAGGACGACGAAGGCGATGCTCGTCCAGCGAGCGCGTCGGCGTAGCAGCGCGCGAGATCACCGACGAGGAGCTCGAGCGAACCGCCGTCGATGATGAGGTGGTGCGCTGTGAGCAGCAGGACGTGGTCCTCTGGTGCGAGCCTCCACAGGACCACCCGCCAAAGCGGTCCGCCGTCGAATTCAAACGGTCGCGCGGCCTCGGCGCTAAGCCGCTCATCCAGCAGCGCGGCGTCCAGCGACTCGCTAACGAGTTCAATGGTCGCCGCTGCCTCGACGCGTTGAACGAGCTCGTCGACTACACGAAGCCGCGTCCGCAGCGTGTCGTGTCGCTGCTGCAATCGAGTCAGCGCGACCGAGAGCGCGCGCGGATCGAGCGGTCCGAAGACACGCAGCGGCAGCGGCACGTTGTACTCCGGTGTCCCCGGGTTGAGCTGCTCCAGGAACCACAGCCGGGCCTGAGCGGCGGAGAGCGGACCCTCGTCGACGTCACGTCGTCGGATCGTCTGCCCACGCTGGCTCGCTGACTCGATCCACCGGGCCTGCGCGGCGACCGTACGAAGCTCGAACAGCGTCGGCAACGGCACCTCGACGTCGAACCGGCGGGCGAGCAGGGACGCGAGCCGCGCGACCCGCAGCGAGTGACCGCCGAGTTCGAAAAAATCCTGCTCGACGCCGACTGCCCCCTCCTCCCCCAGCACCTCGCGCCACAGCGCGATGACGACCCCCTCGGTGGACGTCGTCGGCGCCTTGTCCCGATCCTCCCCAGCGCGAGCCGCGGGCGGCGAAGGAAGCGCCGCGCGATCGACTTTGCCGTTGGCGGTCATCGGTACGGCGTCGAGCCAGACAAACGCCGACGGGATCATCTGCCGAGGCAGCGATCGTGCGGCGTGGGCGCGTAGCTCCGCGACCCCAACAGGCTGTCCTACAAGCCATCCTACGAGACGCGGGTCGTGCCCTGGCGTTCGGTGAAGACCCACCACGCAGGCGCGGACGGAGGGGTGACGAGACAATGCGCGCTCAACCTCGCCTGGCTCGATCCGAACGCCGCGCAGCTTGATCTGGTGATCGAGGCGCCCGAGGTACTCGAGCTCACCACCCGCGCGCCACCTCGCGCGGTCTCCGGTCCGGTACATACGCGCGCCCGGTGGTCCATAGGGATCGGGCACGAAACGCGCGGCGGTCAGCGCGGGAAGGCCGAGGTAGCCCCGCGCGAGGCCGACGCCCGCCAGGTGGAGCTCCCCGGCGACGCCGATGGGGGCGCGCGCGATGCTGTCCGTCAAAACATGTGCTTGTGTTCCGTCGATCGGTTGACCGATGCGCGCCGGCGCGCCGGCGCGCCGTCGGGTCCAGGTTGAGTAGGTCGTGTCTTCCGTCGGGCCGTATAGGTCCCGAACGAGCTCTACCTGCGGGAACGTTTCGAAGATGTCGTCAACGAGCGCGCGGCTCAGCGACTCGCCGGCGAGGTTAAGCGCGCGGACGCTTGGCGGCAGCCCACGGCTCTCGACCAACCAGCGCATCGCCGAGGGCACGGTCGACAGCAGCCGGGCGCGGGCGTCGAGCCCCTCGATCCGGAAGACGTCGGGCATCAAGTACACCGTGCCCCCCCACGCCAGCGGACCGAAGATCTCGAAGATCGAGACGTCAAAGCTGAAGCTCGTCGTCGCAATGACGCCCGCGAGCAGCTCCCGATCGAAGACGCGGCCGACCCAGCTCAGGAACGCGGTCGCGCTCTCGTGGGTCAGCGCGACCCCCTTAGGCTCGCCGGTCGAGCCCGAGGTGAAGACGAGGTACGCGAGCTGGCCAGGCGCGACCTCGGCGGGCACGATCGGCGCGTAGGGTGAGTCCCGCAGCGTGTCGGGGTCGAGCACTGGACTCCCCAGCCCGTCAAACACAGCGCCTGCTCGGCTCAGGATGAGCGTTGGCGCGGCGCGGGCGCAGATCGCCTGGAGGCGCGCGTCGGGGTAGCTCGGATCGAGCGCCACGAACGCGCCCCCCGCCATGAGCACGGCGAGCATGGCGACGACGATGTCCGGCGACCGCTCGAGATGCAGCCCAACCCGATCCTCCGCCCCGACGCCGAGCGCCACGAGCTGCGCGGAGAGCCGGGCGCTCGCTACCCTGAGTGCTCTGTACGACAGGCGCTGCTCACCGCAGACGATCGCCGGATTCTCTGGTGAACGCGCCGCCTGATGAAGCACGAGCTGGTGCACACCGCCGGTGACGGGTGGGGGCGTCAACGCGGCCCCCGTCGACCACGCGCGAATCGCCGCGGCCTCGCTCTCGGTGAGCAGCTCGAGCTCATCGAGCGCGGTATCCCCGGATCCCACGAGTTGCCGGAGCGCCTGCTGAAGATGTCCCACGATGCGCTCGGCAGCCTCGCGCTCCAGCAGATCGACGCAGTACTCGAGGTAGCCGCGATAACCGTCGACTTGGCGCTCGAGGTTCAGCGTGAGCTCGAACTGAGCGACGCCCGGATCAACTGGGAGCGGCTCGACCGCGAGCGGGCCCACGCGCCCCGCGGTGATAGGTCGTCCCTCGAGGACGAGCATCACCTGCACCAGCGGCATCCGGGCGCGCTCACGCTCGACCCCGCTCGCCTCGACGATCCGATCGAAGGGCGCGTCCGCGTGGCTCAGCGCGCCGAGCACGAGCGAGCGCGCGCGCTCCAGCAGCTGGCGTACACCGAGTCGCCGCGGGAGTTCGAATCGCAGCGGAAGGGTGTTCACGAACATGCCCACCAGCGGCTCGAGCTCCGCCGAAGGACGCTGGGTGACGGGGCTGCCGATGACCACCTCGCGCTGCCCTGTGTGACGAGCCAAGACCAGCGCGAAGCCGGCGAGCGCGACCATGTACGGTGTGACACCGTTGGCCCGAGCGAGCGCGTCGACCCGCGCGCTCAGGCGTTCGTCCATGGCGACCGGCAGACGCTCGCCCCGGATCGAGCGTCGGACGGGCCGTTCGCCGATCATCGGGAGGGCGAGCGACTCGGCGCCCGAGAGCGTCTCGCGCCACCAGTCCAGCGTCGGCCTCAGCCGGGCCTCGGAGAGCCGCCTTCGCCGCCACGCGGCGTAGTCGCGATAGCCTACCTGAAGCGGCGCTAGCTCGGGCGCGGCTCCACGGGCGAAGGCCTCGTAGGCGACCTTGAGCTCGTCTCGTACGAGCATGAGCGACCAGCCGTCGACGACCACGTGGTGGAAGACGAGCAGCAGCGCGTGATGATCTTCGTCGAGCCGCAGCAGCCGAGCGCGCCACAGCGGACCGACGGCGAGGTCAAACGGGAGCCGGGTGAGCTCTCGCAGACATGCATCGAGCGCCGACGCCTCGAGCTCTATCGGCGTCAGCGTCACCGGCGACGACGCGCCAATCTCTAAGACGGGACCATCCGCGTCGGACGGCAGGCGAGCCCGCAGGAGCTCGTGACGCTCCGCGAGCCAGGTCAACGCGTCGGCCAACACATCGACATCCAGCGGGCCGCGCAGGCGCAGCGCGAGGGGCACGTTGTACTCGGGCGTGCCCGGATCGAGCCGGTCAAGGAGCCACAACCTCGCCTGAGCGGCGTCTGCCGCCACGCGCTCGTCCGCCGCGACTGGACGAATCAAATCGCGAGCACGGCCCGCGACGTCGAGTAGCGCGGCCTGCTCCGCGATCGTCGCGGCTTGCAACAACTTCCCCGCCGAGACCTCGAGCTCGAAGGTTCGCGCGACGCGATTGGCGACCTCCGCCGCGCCGAGCGAGTGACCGCCGAGCGCCAGGAAGGGATCGTGCACGCCTATGTGCTCAACCTCGAGCACCTCCCTCCAGATCGCGACCAAGCGCTGCTCGGCCGGGCTGCGAGGCGAAGTGTAGGGGAGCGACAGCCCGCTCCGATCCAGCTTTACGTCGGGCAGCGCCACGCGATCGACTTTTCCGCTCGGGGTGAGCGGCAGCGCTGGCAGCGAGACGCAGGCCGCCGGCCGCATGTAGTCCGGCAGCAGACGACTCAGGTGCTCCCGCAGGTCGACAGGGCTCACCGCGCCCACGAAATAGGCCACCAGACGAGCGTCGCCGGCCCGCGAGCTACGCCGCACCACTACGCACGCATCGACCTCCGCGTGGGACCTCAGCGCGGCCTCGACCTCACCGAGTTCCACACGGAAGCCGCGGATCTTGACGAGCTGATCAGTGCGCCCCACGCACTCGACGAGGCCATCGGCGCGCCAACGGCCCCGATCCCCGGTCCGGTACATGCGCTCCCCTGGCGCGCCGTGGAGGTCGGGCAAGAATCGCTCGGCGGTGAGCCCCGGTCGATCCAAGTAGCCACGCGCGAGCCCGACACCCGCCGCGTATATCTCCCCGACGTCGCCCACAGGACATGGCGCGAGCGACTCGTCGAGGACGTAGATCCGCGTATTGTCGATCGGCGCCCCGATGGGCACCATCTCGCCGACCTCGCCTGGATCGACGAAGTCGATCGTCGTCACGTCGGCGGAGAGTTCCGACGCGCCGTAGAGGTTAACGAGCTGCCGCCCCGGGAGGAGACGCAGACACCGAACCGCCAGCGCGGCGTCGAGGGGCTCGCCGCTCGAGTGAATCCTGCGCAGGCGCGCGGGCCGAGGCGCCCCCGCCTCAATGGCGTCAAGCGCCGCCCGCAAGAGCGACGGCACGAGGATCAAGTGCGTCACCCGACGCTCGTCGAGGACGCGGAGAAGACCCCGAGGATCACCGTCGAGCGTCGGCGGTATGACGACGATCGGCACGCCCGCGATCAGCGATCCCCAGACCTCGCACACGACATCGAGGAAGTTCAGCGAGCTGCGATGCGCGACGACGGCGTCCTGGCCAAACGGCAAGGTCCTCCACATCCAGCGCATGCGGTTGACCATGCCGTTGTGCTCGCCCACGACGCCCTTCGGCGCGCCGGTCGAGCCCGAGGTGTAGATGACGTAGGCGGGCGCGCTGGGGTCGACCCGCACCGGCGGCGGCTCGGGATCTGGATCCGCCGTGTGGTTCACGTTGTCTACGTCGAGCCGCGGGTACGACTCGGCCCACGGCGCGGCGAGCGACGAGCGGGTCAACACGAGCCCGGGCGCGGCGTCGTCCATCATGTAGCGCAACCGCGCGGCCGGGTACGCCGGGTCGAGCGCTAGATAGGCCGCGCCCACCTGCCACGCAGCCAAGACCGCGACAACACTGTCGACGGACCTCGGGAGGCTAATTCCGACCCGACTCTCAGGACCGATTCCACGTCGGAACAAGCTCCACGCCAACACCCGCGCCCGCGCCGCGAGTTCGCCGAAGCTCAGGCGCAGGTCGCCATCGACGATAGCGAGCGCTTCGGGCGTTTGCCGGACTCGCTCAGCGAACAGGGTGTGGATACACGCCCGCTCCGGAGCGGCCCGGTCAGTGCGGTTCCACGCCGCCGCTGGATCGACGGCGAGGTCGACGGAGGCGCTCATCGCTCCGAGAGACGGTCCCGCTCGAGCGCCGCTTTGTAGCCCACGAGATCGAGCAGCTCGGCGACCGGCGTGATGCCCGTGCTCGCGTCCTTCCCCCGGTCGTGGACCAGCAGCGCGTTGCAGGTCGCCTGCATCGCCGCGACCGCCGAGCGGATGAGATGGTTGGCGTAGATCACGATGTCGGCGCCGCGGTCGAACAGCTCCTCGGAGGTCACGCTGTCGTAGGCGGTCGGGACGCACACGACGGGCCTTCGGTAGCCGAGCTCGGCGCACAGGCCCTGGTAGCGGTCGAGGAACTCGTAGATCGGCGCCGGCGCCTTGTCGCGGCTGTGGATCATGACCCCGTCCGCGCCGGCCTCGAGGTAGACGCGGGCCCGCGCCAACGCGTCGTCGACCCCCAAGCCGGCGATGAGGCTCTCGAGGCGAGCGAAGACCAGCAGGTCGTTCGACAGCCGCGCGGCCCGCCCCCGGCGGATCTTCGCCGCGAACTGCAGCGGATCGGCGAGCGTGTGCTTCGCGTCGGCGGAGAGGCTGTTGCGCTTGGGCCAGCGCTTGTCCTCGATGATCACGGCCGAGACCCCGAGTTGCTCGAGCTTGCGGCACTGATACTCAAACTGCACCGCCTCGCCGCCGGTGTCGCCGTCGACGATCAGCGGCTTGCCCGTGACCATAGCGATCTCAGCGATCGTGTCCAGCCGTCGGTCGAGGCCGACGAGTTCCACGTCGGGGACGCCCTTGCTCGCCGAGCTAGTGAGGCTCGACACCCACAGCGCGTCGAACTCGCGCCGGTCTTCCCCCTCGCCGACCGCCGCGCGGCTGCCGACCAGCGCGCTGAGGCCGTTGTGGGACTCGATAACCCTGATTCGCTGGCCCGCCGCCAGGGCCGTGGCGAGGGCCCCGCGCTGACGAGCAGGCAGCTTGGAGAATTGCAGACTCATGTGTGCCTCCTTCGGTCGATCTCAGCGGGCTGTCGCTGAAGCCAGGTAACGATCGCGCACGCGCGCGAGCAGACCGCCCGCCGCGCGCATCTCGAGCATGAAGCGCGGCGGCGGGTGAAAGCCGCGCGCGCCGCTCGGGGTATGCAGCTCACCCGCGATCAGATCGAGGGTCAGCGGCGCTCCCTCCTCGACGACGCAGCCCTTGAGCTTGATCGGCAGCAGCCCCAGGTTCCAGCAGTTGCGGAAGAAGATGCGGCCGAAGTGCGGCGCGACGACGGCCCTGACGCCGGCGGCGAGCAGCGAGGTGACCGCCTGCTCGCGCGAGCTGCCGATCCCGAAGATCGACTGACACACGAGCGCGTCGCCCTCGACGAGCGTGGCGGCGTATCCCGGGTATCGGTTCTCAAAGACATGTCGTGCCATGTCTCGGGGGTCGGTGTACATGTGCTTGTACTTGCCGGGGATGATGTCGTCGGTCGACACGGGGCCGTCGATGACCCGGGCGCGAAGGCTCAGTCGCGTGCTCATGACAGCTCCTCGGCGCCGGGGAGCTCGCCCCGGATCGCGGTGTGCGCCGCGACGTGCGGCGACGCGAGGAAGATGGGCGCGTCGCGGTTGCCCATCCGCCCCTGGAAGTTTCGGTTCATCGTCGAGAGGATGCGGTCGCCGGTAGCCGGGACCGGCCCCTGGGTGCCGAGGCAGGCGCCGCAGCCGGCAGGCGTCAGCAAGCCGCCCGCGCGCACGATCGCCTCCGCGTAGCCCCGCTTCCACGCGTCGAGCAGGATCTGCTTCGAGCCCGGCGTCATGACGAGCGTCACCCGCGGGTGGACCTTCTGCCCCTCAAGGATCCGCGCGACCTCGGCGAAGTCCTCGAGCCGGGAGTTCGTGCAGCTGCCGACGTAGACGTAGTCGATGTGCTGCCCGCGGACCTCGTCGATCGGCACCGCGTTCGACGGCGCGTGCGGCTTCGCCACGAAGGGCATCAAGCCGCCGATGTCGAACTCGAGATGCTCCGCGTCCGCGCCCGCCTCCGTCGGTCGGAGCTGCTCGCGCCCCCGGCCCGGGGGCAAGAACGCGTTCTTGGCCCCCATCTCGACCGCCATGTTGGCGACGGTCGCCGCGGAGTCGAGGCTGAGCGTCTCGAGCCACGGCCCCGTCCACTGCACCGACTTGTAGAGGAAGGTGTCAGCGGAGAAGCGCGCCAGCACGGCGAGCAGCAGGTCCTTGCTGCTCGTGTAGGGCTTGGGCGTGCCCGTTACGTGGAGGCAGACCGTCTCGGGCACCTGCAGCCAGGTCTCGCCCAGGACCATCGCGGCGGCGATATCCGACGCGCCCATGCCCAGCCCCAGGCTCTGCATGACGCCGCCCATGCAGGTGTGCGAGTCCGAGCCCAAGACGATGGAGCCCGGCTCGAACCACCCCATCTCGAGCGCGAGCTGGTGGCTGATGCCCTCGCCAGCGCGGTACATGGTCAGCCCGAAGGCGGCGCAGAAGCGCTCGGCCTCGCGCAGCCGGTCGGCGATGCCGATGTTCGGCGGCAGCACCGAGTGATCGAAGAACACGCCGATCTTCTCGCGATCGAAGACGCGCTCGAAGCCATGCCGCGCGAAGATCTTGGCGATGGTCGGCGAGTTGCCGTCCTGCACATAGACGCGATCGACGGCCACCGAGAGGATCTCGCCCGGCGAGACCCGCTCGCGCCCGGCGTGGGCAGCGATAATCTGCTCGACGATGTTCACGGCGCCGCGACCTCTCGGTAGATGCCGTGCAGCTCATCGGTCGAGACCGCTCCGGCCTTGTCGATGGAGAGTTGCCGCACGCGCTCGAGACATGTCTGCAAGACCTCGTCGCTCGCCTGCACGCCCCGCTGCTCGAGGTAGTAGGCCAGCGTCGAGCGGCCCGAGTGCTTGCCGATCACGAAGCGCCGCTCGCCGGCCGCCGCCTCGGCGGGGAACGGCTCGAAGGTCTTCTTGTTCCTGAGCATCCCGTTCACGTGGATGCCCGACTCGTGCGAGAACACGTTCTCGCCGACGATCGGGTGCCAGGGCGGCGGCGGGTGGCCGCAGGCCTCAGCGACCAGCGCGGAGGCGCGCTTGAGCTCACGGCCGTCGACGCCGAGGTCGTAGCCGTACAGGTACTTGAGCGTGAACACGACCTGGGCGATGTCCGACATCCCCGCGCGCTCGCCGATCGCGTTCACCGTGCAGTGGAAGTAGCGAGCCCCGGCCTTCAGCCCGGCGATGGTGTTGGCGACCGCGAGCCCGAAGTCATTGTGGGTGTGGCACATCAGGTCGATGTCGCAGGCCGCGGCCACCGCCCCGATCTTCTCGCCGTACTGCTCGGGCGTCATGATGCCGATGGTGTCCGAGAGGCGCAGCCGATCGGCGCCGGCCTCGTGCACCTTACCGGCGTACTCCTGCAAGAAGCTGAGCTCGGTGCGCCCCGCGTCCTCGGCGCTGACCGAGACAAACACGCCGCGATCCTTGGCGTACTTGATCAGCTCCGTCGCGTTCTCGATCAGCCAGCCGCGGCTCTTGCCGCGCACGCTGCTCTTGAGGTGCAGCTTGCTCGCCGGGAGACCGATGTGAACCGCCTGGAAGCCGAGATCGATGGTCTGCTTCACGTCCGCTTTGACCCCGCGGTTCCAGCCGACCAGCGTCGCCTCGTTCTTGCGCTCCAGCATCGCCTCGAGGGTCGCCAGCTCCTCGCCGCCCATCACGGCGATGCCGGCCTCGATCCACCCGACGCCCGCCGCCACGAGGGCGTCGAAGATCGCCAGCTTGGTCTGCTTTGAGAACGCGACGCCGGGGCTCTGCTCACCGTCTCGGAGCGTCGTGTCTTCCAGGATTAAATCGTTACGCATCAGCTCTGCACCCCCTTCGTGAGCGAGGCTCACGGGCGTCCACACACGACCCCGCAGCGCGGGCTCAGGTTTGTTGACGCCCGCGAACCACCATCCCGCGAACGCCGTGGAGAACCTGCCGTATCACGGCGCAGGAGCCCTCGAGCGTGCAGTTTTGTCGCCCCGGCTGGGGCCCAGCGCGGGCCCCATACACCCCAGCGTTGTCCCCCGTCATCGCGCTGGCACTACACGCGCGCTCGCCCCATGAACTGACAGTCAACCCCGACGATCACTGTGACGTCGTGCGCGCGCCGTGTTGAAATTTTTTCGACCGAAACAATGGGCCCCATGGGGCCCATCGTCGATACCCGGTGATACACTCCGCGACGGCATGGCGCCTGCAGCGCACGACCACGAGGTATCGACCGCCGACACGACAGAACGGCCCGCCGACACGTTCTCTATGAGCGACGTAGAGGCGCCTGCGCTCGTGCTCATCGGCTCGCGGGACGAACCGCAGCGCGTCGGCGAGGTGGCCCTGCTCGACGGTCTCATGCCAGGAAAGCGGCGCTCGTTCGGCCGCGCGACTACGGCGAGCGACGGCATCTACCCGTTGTCGCTGTCACGCCTGCGACCTGGTTCGCGTGAACCCACGGGCCCGCTCCACTCCGTCCAGGTCTCGCGTCGGCAGCTGCTGCTCTCGATGAACACGGAGCGGGTCATCACCATCGCCCACAGCGGTCGCGGCGTCCTGCGAGTGAACGAGCGCGAGTGCGCAGACGCGGCGCTGCAGCTCGGCGACGTCATCTCCGTCGATAACAAATTCACGCTGCTGTTCACGAGTCGCCCGCGCGCGTGGGGACGCGACGAGGGCGCGTGCCGCTACGGAGAAGCCTTCCCCTTCGGACACGCAGACCCCTTCGGCATCGTCGGCGAGAGCCCGGCCACGTGGGCGCTGCGCGAGAAGATCGCGCGCGTCGGCGGCCGCCCTGGCCACGTGCTTGTGCTCGGTCCGAGCGGCGCCGGTAAGGAGTTCGTCGTCCGCGCTGTGCACGAGCGCTCACGCCCCGCCGGCGCCCCGCTGATCTCGCGTGACGCCTCGACACTCCGCGAGTCGACCATCAATGAGGAACTGTTCGGGACCGCCCCCGACTACCCCCGCCCGGGTGACGCGGCGCAACCAGGGCTGCTCGAGCAGAGCGACGGCGGCACGCTCTACCTCGACGAGCTCGGCGAGCTGTCGAACAAGGTCCAGGCGCAGCTGCGGCGCGTGCTGGACCACGGCGAGTACAGCCGCATCGGCGAGGCGCGCGTGCGAATCTCGGATACGCGCGTCGTCGGGACCACCAACCGCGCGCTCGTCTCGCTGCGCGACGACCTGCTCGGGCGTTTCGTCCATCGCGTGGTGGTGCCTGGCTTCGGTGAACGCCGCGAGGACATCCCGCTGCTCGCCCGTCATACTCTGCGCGCGATCGCGTCGGAGGATCCCTCCATTCAGGCGCGTTTCTTTGACGATGACGAGCCGCGCGTGGGCCAGCGGCTCACCGTCACCTTCATGACGGCGAAGTTCACGACCCACATGTGGCAACTCCAGGAACTCCTGTGGCGCGCGCTCGACCAGAGCGCGGGCGACACGCTTGAGCCCCCGTCGCTGCTCTGGCAGCTGAGCCAACAACAACAGCCACAACGGCGGTCGCAGACGCCCGAGACCACGGCGTCAGGCATGCCGCCCTCTACGCAGTTTGACTCGGCGACCGGGCTGTCGCGGGCGCGCGTCGTCGAGGCCCTTGAGCGCACCGGCGGGGTCCGTGAGCGCGCGTGGCGGGAGCTAGGTCTGTCGAGCCGATACCAGCTCCGCAGGCTCATGCGACAGTTCGGGCTGCTGGGCCTCTGACGCGCGCGTGTCGTCCGCCGGTCTTACTCGTCGTAGAGCAGGCGATCGTCGGGCCCGAGCAGCGCCTCCCACTCCGCGAGCCCCTCGAGCGTCGCAAGCTCGGGTCGGGCCCGCAACATCGCGGCGGCGACGGAGGGCACGGGCGCCCGCGACATGACCTCCTCGGCGTACTGGAGCGCCTCTCCGACATCACCGACAGCAGCGGCGAGCGCGGCGAGCTTGATCTCGAGCTCGCCGCGCTCAGTGGCGCCTATCAGCTGATGCGCGAGGCGAAGATCCTCGCGCGCGTTGGCGAGGTCTCCCTCGCGCATACGCAGATCACCGCGGATCTCGAGTAAGCCGGCCCGGACCACCGGCTCCTCGATCGCGTCGGCGTCCGCCAACGCGGGCAGCAGCGCGCGCGTCTGCCCGACAACATTCTCATTGGACATGTGGCGCTCGCGCCAGACGTCGAGGAGCATCGCGAACGCGCGCTCTCCTGCCGCCTCTCGGACGAAGGGGAGCAGATCGGCGGGCGCGAGCAGCAACAGCTCCCGGACCGCGTCCTCGCCGTCGGGCGCCGCGAGCAATTCGCTCGCGGCGCGTACAGCATCCTCGTAGCGCCCGAGCCGGGCGAGCGTGACGAATCGGAGCGAGCGCGCGCGTGTCGACTCACCGTCACGCGCGGGCCCAAGCAGACGCAGCGCCTCCGCGGGTCGACCGGACACGAGCGCGCGCGCGACCGCGTCTCGAGCGTCGTAGGCGGCGTCTGCGGTTGCGCCGACGAGTTCGAGCCGCTCGAGATCCGCCTCGAGCACGCCTGGGAGATCGGGCCGCGCGCGAATCTCGAGCCGGTATTCACCGGGCTGGAACGCCTCGAGGCCGTCGTCCGCGTCGACCCTGTGCTCGTGGACGATCTCGTCGGTGTCGCGATCGAGCACGACGAACTTCGCGAGGCGCTCGTTGGCGAGATAATTCATCTGAATGCGAAGCCGCCAGCGCCCGTTTCGATCGGCTAACAGCTGCGGGAGCCGGGAGGCGATCAGATCGGTGGAGAAGTAGTACGTCGCCCCCCCTGCGCCCCCCCAGCCACCTACGAGCAGCGAGGGGGCGCTCGTCGCCCCGTCCCGCCGCAGCTCGATGATGAGGGTGCTTGCGTACTCACCGCGCCGCAGCTCGACATCAGCGCGCATCATGAACTCACGCCCGTCCCAGCGCATCGGGTAGCTCACGAGGGGTCGCTCGCCGTGCGATTGAATCCTCAGGACATGTCGCTCCGGGACGAGTTCGAGCGACAACGGGCGCTCGATCGAAAGCCCCGGCGGGAGCCCACGCTTGAAGTCGAGGACGACCCGGCGCTCGTGGACGAGCGTGTGCAGGTGATCACGAAGCGCTACAAGCTCGCCCGGGAGCGCGTCGCCGGGGCCCTCGTGGCTTTCAAGCACACGCAGCGCCGCGTCGTACTCGCCCGCGCGGCGGTAGTTACGAGCCGCCTCGACGCTGGCCTGCGGCGCGCCCCCAACGCCCGCGACCAACTCGTGCAGCCTCGCCGCCTCGACGTGGGCGCGGCGGCGTGTGTGCTGGAGCGCCGCGCGGGTCCAGGCCGCGCGCTGCAGCGCCGGACTCGTCGCCAGCGACGCGATTCGTTCGAAGCCCTCCGCGGCCTCAGCCGCGAGCCCCAGTTCTTGTAGCGTAGCGGATCGCTCCCACAGCCGCGCGAGCGCCGGGCTCACGCCGGCGGGGACAGGCGGCCCGCGCTCTGCGTCGCGCGCGGGTGAGGCGGTCTGGGCGAGGCTCGACGGCTCCCCAACGCCGAGCCACGAGATCGAGCGATCGCGGCGCCAGTCGAAGACGAGCCACTCGAGCGCTGGGTCGTCATCGACATCCGCGACCGCGAGTACATAGATATTGCCGAGCGCGTGCGTCGAGAATGAGCCGTCGGCTCGCTGTCGAAACAGGTACTGGTAGTATCGTGTTTCGCTTGAGCTCGGGTGACTCCAGGTGCGGATGAAAAAGTCGTCCCGCCCGTCACCATCGACATCGGCGACGAGTGGGGCCGCGCACTTCACCGGATCACCGTCGGCGTCGGGCGGCAGCTCGAGACGTGAGTCGAGGACCAGCTCGTCTCCCTCGAGTCGGAAGAGATAGACCCCGGGAGGGCCTCCCATCGGGCGCTGTGGCGGAAACACGCGGCTGTTCCCGTACTGCTCGAGCTTGGGCGCGATGACGACCCTCCCCCCGGTCGCGCGACGCAATGTAGCGAGCCCCTTGACAGCGCCAAGCATCCGCCGCGCACGCAGCCGAAGCTGCGCACTCTCTACGTCGTGCTCGTAGACGCGAACATCGTAGGCGTCCCACTCCCCGCAGGAAGCGATGAGCTCCTCCTGGCCATCTTCGTCGAGATCTACAGTCTGCAGGTCGCGGACCTCGCACTCGAGGCCGGCGCTCCCTGGGTGCGGCTCCCACAGCTGCCACGTGCCGTCTGCCGACTGCTGCATCGCGGTCAACGAGTCCCCGCCGACGTAGATTTCATCACGTGTATCCCCATCGAGATCAGCGACCTCGATCGCGGTCGCGTAGTGCTTATCGAGGACCTTGACCGGCTCAATCCCATCCTCGTCGATTCGATAGAGCGTGCTCGCGGCCAGCTCGCCGCCGAACTCAACAACGCCTATGGCGTATTGGTCGCTACCTGGACGGTAGGTCGAGACAAAGATCTGCTTGCCGTCGGGCGCGGGGCGAACGGGCGTCAACGCTCGATCGAGCCGCACGATCACGCGCTCTTTTCCGACGAGCCACGCGCGCTCGGACCCTCCGCGGATTGGGACCATGTGACCTCGGGCGAAGTGCTCCGTAGGACTCGCGCGGCTCAGGTTCGAAGCGACCGGCGCGAGCCAATGTAGATCCTCCGGGCCACTGCGAGCGAGCGACGACGCGCGCTCGAAGTCGAGTCGCGCGAGCGCGATGTCGACGCCCAGTCGACTCAACCTCGCGCTCGGCTCCCCCGCTGCTGCCTCTAGCTCCCCGGCCGCGATCGCGGCCCTCTCAGCGTCGTTCCACCGGTGCTCCGCGACGAGCCCCGCGGTGAGCTCGACCAGGGCGCCGTACGCCAGCTCTGGATCCGGAGCCTCGAGGTACGCCCGCGAGAGCGAGAGCCTCGCCGCGCGATGGTCCCCCGCTCGCGCTTGCCCGACCGCGCGCCGAATCCACGCATCCGTCAAGGCCCTCGTGCCTCGATACTCGATGAGTTCGATGAGGTCATCGAACAGCTGATCCGCTCGCGCGTGCTCCCCGGCGCCCCGCAGGCGCGTCATCTCGTCCTCAACGCGAGCGAGGTGCGTGGAGGCGCGTTCCTCGAGCTCGACTCGACGCCACCGCTCCAGCGTCAGCCGCCCGCCGTACACGCCCGCGAGAACGAGCGCGGCGGTTCCGGCGACGACCGCGAGTGTACGAAGCCGCTGTCGCCGCCGCGCGACAGGATCGTTCGCCAGGTCCGCCAACAGCGACTTCATCGATGGATAGCGATACTCTGGATCAGTCGCTAAACCCCGTCGGAGAATCGGCTCGATCCACGACGGTACGCGGGCTCTCTTGAACGCGCGCAGTTGCCCCGCGGTCACTTCCCTCATCAACTCAGCGAACGACTCTCCCGCGAAGGGCGGCGTGCCGTACAACGCCCGATACAGCTCGACACAGAAGCTGAACTGGTCCGAGCGCGCGTCGGCGGCGTGCCCGAGGAACTGCTCCGGCGCCATCGTTTTCGGCGTCCCTAGGACCGCCCCGCTCGTCGTGAGCGAGAGGTTCAAGGCGGCGACCAGCGGCCGACTGACGTATTCCTCGGGCTCCGACTCCGGCACCGGATCCGGCTCAAATAACCGCGCGGCCGCCAAACCAAAGTCGGCGACCCGCGCTCGTCCCCGCTCGTCGACCAGGACGTTCTCCATCTTGAAATCGCGGTGCACCAGGCCGGCTTCGTGCACCGCCGCCAACCCGCGCCCGACATCCATGAAAATATCGAGGATGCTTCGAACCGAGCGCTCCTGCTCGGCTTGCAGCCACCGGCGAAGCGACACCCCGTCGACGTACTCCATCGCCAGATACACCCGATGCTCAAACTCCCCCGCGTCATGGACTTGCACGACGTTTGGATGGGAGACGCGCGCGAGCGCCTGCGCCTCCCGAAGCGTCCGCGTCTGCCACGCCCGCGTCTCGTGGCTGTGCTTCACGAGCTTCAGCGCGACGCGACGGTCGAGCAGTTCATCGTACGCGAGATAGACCACGCCCATCCCGCCGCTCCCCAGCGTCTTGACGATTCGAAACCGATCGATCGCGCGACCCGGCGAAAGCTCCACGCGCTCCGCAGCGCGCACCGACGCAGTGCTCACCGACGCCCTGGATAGACCGCACGCCGAGCGGTACTCGGGCGCCGTGTTCTCTCCGGGGGGTCGCTTATGGTTCGCAGACATAGTAGGCGTCGTGCAGCCAGCGACAGTATCTCAAACGCTCCTCGAACATCGTCCAAAGTCTCATGTGGCTCTCCATACCGCAACGCGCGCACGCGACTCTGCTGGTATCGGGCGCCGGTTAGATGAGCATAACGCAGTCGTCTTCGTGCGTTCCACCACTCGCCGAGACGGCCCCACATGCTCGAGGACAAAAGTCGTAGGTCACGTCATCGGCGTCGTTGCGTCTCGAGTTCGTGAGCGGGCGGGTGATCACGGTTCAGAACTCGAGCGACGACGGCGATCGTGCGTGGACCGTGACATCTCTCGAGCACGGGACGACGCCGCCGTTGTGGTCCGTCACGGCGGAGGACGGGGCGCTGTTCGTCCGCGCGCCGTGCTTGCGCGGTGAGTGAGCGGCTTCACGCGCCGTTATCGCTCGAGAACCGCGCTCCGCGACGGGGCGAATCGTTGGTACCGTCGTCGTGGCACGGCCTCGACGAAGCGCTAAAGCGCGCCGGGGACAGCGTGCTGCCAAGCCAAGGAAATTGCATGGCAGTACAGATTCGAAAGCGGACCTTCCCGAGCGGAGCGATGCACTGGCAAGCCGACATTCGGGTCCGTCTCCCTGACGGTCGCTACCACCGGGAGCGCTGCAAGGCGCCCGGGAAGAGCCGCTCGCAGGCGCTGAAGTGGGCGCGGCAGCGGGAGGCGCACCTGCTGCGCTACGGTCGTCAGGGAGAGGAAGGTGCCAACAGAGGACAGGAGGTCCCGACCTTCGCGGAGTTCGTGCCGCGGTTCATGGGCGATCACGTCGAGGCGAACCGGCTCGCGCCGACGACTCGTCGCCACTACGATGTGGTCCTTCGGACACATTTGTTGCCGGTGCTCGGCGATGTCGCGCTCGACCAGATCGGGGCGATTCACGTGCAAGCGCTCAAGCGACGCGGGCTCAAGGCGAGCACGACGAATCAGGTGCTCGCCAAGCTGCGCTCGATCCTGCGCGTCGCCGCGCGCTGGGGGGTGATCGAGCGCGCCCCGGAGATCACGGGGCTGCGCGAGGGCAAGCGGCAGCCGGCGTTCTACGACTTCGACGCGTACGCGCGGCTTGTGGACGCTGCTGGTGCGCTCGGGCCGGACGCTATCGCGCTGGTGCGATTAGGCGGCGACGCGGGTCTTCGTCGTGGCGAGATCCGCGGGCTTCGGTGGTGCAACGTGCACCTCGATCGCGGGCAGCTGTACGTCTGCGAGAACCGCACGACGTGTGAAGGCGTGCGATTGCCGAAGGGCAACAAGGCGCGCTGGGTGCCGGTCACGAGGCCGTTGGCGGGATCGCTGCGCGCCCTCGAGCGACGCGGTGACTGGGTGCTCTCCGGTCCAGACGGGCGCTGGCTCTCGGAGCGCGGGCTGGTCTCGCGGTTGTACCGGGCTCAGGAGCACGCGGGGTTACCCCGAAAGGGGCCGCATATCCTCCGTCATACTTTTTGTTCGCACCTCGCTATGCGAGGCGCTCATCCGGTCGTGATCCAGCGGCTGGCAGGGCACGCGAGCGCGCAGACGACGGAGGTCTATATGCACCTGACGCCGGCGGCGCTGCAGGAGGCGATCGGGAAGCTGCGCGAGGACGATGAAGGACGTACGAGTCGCGCGGAACGTGGCGGGAACGTCGGATTCGCGCCTTGAGAATCACGTGTGATCACAGGTAGATAGCGGTGGGGGGCTGACTTCGACAACGATTCGGTCAGCTAAGCCAAACTGTTTGAGATTGTTGGTGTTTTTCTCGGGTGGAAACGTTGTGCCCGAATGGTGCCAAATCTTGGATTACCGAAGCTGCTTGATCGCCTCCTTCAGCGCGCGCGGGGCGAGGTGCATGTACAGCTCCGTCGTCGCGCTGCTGGCGTGGCCCGCCAGCTCCTGGATGACCTTCTGCGCCGTGCCTCGCATGGCGAGATGGGAGCAAAAGGTGTGGCGGAGGATGTGTGGTCCCGTGACCGGGAGACCCGCGTAGCGCTGGGCCTTCGCGAGGCGGCGGCGAAGTCCGGTCGCGGAGAGCGGCGCTCCGTTGTCACGGGAGAGCACATGCTCGTCGCGCTGCTTCATCGGCGAGAGCAGTTCGACCAGCGGATCGGATATCGGGACCCACCGCGTCCGGCGGCCCTTCGGTAGCCGGACATGACCGGCCTGCGTGAGATTCTCGCACACGAACAGCGCCTCCCGCTCGAGGTGCACGTTCTGCCATCGAAGCCCACGCAGCTCTCCGCGTCGGAGCCCTGCGTCACCACCGATCCGCACGATCGCGAGCGTCGTGTCGTCGAGGGTCGAGGCCGAGGCCACGAGGCGCTCGTAGACATCGAAGTCGTAGAACTCCGGGTGGCGTTTGCCGGCCGCGACGTTGCTGATCTTCGGCACCGTGTCGATGACGCCCCAGGCGTGGGCCTGACGGAGGATCGTCTTGAGGTTGTTCAGCAGCAGGTTCGTTGAGCTCGCCTTGAGCCCCCGTCGCTTGAGCGCCTGCACGTGTCGAGCGGTGATTTGGTCGACCGGCAGCTCGCCCAGGATCGGGAGGAGGTGCGTGCGGAGGACTGAGTCGTAGGTCCGCCACGTGTCGTGCGCGAGGCGGTTGGCGAGCACGTGGTCGTTGAATTATCCCGTGAATCCTGCGTGGTCATCGTGATGGTGATCGCCGCCCGCTTTGTCCTGATCAGCGGAGACTTAAACCGGTCGGGGACTCGTCGGTTCTCACTCGAAGATCACCGGTCCAGCCGTCGCTGGAGCTTAATTTTCTCTGAGGTCCTCCGGGCTGCCACCGCCGATGTATGGACCGTAGCCTCAGCAGCAGACGGAGTCCTCTTCGAGCCGCGCGCAGCGGAACCGGATCCCCGCGATCACCTGAGCCACGGCGCACCATACAGACCGGGACTCGGTTTCGCTCCCGTGCGCTCGCGGTGGCCGTCGTCGCCTGCGGATGTTCGGCAGCGCGCGGTGAGTGCGGTGTCGAACAGGGCGGGGCGCGCTCGCTCGTTGTGCGAGCCTGTTCTTCGGGTCAAGTCGAATCGGGAGCTGGTACTATCGGCCCCGATGGGTGACGCGCAGCAGACAAATGGCGGGGGCGCTTCGCTCCCGCCGCTCCCGGGGCTCGAGGTCGTGGGTCGCGGGATCCACCTGCGACCGTACCAGCCGTACACGCTCGCGCGGGTGCTGTTCAGCCGCGACCAGCTGCGGCCGATCTCGTCCAAGGAGACGAGCGCCACCTACGCGCTGCCGGATGGCTATGAGGTGAACGACAGCCCGCCGTTCCCGATGAACGAGTCGCTCAATCAGGTGGTCATCGAGGAGTCGTGGGATCGATTTGAGACCGAGATGAGCCTGGACGCGAGCGCGGCGGTGAGCAACGCGCCGTTCAGCGTCAGCGCGAGCTCGAGCTGGAACAATCGACTGCGCTCGGAGCAGGAGGCGTACTACGCGGTGCGCAGCTCGTTCGTGCCGCTGTGGATGGTGTACGTGCCGAACCCGAACCGGTGCATCCCGGAGATCCGCGACCCGGACATCCCGGTGCCCTACGCGCCCGAGCACCGCTTCCGCTACCAGGAGTTCTTCCGCGAGTACGGCTCGCACTACGTCAACGGCGCCTGGGTCGGCGGGAAGTCGATGCTGGTGTTCACGGTGGCGAAGTCGTCGCAGATGAGCAAAGAGGACATCCACGCGGGCATCAAGGCGAGCTTCTCCTCCGTCGAGGCGAGCGTCGACGCCAAGCAGAGCAAGCACCGCGAGCGGCTCAAGAAGAGCTCGCAGTGCACCGTGATCGGCAAGGGCGGCGACGAGGTGCAGCTCGCGGCGATGAGCTCGCTCGACCAGGCGGCCTACAACGCGTGGCTCAAGACCATCCCGAACAACCCGCAGGTGATCGAGCTCGCGGTCGCGGGCGTCTGGACGCTGGTCGACGACCGGGAGAAGGCGGCCGCGCTGATGGAGGCCTACCGTCAGTCGGTCTCGTTTGAGCCGATCAAGGCGGTCTTCGAATTGCACCGCGACCTGTACTTCGTGCGCGGGAGCAAGTTCGTCCGCTACAACCGCGAGAAGAAGCTGACCTATCCGTCACGCCCGTTCCGAGAGCTCGTGCCGAACCTCGAGGAGGAGGGCTTCGAGCGCGTGGACGAGCTGTTCCGCGGCACGCACATGCGCTCGCCGGAGGGCGAGCCGCTCGACGACAAGCTGTTCGTGTTTCGCCGCGATCGCGTTCTGCGGATCGACCTGAACACGATGACGACTGACGAGGGCTACCCGAAGCCGCTGGCGGAGGTCTTCCCGGGGGTCCCGTTTGAGCGCGTCGACGCGGCGCTGCTGACGGGCTTCGACTCCCTCTACTTCTTCCACGGCAATCAGTACGTCCGCTACAACCCCGCGCAGCACCGCGTCGACGAGGGCTACCCCCAGCCGATTTCGAAGCGCTGGGTCGGCGTCACCTTCGATCGAATCGACGCGTCGGTGTACTGGGGGAACGGCAAGGTCTACTTCTTCAAGGGCGACCAGCACATCCGCTACGACCTCGCCAACTACCGCGCGGACCCGGGCTACCCGAAGCACGTGGTCGGGAACTACGTCGAGGACTGGCAATTCGTGGACGCGTGAGCGCGACAGGAGCGAGGCAGCGATGACACAAGAGAGCCAAACGACCCAATCCTCCGACAAGTCCGCGCGCGCGTCGGCGATCGTCCGCAAGCACATGTTGATCTCGATCGCGTCCGGGGTGCTCCCGATGCCGATCGTGGACATAGCGATCTTGACGGGGGTTCAGCTGCGGATGGTCCGTCAGCTCGCGGAGCTGTACGAGGTCGACTTTCCGGAGCAGCGCACGAAGTCGATCATCGGATCGCTCGTGAGCGTGAGCGCGGTTGCGACCGCCGGGAACGTGCTCGGGATGTTCATCCCCGGGCTCAAGGCGTTGGTCGGGCTCGGATCGCTCGCTACGGGGCCCGCGACGAGCTACGCGCTCGGGCAGGTGTTCATCAAGCACTTTGAGTCAGGCGGGACGATCTGGACCTTCGACGCGTCGCGCGGGAAAGAGGACTATGAGGAAGAGCTCGAGAAGGGCAAGGTCGTGGTCGAGCAGAGCTACGCGGGCGTGAAGCCCTGAGCGACGTGCTAAACTGCTGCTCGCCGGCGCGGGAGCGCGCGGCGCTTGAGACGGTGTCATGTGGGCGCAGCTGATCTGGGCGGGGGCGGTGTACCTCGCGGGTCGCGAGGTGGTCAGCTTCCTCGTCGACCAGGCGGACGAGCCCGCGGCGCGTGCTCCTGACGATGAGGCCGAGCAGGCGGAGGGGACGCGCGCAGACGAGGACGACGTCGTTGCGCGTGATGAGGACGACGGCGCAGTCCTCACGGTGGAGGCGGGAGCGCCCGAGCCCGAGGACGAGCGAGAGCTGCGCGAGGCGAACCGGATGCTCCGCTACGCGACGGGGGCGCTCGCGTTCGCCTTCGGGCGGTACCCGGCGAGCCGCGTGTTGAGCTTGACGCTCGTGGCCGTCGGCGCCGCGCCGCAGGCCAAGCGCGCGTGGAGGCAGTCGCGCGAGCGCGGGCGCCTGACCTACTCTGGGCTCGAGATCATGCAGTCGGCGGTCGAGCTCGCGCTCGGGCAGCTCGCGCTGACTGCGGCCGGCTGGGTGCTGTTCGCGGGCGGCAAGCGGACGCTGCTGCTCACGCGGCGCAAGGCGGAGCAGGAGCTCCGCCTCTCGGTGAGCGCGACGGACGAGACCGCGTGGGTCTTGCGCGACGGCGCGGAGATCGAGGTCGCGGTGGCGGAGATCACGATCGGGGAGCGCCTCTTGATCCGCGGCGGCGAGACGATCCCGGTCGACGGGCGGATCCTCGAGGGGGCGCTCGGCGTGGATCAACGCGCGCTCACGGGGGAGGCCACGATGCGGGAGCTCGGGGTCGGCGAGGTCGTGCTCGCGGCGACCACGGCGCTCAGCGGATCGGCCGTGGTCGAGGCGGAGCGGACCGGGGCGGAGACGGTGATGGCGAGGGTCGAGAGCCTGCTGCAGAGCACGACCTCGTACGAGCAGCTGGTCAGCGATCGGGTGACGCGCGTGACGGAGCGCTCGGTCCGACCGACGCTCGCGTTGACGGGCTTCGGCTTGCTCACGCAGGGGGCGCCGGGGCTCGTCTCGGGCCTGTGGACCAACGCGGTCGACATGGCGTGGGTGAGCGCGCCCTACTCGATGCTCAACACGGTCTGGGCGGCCGCGCGGGCGGGGGTGCTCGTGAAGGACGCGCGCTCCCTCGAGCTGATCTCGGGCGTTGATACGGTGGTGTTCGATAAGACAGGAACGCTGACGCTGGAGTCGCTCGCCGTCGCGCGGGTGCACATCGCCGCGGCGTTCTCGCGGGCGGAGCTCCTGCGCCTCGCGGCTGCGGTCGAGCGCTTCCAGAGTCACCCCATCGCCGAGGCGATCGTCGAGGCCGCGCGGGAGTACGGGCCGCTGCCCTCGGTCGAGGGCCAGCGCACCGAGGTTGGCTACGGCGTGCGGGCGGCGGTGGATGGGCGAGAGGTCATGGTCGGCAGCGCGCGCCTGTTCGAAGGTGAGGGCGTAGAGCTGCCGAATTCGCTGCTGCTGGCGCGCGGCGAGGCCGGGGCGCGCGGGCACTCGTTCGTGTTCGTCGGCGTCGACGGGCGCTGTGTCGGCGCGGTCGAGCTCGCGCCGCAGCTGCGGCCCGACGCGCGCGCGCTCGTCGAGTTCCTGCGCGAGCGCGGGATGCAGCTGATGATCGTGAGCGGCGACGAGGACGGGCCGACCGCCGCGATCGCGCGCGCGCTGGGGATCGAGCGCTACACGGCGCGGGCGCTCCCTGAGGACAAGGTGACGGTCATCGCGGGGCTGCAGCAGGAGGGGCGCAAGGTGTGCTTTGTCGGCGACGGGATCAACGACGCGCTCGCGATGCGGCGGGCGAACGTCTCGGTCTCGCTCGCGGGCGCCGCGTCGCTCGCGGTGGAGAGCGCCCAGGTGATCTTGAAGACAGGCGAGCTCTTCCAGCTGCAGAACCTGTTCGAGCTCGGTGATCACTTCAAGCGAGATCAGGCGCTGATCATGAACTCGGCGCTCACGGTCACGACCGTGAACGCGGCGGGCTTCCTGCTGGCGGGCTTCGGCCTGCAGGCGATCGTCTCGATGTACGCGGTCGGCGTGGGGCTGAATTTCTTCGCGGCTGCGCGCCCGAGCTTCCGTCAGTATCAACGCGCGCCGGTGATCGGCGAGGAGCCCGCGCCGGTCGCCACGCTCGCGCTCCCGCCGGCGAGCGACGCGGCGCCCGCGTAGTCGAATCAGCGAGACTCTGGTGCGCGTGAGAGACCGGCGCGCAGCTCCGCGACGGCGCTGTCGAGGACATCGACGAGGACGTCGCGGTCGGTCATGCAGCGGCGAATCGACTGCAGCTGGGCGTCGCTCGCGGACTGCGGCGGGGCGGCGCGGGCGAGCGCGGCGTCGAGCGATCGTTGCACGCGATCGACTCGTCGCGTCAGCTCGGCGACGTCGTGGCGCAGCGTCGCGGTCTCCGCGGGGCGCTCGGCGGAGACCCGCTCGAGCTCGGCGCGCAGGGCGATGAGCGTCGCCTCGAGTCGCGCCTCGAAGCGCTCGGCGCTCGCGTTGTTCGCGGCGCCTTCGGCCTCCGCTCGCGCCCCGGGGTCACGCTGCACGGTTGTTGCCAGCGCGTCGATGGTGGTCTCGAGTCGCGCGACCTGACGCTCGAGCGCCGCGACTCGATCGTCGGCTGAGGCGTCGGCGAGTCGCGGCGGCCGCTCGGCGCTGGGCTCGTCGACGTCGGTCGCGGGCGCGTACTCGGTCGTCGCGGCGGGCTCGCGCGCGCTCGCGGTGTCTGGAGTGCCCTTGACGGCCTGCGGTCTCGGCTCCTCGGCCCCGGTGGGCTCGGGGTGCGTGACGAGGTCGAAATTCTCGAGGGTGCCGCCGTTGTGGAAGTGCTCGGCGAACAGCTTGCCGATCACGCGAGTCGCCCCGCCGAAGGAGGTCGGCAGCGAGACGAGCGCGAGCAGGCGGCCGACGCCGCTGCCGCGCAGGAGCGTGTAGGCGAGGTTGGAGCCGAAGTACGCGGGGAGCAGCGAGCCGAGCAGCGCGGTCAGCAGCGGTCGGGCGCGCACCTCGCTGTACGGGACGTTGTAGTGCGCGGCGAGCTGGTCGATCATCTGCAGCTGCGTGTACGAGACGGCGGCGATGTCGACGAGTGGGAGCGGGAGGAAGCCCCACGCGAACGCGCGGCGCTCCGCGGCGCGGATGATCGCGCGCGCCTGACCCGTGGCGATGATGGCTTCGTCCGTCACTGCGCGTGGCTCCTCGAGTCCTGCTAGTCCTCGCCGCCCGAGAACAGGTTGAAGGCGTGGGTGAAGTCGGCCGCGTGAGCGGCTTCGAGCGGGCTGGTCTCCCAGTGCTGGAGTCGCTCGAGATCCTCCATGGTGATCTCGGGCGCCGCCGACGATGGCGCGTGCTTCCCCGCGTCGGCGGCCGGATCCTCAGGGGGAGGGGTCGTCGCGTCGTTCGCCGCCTCGTCTACGCGCCCGGCGGGAGGAAGGGGCGCGTCCGCAGCGTCCGCAGGCGTCACGGCGCGCGTCGACCATGAGCTTGGTTTGACGCACGGAGAGCGCCCGAGCTCGCGCCGTAGCCTGCTGACGGTCGCGTCTAGGATGTCGACGAGGACCTCTCGATCGGTCATGCAGCTCTTCACGCCGAGCAGCTGTTCAGCCGTCCATTGCTGCAGCGCGTCGACCCGGCGCTCCATGCTCGCCGAGAGGCGGTTCTCGACGACCGCGACGCGGTCGAGCGCGGTCGTTATCTCGGCGCGTACGGTCTCGACGTCGACATCGGCCTGGGCGCTCGCCATGGCCTTCGAGACGTTGAGCTCGACGAGCTTCTCGAGGTCGGCGGAGAGCTCGGTGATCAGGCGCGTGCGCAGGCGCAGGAGCTGCAGCTCGACCGTCTGGTCGAGATCGTGGTCAAGCGAGCTGCGGAGCTCGTTTCGGAGGGCGCGGACGCGGCCGTCGACGAGCACCGTGAGCCTGGCGTCGATGTCCGCGAGGATTCCTTCGGAGAGCTGCGTGCGCAGCTCGACCGTCTTCTGGGTGACGACGCCCGCGGTCTCATTGGCGACGACGCTCGCGATCGTGTTCTGCAGGCGCGCGCTGAGGCGCTCGTCGAAGTGCTGACTCCACGAGGTGAACGCGGCGTTGAGGCGAGCCTCGAGCGCGTGGTCGAAGCGCGCGAGCGAGAGCTCCATACGCGCGACCTGCATAGCGAGCGCCTTTAACTTCGCGGTGTAGCCCTTCATCAGCCAGCCCTCGAGCTGACTCCACGGGCGCTCGTCTTGGCCGGTCGCGCGCTCGGGCGTCTCGAGGGTGAGCGCCGCTGACATCGAGGGCGCGGGCTCCGCGAGCTCGCGCAGCGTCCAGCCGCGCTCGCGCGCCGCGTCGTCGAGGCTCCCGCGCGCCGCGTCGACCGTCACGCGCCACTCGATCGCGTTCTCGTCGGCGTTGACGATGCGCGCCTCGGAGGTCGTCGAGTCGTGCGCGGCGAAGAATTGCACGAGCTCGTTCGCCGAGGTGCCAGCGGGGGTATGGAGCTTGATCCTAACCACTGTCCAAGTTCTCCCTCTCGCGTCGCGGCGGGCGGAGCGTCAACCGGCAGCATCGTAACACCGGGGCGCGCGTCTGGGGGTGTTCGTCCTCGGCTGGAGTAGAGACGTGTCGATAGGGTCATGTATTGGCGCTCCGCGGGGGCGGGCGGGGTCACGCGAGCCCGCGCGTGTTCACCTCGGCGCTGCGCGGCGCCAGGGCGCCGCGCGAAGGGGTCTATGACGTGTTTTTAGGGTCAGGTTGATAGCGAGCGGGCGCAGCCGTTTCCGCGCGAGCACGAGGCGAAATCTGCGCATTGGTCTCGGGGCGGGCGAGGGCGTATACAGGTGGCGCGCGAGCGGTCTCGCCGTGTTGGGCGGTTGCCGCGAGCGAGCGCGTGGGAGGGAGCGGGTACGTGGAGCAGCCTTCGCCTGTCAAGATTACGTTGCGAGTCGCCACGGCGATCGAGGAGGTCCAGGGAGCGCGGCCGAACGCCGTCGACTTCACGGTCCTGCAGATCAACGATGTCTATGAGGTCAGCTTGGGGGACGGACCCGGCGGGCTGGATCGCGTGGCGACGCTGCGGCAGGAACTCGCGCGGGAGAACCCCAACCTCCTCGCGGTGATGGCCGGCGACTTCCTCTCGCCCTCGGTGATCGGCACGACCGTCGGAGACGGCGGGCAGCACATGGTCGAAACGCTGAACGCGATGGGGCTGACGCACGCGACGGTCGGCAATCACGAGTTCGATGTCTCGCACGCGGATTTCCTCGTCCGTATCGAGGAGAGCGACTTTGAGTGGGTGCTGACGAACGTCAGCGACGGCGACGGCGCGTTGTTCAAGCAGACGCGCCGTCACGACATCGTCGAGTTTTCGAACGCCGACGGAGCGCGCGTGCGGGTCGCGCTGATCGGGCTGTGCCTCGACATCAAGAAGCGGCCGTGGGTTCGCTATGACGACCCGATCGAGTCGGCGCGGGCGAAGGTCGCCGAGCTCGAGGACGCCGCGGACGTGTTCCTCGCGCTGACGCACCTCACGATCACGCAGGACGAGGAGCTGGGGGTCGCGGTGCCGCGGCTCGACGTGCTGATGGGAGGGCACGAGCACGAGGCCGCGCGCGCGGTCGTCGGCGACGACGCGACGCCGATCTACAAGGCCGACTCGAACGCTCGCAGCGCGCTGGTGCACCGGTTTCGCTTCGACACCAAGACGCGGGTCGCGGTCGTGCACACGCAGCTCGTACCGATCGACGGCTCGATCGAGCGCGAGCCGAGCACGCAGGCGGTGATCGGGCGCTGGCAGGAGCGCGCCTTTAACACGCTGCGGGCCCAGGGCTTTGAGCCGACCGAGGTCGTCGGGCGCGCGCGCGAGCGGCTGAGCGGCTACGAGAGCGACGTCCGCAATCGCCCGACGAACCTCACGAGGTTGGTCACGGGGGCGTTCCTCGAGGAGGTCCCGGGCGCGGACGCGGTGCTGGTCGTCGCGGGGACGCTCCGCATCGACGGCGAGATCCCGCCGGGGGATGTGCGCTACTACGACGTCGTGCGCATGTTCCCCTCCGGCGGGGCGCTGAGCGTCCTGAGCATCCCGGGGATCGTGCTCGAGATGTTCCTGACCATGGGGCTGCAGTCGAAGAACACCGGCTCGTTCCAGCTTCACGCGAACATCGAGCGCGACGGCGACGGGGGCTGGCGGGTCGCGGGGGCGCCGCTCGATCGGGCGCGCGTGTACAAGATCGTGTTTAACGCGATCCCGGCGGCCGCGCTCGCGCACCCCCCGTTCAAGGGGACCGGGATGGAGAAGCTGCACGACACTCGAGAGATGCGCGCGATCGTGGCCGACTGGTTTCGGCGCGACGCGGCCGCGGGCGACTGAGGCGTCTCAGCGCACCAGCCAGTCCTTGCCGGCGAGCAGCTCCTTGGTCCGCTCGCGGATGTCGTGGAAGCTGGACATCACCGCGGTCGCGTCGAGCTCGCGGTCGAGCTCGAGCAGCCGCGCGACCTCGTCGTCCGACCAGTCCGGGTGATAGACGTCGAAGTGGAGGACGACGCGCGTCCGATCGGACTGGTTCCACGCTTGGTGGATGAAGGCGTCGTTCCACAGCTCGACCTGTCCGTCGCGCCATTCAAACAGCTCGCTGCCGACATTGAGGAAGCAGCGCTCGGGCGCGATCAGGGGCAGGTGCACGCGCAGCACGCTGTTGCGCGGCCCGTGATGCGGCGCGATGTGGGTCCCGGGGTGGAGCGCGGAGAACACCGCCGGGGCGTGGCGCGCGAACCGGGGGATCGACTCGAGCACCTTGACGGTCTCGGGGCAGCGCGCGCGGTTCTCCTGGATCGGGCCGCCGAGGTAGAGGTACATGACGTTCCACATCGAGGGCGCGTCGGTGTCGTCGGAGAACACGACGCCGCGGTCGCTCTGGACGAGCCAGCGCTCCTGGCCGCGATCCTTGGCGGGGACGAAGGGCTGAAAGCCCTTGTTGTGCTGGAGCGCCGCGAGCAGCTCCTCTTTGATGACGGGGTAGGCCTCCTGCAGCCGCGGCACCCAGTCGAAGTCGGCGGGATCGTAGCGCATGCGCGCGGTGACGCCCGGCGTGAAGAACAGCGGTCGCATCATCGGGTGGGTGTAGGGCGAGCGCTGGCGCATGATCCCGTCGCGGTCCATGGACCACTCCAAGAGCGAGCGCATGCCGAGCGCGCGCATGCCTCGCTGCACGGTCGGGAGCGCCTCGAGCCCGCGCTGGTAGCGAAACACCGCGTCGAGGTCTTCGCTCGTGAGGCCCTTCGCGCCGCCGCGGCTGAGCTGCTTGAGCACGGAGTCCGGGAGCTTCGGGATGACCCGGCGCATGAGCTGCTTGAGCTCGGAGGAGTTTCGGCTCCGGCCGAGCTCGCTCTGGAACAGGAAGCGCTCCTGCGCTGGCTCGGGCTGCGCAGGCGCGGCGCCGCGCGAGGCGCGGCGCACGGCGTCAGGGAGCATCGCGAGCAGGCGATCGAGGGGTCGACGCGATTCCGACATGAACAGGTCTCCGTGGTGCGTGGAAGCGGGCTACGGCGCGTCGCGCCGCGCGTGCAGGCGCACGCGCAGGCTGCTGTAGCCGGACAGGAAGTTGGAGTAGAGGGGCTGCGGCTCGCCGACGATTTCGAAGGCCTCGGTGGTCTCGAGCAGCGCCTCGAGCAGCGCGCGCAGCTCGACGCGGGCGAGCTGCGCGCCGAGGCAGAAGTGGTGACCGTGCCCAAAGGACAGGTGACGGTTCGGCCTGCGCGTCAGGTCGAGCCGCTCGGGCTGCTCGAAGGCCTCGGGGTCGAAGTTCGCCGCGCTGTTCCAGACCGTCACGAGCTGACCCGCGGCGATCGCCTGGCCCGCGAGCGTCGTGTCGACGGTCGCGGTCCGCCCCGCGTGGAGCGTCGGCGTGGTCCAGCGCAGCAGCTCCTCGACCGCGGTCTCGAGGCGGACCGCGCCGCCGCGCAGCAGCGCCCACTGCTCCGGCCACTCCGCGAAGGCCTTGACGAGGCCGATCATCGAGAGCCGCGAGGTCTCGTCGCCGCCGAGCAGCAGGCTGTAGCAGTTGAGCAGCAGCTCCTGGGTCGAGAGCGCGAGCGGCTCGCGCGTCAGCTGCAGCAGGAGCCCGAGGAGATCGTCGGTGACCTCGTCCTTGCGCGCGCGCGAGAGCCTGGCGAAGTACATCAGGATCTCGTTGCGCGCCATCCGAGCGTCGCGCTCGGTCGCGCTCGCGGACGTCGACGCGAGCGCGGCCTGGGCGTGCTTGAGCAGCGGCTTGCGGTCGGCCTCGGGGATCAGCAGGAGGTCGCAGATGGCCGCGAGCGGGATGTGCTCGGCGATCTCGCTGGCGAACTCGCAGACGTCTCGGTGGACCGCCTCGAGCACGAGGCGCCGCGTGAGCGCCGTGATGTGGACGCCGAGCTCGCGCAGCGCGGCGGGGGTGAAGGCCTTGAGCAGCCGCCGACGGATGGCGAGCGTTCGGGGGCCGTCGGAGACGACCAGCATCTTGCCGCCCGCCGGGTCGCCGCCGGCGAGGAGGGTAGCGAGCACGTTGCCGCGCGTCGAGGTGTAGACGACGCTGTCGCGGTAGACCGTGAGCGCGTCGGCGTGGCGGGTCACGACCCAGAAGCCGCCGCCCTGGAAGCCCTTGACGGGGTGCCACGCCACGGGCTGCTCGTCGCGCAGGCGCCTCCAGATCGGGCGGAGGTCCCGTCGCGCGTGGGTCTGCGGGTCGCTGAGGTCGACGCCCGCGAGCGCCCCGGTGCCGAAGGTGAGGGTCATGGCGTCACGCTTTCTCCTGGGCGTCGTCGCTGCGCTCGTCGCGGACGATCCGCACGAGGCCGGCGTCGCCGTCGACCTCGATGAGCTGACCGTCGCGCAGGGCCTCGGTCGCGGTCCGGGTGCCGACGACCGCCGGGATCCCGTACTCGCGGGCGACGACGGCGGCGTGACAGAGCATGCCGCCGGTGTTGGTGACGATCGCCGCGGCGGTCGCGAAGTAGGGCGTCCACGACGGCAGGGTCGCGGGCGCGACGAGCACGTCCCCCGGCTGGAGCTTGTGGGCCTCGGCCAGCGTCCGGATCACGCGGGCCGGGCCGCGGGCGCGCCCGCTCGCGCCGGGCGAGCCGTTCAGCGAGTCCGGGTTGGGCTGGGGGCTGGCGAGGTCGCCGTTGGCCCGGAACATCGCGCGCATCAGACCTGACTCAACGGGCATGAAGGGGCGCGGGACGCCGAGGAAGGAGGGCGGCTTGCTGGTTTGGAAGCGCGCGCGCTCGGCCTGGCGCGCGGTGATCCGCGCCCGCAGCCGCTGTGGCGGATCCTCGTAGGCGCGCGCGCGCAGCTCGGCGAGCGAGAGATCAAAGACCTCCTCGGGGGCCTCGAGCGCGCCGCGCTCGACGAGCCGCTGACCGAGCTCGAGGCTGGCCCGCCGCGCGTGGTAGGTGATCTTGCAGTCGATCCAGAAGTTGTGCTCCTCGCCGAGGCGCGTGCCGGCCTGGGCGGAGCGCAGCAGGGATTCGAACTCCTCGATCACGGGGCGGGGGTGATCGGCGAGCTGCGCCCGGACCTCGCGCAGCCGCGCCTCCCGGCGCTCGGCCTGGCGCTGCAGCTCGGCGCCGAGGTCACGCTCGGGCTGCCGCGCCGCCTCCCGCAGGCTCCGCAGGACGGGGACCGGGTCCTCGGTCCACGACGGCGTGGTCAGGTACATGTCGTTGTTGCGCTGCCCGTACTCCGCGAGGTAGGCCGCGATCCGGGTCCAGGCGGCCTGGCCCTCGGGGCTGCTAGCGAGCGCGGCGGGGAGCGCCTCGAGCGGCGTCTCGAGCACGAGCGCGCGCAGCGTCTCCGAGCAGGCGAGCTCGCGGCCGAGCTCCCACAGGCGCAGGTTGGCCTCGGTGGTCTTGGTCGGGAAGCCGGCGAGCAGGTCGTAGACATCGAGCGGCTCGGCGCCTTCGAACAGGTCGAGGTACGCGTCGTTGAAGTCGCTGAGCGCGAGCGTCACCGGGTACATCAGGTCGAAGTGGATCTGCCACAGGCGGACGACGCGTCGCCGCAGCTCGCCGAGGTGCTCGACCAGCGCGTCGATCGACGCGCCGCCGAGCTCGAAGCCCTCGAGGTAGGCGAGCTGCTCGTCGATCTCGGGTCGCCAGCTGTCGGCCCAGCGCGCGTCGAGCCGCTCGCCGCCCTCGCGCAGCGAGTCGTCGGCGGCCGCCCACACCCGCGCGGCCTCGTCGGGCGCGAGCTCCTTCGTGATCGCTTTTTGGTACACGAAGGAGTTGATCAGCCTGGGCTCGGAGGCGAGCGGCAGGCCGTAGCGCGCGCTCGCCCAGTTGGTGCCCTCGGTCATGGGCGCCATGCGCAGGTCGAAGTCCAGCGGGGTCATGGGCGCGGTGCAGTGCGCGGCGTCGAACAGCCACATCTCCTGGGCGTCGGCCGGGTCCTCCCACTCGACGGGGAAGGCGGCGGTCGGCGTCGCGGCGGGCTTAGCTGAGCTTTGGGACATCTTTTCCTCCTGCTCGTCGGCGACGCGGCGCAGGTGGGACGCGACGACGCGGACGTGTGGTTCACGGATCATGCTGAGGTGGTCACCGGGCACGATCGTCGACTCGACCGGCTGGGCGCAGTGCCGCTGCCACTGCTCGACGGAGATGCGCGGCATCCCGGCGCGCCGGCGATCGGAGACCGAGAGCAGCGCGACGCGGCCCGGGTAGCGCGTGGTCGGGACGTACTCGGTCAGCAGCCGGAACACGCGGTCGCGCAGCTCGACCATGCGCTTGAGCATGGGGACGCCGCCGCCCGGCGGCAGCAGGTGCTCGCGCTCGAGCGCGGCGGCGACGTGGGCCCACGCCTCGCCGTCGGGCATGCTCGCGGTCGCGTCGATGTCGACCGCGAGCGTCTCGCCCAGCACGACCTTCATCTGGCGCAGGTAGCCGAGCAGGTTGTCGTCCTTCGCCCAGATGTCTTTGTCTGAGCCGCCCGAGACGGGCGCGTGCATGTCGAGCACCACGAGCGCCGCCTCGTGCCCGCGGGCCGCGAGCGCGTAGCCGATCGCCATCGCCAGGCGGGCGCCCGCCGAGTGCCCGCTGAGCGTGTAGGGCCCCTCGGGCTGAATCCGCTGGATGTCGTCGGCGAGCCGGGCCGCGAGCTGGTCCATGGTCGTGACCTCGGGGAGCTCGGCGGAGATGTCGAGGGGCTGCACGCCGTACAGCGGCTGGTCTTCGCCGAGCGCCGGGCCGAGGGTGTGCAGGTAGGAGGCGTGCACGCCGAAGCCGCCGACGCAGAAGATCGGCCGGCGGTCACCCTTGGGCTGGATCGGGATCAGCAGCGGGTTCTCGTCCACGGGCTCGCGCTCCTCGGTCGGCGTAGCGAGGGAGTCGGCGAGGTCGCGCAGGGTCGGCAGCTCGAACAGCGCGCCGATCGAGATCGCGTGGCCGAGCTCGGCCTCGACGCGCAGCACCATGGTGAGGGCGAGCAGCGAGTGTCCGCCGAGTCGGAAGAAGTTGTCGCCCGCGCCGACGCGCTCGACCTCGAGGACCTCTTCCCAGATCGTCGCGAGCGCGCGCTCGAGCGGGGTCGCCGGGGCGATGAAGTCGTCCTCGGGGAGCGCGGCCTCGTCGGGGCCTGGGAGCGCGCTGCGGTCGACCTTGCCGTTGGCGTTGAGCGGGAAGGCGTCGTGCTGGACGTAGCGCTCGGGGACCATGTAGCCGGGGAGGCTCGCGGCCAGGGCTTCGCGCAGCGCGCTCAGCCGCGGCGCGTCGTCTGCCGAGGTGGCGCGCCAGTGGGCGACGAGGCCGCGGGCCGTCGCGCCGGCCTCGCCGTGGACGACGACCACCGCCTGCTCGACGCCGTCCTGCCGCTCGAGCGCGGCCTCGATCTCGCCGAGCTCGACCCGGAAGCCGCGCAGCTTGACCTGGTGATCGAGGCGGCCGAGGTACTCGATCTGTCCGTCTTCGCGGAACCGGCCGAGGTCGCCGGTGCGGTACAGGCGGCCGGGGCCGAAGGGGTTTTGGACGAAGCGCGCCGCGGTGAGCTCGGGGCGGCGCCAGTAGCCGCGGCTCACGCCCGCGCCGCCGATCGTGATCTCGCCGGGCACGCCCGTGGGGACGTGCCTGCCTCGGCGATCGAGCAGGTAGATCTGGGTCCCGGCGATCGGGCGCCCGAGCGTCGGCTCGCCCGGGTCACCCCGCGGCACGAGCGAGTAGGTCGAGAACGTGGTGGTCTCGGTCGGGCCGTAGATGTTGTAGACGCGCTCGACGTGCGGGAGCTGGTAGACGCGGCGCGCGAGCTCGCCGCTGAGCTTCTCGCCCGCGAGGTTGACGGCGCGCGCGCCCGTCGGCACCTGCTCCGCGCGCAGCAGCTCGGACATGGCCGAAGGGACAAGACTCAGGAGCGTCACGCGATCGCGGGCGGGCGCGGCGGGGAGCGCGAGCGCGTCGTCGACGATCAGCGCGGCGCCGCCGACCATGAGCGGCAGGAACAGCTCGAGGATCGAGTAGTCGAAGCAGATCGACGCGCAGGCCGAGACGACGGCGAGGTCCTCGGGCTGGTACTGGGCGCGCGCCGCCCGGAGCATGGCGACGGTGTTGCGGTGCTCGATGGCGACGCCCTTGGGGCGGCCGGTCGAGCCCGAGGTGTAGATGAGATAGGCGAGGCGATCGGGGGGGACGGGCGCGAGCGGCTCGACGGGCTCGGCGGCGACGCGCTCACGGTCCCCGTCGAGCGCGACGATCATGCTGCGCTCGCCGACGAAGGACGAGGCGAGGCCGCGCTGCGTGACGACGAGGCTCGCGTCGGCGTCCTCGAGCATCAGGGCCTTGCGGGCGTCCGGGTAGCGGGGGTCGATCGCGACGTAGGCGCCGCCGGCCTTGAGGATCGCGAGCAGGGCCACGACCATCGCGTCGGTGCGATCGAGGCAGACGCCGACGCGCTGCTCGGAGCCGAGGCCGCGGCGCTGGAGGTAGCGCGCGAGCTGGTTCGCGCGGCGGTCGAGCGCCGCGTAGGAGACGACGCGATCGCCGTGGAGCACCGCCGGCGCCTCGGGGGTGCGGCGGGCCTGGGCTTCGAACAGCGCGTGCACGCTGGTGTCATGCGCGGGCGCGGGCGCGGTCTGGCTGCGCTCCGTGAGCGCGCGGGCGCGCTCGTCCTCGCGCAGGAGCGGGAGCTTGCCGACGCGCGGGGCGGGCGCGGCGAGCATGCCCCGCAGCAGCTGCTCGAGGTGACCGACCATGCGCTCGATGCTCGCGCGCTCGAACAGCGCCGCGTCGTACTCGATCGAGAAGTGCAGGCGCGCGCCCGGGATCGCGGTGACGACCAGGGGGTAGTGCGTGGGGTCGGAGGCGGCGCGGAACGTGACCGAGAGCTCGGGATCGCTGAAGGCGTCCGTGTCGAAGGGGTAGTCCTGGTACACGAGCACGCTGCGGAACAGCGGGGTGCCGACGGGGACGCCGGCGCGCCGCTGGATCTCGACCAAGGGGGTGATCTGGTTGGCGCGCGCGGCCGCTTGCTGCTCTTGCAGCGCGCGCAGCCAGCTCCACACGTCCGCGTCCTCGTCGACGCGCACGCGCACCGGCAGCATGTGGATGAAGAGGCCGACCATCGCGTCGATGCCCTGGACGGCGACGTCGCGCCCGGAGACCACGGTGCCGAACACCACGTCGTCGAGCCCGCTGTAGCGGCTCAGCACGAGCCCCCAGGCGCCGGCGAGGACCGTGGCGAGGGTCAGGCGAGCCTCGTCCGCGGCGGCGCTGAGGGCGGCGCTGAGGGGCTGTGGGAGGTGCACGTCGTGGAGTCTCAGCCCGCGCGTCTCGTCGGGCACGCCGCGCTCGATGGCGAGGGGCGTCGGCGCCTCGACGCCCTGCATGGCGCGCTCCCAGTGCGCGGACGCGCGCGCGTGATCCTGCTTGTGCCACCAGCGGAGGTAGCGCTCGTAGGGGGCGTCGGTGAAGCGCGGCGGCGCTTGCTGTGTCCGAAGGGCCCGGTAGGTCCGCAGCAGCTCGCGCAGGAGCACGGACATGCTCCAGCCGTCCATCAGGATGTGCTGCGAGTCCCACAGCAGCGTGTGCTGGCGTTCGTCGGTTCGCGCCAGGGTGACGCGGTTGACGGGCGCGGCGTCGAGGGGGAGCGGGCGCGCGGCGAGCTCGCGCGCGAGCGCCTGGAGCCTCCGCTCGATCTGCTCCTCCGAGCATGTCTCGTCGCGCCAGTCGAGGACCTCGAGCTGCAGGGGCGCGCGCCGCAGCACGACCTGCACCGGCTCGCGCAGGCCGTCCCAGTAAAAGCAGCTGCGCAGCGCGTCGTGGCGGGCGGCGACGTGGTCCCACGCGGCGCGCAGCGCCTCGAGCTCGAGCGCGCCGTGGAGGTCGAGCGCGATCTGGGTGGTGTAGGGGGTCGCGCCGCGCTCCGCGTCCGCGTGCAGGCTGTGGTAGAGCATGCCCTGCTGGAGCGGCGTGAGCGGGTAGATGGTGGCGAGGCGCTCGCGCCCGCGCTCACCTGTCCGGCGGACCAGCTCGGCGAGCTCGCGCGCGTCGAGCCGCGCGAGCGGGAAGTCGCTGGGCGTCCAGGCCCCGCGGGAGCGCAGGCAGTGCTCGATGAGGCCGCGGACGGTCGCGCTGAGGTCGTCGGCGAGCCGGGCGATCGTCGCGTCGTCGTGGAGCGCGCGGCTGTAGGTGATCGTGAGCTCGAGCGCGCCGTCGCGGACGAGGCCGTTGAGCTCGAGCGCGTGGGGCCTGGGGCCGCGGGCGTTGATCGCCGGGCCGATGGACTCGCGCGCGAGCCGGAGCTGCGGTGCGAGCTCGCGGCGCAGCTGCCCGAGGTAGTTGAAGCTGACGCGGGGCTGCGGCCACTCGAGCGCGCCGCCGTCGGGGCTGAGGTAGCGCAGCAGGCCGTAGCCGACGCCGCGGCGGGGCACCGCGCGCAGCTGCTCTTTGACGGCGATGAGCGCGGCCTCGGGATCGTCGCCGACCGGCAGCTCGAGGCGCACGGGGTACAGCGAGGTGAACCAGCCGACCGTGCGCGAGAGCTCGACGTCGTCGATGAGGTCCGCGCGACCGTGGCCCTCGAGATCGATCCAGGCCGCCTCGTCGCCGCTCCAGCGCGTGAGGACCTGGGCGAGCGCGCAGAGGAGAAGATCCTGCGCGCCGAGGTTGTAGGGGACGAGCGCGTCGCCCAGCAGCTGCTCGGTCTCGCCTGGGCTCAGCGTCACGCGCCGGTCGGCCGTCGACTCGCGGGTGTTGGCGCCGTCGGGGAGATCGAGCGGGAGCGGGGGCGGCGGCGCGTGCTCGGTGATCGCTCGCTCGCGCGTGAAGTCAGCGTCGCGCGCGAGCTCGGTCGCGCGCTCGGCCCAGCGCTTGAAGGAGCTGGTCTTGGCCGGCAGCGAGACCGGCTCGCCCGCGGCGAGCTGTCGGTAGACGGTGAAGAGGTCGGGCAGCAGGATCTGCCACGAGACCGCGTCGACGACGAGGTGGTGAACGACGAGCAGCAGCCGGCACGGCTCGTCGTCCGCGAAGAACACGAGCGCCGCGCTCATGACCGGGCCGCGGGTGATGTCGAGGCTCGAGCGCAGCGAGCTGGCGACGCGCTGGATCACGGCGGCGCGCTCGGCCGCGGGGCCTTCGAATTCTTCGACCTCGAGCGGGACCTCGCCTGCGGACTCCAGGCAGGCCTGCGACCACCGACCCTCGGCGTCGCGGGTGAAGCGGAGGCGCAGCGCGTCGTGGTGGGTCTGCAGGTAGTTGAGCGCGAGCTGGACGAGGATCGGGTCGAGCTCCGCGGGGGCCTCGAGCAGCACGGACTGGTCGAAGCGCTGCAGCAGCTCGGGGGCGCGCTCGACCTGGTCGAAGAACCATCGCTGGATCGCGGTCAGCGGCGCGGGCCCGTGGACCAGCGACTGCTCGGCGCTCGCGCGCTCGACCACCGACGCGGCCGCGAGCTCGGCGACGGTCTGGTGCTCGAAGAGCTGCCCGCTGCGCAGCGTGATCCCGGCCTCCTGGGCCTTGCTCACGACCTGGATGCCCTGGATCGAGTCGCCGCCGAGCTCGAAGAAGTTGTCGTGGACGCCGACGCGATCGAGCTCCAGCACCTCGCGCCAGATCTTCACGAGCTCGCGCTCGGCGTCGTTGCGCGGCGCGTCTTCGCTGGTCGTCGCGCCTGTCAGGGCCTCGGGCGCCGGCAGTGCGCGGCGGTCGACCTTGCCGCTGGTGGTGAGCGGGAGGCTCGCGAGCCCGACGATGAGGGAAGGGACGAGGTAGGCCGGCAGGCGGCCGCGCAGCTCTCGGCGCGCGCGCTCCCCGAGCGCGCGGAGCTCGAGGTCGAGGTCGCCGTCGCGGCCATCGAGTTCATCGGCGTCGGCCGCGCTCGCGCGGCGCGGCGTCACGTAGGCGACGAGCCGCGCGGGCGAGCCCGTGGTCGTGACCACGGCGTCGCCGATGAACTCGACGCGCTTGAGGACATGTTCGATCTCGGAGGGCTCGACGCGGTGCCCGCGGATCTTCAGCTGACTGTCTGCGCGGCCGATGAACTCGAGCGCGGGCGGCTCATCGTCGCCGACGCGGTAGCGAGCGAGGTCGCCGGTGCGGTACAGCCGGCCCTCGCCGAAGGGGTTTTGGAGGAACTTCTTCGCGGTCAGCTCGGGGCGACCCAGGTAGCCGCGGGCGACGCCGACGCCGGCGAGCGCGAGCTCTCCGACCGCGCCGGGGGGGGCGAGCTGTCCCCAGGGGTCGAGGAGGTACACGCGGGTGTTGGCGATCGGGCGGCCGATCGGCGGCGGCCGATCCCCGGCCTCGCAGCGGGCGTAGGTCGCGAGGATCGAGCCCTCGGTGGGCCCGTAGAGGTTGAGCATGCGGCGGCCCGGCGCCCAGCGTGAGGCCAGCGCGGCCGAGCAGCGCTCGCCGGCGACGACGAGGGTCTGCAGCGACGGGAGCGGGCGCTCGGGCAGCGCGGCGAGCATGGTCGGCGGGAGGTGGGTGTGCGTGACGCCCTCGCGCTCGATCAGCTCGAGCAGGCCGCTCGCCAAGAACGCGCTGTCGCGCGGCGTCAGGTAGACGGTCCCGCCGGCGCAGAGCATGACGTAGAGATGGGCGAGCGCGCCGTCGAAGCTGAAGGAGAGCACGTGCGCGTGGCGGGTGCCGGGGCCGGTCTCCATCACGCGGACGTGGGCCTCGATCGCGTTGTCGAGGCCGCCGTGCTCGACGAGCACGCCGTTGGGCCTGCCCGTTGAGCCAGATGTGTAGATGACGTAGGCGAGCGCCTCGGGCCCGACCGCGCGCGCCGACGCCTCCGGCCGCGCGTCGCTCGGCGGCGTGAGCGTGAGGAGCTCGGCGCCGCGGGCTGGCGCGCGCGCGCGCGCGGCCTCGCTGGTGAGCACGACCGACGCGCCGGCGTCCTCGAGCATGAATTCTAGGCGCTCGCTCGGGAGGCTGGGGTCGAGCGTCACGAACGCGCAGCCGGCCTTGTGCACGCCGAGCAGCGCGGCGACCAAGGCGGCGGAACGCTCGAGGCACACGCCGACCAGCGCGCCCTGCGGTACGCCGCGCGCGATCAAGGTCGCCGCGACGTGATCGGCCCAGCGGTCGAGCTCGCGGTAGGAGAGCTCGACGCGCTCGCCCGCGCAGAGGTCGACGATCGCGATCGCGTCGGGATCCCGCGCGGCCTGGCCGGCGACGCGCTCATGTACGCGCTGCTCGACGCGCGGCGCGTCGGTCTGGTTCCAGCCCGTGAGCAGCTGGTGTCGCTCGCGCTCGGTGAGCAGCTCGTAGGCGGAGACGGGGCGGCTCGGATCGGCGGCGACGCCCCGCAGCAGCCGCTCGTAGCGGGCGCAGAGGCGCGCGACGGTCTCGCGATCGAAGAGCTCGGAGCTGTACTCGGCCGCGATCTCGAGGGAGTCCTCGAGGTCCGAGATCCACAGCGCGACGTCGAGCTTGGCGACCCGGAACCTGCGCTCGCCGCGGGTCGCGGTGACGCCCGGGAGATCGAGGCCGCCTTGTGAGAACTTCTCGAGCGAGAGCGCGAACTGGGTGAAGGGGTTGCGGCCGGCGCGTCGCTCCGGGCGGAGCCCCTCGACGACGCGTTCGAAGGGCAGCTCCTCGTGCTCGGCGGCGGCGAGCAGCGCGGCGCGGGTCCGCTGCGCGAACTCGGCGAAGCTGGGCGCGCCCCGCAGGTCCGCGCGGATCATAGCGATGTTGAAGAAGTGGCCGATCAGCCCCTCGAGGTCGGGGTGGTTGCGGCCGAGCGTGCCGGAGGCGACGGCGAAGTCGGTCTGCCCCGAGAGGCGCGCGAGCAGCAGCTGGAACGCGGCGAACAGGGTGGCGTGGAGGTTGACGCCCGAGGCCTCGCTGGCGGCGCGGAGCGATCGCGTGAGCGTCGGGTCGAGCCGGTGCGTGTGCAGGGCGCCGCGAAACGATGACGCGCGCGGTCGCGGCCGGTCTGGGGGGAGCTCGAGCGACGGGAGCTCGGCGAGGGTCTCGCGCCAGTAGTCGAGATGACGCGCGGCCGCGTCGCCCTCGAGCCGCTGGGCGTGCCAGCGGCTGTAGTCGGCGTACTGCAGCGGCAGCGGGGGGAGCGGCGAGGGCCGCCCCGCGACGTAGGCGGCGTAGAGCGCGTTGAGCTCGCGGACCAGGACCGAGAGCGACCAGCCGTCGCAGACGATGTGGTGGACGACGACGCACAGGACGTGCTCGTCGGGCGCGAGTCGAAGCAGCCGCGCGCGCAGCAGCGGGCCGCACTCGAGATCGAAGCTGCGGTGGATCTCCTCGTCGAGGCGGCGCGTCAGCTCAGCGTCGCGGGACTCGGGGTCACGCGCGGCGTCGAGCGAGTCGACGACGAGGGGCACGGTCACGGCGGCGTCGATGACCTGGACGGGGCCGCGCTCAGACAGCCGGAAGGAGGTGCGCAGCGCCTCGTGACGGCGGACGACTTCCTCGATCGCGCGCGCGAGCGCGGGGACGTCGAGCGCCCCCGTCAGCGTCGTCACCAGCGGGACGTTGTAGGCGACGTTGCCGCCGTCGAGCTGGCTCAGCGCCCACAGCCCGCGCTGCGCGGGCGAGATCGCGACGACGCCGTCGTGCGGCTGCCGCGTGAGCTGCTGGTGCCGCGCGGCGCCGTCGCCCTCGCGGAGGAAGCTCAGCAGCGCCTGCTTGTGCTCGCGCAGCGCGGCCATCAGCTCGTCGTCTAGCGCGCCCTCTGGAGCGCTGAAGCCGAGGTAGCCGTCGTCGTCCCAGATGCGGATCTCGAGGTCGTGGAGGCGCGTGATCAGGTCTTGAAGAGTCGTCATAAGCCGGGATCCGTGTGGCGTGGCGGCTAGATGCGTCCGCGCTGACGGTGAGAGGTTGGTTCGGCGCGCTGGGCCTTGAGCGCCACGGTCTTGCGCACGAGCTCGACGCGCTTGGCGAGCTCGTGGACCGTCGGTCGCTCGAGCAGCGCGCGGACCGGCAGCTCGACGCCGCAGGTCGCGGGCAGGCGCGCGATCGCCTGCACGGCGAGCAGCGAGTCGCCGCCGAGTTCGAAGAAGTCGTCGTGCACCCCGACGCGCTCGTGGCCCAGCAGCTCGCACCAGATCTGGGTGATCGCGCGCTCGTGCTCGGTCTGCGGCTCGACCAGCGGCGTGTCGGGATCGCGGAGCAGCTCGGGGCGTGGGAGCGCGCTGCGGTCGACCTTGCCGTTGATGTTGATCGGGAGCGCCGGCAGCACGACGATCGCGGAGGGGATCGCGTAGGCTGGGAGCGCGTCGCGTAGCTCGCGACGCAGCGCGGTCACGAGCGCGCGCTGCCGCTCGCCCAGCAGCGGATCGTTGGCGAGCGCGCGCAGCTCGGCGCCCGGGGTCGGCGGCGCGACGGGGATGAGCGGCCGCGCGTCTCGGCCGGCGGCGATGACCGCGTCGAAGCTGCCGTCGTCGCGGCCCTCCGCCCAGCTGAGGCGGACCCGGCACGCGCCCGCGTCCTCGAAGGCGAACAGCGACTCGGGGTCCCAGGCGCCGACATCGTCCGCGGGCGGGCGCCAGGGCGCGTCGTCGTCGCGGGCGAGCCAGCGGCGCAGCGCGTTGGCCTCGCGCAGGCGGGCGTTGGGGATGTTGCGCAGCCCCAGCAGCGCGCCGGGCTCGGCCGTCTCGAGCCACGCGCGCGCGTCGGCGAGCGTCAGGCCCTCAGCCGCGACATCACGCCAGCGCGTCGGCGCGACGCCGCTGGGTCGCGCGCCGATGTAGAGCGTGACGTCGTAGCGGAACAGGGTCAGCTCGTTGTGGAAGTCCCCGCGCTTGGGCGTGACCTCGACGTGGGCGATCTGCGGGAACACGCCCTGCAGCTCGCGAAACAGCTGCGGGTGGAGCACGAGCTCGTTGTCGTGGGCGAGCGCGCGGCGAACACGGGCGCGCAGCGAGCCCGGGCGGACCTGCGGGTCGCCGGCGCGGTGGTGCTCGACGGACGCGTGGTAGGTCTCGAGCAGCGGCAGGCTGCGGAGGTCACCGAGGAACACGGCGCCGCGCTCGACGCCCGCGATCGCGCGCTCGAGCACGGTGAGCAGGTAGGTCGCGGAGGGGAAGTACTGGACGACCGAGTTGAGGATGACGGTGTCGAAGCGCTCGCCCTCGAGGCCGGTGAAGTCGTGCGCCGGCTGCTGCGTGACGTGGACGCGCTCGAGCGCGGCGCGGCGCGCCTTGAGCTCCGCGGCCTTGGTGATCGCGTAGGCGGCGAGATCGGTGCCGCGGTAGCGACGCGCGCTCGGGGCGACGCGCGCGAGCAGCATGCCGGTGCCGGTGCCGATCTCGAGCACGTCGCGGGGCGCGAGCTCGAGGATGCGCCGCACCGTCGACTCGGCCCACACGCGCATCTGCGCCGGGTCGATGTCGCCGCCGGTGTAACTGTTCTTCCAGCCACGTAGATCGAGCAGCGGATCGTCGGCGGGCGCGGGCGCGGGCGCGAGCCTCGGCGCGGGCCCGGGCTCGGGCTCGGCGCGGCGTCGGGTCGTGTCGACGTCGGGCGCGACGATCTGGTCGTAGGCGGCGTCCCAGGTCGCTACGTGGGCGAGCTGCTCGTCCCAGCTGCTCTCTCGGCGCGTCGGCGTGACGTAGGCGACGAGGCGATAGGCGCGCTCGCGCTCGGTCGCGATCGCCGTGACCACGGCGTCGCGCACCAGCGACGAGGCGCGCAGCGCGGTCTCGACCTCGCCGAGCTCGACCCGATAACCACGCAGCTTGATGAGGTGGTCGATGCGGCGGATGAACTCGAGCACAGGCGGCTCGCCGGCGCGCGCGCGGTAGCGCACGAGGTCACCTGTCCGGTAGGCCCGGCCCTCGCCGAAGGGGTGGGGCACGAATTTGCGGGCGGTGACCTCGGGGCGGCCTAGGTAGCCGCGGCCGAGCGCGACGCCGGCGAGGTAGAGCTCGCCGGCGACGCCGGCGGGCACGAGCTGGCCCCAGCGATCGACGACGTAGCCCTGGACGTTCGGGATCAGCCGGCCGATCGGCGGGGGGCGACCGTCGGCGACGCAGAGGCCCGAGGTGACGAGGATCGACGTCTCGGTCGGGCCGTAGATGTTGATCAGCCGGCGTGTTCGCCCCCAGCGCTCGACGATCTCGGGGGTGCAGCGCTCGCCGCCGACGAGGATCGTCTGCAGCGTCGGCAGCTCCGCGTCGGGCATGGCCGCGAGCATCGCCGGCGGGAAGAACGTGCAGGTGACGCGCTCGCGCTCGATCAGCTCGATCAGCGCCTTGCCGAGGTAGTCGCCGTCGCGCGGGGCGAGGTACACGGCGCCGCCGCAGGCGAGCATCCAGAACAGCTTGGCGAGCGCGCCGTCGAAGTTGAAGGAGAGCACGTGCACCAGGCGCGAGCCGGGCCCGCCCTCGAGGATCCGCACGGTCGCCTCGACCGAGTTGACGAGCCCGCGGTGCTCGAGCTGCGCGCCGTTGGGCGTGCCGGTCGAGCCGGAGGTGTAGAGGACGCAGGCGAGGTCGGTCGGGCGGGCGCGCGGCGCGGGCCGGCGGGGGGGCTCACGCTCGAGGCCGCGGTCGAGATCGACGATCGAAACCTGTCCCTCGGGCAAGAGAGAACGCAGCGCCCCTCGCGTGATGAGCACCGGGGCGCGCGAGTCCGCCATCAGCGTCGCCAGGCGCCGCGGGGGGTGCTCGGGGTCGAGGGGCGTGTAGGCGCCGCCGGCCTTGAGCACGCCGAGCAGCGCGACGATCAGGTCGGCGGAGCGCTCGAGGCACAGCGCGACGAGCACGTCGGGGCCCACGCCGAGGGCGCGCAGGCGGTGGGCGACTTGGTTGGCGCGGCGATCGAGCTCGGCGTAGGTCATCGAGACGCCGCGGCCGCCCTCGGGCTGCCCGCAGAAGTCGACGACCGCGACGGCTTCGGGCGCGCGATCGACCTGCTCCTCGAACAGCTCGTGCAGGCAGCGATCGGCGGAGAAGGCCGCGGCGTTGTCGTTCCAGGTGACGAGCTGCTGCTCGCGCTCGGCCGCGGTCAGGATCGGGAGCCGCGAGATCGGCGTCTGCGGGTCCGCGGCCGCGCCCCGGAGCATGGTCTCGAGGTTCCCGGCCATGCGCGCGACGGTGTCGGCCTCGAGCAGATCGGTGTTGTAGCGCAGCCCTAGCTCGAGGCCGGCGGCGTGCTCGGTGACCTCGATGATGAGCTCGACCTCGGCGATGGTCTGGGTGAGCGGGAGCTGGGTGAAGCGGGCGCCGCCGACGTGAACTGTCTCTCCGGCCATGAGCTTGTGGGCGGCCTCGCCGAGCGCCTGCGCGCGCTGGTAGGAGAACATCACCTGGAACACGGGCGGGCGGCTCGGATCGCGCTCGCGCAGCAGCTCCTTGGCGAGCAGCGGGAAGGGGTAGTCCTGGCGGTCGAGCGCGTCGAGCGTGCGCGCGCGGACCTGGCCCAGCAGCGCCGCGAAGCTCGGCGGATCGTCGGCGGAGATCTGGGCGCGCAGGACGATGGCGTTGACCATGTAGCCGAAGGTCGCGGCGAGCTCCTCGCGCTCGCGCAGCGCCGCGGCCGAGCCGACGCAGAAGTCCTCCTGCCCGCTGTAGCGGTGCAGCAGCGCCTGCGCGGCGGTCATGAAGATCATGTAGAGGGTCACCCCCTCGGCGCGCCCGAGCGCGCGCAGCTGCTCGACGAGCGCGGGGTCCAGCGCCCGGGTGTAGGTCGCGCCGCGGAAGCTCTGCAGCGGCGGGCGCGGGTTGTCGGTCGGGAGCTCGAGCGTGTGGGGGGCGCCCGCGAGCGCCTCGGTCGCGGCGCGGCGCAGCGCGTCGCCGCGGGCGGCGAGCAGCTCGCGCTGCTCGCGGACGAATTGCAGGTAGGTCCGCCGCTGCGGCGGGAGCGGGTTCGGCTGACCGTCCGCGGCGTAGAGCCGCAGCAGCTCGTCGCCCATCATGCGGATCGACCAGCCGTCGACGGCGACGTGGTGGACGCAGAGCACCAGCGTCGAGCGTCCGGCGCCCTGCTGGAAGAGACAGGCTCGAAAGCCGCCCTCGACGGCGAGCTCGAAGGGTCGCTGGCAGACGGCCGCGGCCTCGCGCGCGAGCGCCTCGCGGCTCCAGCCGGCGGCGTCGATCGTCGTGAGCGGGACGCGCTTGTGGGCGTGGATGATCTGCCGCGGGCGACCCTCGCGCTCGACGTAGCGCGCGCGCAGCAGCAGGTGGCGATCGACGAGGCGCTGCAGCGCGCGGCGGATCGCCGGCGCGTGATCGGCCTCGGACTCGATCTGCAGCGCGACGCCGACGTTGTAGGCGGCGCTGTCGGGCGCGCTGGTCTGGATGAACCAAAGCCCCTCCTGACCGACCGAGAGCGGCGCCTCGAAGGTGTGCGCGGGGAGCAGCTGAACGAGCGCGTCCTTGCTCGCGCGCAGCGTGGCGAGCCGCGCGGGCGTCAGCAGGCCGTCGGGGGCGCGCACGCGCAGGCGGCCGCCCTCGAGCGAGAGCTCGGCGCCCGAGACGAGGAGTTCTTCCACGAGATCGGTGAGCGCGGTCATAATTCGATATCCGTCCAGCTAGTGTCCTGCGGGGGCGGGGGCTCGTCGGGCGCGGCCCGCAGCGCGGCGAGCTCGGCCAAGCGCGCGACGGTCATGTCCCGCAGCAGCCGCGTCATCGGGAGGTCCAGCGCGAGCTCGCGCTTGAGCCGGTGCTTGAGCTCGAGGCCCATCAGCGAGTCCATGCCGAGCGCCGTCAGCGGGCGCTCGGGGTCGAGGCGGGCGCGCGGCAGCCGGAGCACGCGCGCGACCTGGTCGTGGAGCCATGTCTCAATCAGCGCGGCGCGGCGCTCGGGCGGGGCGCTCTCGAGGCGCGCGGAGAGGCGGTCCGCGGCGGCGTCCTCGCGCGTCTCGAGCAGCGGGGAGAAGCGACGGAGCTGCGCGACGGAGGGGACGAGCTCGACCCAGGCGCGGGCGTCGAGGGGCGCGACGATCGCCTGGGCGCGATCGCTGACGAGCAGCCGCGCGAGCGCGCCCAGCCCCTCCTCGAGGGTCATGCTCTGGGCGCCGCGGGCGCGCAGCCGGGCGCCGCGGTGGGTTTCGGCCTCGGCCAAGCCTGCCCCGGAGAACAGGCCCCAGTCGACGCTCAGCGCCGGCAGGCCGAGCCGTCGGCGATAGCGGGCGAGGCCGTCGAGGCTCGCGTTGGCGGCGGCGTAGTTGGCCTGCCCCGGCGCGCCGAGGACGCCCGCGCCGGAGGCGTAGAGGACGAAGAAGTCGAGCGTGGCGTCGCGCGTGAGGTCGTGCAGGTGCAGGGCGCCGCGCGCCTTCGCGGCCATCACCGACTCGAGGCGCGCGCGCGTCTGGTCGCGCAGCAGCGCGTCGTCCAGCGCGCCCGCGGCGTGGATGACACCGGCGAGCGGGAGGCCATCCTCGCGGCGCGCGGCCTCCAGCGCGGCTCGCAGCGCGTCGCGGTCGGCGACGTCAGCCCGCAGCACCGTGACGCGGGCGCCCGCGCGCTCGATCGCCGCGATGGCGTCACGCTGACGGGGCGTCGTCACGCCCGCGCGACCGAGCAGCGCGAGCTGCCCCGCGCCGCGCTCGGCGAGCCACCCGGCGGCGCTGAGCCCGAGGGCCCCGAGCCCGCCCGTGATCAGGTAGCTGCGGTCGCCGCGGATGGTGGGGGCGCGCGTCTGAGGCGCGGGATCGGGCGGCCGCCGCTGGACTCGCGACACGCGGCGCAGGCCGTCGTGCAGCGCGAGCTCTTGCTCGTCATCGTCGGCCAGGAGCTCGGCGAGCAGCGACGCGAGCTCGTCGGGCGGGCGCGCGGGGTCGAGGTCGACGGCGGCGCAGCGCAGCTCGGGGTGCTCGAGCGCGAGGGTCCGGGCGAGCCCGAGCTGGGCGGCCTGGGTGAACGCGGCCGCGTCGCCCGAGCGCTGGGCGCCGCGGGTCACGAGCCACAGCCGGGGCGGCGGCGCGTCGTCGTCGTCGAGCAGCGCCTGCGCGGTGTGCATGACGCTGAGGACGCCGCGCTCATGGGCGCGCCGCAGCGCGTCGACGTCGACGCGCGCGGGCTCGGGATCGTCGAGGCTGCGGAGGTGGACGACGACCGTCGGCTCGCGCTCGCCGAAGGCCTCGAGGACGCGCGCGCGCACGCCGTCGGCGCTCGCGTCATCGAGCTCGCGGGCGTGCTCGGCGAGCTGACCGGCGCGCGTGAGCGCGTCGTGCAGCGCCGCGCCGAGCCCCTCGCCGTCGCCGAGGATCAGGAAGCGGCCGTCGTGGACGCGCGCGGTGGGTCGCGCGCGGGGCTCCCATACCTGCTCGAGGTGCCAGGCGTCCGCGGGCGACGCGGTGAGCTCGCGGGACTCGAGGCCGGCGACCTCGGCGACTAGGGTGCCTGTCCCATCAAACACAATTAGATCGGCGCGCCGCGTGTCGTCGTCCCGCCGCGCGTAGCACCACAGCTCGCCGACGAGCGGCGCGTAGACCCGCACCGACGACGCCGCGACCGGGAGTCGGGGGCGCTGGCTCGTGGAGACCGCCGCGAGCGCGTGGAAGCAGGCGTCGAGCGTGGCCGGGTGCGCGCGGTAGCGGCTCTCGGCGCCCGCGCGGGCGTGTACGCGCGCGAGCACCTCGCCCGCGCCGCGACGCAGCTGCACGAGCCCTTGAAACGCGGGGCCGTAGTCAAGGCCGAGCGCGGACAGCGGCTCGTACACCGCGCGCGCGGGCTCGGCCGGCGCGCGCGTGAATCGTCGCTGGAGCTCGGCGAGCGCGGTCGTCGTCGCGGCGCGCGACGGCTCGACGGACGCGAGGCCGCGGGCGTGCACGATCCAGCTGTCGCCCGCGCTCCGAGTCGCGATCTGCAGGCGCGCCCGCCCCGGGCCCGCCGCCGTCGCTACGACCTGCGCGGTGACGGGCGTCTCCGTGAGCACGAGCGCCTCGACGAACTCGACCTCGCCCAGCGCGACCTGGCCCCCGAGGTACTCGGCGCCGGCGACGAGCATCATCTCGAGGTAGCCGGTGCCGGGGAACACCACGAGCGCGCGCACGCGGTGGTCCGCGATCCACGGGAGGCGCGTCGCGTCGAGCGTCCGCTCCCACAGGCGCGTTGACGGATCGATCGAGAGCGACTGCGCGGCGCCGAGCAGCGGGTGATGTCCTCGCGGCTCAGGCTGGCGCGCGCGAGCGCTGCGCTGGACCCAGTAGCGCTCGCGCTGCCACGGGTAGGTCGGCAGGGACACGCGCCGCCCGCCTGACGGGAACACGCCGCGCCAGTTGACGGGATGTCCCATCGACCATGCCTCTCCGAGCGCGTCGAGCAGCGCGCCGCGCTCGGGCTGCTCGCGCCGCGTCGAGGCCAGCGCCGCGCCCCGCGTGTCCCGCTCGCGCAGCAGCTCGCGGACCGCCGGCGCGAGGATCGGGTGCGGGCTGAGCTCGATGAACAGCGCGTGCTCCCGCTCGATCAGCGCGCGCGCGACATCGGCGAAGCGCACCGGCTCGCGCAGGTTCCGGGCCCAGTAGCCGGCGTCGAGCTCGGGCCCGCGGACCGGCGCGCCGGTGACCGTCGACCACATCGGGGACTTGGTACCGCGCGGGGCGAGCGAGGTGAGCTGGCGCCCCAGCGCGGGCAGCAGCGGATCGACCTGCGGGCTGTGGCTGGCGACGTCGACCTTGACGCGCCGCGTGAACACGCCGCGGGCGGTGAGCGACTCGAGCAGCTCGGCGAGCGCGGCTGGGTCCCCCGAGATCACCGTCGCGCTCGGGCTGTTGCTGACCGCGACGCTGAGTCGGTCCTCGCGGCCCGCGAGCGCGCGCTGGGCCTCGGCGAGCGGGAGCTCGATCAGCGCCATCTCGCCGGCGCCGCTGATGCTGCGGAGCAGCTGGCTCCTGCGACAGATCACGCGCGCGGCGTCCTCGAGCGAGAGCGCGCCCGCGACGTGGGCCGCGGCGACCTCGCCCATGCTGTGGCCGACGACCGCGTCGGGCTCGACACCCCAGGCGCGCCAGAGGGCCGCGAGCGCGACCTCGAGGGCGAAGAGCGTCGGCTGCACTCGATCGATGCGCGAGAGGTACGCGGCCTCCTCGTCGTGGAGCGCGGCGATCGGCGACCACCCGGCCTCGCGCTGGATGACGGCGTCGCAGGCGGTGAAGGCCGCGCGAAACGACTCCTCCTGCGCGAGCAGCTCGCGCCCCATGCCGCGCCACTGACTGCCCTGGCCGGGGAACACGAACACGACCCTGGGCCGACGCGCGGCGCGACGGCCTCGGGACACGCCCGGCGGCGTCTCGACCTTCGGGGCGAGGGCGGCCGCGGCGTCCAGGAGCTCGCGCAGCTCGGCGCGCGTCGAGACGGAGAGCGCGAGCCGGTGAGAGAGGTGCGCGCGCGTCGTCGCCAGGGAGTAGGCGAGCGCGCCGAGCTCGGGCGCTCGCGCGCCCTGGGCGTCGAGCTGGGCGCCCAGGCGCGTCGCGGCGTCACGCAGCGCGTCGTCGCAGCCGGCGGAGAGCACGATCAGCTGCTGGGCGCCGGCGGGCGCGGCGAGCTCGGTCTCGACCGGCGCGGGCGCCTCCTCGAGGATGAGGTGGACGTTGGTCCCGCTCATCCCGAACGAGCTCACGCCCGCGCGCCGCGGCTCCGCGCCGCGCGGCCACGGGGTCGCCTCGGTCGCGAGCCGCAGCGGGCTGCCCTGCAGGCGCACCCGGGGGTTGAGCGTCCGGAAGTGCAGGTTCTTGGGGATTCGCTCGTGGCGCAGCGCGAGCGCGGTCTTGAGCACGCCGGCGACGCCGGCGGCCGCCTCGAGATGGCCGAGGTTGGTCTTGACGGCGCCGAGCGTGCACGGCCGCCCGTCCGCGCGCGTCGTCAGCACGGCCCGCAGCGCGTCGACCTCGATGGGATCTCCGAGCGCGGTGCCGGTGCCGTGGGTCTCGACGTAGTCGAGCGCGTCGGGGGACAGCTGGGCGTCGCGCAGCGCGGCGCGGATCAGCCGCTCCTGGGCGCGGACGTTCGGCGCGGTCAGCCCGGTCGAGCGCCCGTCTTGGTTCACGGCGGATCCGCGGATCAGCGCGAGGACTCGGTCGCCGTCGCGCCGCGCGTCGGACAGGCGCTTGAGCACGACGACGCCGCAGCCCTCGCCGCGCGCGTAGCCGTTGGCGAGCGCGTCGAAGGTCTTGCAGCGACCGTCGGGCGCGAGCGCCTGCGTGCGCCCGAGCGCGCCCATCATCACGGCCGAGAGCAGCACGTTGACGCCGCCCGCGAGCGCGAGGCCGCACTCGCGCGCCCGCAGGCTGCGGCACGCGAGGTGGATCGCGGTCAGCGAGGAGGAGCACGCGGTGTCGATGGTGACGCACGGGCCCTGCAGGCCCCAGGTGTAGGCGAGCCGCCCCGCCGCGACGCTGAGGAGGTTGCCGGTGACCGCGTAGGCGTCCTGCTCGTCTCCGCGGGTGCGCGCGACGAGGGCGCCGTAGTCGCTGACGCAGGCGCCGATGAACACGCCGGTGTCGCTGCCGGCGAGCGCGGTCGCGGGCGCGCCGGCGTCCTCGAGCGCCTCCCAGCTGACCTCGAGCAGCAGCCGGTGCTGCGGATCGAGCGTGACCGCCTCGCGCGGGGAGACGCCGAAGAACGCGGCGTCGAAGGCCGCGAGGTCGCCGCGGAGCAGCCCGGCCCAGCGCGGGATGTCGTCCGGGACAGGTTCTCCGACGCTGGCCCAGCGCGCGTCGAGCTCGCGCACGCCGTCGCGGCCCTCCGCGAGCAGCGACCAGTAGCCGTCGAGGCCGTCGGCGCCGCCCGGGAAGCGACAGCCGGCGCCGACGATCGCGATCGGCTCACGCGCCTGGCTCGCGTCGCGCTCGAGCGCGGCGACGCGGTCCTTGAGCCGCCGGATGACGACGGCCGCCTTGCGCAGGCGCTCTTGGTTGGCGTCGCTCATAGCAGGGCGTCAAACTCCTCGTCGATGAGCCGCGCGCTGTCCTCGTCGCTGAGGTCGCTGAGGTCGTCGAGGTCGTCGGGCGACGGCTCGTGGCGCTCCGCGTCGTCTCGCGTGGGCTCGCCCAGCTCGCCCGCGAGGTGGTGGCTGAGCGCGAGTACGGTCGGGTAGGTCCACAGCAGCGTCGGCGCGACCTTGAGGCCGAGCGCGGTCTCGATCCTGTTGCGCAGCTCGAGGCCCATGAGCGAGTCCATGCCGAGGCTCGTCAGCGGCTCCTCGAGGTCCAACTCGTCCTCGGGGACGCGGAGCACCTGGGCCGCCTGCGCGCGCACGGTCGTGAGCACGAGGCGCGCGCGCTCGTCTGGGCTCGCGCCGCGCAGCCGCTCGAGGATCGCGGCGCCCCGCGGCGCGCGATCCGGGGTCACGCGCAGCAGCGGCGCGACCCGGCGCGAGCTGGCCGCGGCGGGGTAGGACTCGACCCACTGCGCGGCGTCCAGCGGCGCGACGCCGAGCTGCGCCTCGTCGCTGGCGAGCGCGCGCTCGAGCGCGTCGAGACCTTCCTCCGAGGACATGCCGCGCATCCCGGCGCTGTAGCGGGCGCGCTCGCGATCATCGCGCGCGGCCGCGAGGCCGACGCCGGCGAACACGCCCCAGTCGACGCTGAGGCCGGCGCGACCCCGCGCCCGGCGGTCGTGCGCGAGCGCGTCGAGCAGCGCGTTCGCGGCGGCGTAGTTGCCGGTCCCGGCCAGACCGAGCAGGCCGGACATAGACGCGTAGAGGACGAAGAGGTCGAGCGCGTAGTCACGGGTGAGCGCGTCGAGGTGCGCGGCGCCCAGCGCCTTGGGGGCCATCACCGCGCGCAGCCGCGCGGGCGTGAGCTCGGCGAGCATGCACGGGTCGGCGACGCCGGCCGCGTGCACGACCCCGCGCAGCGGCGTCTTCGGGTCGAGGCTGGCGAGCGCGCGCGCGAGCTCGTCGCGCCGCGAGACGTCCGCCGCGAGCACGCGGACCTCGGCGCCTCGAGCGACCAGGTCGGCGACGGCGGCGCGCTGCGACTCGCTCGCCGCGCCCCGTCGACCGAGCAGCAGGAGACGCGTCGCGCCGCGCTCGACGAGCCACGCTGCGACGCGCAGCCCGAGCCCGCCGAGGCCGCCCGTGATCAGGTACACGCCGTCCTCGCGCGCGGTGAACGGGGCCTCCCGCGCGGGCGGCTCAACCCGCTCGACGCGGGCGACCAGGCGCGCCTCGCCGCGCAGCGCCACCTCGTCCTCGGCGTCGTCGGCGAGCAGCTCCGCGAGCAGCGGTTCAATATGTTCTTCTGGCCAGGATGGGTCGATGTCGACGCGCGCGCAGCGGAACTCGGGGTGCTCCATCGCGATCACGCGCGCGAGGCCGAGGATCGGCGCCTGGCTGAGCGAGACGCGGGCGCGCGGGCGCTGGTGCGTCGCCTGGGCGCCGCGCGTCACGAGCCACAGCCGCGGCGCGTCCCGCCACGGCGCGCGCGCGAGCGCCTGGGTGAGCGCGAGCGTCTGCTCGGCGCCCCGCGAGAGCGAGCGGGCGAGGGCGTCGTCGTCGAGCGCCGCCGGATCTTCGCGGGCGTCCTCGCAGAGCAGCACCACGGCGCTCGGCGGCTGAAGGCTGAAGGCCTGTCGCAGCGTCGTCTCGGCCGCGCCGGCGTCGGGCGGCGCGGGGGCGCGCGCGACGGCGTGCCCGCGCCCCTCGAGCGCCGAGGCGAGCGCGTCGCCGCGGACGTCGTCGCCGAGGATCAGCCAGCGCGCGGGGGGCGATTCGGCCGCGGCGTCCTCGGACAGCGGCCGCGACCGCCACGTGACCCGCAAGAACGGCGAGTCGTCGAGAGCTTGATGTCCCCGCAGACAGCTCGTGTAGGCGCGCCGTTCGTCCAGCGCGCGCAGGTTGTCGCGGACGAGATCGGCCTCGTCCGCGCCCGCGGGCGCCCGCCGGGCCGTCATCAGCGCGTAGCTGACCATGCGCCGGCGCAGCAGCTCGCCGAGCTGGTCGTAGGAGCCCAGCGCGTCGCGGATCCCGGCGGTCTCCCGTCGCTCCTGCAGGCGCTGGAGGTTCTGCTCGTAGTCGGGGTCGTCGAGGAAGTTCGCGATCTCGGGGCTCACGTCGACGCAGTCGACCAGCCGCAGCCCGTTGCGCGCGAGCGTCTCGGCCCAGCGGGCCGCCGTGACGAGAAACGACGACGTGTCCTCATGGATGATGTCCTCGCGGAGGTTGGAGACGAAGTCCGAGAGCACCAGCGCGCCGCCCTCGCGCAGGCGCGCGCCGACGTTCGCGAACAGCGCCGCCTTGTCGCGGATGTGGCACGCGACCTCGACGCCGAACACGAGGTCGTAGTCGGCGGTGAAGGGCTGCGCGGCGCTGTCGCGCAGGAGCACCTGGGCGCGCTCGCCGACCCCCTGCTTGTCGAGGCGCGCGCGCGCGACCCGGACCTGCTCCTCGGAGACGGTGTGACCGTGCAGGCGCAGGCGCGGGTGCTGGGCGGCGAGGCGCGCGAGGTCCGTGCCGTAGCCGCAGCCGATGTCGAGCGCGTCGCGGCAGCTCTCGAGGTCGACGTGGCGAAACAGCACCTCCCGCATCTCTCGCTGGGCCGCGAGCACGCGCCGCGCCTGCTCGGGGTGGCGCGCCGGCTCGATCGTCGCCAGCAGCCAGGAGAACCCGGGGACAGGCTGATGAAAGGGCGCGAAGGTCAGGTAGCGCTCTTCGTCGCCGTCCCCCTCGGCCGCCTGCGCGACCGCGTCGTAGTAGGCGCCGACCTCCGCGCGCGGGGGCGCGCTCGCGCTCGCCTCGGCGAGCGGGATCCAGCAGCGCGCGCGCTGCCACGGGTAGCGCGGCAGGCGAACGCGGCGGCCGCCCCCGGGGAACACGCCGCCCCAGTCGAGCGCGCAGCCGGTCGCCCACGCGCGCGCGAGCGCCTCGAGCGCGCTGCGCCGCTCGCCGTGCTTGCTGCGGAGCGAGGCGATCAGCGTCGGATCGGCGGCGGGCAGGCAGCGCGCGACGTTGCCGAGCAGCGCGGGCCGAGGGCCGAGCTCGAGGAACGCGCGGGCGCCCAGCTCGTGCATGGTCGTGACCGCGTCGGCGAAGCGCACGGCCTCGCGGACGTGCCGGATCCAGTACTCGGCGCGCGCGACCTCCTCGCCCGCGAGCGCGCCGCTGAGACAGGACACGAGCGGGCGCGCGGGAGGGTGGTACGTGACGCCTCGGGCGACCCGCGTGAACGCCTCGAGCATCGGCTCCATCAGCGGCGAGTGGAAGGCGTGCGAGACCGTCAGCGCGCGCGCGTTGGAGAAGCCCGCCGCGACCGCGTCGACGTCGGCGCGCGCGCCCGAGATCACGACCTGCGCGGGCGCGTTGACGGCGGCGATGTCGACGCGGTCACGCTGGGCGACCGCGCGTCGCACCTCGTCCTCGGGGGCCTCGAGGACCGTCATCGCGCCGCCGGCGGGCAGCGCCTGCATCAGGCGCGCGCGGGCGCTGACCAGGCGCGCGGCGTCCTCGAGCGAGAACACCCCGGCGACGCAGGCGGCCGCGAGCTCGCCGACGCTGTGCCCGGCGAGCGCGACCGGCTCGACGCCCCACGCGCGCCACAGCGCGGCGAGGGCGTACTGGAGCGCGAACAGGGCGGGCTGCGTGTATTGTGTCTGATCGAGCAGGTGCGCGTCGGGTCCGCCCGGCTCGGCCCACATGATCGCGGTCAGCGGGCGATCGAGGGCCCTGTCGAACAGCGCCGCGCAGCGATCGAAGGCGTCGCGAAAGCACGGCCAGCGCGCGTGCAGCTCGCGCCCCATGCCGAGGCGCTGCGATCCCTGGCCGGTGAACAGCAGCGCGAGCGCGGGGCGGGCCCGCCGGACGCGGCCGCGGGCGGATCCAGCGGGCGTCTCGCCCTCGGCGGCGCGCTCGAGCACCGAGGTCAGCTCCTCCCGCGAGCTGGCGACGATCGCGAGTCGACGCGCGAGCGGGCTCCTGGCGGTGGCGAGGCTGTACGCGATGTCTCCCAGCGGGTGCGCCTGCGCGCGCAGCTGATCGCGGAGCCGGCCGCAGAGCTCGGCGAGCGCCGCGGGCGTCTTCGCGGACAGGACGAACAGCGCCGGCTCGGCCGTCGACTCGAGCGCGGGCGTAGGGGGGGCGCGTCGCGGCGGCGCCTCCTCGAGGATCACGTGGGCGTTGGTCCCGCTGAGCCCGAACGAGCTCACGCCCGCGAGCCTGGGCGTCGCCCCGCGGGGCCAGTCGCGCGCTGCGGTGGCGAGCTCGAGCGCGCTCCGCTCGAGCTCGATGCGCGGGTTGAGGGTCGTGAAGTTGAGGTTTTTCGGGATCCGCCCGCGCTCGAGGATGAGCGCGGTCTTGATCAGGCCCGCTACGCCGGCGGCCGCCTCGAGGTGCCCGATGTTGGTCTTGATGGCCCCGAGCACGCACGGACGACCGTCGGGGCGGGGGTCGCCGAGGACCGCGCGGAGCGCCTCGACCTCGATCGGGTCGCCGAGCGAGGTCCCGGTGCCGTGGGTCTCGACGTAGCCGATGTCCTCGGCGCTGGCGCGCGCGCTCGCGAGCGCGTCGCGCAGCATGGCCTCTTGGGCAGATCGGCTCGGCGCGGTCAGCCCCGCCGACGCGCCGTCTTGGTTGACGGCGGAGCCGCGGATCAGCGCGCGGATCGGATCGCCGTCGCGCAGCGCGTCGCGTAGCCGCTTGAGCACCACGAGGCCGGCGCCCTCGCCCCGCGCGAAGCCGTTCGCCCGCGCGTCGAAGGTCTTGCAGCGGCCGTCGGGCGCGAGCGCCTGCGTCCGCTGCACGCCCTCCATGGCCTCGGCCGAGAGGATCAGGTTGACGCCGCCGGCGATCGCCAGCCCGCACTCGCCCGCGCGCAGGCTCTGACAGGCGAGGTGCACGGTGACGAGCGAGGAGGAGCAGACCGTGTCGACGGTGACGCAGGGCCCGCGCAGGCCCCAGGTGTAGGCGAGCCGCCCGGCGGCGACGCTGAGCAGGTTGCCGGTGATCGTGTAGGCGTCCTGCTCCTCCGGCGGCAGCCGGGCGACGAGGCGCGCGTAGTCGGTGTTGGTGGCGCCGATGAACACGCCGGTCTTGCTGTCCTTGAGCGCATGTACCGGGACGCAGGCGTCCTCGAGCGCCTCCCAGCCGAGCTCGAGCAGCACGCGGTGCTGGGGGTCGAGGGTCTGGGCCTCGCGCGGCGCGATGCCGAAGAAGCCCGGGTCAAATTCGTCGACGGCGCCGGTCAGCAGCCCCGCCCACCGCGGCGCCGCCTCACCGGGGCGGGCCCCGGTCAGCGCCCAGCGCGGCTCGAGCGAGGTGATCGCGTCGCGGCCCGCGTCGAGCAGCGCCCACAGCCGCGCTGGATCGTCCGCGCCGCCCGGGAGCCGGCAGCTGATGCCGATGATCGCGATCGGCTCATGGCGCGCGCGCAGCAGCGCGTCGCGCTCGTTGACGACGTCGCGCAGCGCGAGCGTCGCCTCGCGCAGTCGATCGAGCAGCAGCCGCTCGCGATCGCTCATGTTGATCCTCCGCTCCGCGCGCGCGCGAGTGTCTGATCGAGCAGGTTGAGAATGTCGTCCTCGGGGAGGGGCGCGGGCGCCTCGGCGGGCGCGGGCGCCTCGGGGGCCGAGCCGGCGAGCGTCTCGGCGAGGTGCGCCGCGAGCTGGGCGACGCTCGGGTAGGTCCACAGCGAGGTGGCGGCGACCCGCAGGCCCAGCGCCGCCTCGAGGCGGCCGCGCAGCTCGAGACCCATCAGCGAGTCCATCCCGAGCGCCGGGAAGGTCGCCTCGTCGTCGAGCGCGGACTCCTGGCACCGGAGCACGCGCGCCGCCTCGCGCCGCAGCACCCCCTCGAGCAGCTGGAGGCGCCCCCGCTCGTCCGCAGCGGCGAGGCGGGCCGTCAGCGCGAGGTGCTCGGCGGACAGGTCCGCGCCCGGCCCCTCGCGCAGCAGCGGCGCCAGCATCGTCGAGGCGCTCGCCGCCGGGTAGAACTCGATCCACTGGCGGGCGTCGAAGGGCATCACGGCCATCTGCGCGACGTCGGCGGCGAGCAGCCGCTCGAGCACCTCGAGGCCCTCTTCGGGCGTGAGGCTGCGGACGCCCCGCGAGCGCAGGCGCGCGCCGCGGACGTCCGCGGCCGCCGCGAGGCCGACCTCCGCGAACGCGCCCCAGTCGACGCTCAGCGCGGCCAGCCCCCGCGAGCGCCGGTGGTGCGCGAGCGCGTCGAGGAACGCGTTCGCGGCCGCGTAGTTGCCCTGCCCGGGGGCGCCGATGAGGCCGGCCGCCGAGGCGAACATCACGAATGTCTCAACAGGCATGTCCTGGGTCAGCGCGTGGAGGTTCCACGCGCCGTTGATCTTCGGCGCCGTGACGGCGCGGACGCGCTCGCGGTGCTGCTGGGCGAGCAGGCCGTCGTCGAGCACGCCGGCGGCGTGCACGATCCCGACCAGCGGTCGCGCGGAGGTCGAGAGCTCGGAGACGACGCGGGCCAGCGCGTCACGCTCGGCGACGTCGACCCGCGCGATCGTGACCGTCGCGCCGCGCTCGCGGAGCGCGTCGACAGCCGCGCGCTGATCGTCGCGCGTGATCCCGGAGCGGCTGAGCAGCGCGAGGTGCCCGGCGCCGCGCTCCGCGAGCCAGGCGGCGACGCGCAGGCCGAGGCCGCCGAGGCCGCCGGTGATCAGGTAGCCGCCATCCGCTCGCGGGCGGGCGGGGAGCGTCGCGGCCCGGTCTCGAGGCGCGAGCGCGCCGCGGACCAGCCGGGCGGCGAGGCGGGCGTCGCCGCGCCAGGCGAGCTCCTGCTCCGGGCTGTCTCCGAGGACCTCTCGCGTGAGCGCGGCGAGCTCGTCGCCGGCGCCCGTCGGGTCGAGGTCGACCCGGAGGCAGCGCAGCTCGGGGTGCTCCATGGCGACGACGCGCGCGAGGCCCAGCACGGGCGCCTGCAGGGGCGAGACGGGCGTCGGGTGGCCGGGGATCGCCTGGGCGCCGCGCGTCACGATCACGAGGCGGGGCGCGTCGCGGTAGCCGAGCTGCGTGACGGCCTGGACCGTGTGCAGCGCGCTGTCGCAGCCGCGCCGCAGGGACGACTCGATCGCGTCGTCCTCAAGATCGTCGCCCGCCTCGAGGCTCCGCAGATGCACGACGTGAGTCGGCGCGGCGCCGCGCAGCGCGTCGCGCAGGAGCGCGCGCACGGCCCCGGGATCGCCGTCGTCCACCGCCCACTCGCCGCGCTCGAGCCGCGCGGGCGGGCCCGCGATCGCGTGCACGACCGTGTGCCCGGCGGACTCGAGCGCGCGCCGGAGCGCTCGCCCGGTCGCGCCGCCGCCGAGCAGCACCACCACGCCGCGCTCGAGGCTCGCGACGGGCGCAGGCGCTGGCTCCCAGGACAGCTCGATGAGGCGATCGTCGACGCGTCGGCTCGCGACGCGCTGCACGACGAAGTCGTCGACGCGCGCGAGCGGCTCGCCCGACGCGTCCGTCACGAGCAGCGCCGCGCGCCGTCGATCACCGCGCGCGTCGGCCTCGGTCAGTCGCGCGTGACACCAGAGCTCGCGCGGCGCTCGCTCGATCGCCCGGAGCACGCGCAGCGAGCCGAGCTCGATCGGCAGCCAGGTGTCCTCGTCGCCCGCGAGCGCCCCGTGCAGGACCTGGAAGCAGGCGTCGAGCAGGGCGGGGTGGAGCACGTGGCGGCGCGCGCCCGTGGCCGCGCTTGGGAGCCGGGCGCGCCCCAGCGCTCGCCCGTCGCCGCGCCACAGCTCGACGAGGCCTTGGAACGCGGGTCCGTACTCGAGCCCGCGGGCGGCGAGCTGCGCGTAGACCGTGGCGGCGGGCTCGGGACCGTCGAGCGCGTCACGGAGCGCAGCGAGCTCGAGCCGCGCGGGCGCGGGCGCGTCCGCGATCATTGAGGAGCGCAGCACCCCCTCCGCGTGGGTCGCCCACGCGTCGGGCGACGCGCTCGCGCGGCGGCTAGCGATTCGAAATTTTGTGTGACCGTCCTCTTCGCTCGTCACGAGCTGGACGATCGTCGGCTCGCCCGGCACGGTCAGCGCCTCGCGCAGCGTCACGCGCTCCAGCGCGGGCGCGTCGTCGCCGTGCTGCGCCCGCGCGGCCGCGAGCGCCATCTCCAGCAGCCCGGCGGCCGGCAGCACGATCGTCCCGTCGACTCGGTGATCGGCGAGCCAGCGCGGCCGATCGGAGGAGATCGTCGCCTCCCACACGCGCATCCCCGGGACCGCTGAGACCGATCGCCCGCTGCCGAGCAGCGGGTGTTGACCGCGCGCCGCCCCGGGCTGGCGCGGCGCGATCCAGTAGCGCTCGCGCTGCCATGGGTAGGTGGGGAGCGCGACGCGGCGACGCGGCGACGTCGAGAGTCGCTCCCAGTCGACGTCGAGGCCGCGCGTCCACAGCGTCCCGGCGGCCTCGAGCAGGCTCGCGCGCTCGCTCGCGTCGCGCCGCAGCGAGCCGACCGCGACCGCGACCCCAGGCGCGCCCGCGTCGCGCCGCGTCTCCTCGATCGAGGTCGTCAGCACCGGGTGCGGCCCGATCTCGAGGAGCTGCGTGAAGCCGTCCTCGAGCAGCGCGCGGGTCACCTCGGCGAAGCGCACCGGCAGGCGCAGGTTGTCGGCCCAGTACGCCGCGTCGAGCTCGCGGCCCTCGAGCGCGCGCGCGCGCACCGTGGACACGAAGGGCGCGGTGGCCGACGCGGGGCGCAGCTCCTCGAGCGCGGTTATCAGAGGGCGACGGAGCGCGTCGACCTGCGGGCTGTGGCTCGCGACGTCGACCTTGACGCGCCGACAGAACACGCCGGCGGCCTCGAGCCGCGCCAGGAGCTCGGCGAGCGCGTCGGGCTCCCCGGAGATCACGGTCGAGCGCGGGCCGTTGCACGCGGCCACGCTGAGCCGCGACTCGAGGCCGCGTAGCGCCTCCTCGGCCTCGGCGCGCGTCCGCTCGACCAAGGCCATCGCGCCGCGGCCGGCGACGCCTTGGAGAAGCTGGCTTCGGCGACAGATCACCCGCGCGGCGTCCCCGAGCGAGAGCGCGCCCGCGACGTGGGCCGCAGCGACCTCGCCCATGCTGTGGCCGAGCACCGCGTCGGGCTCCACGCCCCAGGCGCGCCACAACGCGGCGAGCGCGACCTGGACCGCGAACAGCACGGGCTGGATGATCTCCACGCGCGCGCGCCGATCGTCCCGCGCCAGCTCGAGAGTGTCCTCGAGGACCTGTAATACCGACCATCCTGACTCGGCCGCGATCGCGCGGTCGCAGGCCTCGAGGCTGGCGCGGAACGCCGGCTCACGCGCGAGCAGCTCGCGCCCCATGCCGAGCCACTGCCCGCCCTGGCCCGAGAACACGAAGGCGAGCTTGGGGCGCCGGGGCGAGATCTTGGCGCGCGCGCAGCCGGCCGGCGTCTCGCCGCGGCTCAGCGCCAGCAGGGCCTCGTCCGCGGCCTCGCGCGAGCGCGCGACGATCGCCGCGCGCTCGTCCATGGGGCTCCGAGTCGTAGCGAGGCTCCAGGCGAGGTCTCGCAGCGACAGCGCGGGGCGCTCGCGCAGGTGATCGCGCAGGCGCGCGGCCGCGTCCGCGAGCGCCGGGGCGGTGCGCGCCGAGAGCACCAGCAGCGCCGCCTCGTCGGGAGCGGTTGACGTCGCGGGGCGCGGCTCGCGGCGCGGCGCCTCCTCGATCACGACGTGCGCGTTCGTCCCGCTGACCCCGAAGGAGCTCACGCCCGCGCGCCGGGGCGTATGTCCTCTCGACCACTCGACCGGTCGCGCCGCGACCGTCAGCGGCAGCTCGGACCAGGGCACGTGCGGCGTCGGCTCGTCGAAGTGCAGGTTCGCGGGGACGCGCTCGTGGGCCAGCGCGAGCAGCACCTTGATGATCCCGACCGCGCCCGCGGCGGCCTGCGTGTGCCCGACGTTCGACTTGATCGAGCCGATCACCAGCGGTCGCTCGCGCGCCGCCCCGCGCAGCACCGCGCCCAGCGCCCCGAGCTCGATCGGGTCGCCGAGCGCGGTCCCGGTGCCGTGGCACTCCACGTAGTCGAGCTGCGCGGGCGTGAGCCCAGCGACCTGCAGCGCGCGCCGGATCACCGCCTCCTGGGACGGGCCGTTGGGCGCGGTGAGGCCGTTGCTGCGCCCGTCTTGGTTGACCGCGGAGCCCCGGATCACGCCGAGGATCGGATCACCGTCTCGCTCGGCGTCCGCGAGGCGCTTGAGCACCAGCACGCCGCAGCCCTCGCTCCAGCCCACGCCGTCCGCGGCGGCCGAGAAGGTCTTGCAGCGCCCGTCGCGGGCGAGGCCGCGAAGCCGGCTGAACTCGACGAAGACCGTGGGCGTCAGCATCAGCGCGACGCCGCCGGCCAAGGCGAGCGAGCACTCACCCTGGCGCAGCGACTGGCACGCGAGATGCGTCGTCACCAGCGAGGAGGAGCACGCCGTGTCGACCGCGACGCTCGGGCCCTTGAGCCCGAGGACGTAGGAGACGCGCCCCGCGGCGATGCTGGCGGCGGACCCGGTGCTGACGTAGCCGTCGAGCGCCTCGAACTCGTCGATCAGCGCGCCGTACTCCTGGTACATCAAGCCCATGAACACGCCGGCGTCGCTGCCGTGGAGGCGATCGGGGCGCAGGCCCGCGCGCTCGAGCGCCTCCCAGCTGGTCTCGAGCAGCAGGCGCTGCTGCGGGTCCATGTGCGCGGCCTCGCGCGGCGAGATGCCGAAGAACGCCGGGTCGAACTGATCGATGTCGTCGACGAAGCCGCCGCAGCGCGCGCTCACCGTGCCGGGCGCGTCAGGGTCGGGGTCGTAGAGCGAGTCGACGTCCCAGCGCGCGCGCGGGACCTCATCGATCGCGTCGCGGCCCGTGTCGAGCAGCGTCCACAGCGACTCCGGATCCGTCACGCCGCCCGGCAAGCGGCAGCTCATGCCGATGATCGCGACGGGGGCGTCGACCGCGGCGGCCGCGGCCGCGCTCGGCTCGCCCGCGGCCGCGTCGTCGGCTTCTCGTTGTGACATGTCCGAGTCGACATGCTGCGCGAGATAGGAGGCGAGCGCCTCGATCGTCGGGTGGTCAAAGGCGAGCGTCGACGGCAGCGCGGCGCCGACGCGCCGGGCGAGCGCGTCGCGCAGCTCGACCGCCATCAGCGAGTCGAGGCCGAGCTCCTGCAGCGGGCGTCGCTCGGGCACTGGCTCGCGCGGATCCCAGGCCAGCACGCGCCCGACATCGGCCGCGATCGCCTCGCGGATCAACGCGTCGCGGCGCGCCGCCGGCTGGCCCGCGAGCCGCTGGATCCAAGGGCTGTCTGACTGGACAGGTAGACGCTCGGCGGGGCGCACGAGCTCGCGCCAGATCGTCGCCAGGGGCGCGGGCGCGCGGGCGAGGGACGGCAGCTCGACCGCCGCGATCGCGAGGAGGGCCTCGTCGCGCGACATCGCGCGCTCCAGCAGCGCGACGCCCCGGGCGGGGCGCAGCGCCAGCATCCCCATGCGCGCGAGCCGGTCCTGGTGCGGCTTAGCGAGCGCCGCCGCCATGCCCTCGGACCATGCTCCCCAGGCCAGGCTCTGCCCGGGCAGCCCGCGCGCGCGACGTGCCGCGGCGAGCCCGTCGAGGAAGCTGTTGGCGGCGGCGTAGTTCGACTGCCCGGCCGAGCCGATCACGCTCGCGAGCGAGGAGAACAGCACGAAGAAGTCGAGCGGGAGCTCGCGCGTGCGCTCGTGCAGGTTCCAGGCGCCGCGGGCCTTCGGCGCGAACGCGCGGGCGACGGACGCCGGCGTCTGCGCGGCGATCAGCGCGTCGGCGACCACGCCCGCCGCGTGCACGACCCCGCGCAGCGGGAGCTCGGCCGGGAGCGCCTCGATCGCCGTCGCGAGGGCGGACGCGTCGGCGACATCGAGCGCCGCCACCGTCACGCGGCTCCCGAGCGCCTCGAGCTGGGCGACGAGCTCGGTCGCGCCCGGGGTGTCGAGCCCGCGCCGACCCGTGAGCAGCAGGTGCGGCGCGCCGCGGCTAGCGAGCCAGCGCGCGACGTGACCCCCCAGCGCCCCGAGGCCGCCGGTGATGAGCGTCGTGCCGCGCGGCGTCGGCGGCTCAGCGATCGTCGCGGGCGGGCGGGCGCGGATCAGTCGCGCGACGTGACGGCCGCTCGGGCGCCAGGCGAGCTCGTCCTCGGGCGCCTCGGTAGAGGCGCTCGCGAGCTCGCGCAGGATCGCGTCCCGTTGCTCCTCGACGCTCGCGGCCGCGGCGAGGTCGACGAGCGCGAGGCGGAGCTCCGGGCGCTCGCGCTTCACGGCGCGCCCGAGCCCCCACAGCGGCGCGAGCGCGACGTCGACGGGCTCCGCCGGCGTGACCGCGACGGCGCCCCGCGTGACCCACACGATCCGTCGCGGTCGCGCGAGCGCGCGCTGGAGGAGCGCGACGCCGCGGTCGACGAGCAGCTGCCCGGCCGCGACCGGATCCCCGTGGTCGTGTCCCCAGAGGCAGATCACGCCCTCGGCGTCGGCGAGCGTGTCGGCCTCGGGCGGCGACGTCGGGACGCGGACGATCGCGTCCTCGATCCGCCCGGCGAGCGCCGTCGCCAGCGTCGAGCTCGCGGGCGCGACGATGAGCCAACGGCCCGCGAGGGTCGCCGTCGGGGCGGGCGGCGCGACCGGCCGCCACGCGAGCTCGAACAGCGCGTCGTCGATCGGCTCCCCGAGCTCGCGCGTGAGCGCGGCGCGATCCGCCGGCTGCAGCCGCAGCCCCTCGACCTCGGCGATCAGCGCGCCGCTCGAGTCGGCGAGGCGCAGGTCCGCGACGAGACCTGCACCTTCGCGCAGGCGCGCGTAGACCCAGGCCGCGTCGGCGCCCTCGCGGTGGACCGCGATCCGGGTCAGCTCAAACGGCATGAGCAGCGCGTCGCCGGCGGCCTCGGGGATCGCCGCGAGCACGACCTGCAGCCCCGCGTCGAGCAGCGCGGGCGCGAGGGAGAAGGCCGCGTCACGGGCCCCGGGCGGGGTGGCGAGCTCCGCGAGCGCCTCGCGCTCCCCGACCCACAGCGCCCGCACGCCGCGAAAGCACGGCCCGTAGGCGATGCCGAGCGCGGTGAAGCGCGCGTACATCGTGTCGGTAGCGAGCGGGCGGGGGCAGCGACGGCGCAGCGCGTCCAGCTCGAGCGCGTCGGCTGGTGACGACGCGCGCGAGGCCGTGGCGAGCGCGTGGCGTGTCCACCCGGGCGCGCCGGCGAGCGGCTGACTGTAGACCCCCAGCTCGATCGCGTCGTCCGCGTCAGCGCGCGCGCGCTCGCGCACGATCTGGACGCGCAGCGCCCCGCGCTCGGGCAGCGCGAGCGGGGCGACGAGGGTCACGCGCTCGAGCGCGCGCGCGTCCCCGTCGGCAGCGAGCGCGGCCAGCAGCATCTCGACGTAGGCCGCCGCGGGGACCACCGCCACGCCGGCGACCTTATGGTCCGCGAGCCACGGGTGGCTCGTCTGGCTGACCTTGAGTTCATAGAGCGCGCGCGCGCTCGCGCTCGGGATCTTCGCGCCGAGCAGCGGGTGCCCGGTCGACTCGCCCGCGGCCGCGTCGGCGCGCGGCGGGTCGATCCAGAACCGCCGCCGCTGCCAGGGGTAGCGGGGGAGTCGAACGCGCCGGGCCTGCTCCGGAGACGCCGCGTCCCGCCGCGGCGCGCGACCAAGCGTCCACAGCCGACCCAGCGCCCCGAGGATCGACGTCGTCGGCGCTTGACGGGCCGCGATCGAGGGGACCACCGCGACCGGGTCATCCTCGTCCGCGGGCACGCAGCGCGGCACCTGGCTCGAGAGCGCCGGCGACGGGCCGAGCTCGACGAAGATCCGCGCCCCCGCGTCGTACAGCGCGCGCGCGCCGTCGGCGAAGCGAACGGCCTCGCGCGCGTGCCGGATCCAGTACGCCGGCGTCGCGATCGAGGCGTCGGCGAGCGCGCCGGTGACGGTCGAGACCAGCGGGAGGGTCGGGGCCTGGTAGCGCACGCTCGCCGCGACCTCGCCGAAGGCCGTCAACATCGGCTCCACGCGCGACGAGTGGAACGCGTGGGAGACGCGGAGCGATCGGGTCCGCGCGCCGCGGTCGGCGAAGTCGCTCCGCACGCGCTCGACCGCGTCGGCGTCCCCCGAGATCACGAGCTGCGTCGGCGCGTTGACGGCCGCGATCGAGAGCGCGTCGCCGTAGGGTCGCAGGGCCGCGGCGAGCTCGTCCTCGCGCGCCTCGATCGACGCCATCGCGCCGCCGGCCGGCAGCGCCTGCATCAAGCGGCCGCGCGCCGCGACCAGGCGCGTCGCGTCCTCGAGGCTCATGACCCCCGCGACGCACGCCGCGACCAGCTCGCCGACGCTGTGCCCCGCGAGGAGCTCGGGGACCACCCCCCACGATCGCCACAGGGCCGCGAGCGCGTACTCGTGGGCGAAGATCGCCGGCTGCGTGTAGCGGGTCTCGTGGAGCAGCGCGGCCGCGGGCGAGCCGGGCGCGGACCCCATGATCTCGAGCAGCGAGCGATCGAGCGCGCGATCCAGCAGCGCCGCGCAGCGCTCGAGCGCCTCGCGAAACGCCGGCCACGCGGCGCGCAGCGCCTGACCCATGCCGGGGCGCTGCGAACCTTGCCCTGTGAACAGAAACGCGAGCCGGCCGCGGGTCGCCGACGAAGCGCCGCGCGAGCTCGCGCGTGACAGGTCGCCGGCGGCCGCGCTAGCGAGCGCCGCGTCGAGCTCGGCGCGCGTGCTCGCAACAACCGCGAGTCGATGCTCCATCGCGGCGCGCGTCGTGGCGAGGCTGCGCGCGACGTCGGCGAGCGGCAGGGACGGGCGCGTAGCGATGTGCTCCCGCAGGGCGCCCGCGAGCGCGCGCAGGGCCTCGGGGCGCTTCGCCGACAGCACGAAGAGCTCGGCGGCGCGGGTGCCCAGGGGGACCTCGGCCGCCTCGCCCGCGCGCTCACGGGGCGGCGCCTCCTCTAGTATCACGTGCGCGTTCGTCCCGCTGATCCCGAACGAGCTCACCCCCGCGACCCGGCGCTTGTCGCCGCGCGGCCACGGCAGCGTCTTCGTCGGGATCACGAAGGGCGTCCCCTCGAGGTTGACGCGCGGGTTGAGCCGCCGGAAGTGGAGGTTGCGCGGGATCGCGCCGCGCTCGAGCGCGAGCACCGACTTGATCAGCCCGGCGACGCCGGCGGCGGCCTCGAGGTGCCCGAGGTTGGTCTTCACGGCCCCCAGCGCGCAGCTCGACCCGTCCGCGCGCGGCTCGCTGAAGACGGCGCGCAGCGCCTCGGTCTCGATGGGGTCGCCGAGCGGGGTCCCGGTCCCGTGCAGCTCGAGGTAACCGACGTCCTCGGGGCGTCGGCCCGCGCGCTGCAGCGCCGCGCGGATCAGCTCCTCCTGCGAGCGCACGTTGGGCGCGGTCAAGCCGGTCGATCGGCCATCCTGATTGATCGACCAGCCGCGGATCACCGCGCGCACGAGGTCGCCATCGCGGCGCGCGTCCGACAGCCGCTTGAGCGCGACGACGCCGCAGCCCTCGCCGCGCACGAAGCCGTTGGCCCGCGCGTCCAGGGCCTTGCAGCGGCCGTCGGGCGAGAGCGCCTGCGTGCCGCCCGCGAGCGCCATCATGTACGGCCACAGCAGCAGCGTGACGCCGCCCGCGAGCGCGAGCTCGCAGTCGCCCGCGCGCAGGCTCTGGCACGCCAGCGCGACCGCCACCAGCGATGACGAGCACGCGGTGTCGAGCGACACGCACGGGCCGCGCAGCCCCAGGCTGTACGAGACCCTGCCGCTCGCCGTGCTGAGCAGGGTCCCCGTCGCGCTGTAGGCGTCGACGTGCTCGACGCCCAGCTGCATCAGGCGGTGCTGGTAGTCGAGCGAGTTGAGCCCCGCGAACACGCCGACCGGCGCGCCCGCGAGCGCGTCCGCGGGGATCCCCGCGTCCTCGATCGCCTCGTGCGTGACCTCGAGCAGCAGGCGCTGCTGCGGGTCGAGGCGCTCGGCCTCCCGCGGCGAGATGCCGAAGAACTCGGCGTCAAATTCATCGACGCGATCGAGCAGCCCCGCCCAGCGAAGATCGGGGCGATCTGGGGGCAGCGCGTCCCGGGGCCAGCGCTCCTCCGGGATCTCACGCACCGCGTCGACGCCCGCCTCGAGCTGGCGCCAGAACGCCTCCGGACCGTCGCCGCCGCCCGGGAAGCGGCACGCGAGACCGACGATCGCGACGGGCTCCCGCGTGATCTGAGACGCGGCGAGCTTGCGCTGCAGCCGCTCGATCACGCCGAGGGCCTCACGCAGGCGCGCGCGATACTGGCGGAGCTGTCGATCGCTCACTCGATCACTCCTTCGTCGAGGCTCCGCATGGTCGCGTCGAAGGCCGCGAGCACGTCGTCGTCGTCGTCGTCGTCGTCGTCGCCGAATTCCTCGTCGTCCGGCGCGTCTTCTCGCTCCGGCGCGCTCGCGCTGCGAAGCCGCGTCAGCAGGTGCTCCGCGAGGCTCATCACCGTCGGGTAGGTGAAGCACAGCGTCGGCGGCAATCTCAGGTCCAGCGCGCGCTCGAGCCGTCCACGCAGCTCGAGGCTCATCAGCGAGTCCAGGCCGACGCTCGAGAACGGCTCGCCGCGATCGATCCGCGCCGGCGGAATCCGGAGCACGCGGCTCAGCAGCTCGACGACGAGGGACTCGGCGCGCGCGCGCTGCTCGTCGGCGCTCGCGGCCATGAGCTCGGCGACGCGAGCGCGGCCCTCGCTGCTGGCGCCCGTCGAGCTCGATCGCTCCTGCAGCAGCTCGGCGAGCCGCGGCGAGCCCGACGCCTGCGGGTGCGCCTCGATCCACCGGCGCAGCGAGAGCCTCGCAACGCCGATGACCGGCTGCGGCTGCGCGAGCGCGCGGCCGAGCAGCTCGCCGGCCTCCGCGGGCGAGAACGCCGCGAAGCCGAGCGCCGAGAGGCGTGCCCCCTGATCCGCGAGCGCGGTGGTCATCCCGACCCCGGCGAAGGTGCCCCACTGCACGCTCGTGCCCGGCAGCCCAGCGGCGACGCGTGAGCGCGCGAGCGCGTCCAGGAACGCGTTGCCGGCCCCGTAGACCGCTTGACCGAGGGCGCCGAGCGCGGCGACCTGCGACGAGTACAGCGCGAAGAAGTCGAGCGCGAGGTCACGTGTCGCGCGGTGCAGGTTCCAGGCGCCGATGACCTTGGGCTCCAGCGGCGCCCAGAAGTCCGGCTCCTCGACGCGCGCGAGGGTGCGATCGCGGACCACGGCCGCGGTGTGGACGACGCCCCGCAGCGGCGGCAGCGCGTCGCGTAGGGTAGCGAGCACGCGCGAGACCTCGTCCGCCCGGGACACGTCGCCGGTCATCACGTGAACCTTCGAACCTGTCGCTTCGATCGCCTCGATCACGGCGCGCGCCGACTCGTCGGGGCCGCGGCGGCTCGTCAAGACCAGGTGACCCGCGCCGCGCTTCGCCAGCCAGCGCGCGAGCTCGAGCCCGAGGCCGCCCAGACCGCCGGTGATCCAGTACGTCGCGTCCGCGCGGACGGTGAGCGCGGCGCCCGAGGGCGCGAGGCGGCCCCGCGCGAGGCGGGCGACGAAGCGACCGCGCTCGCGCAGCGCCAGCTCGCGCTCGTCGTCGGCCGCGAGCAGCTCATCCACCAGCTGCTCACACTCGTCGGGGAGGGGCGCGGGCGCCAGGTCGATGCGCGCGCACTCGAGCTCGGGGTGCTCGAGCGCCAGCGTGCGCGCCATCCCCCAGATCGGCGCCCACGCGGGCGCGGCGAGCTCGCCGTCCACGACCTGCGCGCCACGTGTCACAACAAACAGCTGCGGCGGATCACGGCGCGCGCGCTCGACGAGCGCGCGCGCGAGCTCGATCGCCCCCCACGCCCCCTCGCGCAGCGCCGCGCGCAGGTCATCAACGGTCCGCAGCGGCGCGGCGTCGAGACCCGCGCAGAAGATCACGCCGCGCGTCGCGGCGTCGAGACGGCGCGTCACCGTGTCGAGCTGGTCGAGCTGGTCGAGCCCGAGCGACGCGCAGGGGAGGCCGCGGCGTCGCAGCGTCTTCGCCAGCGCCGCGCAGGTCTCGCCGCCGTCACCGACGACGATCCACGCGCCCGCGTCGTCGCGCGCGTCGGCACTCTCGGCGCGCGCTTGAGGCCGCCACTCCAGCTGGTAGCCGCAGTCGGCGTAGGGATCGCCGGCGCCGCTCGCGGCGGCGCAGCGCAGCCCCTCGAGCGACGCGACGGGTCGACCCTCCTCGTCGAGGATCGAGATGTCGACTCGACCATCATCGCGCGTACGCGCGTGCGCCCACACCCGCTCCGGGGCGGACGCGAACACGCGCGCGCGCGCCAGCGACACCGGGATTACGCGCTCGGTCGCGCGCGCGAGCACGACGGCCATGGCGACCTGCAGGCAGCCGTCGAGCAGGGCTGGGTGCAGCGCCACGCCCCGGCACGACGCCGCGCGCTCCGGGTCGACGCGGACGCGCGCCAACGCCTCGCCGTCGCCGAGGCGCAGACTCGAGACGGTGCGCAGCCGCGGGCCGTACTCGACGCCCTGGGCGCTTACTCGCGCGTAGTGCAGCGCCGCGTCGATCGTCGTCGGGCAGCGCTCGCGCAGCGCCTCGAGGGAGCGCCGCTCGCCCGGCGCCTCGCGGGTCGCCTCGACGCGCGCGGAGCAGCGACGCGTCCACGCCGCCTCGCCGGCGGAGGGCGCGGTCGGCCGGCTCGCGATCACGAGATCCGAGCGCTCGCGCGCGCTTCGAATTGCGACCTGGACGTCTACCCCGGCGACCGGCATCACGCGTTCGAAGCGGAGCTCGCTCAGCTCGACGCGGCCGCCCTCGATCACCTCCGCGCCGGCCGCGAGCGCGAGCGCGAGCAGCAGCCCGCCGGGCGCGATCGCCTCGTCATCGAGCCCGTGCTCGCCTGCCTCCGGCACCGCCTCGGTCAGCGCCGGCTGCTCCCACGTTCGCTCGTCAGGGTGCAGCGCCGAGCGCCACGGGGTCCCGAGCAGCGGGTGCTCATCCCGCGTCGATCGTGCGGGTCGTGGCGCGACCTCCTCGACCCAGCAGCGCTCGCGTTGCCACGCGTAGCTCGGCAGCGAGACCCATCGCCCGCCGCGCGGAAACAGCTCCTCCAGCGCGACCGCGACGCCGCGGCTCCAGAGGGCGCCCACCGCCCGCAGCAGCTCACCGCGCTCATCACAGTCGCGCCGAAGCGTGTGCATCGCCCAGCCGCGCTCCTGCTCGGGCTCGAGGCACTGCGTCACGCTCATGGTCACGGCCGGGTGGGGCGCGACCTCGAGGAACAGCCGGTGACCGTCGGCGAAGCAGCTCGCGACCGCGTCGGCGAGCGCCACGGGCTCCTGGAGGTTGCGCCCCCAGTAGGCGGCGTCGAGCTCGTCCCCGGCGATCCGTCGACCGGTCACGCTGCTGAAGATCGGCACGCGCTCGGCTCGGGGGGTCAGGCCCGCGAGCCCGCGCTCCAGCTCGGCGGCGTAGGGTCGCATGCGCGGGGAGTGAGAGGCGTAGTCGACGTCGAGGCGCCGACACGGGAGCTCGCGGGCCTCGAGCTCCGCGACGAGCTCCCGTAGACCGGGGCCGCCCGACAGCAGCACCGACGCGGGGCTGTTGACCGCCGCGATCGAGACCTCGGGCTCGTGGCGCGCGATCAACCGGCGAACCTCCGCCGGCGGCAGCCCGACCCAGGCCATCGAGCCACCGCTCGCGCGCGCCGACGCCAGCACCTGCCCGCGGCGCACCGCGAGCGCGACGGCCTCCTCCAGCGTGAGCGCCCCCGCGACGCAGGCGGCCGTGACCTCGCCGAGGCTCTGCCCGAGCACCGCGTCGGGTCGCACCCCCCAGCGCCTCAGCAGCGCGACGAGCCCCAGCTGCACGGCCAGCAGCGCCGCCTGCGAGAGCTCGCTCTCGCGCAGGCGCGAGCTCGACGCGGGCCGGCGCAGCTCCGTGAGCAGCGAGCCGGGCGCGCGCGCGGCGGCGATGGCGTCGCAGCGCTCGACCTCCGCGCGGAAGCTCGGCTCCGTCTCGAGCAGCTGTCGGCCCACGCCCCACCAACGCGCGCCCTGACCCGAGAACACGAAGACCACGCGCGGCGGGCCCCCGCGCCCGACTCGATCACCGCCCTCGGCCGCCGCGAATTCCAGCGCGTCGGCGAGCTCCTCGCGCGTGCGCCCGACCGCGGTGAGACGATCGGAGAGCGCGTCGCGGCCCAGGCTCGCCGTGTACGCCAGGTCGCGCGCGCTCGCCCCCGCGGCGCCGTCGCGCAGCCACGCGGCGTAGCGCCCCGTCAACGCCGCGAGCGCGGCGGGGCTCCGCGCCGAGACTGGGAGCAGCCAGCACCTGTCCTCTTCGCCGTGTAGGTCGAGCGCGCGCCCACGGCTCTCGAGGATCGCCGCGGACTCGCGCAGCGCGGCCTCGCCGTCGACCTCGCGGCGCAGCGACGACAGCACCAAGCCGCCGTCCTCCCGCCCAGGATCGAGGCCCGCGCGCCGCAGGTTGGTCTCGATCGCGTGCTGCGTGATGGGGTGGGGGCCCACGTCGAGGAACACCCTGTGCCCGCGCGTGATCAACGTATCGATCGCGCGGGAGAAGAACGCCGGGTCCCCGAAGTTGCGAACCCAGTGCGCCGCGTCCAGCGACTCGCCGCGCGCCTCCGCGCCGGTGACCTCCGAGATCAGCGGGACGCGAGCGCGTCGCGGCGAGAGCTCGCGCAGGCTCGTCATCAGCTCGTCGCGCACGGAGTCGACCATCGGCGAGTGCGGGGCGACGTTCATCCGCACCGGGCGCGCGAACACGTCGCGCGCGCCCAGCCGCTCGATCAGCGCCTCGATCGCCGCGGGCTCGCCCGCGACCACCGTCCCCTCCACGCTGTCCTGGATCGCGCGGTACACCGGCCCCTCGAGCGCCGCGTCGGCCAGCACGTCCCCGCACGCGTCCCAGCTCAGCCCGACGTAGGCCATGGCGCCGCGCCCCGAGAATCTCCCGACGAGCTCCCCGTAGGCGCAGATCGTCCGCATCGTGTCCTCGAGGCTCAGCGCGCCGGCGACGTGCGCCGCCGCGATCTCGCCGGTGCTGTGACCGACGACCGCCGCGGGCTCGAGCCCGACCGCGCGCCACCACGCCGCGACCGCGATGTCGATCGAGATGATCGCCGGCAGGCTCACCCGGATGTCGGCGAGCCGCGAGCGCGCCGGCGCGGCCGTCAACTCCCGCAGCAGCGACCAGCCCGCGAATCGGCGGATGTGCTGATCGCAGCGCCGCAGCGTGCTTCGAAAGACAGGTTCCTCGTGAAGCAGCCGGCGCGCCATCCCCGGCCACTGCGCGCCCTGGCCCGGGAACACGAACACGACCCCGGGCGCGGCGCTCACGTCCACGCGGGGCGCCGGCGTCGCGATCGTCGAGGGCGGGCCCTGCGGCGCGGGCCCCGGCCACTCGCGCAGGACCACGTGGCTGTTGGTCCCGCCCAGGCCGAAGGAACTCACGCCCGCGAGCAGCGGCCGCGTCGGCTCGGGCCACGCGCGCGCCGACGTCGGGATCTCGAGGCCCAGCGCGGCGAGCGGGATGTGCTGGTTTGGTGTCTCAAAGTTCAGGCTCGGCGGGACGCGTCGCCGCTGGATCGCGAGCGTCGTCTTGATCAGCCCGACCACGCCGGCCGCGCCCTCGAGGTGCCCGACGTTGGTCTTCGCCGAGCCCACCAGCAGCGGCGCGCGCCGCGACGCGACCGCGCCGAGGACCTCGCCCAGCGCCCCGGCCTCGATCGGATCGCCGAGCGGCGTGCCGGTCCCGTGGGCCTCGACGTACTGCACGTCGCGGGGCTGAGCGCCCGCGCGTCGGTAGGCCGCGCGCAGCACCTCGCGCTGCGCGGACCCGCTCGGCGCCGTCAGGCCGTTGCTCGCGCCGTCGTTGTTGACCGCCGAGCCGAGGATGACCGCCCGGACAGGATCGCCGTCCGCGAGCGCGCGGGCCAGCGTCTTCAGGACCACGACGCCGCCGCCCTCACCGCGGACGTAACCGTTCGCGCGCGCGTCGAAGGTGTAGCAGCACCCGTCGGGGGACAGCGCGCCGAAGCGATGCACCGCGAGCGCGCTGTCCGGCAGCAGCGTCAAGTTGACCGCGCCCGCCAGCGCCAGCGAGGACTCTCCGCGGCGCAGGCTCTCGCAGGCCAGGTGGACGACGACGAGCCCAGAGGAGCAGGCCGAGTCGAGCGTGAGGCTCGGACCGCGCAGCCCGAGCGTGTAGGAGAGCCGGTTGGCGATGATGCTCCCATGGCTGCCCGTGACGGTGTAGGGGCCGAGCTCCGCTGGCCCGCCGCGGTACAGCAGCGACTCGTACTCGGACCAGATCGATCCCGCGAACACGCCGGTCCGCGACCCGCTCAGCGCGCCCGGGGCGACGCACGCGTCCTCGAGCGCCTCCCACGCGAGCTCGAGCATCAAGCGCTGCTGCGGATCCATGGCGATCGCCTCGCGGGGCGACAGCCCGAAGAACGCGGGGTCGAAGCCGTCGACGCGCTCGAGGAAACCGCCCCGGCGCACGACCGCCCGGTCCTCCGCCGCGACGCCGCGCGCCCGCAAAGACTCCTCCCAACCGCGCGCGGCGGGGACGTCGCCGATCGCCGAGCGGCCGTCCTCGAGCAGGCGCCAGAACCCTGGGAGGTCCGGCGCCCCCGGCAGGCGACACGCCATGCCGATGATCGCGACAGGCTCGAGCGCTACGTCACGCTCCGCGTCGAGCGAGTCACGGCGGCGCGTCGGCGCGGCCGGCTCGCCGGCGAGGTGAGCGGCCAGCGCGTTGATCGTGGGGTACTCCCAGACCAGCGTCGGCGAGAGCCGGCGGCCGAGCTTTCTCGACAGCGCCGCGATCATCTGGCTCGCGCGCAGCGAGTTGAGGCCGAGGCTGTGAAAGCGCGTCGTCGCGTCGACCCGCGCCTCCGCGAGCTCGCAGCGCAGGGCGACCGCGCGGGTCAGCCAGCGGCGCAGCGTCGAGGAGTCCGGGTCGCTCATGATCGGTACACGTCGCGCGCGAGGGATCAGGTCGAGGGGGACGGCACGCGACCGCGCGGGACAGCGCGAGCGCGGAGCGCGTCACGACATCGCCGGGCGGCGGCGGATCGCCGACACGCCCGGAGAGCAATAGGCGTCGATACTCCAGTACCGCTGTTCTGCTGTCAATGACGCGTCATGCGCCAATGTGCGTACATGAACTTGTATGCGCAATAGCGCCCTCATTGCACATTCACGCGTGATGGCTGGGGCGAGGCGCTACGGCGTAGACCGGGTGTCGCTATTCGGTACACCCGCGCGCGCTGTCACTTGTGATCCCGCGCGCCGCGGCGCGGATCCAGACATCAGCGCAGGCGGTCCGCGACGGCGCGGATGAGCCGCGGATCCTGGTGAAAGAAGTGGCTCGCGTCGTGCTCGATGAGTTCGAAGTCAGCCCCCGTAACCTCTGACCACGCCGCGACGCGCGCGCGGGTTAACGTGACGTCGCGGCGGCCGAACCAGGCCGAGATAGGCGCCTCGATCGGCGACCCGGGCTCGTGGCGGTAGCGCTCCAGCAACGCAAAGTCCGCGCGCAGCGTCGGGACGAACAGATCCATCAACGCGCGCTCCGCTAGCACCTGCGGCGGGATCGCGTTGTAGCGCTCTTGCAGCGCGGCGAGGAACGCGTCGCGGGGGAGCTCGGCGATCGGCGCCGCCTCGAGGAAACGCGGCGCGTGGCGTGAAATTACGAACAGCCGGCGCGGCGGCGGGTGCCCGCGTCGCCGCAGCGCGCGGACGAGCTCATACGCGACCGTCGCGCCCAGGCTGTAGCCAAGCAGCGAGTACGGGCGATCGAGCGCCTCCTGAAGGCCCTCCACCAGCGCCGCGACGAGCGCGGCCATATCTTGATATGGCCGCTCGGACATCCGAACCTCGCGGCCGGGCAGCAGCACCGGGCACAGCTCGACGTCGGCCGGCAGCTGTCGCGCCCAGGAAGCGAAGGCTGCGGCGCCGCCACCCGCGAACGGGAGGCACAGCAGCCGCAGCCGTGCGTCAGCCCGTAGCGTGTGCAGCCACGGGGTCTTCGGTGTAGCGCGCCGCATCGACGACGTGCGCGTGGGCGCCTCGGGTAGCGAGGCGCCCGCGGACTACTTCGCGGCGGCGGGCTCCTCCGCCTTGGCCTCGGGCTTCGCCTCTTGCTTCGCGGGCGCGGCCTTCTTGAGATGCTTCAAGATCCCCTGACCGGTGGTCGAGCGAACGTAGGAGTTCGCCGCGACCAGCGCGAAACCGAGCGGACCGAGCGCTGTTCGGGCGAGACCGCCGACGAGGAAGTGACCTGCACCCGCGAGCAGTTGACCGTCGATCAAAAGGCTCGATCCGGGGATGATCGAGTCGCCAACGAGCTTGACCGCATTCGGGACCGTCTTGTCAGTATTGTTATCCACAGCCATCGCAGTCTGTCACGAGACGGCGGAAATTGCCATGCGGACAGGAACGCCTAAATGGCCATAGAAGGACGATATCGCGTGTTCCTGCGCGTTCCTACACGTCGCGCGGGCAGTCGCGCACGCTTGACAGCGTGACGGGATCGGCCTAGCGTCGACTCGCGCGAAAGCGCGCGACGGAGTGCGTCTATGGAGAAGCCTGATCAAAAGACGATCAACAACGCGATCAAGCTGCTCGGCGAGGCCTTCGTGCCAGGCGCCAGCCTGCTCATGGACGGCAAGATCGTCTCAGGCGCGGCGCACCTGATTGTTGGGACATGGGCCAAGGTCGCGCTCGGGCCGGTCGGCGCTGGCATCGTCGTGGCGAATTCCTACTCGGAGTCCGTGACCGGGCAGAACCTGCTCAAGCACTTCTCGCGCGTCGCCCAGACCGCGCAGGAGGCCTACGACGCGCGCGTGAAGCAAGACGGCGCGCAGCCGGCCAAGGACGCCAGCTCGCAGGCGGCGGGCGAGGGCGCGCGGTCGACCCCGGGCGACGAGCAGCCCGGGCAGTAGCGTCGGGCGCGGCGTCTCGAGCTACAACGATCGCCGTGGCCAAGATCCTGTGGCTCGGCGAGCCGGGCAGTGAAGACGTCGCGCGCGTCGGCGGGAAGGCGGCAAGCCTCGCGCGGCTGGCGGGCGCGCATCGGGTCCCTCCAGGCTTCTGCGTCCCCGCCGAGGCCCGTGAGCCGACGATGACGCCGACGCTGCGTGACGCCGTCGTTCAGGCCTACGCGACGCTCGCGGCGCGCGTGGGCGTCGAGGCGCCGGCAGTCGCGGTGCGCTCCTCAGCGGTCGACGAGGACGGCGCGCTCGCGTCCTTCGCCGGCGTCCTCAGCTCCTACCTCAACGTCCGCGGCGTCGAAGATGTCCTCGCGGCCATCCAGCGATGCTGGGCCTCCGCCGCGGACCCGCGCGCGCGCGCCTATCGAACTCAGCGCGGCCAAGAGCTCAGCGCGCCCGTCGGCGTGCTCGTGCAGGCCCTGGTCCCGGCGGACGCCGCCGCGGTCGTGTTCAGCGTAAACCCGACCGGCGGCGCGCGCGACGAGCTCGTCATCAACGCCAATTGGGGGCTCGGCGAGAGCGTCGTCGGCGGCCTCGTCACCCCTGACACCTGGGTGCTGCAGCGCCCAGCGCTCTCGACGGCGCGCTTCCAGCTCGGCGACAAGCAGCGCATGACCGTGCGCGTCGACGGGGGGACCCGAGAGGTCCCGGCGCTCCGTCGGCTCCGTCGTCGGCCGTGCCTAGACGACGCCCAGGCGCGAGCGCTCGGCGAGCTCGCGCTTCGCCTTGAGCGAGAGACCGGCGCGCCCGTTGATCTCGAGTGCGCCTTCGCGGACGGGCAGCTCTATCTCCTGCAGTGTCGCCCGATCACCACCCTCGGCGAGGGCGCGCGCGCGAAGGATCGCTAGCAGACCGCGTGGACCCTCGTCACGGGCAGCCAGCCCCCGTCGCGCACCACGAGACTCAGATTCGCCCGACGCGCTGCCGCGGCGTCGGGGCGGCCTCGGTCCAGCCAAGCCCGTCGCTCGACGGCACCAGCCCGCCCGTCACCAGCGGCGCCTCGCGACCGCGTCGCTCACCGAGCCGCGCCTGCAGCTGGAGCTGCGCGATCTCCTTGGTAAAGCCCTCCATAAAGCCCGAGGCGTCAAAGCCTCCCGCGACCGCGGGCGACGCTCGACGGGGGCGTCGACGCTTCCCGGTCTCGACGCCGGGGTTGAGGGTCTGCTCCATCCAGCTCCCGAAGCCCTCGCGCGCGGCGAAGAACTCGCGGCCCCCGTAGAACGCCGGCTCATCGACCTGCGAGCGCCCCGCGACCAGCCGGATGAAGGCCTCGTTGTCGCGCTCCTCGGTGTTGATGATCTTGCGCGCCGACCAGAAGTAGGAGTCGGCGTCTTGGTTCATGTCGTAGAAGGCCATGAGGAACTGGTAGAAGTTGCCGAACTCTCGCCGGTAGCGCAGCTCGAATTCGCCGAAGCAGCGCTCCTCATCGAGATGTCCATCAAGGCAGGTGTTGATCGAGCGCGCGGCGAGCAGCGCCGAGTAGGTCGCCAGGTGCACGCCCGAGGAGAACACGGGGTCGATGAAGCAGGCCGCGTCCCCGACGAGCGCGACCCCCGGCGCCCAGAAGCGCGTGTTGCAGTAGGAGTAGTCCTTGCGCACGCGCAGCTCGCCGTAGGGCCCCTCGTCCACGCGCGTGGCCCCGGCGAGCAGGTCGTCGATGATCGGGCAGGCCTTGATGTAGCGCCGCATCGCCTGCTCATGCCCGCGCTTCAGCTCCTCCGCCGCCTCGCGGGAGACCACCGCGCCGACGCTGGTCACGTCGTCCGCGAGCGGGATGTGCCAGAACCACCCGTCGCGAAACGCGGCGCACAGGATGTTGCCCTCGTTCGGCGGCGGCAGCCGCTTGCCGCCCTTGTAGTAGCCGAACAGCGCGACGTTCTGAAAGAACCTCGAGTACACCCGGTCGCCGACGACGCCGCGCGAGCGGTGCCCCGAGGCGTCCCCGACGAAGCGGGCGCGCGCGACGTGCTCCGCGCCCGCGTCGTCGCGGTAGCGCACGCCGGTGACCCTGTCGCCCTCGCGCAGCAGCTCCAGCGCCTTGTGCCGCTCGCGGACCTCCACGCCCTTGCGCGCCGCGTTGCGCAGGAGCATCTCGTCAAAGCGCGCGCGCTCGACCTGGTAGGCGTAGCCGTACGGATCCGCGTCGCTCTTCGTGAACGCGAAGTCCCAGGTCTGCTGACTCTTGCCCCACCGGAACGTGCCGCCGCGCTTGCGCGTGAAGCCGGCGGCGGCGATCTCCTCGGACAGCCCGAGCATCGAGCAGACGCCGTGGATCGTCGCGGGCAGCAGCGACTCGCCGATCTGGTGACGCGGGAAGCTCGACTCCTCGAGCAGGAGCACGCGGTGCCCCTTCATCGCGACGAAGGACGCCAGCGTCGCGCCGCCCGGCCCACCGCCGAGCACGATGAGATCGTACGACGAGCTCGAACCTTCCGATGTACCTCGACTCTCCATCCGAGACAGGCTCCCCGCGGCGCCCCTGCTTGTCAATCGAGGCGACGCGCCGTCGCGCGCTCTCGAGCGTCTCTAGCTCGTGGGAGCCGGGGCCGCGCCCGCGCACGCGCCGGCGCTCGGCGCGTTCTCGATAATGACTTTCGAGTCAGGTTCGACGTCGCGCGCCTCGCTCGGCGGTCGCTCGAGCTCGCGCTCGCGCGCGGGGCTCTCCGCCGCCGGCGTCGCGTACTTGAAGCGCGGATAGACCGCGATCCCCATCGCCGTCGACATGCTGATGATGTTGAGCGCGAGCGCGTGGTAGTAGCCCCAGCCCGCCAGGAACACGCCCGCGACGTTGATCACGCCCGGCACCATCCCCGCGGTGTTGCCCGCCTTGAGCGCGCGCTCCATGTCGTCCGCGAAGCCGAACAGCATCGGCAGCTTCTCGAGGCTCTCCTGCATGAGCACGACCTGGGCCGTATCCGTCGCCACCGTCGTCGCGCCGCGCAGCGAGACCGAGACGTTGGCTCTCTTGAGCGCGATCGAGTCGTTGATCCCGTCCCCGACGAAGCAGACCGAGCGCCCCTCGGCCTGCAGCTGCTCGACCAGCGCGGCCTTGCCCTCCGGCAGCACGTTGGCGAAGAAGCGATCGATCTCGAGCGCCTCGGCGAGCCGCCGCGTCGGCTCTTCTTGGTCGCCGGAGATCACGACCAGCTTGAGCCCGCGTTCGCGCAGCGCCGCCAGCACCGCGGCGGCCTCGGGGCGAATAGTCGGCTGCAGCTCGATCGCGCCCGCGAGCGCGTCATCGACCGCGACCATCACGAGCGAGTGCCCCTGTCGCTCGCATAGATCGCGCTGCTCGAGGATGGCGCTCGGGATCGTGATCCCCGAGCGTGTCATATAGCGATCGCTTCCGACCTGGATGGTGTGCTCGGCCAGCTCGACGCGGATCCCGTAGCCGACCTCGTAGCGTGACTGCTCGATGTCCGGCAGCTCGAGCCCTCGCGTCTCCGCCTCGGCGAGGATCGCCTGCGCGATCGGGTGACTCTGGCGGTGCTCGGCCGCGGCCGCGAAGCGCAGCAGGCTCTGCTCGTCGTGGGCGCCGACGCAGTGGATCGTGGTCACGTGCGGCTGCGAGATCGTCAGCGTCCCGGTCTTGTCGAAGAGCACCGTGTCGACCTCCGAGAGCAGCTCGAGCGAACGACCGTCCTTCAGCAGGATCGCGTTGTCGGCCGCGATGTTCAGGAGGTTGAGCATCGTGATCGGGCCGCTGATGCGTACCGTCACCCCGAAGGACGAGTTCAGCACCGCGAGCGCGCCCATCGGGCCGACCGTGCCGAGCGCGAGCCCAGAGAGCACGAGGGTTGGGAGCGCGGCGTCGTGCGCGAGCTTGCTCCCGCGCGACTGCAGGTCGAGCTGATAGCTCGCGGTGCTGTTGAGCACGTCGCCGATCTTCGCCGCGACGGTCTCCTCGCCCGCCTTCTCCACGCGCACCGCGACGCGCCCCGCGAGCACAAGCGTCGACGCGTACACGGTGTCGCCTACCAGCTTCTCGACCGGCTGCGCCTCGCCCGTCAGCATCTGCTGATCAATCGACGCGATGCCGTCGACGATCGTGCCGTCCACCGGCATGTGCCCGCCGGCCATCACCACCACGACATCGCCCGGCTCGATCGCCTCGAACGGGCGCTCGACCTCGACCCCATCGATCAGCACCCACACCGAGCGCGGGTGATTGCCGAACACCTCGACGATGCCCTTGTGCGAGCGGTCCTGCGTGACCACGAGCAGCTTCTCGGCCATATAGAAGAACAGCGCCGCCGCGAACGCGGGCGTGAACAGACCGCCGAGCCAGATCGCGGTCACGTTGAGGGCGCTGATGACGTGGTAGGTGACCCGCTTCTGCTTGCGCACCGACTGGATCGCCATCTCGTAGGCCGGCAGCGCCATGGTGAACGAGAGCGGCACGATGACGTAGAGGCTCGCGGGCGCGACCGCACCGCCGACGACGATGGCGACCAAGTACAGCGCGGTGTGCCCGATCCGGCGGTTGAGGATCTCCTCGTGCTTGCTGATCTGCAGCCCGCCCATCGCGTCGAGGTGCTCGGTCCGCGACTGCCCGAACAGCGGATCGACGCGCTCGACCATGAAGCGCTGCCAGCGCTCGTCAAGCTCCCCGGACCGCTCGCGCGACACCACCACGAGGTCCCGGCCGGTCTTCTCGAGCGCGTCGTCGAGTCGCGCGGCGACCTCCGAGACGAGCGGTGACACCTGCTCACGCACCACCTCCGAGACGCGCTCGACCGCCTCGTCGAGGCCGTGAACGAAGTTCGCCAGCGACCGCAACCAACTCATACGCGCGCACACCCTACAATCGGCGCGTGGACGCTGTCCACGAAGACCGTACGCCGCAACGCGGATTGTTCCGCTCCGCGCTCGCGGGCGCGCGGCGTGCCGGCTGTATACACACGGAATCGCGCGCTACCCGATCGCCGCTCACGCTCCCGCGGACGACGTCGCGCGCGCGTTCGGATATGCGCCTTGTTTGAATGAACCACGCATTAAATCGAGTGCGATACTACAATGGATACGGCCTCGTCGCGCAGGCGTGACGTCGGTTCGAAGAGGTGCTCACATCGTGCCAAAAAAGTCGCACAAATCCGCGACGCCGCGCGGCCCCTCGCGTACTCGCCCATATCACGAAAACGCCCGGAAGACCGCCGTAGGTGTGACGAGACGCGCGCTGCGTCGTGAGGGCGGTCCTCCGGGTCAGGTTGTTGCTGACTTCGACAACGAGTAACCGCAGCTTGCGTAAGCTATTGAAACCTAAGAAAAATCCAAGCGCGCGCTAGCGCGGTTCCGTCGTGGTTCCAATACCCCGATCGTGTCGTCGCGGGTACTCGGGGCCAGGTGCATATAGACCTGCGTCGTAGCGAGGTTGGCGTGGCCGGCGAGCTTCTGGATCTTGACCGCCGAGACGCCTCGCGTGGCGAGATGCGAGCAGAACGTGCGCCTCAGAGTATGCGGGCCCGCGCTAGCGAGCCCGGCGCGGCACATGGCACATGGCCGTTCGAACATGGCGGGCCAGCACCGAGTGGGTGAATGGCTCAGTCGGCGGTCCGAGCTGGCCACGCAGCACGTTCTCGCAGACGTGGATCCGGTTGCGATCGAAGAACAGGTAACAGGTGTCGCCAGCGCCTGAATCTCGCCGGGCCTCAATGTTGCGTAAATTCAGTCCCGCAGGCCCGGTGCTTCCTGCGCACCTGCTCTCGCCTCTCCGCCGAACGTGACCCCGGGTAGGCCCCTGGCGCACACGTAACCAGGCGCGCGAATTTAACGAAACATGTTCATACATTTATGTTTCAACTTTCGCCTCGCGGCGTGATTATCGCGCCACGCTGACCAAACGCTTTCGGTGTGTCCTGTATTACGCCGCGCTCGCTTGCTTGTGGGGGCGAGTGGGAGATTCATGTGGTGAATGAAGTCGTTGAATATGGCCTGCGTTCGCGCCAGGCCTACTACCCGCACCCATTTCGGCTTGACCGGCAAATCCTGCTGAAACGCCGAGCGGTCAAACGCGCCGCGTACCTACGACGTAGCGCATTGGCTGCGGCGGCTTCAGCGATCACTGCATGGCCCATGCAGGCGCTCGAGAGCCTGATTCGACGGAGAACGGTCTATGATCTGCACATTTTTCGAGACCCGCGGAAATTCCTGCCGGCGAGGCGCGTGTAGGTTAGGAGCGAAAACTGACGTGGCGGCGGCGGCGCGGTGTTTCACGCAGGTTTTTCAGCGCGCGCGGCATAGGCTGCACTGTGTGACGCCCCGTCGCGCGTACAACGTCAGCGCGGGTAAGCGGATGTGCTCGCCACGGCGCTTGATCGTTCATGATGCTTGATAGGACATGTATTTTTGTTCTCGTTCGACGTGTACGAACAGGGCGACACTCCTCGCACAACGCCGCCGATCGTGCCAGGACCTGACACGATATTGATCCGAAGCTAAATAAAACGCGAGCGTTGTCCGCGAAGCCGTATCCATACTGAGGATATGGAGGCTCGTGGAGGTAAAGCTATGCTGTTTGCTGGAAGTAAGTTCAATTTTGCGCTCGCGTTTTGCTCGTTGTTCGCCGTCGTGGGCTGCACAGAGGCGGACCCTGTAGAGGAGTGGGACCTCATTGAGGGCGAGGACCCCATGCCGACCTCGCGCAGCTACAACGTCTATCAGAAGCTGCTCGCCAAGTTCGTGCGCTTCCGGGCCGAGCTGCAGGGCTTCGAGCCCATGCCCGACGCGCCGGAGATACGCGAGGAGCTCGTCGAGCTCGGGCGAGCGCTCGCCTTCGACAAGGAGCTGAGCGGTAACCGAGACATGTCGTGTATGACCTGTCACCCCGCGGCGGTCGGGACCGACGACGACCTCACGCTGTCGATCGGCGTCGGCGGCATGGGCGACGGGGCCAGCCGCTCGCACCCCGACAGCATCTTTATCCCGCGCAACGCGCCCCCCCTGTTCAACCTGCACAACCTCGACACCATGTTCTGGGACGGCCGAGTGAACCTCCACGGCGAGGTCTTCGACACCCCGGCGCGCGAGCACCTGACGCAGGAGATGATCAACACCTTCGAGTTCGGCGCACCGGCGGCGCTCGCCATGTTCCCGGTGACCTCGCGGGCGGAGATGCGCGGCTTCATCGGCGAGAATGAGCTCTCGTTGATCCAGGACTCCGACTTCACCGCGATCTGGGAGGCGCTGATGAGCCGCCTCGGCCAGATCCCCGAGTACGTCGAGATGTTCGAGGCCGCGTACCCCGGCACGGCCTTCGAGGACATGACCTTCGCGCACGCGGCGAACGCCATCGCGGGCTTCGAGATATCGAGCTTTGAGGCGAACGACACTCCGTGGGACGAGCTGCTCCGCGGCGACGACACGGCGATGAGCGTGTCGGCGCTCCTCGGCGCCAATCACTTCTTGGGTGAGGGAGAGTGCTCGAGCTGCCACAGCGGGAGCTCGCTCACCGATGAGCAGTTCCACGTCATCGGCCTGCCGCAATTGGGTCCCGGCAAGAACAACGGCGCGACGGTCACCGACGACTGGGGGCGCTACAACGAGACTGACGACCCGAGCGACTTCTACCGGTTTCGGACGGCTCCGCTGCGCAACGTGGAACTCACCGGCCCCTATGGTCACGCGGGTCAGTTCGCCGAGCTCGAGGACATCGTTCGCCACTACCTCGACCCGGCCACCTCGCTGAACAGCTGGGATCCGACGCAGATCCACCCGGAGCTCCAGCCGACCGTGCTGCCCACGCAGGACGCGGTGCTTCGACACCTGAGCCCGATCTTCGACGAGATCACCTTCAAGGAGCACCGCGTCGACGAGATGATGGACTTTCTGGCGGCGTTGACGGACCCCAGCAGCCAGGACCTCAGCCACGTCGCGCCCAGCAGCGTCCCGAGCGGACTGCCGGTGCTCGAGAACCCCGGAGTCGTTCCCGAGAACCGGGCCGGCACGCTGCCGCTCGTGCTGGGGCTGCCGGGGTCGGTGTTCCGCGAGTATCAGGTCCAGACGCCGGAGATGTGTGACGGCGGCGGGACCCTCAACCTCCACTTCGACCGCAACGCCAACACCGTCGTGATCGAGGGGAGCATCGAGGGGCTGCCCTATCGCCCGACGTATTGCTACGAGTACGATCCGAGCACCCCGTACAACAGCTTCCCGGAGTGCGTCTCGGACGGGAAGTGGCAGCTGTGGCTGGTTCCTCGCGTGTTCAACAAGGTCTGGACCTACTACTACGACGGCGTCACGGGGGAGCTGATCGGCCACGCGAACGACGTGGACATCAACAACCTGCCGCCCACGGCGTTCCCGGTTGATCTCCCGGGCGTGCAGCAGATCGGCTCTCCCTACTTCGAGTCCGACCCCGAGACGCTCACCGCCGACATCTACTTCGAGTTCGACTACGACGCGATCCTCGACAGGATCGGCTCCGCGGGCGCCGCCTTCGCGGTGCTCCCCTTCAACCTCTTCGAGCCCGACGTGCTCAGCACGTACTACTCCGAGGGCGGGCTCCCCGTGGAGGAGGCGGTCTCGTTTGACGACTTCATCCTCCAGAACGGCGAGGAGCGAGGCCCCTTCGCGCTCGCCATGAGCTACGAGCCGGTGCCCAAACCGGAGTACCTCGCCGGCCGCGACAACACGATGCTCGCCTTCTCTTCCTTCTGGCCGGTGCCGCACCCGGAGGACACGATCCTCTTCGAGCCGCCCGAGGAGTGCGGGACGAACTTCCAGTGGCCGTTCCCGGGTGTCGGTCTAGACCCCACACCGGTCCCCTGAGCACATCGCGCTTCCCACCCCGCGGCGGTCAGCTCGATCCGGCGCGGGGTCTGCTTTCGTCCTGCCAGAGGCTCGAAGTGAGTCGACGCGATCACGAGGAATTTCCCTGATGGCGACGATGTGGCGCGAGCATCAAGGGATCGCGCCTGCGTCGGGCGAGCTGACATCGCGCGAGACAGATGCCTCCGCGGCTGCTCGACTGCGCTAGAATCGAGCGGGATCGTCGATGTCCGCAGAATTTTCATTCGAGATTTGTTCACCGACTGAGAGTCAGGTGACGATCAGCCTCGGCGGCAACCTCACGGGCGAGCAGCTCGAGCGCGTCGAGCCAGACGTTCGAGCGGCCATCGGTAGGGTGAACGGGCAGTTCGGGATCCTGTGGGACCTGCGCAAGGTCCGCCGCTGTGATCTCGCCGCGCGCCAAACCATGCAGAAGCTCCAGACCGAGATCGCGGAGCGGAGCTTGCGGTCCGCCTACGTCGTCTCGAGACCCCGAATCCGTGGCGTCGCGCTGTGGGTCGTTCACACCTCGGGTGACGCGCTCGCGCGACCCTTCGCCAACCACAATCAAGCTATGGACTGGCTCGATAACTCGCAAGGACGCATCCAGGTGATCGTCAGCCGCGCGAAACAGATCGTGTCGCTTGGACGAAAGGGGGCGCGGTGATGGCTGCCAAACCCCTGTCGTTGTCTAAGCGCGTCGTGGTCTCGTTCATCCTGATGATGAACCGGCTGGCGACGGGCGAGGTGCACCCTCCGGACACCACGGAGGAATTCGTCCGCTTCATGGGCATACGCGGCTTCTTTCGCTACCTCGGCTTCCTCAACAAGTTCAACAAGCTCATGGATAAGAGCCTCGGGCCGATCAACACCCAGACGCTGGTCGGCTTGGCGGCGCTGATCGCCGGCTGTGGCTTCTGTGGGTACGGTCACACGCTGACGGGCGCGTTGATGAAGTTCAAGGAGAACGGCGACCTCCACCCGATTCACCCGTTCTCGATCGACGCGCTGTTCGAACTGGAGGATCACGAGGTGGTTGAGAAGCTCGACGAGCTGCTCTCCAAGCCTGGGTACGAGGATCTCCGCCGTCAGGCCAAGCGGATGTACGAGATCTTCCTCGGGGAGCTCGAGCCCGAGACGCACGAGGACGAGCTGCTCCACGGGATCATCGACTTTTGGCGCTGGACCGTGGAGTGCACGATCGTCGAGGGCGTCAGCATCGAGCCCGAGAACGCCAAGACCTTCAACTCGATCGGCCGCGATAAAGCGCTTCGGCGGCGCTACGAGGAAGCTCGTGCGCTGGAGCGTGGCGCGTTACCGAATTGAAGGCTACGGAAGCCCGACGCGGAGCGGAGCGGAGCGGCACGGGACCACCTTGAGCGCGGCGCTGGGATAGCGACGCGCGATTTTTCTTGGTGCTCGCATGGGCTGTTTAGTGTTCGGTCATTGTTGCGACGAACACTAGACCTGCGTCGTAGAACCGGCCTCGGGGCCTGTCCGCAGAATCTGACCCACGTAACACGATGTAGAGAAAACGCTACAAAATGCTGATGACGCTTTGTTTAAGCAGGTTAAAACTATGGTCACCCTGACGACACGTGAGCATTGAGCTACGCTGCGACCCGTGGCCGCGTTCGAACGGGTTGGCTGTGTCGCCGGGGTTGTTACGACGCCGACTGCTGCGCGGCGTCCGGTGGGTGTGGCGAGGATCGTGCAGGTCTGCGCTCGCGTCGAGGGCTCGACGGGCGACATCGCGCGCTCGTCCGAGGACGACGCGGACGCGTTCTGCAGCGAGTATATGTTCGGTGGCTGGTCTTGTACCGTCGTCGCTCAGGGTGGACCGGTATGTTTTCCCTGACCGGGAGCCTTCGCTCGCGCTCCCCCCACATGTCGCCCATGATGTTCAAGACCCTCGATTCTGACGCGCCTGCGCGGATACACCGACGCTGGGCCGCTTCCCTCCTCGCGCTCTCTGTGCTCGTCGCCAGCGGCTCCTGCAACGGTGGCCCCACCCCGGAGGACGGGACATGGGAGCTCGTGCACGCGGGGCTCCCAGCGGCGCTCCTCTCGGTCTGGGGCACGAGCTCGAGCGACGTGTGGGCCGTGGGCGGCGACACGCGTGACGGCGCGGGACCGTTCGTCGTGCACTTCGACGGCGAGTCCTGGGAGCGAGTCGAGACCGGCGAGACCCAGGGGAGCTTGTGGTGGGTCTTCGGCTTCGACAACGGCCCGATGTACATGGGGGGCGACGGCGGCGTGATCCTCCGCTACGAAGGCGGCGCGTTCACGCGCATGCAGACGCCCGGCGCGGCGACCGTGTTCGGGATCTGGGGCGCGTCTCCGGATGACCTGTGGGCGGTCGGCGGCGACTCGGACTCTACGGGTGGCTTCGCCTGGCGCTTGGTCGGGGACGAGTGGATCGAGGAGCCGACGTTACCGAGCGATGTCCCGGGACAAGCGGCGATCTGGAAGATGTACGGCGCCGGGCCCGACGACGCGTGGCTCGTCGGCAGCAGCGGCGTCGCGCTCCACTGGGACGGCAACGCGCTCACCCCCGGCGACACGGGGGTCGGCTCGTCGCTCTTCACCGTGCACGAGCGCGACGGCCGGTACGTAGCCGTGGGTGGGCTCGCCACCGGGATCGTCGTTGAACACGACGGGGCTGGCTGGACCAACGCGACCCCCGAGCCGCCCCCCATGGGTCTCACCGGCGTGACGCTCGGCCGCGACGGCTCCGGCGTCGCCGTCGGCAGCTTCGGCGTGGTCATGGCGCGCACCGAGGACGGCTGGGTCGAGGAGGATCTCGGCTTCACGGTCCCGCAGAACCTGCACGGCAGCTGGATCGACGACGAGGGCGGCGTGTGGGTCGTCGGCGGCGAGACCTTCACGCTCTCGCTCACAGACGGAGTTCTCCTCCATTACGGACAATCCATTCCCACAGAGGGTTTATGAATCGATTAATTTCACGGAACGTTATCGGCGTCGCGCCGGCCCTGCTCGGCCTCGCGCTCGTCACCGGCTGCGGCGACTCGGACCCCTGCGAGGATCTCGAGTCCGGCGAGGCATGCACCTGGCTCGGCCTCAAGGGCGAGGAGGGCTTCAACGGTGACGGCCTGCACCGCAGCGAGACGCGGGTCAGCCAGCCGCAGGACCTCCTGTTCATGCCCGACGGGACAGCGTGGTTCACGGACTTTAATAACTTCCTGATCCGTCGGATCCATCCTGACGGCACGGTCGAGAGCATGGTCGGCTCGGTCGATCCGATCTTCCCGGGCGACGGCCCGTTCGGCGGCGTGCCGCCCGGCGGCGCCGACGGTGGCGAGTGGCTGCTCAACCATCCGACAAACCTGCTCCTTCAGCCCGATGGCTCGGTGCTCGTCGTCGCCTGGCACAACCACAAGCTCTTGACGATCAACCCGGACACGGGCTTCGTCAACGTCGTCTGCGGCGGCGGCGCGGGCTTTGGCGGCGACGGCGAGCTCGCGGCGGACGCGGCGCTGTTCAAGCAGCTCAACGACGCGACCTTCGACGACGACGGCAACCTCTACATCGTCGACCAGCAGAACGAGCGTGTTCGCCGAATCGACACGGCCGGGGTTATCACGACGATCGCCGGGGACGGTACGCTCGGCACCGGTGGCGACGGCGGCCCTGCGATCGACGCGCAGTTCTCGTGGGCTCAAGGCTCGAACCCGAACCCGAGCGGCGGGATCCTTCACCACGCCGGACGACTCTACATCTCCGACACGGAGGCCGACGTGCTCCGCGTGATCGACCTGACGACCGGCATTATCGATCGCTTCGCCGGGACGGGCGCGGAGGGGTTCAGCGGTGACGGCGGGCCGGCGCTGGAGGCTACGTTGAACGCGCCGCGAGACCTCGAACTCGGACCTGACGGCGACCTGTACTTCGCGGACACCGACAACAGCGTCGTCCGGGCGATCAACCTCGAGTCGGGGGTGATTCGCACCGTCGTCGGCACCGGCGAGCTCGGGGTCGACGAGGACGAGCGGCTCCTCGCCACGGAGACGCGCCTGCGCCGACCCTTCGGCATCTCCTTCGACCCCGAGGGCAACCTCTACGTCATGGACTCGCTCAACTCGCGGATCGTGAAGGTGGCCCGATGAAACGCGTCACTCTCATCCTGCTCGCGCTCCCGGGCCTCGTCGGGCTCACCGGCAGCTGCTTCGACGATCGCTGCGACCCGACGAGCCCCGGCACGATCTGCACGATCGCGGGGAGCGGAGAGAACGGCTACGACCGCGACGCCGACAACGTCGCGATCCCGGCGCTCGAGGCCAAGTTCTCGCTGCCGCAGGACACGCTCACGGGCCCGAGCGGCGAGCTCTACATCCTCGACTGGAACAACCACCGACTTCGCGTGCTGCAGGACGACACGCTCTCGTGGATCGCGGGCCGCGGCGAGCTCGGCGGGAGCCTCGACGACCCCGCCAACGGCGACTTCAACCACCCGACCAACATGATCTTCGACGCCAGCGGAGAGAAGATCATCATGGCGGCCTGGCACAACAGCAAGATTCGCATCGTCGACCCCGCGACGGGCGTCGTCTCCGACTCGTGCGGCGACGGGGCGCGGGCGTACTTCGGTGACGGCACCGCGGCGCTCACGGCCTCGCTCGACCTCCCGGCGAGCATCGCCCTGAATCCCGAGGGGAACCTCGTGATCATGGACCAGGCCAACCAGGTGCTTCGCTACATCGACCCCGCCGGTGATATTCAGCTGCTCGCGGGCCGCTGTGTCGTCGACGCGGCCCCACCGGCAGGCCCCGGTCCATGCCCGGATGGCGTCGAGCTGATCCAATGCCCGGACGGCGCCAACGGCCCCTCGGGGAAGTACACCTGCGGCGATCCGGCGGAGTACTGCTCCAAGCCCTGCACGCCGGGCTACGCGGGTGATGATCTCCCCGCCGACGAGCTGCGGATGGCGCAGCCCTTCGGGCAGTCGGCCTCGCCGGCCGGGCGGATCGCCTTCAGCGCTGCCGGCGAGCTCCACTTCGCCGACAGCGCCAACCACCTGATCCGCAAGATCGACGCGGACGGCATCGTGCGTCGCGTCGCTGGGACGCCGCCGGTCGACGGCGTGGCGCAGTCGGGGCACGCCGGTGACGGCGGTCCCGCGACCGAGGCGCTGCTCAACTTCCCCGTCGATCTGGCGTTCGCGGACGACGGCACCCTGTACTTCACGGACGTCCAAAATCACTGTGTACGCGCGATCGATCCGAGCGGGACGATCGACGCCGTCGCGGGCGTCTGCGGCGAGAAGGGCTTCGACGGCGACGGCGGTCCACCGACGGAGGCGCACATGAGCCTGCCCTTCGGCCTCGAGTGGCATGACGGCGCGTTGATCGTCGCAGACACCGGCAACAACGTGATCCGACGGGTGGTGCTGTGAACCATCGGCGTGGCGCGTGGATCGTCACGCTGGCGCTGGTCGGCTGCTCCGGCGGTAGCGGGGAGACCGACAGCGACGGGGAGCTCGGCGAGCCCGACTTCCCGGCGGACTACAGCGCCAGCTACGTCGAGGTTCGCGACTGCCGCGGCAGCGGTGATCACAACCTCAACAAGATCCGGATCCTGGCGAGCCCGAGCGCGCTCGCGCCGTACCAGCAGCGTGACGCGCCGTTCCCGGCCGACGCCGTGGTGCTCAAGGAAGAGTATGACTTCGGGGACATGTCTTGCGCGGGCCCGATCGTCCGCTGGACCGTGATGCGCAAGCTCCCAGCCGGGAGCGCCCCGGACGCGCTCGACTGGGCCTGGCAGGATGTCGACGACGCGCGCGTCGTCATCGAGAAAGACGGCGCGGGCTGCATCAATTGTCACACCGGCTGCGGCGTCGCGCCCGACGGGCACGACGGCACGTGCTCAATCCCGCCCTGAGCGTCTCACCGCAGCGTGATCCGGCGAACCGTCGAGTTGGACTGATCAGCGACGAGCAGCCCGTCGCCATCGAGCGCGATCCGGGCGGTGTAGCCGAAGGTCGCCTCGCTCGCCGGCCCTCCGTCTCCGCTCGCGCCCTCCTCGCCCAAGCCCGCGAGCGTCTCGATCGCGCCTTCGGGAGTGACTCGTCTGATCTTGTGGTTCCCGCGATCGCTGATGTAGAGCGTGCCGTCGGCCTCGACGGCGAGACCCATCGGCTGGCTGAGCTGCGCGTCCGTGGCAGGGCCGCCGTCGCCAGCGCTGCCGGCGACGCCGGTCCCGCCGACGGTCGTGATGGTGCCGTCGATCGCCAGTCGACGGATCGCGTGATTGAAGGTGTCCGCGATAAAGAGGTTGCCTTCAGGGTCGAGCTCGAGCGCGGTTGGCCAGCTCAACGCCGCCTCCTCGCCCGGCCCTCCGTCGCCCGTGTACGCGGCCGCTCCAGTGCCGACCACGGTCCTGATGACGCCGTCGCGAATCAGCCGTACGCGGTTTGCGAGGCTGTCGGAGACGTAGATCGCGTCGTCGGCGGTCACGGCGATCCCGTCGAGCTGAATAAACAACGCCTCGCTCGCCGGCCCGCCGTCGCCCTCGTTCCCCTCGATAGCGATCACGCCGTCGGCCGCGCCCGCGATCGTCTGCAGGGCGCCTGTCGAGTCCAGAGCGAGCACGCGTGGGTCGTGGTACGAGACGAACACGAGCCGGCCGTCCGATAAGAAATCGAAGTCGATGGGGTTCTCGAGCGGGCTGTCGAGCGCCGGCAGCTCGACGTTCGCGATGGCGTGAAAGCCGTTCCCGATGACCGTCTCGACCGTATCGTCCTCGGCGATCCGTCGTAGACGCTGGTTGTTGAAGTCCATGATGTACAGCCGCGCGTCGGGACCCACGCGCGCGGCCGAGACGAGGAAGAGGTCGGTCTCCTCCGGCACGAGCCCGTCGCGATTGAAACCAAGCTCACCGGTCCCGACGACCAGGCAGACGTTGCCGACCGTCGTCTCGCAGGGAGCGCAGCCCAACGCCACCAGCGTCATCACCGCGAGGAGTGTCCGGGCGCGACGCATCGCGATCATTCCTCCGCGTCGGCGGGGAGGCAACGCACGGACTGAAGCTCCCACGTGTTGTCCCCGTGATTGTGGACGTGGAGCTGCATCTCCGCGCCCGCCGGGAAGTCACGCGTGAGCACGACCTCCTCCGTGAAGATCTCGGGGTCGCGCGGGATCGGGACCGAGAACTCCCAGAGGATCTCCCCGTCGATGGCGAAGCCCATATAGCCCTGACTCGGCGCGGATGCCACGAGCGTGTCGTGTGACCCGATGAGCTCGACACGGTCGCCAGCGAAGAGCGCGACAGGCGTCAGCTGAGACACCGTGAGGTAGTCACAGAGGCCCGTGTTGACCTCGAAGGCCAAGCTCAGCGGCTCGACGTAGTAGCCGTCATCGTCACAGCTCGCGTCCTCCGGGCGAACGCTGGCGAAGACATCCTTCGCGGGGTCAGCGACGCGTGACCACGCGTCGGAGCTCGCCAACCGCGTTGGCTCCTTGAGCCGCTCCTCAGCGCAGGAGGCAGCGAGCATCGCCGCGAGCGCGAGCAGCGCGAACCTCGACCGTTGGTGTGGCATTCCTCGGCGCAGTGTACCACCGCGCGACGCGAGACAGCGTGAGGCAGGATCTGTCTGTAGAGCGACCGTAGCGAGGACGCCGAGCACCGCCATCACGAGAACACCACGCGAGAGGCCGACCGCGACAGCGCGCGAGCGCGTCTGCTGCTCACGCGTCTCGATCGCCGCGAGCATGACCCGCGCGGCTCGAGAAGTCGCCGTAGCCACGTCGGGGCGTTGCTGTCTGTGGGGACAGGACTACGTGGCTGAGGCGGCGAAGGCGTGCTGGCACAGAAGGCGGAGGGCGGTCCCGTCACTGTTCCAGATCAGGTGCAAGGTTCCGCGTTTTCAAGCGTGACTGGGCGAGATGAGCGAGCGCCCCAGAATCCCTCAGAAGTCGACGAGACCGCGTGCTGCGGGGTGTTTGAGGGATCTTGGGCGCGGTGCGGATACTTCGACAACGAGTCAGCTAGCGAATGACAACTGAGTGAGATTGTTGAGGGTTTTTTTTCCGGACAACGTTGTACCCGAATTGTGCCAAAGCTTGGATTATCGCAGCCGCGCCGCATCGGTGACCGGTAGACCCGCGCAGCGCGGTCCTCGTCAGGCGGCGAGCGTGGGCGAGCCCGCGAGTCCAGCCGCTTCGCCTCGGGCGACACGAGCGACGAGCTCGATCGCTGCTGTCGAGGCGTGAGCTCGCGGCTCGACAGTCGACGCTGCACCCGTGACGCGAACCGTGAGGACACCGCGCGGGCGGCCGGCTTGGATAAGATCTTGGAGGAGGGTGAGCGCGGGCTGCGGGAGATCAACCGCAGGCTCGCGGACGAGGACCCGAACAACGACCAGCGCGGGACCGTAGAGGCGGAGCTGGTAACGCTTGACGAGCTCTGCACCAGACTGCGCTCGCTAGGCGGCCCCTGTTCGCGGGGCGCCGTAGAGCTCGCGCGCGCCCTGCTTGTCGAGCTCGGTCAGCACGAGCTCGCGGCTGCCCATGCCGGCGCAGAAGTAGTGCATCACCGATTGCGGGTCGTAGTCCGTGAGCGTGTAGGGGCGGGTCGCTCGGTAGAGGTGTTGCTCCCCTTGGCAGGCGGGCGGCGCGTCGCTGTGGATCTGCTCGTGACGGAAGCCCAGCACGTGCCCGAGCTCGTGGCGGAGGACGCCGACGGGATCGAAGCCAAGCTCTCGTTCGAACCAGCGCGCGCCGAGGATGACCTGACGGTCTCTCAGCTCGATGTCGTCGAGCGGGAAGAACGCGGCGGCGATCGGGCGGCGGTAGCGGACCTCGCGAACGACGAACTGGACCGTGCCGACCGGTCGCGGGTCCGCTTTCCACGCGTGGAGAACCTCCTCGCGGGGACCTTCATGCCCGTCGAGCTGGTGCTCGTGCACAAAGGTCACGTCGCAGGCGTCCTCCCACGCGCGCGTCGCCGAGCGCATCGCCGCGACCGCTTTGTCGTAGCGCTGGGCGTTCCTGAAGCTGCTGCGCAGCACGCAGTATGAGATGTCGTTCGGGAAAGGCTGCTTCAGCAGCGTGCCGTCGGCGCGGACCATCCCTATGATCCCATACCGTTCTTCGCGCTGGGCGCTGCGCTCTCGTACGTACCGCCTCACGTACGCGGACAGCTCGGTTTGGCTCAAGAGCAGATCACCCTCGACGATGTAGCGCTTGCTCCCGTCCTCGAGCGTGATGGTCTCGAGGCCATCTTTTAGGCTGTTGAGCAGACTAGGGATGGTCAGGGTCATGATTTTCCTCCTGTGTTCATGAGCCGCGCGAGGAGCCGCTGGCCCGCGCGCTTGTCTTGCTCCGCGAGCGTCGCGGCGTTGTCTCGTTCGCGCGCGAGGTCGCGGGGATGAAAGCCTCCGGAGCGCGCGCCTGGGTCGCGGGCGGCGCGTGAGCGCTCGACGAGCAACGCGTCGAGCTCGTGCGCGCTGTAGGTTGCAGGATCGGTCGCGTAGAGCAGCGTCGCCGCGCCTACGATCTGACGGACGTCGGTCGCCAGGGGCGCGGGGTCCTTACCCTCGCGGAGCAGCCTGCCGATGCCGAGGGCCGCGCCGTGATCGAAGGCGGTGTACGCGACGAGATCGTGGAGAGATAAATTGTCGAGCTGGGCGTGCTTGGTGTCGAGCAGCTGGCGGGCGATCGTCACCGCGTCGGTCACCCACTCGTCATCGAGGCCGTGCCCGCGATCGAGATCGAGCGGCCACGCTGACTCGAGCGCGCTCGCGTCGTGGCCCAGCGATCGGAGCACGGCGCGACACATGACCATGCGCAGATGGGCGGTCGGGTAGTCGGTCGGGAAGTCGCGGCTACGCGTCTCGCCGCGCAGTCGAGCGCTGTCGTCGAGCAGGTAGGTTGCGAGCGCGAAGGTGAAGGACGGCCCGCCCGCGATCGCGCCGAAGACGTCGGCGAAAAGCTCGCGTCGCCAGGCTCGCCAGACCGCAGCCCGAGAGCTGTCGGGGTCGTCGCGGACGCAGTCTTGAATCACGCGCTTGACCGCGTCGCTGAGCTTGAAGTCTTCCTCGGCGACGTGTCCGACCTCGTGCGTGAGGCACATGAGCGCGGGGAGGCGGTCCGCGAGGCTCCACGGCAGCCCGAGCACCGGCACCGGAAGATCTTCTAGGATCGGGCCGAACAGCGGGTTCTCCCACTCTTGGTCGACATCGTCGGGTTGAAAGGCGCGGTGTCGAGCGACCGCGAAGGGGCTCGCGCCGCCGTTAAAATACACGAGCGGCGGCTCTTTGATATCGACCGCCGCGTTCGAAGCCGTGCGCTTGGCGGCGCGCTGGAGCGGCTCGTAACAGCTCCACGCGAGGTCGTCGGCGACGCCGAGCCGGGCCGCGAGCCGGGGCTGCTCTCGCTGCCCGAGCTTGCCGCGGAAGTACTCCCAGATCCGGCGAACGCTCAAGATCCCAGAGACCGCCTCGCGTACGTGTTGAACGCGCGATGAAGCAGGCGCTTCCGCGGGCTTCGAGATCGTCGATTGAACCGCGTCGAGCAGGCCCTCGAGGCGGTGCGTCAGCCGCTTGACTTGGCTGTGGTGGACCTCGAGCGGCTGCTCGGGGCTGGTGAGTTCACGCCATCGGCGGAATTCTGCGCGGAGCGCAGCGGCGTCTCGCTCGATGCCGTCGAGCTTCCACGCGAGAATATCGACAGTTTGTCGCGCGATGTGATTATTGGGCATGGCGCCGCTCGATCTCGACGGAGAATTGAACGCATTGTACAGCGCAGAGGACGGCGTAAGTGGGTGTAATTGATCCCGAGCTGGGAGATAGCGCGCGCCCGCGTGCCTCACCCGTGAGGTCGCACAGGTCACGCGCGCGATACCGCGGCATCGCGGCGTAGCGAGCGTTTCTGGGCGTTTATGGCGCACGAGTCGGTACCCGCGTCGCGTTGAACGCTCGGGGCGCAAGGATTACGCGGTGGTGTCTTGGATCGGCTAGCGCGGGGTTGGAACTACGATAATTAGCAACGCGCGCCAACGAGGAACGCTACATTTCTGCAACGAGAGAACTACGATGAAACGTCGTGCATTGATTGTTGGGAGTCAAACCGATGGGTTGACCGGAGTACACGGTGACGTCGCGGCGATCGAGGAGGCGCTCAAAGCGTGGGGCTTTGCGACCGACCTTCGGATCGAGGGGGACGCGACGCAGGCAGGAATTCTCGACGGCTACCGGAAGCTGATCGCGGAGACGCAGGCGGGAGACGCCGCGGTCGTCTACTACTCAGGTCACGGCGGCTACGTTCAGAATCCGTTTCACACCCCCGGCGACGCTACGCGGGCGTGGTTTCAGTTTATCGTCCCGACGGACATTCACTCCTCGGGCTTCCGCGGGCTCATGGACGACGACCTCTCGTCGCTTCAGGCGCAGCTGACAGACAAGACCGAGAACGTCACGACGATCCTCGACTGCTGTCACGCCGCGTTGATGTCGCGCGGGCAGCAGCGCGTGAAGGCGCATGAGCGCTCGTGGGTGCGCGGGGTCGTCGAGTACCTCGAGCGGCGCGGAGCGCTGCATCACCGCCATCAGGAGAGCAACCCCCTCGCCGTGCGTCTCGTGGCTTGTGAGCGTCATCAGTCTGCGTATGAAGGACCGCTCGCCGGCGGCGGGTACGGCGGCTTCCTGACGGCCGCGTTGATCGACGCGCTCCGCGAGGCGAAGGACGTCCCCGTGACGTGGCAAGCGCTCGGGATGCGCGTGCGCGAGCGAGTCGTGTCGATGCAGCCGGCGCAGAGACCCATCGTGGAGGGTCCGCGCCAACGCGAGCTTTTCGGCCTTAACCTGGTCGACATGACAGGCGCGGTGACGTTCTTCTTTTATGAGAACAAGCCGGCGCTGCGGTGCGGTCGACTGCTGGGATCGGCGACCGGGGCGGTGTACGGGATAATGCCGCTCGCGGCCGCCGGTTTTGATAAGAACGCGATGGTCGCCGAGGCGCGGGTCACGGGCGTTCAGGGGTCGATCTCGCTGGTCGAGCTGCTCCCGCGCGGCGCGGGTGAGCCGAGAGTCGACGAGGGGATGCTGGCGTACCCGATCAGCGTCCCCTTCGAGCGACGGCCTGTGGTGCTACAGGGCGACGCGGACAGCTTCGCGCAGCTGCGGGAGCGGCTGAAGTCGAACGAGCACGTCGTCATCGTCGAGGAGGGGGGCGAGCGCGTCCCGATGGCGACCGTTCGCGCGCGCGACGGGAAGCTCGAGGTCCGCGACGCGGAGGGCGAGCAGCGAATGTGGCCCGCCGAGAACAGCTACGGCGGCGCGGTTCAAGTCGCGCAGCTCCTGACCGCGCTCGCCAAGGGCGACGCGCTGCGCAAGCTCGAGAACAACGGCCTCGAGCAGGGCGTTCGCGTCACGCTGGGACGAGTCGTCGACGGCGAGCGCGTCGTGCTGCGGCCGGGTGACGTGCTCCACGCCGGCGACAATATCTACGTCGATCTCGAGAATACCAGCCCGACGCCCGTGTACGTCGCGGTCTTCGATATCGGGCTGAGCGGGTCGATCGCCTTGCTCACCAATTCGAACCCCCAGGGGATTCGCCTCACCCGGGACGCGACCTATACCTTCGGCGCGTCCAACGGCGCGCTGGAAGGTCAACCGATCAGCTGGAGCGACAAGGTCCCCGACGAAGGCCTCCGGCGAGAATCGCTCGTGGTCATCACGACCACCGAGCCGCAGGACTTTGAGGCCCTCGAGGTCGAGGTCATGGGGAACGCGCGCGGCGAGGACAAGGGCCCCTCGAGGCTAGAGCGGTTGATGTCGCATTTCAGGACCGGCGGGAGGCGGGATATCCCGTCGGAGCGGGACGCCCAGGGTGGGCTGTTCCACGTGCGGACGCAGGACTTCGAAGTGAGCCCCGTGCCGCGAAAGCTCGCCGAGCAGCGCGCGTCCTTCTTGATCGACCACGCGGCCAAGGAGACGTCCCTGCTTCGATCGCGTAGCGTTGTGGAGGCGTCCGCGATCCACTCCTTCTCCGCAGTCGCTGATGAGTTCGCGCTGCAGCTCAGCGAGATCAAGATTCATAAGAACCGCGCGTGGTTTAGGACGAACGTGCGCGTCGACACGCTGGTCGTCACCGGCGGCGCGGATAAGCGCGCGTACCGGGCCGCGACGCATCACTTTCCGCGCGTAGATGACGGCGACACCTTGGCGCTGTCGAACCTGCTCGTGTACCTCGGCACCCCGAGGCGTTTTCTCGACTTCTCGATCTGGATCAGCCGGGATGACGGGGAGCGGAAGGAGCTAGCCGAGCTGATCGCGCAGACCGCCAACGACGGCGCGTTTCGGCAGGCCTTAGGCGTGCTCGGGACGATCGCGGTGGGGCCCGAGGCAGCCGCGGTCGTCGCGGGGGTCGCCGCCGCCGGGACGCTCGGTCTCGCCGTCGACGGGGTGCTGCGGAGGGCGTTCCCGAAGACCATCGGGCTCTATCGGACGTCGTTTTTAGCGCGCGACGCCTACGGCCTCGGCCGGCACCCGAAGGACGGCATGATCCGCGCGCAGGACTTCTCGTTTCGGTTCTCGATCCAGACGCAGAAAGGCGCGAGCTGAGCCGCGCTCGACACAAGGCAAAGATCGGTCACACGCTCGATGGCGCCGTGAGATAAACCCATGCCGGATAACCCAACGAGAGACATCGAGGTCGAAGTGCCCAAGGCGCCGCGTTCATCCACGAGCTGGTACCCGAAGCGGTCCTCGGTCCGCTGTCCTGCGCGAGCTGATCGGCGCGAGCTGACGGCCATGAACCCGCAGAACGTCGAGACTCAATATCTATGTTATCGCCGCGCCCTCGTCGACGGGGACTTAGAGGCGGCGAACTCGATCCTCAAATCGCTCAACAACAGTCGATCGTCCGCTGTCGTGCTGCCGATTGAGTGGCGACGGAGTTCGAGAAGTCCTTTATCCTCGTGGGTCCTCGGCGGAGTTTGGGTGGATAGAGACACAGCCTCTCGTAGCTCGAGTGCCCTCCCTGTGCCGACAAGCGCGCACGACTCCGCGAACCGGCGCGGGCCGCCGCGTGCTCAACTCGACCACGAAAGCGCTCGGGAGATCGCCGTCGGGAGGACGAGACGCGCGCTGTGGGGGGAGGGCGGTCCTCTGGGTCAGGTTGTCGCCGACTTCGACAACAACTCGACCATCCTGCTCGAGAACATCCCCGACAACGACGGCGGCGAGTACGAGGTCGAGGTCACGCTGCCGGACCTAGAGTGTGACAATTGCACGCTCCAGGTGATTCAGGTGATGTTGGATAAGCCGCCCTACGGCGACGGCAACGATCTTTATTATCAGTGCGCAGACGTGATCCTGGAGTTCGGCGCGGCGACCTCGGGGAGCACCGGGGAGGGGAGCACCGGCGACGACACGAGCGGCGGGAGCACCGGGGACGGGAGCACCGGGGACGGGACCGGGGACGGGAGCACTAGCGAGCCCGGCGGTACCACGGGGGACGGGGGCTCGACGGGCGCGGGGGGCAGCGCGGGCACGAGCGCTGGGTCGAGCTCGGACGGTGGATCGGCGGGGGGCTCGACGGGGGGCGGGACCGACTCTGACAGCGGGATGACCGACGATGGGTGTGGGTGTCGCGGCGACGCGGGGGGTACCCGCGGCCTCGGCCTCGCGCTGCTGCTCGGGGGGCTCTGCTTCACGCGGCGGCGTCGCGCGTCAGGCCGGTGAGCCGGGGCGCGCTGAAAAAATCGCGCTGCTCAACAATGTGTCTGAAGAGACATGTAATATGGGTGCGCTCGCGGGGACGAAGCCGGCGGGCGGGGGAAGCATGCGGAGCGCGTTTAAGAGGGTTCGGTTCTTTTCGCTTGTGTTCGCGGGCGCGCTCGTCTTCGGCGCGTGCGGTGACGATCTGATCGAGGGCACGACCGGCGCCAGCGACTCGGACGGGACCACGGAGTCGGACGAGACGACCGCGGGGAGCGCGACGATGACGACCGCGGTGACCACGGTCGGCACGACCTCGGGGACCGGCGGATCCTCGAGCGGCTCGACCACGGTCGGCACGACCTTTGGGCCTGATACGGATCCGCTGACGACGACGCAGACCACCGGGCTGCCGACCTCGGTCGGGCCGGCGAGCGACACGGAGTCGATGACCACGGACGGCACGGGCGGCACCGAGACGGACTCGGACACGGAGGGGACCACGACCGACGGCGGCGGGGCCTGCTGCGAGGCGCACGGCGGGCTCGGCTGCGAGGACGTGGACATCGAGGCCTGCGTCTGCGAGCAGGACGCGTTCTGCTGCGAGACGGCGTGGGACGACGTGTGCGTCGAGGAGGTCGACTCGTTCGGCTGCGGCATGTGCGGCGCGGGCGAGAGCTGCTGTCAGCCGCACATGGGGCCGGGCTGCGACGACGACCCGGTGGCGGACTGCGTGTGCGAGGCGCTGCCGCAGTGCTGCGAGGAGGGCTGGGGCCCCGAGTGCGTCGAGGCCGTCGACATGCTGCAGTGCGGCATGTGTGAGATGGACGCCGGCGACTGCTGCGTCGAGAACGGCTCGCCCGCGTGCAACCAGCCCGATGTCGCCGCGTGCGTGTGCGAGTCGAGCCCGGAGTGCTGTGAGGACGTCTGGTCGCAGGCCTGCGCTGACTCGGTCGAGATGCTCGGCTGCGGCGTATGCCAGCTCGAGCCGGGTCCGTGCTGCGAGGCGGGCGACGGCCCCGGCTGCGAGGATCCGGACATAGCGATGTGCGTCTGCGACGTCGCGCCGGGCTGCTGCGAGAACGAGTGGAACGAGGTGTGCGCGGATCTGGTCGGCTTCCTCGGCTGCGGCTCCTGCAACGAGGGCGACTGCTGCGAGGCCAACGGCACGCCGGGCTGCGGCGACCCTGAGATCGAGGGCTGCGTCTGCGATGTCGCGCCTGGCTGCTGCCAGAACGAGTGGAGCGACGCGTGCGCCGTGCTGGTCGAGCAGCTCGAGTGCGGTATGTGTGGCGGCATGATGTTCGAGGGCGACTGCTGCGAGGCCAACGGCACGCCGGGCTGCGACGACGCGGAGCTGACCGAGTGCGTCTGCGCCCTCGACCCCTTCTGCTGCGAGAACGAGTGGGATGACCTCTGCGCGGGCGCGGCGGTCGATCAGTGCGGCGCGCAGTGCCCCTAGCGGCGCTGAACCGATAGCCCGCGGCGGCCTGGCCGTCGCGGGCGTGCGCGCGCGGATTCGCGAGCGCGCGGTTTTGTTCGCGCGCGTCGCCGCGGCTCGCGGCGGAAGTGTCGGATACTCGACGTGATGCGGGTCGACGAGGAATCACTGCGCGCGAGTTTTTCTAGGTTTGATGAGGGCGAGCGCGGATCGCTCTCGCTGGCGGCGCTCCGTCGACTCGTGGCGGAGCTCGGCGGCGCGCGTGAGTCGGCGGCCTTCGGCGTCGACCTCGAGACGCTCGAGCGCGTCGACGACGATCGCGTCACCTTCTTCGAGTTCGCGCGCTGGTGGGAGGTCCGCAGCGCCTTCGGTCGCTACGACCGCGATCACAACGGGACCATCGATCTCGTGGAGTTTCGTCAGCTCGTCGCGGACCTCGGCGTCGAGAAGCCGGTCTCGGAGGTCGAGGCGCACTTCGACGCGCTCGACGGCGACGAGGACGGCCTGCTGACCTTCTTTGAGTTCGCGCAGTGGTGGCGGGTCCGCAACGCCTTCGATCGCGTCGACGCGGACCAGGACGGGACCATCGACCTGCTCGAGTTCCGCGCGCTGATGACCGAGCTCGGCAGCGCGCGCGAGCCGGCGGCGGTGGAGGCTGACTTCAACTCGATCGACCGCGACGAGGGCGGCCTCTTGGAGTTCGCCGAGTTCGCGCTGTGGTGGAAGGTCCGCAGCGCGTTTGATCGAACCGACCGCGACCGCCGCGGCGTCATCGATCAGCTCGAGTTTCGCCACCTGATGAGCGCGCTGGGCCGCGAGCGTGACGCCGCGTCGCTCGACGCCGACTTCGACACGATCGAGCACGACGAGCGCGGGCTCTTGGAGTTCAGGGCGTTCGAGCGCTGGTGGAAGATCCGGCGGGCCTTCGACAATCACGACGCCGACGGGAGCGGCTCGATCGATCTGCTGGAGTTCCGCAAGCTCATCGGCCGGCTCGCGCTGCCGATGACCGCCGCCGAGGTCGAGGCCGAGTTCGACGCCTTCGACCTCAACGAGAACGGGCTGCTGGAGTTCGCCGAGTTCGCGCGCTGGTGGCGGATGCAGCGCGGCGCCGAGCTCTCGTGAGCGGCTCGATCGTTATGACTTAAGGGTCACGTAGATCGGGCTCGCCCAGGCCATGTGGCCGTCGACCTGGACCGCCTTGACGAAGAGCGGCGCGGTCTCGCCCGGGGCGAGGCCCTCGAGCGCGAGCTCGCGGTCGAGCTCGACGAAGCGCGCGCTCGGCCGCTCCGGGTAGCGCCGCGCGATCACCTGCAGATCGAGCCCGCCGAATTCGGCCACGCGGGTCTCGGCGCCGAGCTCGGCGAGCTCGATGACGAGCTCGCCGAGCGGCGAGCGGAACGCGAGCTGCCCGCGGCTCGCGTCGTCGAGCCAGAGGTCGAGGCCGTCGAGGTCGCCCGTGGTCCGCGAGCGGAACTCGAGGCCGCGCTCGTCTCGTCGCGTGATGCCGTCGGCCGGCGAGTCAAAGGAGACCGTGCGCGCGTCCTGCAGGATCGGTCCTCCGGTGAGCTCGACGCGCCCGTCCCAGCGGGCTCGTCGACCGCGTCCGCGGATCCGCGCGCCGCCCCAAACGAGCCGCAGGCGCCGCGAGGGGGCCTGCGCGCGGAACTCGGGCGGCCGCGCGGTCGCGATGATCTCGCGCCCGCGGTAGAGGTGCAGCGCCTCGATCGGCGCCGTGCCGCGCGCCGACGCGCGCACGCGCACGGCGTCTGAACCTGAACGATCGAGCAGGCTGCCCATGGGCGCGCCGTCGACGGTGAAGCGCAGGTCGATGCGCGGCCCGGTGGTGCCGTAGCAGCGGCGCGTCCGCAGGGCCTCGAAGACCGCCGCGCGCGTCAGGGACTCGGCGAGCACGCAGGTCAGGCCGCCGTAGATCCCGAACTGCCCCGCGCCCGGGCCCTCGGCGCCCGGGCGGCCCTTGTGCCCGTCGCTGTTGCACATCACGCCGACGCGGTAGCCCTTTTCGAAGGCGTCCCACAGCAGCCACTCGAACACGCCCCAGCACGAGCAGACCTCGACGAGCGTCTCGACCTCGTCGTCGAAGTAGGCGCGGATGTCGGCGTAGCGCCCGCCGCAGTGGGCGGCGACGACGACCTTCTCGAGATCGACGCGCGCGCGCAGCTTGTCGACGAGCGCGCTGGCCGGGTGCGCGGGGCTCGTGTCGTCCTCGGGGACCTCGATGGTCTGCCAGTGGCTCGAGCGCAGGATCGGCATGCCCTCCTCGAGGTACATGACGTTTCGGTCACCTCCCGCGGCCGTGTTCGCGGACCACTCGTAGCCGGGCAGGACGACGAAGCGGCCGTCCGCGTGGAACTCGCGGGTGACCTCGTTGAGCCGGCGCCAGTCGTCGTCGGTCATCTGGAAGTCGTTGCCCTGGTGCGACATGACGTCGAGGTGGGCCCAGTCGCGGCCGAAGCGGAAGTACTCGCGCTCGGTGCCGGTGCCGACGGTGGCGTCGGACTGCGCGTGCAGGTCCGCCCAGAACGCGCCGTAGCGCGGCTTGTCGGCCGCGGCCGTCGCGGTGGTCGGGTTCCCGAGGTAGCGCTCGCCGCTCCAGGTCGCGACGACGCGCCCGCTGCCGGATCCGTCGACGCGCAGGCGTTGGCCCTCGATCCGCGCGGCGGCGTCGCCCTCCCACGTCAGCGCGACGCCCTCGGGGGCCGGGGTGGGGTTGCCCCAGCGGTCTTCGCCCTTGACGAAGATCTCGACGGCTTCGCCGACGGTCGCCTGGGTCGGCGTGAGCACCACCAGGCCGACGGGCTCGCCGGCGATGATGGAGATCACGGGGGACGAGGGCAGGCGGCGGACGAGGCACGCGTTGGTCGGGTCGACGAGGAAGCGGAACTCGTGTGCGGTCTCGAGGAAGGACTGCGCGCGGATCCCCGGCGAGCCGTGGCTGCGATCGCCGAGCGTGATGGTGACCGTGTCACCGGGCGCGAGGCAGCCGTCGTAGACGTCGATGACGAGGCACTTCATCCACGGGCGAACGTGGGCCTTGGGGTCGTAGCGCGCGCGCAGGCTGGCGGCGCCGGTGGTGGTCACGGTGGTGTAGGCGGGCGCGCTGGGGTCGTCGAACTGCGGGCGCTCCCAGTCGCCGGCGAAGCGCTTGGCGAGCTTGATGGTGCCGCCCTCGTCGATGCCGTAGCTGCCGACCGTGTAGGTAAGGGTCCACTCGCCGACGGTGCCGGCGACGACCGGTCCGGGGGGCGAGAGCGTGACGTGGCCGAGGCGGGGCTCCCAGTGGGCTGGCAGGAGGTCGTTGTCTCGCATCGAGGGTTGTTCTCTCTTGGTGCGCGCGATTGCGCGAGCGTGGCGCCCAGGATACCGGAGACGGCGCTCGCGCCTTGAAGATAGCCACGTTTAGGCCGAATAAACGTTGATTTGCGGTGTTTGGTCAAAAATGTTTGACACGGAGTCGAGGTCAACTAATGTTGACCTCGTGTCAAAAATGTTTTCCATCGCGCAAAGGGGCGGGCGATCGTGAACTCGTCGTTTCAAGAGCGCGTCGTGTGGATCACGCTCGTTTCCCTGCTCGTTGTGCTCGGCGCCTACTTCGTGGTCGCGGGCTTCATGTTGCAGGCCGGCGTCACCCAGCTCGTGGCCTACGTGCCGCTGTTCGCGATCACGGTCGTGTTGCTCGTCGCGTCGATGGCGGCCGCGAGCATCGTCGCCGCGATCGTCGGTCGTCCCGAGCCCGCCGACGAGCGCGATCGACTGTTCGGGTGGCGAGCGGAGAGCAGCTCTTCATGGATCGTCGGCGTGGGCGTGTTGATGGCCATCACCGCGATGGTGCTGGGCGTCGACAACGTATGGACAGCGCACCTGCTGCTGCTCTCGCTGCTGCTCTCGGAGGTCGTGAAGGCGACCCTGCAGCTGGTGTTCTACCGGCGAGGGATGTGACTCGTGGCCCGACGGAGACCGCCGCTTCGCAACCAGATTCGGCGCCTGCGCTTCGAACATAACGAGATGACCCAGCAGGCGCTCGCCGCGAAGATCGGCGTCACGCGGCAGACCGTCAACGCCATCGAAGGCAACAAGTACTCGCCGTCGCTGGAGGTCGCGTTTCGGATCGCGGCGGTGTTCGGCGTCTCGATCGAGCGCGTGTTTCAGTTCGTGCCCGACGAGAGCGCGTGAGCTCGACTGCCGGTTCGCGGCACAGGGCTAGAGCCTCGCGTGTCCCAGGGCTCACGGAGAGCTGCGGTGCGCGACGTATCCGGCGATGATGGCGTCGTAGACCCAGCCGCCGAACACGATCCGGCCGCGGTGGTTGAGGTGCTTGAGGTCGCCCGCCGCAAGCGGCGGCTTCTTGCGCAGCCACTTCTTCAGGCTGCCCGCGCCGCCCATCGCCTTGTAGGTGTCGAAGAACGCGCAGCCCGTCTGCTTGGCGGCGGCGCGCTGGGCCTCGACGATGGTCTCGACGTGCTCGGGCAGGATCGTGAAGGTCAGCGACTTGCCGCGGTCGGTGATGCCGATGATCAGGCAGGCCGCCTCGGGCTTGCCCGCGCGCACGCGCTCGATCACCTGAACGTACTCGTCTTTGTACTCCTCGCCCGTCAGCTTCTTGTTGGCGACGCGGCGCAGGTCGTTGCCCCCGTAGGTGAAGGCGATCAGGTCGGGGTCGCGGTGCTTGATCTGGCCCGCGATGTGATCGGGATCCAGGCCCAGCAGGCGCTTGGTGAACGAGCCCAGCATGCTGAACTGATCCCAGACCAGGCCGGGGCCGTCGGTCTCGAGCACGACGCCGTAGGCCCGGGTCTTGCCGCCGCCCTTGGCCTTGACCTCGATCTTGTGCGGGCCCTGCTCGACGTCGATCTCGTGGTAGCGGTCGGCGAGCTCGTCGGCCTTGGTCTCGAGGACCACCGGCTCCTCTTTGTCGACCCGCAGCGAGACCTTGCCGCCGCGCGGCTGCTCCGCGTACCAGAACTCGAAGCGCGAGACCTCGTCGCCGAGCTCGTGCTTGCGCGTCTCGATGACCGTGCGCGCGCCGCCCGTGGACCAAAAAGTCGTGCCGCCGAGGCCGTAGTGGCCGTCCTTCTTGCACAGGTAGGCGATGTAGCAGTGGTCCCAGCCGCTGGCGTTGAGCTTGACCCAGCGGTGGATGTAGTTGGGCATGTAGCGCTGCAGCAGCACCAGGCCGGCGCCGCCGTCACCGAAGCGGGTCTGGAACTTCTCGCGCAGGATCCCGGGCAGGTCGTCGTTGCCGATCATCGACGCGCCGAGGTGGACGACGCGGACGATCGGCTTGTCGGGCTTGCCGCCGTCGGCGAGCGCGTCGTCGATGACCGCGAGGCGATCGAAGAAGGGCGCCATGGTCTCGATGAACTCGAGCGGCTGATGCGGGGTGATCTTGTCCTCCTCGCGCGGCTGCCAGGCGGGCTTCGCCGGCTCGGGCTCGGGCGCGGGCGCGGGCTCGACCGCTGGCGTCGGCGCGGGGGCTGGCGTCGCGGCGGCGAGCGCGGGCGCGTCCGTCTCGGTCGCCGCGCTCGCTCCGCTGGGGGGCGGCGTCGCGCCGGAGCCCGAGTTGGGGCCCTTGCTCGCGTCGCCGGATTGGGAGCACGCGCCCGCGAGCGCGCAGACGAGCAGGGACGGGATCAGTTGCTTCGCCATCTTCATCAGCAGCGACTCCTCACGGGGCGCCCCGTGGTTCAGTCTGAAGACTCCCGGGCGGCCTTCTCACGCTTCATGCGCTGGAGCATCAGGCCGAACTCGTATCGTCGACGGGCGTCGTCCTCGCTCTCGCCGGCCCGCGGCTCGATGATCGGCACGGGCTCGTACCCCAGGCGCTCCAGGGTGGGGTTACACAGCCGCGCGAGCGTGCTGCGCACGGGCAGGGGGAGCGCGCGCCAGCGCTCGACGCTGGAGCGGTCGATGGTCGCGCGGCCGTAGGTCTTCCAGTCGCCGAAGCCGACGCCGGAGTCGTCCCCGAGCGCGCGCGCGATCAGGCCGTCGTCCCAGGGCTCCTCGACGAAGTCGAGCACGCGCCGCAGGGTCGCCTCGGGGTCCTGGGTGAGCTGCTCGTAGGTGATCTCGAGCGCGAGCTCGTCCTCGTCCGCGAGCTCCTTGAGCGCGGCGGCGATGTCGATCCAGGCGCGCGCGTAGGCCTCGTAGGGCTCGGGGTAGCGGCGGATGTAGGCGTGCAGCTCGTCGACGTAGCCGCCGGTCTTTTGGACCAGCTCGCCGAGGCTCGGCACGACGTCGAGGCCGTGCCGGTGGATGCAGATGAAGCGCACGTGGCCCTGGCACAGGCGGCGGATCGCGGGCACGTGGAAGGCGTTGAAGGCGGTCTTCTCGGCCCAGCGCGGCTTGCCCTGGGCGCGCGCGTGGTCGCGGAGGAAGCCGAACGCGAACTCGCGCAGGCGCGTGAGCACCTCATCCTCGTCGAAGCCGGCGTAGCCGAGGCCCAGCAGCACGCCGATGCGCAGGCCGTGGGCGAAGCGCTCCTCGTGCAGGAAGCGGGCGGCGCCGCCGAGCAGGAAGGTCTCGGGCGGGCAGGCGATGTTGGGGTGCGCGTTCAGCAGCCGGCGCAGCAGGGTGGTCCCCGAGCGCGGCGCGCCGAGGATCACGATCCCGGGGGCTGGATCAGCGCTGCCGCTCATAGCTTCTTCTTCTTTTTCTTCTTCTTGGTCTTGGCCCGCTTCGCCTCGACGAAGCGGAGGATCCCGTTGACCGTGTCGAGGTAGTCGAGGTTGATGTCCTCCGGCCCGAGGCGCGTGCCGGTGTATTTTTCAAGGAACATCAGCAGCTCGACCATCGCGAAGGAGTCGATGACGCCGCTCGAGAACAGCTCCGCGTCGTCGCCGAGGCTGTCGAGGTCAGCGTGCGCGTGCTTCGCGAGGAAGCCCTTGAGTTCGAGTTTCGTGAGCGCCATGAGCGGGCGTCACTGTAGCGTAGCCTTCAGGGCGTTGCGGTCGATCTTGCCGTTGGTGTTGAGCGGGAACGCGTCGATCACGCGTACTTGCTTGGGGACCATGTAGCGGGGCAGGTGCTGGCCGAGCGTTCGCAGCAGCGCGGCCGTGTCGACCGAGTCGTCGTCGAGGAAGGCGACGATGCCCTCGGCGCCGCCGCTGGCCGTGGGCGGCCAGCCGATCGCGATCGCCGTGTCGACGCCGGCCTCGCGCCGGAGCGTCGCCTCGACCTCGCCGAGCTCGACCCGGTAGCCGCGGATCTTGATCTGTTGGTCGAGACGCCCGAGGAACTCGATCGGGTCGCCGGCGCGGGCCGGCCGGCGCACGCGGTCGCCGGTGCGGTAGAAGATCGCGGATTCGCCCGGTATCTGGGTGAATGAGGCGCGGGTGCGCGCCTCGTCGCCCCAGTAGCCGAGCGCGACCTGGGGGCCCGACATCAGCAGCTCGCCGGTCTCGCCCGGGGGGACCTCGAGCAGCGTCTCGGGGTCGACGATCGTCGCGCGCATGCCCGGGAACGGCTCACCGATGGGGACCACGTCGCCGGCGACGACCGTCGCGACCTCGGCCGTGAACGGGTAGGTGGTGCAGGCCAGCGTGACCTCGGTGGGCCCGTAGATGTTCTCGAGGCGCGCGTTGGGGGCGGCGCGCGCCCAGGCCTCGGCGACCGGCACGGTCAGCGCCTCGCCGCAGAACAGCGAGACCCGCAGGCCCAAAAAGCCGCCCTCCTCCAGCGTGCGCGTCTCCTTCATGAGCAGCGCGGTCGAGGGCACCGAGAACCACACGCTGAGGCGGGAGTCGACGACGTAGCGCGCCGGGAGCATGCGCTGGCGCATGTCGGGGCAGCACAGGCAGCCGCCGACCGTCCAGGCCGCGAACATATCGAAGAGCGAGAGATCGAAGGTGACTTCGAACAGGTGCGAGAAGCGGTCCTGCTCGGTCAATTCGTAGCGCTCGATCACGACGTCGAGGAACCGGCGGATGTTGCGGTGGGCGACCATCACGCCCTTGGGCTGCCCGGTGCTGCCGGAGGTGAACAGCAGGTAGGCGATGTCGTCGGGGCCGACCTGCGGCTCGACCCACGCCCGCGCGGGCTCGAGGTCATCGGGCCCGAGGAGCGTGTGCTGGGGGAAGGCGTCGTCCGCGAGCTGGGCGCGGAGGCGCTCGTCGAGGCACAGCACCACCAGCGGCCAGGGCGCCTGCTCGAGCAGCTGCGGCAGCACCCGGCGGGCGCCGGCGTCGACGATCAGCGTCCGCGCGCGCGAGCGCTCGAGCATCACGCGGAGTCGCGCGGCCGGGTAGCTCGGGAGCATCGGGACGTAGCCGTGACCGGAGCACAGCGCGCCGAGGATCCCCGCGAAGCCGGCGGCGGTGCGCTGGCCGAGCACGCAGGTCAGCGGCGGGGCGTCGGGGGGGAAGCCGCCGCGGTGGGCGACCAGCGTCGCGGCGATCCGCTGGCTGTACTCGCGCAGCGCGGCGTAGCTCAGCGGGGCGCCGTCGACCTCGAGGGCCGGGCGATCGGGGTGCGCCGCGGCGGCGCGCAAGAAGCCGGCGTGCAGGGCCAGACAGGATGAATCGCGCTCTTGCTTCGGCATCGTGCTCGCTCGTCGCTCGTGCGTTCGTGGTCGCTCAGCTGTTGTCTTCGTCGGCCGAGGCCTCGGGGTCCTCGGCCGGCGTGGTCGGGGGGTCCTCGGCGGCCTGGGCCGCGACGCCCGGGTCCTCGGCGGCGGGCGGCTCCGAGTCCTCGGCGTCCTCGTCGGCGGCGGGCTCCTCGGGGCCGTCGCGCGCGTCGTCGGAATCTGCCTCATCGGTCAGCTCGTCGCGAGCCTCGTCACCTGTCTCGTCGGTCAACTCGTCCGCGGCGTCACCTGCCTCATCGGTCGGCTCGTCCGCGGCCTCGTCACCTGCCTCGTCGGTCAGCTCGCCCGCGGCCTCGTCGGTCGGCTTGACCGCGGCCTCCTCATCGGGCGCCGTCGGCTCGGGCTCGGGCGGCTTCGCCGGGGGCGCCGCGTCGGTGCCGTCGGTGCGCTCGCGGAAGTCGACGTAGCCGCGCAAGAGCGCGCGGTAGACCAGCTCGCCGATGACTTGGTGCCCCTTTGAGGTCGCGTGCGAGAGGTCGCCGCCGATCAGCCGAGGCGAGCGCTTGTACCAGCGCCCGGCGGAGCCCTCGCCGCCCATCGCCTGGAAGGTGTCAAAGAACGCGCAGCCCTCGGCCTCGGCGACCTGCCGCTGCGCCTCGACCATCCTCGGCACCACGTCGCGGGACACGATCCGGGCGCCCTTGCGCTCGCCGTGGTCGAGGGGCGCCATCACCAAGCAGTCCATCGCTGGGCGCGCGCGCCGGACCTTCTGCACGACCGCGCGGTACTCGTCGATGTAGGTCTGCATCGAGATCTTGCGGATCATGTCGTTGCCGCCGAAGGTGAAGACCGCGAGGTCAGCCTGGCGGCGGCTCAGCTGCCCGCGCAGGTGGTCCTCGTCGAGCTCGCCGAGGCGCTTGGTGAACGCGCCGACCAGCGCCAAGCTGTCCCAAACGACGCCAGGGACCTCACGCTCCATGGTCACGCCGTAGACGCGCACCTTCCCGCCGCCGGCGGCGCGGACCTCGAGCTCGTGGTAGCCGTCCTCGACTTCGAAGGTCTCCCAGCGGTCTTCGAAGCTGGAGTTCGCGGTCTTGATGTACTGCTTCTCGCCCTTGTCGACGCGCACGCGGAGCTGGCCGCCGGCGGGCTGGGCCGCGTACCAGAGCTCGAATTTGGAGACGAGCCCGGAGCTGTGCTTCTGGCTGGGCGCGAACGAGCTCTGGGCGCCGCCGATCGAGCGCGAGGTCACGCCCCCGAGCCCGTAGCGGCCGTCCTCGCGACACTTGAAGATGATGAAGCAGTTGCCCCACTTCTTGTTCTCGCGGAACTCGACCTCGCGGTGCCGGTACGAGGTGTTGGGCTGCGCGATCGCGTGGAAGCCGTGGCCGCTGTCGCCGAAGCGCGTCTGCATGCGCCGGCGGATCGCGCCCGGGATGCCGTCGATGCCGATCGCCGAGTCGCCCCAGTGGACGACCCGCGTGATCGCGCCCTCCAGCGACGCGTCGCTGCGGGCGAGCGCGCCGTAGAAGCGATCGAGCTCGTCGCCGCGAAACAGCTCGAGGGCCTGGACGGCGGGCTTCTCGTCGCCGGGCTGCGGCTCGTACTCGGGGACCTTCGCGTCGACCTCTTGGACGACGCGCACGGGCTGTTTGACCTTGGGCTTGGGCGGGGGCGGATCGTCGGCGGCGAGGACTTCTTGGGTGAAGTCCTCGAGCTCGTCGTTGCGCTCCTGTTCCTCCGCGGCGAGCTCCTGATCGAAAGGGCGACCGATCAGGTTCCAGAACGGGACCGGGTCGTCGGGCTTGAGCGGACGCGCGAACTCCAGGGCCGGGACGGCGTAGACGGCGATCAGCGAGAGCGCGGCGACGATCATCGCGGGCCCGACGCTGCCGGTGGTCTGCCAGCGGACCTTGTCCTCGTCGTCGTCGTCGTCTTCTTCCTCTTCCTCGTCGTCGTCTTCGTATTCGTCGTCGTCTTCGTCGTCGTCGTCTTCGTCTTCTTCTTCGTCCTCGTCCTCGTCGCCTCGCGCTGTCGGTCCCTCCGCCGGCACCGCCTCGTCGGTGGACTTGGCCACCACTGCGGGGGGGTCCGCGGGCGGCTCGTCGACCTCGAGCTCATCGACCGACTCGACCTCGACCGACTCGACCTCGACCTCGACCGACTCGACCTCGACGGGCTCGTCGACCTCGACGGGCTCGACGGGCTCGACGGGCTCGACGGCCTCGACCGTGTCGAGCTCGTCGACCTCGATCTCGAGATCCTCGGCGCCGTCCTTCGCCAGATCGAGCTTGGCCATCAGCTCGTGCACGTTCAGCAGCCCCTGGGGGCCCTTTTGGTGCTGGGACTTCGACATGAGGGGGTGAACTCAGAACTGGATCAGAACTGGAAGTAGATAAAGGCCCGCGGCGCGCCCTCGAGCACCTTCATCAGCCAGTAGGCCATGGCCATGAACAGCAGGCCGAGCGCGACGCCGGGCAGCCTGCGGAACAGCGCGAGCGCGTGCTTGTTGACCCACTCCTTGGGCGTGAAGTGGTAGATGAGGCCGAAGATCAGCGCGACCGCGACCCAGGGCTCGAGCAGGCCGGGGCGGATCCAGCGGCCGTCAAAATTGACGAGGCCGGCCGCGAATTTGCGCGCGGTCTCGAGGTCGGTGGCGCGGAAGAAGATCCGCGAGAACACGACCAGGTGGAAGGTCAGGAAGATGTGCGCGGCCGCGAGCCACCGGCTGTTCTTCGGGCCCGCGAGCGGCAGCAGCATGATCACCAAGGCGATGGCCGCGACCGCGGCACCGAAGCCGACGGCCTGGGGCCCGGGCAGCTGCAGGACGTAGCGCGCGAGGCCGGTGAAGATCACGACGGTGACCGAGAGGCCGATGATGCGCTTGAGCACCCGGGCGACCGCCGAGCCCGAGGGCTTGCGCAGACGGTTCCAGCGGTTGAAGACGACGGCGCCGGCGTGGAGGTTGGCGTAGATGACGAAGTTCCAGCTCGCGCCGTGCCACATGCCGACGAGGAACATCGTCAGCCACAGCGCCCAGTAGCCGCCGCGGGCGCCGAAGCGCGCGAGCAGCTGGAAGAACAGGTAGTCGCGCAGCCACGACGACAGCGTCATGTGCCAGCGCCGCCAGTACTCGGCGATGTCGCGCGACTGGTAGGGGCGGTCGAAGTTCTCGGGCAGGCGGAAGCCGAGCATGAGCCCGAGGCCGATCGCTATGTCCGAGTAGCCCGAGAAGTCGGCGTAGATCTGCAGCGTGTACGAGTACAGCGCGATCAGCAGCTCGGGCGAGGTGAAGGCGTCGGGGTTGTCGAAGATCCGGTCGGTGAGGTGAACGGCGATGAAGTCGCCGAGCACGACTTTCTTGACCAGGCCCTTGCAGACCCGGAACGCGCCGGTCTCGATGTTCTCGCGCGAGAACCGGGGCCCCTCGCGCAGCTGCGGCAAAAACTGCTTGGCGCGGACGATCGGCCCGGCGACCAGCTGGGGGAAGAACGCGACGAACAGCGCGAAGCGGCGCAGCGAGGTCTCGGGCTCCATGCGCCCGCGCCAGATGTCGATGGTGTAGCTGAGGCTCTGGAAGGTGTAGAAGCTGATCCCGAGCGGCAGCACCACGTCGAAGTGGTAGGCCTCGAAGGGGATCCCGAGCGCGCCCGCCATGTCGGCGAAGGCCGACAGGAAGAAGTTCGCGTACTTGAAGTAGCCGAGCAGGCCGAGGTTGCCGACGAGGCTCAGCGCGAGCCAGAGGTTGCGCTTGCGCCGGGCGGCGGCGACGCGATCGTCGTCCTCCGACTGGTAGTCCTCCTCGAGCTTGTGGATCTCGCGGCCGCACACGAAGTCGAGCACGGTCGAGACCACCAGCAGCGCCGCGAAGTAGGCCGGCGCCGGCGGCGGGGTCGTCTTCGGCCCCGCCATGTAGAAGAAGTAGCTGGCGACGGTCAAAAACAGGACCCGCGCCACGGGCCTGTCCGCGATCGCCCAAAACCCGACGATCACCGGGATGGCAAACAGGAAGAAGTCGAACGTCGGGAACAGCATGCGCTGGGTCGCGGAGACGTAGGCACGGAGTCGGCGAGGGGCGGCGCGACCACGGCGCCCGCGTCAAGAACGCGGAATACGTACCGTATATGCCCCACGATCTAAAATTCCAAGCACGCGTCAGCCCCGCGTTTGGCTCCTGGGCCCGTGAGAACGCCGCCGCGTCCTCATCCGCCGTCTCGCCGCGAGCGCCCGCCTACATCGCCGGCTCGCCCGTGTGAGTGACCGCGCTCTGCGGCGCGAAGCCGGTGACGAAGGTGCGGGCGAACCGGGCCGGGTCGCGGACCCCCTGCGAGCGCATCCACGCGTCGGCCTGCTCGACCAGCGTGCGCCCGGTGCTGTCGTCGAGCAGCAGGCCGAGCTGGCGCCGCGCGGCGTTGGCCAGGCCGAGCATCTCGACCAGCTCATAGCCGCCGATCGCCGAGCGCAGACCGGCGAGCGCTTCGGAGCGCTCTCCTCGCGCTTCGGCCAGGCCCGCCCGCAGCGCGGCGACGTGGGGCTCGGCCCAGGCCACGCGCAGGGACTCTAGGCTCGCGATGTCGCGCTCGATCGCGCGCAGGTCTCGCTCGCGTTTGCGCAGCTCCGCGCGGTCGCTGGTCTGCGGGGGGGGCGCTCGGGCGATGCGCGCGAGGCGGGCGCGCGCGCGGCTCTCGAGCGCGTCGATCTTGATGACCTCGACGCGCAGCACCAGCGAGCGGCTGATGTGGCCCCAGTTGTCCTCGAGTCGCGCGAGCGCGGCCGCCGGGTCGCCCTCGTAGAGATCGATCTGGACCCTGGCGTGCAGCGCGTTCCAGTGCTGTACGTGCCAGCCGCTCGAGGACCAGTGGGACATCACGTCCTCGAGGTCGGCGCGCGCGCCGGCCGGGTCGCCCTGGACGAGCCAGAGCAGGTTGAGCCGGCCGCGGAAGTCGGTCGAGGCGTAGAGGTTGCCGCGATCGCTGGCGTCGCGGAGGAACTCGGGGAGGCAGCGCGCCAGCTCGCTGTACTCGCCGAGCCGCAAGAGCGCGCTCATCCAGAATCGGCGCGTGGTCGCGGTCTGCCAGGGGACCCCGGTGCACATCCGGCCGAGCATGACGTCGGCCTCGTGGCAGCGGGCGGCGGCGCGTCGCCACTCGCCGACCATGTAGGCGCAGGCGCCGACGGTCATCGTGGCCAGGGCCACCGCCTGCGGGTTGTTGACGCGGTTGGCGAGCGCGAGCGCGTCACGGGCGAGCTCGGCCGCCTGCGAGCGCTGGCTCGCGCCGGCGCTGGCGACGAACGCGGCCTCCATGCTCTCCGCCAGCGAGATCCGGAGCGGGTCGCCGGCGTCGAGCGCCAGCAGCAGGCCGCGGGTCTGGAAGTCGGCCGCGCGCACGCTGTCGATCATGCCGAGGCCGGTCGAGACCGCCCAACAGACGTCGATCTTGAACAGCACGTCGGCCGGGATCTGGTCGAGGCTGCGCTCGCTGAAGGAAGTCCCGCGCAGGCGCAGGCGCAGGCGGTGGGCCATCAGCGAGAGCAGCGCGCGGCGGGGCGAGTGCGCGAGCTTGAGCCCGATCTCGGCGAGGACCTCGTCCAGGACCGCGCGGCCCTCGTCCACGTGACCGCTGATCAGCAGCTGCTGCGCGGCCATCCGCCGCAGCTCGAGGGCCTCGGTCGGGAGCACGAGCACGGCGGTGCGCAGGTAGGCGAGGGCGGCCTCGCGGCAGCGCCCGGCGTTGGCGAGCGCGTCGCCGAGCCCGCGCTCGAGGGTGCGGTGGTCGAGGATCTCAGAGTCTTTGATCGGCGCGAGGTCGAGGGCCGCGCGGTAGAAGTTGGCGGCCTGATCAAAGGCGAGCGCGTCCGTGGCGCGGCGGGCGGCCTGGGCCGCGTAGCTGGCCGCGAGCACCGTGTCCCCGGCCTCGCGGTGGTGGACGTAGAGGCGCTCGTAGTCGCGGGAGCGGCTCTTGACCAGCGCGCGCGCGAGTCGGCGGTGGATCTTGCGCAGCGCCGAGGCCCCGCGGGAGGTCGCGATGTCGGCGACGAGCGCCTCGCGGATCCGGTCGTGATACAGCTCCAGATCCTCGCTGCCCGCGCTCAGCCGGAGCAGGTTGGCGGCGCGCAGGCGCTTGACCAGGCCGCGCGCCCGCTTGCGCGGGATCTTGGCCGCGTGGGTGGCGATGTCGTGCTGCACCGGGCGGGCCGCGACCGCGAGCGTGTCCATCAGCTCGCGCGCGCCCTCGGGCTGCCGCGCGATCTGGGACTCGAGCATCTCGACCAGGCTGAGTCCCGGGCCCGAGACGACATCGCCGCTGAGCACGTGCCGCGCCAGCTGCTCGACCAAAAACGGGCTCCCCGCGGCCTCCTGCACGATCGCGTCGAGATGCCGCGCGCGCGCCTGCGCCAGCGTCGTGCCCCCCAGCAGCTCGATCGCCAGCTCGCGGGTCTGGGTCAGGGTCAGCGGCGCGAGCTCGATGGACTCGTGCTCGCGCTGGGTCATGCGCTTGAGCACGTCGCGGACCAGGGGCGAGTCCTCGCTCTCGGCGCGTCGCAGGCTGGCGAGCAGCAAGACGCCCGGCGGCGAGGGCTGGCGCAGGAGCTCATCGAGCAGGAGCGCGCTGTCGGCGTCCGCCCACTGCAGATCGTCGATCCACAGGATCACGCGATGGCGCGCGGCGAGGCGCCCCAAAAGCTCGCGGAGCGCGGAGAAGGCCCGGCGCCGCAGCTCGACTTGGTCCGTCGGCGGGCCGCCCCGCGCGCCCGCGGTCTGGGCGATGGGGATGTGGGCGCCGAGGGCGTCGAAGGCCGTGCGCATGACCGGGAACAGGCGGCTCAAGGCCCACAGCTCGCGCGGCAGGTACACGCGCGCGTCGCCGCCGGCGCGCGCGAGCAAGAAGCGGCTCAAGCCGTCGATGATGCCGTCGAGCGCCTTGTACGGGACCGACTCGCGCACGTGGCAGCGACCGCGGAAGATCAGCGGCGCCGCGTCGGGATCGCCGGGGTGCTCGCGCAGCGCCGCGCGCTCGACCTCCCGCAAGAACGCGCGGACGAGCGCGCTCTTGCCGACCCCGGAGACCCCGTGCACGTACACCGAGACGGGCGAGGTCGGCTCGACCCGGGCGAACGCCGCCGCCAGCTGGGCCAGCTCCGTCTCGCGCCCGATCAGACGGGTCGGCGCCGGGCTGTGGGCCGCGAGCTCGTGGGTGTCGGCGCGCGCGCCGAGGCGCTCGAGGATCGCCGGGCCCTCCGGGCGGCTCGCCGGATCGCGGGCCAGCAGCGCCATGCACAGATCGCACAGATCATCGGGGAGGCCGGTCACCACGGACTGCGGCGGCGTGGGGTCGATCTTGCGCTTGTCCATCAGCACGTGCAGGACCGTGCCGGTGTGGGGTCGTTGACCCGTCAGCGCCTCGTACAGCATGACGCCGACCGCGTACCAATCGCTGGCCGGCGTCGCGCTGTTGTACTCGGCTTGCTCGGGCGCCATATAGGCGGCGGTCCCGTGCAGGCCGTCGCCCTCGAGCGCGCGGTTCTGGCTGAGGTCCGCGGCCAGCCCGAAGTCGAGGATCACGACGCGGCCGGTGTCCTCGACCATCACGTTGGAGGGCTTCAGATCGCGGTGGACCTTGCCCGCCGCGTGCAGGTACGCGACGCCCTCCGCCAGCCCGCGCAGCGCGACCCGCAGGCGCCCGATCTGCGGCGTCTCCCTGGCGCGCGTCGCCCCCTCGCGGGGCGCTCGCGCCGGGTCCGCCTCGCCCTCCGCGTCCACGATGACGCCGTCGACCTCGCTCTCCTCGATCGTCGTGACCCCCGCGAGCGTCGCGGCGGCCTCGATCGCGGCCTGCTTGGGGCGGACGTACTCCAAGAAATTGACGCCCCGGATCCGCTCCATCGTGAAGTAGCAGCGGTCCTCCTCGGCGAACAGCTCGTGGAGGTTGACGAGGTTGGGGTGGTGGATGTCGGCGAGGGTGCGGAACTCCTGCTTGAAGCGGTACAGGTCCGCGGCCTCCGAGTTGATCAACGTCTTGAGCGCGACCACCTCGTCGCGCTCTCGGTCGACCGCCTCGTAGACGATCCCCATGCTCCCGGCGCCGAGCTTCTTGCGGACGAGGAACCGTCCGTCGGCGTGGGGGTTGGTGGTCAGCCTCGACACTGATGCCCGTGGGAGGCCCAGCAGCCTCCTGCTCTTGAGCATAAACCGGCCGTGCGCACCGCGCCCGCGGGTGACCCGGCGCCCGCTTCAACCCTCACTAGACGCGGACGTCGGCGTGGGGGATCCGCCGCGCGAAGCGTGCGCAGGGCGGAAACGCTCGAGCGTTCCGGCTAGTCCCACTCACAGACCGTGTTGCCGTGTTTACACTCCTGCCCGGCTGCGCAGTCGCGGTCGCTGTCGCAGATATAGAAGCAAGTGTCGTGCTCGCACAGCATGTTGACCGGGCAGTCGACGTCGCTGTCGCAGGGCAGCGAGCACATCCCGCCGTCGCAGTGGTCGCTGTCGCAGCAGTAGCCGTCGACGCAGTCCGCGTGGCGATCGCAGAACGCCCCGATACCGCCGCCGCCGCACAGCGGATCGAGCCGGCACGGCCCGCTCCCGGGGGCCGGCGCGCAGGCGCCGGCGAGCAGGCCGACGAGCAGCGGGATGGAGAACAGCGAGGCGAGCGTAGCGAGTCGGCGATGCATCTCACCTATTCGACAACGTCGGCGGGGGTGATTACAACCGAGAACCAGGCGCGATCTTGTGTTGACGACGAACTGCGCGCGCGCGTCGTTCTCCCGGAGAGCACCGGCGCGTGAACCCGCGCCTCGCTAGTCGAGGATGCGGATCCCCGTGTTGAGCAGGCTGTAGCGCTGCCGTCGAAATCGCGCCGCGTGGTACAGCCCGAGGTAGTTGACCTCCTCGACCGTCGGCGGCGGCGTGCGCGGCTTCTCGTTGTGCAGCTCGGCCACGACCGCCTCGAAGCGGCGCGTGAACCGGGTCGCGTGGCCGTGCAGCTGATGCGTCGCCAGCGACTCGCTGACGCGCCGCACGGTCGAGACCTTGAGCACACCCCGGCGCAGCAGATCTTGGAGCGAGTTGGCCAGCCGCGTCGGCGTGTAGCCCATCTTCTCCATGGCGTCGACGACCGCGAGCAGGCCCGAGGCGCTCAGGATGCTGGCCTCGAACAGCAGCAGCGCCGCCTGGAAGTAGTTGTAGATGGCGACCACGCGCGCGCCGTAGGGCTTGAAGCGACCGAGCGGCGAGCGAGCCTCGAGGTGGATGAAGATCCGCCGCACCACGTCGCCCGAGTTGTACAGCCGGCTGTGCAGCGCCATGAGCTCGGTGATGTCGCTGCGGTAGATCCGGCACGCGGTGAGGATCGCGAGCAGCGCGGTGGCGTCGACCCTGCCGCCCAGGATGTCCGCGTAGAGGCTGTAGATGAACGCGTCCTGCTCCGAGTCGTCGCCGAACAGGTACTCGTCGACCTCGACCGCGAGCATGTGGCTGTGCAGCAGCGCCTTGAGCTTGTAGCCGACCTGCCCCCGCACCGCGCGAAACCGGCCGCGCAGCAGGTTCGAGAGGTTGGGCTTGAGGATGAAGACATCGGGCTTGATGCCGTCGAGGTTCAGCTTGCGCTCGAGGGTCTTGCGCATCTGCTTGGGGGAGCCGCTGATGAAGGTCACGCGGCGCCGCACCTCGTCCTGCGGTCGCATCAGCTGCTGCAGCAGCTCGCGCGCGCCGGCGATCCCGACCTTGTCCTCGGCGCGCTGCATGAAGGTCTTGTACAGATCCTTCAGCGAGTCGAACTCGGTCATCAGGTAGGTCTTGTCGAGGTCCCAGCGCATGTGGAACAGGCGCTGCGGCAGCTCCTCCTCGTCCTCTTCCTCTTCCTCGTCGTCGCCCTTGGCTTCCTCCTCGGCGTCGGCGTCGGCGTCGACCTCGTCGTCGATCGTGGTCTCGTCATCCTTCGCGTCGCCGTCCGCAGCGCCGTCCTCGCGCGCGCCGTCCTCGTCCGGGCGCAGCTCGGCGGCCACCGCCACGACGTCCTCCTGCGCGTCGACGGAGGCGTCGACCACGGCCTCGACCGGCGCGTCCTCGGACATGCTCTCTGAGGCAGCCTCCGGATCGCTCGCGCGCGCGCGTGAGCGCCCGCCGCGACGGCTCAGGCGCTCGCTGAAGTGCCACCACCCGCGCGCTCGCCGGGCGCTCTTCGATTTTCCATGCTTACGAGTCATCCTCGCGCCCTCGAATGGTGGCCGGTCGCGGCGCGCGGGCCCGGGCCTCGAATTCGCGCAGGCCGGCGACGCCCTGCGCGACGGCGTCGATCACGTCGAGCCGCAGCATCTTGGCGCCGAGCCGGATCGCGTTGAGGAACGCGCGCCGCCCCGAGTTACTCTGCGTGATGATCACCGGCCTGTTCACGCCGAGCAGCGGCGCGCCGCCGTAGTTCTCCCAGTTGGTGAACTCGCGCAGCGCGTCGATCCCCTCGCCGAGCATCGACATCCCCAGGCGCCACTGAAACCGCTGCTGGGCGCGCTTGAGCAGCGCCTCGCCCGTCGTGGCGATACCCTCGAGCGTGCGCACGAGGATGTCCCCGGTGAAGCCGTCGGTGACGATCACGTCGGCCTCGCCCAGCATCACTTGATCGCCGCGCAGCGAGCCGACGTACTCAAACTCCGCTTCTGCCCTCAGCAGCCGGCGGTCGGCGTCGCGGACCGCAGGGGGCGCGTTGGTCGTGTCGGGGCCGTTGGTCAGCAGGGCCACGCGCGGGCGCTCGACGCCCGAGATCTTGGAGGCGTAGGCGGCGCCCACGGCGGCGAAGGTCACCAGGTGATCGCTGGTGCACTGCGCCGTCGCGCCGACATCGAGCAGCAGCGCGAAGGGGTCGTCGTTGGGGCCGCGGTGGTGCAGGGTCGGGTACACGGCCGCGAGCGCGGCCCGGCTGACCGACTTCACGCGTGGAAGCGCGCGCAGGGCCTGGTAGACGATCGCCGAGGGCGGGGCGGCCGAGACGAACACGCTGTCGGGGATCTTCGCGACCCAGTCGAGGCCGATCGCGACGCTCGAGCGTGGGAGCCGGCTGAGCATCGTCGGCATGTCCATGCCGTGCTCGACGCGGGTCTCAGCGTGGAGCACCCGAAGGCGCTCGGCGTCGTGCGCGATCGCCTGCAGCTTCTCGGTGATCGCCGCCTCATCACCGACCACGAGGATCTCGTGGTCGAGGTCTAGGCTGGCGATGGCCGCAGCCTCGAGGGCTTCATCGTCCAGTCCTCCGCTGGTGTCGATCACGACGCTCGTCATGCTGCTCTCGTCGGCGTCCTTGTACCGCGTCAGGCGCGTCGAGACGAGCGCGGCGCGACACGTCGTGCCGACGTCAGCGAGCGGCGCCCCGGCCCTCGGGACGCGTTCAGATCGCGGGGACGGCGCGTCGGCGCCGAAGATCGGCGGCGAGCGCGCTTCTAGAGGATCATGCCGGCGCCGACCGTGTTGTTCGTGCCCTCGTCGATGATGATGAACGAGCCCGTGGCCCGGCACTCGTCGTAGCTGTCGAAGAACAGCGGCACGGTGGTCTTGAGCGAGACGCGACCGATCTGGTTCAGCTCTAGGGTGTTCGCCGACGTGTCCTGGGACATGTCGGAGACATCGAGGTGGTAGCGCAGCTCCTTGACGATGCAGCGGGCGTTTCGCGTGCCGTGCTTGAGCGCGTACTTCTTCCGCACCTGCATCGGCTCCTCGGCCATCCACACCACCATCGCCTCGATCTCTTTGCTGATCTTCGGCGGGTTGTCGGGGTCGACGATCATGTCGCCGCGGCTGATGTCGATGTCGTCCGCGAGCTCCAGGGTCGCCGGCATCGGCGGGACCACCTCGTCGATCTTCTTGTCGCCGAGCCAGACCGCGGTCACGGTGGTCTCGCGGTTCCCCGGCAGCACGCGCACGCGATCGCCCGCGCGGATCTTGCCCGAGGCCAGCGTCCCGGCGTAGCCGCGGAAGTCGTGCCACGCGTCGCTCTGCGGGCGGATGATCCACTGCACCGGGAAGCGGTCGTGGTGATCGTCGAGGTCGCTGGGGACGCGGACCTCCTCGATGTACTCGAGGAACGCGGGGCCCTCGTGCCACGACATGTTCTGTGAGCGGTGCACGACGTTGTCGCCGAGCAGCGCGGACATCGGCATGAACTCGACGCGCTCGAACTTCAGCTCCTGGGCGAAGGCCTCGAAGTCGCGCTTGATCTTGACGAAGACCTCCTCGCTCCACCCGGCGAGGTCCATCTTGTTGACCGCGACGAGCACGTGCGGGATGCGGAGCAGCGACGCGAGGAAGGCGTGACGGCGGGTCTGCTCGATCACGCCGACGCGCGCGTCGATCAGGATGACGGCGAGGTTGGCCGTGCTCGCGCCCGTCACCATGTTGCGCGTGTACTGCACGTGCCCCGGGGTGTCGGCGATGATGAATTTGCGCCGCGGCGTCGAGAAGAACCGGTAGGCGACGTCGATGGTGATGCCCTGCTCGCGCTCCGCTCGCAGGCCGTCGGTCAGGAGCGCCAGGTTCACGCGCTCGTCCCCGCGACGGATGCTCGCGCCGCGGACCGCCTCGAGCTGGTCCTCGAAGATCGACTTGGAGTCGTGCAGCAAGCGCCCGATCAGCGTGGACTTGCCGTCGTCGACGCTGCCGCAGGTCAGGAGCCGGAGCAGGCCGCGTCGCAGGTACGCCTCGGTCTCGTAGACCTCGGTCACCCGGGGGGTTTCCGTCTCGGTCGCCATTTAGAAGTAGCCCTCTTTCTTGCGATCCTCCATCGCCGCCTCGGAGAACGTGTCGTCCACACGCGCGCCGCGTTCAGAGCCGCGGGCCGCCGCGATCTCGGCGATGATGTCGTCGATGTTGTTGGCCTCGGACTCGACCCCGGCCGTGCACGTCATGTCGCCGACGGTGCGGAAGCGGATGGTCTTGCGCACCACCGTCTCGCTGGGCTTCGGGGGCACGTAGTCCGAGATCGGCATGAGCTGGTTGCGTCGAATGACCACCTCGCGCTCATGCGAGAAGTAGATCGAGGGGACCTCGATGTTCTCGAGCTTGATGTACTGCCAGACATCCAGCTCGGTCCAGTTGGAGATCGGGAACGCGCGGATGTGCTCGCCCTTGCGGAGCCGGCCGTTGTACAGGTTCCACAGCTCGGGGCGCTGGTTCTTCGGATCCCACTGCCCGAAGTCGTCGCGGAACGAGAAGATGCGCTCCTTGGCGCGCGCTTTCTCTTCGTCCCGGCGCGCGCCGCCGAACAGCGCGTCGAACTCGAGCTCCTCGATCGCGTCGAGCAGGGTGGGGATCTGCGCGCGGTTGCGCGAGGCGCCGGGACCGGTCTCCTCCGTCGCGCGGCCGGCCTTGATCGTGTCCTCGACGTAGCGGACGACGAGGCGCTCGCCGAGCCGCTTGACCAGCGCGTCGCGGAACTCGATCGCCTCCGGGAAATTGTGCCCGGTGTCGATGTGCATCAGCGGGAACGGGAATTTGGCCGGACGGAACGCCTTGACCGCGAGGTGCACCATCAAGATCGAGTCTTTGCCCCCGCTGAACAGCAGCACCGGCCGCTCAAAACACGCCGCGACCTCGCGCATGATATGGATCGCCTCGGCCTCCAGGAGGCGGAGGTGACTGAGGCGGGAGCGCGACGGCGTACTGTCGGCGAGGGAATCAGGCTGGCTCATTTACCCGTGTTTCTCCGTTTTAATGCGGCGCTTCGCGGTCGCAGTATGGACACTTTCCCGGGCAAACGCCAGATGGAACGGGCTTCAACGCTGGAGAAATGCCACGGCGAACCGTGAGGATTATTGGCGCGGCCGGGGCCCGGGAATCCCAATGTTCGGCTGTCCATGGGGAAAAGGGCGGCGCGCCGGGCCGGCGCGGGTGGCGGCCGACGTGGGTCCAATACACCATCGCGACGACGAGCGCATCGGCGGATGCTCACCGTCTTCGGCGCCGGCTCGCGGCCTGTCCACATGGACACATCGATCGCGGACGAGCCCGCGCGGCGCCTGCTCCAGAAGACGCGGGAGAAGACGCGAGAGAAGAAGCTCCAGAAGACGCGAGCGCTTCTTCTAAAACGAAAACTAGAAGAACTCTTCTTGCTCAGCCTGCTCGAAGGCCATCAGCCGCAGCTCGATGAGCCACTGGGCGCAGGCATCCTCGTTCTCGGCCTGCTCGGGCAGCGTGCTCGCCTCGTAGGCCAGCGTCAGATCCTTGCCGAGCTGCGTCCAGTTCTCTTTGTGGCGGGCGTTGAGCTCGCGGGTGACGGTCGAGCGCTCGCCGTTCTCGCGCTTGAACTCGATCAGCTCGATGGCCTCGGGCAGGTCGTAGATCTTGGCGAGGATGTTGAGGTCGGCGATCAGGTTGCCTGACTTGAGCAGGTGAATGCCCGTGAGCGCGATGCGGTAGACGTTGAGCAGCGTCCGCGCCATCGGCTTCGGCGAGCGCCCGTGTTCACGCTGGGCGCCGCGCAGCGAGCCCTGGTAGTGCCGGAAGAAGCGCTGCGAGATGGCGCCGAGGGCCAGCTCGCGCAGCGCCTCGAGCTCGAAGGCTTTGTCGTACAGCTGAAACGGCGACATGATCCGCTCGAGCACGCTTCCGTTGCCGCGCAGCAGCAGGTCGAGCGCCTGGCGGGCCTCGGCGAGCGCGGCGACGCAGCGGATGTCGTCGAGCTTGTCGGCGTGGTCGTAACCCTCGGGGGCCTTCACGAGGCCGAGGAACATCGCGGTCGGAGCCAGGTAGATGCCGCGGAGGTGGATCGAGCTGTTGATCGACGGGTAGCCGTAGTAGTGGCTGCCCGTCGCGCTGCAGAGCAGGACTCGTCCAGGGATGTCGCAGAAGTCGATGAACCGGCGGCTGACCTCGAGGTCCGGTTCGAAGAGGCTGGCGATCAGCGAGCCTTGCGTTTCGTTGGCCGATGTCATCGCGTGCGAATCTGTCGGGGCGCGAGGAGTCTCGTCCGTCGCGCGGCCTGCTACATGTACCACAGCGGGGCGTGGGGCGGGAGCCTCCGCGATGCGCCTACAGGCGCGCACGCGCCAACAGGGCGCGTTTTGGCGCGAGCGGCTCGGCGCGGTCGAGTTCAGCGCCGCGCGCCCGGCTTCGAAGGCTCGCCGGGAGTCGCTCAGGGCGGTGGTCCGGCGAGCTCGAGGTCGCGGACGCGCGCTCGCACGCGCTCCATGAATTCGGGCCCGGGATCGTCTTTCTCGGTCCGGTACGCGGGATCGAGCTCTTTGAACAGCGGGCCGCGCTCCATCGCCCGATACTCGTGGTGACCGATGAGGTGCGTGATGCTCGGGTAGCGCCGCACGAGGTCGCGCACCAACGCGACGTTGGCCGCGACCTGGGCGTCGGTCAGGGGCGAGAGCTCGCCGTCGCCGACGTTCTCGACCCCGATAGCGACGTGGTTGAGGCCGATGCAGTGGCGCGCGAACCAGGTCTCGGGCATCAGCCGCCAGGTCGTGCCGTCGCGGTCGACGAGGAAGTGGGCCGAGACGTTGAGCTGGCTCGCGCTCGCGACGTCGCCACGGTCGCTCGAGATCGTCGGTCGATCGAAGTAGGCCCAGGTCGCCTCGGCGTCCTCGCTGTCGGTGTAGTGCAGCACGATGACCTTCGGCGTGATCGACATGCCCGCGATTCGGTTCCCCTGGTGCGCCTTTCGGTACTCGATCGTCAGGCGCGTTCGCTCCTCGTCGAAGCGGATCGGTCGGTCGATGATCTCGAACGGCGCGTCAGCGTCCTGCTCGGGCGTCCCCGACGGGCTCGCCGCGACCGACGGATTCCGCGCGGGCGCTCGCGTGGGCGCGTCGTTCGCTCCGCAGCTCACCATGCATATGCACGCGGCTCCGAGGAGCACGCCGAGGCCCTTCGCGTGGTCGCTCCGCCGATGGTGACGTCCGCGACGCGCCGTGTCGCGGCGTTTGCTGCGCGGAGGAGGATCGGTCGTCGCGGACATCACTGCTGGACTGGCGGACGCTACTCCGCGCCATTTCGGCCGGAGGGCTTGGGTACACACGATATCAGGACCGCGCCGTGGGAGTATTGAGAGTGTTCGTGAAGTAGGAAATTACAGGTTTAAATATGAAAAACATGTAAATAAAAACACGTTTGTTTCAAAATTCTGGCCCTGGTCACAAGGGGACCTAGGTGCGGCTACGGCCACGATTTTGCCGAGAAGGTGGGCTACACATCGCAGGCGTGGTATCCCTCCTTACCCCTGAATCAGAATTGATTGTGCGTACAGGCTGAGCCGGATCGATGAAGGATTCCCGACGAGTGAGCGGTAAGAACTGGAACTTAAATCGTCTGGCGCCGACGTCGGCGTTGGTGTTGGTGGCCGCCGCCGCGATGGCGGGCTGCGTCGAGCCCTACAACGGGACCACCGGGACGACCGACTCGGACACGAGCGACATGAGCGCCACCGAGTCGGGCATGTCCGACGGGGTGATGACCTCGACCTCGGGGTCGAATCAGACGAGCTCGTCGAGCTCGCCCGGGACCGAGACCGGGAGCACCTCGCAGGCGACCACGGGCGACCCGATCGGCCCCTACTGCGGCGACGGCACGGTCGATGTCGACGAGGAGTGCGACGACGGCGAGCTCAACGCCGACAACGCCGACTGCACCCTCGAGTGCAAGGCCGCGGTCTGCGGCGACGGCCTGACGAACGTCAACGTCGAGTCCTGCGACGACGGCACGAACAACGGCAAGTACAGCTTCTGCAACACCGACTGCACGGGGCTCGGCCCGCACTGCGGCGACGGCATCGAGCAGACCGGGCAGGGCGAGGAGTGCGACGCGCCGATCCAGAGCGGCTGCCTGATGAACTGCAGCTACGCGCGCAGCTGTCAGGACATCAAGGACGACGGCGACCACGGGGACGGGCAGTACCCGCTGCACCCCGACGACATCGACTTGCCCGTGACGGTGTACTGCGATCTCGAGACCGACGGCGCGCGCGGGTTCACCTTTCTTAAGGTTCATGTCGCCGACGAGAACGAGAACCCGCTGTTTTACTCGGCCGCCCAGGCCGACAACTTCTGCTCGACCTACGGGATGGACCTGCTGGTGACGCGCGACGGCGTGCACCTCGGCGCCGCCTTCCGCGCGGCGGCGGAGGTCCCGTTCGATCCCGTCGGCAACGGCAGCGAGACGACCAGCAAGAAGTACCTGAGCATCCTCGGGGTCCAGCCCAAGACCGAGGGCGTGAGCTGCGCGGGTGAGCCCTTCAACAGCGAGGTGTGCCCCGAGTGGGAGGCCCACAACGGCGGGCCGTTCTTCGTCAGCGCGACGCCGATCGCGAATCAGCCCGGGATCACCAACTGCGAGGGCTGCTCGCCGGTCTACTACTGGAACGACGAGGGCACGCTGACGTCGATGGAGACCTTCAGCAACGACGGCAAGGGCGGGACGAGCGAGTACTTCATGTGCGACCTCGGCGAGCAGTGAGCTGACCGGTCGCTCAGTCGTCATGTCCGCGTCGGAGTCGGCGCTCGCGTTTGCGGGCGACCGCGCGGGCGCGCTTCGCCTTGACGCGCTCGGAGGGCGGTCGGCCCTTGAGCGGCGCCTGGACCTCGTGGTGCTCGCTGAAGGAGCCGGGCTCCATCCCGAGGTCGAAGAGCGTGACCTCGCGACGCGCGCGCTTGCCGAGCCGGACGGGGAACACGGCCGCGCCGAGCCCCGCGCCGACATAGACGCTGCCGTGGTCGTGGGCGACGCGGCTGCCGTAGAGCCCGTGGATGTACTTGTGCCCGACCAGCCGACCGAGCGCGAGCTCGTTGAGCCGCGCGAGCGTGACCTGACCGGCGTGGGTGTGCCCCGAGAGCACGAGCGAGACGCCGGCGCGCCACAGGTGCTCGGACTCCTCGGCGATGTGCGAGAGCCCGAGGGTCGGGAGGTCACGCCGCAGCCCGCGGGTCGCCGCGCGCCAGTCCGCGTGACCGGTGTAGGCGTCGTCGAGGCCGATGACCTGCAGCCGCTCGTTGCGGAGCTCGAGCACCGTGTGGACGTTGTCGAGGACCTCGGCGCCGGCGCGTCGAAGCACCCGCCGCACCGCGTTGGCGCCCGACCAGTGGTCGTGGTTCCCGAGCACGCCGAGCACCGGGGCGTCGATGCTCGCGACGACGTGCTCGAGCTGCCCGAGATAGGCCTGGCTGTGGCACACGAAGTCGCCGGTGATGCAGACGAGATCCGGGCGCCGCTCGTTGACCAGCTCGACCGCAGTCATCTGCACGCGCATCGGCGTCACGCGGCCGACGTGCATGTCGGTCAGGTGGGCGATCCTGAGCGGCGTGTTGAGGCGCTCAACGTGCCGCTTGGTGCCGGCGAAGCGCCGCAGCTCAATGTTGGTCGAGGGCTCTAGCCAGGTGCCGCGCCCCCGGGCTCGTGAGCGCGCGATACGGGTCGCGTGCGCGGCCTGCTGGGACGCGGACATGCCGAAGATGCCCATCTACACGCGAGTATAATCAATGTGACCCAAAGAACCATGTTCGCCGCGGCCGGCACCGGCGCGGCGAGCGATCGTGCTCGCGCCGATCTCCGCGCGTGTGCAAGCGCGTTCGCGGCGTCTCGACAATTGCGCCAATGTGCGGTGATCTCCCAGGTGAGGGCGTATCGACGCCAGCAGAGGACGCACGTTTATGGCGAGGTCAAAGAGGCGAAAGCAGGAGTCCGAGGACCTGATGGGGTTCGTCAAGGGGCTGCTGGGCGGAGAGGCCGGCGGAGGCGGCACGTCCGGCGGCGACGGCGGCAACCCGCTCTCCAGGGTGTTCGGCGCGATCTGGATCGGCGGCGCGGCGATCGCGGTGTTCGGCACCCTGATGGCGACCTTCACCTCGATCGAGCCCGGACAGGTCGCGGTCCGTGTCAACAACGTCACGGGCGGCAAGGCCGTGATCACGCAGCCGGGCTGGATCGTGAAGGTCCCCTACGGGATCCACTCGGTCTACGTGCTCGACGCGAGCCCCAAGAACTTCACGATGAAGGGCGCGAAGAACGTCGACGCGCTCACGGTCCGTGAGCTGACGGTGCGCGCCAGCGACGGCTCCAACTTCCACTTCTCGGACACCACGATCATCTTCCAGATCAAGGGCGACGAGGCCGAGGGGGTCATGACCGACGGCGGCCTCGACCGCGGCTTTTTGGCGTGGATGCGGCCCTACGCGCGCGCCATCCTGCGCGACGAGTTCGGCCGCGAGTCGACGATCTCGGTCTCGAACCCCGCCAAGTTCGGCGAGGCGACCGAGCGCGCGAAGACCCGGCTCAACGATCTGCTCTCACCCCACGGCATCCAGGTCTCGCAGATCGTCACGCCGCGGCCGCAGTTCACCGAGCAGTACGAGAAGCTGATCGAGGAGCGCAACGCGCTCGGCAACCAGCTCGAGGTCATCAAGTCGGATCTGGCGGCCGCCAAGACCCGCCGCGAGCGTCAGCTCGCCGAGGTCAACCGCGATCAGAACCGCCAGATCCAGGAGAAGCGCGCCGAGCTCGAGAGCGCGCTGGCGACCGCGACGGCGCAGCAGGCCAACATGACGCGCCAGGTCGACACCTACAAGATCGGCAAGGTCGGCCAGGGCCAGGCGGCTCGCAGCGCGTCGCAGCGCAAGGCCGAGGAGCTCAAGGGCCAGCTCGACGCCGAGTACCGCAGCCGCAAGGCCGAGATCGACGCGTTCCGCACCCAGCCGGTCGAGCGCGTCATGGAGAAGCTCGGCGAGAGCCTGCGCGGCGTCACCATCGATATTGAACCCTGGGCCGACGACGCCTCGCCGTCGCGGGTCAAGCTGCAGAACATCGCGGAGTAATCACATGGGCGCCATTCGCAGAATCTCCGCAATCATCGTCATCGTCGCGCTCGCGCTGTTGATCGTGCCGACATGCACGGTTCAGACCATCCCGATGGGATCGGTCGGCGTGCGCGCCAGCAACCTCTCGGGTGTCGACAAGACCGACCGCGATCCCGGCTGGCATCTCAACGTGCCGGGGATCCACCGGATCACGCTGCTGCCGAGCCACTACCTGTTTTTGGACTACACGAACGACGACAACCAGTCGCTGCTGATCCGCACCCAGGACAACAACAACGTGACCGTCGACATCTCGGTCCCGTACCGGATCATCCCTGGCGAGGCTCACCTGATCATGATGGAGGGCAACCACGTCAGCACCGGCGACGGCTTCCGGTTCGAGCGCCTGGCCGCCAACACCACGGTCTCCGTGCTGCGCGAGGAGATAGCGAACCTGACCTCGGCCGACTTCTACAACACCGAGCGTCGCCTCGAGGTCGCCAGCAAGACCCTCGAGGTGCTCAACGAGAAGCTCAAGTCGATCCACTGCGAGGCCCAGGCGGTGCTGATCCGCGCGGTCCGGTTCCGCAACGAGTACGAGGTCCAGCTGCAGAACATCCAGCTCAACGAGCAGAACAAGCTGCTCGACGGCGCCCGCGAGAAGGTCGCCAAGCAGCAGCAGCAGCTCGACAACTTCACGCTCGAGACCAACGCGCTGGTCGCCGCGCGTCAGCAGGAGTGGGCCAAGAAGGTCGCGGATCTCGACCGCGCCTACCAGGTCGGCTTCATCGAGGACCCCGAGGGCGACCGCACGCCCGGGCGCGCGCGCCGGCTGATGGAGGCGATGACGCCCGAGCAGCGCGCGGCGCTGATCAAGGAGGTCGCCACGGTGCTCGAGATCGAGGACGCCGAGAAGATCACCGACGCCTACCTGCTCGGGATCAAGAACATCGAGGCCGAGACCCTCGAGTACAAGCAGCGCGTGACCGCCGAGGCCGACGGTATCTCGGCCCGCCTGGTCGCCGAGGGCGACGCCGACATCGCGGCGGTTCGCGGCGAGTTCGAGGCCAAGCTCAACGCGCTGCTCGACTCCCCCGGCGGTCGCGCCTACGTGGCCTGGAAGGCGGCGAGCAACGTCAAGTTCGACGACGTGCTGACCTTCCAGTCCGACGACGGCATCCCCTCGGTGCTGCGCCTGCGATCCTTCGCCGAGAGCTTCATGGGCTCGAAGTAGCGCCGCGCGCTCGATACACAAGAACGGCCTGGGCGCGCGCCCGGGCCGTTCGCGATTAACCGGCCGCGTCGGCGCTCATTCGAAGTCGACGTCGGCGTCGATGCCCTTGGCGCGGCAGGCCTCCTCGATCTGCCGCGTGAGCTCGTCGCCCCCGACGAGCTCCTCGACGCTGGTCCCGGGCGGCAGCTGCAGCGTGATGTAGGGGCGGCGCGCCTCGAGCTCCGCCATGCGCTCACGGTGCGTCAGCAGCCGGTAGACGACCGCGGTGATGCTGCCGAAGAGGAGGACGAAGAAGGTGATGATCAGCGGCATGACCGACTCGTTCGATCACGAGAGTACCAGCAGCGCCCCGGCGACCCGGCGCGCGCCTTCGCGCTGACGGCTACTTGTCCTGCTTCTTGCCGAAGATGCGCGCGAGCTGCCCGGCGCCGCCCTGGATCGCGGTGCGCTGCAGGTAGAGCCGCAGGCCGCCGAGGCCGCCCAGCTCCTCGCCGCTGCCGGCGCGACCGGGGCCGCCGTGGTTGCCCTGGGGGAACACGCAGCCCGGGGAGAAGGAGCCGCCCGCGTGCTTCTCGTCGGCGATCACGAGCCGCCCGAGGAACGGGCCGAGGGCCGCGATCGCGGCGGCGGTGAATTTCCGATCGTCGCTGTAGACGGTCGAGACCAGGCTGCCGCCGCCGTAGGAGATGAGCTCGGCGGCCTGCGCGACGCTGCCGTCGTAGGGCAGCAGCGTCGAGACCGGGCCGAACACCTCGACGGCGTGCACCGAGGCCTTCGGATCGGCGGCGCGCTCGGCGGTCGCCTCGAGCAGCACGGGGTCAAAGCAGTAGCCCTTGCCCCCGGGGATGTCGGTGAATTCGGCGCGCTGCGGGTCGCCGCGCACGATCGAGACGCCGTCGTCGGCGAGCAGCTGGGCCACGCCCGCGCGGGCGTCCTGGAGCTGCTGCGCGGTCGCCAGCGGGCCGACGCGCACGCCCTTGCTCGCCGGATTCCCCGCCCGCTCGGCCAGGTCATTGAGACGCTCGACGAGCGCCTCGCGGACCTCCTCGAGGCGCGCCAGCGGCACGAGGATGCGCCGCGTCGCGGTGCACTTCTGCCCGGCCTTCTGCGTGATCTCGACGGCGCAGTCGCGGATGACGAGGTCGAAGAGCTCGCTGCCCTCCTCGACATCGGGGCCGAGCACCACGGCGTTGAGGCTGTCGGCCTCGATGTTGACGCGCGTGTTGTTGGCGACCAGGTTCTTGTGCCCGCGGATGATCGCGCCGACGCGCGCGGAGCCGGTGAAGGCCACGACGTCCTGGGGGCCGAGGTGATCGAGCAGGTCGCCGGCTGAGCCCATCAGCAGCTGAAAGCCGCCCTCGGGGACGAGCCCGCTCTCGACGATGATCTCAGCGATCCGGTGCGCGAGCATCGAGGTGCTCGTCGCCGGCTTCGAGAGCACCGGCACGCCCGCGAGCCAGGCGACCGCGGCCTTGCCGATCATGCCCCAGGCCGGGAAGTTGAACGCGTTGATGTGGACCGCGACGCCGCGGCGCGGGAGCAGCACGTGCTGCACGCGGATCTTGCTGGTGCGCATGATCGGCGCGGCCTCGTCCTCGATCACCCACGGGCCGTCACCGAGATCGCGCGCGAGGCGGGCGTAGGCCGCGAGCACCCCGGTCGCGCCGTCGATGTCGAACTTCGCGTCGCCGCGGGTGTTGCCGCCGCTCTTGATGGCGACCTCGATCAGCTCCTCGCGGCGCTCGTGCAGCTTCTTGGCCAGCTTCTGCAGGAGCTCGCCGCGATCGCGGATCGACATGGCGCGGAGCGCAGGTCCGCCCACGTCGCGCCCGTAGGCGACCGCGCGGCCGAGCTCCGCGGCTCGCCCGACCTCGGCGAGGGGCTCCTCCGTCGCCGGGTTGACGAGCACCGTGCGCCTGTCGTTAGCGCCAGGTTGTTGCTGTTGCCAGGATCCGACGAGGTAGCTGGAGAGCGTTCGCATGCGTGGGGGCGAAGCTAGATCGGGCCTCCGCCCGCGACAAGACCAGGGCGCGCGCGGAACCGCGGATCCGTCGTGAACGCGGCCGTGGGCCCCGTGTGCACCCACACGAGCGCTCGCGGGGGCTTCAGCCGTCCTTCGTCGGGCGCTTTGAACTCGTCGCCGGGCTGGGCGGGCAGGGGACCGGCGCGTGGGCGTCGACGGCGTTGTTCGGGACCGCAGCGCAGCGCGTCGCGGTCGCGGACGGCTGCTTCGTCGCGGTCGACGACGGGGTCTTCGGAGCCGACGACGAACCCGCGGACTCACTCGCGGCGGCCGGATCAACGAAGGGGTTCTTCAGGCCGGTGGGCAGCGGCGCCTGCTGCCCGGTGGGCCGCGGCGTCTGGCTGGGGAAGGGGTTTTGCAGGTCGTTGCCAGCGGTCACGAGCTGCGTCGGCGCGCGCTGTGGGGGCGCCCCGTTGTTCGCCTTCGCTTGCCCGCTGGTCGGGAAGGGATTCTTCAGCTCACCCGAGAGGGTCGCGGCCTTCGTCGTCGGCTTCGTCGCGCTCGCGCCTGCCGGATCGACAAAGGGGTTGCGAAGCCCGGTCGGGAACGGCGGGCTAGCGGTCGCCGCGGTGGCCTTGGCCTGGAACTCGGGGCGTCGAAGCGGTGGCTTGGCGTCCTTCTTGATCTGCGCCTTGGCTGGCGCGGCCGTTCGCGGCACCGAGCGCGGCGCGGCGTCGTCAGCCGCGAGCGTCAACACGAGCAACGCTGTAGACGCGATCAGTGCCACGTCTCGAGCTTAACACGAGTCCCGCTACGCAGGACCGCAGCGGTCAACATTCGGCGCAGACGAGGACTCAGAAGTCGCGTTCACGGCACGGCTTCGCGCTGCTGCGCGTGGTCGGCCGGATGTGGCGTCGCGTCGACAAGTCGTTCGCGAAGTTGGTGTCCGCAGACCACAGCTCACAAAATTGACGTGCCACCGCGTCGGCAAAATTCCCGATAAAACTACCGATGCTTTCGCGGCGCGCCAACGTCGATATGCGTGCCTGTCCCCAAAAAGCGACGGTGTGAGCGCGGCGCGCATGTAGGCGAGCCACGCTCACATCACACGTTGGAGCGTGCGTCATCCCGCGTTGAGCGTGCGCGGATCCGTGAGCTTCCCGCGGACTGCGGTCGCGGCGGCGACGGCGGGCGACACGAGGTAGACCGGCCCGGGCGCGCCCATGCGGCGGTCGAAGTTGCGGTTGGTGGTGCTCGCGGTCGTCTCGCCCTCGTAGGGGATGCCCGGACCGTTGCCGATGCACGAGCCGCAGCCCGGGTCGGTGACGACCACGCCGAGCTCGCGAAACAGCGGCAGCAGGCCCTGCTCCTCGGCGGCGCGCCCGACCTCGGCGCTCGACGGCGTGACCGTCACGCGCACGCGCTCGTGGATGCTCCGCCCCTTCAGCACGTCGGCGGCCGCGCGAAGATCCGCGAGCGAGCCGCCCGTGCAGGAGGCGATGACGACGTTGTGCACCGGCACGTCCGGAAGCTCCGAGAGCGGCTTGCGGTTGCGCGAGTCGCCGGGGGTCGCGACGGTCAGCGGCACGTCGTCGAGGTTGACGTCGATGGTCTTGACGTAGTCGGCGCCCGGGTCGGCGTGCACGAACATCGACTCGAAGTCCCGGTCCGCGCCGCGACGCTCGCGGAGGAACTCGATCAGCGGCGCGCAGGGCTCGACGACGCCGGTCATCAGCCCGCCCTCGACGGTCATGTTGGTCAGCACGCTCAGCTCGTCGACGTTCCACTGCGCGAGGCCGGGGCCGCCGAATTCGATGACGCAGGTGTCCGTGGGCGACTCGCGCCAGTGCTCCTCGCGGAAGAAGGGGTCGCCGATCAGGTGGAGGATCAGGTCCTTGGGCGAGATGACGCCGCCGGCGTCGCCGGTGACGTTGACGCGCACGGTCTTGGGCACGGTCACCGGGATCATCCCGGTGCGCAGCGCGAAGGCCATCGCGGTCGAGCCGACGCCGAAGGCGAAGGCGTTGAGCACGCCCGCGGTCGGGCTGTGCGAGTCCGTGAGGACGATGATGGTGCCGGGCTCGGCGTAGTCCTCGACGACGATGCGGTGGCAGACGCCGGCCTGCAGCGCGCGGCCGGGGCCGTGCAGGCGGATCTGGTTGCGCTCGCAGGCCTCGACCATCTCGTCGCGGAGCCGACGCGCGGGGTTGAGGCGCTGGCTCTTGACGCGTAGCGGCACCGTGTCGCGGTCGATGAGCACGAAGTGGTCCTCGAAGGCGGCGACCAGCTCGGGGTTCTTCACCGGCGCCGTGCCCCACTCCTCGGCGTAGAGCGCCATGACCATGCCGCCGGTGTACTCGTGCATGCCGCGGAAGCCGGTCTCGCACATGACCTGATCGCCAGGTTTCACCGACGCGATGCCGAAGCCGGCGTCGTGGCCCTTCCAGGTCCGGCGCGCGATGATCTTCTCGACGCAGTTCATCGGCCGCGCGGGCACCTCGGTCGCGTAGGTCGGCGTGATCTCGCCGGCGAGCATCCGGGTGCCGTAGCGCATCAGCCCGCCCTCGCGGGCGACCGCGCGGAAGAACGGCGGCAGCGCGTCGGCGAAGGCGGCGGTGTCGACCTCCTCGCCGGCTTTAAAGCGGTCGAGCACGGAGAAGTCGGTCGTGAACGGCAGCCCGCTGTAGACCATGTTCTCCTGGAAGATCCGCTGGAACGAGCGGGCCACGACCAGCTCGATGCCGGCGCCCTGGTGGGCGACCACGGCGACCTCTCGGCTCGAGCCCGAGCCGTAGGCGTCACCGCCGACGACGATCTGGAAGCCGCCGTTCTTGACGGCGTCCTGCTCGACCTGCTCCTTGAAGTTCTGCAGGAAGTACGGCCCCAAGATCTCGCCGGTGTAGCCCAGGGTGCAGGCCGCGCCGCTGATCATCGCGTCGGTGTTGACGCCGTAGTGAAGGTCTGGATGCGACTCAGCGGTGGCTTCGAGGGTCTTGCCGGCGAGCTGTGCGCCGATGTGGGCAGGATCTTCGGTGAGCCAGAGGAGTCGTCCCGTGAGTTTCATCGAATTCGGGATATCACCGGGGACTAATGTTCACAAGATGGCCATTCGTGAACAAAAAATGACTTATTGCGATTCATTTTCTGGCGCTGGCTCGGCCGGCTCCGCTGGCTTCGGTTCGTTCTTGGGCGCGAGCTGGCCGGCGTCGAGCTTGAGCTCGGGCGCGTTGCGGAGCCGCGGGTCGAGGGGGACGACGATGTGGATGTCGGTGAGCGGGCCCTCGTGCTGCTCGCTGACATCGAAGGCGCGGTGCGTCAGGACCTGGCCCGAGGAGGGGTCGCGGGCGATCAGCAGGTAGCGCCCGGGGCGGAGCGCGGAGGACACCGAGTAGTTCCCCTGGGTCGTGGTGCGCGAGCGCCCGACCTGCTCGCCGGGGTTCTCGGGGTTGATGATCCCCTTGAGCTTGTGGAGCGTGACCTCGATCTCGGCCATCCCGGCGTCCGGTACACCCGCTTGGCCGCTCTCCGCGAGCACCTTGCCGGACACCCGCGTGACGCTCCCGCCCAGCGCGTCGGCGTAGGTGCAGCGCGCCGCGTCGGCCGAGATCATCGAGTCGCTGTCGGCGCCGAGCGGGACCGCGTTGGTCTCGGGGCACCCGGGCGGTCGGCCCGCCGCGACCTTGCGGGGGTAGACGACCTGACCCTTGCCTTTGCAGCTGGTCGTGAACGATGCGACGCCGGCGAGCGCGGTCAGCAGCAGCGCGGCTCGGCGAACGGTCGGGAAGGTCTGCGGCATCCGTCCCAGTGTGCCCGTCCCCTGCGTTTGTGACCACCGCGTCCGCGGAGTCCGGGTCAGCGCTGCGAGGGGTGCACGTGGACTCCGCACGAACAGCGCGCGCCGAGTTTTTGTACACACATGAATTCGACCGCGGCCAACGGGCCGGTTTTCGATATGCTGTTGGCTATGGTGCGAGACGGTTCGACGTATGGCGGTGTGTACGTGTCCCTCCTCGTGGCCGGTCTGTTGTGTACGAGCTCCGCCGTGGCCGACGCCGCGAACCCGCGGACCGTGCCGCTGCTGCAGGCCGGGCAGGGGGACGCCGCGAACATGGACGCGGAGCTCGGGCCGGCGTCGCCGATGCGCGTCGGCGCGCCGATCCCCGCCGCGCACTGTGACATCCACGTGGTCGACGAAGGCGTCGACGAGTGGGTCCCCACCGAGACCCAGTACGTCCCCGGCGTCGTCCAGTGCGAGAACGGCGGCGCCAACTTCGAAGCGCTCAAGGCCCAGGCGATCGCCGCGCGCTCCGTCGCCTACTACGCGATGGAGACGAGCGGGAAGATCTGCGACAGCCAGGGCTGCCAGGTCTACAGCTGCGGGAACACGCCCACCCAGGAGCAGCTCGACGCCGTGGCCGCGACGGCCGGGCAGTACCTCTCGTTCAACGACACGCTCACCTACGCCTTCTACGTCGCCGGCGACTCGAGCCTCGACCCGCCCGGCTGCCTCGGCGACGACGCCGACGCCGGGACCGAGAAGTTCGTCACCTACAACGAGGGCAAGACCGGCACGAACGTCGAGCAGACCACGCTGGGTTACATCCACGACCCGGGCGACAACGGCTACGGGCAGAACCGCGGGTGCATGTCGCAGTGGGGCGCGCGCTGTCTCGAGAACGAGGTCGGATATGACCACTTGGACATCTTGCGGTTCTACTACGGCGCCGACATCGAGGTGCTCCAGGCCGAGGGTCCCTGCGTCAACGCGCCCGAGCCCGAGCCGCCCCCGCCGGTCACGCCCGGGACCTTCGAAGCCGCCGACTGCCTCGGCCTGCGCGGCTGGATCCACGACCCCGAGGCGCCCGAGGCGGTGATCGAGGTCGAGCTGGCCTTTGACGGTATGGAGCCGACGCCCTTCGACGACCCGGCCGCGACCGTCCGCACGATCCTCGCCGACCGCTTCCGCGAGGACCTGTGCGACCTGCTGGGCGTCTGCGAGCACGGCTTCGAACGCGAGGTCCCCCGGAGCCTGCGCGACGGCGTCTCGCACTCGGTGCACGCCCGCTATCAGCTCAGCCCCCAGCACGAGCTCGCGTCCCTCGAGGGCGCGCCGCTGAGCTTCAGCTGCCCGCGCCTCCCGTTGCCCGAGGGCGTGCGCAGGCCGGTCTCAGCGGCGCTCAGCGTCGCCTGGGGCTTCGATCCCTTCTGGCAGGCGACCGTGGTCTCGGCGGCGGAGCTCGAGGGCTACCCGCTCGCGACGGAGCTGCCCGAGGCGCCGCAGCTCGTCGAGATCCCCGGGGACTCCTCGATCTGGTTGATCGACGGCGATCGACGGCGGCGGATCGCGGAGGCGGCGACGCTCGTCGCCTGGGGCCTCGACGGACACGAGGTCGAGCAGTGGCCCAAGAGCGCGCTCGAGCTCATCGAGGAGGGCCCTCCGCTGCGTCCGGAGCCTTTCTTGATCCAGCAGGGCGGCGGCGCGCTGCACCTGATCGACGAGCCGCCCTGCGGCGACGGCGGCTGCGAGCCGTCCTCGGACACGAGCAGCAGCGGCGACAGCGGCGGCGCCACCGGCGGTGATGACAGCGGCGGAGGGGACGACAGCGGCGGTGGCAGCGGCGACGGCGGCGACGGCACTGGCACCGGCGGCGGCGCGCTGCCGCCCGGCTACGGCCCTGACGGCGTCGACGGCGGGTGCGGTTGCATGTCCGGAGAGTCAGGTACCACACGCGGCCGCGCCGTCGGGGCGCTCGCGCTGCTCGGGCTGCTCGCGCTGCGTCGGCGCCGACGCGATCAGTGATCCGCGTGCGCGCTGCGGGGCGCGGCCAGCCCCGAGGGGATGACGACCTTGCAGTCCGCCTGCGTCCCGACGATCTGGATCTGCCCGCTGCCCGCCTGCTGCACCGCGCGCCGGATCGTCGGCAGCCCGCGCCCGATCTGCTCCATGAGCCCGAGCGTGCGCAGCGTCGACGCGATCAGCGGGTTACGCGGGAACGACACGCCGCCGTGCTGCGCCTGCTCCTCGAGCTGAACCGCCGCCGTGAGCCCGCCCGGGTTCCAGATCTCGAGTCGATCGGTGAACAGCCGGACCGCGACGCGACCGCTGAGACGCAGATCGCGGTGCACCAGCGCGTTGGTCAGCGCCTCGCGGACCGCGACCTGCGGGTACTCCGAGTTGCTCGGCGAGGTCTCGGCGTCATCGCTCGTCGCCAGCTCATCGGGGATCGAGCGCGTGTGCCCCATGATGTACGTGAGCGCCTGCTCGCGCAGCGCCGGGATGTTGCCCTCGAGATCGATCTGCTCCTCGATCGGATCCGAGAGCAGGCGCCCGTTGACGCGGACGATCGAGATGCCCCACTCGGGGCGGAACAGCTGCGGCAGCAGCCCGAAGCACAGCAGCCCCGCGACCGTCGGCGTCGGCTTGCTCTGGGCCTTGCCGAGCAGGCCGAGCCGGCCCGCGAGGTGATCGCGGGCCATCGTCTCGGCGAGCGCCGGCGTGCGTTTGTGCAGGTACGCCTGCAGCGCCTCGAGATCGAGGTCTTCAGGCTTCGCGCCCGGGACCGGGCTGCGTTCAAATCCCATCGGAGCCGGAGCGACGAGAGCCATGGTCTTGGGTCTTGGAGGGGAGCCGAGGAGCGTGAAATCGCCCGCGCGTGAGCGGGGCCGCGTGTCCGCATAGTACCGCGGGCCGATCGATTCGCCGAGCGACGCGATGTTCAGCCGCGAGCGGCGCTTCGCGCCCGCGCCGCGCGCGAGGTTCCATCTCTCTAGGACGTAGGTTTAGGATAGTGCCGGCATGGCGTCGGCCGGCTCGATCAATCGCGCGAGGGGTCGCCGGCGTCGCGCCCAAGCGCGCCGGCGCCGGTCTGGGCTGGTCGCGCTGGGCGTCCTCGGGGCGCTGCTCATGCCCGCGCGCGCCCGCGCGGATCGGGGCTCGATCTTCTTCGGCAACGAGGCGGCCCTCCGGGCTGGCGCCGTCAATGCCATCGTCCACGACGGCAGCGCCGCCTGGTACAACCCCGCCGGCCTCGCGTCGATCACCTCCACCAACCTCGACGTCAACCTCAACATCTACGGGTTGCGCTACCGCCGGGTGCGGGGCGGACACCAGATCCGCTTCCCGGATACCGTCGTCGACGGCGACCACCAGCACCTCAGCACCTACGCGATCCCCAGCTCGCTGGTGTTCTCGAAGCGCTTCAAGCGTGGCTTCGTCGGCGCGGTCTCGTTCTTCGTCACCAACTCGTCCTACTTCTCGTTCGAGCGCGAGTTCCACGGCGAGCTCCACGCGATCGAGGGCGGCGCGAACGCGAGCCAGTGGAACACCGACCAGATGATCGACATCCAGGTGTCCAGCCGCACCTACGCGCTCGGGCCCTCGATCGGCTGGAACGTGCACCCCAAGGTTCGCCTCGGGCTCTCGCTGCAAGCGCTCTACAGCTACGGCGAGTCCTCCTATCAGTTCTGGAACAACTCCGCGGAGCAGGTCGACGCTGGCCTCGAGGGCCGTCACCTGCTCGCCCAGAGCCGCCTGCGCGACCTCGACACCCAGCTCGGGCTGATGCTGACCCTGGGCCTGCAGGCCTCGCCCACCGATCGCCTCGACCTCGGCGTCACGATCCGCTCGCCGCAGCTCATCCTGATCAGCTGGCCCGGCATCTCGTTGACTGAGTCCTACGTGCGCACCAACGTCGACGGCACCAGCGACGCGATCACGACCCGCTTCCCCGAGCGCTTCGAGACGCTCCGGGGCGACTTCGACCTGCTCGCGAACCTCCGCATCGACGCCGGCTTCGCCTACCGCTGGGACAAGGTCTCGTGGTCCGTCGATCTCAACCTGCTGCCCCGCAACCCGCCGACCTTCTACCGGCGAAGGTTCGCGCGCACGACCTTCAGCGCTCGCTCCGGCTTCCTGATCCCGCTCGGCGACTTCGTCACCCTGGGCACCGGCGTCTACATGGATCGCTCGGGCGCCGAGGCCGGCCCCTTCAGCGACCCCTACCTCGAGCACGGCAGGCCGAGCCGCGACTTCAGCGCGCCCGAGGCCCCCGACATCTTCGTCGAGGACATCGACTTCTACGGCTTCACCCTCGGCGTGCGCCTCGAGCGTCGGCTGTGGCGCCGCATCATGGCGGGCCCCAAGGGCTGGAAGGAGCTCGCCGAGGGCAGCGAAGAGTGGAAGCGCGAGCGCGAGAACCTCTACAAGTCCAAGGTCTCGTGGACCACGACCCTCGGGATCCGCTACGCGCTCGGCCACGGCAGCGTCACCGGGACGGTCTACGAGTTCGGCCTAGAGGCCGCCGACATCCCGCCCGAGCGCGCGCTCTCGACCACCATCCCGCTCTCGGTCCGCGCGCTCGACGTCTTCAACCACGACCTCGCCTTCTACCTCGGGACGCAGCTGTCTTTTTGATCGCGTGACTCGAGGACCAGGCCCTCCCGCGCGCGCGTCAGCTCGCCGCGCGGCCCTCGTACGCGTGCAGCCCCGCGCGCAGGATCGCCAGGCAGCGCTCGAGCCGCGCGCAGCCCAGCACGTACGCGATCCGGACCTGGTTGCGGCCCTTCCCGGGCGTCGCGTAGAAGCCCTCCGCCGGCGCGAGCATCAGCGTCTCGCCGTTCAGCGAGAACTCGCGCAGCAGGAACGTGCAGAACGCCTCGGCGTCGTCGACCGGCAGATCGGCGACCAGGTAAAACGCCCCGCGCGGCGTCGGGCACGAGACCCCCGGGATCGACCGCAGCCCGCCGACCAGCACGTCGCGCCGTCGCCGGTACTCATCGATCATCCCCCGCATCTCCGCCGCCGGCGTCTCCAAGGCCGCCATCGCCGCGTGCTGATCGACCGTCGGCGGCGACAGCCGGGCCTGGGCGAAGCGCAGGCACGCCGCGTAGAAGTCGGCGTTGCGCGTCACCAAGCAGCCCACGCGCGCGCCGCAGGCCGAGTAGCGCTTCGACACCGAGTCGATCACGACCGCGTGCTCCGCCATGTCCGGGACGCCGAGCACCGAGGGCGCGACCGACGGAAGGTCGCCGCCCGCTGGATACACGAACTCGCGGTACACCTCGTCGACGATGAAGAACAGCCCCCGCTCGCGGCACACGGCGGCCAGCGCCTCGAGGCTCGCGCGGGACAGGACCGCGCCCGTCGGGTTCCCGGGCGACGGCACCACCAGCGCGCGCGTGCGCGCCCCGATCGCCGCGCGCACCCGCGCCGCCGGGATCGCGAAGTCCTCGCTCGCCTCACTCGCCACCGGCACCACCTCGACGCCCAGCATGTGCGCGAAGCCGCGGTAGTTGGTGTAGTAGGGCTCGACCACGAGGATCGAGTCACCCGGGTCACAGGCCGCCGCGATCGCGAACAGCAGCGCCTCGGAGCCGCCCGTGGTCACCAAGATCTGGTCGGCCGCGATCGGCGGACCGCCGCGCGCGATGTCGAGACCGTTGTAGTAGCGCGCGAGCGCCTCGCGGTACTCGGCGAAGCCCTGCGACGGGCTGTACGCGACGACAGGCTCCGCGAAGCGCTGGTACGCGGCGCGCATCGGCGAGACCGTCGGCAGGTCCGGCTGACCGATGTTGAGGTGATGCACGTGCACGCCGCGAGACTTAGCGAAGTCGGCGTGCGGCATGAGCCGACGAATCGGCGACGCCGGGGACGTCGCGCCGCGAACGGAGAGCTTTGGGTGCGCCATGGTCAAGGACTCGCCTTATCTCGAGAGAGCGTGCACGGCGAGTCCCAGGGCCCTCAAGGGGGCAGGGCGTGAGCTTGGCGTGTGCGTGACGGGATGACTCGCTGGCCGGTGAGCGTCAACCCCGCCACCGCTTGCAATGCGCGCGCGTGGGGTCCAAACTACGCGTCCCGCTCGCATAGCTCAGTAGGATAGAGCGACGGTTTCCTAAACCGTAGGCCACAGGTTCGATCCCTGTTGCGAGCATCCTGGAAGGGTCCTAACGCCGTGGAAACGGCGTTTTTACGTTAACGTTGCGTCACGTACGTCGTAGGTACGTCGTCAGGTACGTCGTGATTTTCGCGCACCTGCCCCGGGAGACACGCTCGATGAGCTCGGCGCCGGTATCAGGCGCGAGGTGAGCGTAGATCTCGGTGGTCTGCACGCTCGAGTGACCCAGCCAGCGCTGGACCACCGCGAGCGGCACACCGGTCATGGCGGCGTGCGACGCGAAGGTGTGCCGGAGCATGTGGGGATGGACGTGCTTGTCCAGCCCCGCCGCTTTCCCGGCGGCGACGATCATCCTGTAGACGCGCCACTGCGAGAGATGCCCCCCATTCTCATCGGGGAACACGAGCGCGTCTTTACGACGCGCTGCGAGGTGCTGCTGTAGCGCCTCCGCCAAGCCGCGCGTCAGGGGCACCGACCGCGGCCGGCGTCCCTTCGTCGACTTGACGTCACGCCTCCCGCCCGCGCGTGTGCGGACGGAGCGACCCACCCGAATGAACGGGCGCGCCGCGTCGAGCATGACGTCCTGGCGGCGAAGCTCGAGCAGCTCGCCCTCGCGCAGGCCGGTCTCGATCATGACCAGGACGAACAGCATCCACTCGGCCGGAACGGCCTCGAGGAAGCGGTCAGCCTCGTCGCGGTCGAGGTACTTCGGATCGGCCTTGTCGGCCTTGTCGAACTTGATCCGCGGACACGCCGGGATGAGCTGGTACTCGCACGCGAGGTTCAGCACGGCCCGAAGAGCGCCGAGGATGTTGTTCACGGTCTTGATGCTGAGCGGGCCGCCCTTGCGCCGGGACGAGACCGGCTTCCACTTCCGCTGACGGGTCTGGCGCGAGTTCGCAACCTCGCCCGTGCCGTTGCGGAGGCGGACCTTGAGGGCGTCGATCATCATCCGATCGATCTGGTCGATCGTGACCTCACCGAAGAATGGCTGCAGGTGACGACGAACGTAGTTGACCTTGTTGCGGTAGTCGGAGCGGTTCGGGTCCTGGAGCGCGAGGTAGCGCTCGGAGAACTCGTCAAACCCCGGAGCCTGCCTTGCCGACTCGGTCGGGCGTGGCGGGGCAGGGGGCTGCATGACTTCCGCAGCGGTCACAGTTTGGTTGGTGGGGCGCGGACCTCCTTTCGTGGCTTCGTACTCGCGGATGATCTGCTGCTCGGCTTCGAGCGCATCCCGCTTCAGGTAGCGACTGCGATCCAGTCTCATCTCGCGGCGAAACGAGTCACCGTCACGACGAACACGGATCATCCAGTAGGGCTTGCCCCTGAACGTCACAGCTTTGACGCTCATGTCTTCCTCCATGGAGAGACAATCCCAGCCGCATCCCCGCACTGAAGCCAGCGTAGCAAAATCGCGCGCGAGAATCTCCAGGCGCCGCCGACCTTAAGGGCGCCCGGGATACGTCCGGCACGTGCGTGCCTGTACATGCTTGTGCGGGAGATCCGGAGTAGCTGGCCGGCTTCGGTGATGTCGAGCAGGGCAGGGGGGTCAGGGTTCTCGTCAGGAAGAGCGGGAGGCGGCCGGAGATCGCACGCGTCGTCGCCGAGCTCGGAGCGGAACCAGGGCAGGCCGTTCACGCTCGGCTCCGTTCCGGACACCTTCGGACAACAAGGTTTGCCTGTTCCGCCACGCTACCCATCCGCTCCTACCTTCCAGCGTTACGCGAGGAAGTGTAGCGGCAGATCTCAGGTGGTTGTTGAGACAGGTTAATGCGCGCGAACGACAGGCCGCGCGGCCGGTCGCGGTTTCAACCGTCACTCGTATCGACATATGCTCCCGTCGACGTGAGCAACGTAAACGACCTGCACCTATTCATGGCAGACGAGGATGGCGAGCAGTCCCTCACGGGAGTCGCCGTGCACGAAGCGGCCACTGATCGAGATGAGGAGTTGGACGCGCCGGAGGATGCGTTGCCATTCAGGGCAGACGACCAGTCCGCCAACTCCATCTTTCATCAGTGCTGGGGACTCATCCTTCCGAAGGGCTCCAAGCTTCGTCAGCTTGGAGCGGTTCGGGAACTCATCGCCGCGCGAGCCCAGGTGATGAAGCTACGGCCGGAGAGGGTGTTTGTCGCTGAAGTTCCAGCCACGATGTCCCGGGATGAGTGCACGAGCTGGATCGACGATGTCCTCGGCGCGGTCCCCGAGAGCACACGCCCGCGATACTTGTTCATCCTCGGCGATCTCGACGAAGTTCCGTTCTCGCTTCAGCGCGAGTTGGCCAAGAATCACTTCGTTGGGCGGGTCGGTTTCGACACCGATGATGGCTACGTCGCGTACATCGAGAAGTTGCTGCGTTGGGAACGCACAGGCAAACATTGGCGACGAGCTCGTACCGTGTTCACGAGCGCGCTTGATGGTACGCCGGCGATCCATGACGCTCAGCGGAATCTCGTGAATCCTCTGAGGTCGAGAATCGCGCGGATTCGCGCCGCGATGGATGAGAGCGACGGGCGCCCGAGCGAGGTGTTTCGCACCTCCGCTCTCGTTGATCTCGATATTCCTCGGGGCGGTCAGCCCAACCGACTTCTTGAGCGCGCGGCAGCTGAAATCCCGACGCTTCTGTTCAGCGTGAGCCACGGCGCGGCCAAGCAAAGGCGCTGGACATATCAGGATCAGCTGGCGATGCAGGGCGCGCTGTCGCTCGGGGACGGGAGCCGCATCTCAGCGGCCGATGTCTCGGAAGGGGCGTTCCTTCCGGGAGGCCTTTGGCTGTACTTCGCGTGTTTTGGCGCGGGGACGCCGGCCACGAGTGTCTACTCCCACTGGCTCCATCAAATGCGCGGGGACACGCGCCACGTACTCCGTTGCCTTCCCCAGGCAGGCGAGTCACCCTTTCTCGCAGCCCTGCCGAAAGCAGCGCTCGCAAATCCAAACGGACCGCTCGCGGTCCTCGCGCATGTCGATATGGTGTGGTCCTACGCGTACCGCGACTACGGCGCGGAGACCGTGAATCGCTACGAGCGATTTCTGGAGCCGCTGCGGATGTTGGTCGAGGGTAGTCGAGCCGGCGTCGCGCTTCACAAGCTTCGCCAGGCGGTTTCCGAGGTCGAGAGCGAGATCGCGTTCAGCATAGACTCGGCGCAGGAGGAGGCTTTTATCGCGTGGTCGAAGGCGCGTCACCTCGAGCAGCGTGCGCGGGCCGAAGCCGCCAAGCGTGCCTATGATCTAGAGTTCGAGATTCGGACTCGTCACATCGGGCACAGAATGATGCTACGCGCCGATCTCGACAGTTTCTGCCTGCTGGGTGATCCTGCTGCTCGTATGCCCCTGGGGGTCGACTGATGCCGTCCATCGATGCGCAGCGCGTTTGCCTGATTCGCGTGGTCGGTAAAGATGGTCGCCGCGAGTCGTTCGGGAGCGGGTTCTTGTGCGACGGGCGACGAGTCGTGACGTGCGCGCACGTCGTCCTCGAGGACCTCGGCGCGGAGATCGAGGTTAGGCTGCTCTCTGAGATTCACTCGAGCGTACGGTCAGCGAAGGTAACCTGGCTCGCGCCCGCGAATGAACTCGACGCGGCGGTCGTTGAGCTGGATGATGAGGTCGAAGGAATCGAGCCGATCCAGTGGGGTCGTTTTGATCGTAGCGCGGCGCTCGACGCCGAGTTCTGGGGATTTCCGCGAGCCACGAAGACGCGAAGCGGAGGAGGCGTGCAGCGAGTCGATGCCCACGTCGAGGCGCGGCTGACCAAAGGGGGCCTTGCGAGGGGCCAGCTCGAGCTTCAGCCGGAGGGAGAGCCCAGATCCGCGGACGGGTGGAAAGGGATGTCGGGCGCGGGCGTCTTGGTCGGCGGTCGTCTCGTTGGCGTCTTCGCGGAGGGGACGGTAGAGGCTGGGGGGCGGCGTGTCTGGGCGGTGCCGGCAACTCGGATTCTCGAGCATAGCGACGCTCGCGCCGCGCTCGGAAACCCTTTGGCGGAACGGGTCCCTCCGCGCGCGACCTGGCAGGAGGCTCTCGGCGACTTCTTTCTCGACTTCTACGACGCGTATCGGCTTCGCAACTTTCTCCATCGACAGGCGCGGCCGGTCCATGACGCGCTCGCGGCGTCCGAGCCAGGTGAGGACTTCGCGGAGCTCGTGACTGTCGTGATTCGCCTGCTCGAGAGCATGAACCTGGTCAACGAACAACTCCTCAGGAACCTCGAGGGGCGCGGACGCTACACCGCGCAGGTCGGGCCGATCCGCGCGCTCTGGCGCGCGCAGCGTGCTCCTGGCGAGCGGACGCCAGAACCGCCTGGTTCGGTAACTGGCGCGGCGTCGCCGACCACGGTTCCAAGTCCCGCTCGTGATCGACCGACCCACACCTCCGTCGTCCTCGACCGTATCCGTCAGTGGGGTCACATCCTCAAGGCCTGCGCCGAGGACGATCGTGACCTGCTGTTTCTTGTCCACGCGTCACGCGAGCAGGACCTCGACGTGTTCATGCAGCGGATTCGGGATTTCCTCGAAGAGGAGTGCTCGCGCCGGCATCGTGTTCTCACCGTCGAGCAGCAAGCTGATCACACCCGCGCCCGTACCCAGGAGGATTGGGAGCGCCAGTTCATCCGCGCGACCCGGGCAGGGACACCCCCGCTCGGATTTGCGATCCAGCGCGACGCGAAGCGCGGGGCGTTGCTCTTCCTGGTCGAGGATCGCGGCGGTCCGCTGCGCGACCTCGACGAGCCGGCGGTCCGTGGGCTGCATCAATTCCTCCGTGACCGGCTCTCGGGCGCGCTCGCCACGTCAGGGAAGTCTAAACCCGTCCGTGTCGTGATCCCTATTGAGCAAAGCGACGAGAAGTCGAGGCTGCACAAGGAACTGCTTACGCTGCTGGCCTCTGTTGGCCGTCGGGGACCGCTGCACGTCGAGCCGCCCCTCGAGCTGCACTTTCCTTCGCAGAAAGACGTCGAGGATCACATCAACGCGGACGACGTGTTCCGAAACATCGACGGACCCACGCGGGAGCGCTGCTTGACCGTCTACCGCGAGGTCGCGGCCAGCCCCGGGCGCTCGCTGCAGGAGCTAGGCGACCGGCTGCACGAGATTCTCTTCAAGTGGGAGTCCGATCGCTGGTAAAACGGTTGCTCCATGCCGCTCGCCCCTCCCAGGTTTGTTGGTGACTTTGGCTCGATCCCCGTCGATGGGCTGCGTGGGCAATACGGCCCGTACATCGCAGATCCCGGGCTCGTGCATGCGGCCAACACCGCGCTCGGTCTCGAGATGCCGCTCTTGCTCACCGGCGATCCCGGCTGCGGCAAGTCGGACTTCGCCTGGGTAGCCGCGCGCGCGCTTGGGCACGACCGGCCGCTGCGTTGTCATGTTCGCAGCGACACCCGCGCTCGTGATTTGCTCTACCACTACGACGCGCTCGTGCGCTTCGGCGACGCCCAGCACGGTGACCCCGTCAAGAAGAAGCGCGCCGAGGACCCCAGGCACTACATCGGCCTGCGCCCGCTTGGCGCCGCGTTGATGACCTCGGGGAGGCGTCAAGTCGTCCTGATCGATGAGATCGACAAGGCGCCGCGCGATTTGCCCAACGACCTGTTGATTGAACTCGACGAGGGGCGCTTTGAGATCCCCGAGGTTGGCGATCACGACTGTTCCAAACCGGTCTTCGATCGTGCGCAAAAGACCGTCGCGTTGCAGCGGGAGATGGAGCGACCGGCGGGCATCAAAAAGCCGCTCGTCGTGATCACCAGCAACGCTGAGCGTCAGCTGCCGGAGCCCTTTCTGCGCCGCTGCGTGTTCTTTCACATCCCGCCGCAGCCACGCTCCCGACTCGAGGAGATCGCGTGCAAACGGTTCCCCGAGCAAGAGCCCAGGCTAATGGAGAGTTTGACGCGGGTATTCGCGGCCCTGCGCAAGCACGGCCAGGAGGTCCAGTTTACTAAGCTGCCGACGACCTCAGAGATGCTTGACTGGATGGGCGCGGCGACACGGCTCTACAACCCCGATGATGTCCAGGACGCGCTTGACGCCTTCGAGGACGCGCTCGAGCGCGGCGGGGGTCGCCTGCCGAGCGGGAAACAGGAAGTGACCTGGGCCGAGCTTCCCGGTGTCTCGTGCCTGCTCAAGCTCAAAGAAGACCTCGAGGAGGTCGGTCTGCGTGCAGCCTCGGCCCGATAGCCTGCTCGACTGGCTCGAGCAGCTCGCCGCCGCCCGGCTCATTGAGTTGAGCCCGCGGGTGCTGCTCTCATGCGAGCGACTGCTCAAGCTGCGCGAGACCTGGGAGCCTGCGGAACTGGCGAGCTGTCTGTCATCACTCCTGGCCCACGACGAGCGATCATGGCGCACGATTCACAATCACTACGGAGAGACCTTTGGGCTCGACGCCGCGCCCGATGTCGCGGCGCCTGAGCCGAGCGAATCGAACGCCATAAGGAAACCCATTCCACCGTCGCGGTCGACAGTCGCGCGAAGGGAACGACTCGCTCCGGTCATCACGAAGACGCGACACTCCGGACTGTGGTGGGCGGGCGTTCTGCTCGGGCTCGTGCTTCTCGGCCTCCTGGCGGGACCGTGCTTGCTTGAGCGAACGCTCGCGCCGGTCGTGCCCGAGGCGCTCAAGAAACCGGCAGGCCTTGAGGCGATGGAGCGCGCGTCGGCGGCCAACAGAGACGCAACCACAAAAGCACTCGAGGCGAAGGACGAGTCTCTGCTACCGGTGCAGCTCTCGCCCGTGCACGGACCCTCACGTTCGGCGATCGTGGAGGAGGTGGAGGCGACCGAGGTCAGCGGTGTTGGCCCGCTCTGGATGGTGTGGCTGCTCGCGCTCGTCTCGCCGCTGCTGATGCTGCTTTGCGTGCGCTGGTGGTCGTCGATCGCCGCCTATCAGCGCGACCTCGACGATGCCCGTGAGAAGGCCGATGCCCATCGCAAGCACCTGCTCGAGCGCAGCGAGGCCCTGGGTATACCGTACCACATCGACCACGCGCCGCCGTTCTCGCTCGGGGCGATCGACGATGCCGCGACGATCCTCGCCCGCCTCACCCGCGGCGAAGTCGGCTTCGAGCTCGACGTGCCGCCGACCATCGACCGGACGATCGCCTCGGGCGCGCGGATCAGCCCGGTGTTCGCCGCGAGCAACCGGCGCGATGCCCTGGTGATCCTTGTGGACGTGGAGGACGGCGATCATCCCTTCCTCGACGGTGTCGAGCGGCTGCTTGCGCGCTGGCGAACCATCGGACTTGAATTCGAACGGTTCGACTATCGCCTGAAGCCCGTGAAACTCGTGAGCGACATTGGTCGGCGTCAGCTCGACCTTGCCGCGCTCGCGCGGCGCACCGAGGGTCGCCCGTTGCTCGTGCTCTCACGCATGGTGAGGCCCCGTGAATATCGTGGTGGAGTCGGCTGGCTGCGAGTGCTGCGACGATGGTCGCGGAGGGCCTGGCTTGATCTTGATCCGCGAACTGAGGACGAGCGCGACCCCCAGCACGAACAACCGATCCTGCGTCGCGTTGCATCCGAGCTTCGCCGGTTCCCGTTTTCCGCCGAGGGATTGGTGCTGTGCGCCCGCGCGCTCTCGAGCCGCGGCGTGACGTTTCGAGCCGCGCGTGACGAACAGCTTCGGCCCTTGGATACGATAGAGGACACGCTGTGGCGCTGGGCGGCCTGCGCCTGCTGCGTTCCCGATCCACACTGGGCCCAACTCGACGCCGTTCGTCGACACCTGGCGTCCCTAAATAACACCCTGCCCGATGCTCGTTACGTGCAACGTCTGATCGAGTGGGTGGTCAAACGTGGGTACGCGGAGAGCCGGACACCCGGCAGTGGCCCGCGTCTACGCATCTCCACGGCCGCGCGACTCGAACTGCGCGCTCGATTACGCAAGGAAGATCCCGCGCTCGAGCGCCGAGCGCTCGCGCTGCTCATCCAGCAACTCGAGGCAGCCGATGTTTCTGGAGACCCCTTCGAGGCGCTTCGCCGGGATCTCAAGATTGCGGCACACCGCGCCGCCCTGCACCCCGAGGAGGCCGCAGAGCTGCTGCGCGACTTCGCCGACACTGGCGTAGCCGACGAACTCAAGAGCCTGCTCGCCGAGGAGCTTCAGTTGCAGGAGCACGGCGGCTCCACGGTGGCGCGCTGGTCCGCGCGTAGCCGAGACGCAGCATCGGCGTGGACGACGGGTCAGTCGCGCGCGCGCTTGGTCGAGCTGCTTCGTCCACGTGGGCTGCATCGGTGGCGAAACGTGCGATGGAGCCTGCCTGCGCTAGCGATCGTGGCGTTGAGCTGGGGCGCGTGGTGGGATTTCGCCCGATCGTCTTCCAAGAACACGATCAGCGAGCGCACACGCGTCGTCAAAACTCCGGCGACCTGGGAGGTTCCTGATAGCCGCAAGTTTGACGAGTTTGTCGCGCTCGCTGGCGTCGCTCCCATGCGCTTTGTCAAGTTGCCCAATGGGCCGTTTTCGATGGGGAGCCCTGAAGACGAGGATGGGCACGAGGGGGACGAACGCAAGCACGAGGCCGAGGTCGCGCCATTCTACCTTGGCCAGACCGAGGTGACCGTCGCGCAGTGGCGGGCGGTGATGGACTCCACGCCGAGCGACCGCGACTACGGCGGTGAAGACGAACATCCGGTGCAGCGCGTGAGCTGGAACGACGCCTGTAAATTCATGAACAAGTTGACTGAGATCGAGAACGAGGTCCGAGCGCAGCAAGATATGGTCGCGTTAACTCTCTGCTACGAAGCCAACGGGGACTCGTGGGCGTGGGAGGATAGAGCGTGTACGGGCTTCCGGCTGCCGACGGAGGCGGAGTGGGAGTACGCGGCACGTGCGGGGACGGAGACGGCGTACAGCTTCGGAGACGACAAGAAGGACATTTGTCGGTATGGGAACACGCATACATCGGAGTGTGACGACAAGGCGGAGAACCTCGCCACGGTCGGCAGCTACCTGCCTAACCCGTGGCGGCTGTACGATATGCATGGCAACGTTTGGGAGTGGGTTTGGGACAGATTCGGTTCATATCCAGAGGCCTCTCGGAGCGACTACACGGGTCCCAAATGGGGGGTGAGTCGAGTCGTGCGGGGCGGCTCTTTCGGGTACTTGCCTGAGAGCGCGCGCTCCGCGGAACGGCTCAAAGTCTGGCCTACAAACAAACTTGTTAGCAATGGCGTTCGTTGTGCACGTGGCACTCCGTAGCTCGGGATGCGAGGATGATAGGATACGAAGCGCGCGAGGCGCACGGTGTAATGCGCTCTGTGGTACCGGTCGCTAATGACTATCGGATAGCGAGGTCGCGGGTGACACGTTGTCGACAAAAGTGATACGTGCCAGACGGGGACGCCCGTGACATGCCCCCCGCAATCTACGCGGAGGAAGAAGACCAAGGGTCAAAAGGCCGAGGGGCCAAGCTCGGATACACCACGTGCACAACGCAAGCCGACGTTCCAGTATTCGTTCGTGGGCTCGTCCCCATGTCTGTGCGCGGATCGCGCGGTTTCTGGCACGCCCCAGAAAGAGCCGCCGCGCAATACCCGGAATTTACCGCCGCCGGGACCAGAGTAGCCGCGCTGCGCCATATCCGGGTACTTCTCATCGTACCAGTCATAGACCCACTCCCACACGTTGCCGTGCATGTCGAAAAGGCCCCAGGGATTGGCCTGGTAGCTGCCAACACTCGCCAGGTTCGCTGCCTTGTCGTTGCAATCGATCGTCCAATACCAATCTCCGTGTATCTTTTTCGCTAATTCGTCCGCGATGTTCCCATGCCGGCAGATGTCCTTCTCGTCATCGCCGAAGCTGTACGCCGTCTCCGTCCCCGCACGTGCCGCGTACTCCCACTCCGCCTCCGTCGGCAGCCGGAAGCCCGTACACGCTCTATCCTCCCACACCCACGAGTCCCCGTTGGCTTCGTAGCAGAGAGTTAACGCGACCATATCCTGCTGCGCTCGGACCTCGTTCTCGCGCGCGGTCAGCTTGTTCATGAACTCGCAGGCTTTGTTCCAGCTCACGCGCTGCACCGGATGTCCGTCGTCACCGCCGTAGGTGCTGTCGCTCGGGTTCGAGTTCATCACCGCTCGCCATTGGGCGACGGTTACCTCGGTCCTACACAGGTAGAACGACGCGACCTCGGCCTTGTGCTGAGTCTCGTCATCATAGCGACCGTCCTCACTCTCGGGGCTACCCATTGTGAACTCGCCCTCTGGCAGCAGTACCAACTCGGGGCGGTACTGCACGACCTCGGGCTTCATCACCTGCCGCTCGACACCCTCGAAGCGCAACACGCCCTGCCAGGTCGCCAGCCACGGCAGCGCAAGCGTTCCAAGGAAGACGACGATGGACAGCCCGCGTACGGCCCACGCCTGGACCGTTGGCGCGCTGAAATCATAACGCGGGCCGTCTTCGCGGGGACCGTACGATGTCGTGGGCACCAACTGATTCTGCCACGGATTCCCGCGAGTACGGGGCTTGCCGAGCGAATACTGGCAAGCTACCGTCAAGTTCGGAGCAACGGAATGCCCCGCCGCACGATTCTACTCGCCGCGCTCTCGTTGAGCGCCTGCTCGGTCGACCTTTCTGCAAGCGACGCCGCGACGTCTGGGATCACAACCGTCGTCGACTCGAGCGAAGACATCGGGACAACCGGCCTCTCCGTGAACACGGTGACCTCCGCGACGCCATCACTGACCTCGGACACGAGTACGTCAACCGGCGGGGTCTCGGAGCTGACCGACGATGTGTTCACCACCGGCATCCCGCCTGACTTCGACACCGGTGGCGTCGGCTGCGGCGGAAAGATCGACCTCGTGTTCATCCTCGAGCGCGACGAGTCGATGTGGGATCAGCAGGCTGCGCTCGCCGTCAGCCTCCCCAAGTTCCTGCAGACGATCGAGTCGATGTTCGACGACTTCGACCTCCACATCATGGTCGTCAACGCCGACGTGTGGAACTGGGGGATCGACGAGTGTGAGGAGCTGTGCGCAGTCAACGAAGGGCAGGGCTGCGCCCCGGAAGGGCCGGGGGACTACCCGTGCTGGGCGTACTCAGAGAACGTCCTCGACGAGTGTGACGAGGTTCCCGGAGCAGGGGCGACGTTTCCAGCCGGCTTCGGCGCGGCGAATGAGCGTTGCGAACTCTACGGCGGCCACCGCTACATCATCGGCGACGAGCCCGAGCTCGCTGCGGCCTTCGAGTGCATCACCAACGTCGGCATGACCAACACGAACCAGGCGCTCGCTGGACTGGCCCTCGAGCACACGTTCTCCCCTCAGAACCTGGCGCCTGGCGGTTGCAACGAAGGGTTCGTCCGCGATGATGCGCTGCTCGTGATTGCGATGGTCACCGACAATGTCGGTCTGAACTTCCCAGGAACGCCCGATGAGTGGGCTGCTCCTGTCTTCGCTGCAAAGAACGACGACAAGAACTCGATCGTGATGCTCGCGTTAAGTCCGGATCAGTATTTTGTGGAGGACCCGCTGTGTGGCCCCTACTTCGGAGACTACGTCCCCCCACACGACGAACTCTTTTCGTTATTTCCGAGGATGGTGCGTGCGAGCGTATGTGCGGACGATTATTCGCCATTCTTTGACGAGGCCGCGTCACTTGTCCTTGAGGTATGCGACTCTTTTATCCCGCAATGAGCGCGAGTTACGGGTTTCGCTTTCCGACAATCGTCCGGTAGCCATCATCACCGGCCAGGGTTCCGACGAAATAGAGATACCCAAACGAGTCAGTTGTAATCGCGCTCGCCGACGCGTCGCCTCCCCCGAAATTCTTGTAGTTCTCCGACCACAATAGCTCGCCATCAGGATCGAGCACAGCCGTGAGAAGGTTGTCCGAGTTGGCAGCGACAGTTCCGACTACAGCCAGTCGGCCGTTTGGATCTACCTCGATTCCAACCGCGAGCTTGTCGTCAACACCGTCGTCCAAGTAAGTCCAGATCGTCGAATACGTCTGACCAACACGAACTCTCCTGACCTCAAGGGTATAGGGCTCGCCTGGCGCGCGTCGCGTCCCCGCGATAGCGAGATCGCCGTCAATGGCGGCAAGTCCCCGAAGCGAACTCTCATGGTCGTCTTCCGCGAGGTCGGCCCAACGCAACGCGAGCGCATCCGAATATTCGAAAATCGAAGTTCGTGATTGGTCGCCGAGGTTTTGTATGTCGAAGGTTGAGGTCCCACCGACGAATACAAAACCTTCAGCAGTTACGAGGATTGAATTGGCTGTATCATTTGGGATTGTCGCATCGCCAGAGTCCCATGTCGCCCACGTCGGCATCGCGTTCGCGGGTAAGTGCCACACGAAAACGTCGGTGTGCTCGATCCCGTCCTCGACCATCAAGGTTCCGGCGACGTAGAGATCGCCGTTGTCCGCGGCCGCGACCGCGGTCGCCTCCGAGTTGTCCAGCCACTCCTTCGGCGAATCCCAGACGGGTGCCCCTTCGGCATCGAGCATGTGGACCCACGCCCGGGTGATCGAGTTGTTCGTGATCGAGCCGACCACGACGATGCGCCCGTCCCCGTTGATCTCGACGTCGCTGACGATGACGTTCTTCGAAGTCTTGAACGTCCACTCGACATCCCCGCTGTCCCCGGCGTAGCGGCGCACGAACGAGTAGCTCGCCCCCGCGTTGAGATCGCGGCCGGCGACGATCACTCCATTATCAACAGCAGCGGCCGCGAGCCCGAACTTGAAGTAGGGCTCATCGTCATCCTGCCCCTCGTTCACCCAGATGGGGCTGCCCGCGGGCGGGAGATCGGCCTCGACCACCGTGGTCGCTTCATCCCAGCGTCCCTCACCGTCGACGACGATCGCGTGCAGCTCGTGCGTGCCTTCGAAGTCGGCCTCGGACGTAATAGCGAAGGTCCATGGCTCGCCCGGCGCGAGATCGGCGAGATGCTCGAGCGCGCCGTTGTACTCGTCGAACAGCATGACCTCGACGACGTCCGGCGTGTGCTCGACCGTCACGACGACCGGGCCGGCCTCTGGGACCGCGTCTGGCGACGCGGTGAAGCTCAAGATCTGTGGGCCGCCGGGATCCGCGTTGTCGCCCGGAAGGTCATCATCGGGGGGCGTCGCGCTGGTGACCGTGGCGAAGGGTCCAAGGCCCGTTGTCGACGACTCAGCGTCATCATCCAACTCCGTTGTCGATGTTCCACTCTCAGCCAACTCGAAGTAGGCCTGCTCTGATGCCGCAAGATCGAGGTTGCACGCGGCGAGACAAGCTAGGGCGGTGAGTAGGGGGAGCGTGCGGTTCATCGGCTTCCAATCCTTAGAAGCGGGCGGAGAGCGAGAGACCGCCGAACGTTCGCGTGAACGCGGGAGCGACGGTGACTTCGCGCGAGCGCTCGTGCCCGGCGATCAGCAACGCCGCGCCAGTGACAAGGGCGGCGGCTCCAAGCGTCCCCGTAGCGATCGCCATCGGCCTCAGATAGTCGTCGGAGTTGGCGAGGCGCATGACTTCGGCGTTTGTTTCCGGGGTCATAGGCGCTCCGTTCTCGATGGCCGCCGTGATGGCGTCGATTCTCGCGCGGTTGCGGTTCCAGACGATGAACGTGGCGCTCATGCCGACCAACGATGCTGCACCGACGGACACGAGAACCGTGCCGGCGTCGACGAGACGTGAGCGCGGCGCAACGCGAGAGTCGTCGAAGGCAGCGCTGGTCGAGGTGGCGGGCTCGAGAGGCGCCACCGCCGACGTCGGTGTATTCGCCTGAGCGTTCCTGGGGACAGGGGGCCGTGCTTCGATGTCGTTCCCGCGATCGTCGTTGTTCCCAGGACCTTCGCCTACATCGGGTTCAGCGAAGCAGCTCGCGCGCCATGACGGTCCCGCGATTGACTCGAGGCGCTCTTCAACCAACGGCTTGAGCTCGAGCACTTCGCCAACTCCGTGCTCGACGAGGCTCGCGTAGGCGCGGCACAGCGCCGTCATGGAGCCGGTCTTGTCGTAGGCGAGGTCTGCGTAGCCGAGCGAGGCCTGCAAGGCGTCCTGGCGAATTTGCTCGTCGGCGTCCTCCAACTTGATGACTTCAAGACACAGCTCGCTCGCGCGCGCGTACTCGTGGGCCTGCGCAGCTTGGTCGGCGGCCAAGAGCACGTCCTCAGCGCCCTCGCCAGGAGCGAAGGTCAACGCGAGGATGAAGAGAGCGGAAATCACGGCTTGCTAGGCTTCAGAGTGTACTTGGTCCTGAACGAGGACGCTCCGAAGTCTAGCTGACGAGCCGCGCGATCGATGCAGCGCTGCATTCCAGCTGCAAGCGGCGTAGTTGGCGTGAGCGTGACGGCACCCGCTCGGGCGCGAACCGCGAACGTGACCTCCGCGGGTCCAAACCGCGTGCATGCCGTCAGCGACGGCAGAATCCGCCGGAACTCGTCGTCGAAAATCGCGGGCCGGCGGGCCCGTGCGCGGCGTGGAGGACTTGCCGTGACCGTCGGCGTCTTCAGCTCAACCGGCTCGGTGTCGATGCTCGGTTCGTCGACCGGATCCGGCGCGGATGCGGGAGCCTCCTGTGAGCCCCTCTCTGCATCCCGAGTGGTTGGGGACGACTGGGCTGGTAGATGGTTCGAGCTAGCTGGTACGGCGGGGGTGGACTCCGTGAACGTTGGTGCGAGCTCGTCGGAGGCTAGCCTCGGCGACTCGGGAGGATCGAAAGCGAGGTGCAGGCCCAGCAGAACGGTGGCGATCGAGAGTCCGCCTACGATCGCGCCGAGTGAGAACACCGGGGCTGGACGCTGCCACAACCGGGGAGCAGAGCGCGAAACGTCGGGCGTTGGGGTGGCGTCGTCCAGCTCCGCGATTTCGCTATCTGACTCAAGATCGAGGAGAGCGTCCTCGAGTTCTTCTCGCAGCTCGTCGACGGACTGATAGCGTTCGATGGGTTTGACCTCGAGCGCAGTGAACACGACGCGCTCGAGCGAGCGCGGCAGGTTCACGAGCGAAGCGGGTGTCGAGTAGCTCTTGTCACTCGGTCGAAACGGGATTGTCCCGCTGAGCATCCGGTACAGCACGACACCCAGCGAGAAGATGTCCGAGCGTGGTTCGGGGTGCTCGTGCCCCAACTCGGGCGCGATGTAGCCGGGCGTCCCCATGACGAAGGGCGTGGGGGTCCGGATCCGCTGCGACGGCGGCGTGATGTAGCGGCCGTCACGGGCGTAGTAGTCGTCGGTGAGACGAGCGATCCCGAGATCGATCAGCTTCACGCGGTCGTCGGCGAGGAGCAGCACGTTCCCGGGCTTCAGATCGCGGTGAACGATGCCCTGCTCATGCAGCGCGCCGAGGGCAACGCAGAGCTGGACCGCGATCCGAACCGCTCTCAGGGGCTCAATGCGACGTGACTGATCGAGCAGGTCATGAAGTGACTCTCCATCGAGGTACTCCATGGCCATGTAGGGGCGCCCATCATCGGCGAGCCCGTAGTCGAAAGCCCTCACGACGCTCTCGTGGTCGATTTGATGCAGTGCTTTGAATTCGCGCGCGAACCGGCGCGTGACGTCGGCGTCGCCGACGAACCCGGGGCGCATGATCTTGACGGCGCGGAACGAGCCCCCAGGGCGGAAGTACGCGCGGTAGACGTCGGCCATCCCGCCGCGGCCCAGGATAGAGAGCAGCTCGTAGCGCCCCTCCAAGACTCGGCCGATCAACTTCGGTCCGGATCCAGGGCGGTGCGGCGTCGACATGCGCTCGAGTGTCGCGAACGTGGCTTGCGAGGGCCAGTCCTCGCGTGTGTCGAAGAGCGATCCGGCCGGCCGGATCTCGATGTACTCCCGTTGAGGCCACAGAGAACGAGGCTGGACGGGGCGCTCCGTCGCGATATCGCCTGCTTCCCGGTAGGAAGGCGAGAAACGTCCGGGCGACCTGCCGATTGTCGAAGGGCGCACCGCCCCGCGAACTCCTGGCTGGTCTCGTGGCCTTTGCCCGCGATGAGGACGCCGTCCCCCGGGCGTAGCGCATCGATGGCCAGGTGGATCGCGGCCCGGCGATCGAGCTCCACGACGGCCTCGCCACCGGGGATAGCGGAGATGATGGAGCGGCGATCGAGGCTGGGTCCTCCCCGCGGGGATTGTCGGAGGTGATCACCACCCCGATCCGCCCCGGCGGTCGCAGCCGCCCCCATCAACGCGCGCTTGCCCTGGTCTCGCTCGCCCCCCGCGCCAAAGACCACCCCGCGCGCGCCCGTCGAGCGAGGCCTGACAATCATGAAGCCGCGGGGGGCACGCGTCGCGGCGAGATCCCGGTTGCGAGGGGAGTCGCGGGTGCGGGGAGATGCAGCACCGGCGCGCGGCCCTCTTGGAGAATAACTGTCCGGAGAGGTTGCCGACCTGTGGGCGTTGACTTGGGTGATTCACGCGCCATTCACTACGGCTTCGTTCAACGCCCTATTTGGGCATACGGTCACGCTCGGGGGAGCACGTGCTATATCCCGCGGCCATGCGCCAACCTGTTGATAGCGGGTCATTCCGCCGACTCC
>JAUIKS010000001.1 GCA_030430565.1 Polyangia bacterium
GCGTGTCCATCACGCCGATGCCGCGGGGGCTTTCGCGATCACGCAGCGATCCGTGGGGATTGCTCGGGGACACGGAGTGGCTCCGCTCTGTCGCGAAAATTGGATCCGCTTTTCGTCGCGACTGAAGTCAAAGTCGACTCCTTGATGATCGGCGCGCATCGACGTCACGGCTGACTCGTCCGGCCGGGATGTTTCGCGTGCTCGGACCATTCTCTGGGCTTCATCCGCCAACGTCGTGATCGCGCACCTCTAGCGAGCAGGCCGGTCATTAAGCTGGTCCTCCGAACAGATCGACAAGGGCTCGCCAGGGCGCGCCCGCGGCTGCGGCGTAGCGAGCCGCGTCTTTCAGGCGACCCGCCGTGAAGTGCTCGAGCGCGAATTGTGCTTCGGGCGCGCCGAGAAGCTGCTCAAGTGCGTGTACCTGGATCAGCTCGACGCGTCGCGTCGGCCCGAGCGAGGACGGCGCGATCAAAAGTTGGTGCGTCTCGACGCGCGGCCCAATCCAGGCGTAGGCGTGGACCGCCCCACGCACGATCAACTCTACGCGGCCACCATCACGCAGACGGAAGACGGCGGCGTGACTGGAGTCGGTGAGTTTGGGATCTGCGAAGCCGTGATCCAAACGAATCACGTTGATGGGCGGGTCGGTGGGCGGCGTTGTCATGGTCGAGTCTCCTCGTTCCGGTCTCGGCAGCAGGTGGCATCCTACGCCATTAATGACATAATGATAAACTGTTGAACCAAGATGGTATTTCCTGAGCGAAGTCGCCCGATTTTCTCGAAATCGCCCATGTTATCGTCCGCTCATGTCCCCTGCCCAGTGCAAGGCGGCGCGATACCTCCTTGGGTGGTCAGCGCGACAACTCGCGGCCGCCGCGGAAGTCTCACACGCGACTCTCTTGGCGTTTGAGGGCTCAAAGAAGGATACGAATCCGCGAACTGTGCGCGCAATCCGCGAGGCGCTTGAGAGCGCGGGAGCCGATTTTGTGGGGAAAGGTTCTATGTCCCAGGCCGAGGCTACTGAAGTTCGCCTGGCCGATGGCTCTGCGGTTCGACTTCGCGCGTCCCGAGGCCCGAACACCTCGTCGTAGGAGGTCACGATGCTTGCGCCAATTGCGCAGGTGCTGTGAAGGCCATGCTCGGGTTCGCAGGCCATGCTGACCGCTCCCCATGTCGAGCAGCTAGCGACCGCGATCGCCAGCACGCTCACTCGACGAAACGCGTCGCCACCCGACGGCCCTGCGTAGTCGCGCGCTCGTGCACTCGCCGTGTCAGCGCGCTCACGACCGGAACACAGGTCGACCCCAGAGGTAGCCGTAGGTCACGTTCCCGTGCTCGGTCACCGTACCGAGCGCGACCGTGCGTCCATTGGAGCGCAGCACGAACGGCTCGCCGATCGGCAGCGGCACCGGCCGACGCAACGTGAACTCGTGGATGCAGGGCGTATCGCCGGACAACACCATCACCGGGTTCGTATCGTTTTTCACCAACACGCTCGTGACCTCGACCGTATGCGCGTGGAGCTGCGGTCGAAACCCTTGGTAGGACGCGTCCACCCTCGCCCGTGCTGAGGGGGCGCACCGTGGCGCGCAGCTCATCGCAGATCGCCCTGTTTTCACGGAGGCACAGCACGTGACCGCGCTGCACCTCGGCAGCCCCTGTCCCCCTCGATCAACACGCCGGTCGGATCGCCGGCCCGCACACGCTCAACCGGCCGACGCGCGCAGTGGACCGCGCGTACCCGGCCTCGCCAGGGTACACGCCCCCCGACGATCTCAACCTCGCTGTCAACCGCGATCGAGCCGCGACCGATACGCCCCGTGACGATCACGCAGCGGCGCGCGGCGCCCACACGCCCGTTGAGGTCGCCCCGGTACTGGAACGTGTCCTCGACCGCCATCCAGAGCGGCCCGCGGCGCTCGTGGACCGGCAGCGGGAGCGCGTCGCAGGCGTCGACCAACGCCCACAACGCGTCAGCCTCGAGGCCGTCGTGGTCGGCGCCCGCGAGCACGCGAGCCGGCGCGCCGCGGATCACCGCGACCGTGTCGCCGTCGAGCCCACAGCTGTTGAGCAGCTCACGCGCGTCGAGCTCGGCCCAGTCGATCACCTCCGCGTCGTCGCCCGCGAGCGCGTCGGTCTCGCTCACGAACGGTTGCTCTTCCGTTGTGCGACTGGGGGCCCCGACATGGAACTGGCGAATGGCCTGGGTCGGCTCCGTGAGCCTCTACGACGCCGATGGCGAGCCCTTGAAGACCGTGCGCTTCGGCGCTGACGCGACCGCTCCTCGTCAGCAACTCGTCGACCGCGTCTGCGCCGAGGTCAAGTCCGTGCTCGACAACAACCCCGGTATCCCTGTCGTCTGCGTCCAGGACGGCGCCAAGGACCTTCAGCCGCTACCTGCGCCCTCATGCAGCTACGCGTCAAACGCCCCGGTATGTCCTGGGAGACTGCCGGCCTCAACGGCATTCTCGCCCTCCGGTCCTTCGTGCTCGCCGATCGATGGCACCTCGCCTGGCCCTCCTTCGCCGCGAACTTCCGGCAGAAGGTCCGCGCCGCTTGATCAGGCTCGCATCCGCACCCCCTTACGCCTTGCGCTCTCGCTCCTCGGCCGGATCCCACAGCCGACCGATGCTCCCGAAGTCCACCTACGCGACCTCGCCGGGCTGCGTCGTCACCGGGATCGCCACGTCCGCCGCCCGCACGCCCGCTGCGTTCTTCAGCCGCGCGCACAGCCGCTTGATCGCCGACAAGCTGCCCTTAAAGTCCTGTTCCTCGAGGCGCAGCCGATCGTAGATCGCCTTCGGCTTCGCGTTCTTGTCCAGCATCCCCTGGACCTTCGCGGTCCACTTCTCAACGCTCGACTTGTGCTGGACCGCCGGCTTGTACTCTGCGTGCTCCGCCGCCGCCTGCTTCAGCTCCTCCAGCGTCGGAAGCTCGTCCGGGCCTTGCAGCTTCCCCGCCAGCGACAGCGCCAGCCGGTACCGCCGCTCCGTGTTCCTGATCGCGCCGTTGCGCCGCTTCGAGCCCCAGGTAAAATTCTCAGGGAGCAGAAGCGTGAACGTGCCGGGCTTCGGTGGTTCGGGCTCCGCGAGCAGCGCCCCTACAAATGGGCCCACCGGGTAGTTCTCGTCGTTGGCGATCCTGTCCGATTTCTTGTCGTTGTCGTTGTTCACGATCCCGTCGTTGTCTCGCCCCCCTTGGTCAGTTCATCATCCTCGCCCGGCCCTTTGCGGATCCGGTTGAGGCGGCAACTACCCTGCCACAGGGGGGGGACCGCGAGCAGAAGGCCCACGGACAGGGGCAACAGGGTCAGGGTCAGAAGGGGGCGAAGAATCGCATAAAAACGCTTGCGCTATCGCGCCCTCCTGGCGTTTGATGTCCGCAGGTTTGCGACCGGTCTGCCGGAACGGCTGACATGAAAAGTCGCATTGCGCCCCTACGCACACGACAAGAATCTCTGGCACATCTACATCCGCCTCATGAACCCAAGCCTGACCCCCCCCGGCGTCAAAACGCCGAGACACGGGTGCAGCTCACCACTGCGGTCGCGCGTTCTCTCGCCGCAAACAGGGACCAGGACGTCTTCGCAGAGTGATTCCGTCCTGGCTGACGAGCCATCCTCAGCGGCCGTCGCGCTTCGCGTCCTGGGAAATCATTGGACGGGAAATTGACGACCATGGACGGCGCCCAAACGGTCCTGGCACCAACGCTCGCGGCCAACCGCTGCGTTCACGCGGTGAGTTCCGAGCACGCCTGCGACGTGAGCGGTGTCGTCCGCGCGATGGGCTCGTCGCCTGCCGTGGTCGAAGGGATCGCCGGCGAACTCATACGGACGCAGATCGCGTCCAAGGTGTTCGGCGGGCCGCCGGCCAAGGTCGGCCGGTTCACGATCCTCGACGAACTCGGAGCCGGCGGTATGGGGATCGTCCTGAGCGCGTACGACGAGAAGCTCGACCGTCGCGTCGCGCTCAAATTTCTCCACCAACGCGGCGTTCACGACTCCGGCTATCATCGTCGCCTCGTCCGCGAGGCGCAAGCCATGGCCCGCCTGTCGCACCCCAACGTCGTGACCGTGCACGATATCGGCATCTTCGACTCGAGCCTGTTCGTAGCAATGGAGTTCGTGAGAGGCCGCAACCTCCGCGACTGGCTCACCGAGGCTCAACGTGAACAAGGCGAAATCCTCAGCGTGTTTTCGCAGGCAGGTGAGGGCCTCGCGGCCGTGCACGCGGCCGGGATCATCCACCGTGATTTCAAACCAGATACCGAGCCCGCCCGAGCCCGGAAGGCCGTCAACACCCCGCAGCACGCTTCTCGTCATGTCTGAGGCGGTCTCCCGGGCTCTTGTTGTGCCCATGGGAGTACGCGTCAGACCGTGCCGCGACGCGAATCTGTGCAAGTTGCTTGGCACAGAGCGGGCAACGCCTGGAGAGCTTCCCCTCTCGCCTGGCTTGGCTTGGCTTGGCTTGGCTTGGCGTGGCGTGGCTTGTTCGGTTCGCGCGATGACGAACGGCCAGCTCGGCCGTTCGCGAGTTCTCGACCCGCGTCCGTCGGTGCTCACCCACCGGCCAAACGCCAGCGTCGGTCGTCGACCCACATCGTGACTCGCCCGTCGTATGGTTCGATTCGGCCGCGAAACCGATGGTCGATCACCGAGATCGCTACGGTCCGTGCTCCCCCGTCAACCGACGCCAGAGTTGGGTGATTCGCGCGAGCGCGCTCGAGAGGGACGAGACACCCGAGAAGCCGACAGACAGAGCCCACGAGGTCGCCATCGTGGCGGGGGCTGTGCTCGACTTCGGTGTCCGCGTCGCGTATTCGCGTGGGCTCCTGTCACTCGAAGACTTCGAGAGCTCGGTCGACTTCGTTTCGTGCGTTGACGCCGGGTCGTCCGATGATTGTACTTTTCGTCGCAGCGTCATCACATCCAACCTCAGACCAACCCATTGTAGAGACGCGGGCGAGCGAGCGATGTGACACACGAACGGTGTGACTCCTAGGAGCGTGTCCGAGTAATCCCCACGACGCCATGCACCGCCAGGAGCGACGTGCTGGGTGCGACTATCAGACTGCGGTCCAGACTGGCATAATGCTGGTCATCTTGTGGAGCCGGTCCTGGCAATACGCGAAGTTATCCGCCAGGGGTTTCGCCTCCATATACGGCAATTGCGTGGTGCGGTACCTGACCCTCAGGAGGCGCGGCGCCGCGACTTGCTCGAGGCTGAGCAGCCGCGCTGCTCGTCCGCGGTACCGCTCGGGCACCTCGATTGTGTAGCCGTCATGCTCTACGGAGCGCGCTCGCAACAGCGACAACGCGGCGCGCATATCGATAATCGGCGTATTTCTGTAAACGTGCGGCCGGTTGAGCAAGTCGAGCTCGAACATGAATTCGAGCGCTTCATCTCCCCAGTACGGGCGCGATCGCATGAAGTCTCTCAGGAGCCTGTCGAAGCGCGCCCGATCTTCATGCAGCGCGTAGTGGAGGACGCCGCCGATTGAGCTGAACTTGTGCTGCGCCGATGTCCTCAAGGTGCTCTCTATGTGCGCGATGTATCCGTTGCTCTCCGCGCGCTCGCAGTAATCCGAGAAGTCCGAGATCAGCTCGTCGAAGCTCGCTGCCCCGGTCGAGCAGAGATGTCGCCCCACGAACCGGAGCCCGCGGACGCTGTACAGGCTCGTGAGGTGATACGCGAAGCGCAGGCCCTCCGCGTAGTCCGCGTCGCTCACGTCCCGGGTCCTGACGACGATCTGGGCCTCGCTGTTCGGATCGGGATCCTCGATCGTCACGAGCCCGTGCTCCTCACGCTGCTCGTCCATCTCGACGTTGTTGATCAGCAGCAGGGGGTAGACAATGAACGAGTCCGCCCCGAGGCTGCAGAGCTCACCGAGACCGCGCTTGAACGAGCTCAGCGTCTCGCCCGGAAGCGGCCAGATCATCTCGAGGAACGACGACTGCCGCCGCTCGTTCAGGACGCGCTGCAGCTCGATGTAGCTGCGCGATTTGATGTTGCTGCGCTTCACGCGATCGAGCGCTCGCGGGCTCATCGTCTGGAGCGAGATGGGCTGCGTGGCCACCAGGCCCGCGTCGTCGAGCACTCTCGTGATCTCGGTGACGCGCTCGGGCGTGTTCTTGGACGAGCTGAAGTAGACGGTCAGCGGAGCGCCGAACCTCTCTCTGCACTCCGCGAGGTGCCGCGCGATCTCGACGTCTCGCCTCAGCATCCCGAAGTTGGCGTCCGCGATGAAGATGTACGGGACCCCCCGCTCGCTGAGCCAGGTCAGCTCTTCGAACACCCGATCCTCATGGAACCGGTGCACCTTCGCGTTGGTCGCGGCTCCCCAGTAACAATACGTACACCGAAACGGGCAGCCGCGGTTCGTCTCGACGACCGCCCAAACGTACTGATCTCGAGCGTCGAGGTACCCGTCGAGGTAGGGGGAAGGGAGCTCGTCCAGGTCACGAACTCGCTCCTGCTTGGGTGTCGTGATGAGCTCACCGTCCCGGTAGAAGCTCATCCCGTTCACCGCGCTGAACTCGGGCTCTCCGCTGGCGAGTTGCGCGAGGTAGTTCGTGAAGGTGTACTCTCCCTCGCCGTTACAGAGGACCAAGCTCGGATGCTCAGGGGCTAGGTAGTACTCCGACTTGTTCATCACCTGCGGCCCTCCGAGCATCACGTGAGCCCCGGGGCGGCGGGCGAAGAGACGCGCGAGCAGGCGTCTCACGAGCCCCGTGTTCCACACGTAGCAGGAGAACGCGTAGACCTCGGCCTCGACCGCGTCGAAGCGCTCCGTGATCCCCGGATCGCCGACCCGGTACGAGTGCTTCTCGAAGTCGAAGGAGCGTCTCACCAAGGGGCTGCTGCAGGCGGTCGCCTCGAGGTACCCAGACGCGAGCGGAAAGACTCCTTGAAAAACCGGGAACTCGAAAAACGCGACACGTCGCTTCGGCATCGGTGTTGTCTCAAGAAACGAAAAACCGCTCGCTGTCATCCTGACTCCCCGCTCGCGCTGGCGACCGTCATCGAGAATCGCTCGATCGCCTCGAGATATGTGGCGATCGTCTCGGCGACGAACAAGTCGATGTCGTACTCGATCGTCAGCCCGACGCCGTCGCGTGTCTCGACCGCGAAGAACACGAGGTCGAACTTGGATGTCTCAAACTCGAGCTGGAACGGCCGCGCCCGCGAGAGCACGCTCGCGTCGTCGTCTTCGAGGGCCGGGACGTCCGCGTGAATCCGGTCGAGCTCGACCCGCACGTCGTTGAAGTTCTGGAACGCGTAGACGACGTTGATGAGCGGCTGCCAGTTGCTCGTCCGCTCGGGCTTGAGGAGCCGCACGAGCCGATCAAAGGGATACGACTGGTGTTCGAAGGCCTCGTGAACGCTATGGTTTACCTGCCCGACCAGCTCCTCGATCGTCATCTCCTCGTGGAAGGTCGTGCGGATCACGAGGATGTTGACAAAGAAGCCGATCATCGCCTCAAGCTCGGCGTGGTCGCGGTTGGCGGTGCCGATGCCGACGCAGATGTCGGCGTGACCCGTGAGCTGGTGGAGGAGCAGTTGGATCACCGACAGGAGCACGGTCGACAGCGTCGCCCCGTGAACGGCCGCGCACCGCCGCAGCCCAGCGACCACCTCGGGCGACAGCGTGCGCCGCTCGACGGCGCCGCGGAAGCTGCGCTCCGATAACCCGGGCTGCCGGTCGACGGGGAGATTGAGGATCCCGTCAACACCGGCGAGTCGCGAGAGCCAGTAGCGCTCCTCGCGAGCGAAGCCGCGGGTGTTCTGCCACTCGCTGAAGTCCTTGTACTGGATCCGCAGGGGCCTCAGCGGGTTGGGCAGCCCACGCCGGTAGGCCTCGTAGATGGCGTGAAACTCGCGCCCCAGCACGTTGCTGGACCAGCCGTCGCCGATGATGTGATGAATGTTGATGAGGAACAGGTGACGCGCCGCTGCGAGCTTGATCAGCGTCACGCGCAGCAGCGGCGGGCGGGCGAGCTCGAAGGGGGTGACGCTGTCGTCGTGCGCGATCAGGCGCGCGCGCGCCTCGGCGTCGGCGAGGTGGCTGAGATCGACGTAGCGGACGGGGAGCTCGAGCGCAGGCAGGATCTTCTGCATCGGCGTGCCCTCGTGCACGACGAACGCGGTCCGCAGCGCCTCGTGGCGCTCGACCAACGTGGCGAACGCGCGCGCCACGACGTGCCGGTCGAGCGCGCCCTGGAGATCGATCGACTCGGGCATGTTGTAGGCCCGCTCGCCCCGCAGTTGATGGAGCAGCCACAGCCTGCTCTGCGCCGCCGAGAGCTCGTAGAGCGGCTTGTCGACGGCCGGCGCGATCGCGTCGAAGACCGCGACTTCGCCACGCGTCACGAGCGGCGCGAACGCCTCGACGGTGGGGTGCGTGAACAGCTCGCTGACGGCCAGCTTGACCCCCAGCTCCCGGTGGATCGCGACCATGATCTGAATGGCCTTGAGGCTATGTCCTCCGAGCTCGAAAAAATTATCGTCCAGGCCTACGCGGCTGACGCCGAGCGCTCGTCCCCAGATCGCGGCGAGGCGCGCCTCCAGTACGGTAGAGGGCGGGCGGTATCGATCCGCGCGCAGGCGCGTGGGCTCGCCGGGCGCGGGCAGCCGCGAGGCGTCGAGCTTGCCGCTCGGCGAGAGCGGGAGCCGCTCGAGCTCGACGAAGTAGGACGGCATCATCGGCTCCGGCAGGAATTCGCGCAGGCGCCGGCGGAGGGTGGCGGCATCCGGGCGCGGGCCGTTGTGCACCGAGTCGACGGAAAAGTAGGCCGCGAGCTCGGGCCCTCGCGTGGGCGACTCGATGACCGCCACCGCGACGGCCGCGACGCCGGATAGCCCGGCGAGCACGGCCTCGATCTCCGCGAGCTCGATACGGTGCCCGCGGAGCTTAACCTGCCGATCTTCGCGCCCGAGGTACTCGAGTTTGCCGTCGGGCAGAACGCGCGCGAGGTCGCCGGTCTTGTAGACGCGCTCGCCGGGGCGGCGTGGGTCCTCGAGGAATCGCGCCCGCGTGAGCTCGTCTCGGCCCAGGTACCCTCGCGCGACCCCGGCGCCGCCGATGTACAGCTCACCCGAGATCCCGATCGGGACGCGTCGCATCACCGCGTCGAGCAGGTAGACGCGGGCGCCGCTAATCGGGCGGCCGATCGGGATCACGCCGCCGCGCGACTCGTGGAGATCGACGACACAGCCCACGGTGGCCTCGGTCGGTCCGTACTCGTTGTAGATCTTGATGTCGGGGTTGAGGCGCACGAGCGCGTCGACGTGGTGCTGTCGCAGCGCGTCGCCGCCGACGATCACGGTCTCCACCGCGGTCGGCGGGAGTTCGAGCGCGGCGATGAGCTCGACGTGGGCTGGGGTCATCTTGACGGTCGAGCTCTCGACGCTCCCGTCGAACAGCGCCGGGAGCACCGACTCGATGGGCGCGGTCTCCGAGAACACGTGCACGCGTTGACCCCACGTGAGCGGCACGAACAGGCTGGTGACCGTGAGGTCGTAGGACAGCGAGGTGAACAGGCCGAAGCTGCCGCGCCGGCCACCGGGGCAGTACATCTCGCGGGCCCAGGCGACGTAGCTCATGAGGTTCGCGTGCTCGATGACGCAGCCCTTGGGCCGCCCCGTCGAGCCCGAGGTGTAGATGACGTACGCCGCATGCTCGGGCCGCGCGGCGCGGAGCGGTCTGAGCGATGAGGCCGTGGGCACACGAGCGAGGTCGACCGCGCGCGCACGCCCGTCGGGGAGCATTCTCGCCGAGTCGGCGTCCACGAGGATCGTGGCGCGTGGGTGCTCGGAGAGGATCGCGGCCACGCGCGCAGGCGGATCACCGGGCTCGATCGGCAGGTACGCCGCGCCGCTCATCAGCGCGCCCAGGACCGCGACGAGCGTCCTCACCGACCTCCGCGCGAACACGACGACGAAATCACCCGCTCCGACCCCCTGCTCGTAGATCAGATGGTGCGCGAGCGTACGCGCCCGAGCGTCGAGTTCCCGATAGGTCAGCGTGGTGTCGACGTCGCGCGCCGCGATCGTGTCAGGGACGCGGGCGACGCTCGCCGCGAACAGATCGAGGACCGTCGAGGCGTCGCCGCGCGGGAGCGACTCGGCGGAACCCCACCGCGCGAGGGCCTCGCGCTCCGCCGCGGGCAGGATCTCGAGGTCAAGTGGGCTCGGGTTGCGACCGCGGATGCCCCGCGCGAGCGCCCCCTCGATCGCGCTCGCGGCCGCCGTGCGTACGTGCTCGGCGAGCCTCCGAATGGACTCGTCGGCGAGGCGCGCGTCGTAGCTCAGGCGCACATGGATCTCGTCGCCCGGCGTCACGACGACACACAGGCCGTAGTGAGTCCGATCGCGCCACTCGAGCGGCTTGACCGCGAAGGCGCGCTCGTTGTCCGACGCGCTCCAGCCCCGCGGATAGTTCTCGAAGATCAGGAGGTGATCGAAGAGTTCGCTCCCGAGCGGCGTTTGAGCGAAGACCTCGGGCAGCGGGAGGAACGAGTGCGGCTCGCTGGCGAGCGCGTCGGCGAGGAGGGAGCGCAGTAGATCACCCAGGGAATGAACGTCGTCAAACCGCACGCGCACCGGGACGGTGTTGATGAGCAGCCCGACCATGCGCTCGGCGCCCTCGAGCGCGCTGGGTCGCCCGGACACCACGGTGCCCAACACGACGTCGGCGCATCGGTTGTAGCGCGCGAGGATCACCGCCCACAGCGCGAGGATGACGGTGAAGAGCGTGACGTTGTGCTCGCGCGCCAGCGCCTCGAGCCCGCGGCTGGTGGGCTCGCTGAGCACGATCTCGAGCTCGCGCTCGTCGTCACGAGCGTCATGGTCACCGGTCGTCACGATCGTCGTGGGGCGCTCGAAGCCAGCCAGGTAGCGCTCCCAGTACGCGCGCGCGCGGCGGGTGTCGGTTCCCCGTAGCCAATTCACGTAGTCGGTGAAGTCCGGCGCGGACGCCAGCGTCACGCGGCCTCCGGAGGCGAGCGCGTCGTAGACAGCGCCGAGCTCGTCGAGCAGCACGCCAGCGCTCCACCCGTCCAGGATGATGTGGTGGAAGCTCCAGTGGACGTGATAGCGGTCCTCGCCCAGACGGAAGATCGCGATTCGCATCAGCGGATCGCGGGCCAGATCAAAGCCGCGCCCGAGATCCTGTTCGCGGTGCGCCCGCGAGCGCAGCTGCTGCTGAATGTCGTCGAGGTCTCGCAGGTCCTCGCACAGCACCTCGGGCTCGCGCACCCGCCACGCGACCTGGTAGGGCTCAGGGCTCATCACGAACGAACAGCGCAGGCTGCAGTGGCGCTCGTGGAGCACCGACCACGCCCCGAGGAACAGCTCCGGGTCGAACGCGCCCGTGAACTCGTACGCGTTCTGGATGTGGTAGGCGCGCGACGTCGGCGCGAACGCGGCCTGAAACATCAGACCGTGCTGCAGCGGCGTGAGTTCGAGGAGCGCGACGATCCTGTGGGCCGCGTCGTCCTCCCAGCGATTGGCGATGACGATAGACCGCAAGCGCTCGTCGACCGCCGCGGTCGGCTTCGCAGGCGCTGCGCGCTCCCGGGTCAGGCGCCTCGCTATGCACGCGAGCTCCTCGGCGATGCCCTCGGCGAGGCGCTGGACCCCCGACCGCTGGTGGTGAGCGGGGTCGAAGCGGAGCGTCAACGACAGGCGTCCGCCCGTGACGAGCGCGACGAGATCGACAGCGTGCGCGCGTGGCAGGTGCGCCGCGATCGACGGTCCGCCGTGCTCATCCGCGGGGACGAAACATCGGCGCTCGCCCGCGCCGTCGAGGGCGTCCAGCTCCCCCAGGTAGTTGAAGCTCAGGGCCGGGGTGCAGGCGAGCGACGCGCCGCCCACCCGATCCCGCGCGGGGCCGCACGTCAACAGGCTGTAGCCGATGCCGCGACTCGGAATCCGAGCGAGCGCCCGCTCGAGGGCCTCGACGCGCGCGACGGGGTCGCTGCTCTCGGAGCGCTCGAGCACAAAGGGGTACAGGCTCGTGAACCAGCCGATCGTCTGGGTGAGGTCGGGCGCGCCACTGACAGGCTCGCGCCCGTGTCCCTCGAGCGTGACCAACGTGCGCGCCGACCCCTCGCTATCGAGCGCGCGGGCGAGCGCTTCAAGCAAACACGCCTGCGTCGACAGTCGTGAGCGCGTGAGCGTGGCCGTTACGTCGTGGCTGACGCGGGTGTGCACGATCTCGCTCGTGCCCCACGAGCCAGGCTCGGCGGCTCGCTCCGGGGTCGACGCGAGCGGGAGCGGATCGACGGGCGTCCGCGCCACGGCCTGCCAGTACGGCAGCTCGTCGCGGAGCTCACCGGACTCGCTGTGGGCGGCGAGCGCTCGGGTCCAGTCGGTGAGGCTCGCGGGGGCCGGCCCCAGATCGATCGGCTCCCCGGCGCGGCGCTGTGTATAGGCGCGCTCGAGCTCCTCGAGCAAGATCCTCCACGAGACGCCATCGACGACGAGGTGATGGATGACCCACAGCAGGCGATCACCGCCTGGCATCCGGTAGACGACGACGCCCATGGTGACCCCGCGGCGCAGATCGAGCGACGCTTGCACTCCGGCGGCGTGCTCGGTGAGCGCCGCTCCCGGGTCACGCGCGCCGTCGAGCTCGACGAGCTCCACCGCCGGCCGGCCGCGCCGGGCGCAGCGCTGCTCGACGGCGCCGTCACCCGCGATGTCGAATCGCATTCGCAGCGCCTCGTGCCGCTCGACGAGGGCCATGAGGACCTCGCGCAGCAGCTTGATGTCGATGCGCTCGGCCGCGTCCTGGACGCGCAGTACGACCGCTTGGTTGAAGTGATCGAGGGGCCCATGACCGGCGTGCGTCTCGAAGAACCACCGCTGGACTGGCGTGAGCTCGACGGGGCCTCGCGGTGACCGCCGCTCGCGCGACGGCGCGACCGCGCTCAGGCGCGCGGTGATCTGGCGCGGCGTCGGGTCCGCGTAGATCGCGGCTGCCTCGAGCCGCAGGTCGCGCTTGGCGAGCCGGTTGATCAGCTGGATGGCCTTGATCGAGTCGAAGCCGAATTCGAACAGGTTGTCGTCGGGGGTCACGTGTTGACCGAGGAGCAAGTCCTCGACGAGCTCGAGCACGATCGCGAGCTGCGGATCCTCGGTGTCCCCCGCGGCCCTCGACGACGCCACGGCGGACTCGGGGCTGGGCAGCGCCGCGCGATCGATCTTGCTGCTCGAATTGAGCGGGAGGCCGGGGAGCGCGACGAGGAACGATGGGATCATATACGCGGGCAGTTGCACCTCGAGGTGGCGCCGGAGCGCGCCGGGCCCGAGCGACGCGCGCGCGACGTAGTAGCCGACGAGCTCGAGCGTTGTCGCCTCGGTCCGCCGCGCGACGACGACGCACTCGGCGACGTCTGGGTGACGGCGCGCCGCGACCTCGACCTCGCCGGGCTCGACGCGAAACCCCCGGATCTTGACCTGGTCGTCGACGCGCCCGATGAACTCGATGTTCCCGTCACTGCGCCACCGGCCGATGTCACCGGTTCGGTACAGAAGACCTGGCCCGAAGGGGTTTCGGATGAAGCGCGCGGCGCCCAGCTCGGGGCGGTTCAGGTAGCCGCGCGCGAGTCCGTCGCCGCCGAGGAGGAGCTCACCGGGCACGCCGATCGGCGCCAGCTGATCCTGGGGGTCAACGATATAGACGGTGGTGTTGGCGATCGGCGCGCCGATCGGCACGTCGCGCTCATGGGTTTCTCGAACCCGGTAGAACGTCGTGAAGGTCGTGTTCTCGGTCGGCCCGTAGACGTGCAGGAGGTCGAGCGCTGGGTTCCGCTCGCGCACGCGGTTGATGTGCGCGACCGAGACCCGCTCGCCGCCGGTCAAGAGCACTCGCACCCCGGCGAACATTCCAGGGTCGGCCTCGGCGAGCTGGTTGAACAGCGCCGTGGTCAAGAACACGACGGTGATGCGCGCGTTGACGAGCAGCGCGCGCATCGCCGCGGGATCGAGCAACGTCTCACTGGCGGCGAAGTGCACGCTGGCGCCCGAGAGCAGCGCGCCCCAGATCTCGAAGGTCGAGGCGTCGAAGGCGAGCGAGCCGGTGCTCAAGACCCGATCATCCGGCGTGAGCTCGATATAGTTGGTCGAGAGCACGAGCCGGAGGACCGCGCGGTGAGTGATGAGCGCGCCCTTCGGCTGACCCGTCGAGCCCGAGGTGTACGCGATGTACGCGAGCCCGTCACCGCCCACACCGGAGGGCGGCAGCGACAGCAGCGGACGAGCCCGCCGCCCGTCGAGCCCGTCGGTCCAGGCCGTGACGTCGAGGACTCGGACCCGCTCGAGGCAGGGGCGCCCGAGGTGTTCGGGATCGGCGAGCACGAGGCGGCACCCGGAGTCTCGCGTGATGAGCTCGATGCGCGTGTCAGGCCACGCGCCGTCCAGTGGGAGATACGTCGCGCCGAGTCGCAGGATCGCGAGCAGCAGCAGCGGTGTGTACTCGGTCCGCGAGGTGAGCACGCCGATGGTCGCGCCGGGGCGCACATCATGCTCGTGCACCAGGCACGCCGCGAGCAGGGCGGAGCGCTCGTCGAGCACGCGGTAGCGAAGACTCCGGGTGCCGCATCGCGTCGCGATCGCGTCGGGTGCACGCGCGGCGACCTCGGCGAACACATCGACGATCGTGCGGTCCCGCGGGTAGTCGCGCGGCGGCGGGTTGAAGCCGCTGAGCAGCGAGCTCCGCTCGCGCTCGGGCAGCAGCGCGAGACGCGAGAGCGGACGCTCGGGCGCCTCGACGACGCTAGCGAGCAGGACCTCGAGATGCTCGGCGAGGCGCTCGATCCGATCCGCGTCGAACAGATCGACGCTGTACTCGACGCCGAGCGACCACGCGCCGTCGTCTGCCTTCCGGAAGTTGACCAGCACGTCGAACTTGCTGGTGCGGCCCGGGATCGCGACCGGCTCGAGCTCGAGACCAGGAAGCGTCGTCTGCGGGAGCCCCTCGTCGATCTGGAGGCCGATGTCGAACAGCGGGTTGCGACCGGCCTGGGCGCTCTCGCCGAGCTCGCCGATCAGGCGCTCGAATGAGACGTCTTGGTGCGCCTGCGTCTCGGTGATAACGCGAGCGTGAGCGTCGACGAGCTCGAGAAAGCTGCGCTCGGCGTCGACCTCGAGGACGACCGGCAGCGAGCTGGCGTAGTAGCCGACGAGGGGCTCGAGGTCGACGTGCTGCCGGCCCAGCACGGGGAAGCCGAGGCAGATCTCGCGCTGACCGACGTAGCGGTGGATCAGCGCGGCGACCAGCGACGCGCAGGCCATGAACAAGCTCGCGCCGCGCGGCTGCACGAGCCGCGCCAGCGCCTCGATCGCTACGCGCGGCAATTCGCGGCGGTGGGACTGACCCGCGACCGTCCTGACCGGGGGGCGAGGGCGATCGCTGGGCAGCTCGACCGGCGCGCGCCCACGGAGCATGTCGAGCCAGTAGCTGCGGTGGTCGGCCGCTGTCGGGCCGCTGAGGCGCGCGCGCTGCCACGCCACGTAGTCCCGGTACTGCAGCCGGAGGGGCGCGAGCTCGGGCTCGCGACCTCCGACCAGAGCCGCGTAGATCTCCATGGTCTCGCGCGCGAGGATCTGCAGTGACCAGCCGTCGCAGGCGATGTGATGCACGGTCAGGACGAGCACGTGTCGCTCCGGCGCGAGCCGCAGCAGCCGCGCCCGAACCAGCGGCGCGCGCGAGAGGTCGAAGGGCGCGGTGGTCTCCGCGATCAGGCGCTCGGCCTCGACGTCCTCGACGTCCTCGACGGGCAACGAGAACGCGACCTCGTCATGAACGATCTGCCAGGGCTCACCGTCGCGCTCGACGAACGAGGTCCGCAGCGTCGCGTGACGCGCGATCAGCCGCGCGATGGTCTCCTCCATATGCCGCGGCTCAAGGGGTCCCTTGAGCATGATCGCGTCCGCGATGTTGTACGCGCCGCCGTCTCCACCGAGCTGATGAAGGATCCACAGCCGGCGCTGCGAGAGCGACAGCGGGTCGCTCGCGGCCGCGGGCGCGGGCTCGATCGGCGCGTAGACGACGGCGCGAGATTCAGCGATCGACTCGCGGAGCGCTGCGGCCAGCCCGGCGACGGTCGGGTGCGCGAAGATGCTGCCCCAGGGCAGCTCCAGCGCGAAGTCCCGATGGATCCGGCTCATGACCTGCGTCGCCTTGAGGCTCTGCCCGCCGAGCGCGAAGAAGTCGTCGTGGACGCCGAGCTGGTCGACCTCGAGCACGTCGCGCCAGATCTCGAGGAGCGCCGCCTCGATCGCGTCGCGCGGCGCCGCGCCGGCGCCGACGATCCGCGGCGCCGGCAGAGCGGCTCGGTCGACCTTCCCGCGATCGTTGACGGGCATGCGCTCGAGCGCGACCGAGATCGTCGGGACCATCGGCTCGGGCAGGCGCGCGCGCAGCCACGCGTCCAGCTCTTCGCGACGGAGCCTCGGGCCGGCGACGAGGTACATCACGAGCGCGTCCTCGTCGCCGACGGGGCGAACCACGACCTCCGCCTGCTCGACCTCGGGATGAGACCGAAGCGCGGCCGCGATCTCGCCGAGCTCGACGCGATGGCCCCGCAGCTTGACCTGGTCATCTCGCCGCCCGAGGAACTCGAGCTCGCCCGCGTCGGTCCAGCGCGCGTAGTCTCCTGTCCGGTAAAGCGCCGGCTCCCCGAGCTGGACGTCGGCCACGTACACGCGCGCGGTGAGCTCGTCGAGGTTCAGATACCCGCGGGTGACCCCGGCACCGGCGAGCAGGAGCTCACCGGGTACGCCGACCGGGCTCGGGTGCCCACCTGGGCCGACGACGAAGGCGCGCATGTTGGCGATCGGGCGCCCGATCAGCACGCGCGGCTCACCGGGACGGAGGCACTTGGCGACGCAACCGACGGTCGCCTCGGTCGGGCCGTACTCGTTGTAGACCTCGATCGCCGGATTGAGCTCGTGGAGGAGCGAGACGAGCCCCTCGGGCACCGCCTCGCCGCCGAGAATCACCAACGCGAGGTGGACGCGCTCCAGCGCCATCGTCTGGGCGACGCGCAGATGCGACGGCGTCAGCTTGAGCGCGTCAATTGGGCTGTGGGGGGCCATGCAGTCGCGCAGGACATCCGCGAGGTGAATCCCCTCGGCGTAGACATGGACGGCGCGCCCGCGCAGCAGCGGTAGGAACAGGCTGGTGACGGTCAGATCGAAGGCGAGCGACGAGAACAGCCCGAAGTCGCCCACGTCACACGTGCCGAGGTAGTAGCGCGACGCCCAGTCGAGGTAGTGCGTGACGTTGCGGTGCTCGACTTGGCAGCCCTTCGGTCGCCCCGTGGAGCCTGAGGTGTAGAGGACGTACGCGAGCTGCTCGGGCCTGGTGATGGAGGCCGGCGGCTCCGGCGAGAGCGCGCGCAGCTCGGGATCGTCGTCGAGGACGATCACCGGACTCATCGCGCTGGCGGGGACCTGCGCCCGCGAAGCCGTGACGGTGACGATCGCCGCGGGGGCGGCGTCCCCGAGGATGAACTCGAGGCGCGCCTCGGGCGTCGCCGGATCGAGGGGGACGAACGCGCAGCCGGCGAGGAGCACGCCGACCACGGCCACGATCGCGTGGACGGAACGCGGGGCGAGGACCGCGACGCGGTCTTCAGCGCCAGCTCCGAGCATCCGAAGACGCCAGGCGAGCCGGCTCGCCCGCGCGATCATCTCGGCGTAGGTAATGCGCTCACTTGGATCGGCAATCCGCGTCGCGACCGCGAGCGCGTCTGGGGTGCGCGCGGCCTGCTGCAGGAGCGCGAGGTCCAGACGCGCGGGCGCGGGCGCGGGCGCGGCGGTCTCGTTCCAGACGCGAGTCGTCTTCTCCAGCTCGCCCGCTTCCATGAGCGACAACTCGGCGAGCGGCGCCGCGGGGTCTCTCAGGCAGCGCGCGAGCGCGAGCGCGTAGTGACGGGCGACGCGCTCGATCGTCGCGGCGTTGTAACGACTGCCGTCGTGCTCGAGCGCGCCGACGAACGCGTCGCCGCGACGCACAAATGAGAACACGAGCGCTGCGGGCGGCGGCGGGGCGTGAATGGGCGCGAAGTGGACCGCGACATCGAACAGCGCCCCCGTCCGCCCGAGGTCCTCGACAATTCGCTCGAGCGGGAACTGCTGATGGGCGTAGGCGTCGAGCAGCGCCTGACGTGTGGTCATGAGCAGGCGCTTGAAGCCCTGCGCCGGCTCGACGCCGACGCGGACGGGAACGCCGGCGCGCCCTTCGGTGGATCCCGCCGCGCGACGCGTGGGGCTGCCTAGCACGACATCCGTGGCCCCCGTGTAGGCGTATCGCAACACGGCGCCCACGCTGAAGAACACGGTCGCCATCAGAAACGGCCCTCCCTGGGTCAGCGCGAGGAGGCGTCCGGCGAGCGCGGGGTCGATGACCACTGGGGCCTCGACGCGCGCGGGTGCCGACACGAGCGCGTCGGGATCAGGCGGCAGTAACGTCGCGTTCGACTCGAGCCCGGCGAGCCGCGCGCGCCAGAACTCGCGCGCCTCGAGCATCGCGTCGTCGAACAGCAGAAAGTCGGCGATGGCGCCTTCGTGGCGCGAGATGCCGGTACGTGTCTTGCGCGTCTCGGTCGTCATGGCTCGTCACTGGAAGTTGAATTCTTGCTCGACGTCGGCGCTCCAGCCGGGTACCGACGACTGCGGATTCGCGACGCCCGGCGCAGCGCGTCCCCCGACCGCTCGGATCGCGGCGACGAGCGCGTCGAGAAGTGGATCAACGACGACGCTCGCGCGGGCGCTCGCGGCGACAGCGAGCGTGAACTCGATCTCCGCCGCCCCGCTCCCGCGCACGACGAGCACGAAGGCGGCGGAGAGGTCGTCGACCGCAGCCCGCAGCCCGTCGTCCTCGACGCGAAGGAGCGCGTCGAAGCGCGGGCGCGTAGCGCCGTGGAGCGCCATGCAGAGTTCACTCGACACCACGCGCATCCCGAAACGCGCGTGCGCCTCGGCTGCGGCGCGCTGCTCGTGAATCTCGGCGACGCGCGCACGCAAGGGCTGGTCGCTCCGCACGCGCAGCCGTAGCGGCAATACTGGGCGCTCGGGCCGCGCGACGAGCAACGGAATGTCGTCGACACCGGTGGCGCGCAAGAGCGTGATCCCGAACGCGGTGATGAGCACGGAGAGCGCGTCGAGCTCAGGCGACGCGCTCGCCGCCGTGATGATTCTGCTTCGGGAGACATATCGCTCGCCCGGCGCCGGCCCGGCCTCCGCGAGGCGCCGGCCGTCGAAGCCAACGAACAGCTCGCCGAAGAATCGCTCCGCGTCTGTGTACGCGCGGCCGCCGTAGCGCGCGACGGGCTCGGCTCGCGGCGCGACGCCCCGATCGAACTGCGCGCTGACGCGAAGGCTGTCCATGAGTTCAGGCTCGGCCGCAAACTCGAGCGGCGCGGACTCCGACGGTCGAACGCGTGACGCGAGCATGCGCGCCTTGATCACCGCGTTGAAGTTGGCGACGAAGGCCTCGATCTGCGGGACGGACATCCCGAAGCGCTTCAAGTAGAAGACGCTCCACAGCTCGAAGCCGAGCTGCGGCAGCCACGTCGAGCTCTCGACGGCGAGGAACATGCGATCGACCAGCTCTGCAGCGGTCCGCCAGTCCATGGTGTTGTGCGTCCACGAGAACGCTTCGCCTTCGATCCCGAGCTCCTCGCGGCGCTTCCACACCGGGGTGGTAGGGTCGGCGTACCAGAGCTGCGCGCGGTAGAAGGTTGGACGAGTCCGCTCGATCAGCTCGATCGTCTCGCTGACGGTCGCGACGGTCTCGCCGGGGAAGCCGATGATGAGGCTCGCGTGGGTCACGATCCCGTGCTCGCGCAGCAACGGGATCGCCCTCAGGAAGTGGCGCCGCCGCACGGTCTTCTTCATGCTGGCCAAGACCGCGTCGGAGCCCGACTCGACGCCGAGGAACACGCCCTCGCATCCTGCCTCAGCCATCAAGGCGATGGTCTCGGCGTCGCCGTGGTCGGCGCGATAGAACGAGTTCCAGCGGAAGCCGTAGCGCTTGCGGATCATCATCCGCAGCAGCTCCCGGAAGCGCTGCTTGGGGACGTTGAAGGTGTCGTCGAGGAAGGTCAGCGTCGTGACCGTGCCGAGCTCGCGCAGGGCGTCGAGCTCCGACTCGACGCGCTCGACCCCCATGTAGCGATACTTCCCCGCGCGGATCGGGAACCCGCAGAAGGCGCACGAGAACGGGCACGACTTGGCGGTCCGCAGCGACACGAACTGACCGATGTCCTCGGCGAACAGCTCGTAGCGCACGGCCTCCTCCACAAGGTCGCTGCTCTCGAGCTGCAGCGAGGTCTTGACGTAGACGCCTCCGCGCGCGAACGCGATGTTGGGGATGAAGTCGAGGACACCTCGTGTGCGCAGGGCGCCGAGCACTCTGGCGAGGGTCTCCTCGCCCTCGCTGCTGTCGATATAGACGTCGGCGCCGAGCAGCTTGAAGAATCGCTGCTGTCCGTCGGCGTCGAGCGTCCGCGTGTTGTTGGTGACGTACGGGCCGCCGACGATGATCGTGACCGTGTCGGACTCGGCGCGGACCAGTTTGATGAGCTCGAGGATCGGCTCCGGGATCACGTAGAGCGTCGTCGTGATGGCGACGCTGCGGATGTTGCCGCGCCGGAGCATCGCGCGCAGCCGCGCCCGCTCGGACTCGATGTGCAGGCGATCGACGTACGCGAAGCGAAGCCCCCGTCGCTGGAGGTAGGAGCCGAGGTACGGAATCGTCGGCCACAGGAAGTCGCTGTTGTGCAGCGGCGAAGCCGGACGCGGGCGCCCCTCGTAGTGAAGGTCCGTGAACACGTCGAGGGCGCGCGCGGGCCGTCCCTGGTGAGACACGAGCGCGAGCGCCAAGTCGCGATAGGCGCCCGACTCGACGCCCATGGATCGCACCATGCGCTCGTAGCGGTCGACCGCGAGATCATTGAACCCAAGGATCAAGCAGTCGACCACCTCGCGGTCCGCCGCGAGTTCGACGCTCACAGGTTGAACTCCTCTCGCTGGTCGCGCTCGAGCTGCGACACGTCGCTGGCGGGGCCGCGCCCACGCTCCTTCGGCGCCGGCCCGGGGTCGAGGGCGTAGTCGACGATCGCAGCGTCGGGGTCGCGCGCGACGGCCGAGAGGAGGGTCGAGAGATGCCGGTTGAGGGCCTCCATCCGATCGCGGCGAAACAGCGCGCGGTCGTACTCGAGCGTGAGATGCAGCCCGTCGGGCTCGTCGTTGAACAGGAACAGGAGCTCGAATTTGCTCGCGGCCACACGCCCGAAGAACGGGGTGACCTCCACACCAGGGAGGCGCGGGCCGCCGCCGTCGTCGACGTGAAAGTCGATCACCACGTCCAAGGGCGCCGTCGCGTCCACCCTGCCCTGCCGCGCCAACGCGTTGAGGACCCGATCGAAGGGGTACACGGCGTTGGCGAGCGCGCCGCGGAGCGTCGCGCGGCTCAGCTCGAGCAGCGCGCGAAAAGACATGTTCGGGCGAACGTGATCGCGCAAGACTACTGTGTTGACGTAGAAGCCGATCTGTTCGTGAAGCTCGGGGTGATCGCGTCCGCTCATCGGACAGCCGAGCGGGCAGTCCTCGACGCCGAAGTGCCGCAGCAAGACGACGCGGACGGCCGCAGTGAGCACGCAGAACAGGCTCGCGCGGTGCGCTGTGGCGAGCGCTCGCAGCTCGTCGACGCGCGCTGGCGGTATATGGATCGAGGTCAGCGCGCTGACGACTGCGGCGCCCGGGACCCGCGGCGCGTCGGTCGGGAGACGGCCGGTTCGCAAGGGCGCGCCGAGTCGTCGCAGCCAGTACTCGCGCTGGCGCGCGAGCACGCCGCGCTCCTCGAGCCGCGCCTGCCACGCCACGTAGTCGCGGTACTGCACGCGCAGCGGCGGGATTGTCAGCACGCGGCCCTCACTCGCGGCGGCGTAGCGCTTCACCAGCTCGGCGGCGAGCACCCGCATGGACCAGGCGTCGGAGACGATGTGATGTACGTTGAGGATCAGGACGTGCTCGGCCGCGGAGAGCCGCGCGAGGCCGGCGCGCAGGAGCGGACCACGATCGAGGTCGAAGGGCTGGGTCGCGTCCCGTTCAACGATCGCGCGCACCTCTCGCTCGGAGAGCGGGTCGAGACCGGCGTAGCGCGTGAACGGGAGGTCGACCCGCGCGTGGACGCGCTGCCAGAGCACGCGATCGGAGTGCTCGAAGGTCGTCCGCAGGGCTTCGTGACGCTCGACGACCCCGCGCAGCGCGGCCTCGAGCGCCGGCACGTCGAGCGCGCCCACCATTCGCAGCGAGACCGGCATGTTGTAGAGCGTCGAGGTCTCGCTCGCCCACGCGAGGACCCACAGTCGCTGTTGAGCGCTCGACGCCGGGTAGCGCTCCGCCGACGGCAACGGCTCGATCGGCACGAACGCGCCGGGCTTGCGCGCGCGGACGACAGCCGCGAGCGCGCGCGGGGTCGGGGCCGAGAGCAGATCGGCGAGCGTGACGTCGACCCCGTCGTGCTCACGGAGCCGCGCCACGAGCTGCACGGCCTTCAGGCTGTGGCCGCCGAGTTCGAAAAAGTCACGGTCGAGGACCTGCTCGATGCGCTCGACACCGAGGGACTCGGCGAAGCGCTGGGTGATGAGCGCGCTCAGCTCGTCGGCGTCGCCGCATCCAGTCGCGGTCTTGGTCGCGGGGCTCACGGCCGCGAGCGCGCGCGGGAGCGCGCGGCGATCGAGCTTGCCGTTTGGACTCCTTGGTAGGCGATCGAGCGGGACGATGATGCTCGGGACCATGTAGGAGGGGAGGGTTTGGCCGAGCGTCGCGCGGATGGCCGCGGCGTCAATGATCGCGCCCGGCGTGGCTGTCACGAACGCGACGAGCTCGGTCGCCCCCGTCGCGTCCCGCTGCCCGACGACCGCGGCCTCGTGGATCGCGGGGTGCTCGAGGAGATGGCCCTCGACCCCGGACGTCTCGACGCGGTGCCCGCGGATCTTGAGCTGCCCGTCCGCGCGGCCCAGACACTCGAGCTGCCCGTCGAAGCGCCAGCGCCCGAGGTCGCCCGTTCGATACATTCGCGGGGGCTCAGCGCCGAGCTGCGGCGCGAACGGGTCTCGAACGAACGCGCTCGCGGTCAGCTCGGGCTGCGCCCAGTAGCCAAGCGCGACCCCGGCGCCACCGATGTAGATCTCGCCCGGTACGCCGATCGGCGCGAGCGCTCCCTCGGGATCGAGCACGTACACGGAGTCGCCGGGGATCGGCGTCCCGACCGAGACGTCCGCGGGGTTATCGACGCGACACACCGTCGTCCAGATCGTCGTCTCGGTGGGGCCGTACAGGTTCCACAGCTCGGCGCCGCGCTCCAGCAGCGACGCCGCGAGCTCGCTCGACATGGGCTCACCGCCGCACAGGATCTTGATCGCGCGTCGCGGCGCCCAGCCCCCGGCGATCAGGATCCTCCACAGCGACGGGGTCGTCTTCATGCTGGTGACGCCGCGCCCGTCGACGCGGGCGTTGTCGATCAAGTCGGCGAGGCGCTGCGGGTCGGTGAGATCTTCAGGGGCGGCGAGGAGGACCGCGCCGCCGCACACCAGCGGGGCCAGCAGATCGACGTAAAACGGGTCGAAGGCCGGGGTCGTCACCGACAGCACGACGTCGTCGTCGCTGTAGCCGGGCGCGCGCCGCATACACTCGATGTTGCCGCTCAGGCTGCGGTGCGAGATCATGACCCCCTTGGGCTGGCCGCTCGTCCCCGAGGTGAAGATGATGTAGGCGAGCCCGTCGAGCTCGTCGACGATGGGACGCGACGTGAGCGACCCGTCCTCGACCGCAGTGATATCGAGGGTGAGCGCGCCGAACAGCTCACGCGCGAGCGTTCGGGTCGAGGGATCGACGATCACGGCGGCGAGCTCGCCGCGAGAACTCATCGCCACCAGCCGCGCGCGCGGGTGACGAGGGTCGAGCGGGATGAAGGCGGCCCGCGAGGCCATCACGCCGAGCACCGCGATCGCGAGGTTCTCCGAGCGCTCGAGCAGGAACGCGACGCGATCACCCGCGCCGACCCCTCGGCGGCGCAGGGCCTCAGCGACGCCAGCCGCGCGCGACCACAGCTCGCGGTAGCGGAGCGACCGCCCGCGACAGCGCACGGCGACCCGCTCCGGCGTCCGGGCGCAGCGCGCCGCGATCTGGTCGATCACCGACGCGCGGACCGCCACGGGCGGGCGCGCCGTCGAGCTCGTCACCGCCGCGCGCTCGCGCGGGCTGAGCATCTCGAGCGTCCTGATCGGCCGCGCGGGGTCTTCGATGACCGCCCGCGCGAGCGCGCTGAAGTGCTCGCCCATGGCCGCGATCCGCTCGGCGCAGAACAGGTCGGTGTTGTAGCGGATGCCGAGCAGGAGCCCCTGTTCATCGAGCTCGAAGTCGAAGGTGAGATCGAATTTGCTCGTCCCGTTGTCCTGATACAGCGACTCGATCGCGATGCCGGGGAGCGTGAGCGCGAGCGGCCCGGCGTTCTGCATCATGACGCACACGTCGAAGATCGGCGCGCGGGCGCGGTCGCGGTCGCCGGACAGCTCGTTGACGAGCTGGTCGAAGGGATAGTCTTGATGCTCGTACGCCGCGAGCGTCCGCTCGCGAACGTCGCGCAGGAGCTCTCGGTACGACATCGTCGACGCGACGGGGCTCACGAGCACGAGCGTGTTCAGGTAGAAACCAACCTGATCTCGGAGCGCGGGGTGAAGACGTCCCGCGATGGGGGTGCCGAGGACGACGCGCTGGCGACCGGTGTAGCGAAACAGCTGTACGTCGAGCAGCGCGACGAGGGCCATGAACAGGCTCGCGCCCTCGGAGCGGGCCAGGGCCTCGAGACCGAGACGCGCGGCGGGGTCGATCGAGAAGGTCCGCAGGGCGCCGCGGTAGGTCTGACGGCCGCCGCGCGGGCGATCGGTGGCGAGCTCGAGACGCGGCGCGGACGCGAGCGTCTCGAGCCAGTAGCGACGGTGGACGGCCACGTCCTCGCTCGCGAGCTGCGCGTTGTGCCAGGCCGCGTAGTCGCGGTACTGCAGCGCACGCTCGCCCACACTCGACGACGGCGACTCGACGCCCCCCGCTCGCGCCTGCTCGACGTAGTCCCGCGAGAGCTGGCCCATCAGCACGCTGAGGCTCCAGCCGTCGGAGACGATGTGGTGCATGGTCATGAGCAGCGCGTGCTCAGCGGGACCAATACGCGCCAGCGTTACGCGAAAGAGCGGGCCGCGCTCGAGGTCGAAGTCGGCGCCGGCCTCGTCCCGGGCGAGCACGCGCGCGGCCTCTCGCGGGCGCGCGCGCGTCGACAGATCGAGGTGACGCACGGCGAAGCAGCTCGGGGGATCGACACGCTGACGCGGCTCGCCATCCACGACGACGAAGCGAGTGCGGAGCGCCTCGTGGCGCGTCACGAGCCGCGCGAACGCGCGGACGATCCTGCCGGTGTCGAGCGGCCCCTTGAGCAGCAGATGGATCGGCAGGTTGTACGCCGCGCGCGCGTCGTCGAGCTGGGACAGGACCCACACGCGACGCTGCGCACGCGACAGTGGGTAGTGCTCGGCGTCCGGCACGCGCGGGATCGGGGCGTAGGTCGACGCACGCGCCCCCACGAACGCGAGGATCTCCGCCTTGCGCTGCTTGAGCAGCGTCCGCAGCTCGGGGGTCATCGCGCCGGCGCGCGCCCGAAATCGCAGCCTCTCGCCCTCGGTCCACAGCTGGATCCCGGCGTCTCGGAGACGCGCGATCAGGACGTAAACGCGCTCGCGCTCGGCTCCGCGGCTCATGGCTCGAGCACCCACTCCCTGCGGGCGTACAGCCGCTCGGCGCGGAGGCCCCGTTCTCGACAGTCGGCGATCAACTCGTCCGAGGCGACGATCGGCCGCGACCTCGGCGTGTACTGCACGCTCATCACGTAGCCGAGCCAGGGCTCCTGCCCCATCGCGTAGACGTATATGTCGCGGCAGCCGAGCGCCTCGACGATGCCGCGCGCGCGCTCGAAGTTGGAGCCGGCGAGGCGACGGCTCTGGTCGTGCTTTCGCGACAGCGGCGCCGCGAACAGCGGGCCGTAGACCCACGAGGCCGGCGCGCCGTCACACTCCATCCCGAGGAAGACCATCTCGACGGGCCCGAGCACCCGGCGCAGCTGCGCGTAGAGCTCCGGCTCGAGGTTGCTCGAGTCGGCGGCGAAGATGAGCGAGCGCCCCAGCAGGTCGACGCGGTAGGCGAGCTTGCTCGCAATGTCGAGGTCGCCGTGCTCCCCGAGGAACGGCAGACCCGTGATCGCGCCGCCCGGGATCGGGAGCTCGTCGAGGTGCTCGAGCTCCCGCACGTCGGTGAAACCGATCGCTGTCAGCGCGCCGCGGAGCGACGGGTCCTGCAGGACGCCCGGCGCGCTCTTGGGCACGACGATCGCCTTGATCTTGGGCCGCAGCCGCAGCAGCGTCTCGAGCATCACGTGATCGGCGTGCGCGTGCGTGATGAGGACGAAGTCGATCACCTCTGGGAGGTCGTCGATCGTGAAGCGCGGCAGCTCGGTCGGGTAGGCGTAGCTGACGACGGGATCGACGAGCACGCGGGTCTCGGCGGTCTCGAGCAATACGCAGGCGTGGCCGAAGTAGCGCACGCGCACACCGGGGCCCTCGTAGGGGGCGCGCGGCGCCGGGGGCTCATCGGTGAAGTAGGGGCGCAGCGCGTGCTCCGAGCCCACCGGCAGCCCCAGCAGCTCGCGCAGGCGCCCGAGCGCGACCGGCTCGCGGCGCGAGTCACAGAGTCGATCGATCCCGGCGTGACGGAACGGGACCGGGAGGTGCACCCGCTCTTCGTCCGGCAGACGCGGAGTGCTGAGGATGAAGGGGCGCTCGTCCCCCGTGAGCCGCGAGAGCGCGAAGCCCTGCCCGCGCTCGTCGTGCAGCGGGCTGCGGTACAACATGTTCTCGAGCAGCCGGTAGCCAGGCCTGCTCTCGAGGTCATAGACCAGCTCGACGTAGCCCTTCAGCGGCGCCGGGACGGCGGCGTAGAGCGGCTCCAAGGAGGCGCCCTCGGCCTCGCGCTCGAGCAGCGCGCGCAGCTCTCGGACGGCGCCGTGCAGCTCGAGCAGCGGCGCCCGCTCGCGTCGCGTCCGGCGGATCAGCTCGCGGACCGCGTCGACGCGCGGGGTCGGGAAGTTGATGAACGGCCCGCCGAGCATCGCGGGGTTCTTGACCGCGTTCGCGTGCACCTGAGGCGCCGCGACATAGGACTCCATGATCTTCAGGTGACGCTCGACGATGTTCATCGCCAGCGTCACCGGCGGGATCAGCTGGTGCCAGGCGTACCAAGAGTCGACGACGGGCTCGACGATGACATCCGATCGGAGGTGGAGACGCGCTGCGGATGACATCTAGATCTCGCCTTCCTCTTCATCCGCCGCCAGCGCGTCGCCGGGCGCCCGCCGCAGCGTCCGCTGCAGGTCTCGGAGCTCGACGATCCGCGCGGCGACCCCCGCGACCGTGGGTCGTTCGAACAGCAGCGACATGGGCAGCTCAACCTCGAACAGCCGGCCGGCGCGGTTGATCACCTGCGTCCCCAGCAGCGAGTCGCCGCCCAGCTCGAAAAAATTGTCGTGAACGCCGATCGAGAGCACGCCGAGGAGGTCGCGCCAGATGGCGGCGAGGCGCTGCTCGACCTCGTCGCGCGGCGCGACCTTCTCGCCAGCCGCGGGCTCGACCTCGGGCTCCTCGGCCGCGGCCGGGCGCGCCGCGAGCTCGATCCACCGACGCAGCCGTGGGCCCAGCGGCCCGGCAGAGACGACGATGTGCCCGGTTACCCCGCTGTCGAGGACCCGCGCGAACGCGTCGATCGCCTCCCGCTCGCCCATGGCGAAGCGATCGATGCTCGAGCGAGTCCGGTTGTACGTGGCGCGCGCGCGCGCCGTCGGCCACCGGTCCCAGCCGGCGCTGACCCACGGCAGCCGCGCCGCGGGCGAGCGGGCGTGGGCGTCCATCACGTTGCAGACGGCCGCGTAGGCGGTGAGGCCCAGGCCGCCGAGCACCGCGGCGTTCGACGAGATGGCGATCGCAAAGTCGAGCTCGTCCTCCGCGAGCAGCTCGTCGAGCACGCGCAGCCCCTCGACCCGGGCGCGGAATTGCAGCGTGGTGCCCTCGCGATCGACCGCTCGCAGGGGGCGCGAGAGCGAGCCGTCGCTCGTCTCGCCGGCCGCGTGGATCACCCCGCGCGGGACCCCGAGGCGCTCGCGCACGCGACCCAGCGCGTCGGCGACAGCGGCCCGATCCGCGATGTCGCAGGCGGCGAGCAGTACCGTCGCGCCGCGGCGCGCGAGCGCGTGCACGCGGGCGCGCGCACGCTCCACCGAGCGGCCCAGCAGCGCCACCGCCTCGCCGCGCTCGCAGGCCAAGTGCTCGGCGAGCAGCATGCCGATCCCCCCGGTGCCGCCGGTGATCACGATCGGCCCCGAGCGCGTCCGCGGCTCGCCGCGCGGGCGGGGGCTCAGGCTGCGCGGGCGGAGTCGGTGGACCCAGCGATCGCGGCGCCGGAGCGCGACCAGCCGTGGTCCCGCGGTGTCGAGGAGCTCGGCGACGAGGCGCGCGGTGGACCGACGCCCGCGGCCGTCGCCCCGGCCGAAGTCGCCGGGCGCGGCGGGCGCGAGGATGTCGATCACGCGACAGGAGAGCTCGGCGAGCTCCTGCGGCGCCACGCGGGCGACCCCGAGGAGCGCGGCCTTGTCGGGCACGATCCGCGACTCACCGGCGACGTCGAGCAGCCCGCTGGCGATCACGCTGAGGTGCACCGGCCGCGTGGCGCGTGCCTTTTCAAGCTGCTCGATCGACCATGTAGATAGCCAGCGCTCGATCGCCTGGACGAGCTCGAGCAGCGAGTCGTAGCCGTCGTCCAGCGCGCGCGCGTCCGCGGCGGAGCTCGCCGCGGTGTGGATGATGTGCACCGGCTCCTTGGCGAGGCCCGCCAGCAGCGGGTCGAGGGCCTCCCCGCGCGGGACCGCGAGGACCGTGGCGAAGCGCGGGCGCAAGAGCTCGGCGAGCTGGGCAGCGAGCCGGGAGCCGTCGAGCAGCACCACCGCGGTCGCGCGCGTCGACGCGGCGGGCGGCGAGCTCGAGGCGTGGCCGTCTCGCTCGAGCGTGTCCTCGTAGAACCAGCGCTCGACGTCGTCATACCGCCCGTCCGGGGCGATCGCGTCCACCTCATCCCCGGCGGCGCCGCGCTCGGGTGGCTCGATCCAGTGACGCTCGCGCGCGAAGGGGTAGCCCGGTAGCGGCACCCGGCGCGGGCGCGCGCCACCCGACAGCGCGCTCCAGTCGACCTCGACGCCCGCCGCCCACACACGCGCGAGCGATGTCCGGATCGCCACGCGATCGTCCACGCCCTTGACGAAGCTCGGGACCACGACACGCCCGCCGGCGCGCCGCGCGAGGCTGACGAGCTCGGCGCCGGGGCCGACCTCGATGAACGCCGTGTTCGCGCGCTCGACCGCGCAGCGGAGCCCGGTGTCGAAGCGCACCGTCTCGCGCAGGTGGCGGGCGTAGTACCAGGGATCGCGAGCCTGCTCCTCGGTGATCCAGGTGCCGGTGACGCTCGAGGTGTAGGGGAGCTGGGGCGCGCGCGATGGCAGGCTCGCTACCGTCGCCGCGAGCTGCTCGAGGACCGGCTCGGTCATGCGCGAGTGGAACGCCCGGCTCGCGCGCAGACGGTGGCGCGGGAGCTCGCGCGCGAGGATCTCTCGCTCGATCGCGCCGACGGCCTCGACAGGCCCCGCGACGACGCACTGCTGCGGCCCGTTGACGACCGCGACGTCGAGCTGCGCGAGCACGGGGGAGGACGCGAGCAGCAGTCGCAGCTCGTCCTCGGGCAAGCCCACGACCATCATGCGCCCGGGGGGGAGCGTCGCGACCAGGCGCGCGCGCGCGGCCACGATCGCGAGCGCGCCCTCGAGCTCGAACACCCCGGCGACGCAGGCCGCCACGAGCTCCCCGAGGCTGTGCCCGACCAGCGCGCGGGGCTTCACTCCCCAGTGCATCCACTGCTGGATCAGCGCGTGCTCGAGCACGAACACCGCGGACTGGCCCAGCGCGGTCTGATCGCCCTGATCGACGTCGCCGGCGAGGAGCGCGACGCGGGGATCGAGGCCGATGAGCGCGCGCGCGGCCTCGCAGCCCCGCTCGATCGCGGCGCGGAACACCGGCTCCCGCTCGTACAGCGCGCGCGCCATGCCGGGGCGCTGGTTCCCCATCCCCGGGCACAGGAACGTGACGCCCGGCAGCGCTGATGGAGCTGTCTCTGAGACCATCTCAACGGGATCACCGACGACGAGCGCCCGCGCGTGCAGCCGCGCGTCCGCACCGTCGCCACACACGAGCGCTCGGCGGTGCTCGAAGTGGGCGCGCCCGAGCTGGAGGGTGTGCGCGACGTCGTGGAGGTCGAGCGGTGGATCCGAGTCGAGCCGCGCGCACACGCTGGTGAGCAGCGCGTCGGCTGCCGCCGGCGTCCGCCCCGAGGCGACCAGGATCGCGGGGTCGCGCTCGCGCTCGCGCTCGGGTCGCGCGGGCGCCTGCTCGAGGATGACGTGGACGTTGGTGCCGCCGAGTCCAAACGAGCTCACGCCGGCGCGCCGCGGCCCCTCGCCCGGGAACGGGCGCAGGCGATCGCAGACTTCGAAGCGACCGAAGTGAATCGCGGGGTTAGGCCGCGTGAAGTGGAGCGAGGGAGGGATGACGCCCTGCTCGACGGCGAGCGCAGCCTTGATCAGCCCGGTGACGCCGGCGGCGGCGTCGAGGTGGCCGAGGTTGGTCTTGACCGAGCCCAGCGCGCAGGGGGTCTGGGCGCCAGCGTGCGCGAGGTTGAGCGCCTCGAGCTCGATCGGGTCCCCGAGCCTGGTGCCGGTGCCGTGGGCCTCCACGTAGGAGATGCTCTCGGCCTCGACGTCGGCGTCGCGCAGCGCGGCGCGGATGACCTCGGCCTGACCGTGAACACCGGGCGCCGTGAAGCCTACCTTGTCGGCGCCGTCGTTGTTGACGGCGACGCCGCGGATGACGGCGTACACGTGGTCGCCGTCGGCCAGCGCGCTGTCGAGCGGCTTGAGCACGACCGCCGCCGCGCCGCTGCCCCCGATCGTCCCGCTGGCGTCGGCGTCGAAGGCTCGACAGCGACCGTCGGGCGAGAGGATGCCGCCCCGCTGGTAGAGGTAGCCCTCGACCGTCGGCACCTTGATCGAGACGCCGCCGGCGAGCGCCAGCGCGGCCTTCCCCGCGCGCAGGGCCTCGCAGGCCTGCTCGACCGCGACCAGCGAGGTCGAGCACGCGGTGCCGAGGCTGACGCTGGGCCCGCGCAGGTTCAGCTTGTACGAGACCCGCGCCGCCAGGTAGTCCTTGTCGTTGGCGATCAGGAGCGGGTAGTCGCCCATCGTCCGCAGGCGCGCGCGGTTGGGGTAGAGATTCTGCAGCAGGTAGCCGTTGACACCGGAGCCGGCGAATACGGCGACGGGCGCCCCCTCGGGCCGTCGCGCCGCGCCCCCGTAGCCGGCGTCCTCGAACGCGTGCCAGGCACACTCGAGGAACACGCGGTGCTGGGGATCGGTGATCGCCGCCTCGCGCGGCGACATGGCGAAGAACTCGGCGTCGAAGGCCGCGACGTCGTCGAGTACGGCCTTCGCCTTGACGTACCCTGGCTGCGAGGACACCTCGCGGGGGACGCCCGCAGCCTCGAGCTCGGCATCGGTGAAGAAGCGGACCGACTCGACGCCCTCGCAGAGGTTCGCCCACAGCTGCGGGACGCTCGCCGCGCCGGGGAAGCGCCCGGCCATGCCGATGATCGCGATCGGGCCCCCGCTCCGCGCCGCCGTCACGTCCCCTGTCGCGCTCGCCTCGTCGTTGGGGCCGGCGCCGGACAGGCGCCGCGCGAGCGCGCGGATCGTCGGGAAGCGGAACAGGTCGACGACCTCGAGCTCGCGATCAAGCGCGACCTCGAGCTCGGCGCGGACCTGGACCAGCAGCAGAGAGTGGCCGCCGAGGTCGAAAAAATTGTCATCGAGACCGATGTCATCGACGCCGAGCAGCCGCCGCCACAGCGCGTGGATCGTCCGCTCCGTCGGTTTCAGCGCGCCCGCGTCTGCGTCCCGCTGCGCGCGTGGGAGCGGTCTCGAGGCGAGCGCGTGGCGATCGATCTTTCCGTTCGCGGTCAGCGGCAGCGCGTCGAGCACATCGAACTCAGCCGGGATCATGTACGAGGGCAGCCGCGCGGCGACGAAGTCGCGCAGCGCTCGACGATCGCGGAGCTCGGTTGCAGCGGCCGGCCGCTCGGGATCGGGGACGAGGTACACCACGAGCCGCCCGTCCCCCTGCGCTTCGCGTACCAGCGCCGCGGCGGCCCTGATCCCCGGGTGCTCGAGCAGCGCGGCGCTCACCTCTTCGAGCTCGATACGAAAGCCGCGCAGCTGCACCTGGCCGTCATCACGCCCGATGTACTCGAGCGCTCCGTCGGCTCGCCAGACGCCGATGTCGCCGCTGCGATAGAGCCGTCCGCCCTCGCGGAAGGGATCGGCGATAAAGCGCCGCGCGGTCAGCTCGGGGCGTTTGAGGTAGCCCCCGCACACGCCCCCGCCGCCGACGAGGATCTCGCCTGGGATCCCGATGGGCTGCGGGCGACCGCGCTCGTCACAGACGTAGACGCGGGTGTCGGGCAGCGGCACGCCGATGGGGCAGCGGCCCGCTCGCCCGAACACGTCCGCATCCGTCAACGCGCAGTGGGTCACGTGCACGGTCGTCTCGGTGATCCCGTACATATTGATGAGGCGCACGCGATCGAGCGCGTAGACCCGAGCCCACGGGGCGAGGCGCGCGGGCTCGAGCCGATCGCCGCCGAACACGACGTAGCGCAGGTGCTCGTCGAGGGTGTGCTCGCGTTCGCGGCGCTCGACCTCGATCAGGCCGTAGAAGGCGGCCGGGGTCTGACTGAGCACCGAGACCCGGTGCCGACGCACGAGGCGGTGAAGCGCGGGCACGTCGCGAACCTCGTCACGCGTGGCCAAGACGACGCGCCCTCCTGTCGTCAGGGCGCCCAGCAGCTCCCACACGCTGAAGTCAAAGCCGAGCGAGTGGGCGGCGAGCCACACGTCGCCTGGGCCGACCTCGAGGGGAAAGCGATCGTTACGCAGCAGCCGGACGACGTTGCGATGGTGGACCACGCAGCCCTTAGGGCGCCCCGTCGAGCCCGAGGTGAAGATGACGTACGCAGGATCTTCGGGCGTAGCTGCGCGCGTGTCATGCGTGCGCGCGGTGGCGTCGACGACCTCGTCCTCCTCGTCCTCCTCGTCCTCGACGAGCGCGACGGCAACATCCTGTCCATTGAGACATGCAGATAGCAGCTCGCTGCAGGCCGACTCGCTGACGACGACACGCGCCGCGGTGTCGGCGAGGATCGAGCGGCAGCGGACCGCCGGGAGCGCGGGGTCGACGGGGACGTACGCAGCCCCCGTCGCGAGGATGGCGAGGATCGCGATCACCGCGCGCTCGCTGCGAGTCATGATCACCGGGACGAGGCAGCCAGCGCCGAGCTGGTAGCGGGCGCGGAGTCGCCGCGCCAGCGTTTCGACCGCGCGGGCGAGCGCCGAGTACTGGAGCGCCGTCTCGCCGACGACGAGCGCCACGTCGTCCGGGCGCGCCTCGACCTGCTCGCGAAACAGGTCGACGATCGTGCTGCCGCGCGGGTAGCTGACGTCGGTCTGGTTCCACCGCTCAACGACGAGGCGGCGCTCGGCCGCGGGCATGAGCGTGAGGGCGCCGACCGCGACGGTGGGCTCACGCGCGGCGGCGGCCAGGAGCTCGCGCAGGTGCGCGCTCATACGCTCGATCCGCTCGCGCTCGAACAACGCCGTGGCGTACTCCACGTGCAGTCGCATATCCCCGGAGACAGGTTCGAACGCGAAGGTGAGCTCGAACTTGCTCGCGCCGAGCTCGCTCGATCCCGACGAGCCGAGCGGCTCGAGCTTGAGCCCCGGGAGCGTCAACCCGCCGCCGTCGCTCTCCTGGAGGACCACCACGACGTCGACCAGCGGCGCGCGGCTCGGATCGCGCGCGCTGTGCAGATCGTCGACTACGCGGTCGAAGGGGTAGTCCTGGTGCCTGTAGGCCTCGGTCGCGGTGGAGTGCACCGCGCGGACCAGCTCGTCAAAGCGCATCTCCGGGCGGACGCGATCACGGAGCACCACCATGTTGACGTAGCAGCCGACCTGGTCCTCGAGCTCGAGCCGCCCGCGGCCGGCGACGGGGGCGCCCACCAAGATGTCGTCCTGCCCGGAGTAGCGGTGCAGGAGGACCTTCACCAGCGCGACGAGGACGACAAACGCGCTCGTGCCGAGGCGCCGCGCCAGCGCGTCGATCGCCGCGGCGAGCGGCCCGAGCGTGATCGTCACGCTGGCGCCCTCGTAGGTCTTGATTGGCGGTCGCGGCGCGTCGAGCGGTAGATCGAGGCGAACGCTCCCGGCGTCGGCGAGTTTGTGCCGCCAGTATTCGCGCTGCGCCGTCAGTCCGTCCCCTTCGAGGCGGGCCTGCTGCCACACCGTGTAGTCGCGGTACTGAATCGCCAGCGGCGGGAGCGAGACCGGCTGCCCCGCGCACGCCGAGCGGTACGCGGCGAGCATGTCCCGCCGCAGCACGCCGAGGCTCCAGCGATCGGCGATGATGTGGTGCATGCAGATCAGCAGCGCGTGCTCCTGGGCCCCGAGGCGCGCGAGCGTCACGCGAAACGGCGGCTCGCGCCGGAGGTCGAAGCGTGTCCGCGCGTGCTCGCGCGCGAGCGTTCGCGCGGCGGCGCGCGCCCCCTCGGGCTGCATGGCGTCGAGCGCGACATGGTGCAGCGAAAACGTCTCTGGGCCCAGTACCCGCTGCCGCGGTACGCCGCGAACGGCGGGGAACACGGTGCGCAACGCCTCGTGACGGGTCACCAGGGCGCGCAGGCTCGCCTCGAGCGGGGCCCGATCGAGCGGACCGCGGACGAGGAGCGCGTCGCTCATGTTGTAGGCGAAGAGGCCGGGGGTCGTCTGGTCGAGCACCCACAGGCGCCGCTGCGCGTCGGACAGCGGCGCGTCCTCGTCTTCCCAGGCGCGTCGCTCGATCGGCGCCGAACTGCGTGGTTCGCGTTCACGGATCAACGCGGCGAGTCGCCGGATCGTGCGTCGGTCAAACACGTCGCTGATCGTGAGCGCGACGCCGAGGCGCTGACGCGCGCGGCTTACGACCTTCGCGGCCATGAGGCTGTGCCCACCGATCGCGAAGAAATCGGCGTCGGTGTCGAGCTCGTCGGCGCCCAGCACCTCCGCGTAGATCTCGATCAGCGCCCGCGTGATCGCGTCACACAGCGCCGCGCTCGGGCGCCTCGCGCCCTCGCGCCCCGCGACCGCGCGCGCTCCTGGCTCGGGCAGCGCCGCGAGATCCGGCTTGCCGTTGGGCGTCAGCGGGATCGCGTCGAGCTTGAACAGGCGCTGCGGAAACATGTATCGAGGGACATTGTTGAAAATGTGCTCGCGCAGCGCCTCCTCGTCGACCTCGACCTCCGGCGCGGCGACCCAGTAGGCGATCAGCGCCGCGCCGCCTGTCCGCGTTGGTCCCGTGTCGACGACCACGAGCGCGGCGCGGACCCCAGGGTGTTCGACGAGCACGCGCTCGAGCTCGCCGGGCTCGACCCTGTTGCCGCGGATCTTGACCTGACGATCTCGGCGACCGACGCACATGACCACGCCGTCGGGTCGGTAATACCCGAGGTCACCGGTCGCGTAGACGCGGGACCGGTCCGTGGACGCCGGCTCCGGATCAGGCTCATAGCCGCCGACGCGCCCACCGAGGTACCGCGCGAGGTAGGGTGTGCGGATCGCTAGCTCGCCGATCTCAAACGGTCCCGCTCGGCGACCGCTGCGGTCGCGCACGAGCACCTGAACATCATCGATCGCGTGACCGATCGGGAGTCGTCCGCCCTCGTGGGGCGCCGGTGCCTGCCCTGGCCGCGCGACGACGGCCCACGTCATCGCCTGCGGCGTCTCGGTCGCGCCGTAGAAATTGATGCAGGTGGCGCGAGGCGCGACGCGGCAGACACTGCGGACTACGGACTCGGTCAACGTCTCTCCGCCGAAGCACACGAGGCGCACGCGCGGGAGCAACCCCGAGGGCGCTTCCTCGAGGAGCCGCGCCAGCGAGGGGGTCAGGTGCAGGACCGTGACAGCGTGCGCGGCGAGGAACGTGACGAGCGCGGCGCCGGAGCCGAGGTCGTCGACGCGCGGGACGCAGAGGGTCGCGCCGGTCGACAGCGGCAGGAGGATGTCGCGCAACATCGGGTCGTGGGCGAGCCCGGCGAGCAGGCAGAAGCGATCGTCGTCATCGATCTCGAGCGCGCGCCGAGCCCACGCGAGGAAGTGCACCACCGGCCGATGACTCCCGACCACCGCCTTCGCTTCGCCGGTGGAGCCCGAGGTGAACAGGATGTACGCGGGCGCGTCCGGGGATGGCCACGGGCGCCCCTCATCCGTTGGCGACTCCACGGTGAATCCCGAGCTCGAAGCCATGGCCGGCAGCGTCCGCTGGCGCGGGCTCGGGAGCGTCATCGCGGTCACCCGCGCCAGCTCTGCCGGGGGCTCGCCGGCCTCCTCCAGGGTGATCCACGCGACCGCGTCCACGCTCGCCAAGCAGCGAACGAGGTACGCGGCCGGGTACGCGGCGTCGAGTACACAGATCGTCGCGCCGGCGTCGAGCACACCGAGCAGCGTCGGGACCAACGCGGCGCAGCGCCGCGCGTACACGGCGACAACACCGCCAGGCTGTACGCCGCGCGCGCGCAGCCACGCGGCGACCGTCGCCGCGTAGGCGTGAACACGCTCGTATGAGTAGCTCCCAGCGCGGTCGATCAACGCGACGCGCTCCGAGGCAGGACTGAGGATCTCGGGGATGCTGACTTCGTCGTGGGTGGTCAGCCTACGCTTCGGATCAGGGAGGCCCGGCGCGTGGAGACCCAGCGTAATCGAGTCGATCGACCGCTCGGGACGCGCCGTCACCTGCTGGAGCACCTCGGCGAGCTGCTCCAGCACGCAACGTGCTCGCTCGGCGTGGAACAGGTCGCGATCGTAGATGAGCTCAAACCGCAGCTGACCGCCTCGCTCACGGATGTAGAGCGTCATGTCGAACATCGACTCGGTCGACCCGCGCTCGATCTCGAGCTCCGAGACGCGGAGTTCGCCGAGCTCCAGCGCCACCGGGGGGTGACTGAGCATGTTGATAAACACCTGAAAGATCGGGTTGTGCCGGCGCGTACGCGCCGGGCACAGCGCCTCGACGAGGCGCTCGAAGGGGACATCGTCGTGGGCCTGGGCCCACAGCGTCGCCTCGCGCGCGCGCGCGACGAGCTCATCAAAGCTGGGGTCGCCAGACAGGTCGACGCGGACCGCCAACGTCCGCACAAACAGACCGAAGACGCGCTCGAGCTCCGGGCGATCACGGCCGGCGACCGGCGTGCCCAGGACCAGGTCAGCTTGCCCGGAGTGTCGCGCCAGCACCATCGCGAACGCGGCGAGGACGGTCATGAACACGGTCGCGCCGCGGCGGCGACCGAACTCGAGTACGCGTCGTGCCAGAGCTGGGTCGAGCGCGCGCGAGGCCGTCGCGCCGCGGCCGGACTGGATCATCGACCGCGGGAAGTCGGCCGGAAAGGTCGAGCGCTCGGGCGCGCCGCGAAGCCGCGCGCGCCACTGCTCTATCCTGGAGGCCAGCCGCGCGCCGCCGAGGAGCCGCCGCTGCCACGCGGCGTAGTCGGCGTACTGTACGGCCGGGGTCTCGCACGCGGGGAGCGCCTCGTCGGCCGCGAGCGCGCGATAGAGCCGTCCGAGCTCGGCGAACAGCAGCGCGTTGGACCAGCCGTCGGTGATGATGTGGTGAATGGCGAGCGCGAGCACGTGGGACTCGGCGGAGAGCCGCAGCAGCTCGACGCGAATCAGCGGGCCGCGATCGAGCTCAAATGGAGCGGCGTCGAGCTCGACGAGCGCCCGCTTGATCGCGGCGACGCGCTCCGGCTCACCGATCTGGGACAGGTCGCGCGCGCGGAAGATCCCGGCGTGCGCGGCGGCTCCAGGCGCCATCACGAGCTGCGCGGGACTCCCGTCGCGGGCTACAAAACGAGTCCGCAGCGCCTCGTGTCGGTCGATCAGCGCGAAGAGGCTGCGGCGCAGGAGCGCCCCGTCGAGCGCCCCCGTCAGCTCCAGCGCCGCGCGCTCGACGTAGGCGGAGCGCGCCTCGCTTCGCATCTGCTCGATAAACCATATCCGCTCCTGGTCGAAGCTGACGGGCAGCGGACCGTCGCGGGGCACGGGGGCGACCGGCGGCAGCGGCTCCTCATCGCCCTCGCGCAGCGCCGCCGAGACGCGCCGCGCCAGCGCGCGCGCCGTGGGGTGTTCAAACAGCCAGCGCAGGGGGACGTCGCGGCCGAGCGCCTCGCCGACGCGAGCGACGATCATCGCGGCGAGCAGCGAGTGGCCGCCGAGTTCGAAGAAGTTATCACGCGGGTCCACGCGATCGAGCTCGAGCACGCGCGCCCACACCTCGACGACGAGCGCCTCGGTCGGGCCTACAGGGTCGCCCCCGCCGTCGGGTGGCCGCCGCCGCTGCGCCGGCCGCCGCGCCCGCGGGCGTTCGTCCGTCGGGATCGCCAACGCGACCGCGGCGACGAACTTTTCGAGCGACGCGCCGCGCTCGAGCTGCTCGCAGAGCGCCACTACCACGCGCTCGAGGTGATCCGGTATCCGCGCGACGTCGTCGCCAAACAGGCGACCGCGGTCGAACACCACCTGCGTCTCGATCCCGCGCCCGACGAGCGGCGAGAGCAATATTGCCAGCCCCGCCCGCGTCCGCGCGCCGGTGGTCGGGCTCGCGCGGACGTCGAACTCGAGGCCCGCGACGGCGAGCGCGCTGGCGTCAATCGGGTAGTTCTCGATCACCAGCAGGCTCTCGTACAGCGGCGCGTGTCGGGGCACCGCGCTGCACTCATGGACCACGCCGGCGGCGACGTGCGCGTGCTCCTGCACCCCCTGAAGATCGTCCGCGATCGTCGCAAGCCACGCCGACAGCGACCCGCCACCGAGCACCCGCGCGCGCAGGGGCAAGGTCGCCGCGAACAGGCCGATCATCCCCTCAACGCCGACGAGCGCGCTCGGACGCCCGGAGACAGTGACCCCGAAGGTCACGTCGTCACGTCCAGCGTAGCGCGCCAACACGCCCGCCCAGGCCGCGCTGAGCAGCGCGCTCACGGTCAGGCGATGGCGACGGGCCGCGTCGCGCAGCGCCGTCAAGCACGCGTCGGGCAACCACGACACGTGCTCGCCATGGCCCGCGCCGTAGCTCGTGTGCTCGGCGTCGCGTCCGAGCGGGGTCGGCTCCGTGACGCCGCGCAGTCGCTCGCGGAAGTAGACCTCGGAGCGCTCTCGATCGCGGCCGCGGACCCAGGCCACATAGTCTTGAAACGGCCGACGCGACGGGAGCGAGGCCCGCGCCCCTGACACGCGCGCCTCGTACAGCCGCAGCAGGTCGCCGATGAGCAGCGAGATGCACCAGCCGTCCATCAGGATGTGATGGTGCGTCCACAAGAGCGTCGCGCGATCGGTGGCCGTGCGGATGACCGTCATCCGCATCAGCGGCGGCTTCCCAAGGTCGAAGCCCTCGAGTCGTTCGCGCTCCGCGTAGGCCCCGATCGCCGCCTCGAGCTCATCTCGCGGGCGCCCGCGCCAGTCGAGGATCGCGGCCGAGCCGGCCACGACGCGAAACACGACCTGCACCGCGCGATCGAGGGAGCGCCCGACGTAGCCAGTTCGCAGCACCGGACGCGCCGCGATCAGCTCGCGCCAGGCGTCCGCGAAGGCCTCGACATCAAGGGGTCCACGCGCGGTCGCTACGGCCTGCTCGACGTGCAGGCCACGCTCCGTCCCGGCGAGGCACTCGAGAAAGATGCCGAGCTGGGACGGCGCGAGCGGGAATATCGTCTCGACGTTGCTGCTCACGACGTACGTGTCTCCACGCGATCGAGCTCGGCCAACACCTGGTCGAGCGCCTCCTGGTCGAGGTCGAGGTCCGGGAAGTCTGACGGCGTAAGGCCGACCGCGTCCGACTCGAGGCAGCGCTCGACCACCTCCGCCAGCGTCCGAGTGAGCAGCTCGGCGAAGCTCGCGAGCGTCGCGCCCTCGATCCTCGAGGGATCGCCGCGCAGCACGATCTCGAGCCGCGGCTCGGCGGCCGTACCAGCGAGGAGCGACTCGATCTCAAGAGCGTGCGTCGGGCGGGCGCGCGCGCTGAGATCCTCGCCGGGTGGCCTACCAACCACGCCGAAGACCCGCGACTCATCGCGGGGCACACGACCCAGGAAGTTGAACAGGATCCCGGAGCGCGACGCCGAAGACAGCGTCGCGCGAACCTCGGGGTCAGGGTGGAGGTAGCGGATCACGCCGTAGCGGGCGCCCCGGGCCGCGGTCGCGCGCCGCCGCTCCTTGACCACCTTGAGGGTCGCTACGGGCGCGCTGTCGGGATCGACGACGAGCGCGAGCGGGTACAGGGTCGTGAACCAACCCGCCGCGCGCGTCAGATCGAGCTCCGCGGCGCGCGGGTCTGGCAGCAGCTCGCCGGTGTCACGGCCATGGCCCTCAATGTCGATGAGGACCGCCGATTGTCCCTGCCAACGCGCCACGCAGCGCGCGATCGCGGTCAGCAAGACATCGTCAGGGCGGGCGCGGTGGCGCTCCGGCAGCGCGCGCTCGACCGCGCGCGCGCGCGCGCCGTGAATCACGAGCCGCGTCGTGACGTACGGCGAGGACACCACGCAGGCGCTCGCCCCGTCGGGCTGTGGGAGCGCGCGCCCCGGGTCGAAGTGAACATCCCCGACGACGCCGCTCCAGAACGCCAGCTCGTCGCCGCCGTAGCGCTCGCGGTGAGCCTCGACGTGGCCGACGAGCCAGCGCGCCCACGCGCCGTAGGGTGTCGCGCGCGCGGGGAGCGAGATCACCTCGTCCTGACACAGGCTCCGGTAGGCCGCTTCGAGGTCGTCGAGCAGCAGGCGCTGCGTCACCCCGTCCACGACCAAGTGGTGGCTGACGAGCAGCAGACGGTCGGGGCGCGCTCCCGGCATCCCGCGCAGCCGGAAGAGTCGAGCCTGAATCATGGGACCGGTCGTATGACTCAGGCCCGCGCGAGCGGACTCGACGCCCACGGCCAGCCGCGCCATCGCGGCCTCGTGACCCATCCGCGCAGCGTCGAGCTCGACGACCGTGAAGCCGACGCGCGGCGCGTCCTCGTCGCGCTCCTCGTCGCGCTCCTCGTCGCGCTCCTCGTAACGCTGGGACCACGCGCCGCGCTCGTCCCGTTCGAAGCGGACGCGGAAGACGTCGTGGTGATCGATGACCGCCTCGAGAGCCGAACGCAGACGCGCCGCGTCGAGCCCGGGCATCACCTCAACGAGCAGCCCCTGGCAGTAGCGACTCGGATCAGGGTCGTCGCGTTCAAAGAACCACCGCTGGATCGGCGTGAGCGGGACCGTCCCCAGTGGGAGCATGCTCGTGACCGCGCGATCCTCCACGGACTCGACGACCGTCGCCAGCGACGCGACCGTGGCGTGCATGAACAGATCGCGCGGGGTGAACCGAAGGCCAGCAGCCCGCGCCCGCGACACGATCTGGATGTTGATGATCGAGTCGCCGCCGAGTTCGAAGAAGTCGTCGTGCACACCGACTTCGGCGACGCCGAGGGTCTCCGCCCAGAGCGCGCAGAGCTCGGCCTCGAGCTCGTTGCGCGGAGCCACGCGCGCCGAGTCCGTCGCGAGACGCTCCAGCGGGACGGTGAGCAGGGCGCCGCGATCGAGCTTGCCGGTCGCGGTGCGCGGCATCGCGTCGAGGAGCACGAACTCCGCCGGGATCATGTACTCGGGCAACACGCGGGCGAGGTGCGCTCGCAGGGCGGGGAGCGAGACGGACGCTCGCCTGCTGGAGGAGACGACGAGGCAGGCGATCAGCTGAAGGCCGCGCGGGCGCTCGCGGGCGACAACCGCCGCGTCGACGACCTCGTCGCGCTCGCGCAGGCGAGCCTCGATCTCGCCGCACTCGATTCGGTACCCGCGGAGCTGAACTTGCTGGTCAACGCGGCCCAGGTACTCGATGTCGACACGGGCGCCCGACACGACCCAGCGGCCGAGATCCCCCGAGCGGTACTGCTGACGGCGCGGGTCATTCGTATCGACATGGAAGCGGCTCGACGTCAGCTCAGGCCGATCGAGGTAGCCGGCCGTGACGCCCGTCCCCCCCACGTAGAGTTCCCCGACCACGCCGATCGGCGCCGGCTGACCTCGCGCGTCGAGGATACGCATCGCCATGTGCGGCAGCGGCAGGCCGATCAGGCTGCGCGGTCGCTCGAGGTCCCGCCGCGTCATCCGCCGGCACGTGGTGTGGACCGTCGTCTCGGTGATGCCGTACATGTTGTACAGCGCGGGCTCGTCGTCCCCGTGACGCGCGAACCATGGACCGAGGCTCGACGGGTCGAGCGACTCCCCGCCGAACACGACGGCGCGCAGGCTCAGCGCCGTGACGAGCGCGTCGCGCTCGGCGGTCACGAACTCCCGGAACGCCGACGGCGTCTGGCCGAGGATCGTCACCTCCTGCTCGGCGACGAGCGCCACGAACTCCTCCGGCGTACGGAGCACCCAATGCGGGACGAGGACCAAGCGCGCGCCGTTGAGCAGCGCGCCGAAGATCTCCCACACCGAGAAGTCGAACGCGAACGAGTGGGCGCACGTCCACACGTCGCGCGCGTCGAACTCGAAGATGGGCGCGCACGCGGCCAGCAGCTGCGTGACGTTGTCATGGCTGACGCGCACCCCCTTCGGCCTGCCGGTCGAGCCCGAGGTGTAGATCACGTACGCGGTCTGCTCGGGCGCGACCGGGATCCCGAGCGCGTGAGCTGGTTGCGCGGCGATGGCCGCGGCGTCGCTATCGAGGTTGATCCGCCTCGCGTGATCCGGGCACGCGGCCGCGACGGCGTGCTCACAGATCACGGCGGCGACCCGCGCGTCCGCGAACATCGAGGCGCTCCGCTCGATCGGCCACGTCGGGTCAACAGGGACGTAGGCGGCGCCGGCCTCGAGCGTCGCCAGCAGCGCGACGAGCACGGCCGGACTCCGCTCGAGGCAGATGCCCACGCGGTCGCCCGGCTCGATCCCGCAGGCCACGAGGTAGCGCGCGAGTCGAAGGGCGCGCGTCGAGAGATCCGAGTAGGTGAGCTGCTGCGCGCGCGGTGAGCTGGAGAAGCCGGTCACGGCGATCGCCTCGGGGCGCGCGCGCGCGGTCAGGGCGAACCACTCGTGGAGCGTGCTCGCCGGCGGACGCGACGGCGTGTACGCGCCTCCGCGCGCGATCGCGGCTTCGTCCTCGCGCGTCAGGATCGGGAGGTGTCCGATCGCGGCCTCGGGCTCGGCGAGTACGCCGTCGATGAGGCGCGCGAGGGACTGCAGCCAGCGCGCGATCGTCGAGCCCGCGAACAACTCCGCGTTGTAGTCGAGCTCGAGGAGGAGTCCGTCCCCGGTGTCGATCGCGTTGCACATCAGCTCGTACTGGACGTAGGGCTTGCCCTCCGGGACTCTCGCCACGTTCAGGTCGGCGACCTCGAGCCGCGATGGCGCCATCTCGAGGTTGAAGGTCACCGCGCACAGCGGCGGGCGCGACGGATCGCGGCGGTGCGCCGGGAGTAGCTCGAGGATCGCGCCGACCGTGGTGTTGCCGTGCTCGAGGGCGTCGACGAAACCTGAGCGTACGCGATCGAGCTGCTCGACGAAGGAACCCGCCGGATCGACCTGGACCCGGAGCGGCAGCAGGTTTACGCAGTGCCCGACCATACACGTGAAACCAGAGAGGCTGTGCCCCGTGACCGAGACGCCGATGACCAGATCCTCCTGCCCCGAGAGCCGCGCGAGCAGCACGTCGAAGCACGTGAGCACCGTGACGAACGCGGTGGCTCCGTACTTCGCTCCCAGCGCCTTCAGCTCCGCGTACACCGACGCGCCGATCTCGAGGCGCTCCCGTCCTCCCGATGCGCCGAGCACCCGGGGTCGCGGGGCGTCAAGGGGGAGCTCGAGGGCCGGCGCGCCGTCGTCAAAACGCGCGCGCCAGTAGGCCGCGCTCGCCCGCCCTTGGGCCCCCTGGCGCTCGCGCGCGGTCCACTCGACGTAGCGCGAGAACGGGATCGACTCGGGCAGCGCAGGTCGTCGCGCGCCTGTCCGCTCGAGATAGCAGGCCAGGAGCTCGGCGAGCACCAGATCCATGGACTTGCCGTCGCAGAAGAGGTGGTGCGTGGCCAGCAGCAGCACGTGATGGGCCGGCGCGAGCGCGAGCAGGCTCGCGCGTATCACTGGCCCGTGGACCAGGTCGAATTTCGCGTGGGCCTCGGCGGTGATCCGCTTCGTGACGTCGGACTCGACGTCCATGTCCCCGCCGGCGATCGCCACGCGCGCGAGCGAGATCGTGGTCGCGGGCGCGGCGCGCTGTCGCTCGCCGTCGGGATCGACCGTGCTGCGTAACGCCTCGTGTCGCGCGACGACCATATTGAGGGCGCGCGCGAGCGCGTCCGCGACCAGAGGGCCGCGTAGCCGGAGGGCCGACACGGTGTTGAAGGCGCGCGAGGCGTCATCGCCCATCTGGCACGCGAGCCAGATCTCCCGCTGCGACGGCGTCAGCGGCGACGCGACAAACCTCGCGGTCGGGCGCCGGAGTTGACGCCCGAAGCCGCCTCGATTGAGGGCGTCGACGCTGCGCTCGACCGCCTCGTAGACTCGCCCGAGTTCCTCGTCCGTGTGCGCGGTCGACATGAAGTAGGGGCGCTCCCCCCAGCTCGCCACGCCGTGCTCGCGCATGTGGAACAAGAACAGGTCGAGCCAGCGGTAGCCGTCCTCCGGCACGAAGGCGAACATCGAGCTGAACTGCGTGACGCCGATCGGCAGCCCGCCGACGCGCAGGCGCTCGGCGAGCCCGGTTGCGAAGCCGGCGGTTCGCTCCGCCAGCTCGCGCTGCAGCGCGGGGCCCTGCGCCTCGAGGTGATCAAGGACCGCGCGCGCGGCCGCGAGCGCGAGCGGGTGCTTGCAGAAGGTCCCCGCGAACGCGGTCTGATCGACCGCCGGGAACGAGTCGTCGCCGAACGACCAGCCGCCGCCGTCGACCGCGTCGAGAAACTCGGCACGACCCGAGACCACGCCGATCGGCATACCGCCGCCGAGGATCTTGCCGTAGGTAGCGAGATCCGCCTGGATGCCGTACCACGCCTGGGCGCCGCCCTGGTGCACGCGGAAGCCCGTGACGACCTCATCGAAGATCAGCGCGATTCCCTGCTCCTTCGTGAGCGCGCGGAGCTGCTCGAGGAAGTCCTGGGGGCGATGATCGAGGTAGCGGCACTGGATCGGCTCGACGAGCACGGCCGCGATCTCGTCGGCCCGCGCGCGCACGGCCTCGAGCGCCGCGTCGCTGCCGTAGTCGAGGATGATGACATCCTCGGCGATGTGGTGCGGAATCCCCAGGCTGACCGGGACGGAGCGCCCGCCGACGCTGCGGGTGAGCACCAGGTCGAAGTTGCCGTGGTAGGAGCCGGCGAACATGACGACGCGATCGCGGAGCGTCACCGTTCGCGCCAGCCGGAGCGCGGTCATCACCGCCTCGGATCCCGTGTTGCAAAACGCGACTCGCTCGACCCCGGTCAGCGCTCGCAGTCGCTCCGCGACCTCGCCGACCCCGACGTTGTGCGGCCCCACGAGCTGAGCCTGGGACGCCAGCGCCTCGCGCACCGCAGTTGTGACGAAGCCCGGTGAGTGACCGAACAGGTGCACGCCGAAGCCCATGACCAGGTCGACGTACTCGTTGCCGTCGGCGTCCCACACACGCCCGCCGTCGCCGCGCGCGATGCTGAGCGGGAACGCCAGCCCCTTCAAGTGACGCGAGAATCTGGATGGGACGCGCGGATCGGCGAGCACGCTGCGGTAGGCCTGCGCTCGCTCCTTCGAGCTGGCCATCCGCGAAGTCGATCGCCGCACGAGCGCGGCGATGTGCTCACGTTGGCGCGAGTCGAGCCCTCCCGCTGCGCGGTCGGCCGGGCGGATCGGTCCGTGCGCGGAGGCCAGCGCCGGCTCGCTCGCGTCGTCGGGCCTGGACTTCGTCGTCGCGCGCGGCGACGGCGGTGACGGCCGCGGGCCCGCCAGCACCTCGAGCGACTCGAGATGCACAGCGAGCGCCTGCGGGCTGGGATGACGTTCGAACAGCTCGCGGAACGGGAGGTCAACCGAGAACTCACTCTTGATCGCGCGGTTGAGCTGGATCAGCGTGAGCGAGTCGAGCCCCAGACTGACGAAGGTCTGCAGCGGATCGACCTGCTCGCCAGGTAGACCCGAGGCGCCGACGACGAGCTCGATCACGCGCGGGAGCAGCCCCGCGGGCGAGACGCCGGCCCCACACCCGTCGGCGGAATTGCCCGTCTTATGGGTCGTGTTAACAGCGCGCGACGCCGAGCCAGCGTCCTCGGCCGCGGACCGCGGGGCGTCGGGCTCGATCCAGTGCCGCGTCCGCTCGAAGGGGTAGGTCGGGAGCGGCACCCGACGCCGCCGCTCTCCGGCGTAGTAGGCCGCCCAGTCGACCGGCACGCCCGCGCACCACAGCGCGCCGGCTGCCAGCAGCGCGTGCTCGTCCGCCGGGCGCTCGTCGCGGTGATGGGGGAGCGACGCGACCGTCGGGACGTCGCGCGCCGCCACGGCTCGACACAGCCCGCGCCCTGGGCCGACCTCGAGCAGCGCGGCCGCCCGCCCCTCGAGCGCGGTCGAGACGCAGTCGGCGAAGCGCACGCGCTCCCGCACATGGCGGGCCCAGTATCCGGGGTCGGTCGCCTGCGCCTCGCTGATCCACGCGCCGGTCGTGTTGGACGTGAAGGGGATCTTCGGGGCGCGCAGCTCGACATTCGCGAAGGTCTCGCGGAGCTGCGCGACCGCGGGCTCCATCATCGCCGAGTGAAACGCGTGCGAGGTCTGCAGGCGCACGGCCTCGACGCCATCGCGGGCGAGCGCGGCGTGGAGCGCCGCGACAGCCGGGGTCGGCCCGGACAGCACGGTCCGCGCGGCTGCGTTGACAGCGGCCACGTCGATGTCGGCGGGCAATCGCCCGCGCAGCTCGTGCTCGGCGATCGGCACCGCGAGCATGCTCCCGGAGGGGAGCGCCTGCATGAGCCGAGCGCGGCGCGCGACCACGCGCGCGGCGTCCTCGAGTGACAGGACACCCGCGACGCACGCGGCGACGTACTCGCCGATGCTGTGACCGACCATCGCCGCCGGGCGCACGCCCCACGACGCCCACATCTCCGTCAGCGCGAACTCGATCGAGAACAGCGCCGGCTGGGTGTTCTCGGTGCGAGCGAGCAGCGCCCGCGCCGCTTCGCGCCGCGCGGGCGAGCTCGACGTATCGGGATAGATAACAGCGCGGAGGTCCAGCCCCACGTGCGGGCGGAATAACTCGGCGACGCGATCGAGCGCGGCCCGAAACGTCGGCTCATTGCGGTACAGCGCCGCCGCCATCTCGACATGCTGGGCGCCTTGCCCCGAGAACATAAACACGACCGGGAGCGCGTCTGCGATGAGTCGCCCGGCGACGCGCCCTCCTGTCGCGCCGCGCAGACGCGCCACGGCCTGCTCGCGGCTGCGCGCGACCACGGCGCATCGCCGCTCGAGCGGGGCGCGGCCCGCCGCCAGCGAGTACGCCACGTCCGCGAGCGCGGTTCGTGGCCCGCGCTCGAGCGCTGCGGCGAGGCGCTCGCGAGCGCGCGCGAGCGCCTCCTCTGTCTTTGCAGACAGCACGAAGAGTTCGGCCTCCCGCGGCGAGCTGCAGCTGGCCTCCCGCGCCGGCGCCTCCTCGAGAACGACGTGGGCGTTCGTGCCGCCGACGCCGAAGGAACTCACGCCGCAGCGCCGCGGTCCAGCGCCGCGCGCCCACGGCCGCAGCTCGGTGTTGATGAAGAACGGGCCCGAGTCCAGCTCGAGCTCGGGACTCGGTCGATCGCAGCCGAGCGAGGCCGGGAGCTCGCCGTGGTGAAGCGCGAGCGCGGCCTTGATCAACCCCGCGACCCCGGACGCGGCGTCGAGGTGGCCGATGTTGGTCTTGATCGATCCGATCGCGCACGTGCGCGGCGCGGCGCCGCGGCCGAAGACCTTGTGCAGCGCCTGGAGCTCGATCGGGTCACCGATCGGGGTGCCGGTGCCGTGCGCCTCAATGTACGAGATCGACTCTGGGCTGACATCGGCGAAGCCGTGGGCCTGGGCGATGACCGCGGCCTGACCGGCGACGCTCGGCGCGGTGTAGCCGACCTTGTCGGCGCCATCGTTGTTGATCGCGCTCCCGCGGATCACCGCGTAGATGAAGTCCGCGTCCACGATCGCGTCGGCCAAGCGTTTGAGCACGACGACCCCGACCCCGCTGCCGAACACGGTGCCGCTGGCGGCTGCGTCGAACGCCCGACATACGCCGTCGGGCGACGCCATCCCGCCGGGCTGGTAGAGGTAGCCCTCCCGCTGGGGCACAAACACCGCCGCGCCGCCGGCCAGCGCCGCGTCGCACTGGTACCCGAGCAAGGCCTGACACGCCGTGTGCACCGCGACCAGCGACGACGAGCAAGCCGTGTTCACGCTGACGCTGGGCCCGCCGAGGTCGAGCTTGTACGCCACCCGGGTCGCCATGTGATCCTTGTCCGTCGCGTAGACGAGCTGGTTCATGTCCAGCTGCTCGCGTATCTCGCGGTTCTCGAGCAGGTTGCGGAGCAGGTACGTGCTCACGCTGGCGCCGGCGTACACGCCGACGGCGTCGCCAGGATCGCCCGCGTGGCCGGCGTCCTCGAGCGCCTCCCACGCCGTCTCGAGAAACATCCGATGACCTGGATCGATCAGCGCCGCGTCACGCGGCAGGTAGCCGAAGAAGCGCGCGTCGAAGCTCTCGACGTCCGCGAGCACCGGCCTGGCGCGCACGTACGCGGGGTCCTGCAGCAGCGCTTCAGGCACCCCGGCGGCGCGCAGCGTCGCGTCATCGAGCTCGACGCGCGCGCGCGCGCCTGCCCGAAGATTACGCCACAGGCTGGCGACGTCGGGCGCGCCCGGGAAGCGCCCCGCGATGCCGACGATAGCGATATCACCCTCGCTCACGAGCGCCTCCGACGGTTCTGGGCTCGCTGCACAGCGCGCCGTTGCTGCTCCCCACGCTGTACGGCCCGCGCCGTGATCGACACCTCGCGCGCGCGCGTCGGGCGGATGTGCTCCGCCAGACCGCGTACATTCGGGTGCGCGAAGAGATCCGCGATCGAAGGGATCGCCAGCCCGTCACGCCCTCGCAGTCGCTCTCGCAGCGAGCTGTGGGCCTGGACCATCAAGAACGAGCTGGCCCCGAGTTCGAAAAAGTTGTCGTGGACGCCGACCCGCTCGATCCCCAGGAGCTCGGTCCACACTCCGGCGACCAGCGTCTCGAGCTCGCCCCGCGGCGCGACGTAGGGGGTCGCGAGCTCGGGGCGCGGATGTTCGGGAGGCGGCGGCGGACGCTCTGCGTCACGCACCAGCGCGGGCGGGCGCGTGGCCTCGATTCGCTCGTTCAGATCCGTGAGCGAGATCAGCACGCGCTCAAGCCCACGCTCGACGGAGCTGACGAACAGCGCGAAGCCGTCCTCCGCCGTGATGCCGCGCCGGCCGGTGGCCGCGGCGCGGCGCTCATACTCCGCCGCGCTCATTCGATCCGGAGCGGCCATCCCGATCTCGTGCCAGGCGTCCCAGTCGATCGCGACGGTCGCTCCCGGCGCTCGCGTCTGCCGCTCCGCGGCGAAGGCGTCGAGGAACGCGTTCGCGCCGCAGTAGGCCGCGAGCCCAACACCGCCGATACTCCCGGCGAGCGACGAGCACAACGCGAAGAACTCGAGCGGCTGCCCGGCGAGCGCTTGATCGAGCACCTCCGTCCCGTGCACCTTCGCGGCCATCACCGCGCCCGTGGCTTCGGGCGAGAGCTCGGCGAGCGACTCGATCCTGACGACGCCCGCCGCGTGGATGACCCCCGTGAGCGGACCGTGCTCCGCCGAGACTCGCGACACGAGCGTCTCCACGTCCGCGGCGTCGGTGACGTCGACCTGCGCGATGTCGACCGAAGCCCCGAGCGACTCGAGCCGATGCCGGGCTCGGCGGCCAGCGTCGGACTCGGGTCTCGCCGAGCGACTGACGAGCACCAGGCGAGGGGCCGCGACGGCGCGCGCGATCCCGCTGGCGAGCGCGAGGCCGACGCCTCCGAGCCCCCCGGTGATCAGATACACGCCGTGAGCGCGCAGGGCCGGCGCTGAGCGGACTTCGGTGTCAGGGCGAGGGACCGGCACGTACTCCGGCAGCCAGCGCCACGGGCCGCGCAGGGCCGCGAGCGACGCGCGCGCGCGAACCTCGAGCCACTCCACGAACCTGCGCGTGTCGTCTCCGGTCGCGGGGAGCCGCTCGACGTCCAGGATCTCGCAGCAGATCTGGGGATGCTCCTGGGGCAGCACCCGCGCGACCCCGGTGAGGATCGCCTGCCGTGGCCTCAGCGACTCCGCGCCCGTGACCGCCTGCGCCGCGATGGTGACCACGACCAGGCGCTTCGCGCCGGGCTCGACACCGGCCCAGACACGCGCGAGCTGTCGGCTTAGGAGCGCGAGCGCCACGAACCCGGGATCGCCATCCCCGCCCGCGTCGCGTCTGTCCGCCAAGCTACCGAGCACCACGACGTGGTCCGGCGCCACCCCGAGCGCGTCGAGACGCGCGAACAACCGCGCGTGGTCGCTTGGCGCGAGGAGGTCGATCGCGAACGCGCGCTCACGCTCACTAAATTCCGTCCCGTCAACCACGGCCACCGCGTCGTGACCAGCGTTCGCGAGCCCGGCGCACACGCGCGTCGCACCGACCGCATCTCCCAGCACGAGCCACCGCTCGCGCCGCGCGCCCGCCCTCAATCCCCGCGCGGGCGCCGGCCGCGAGAGCTCGCGTCGCCACGTCTGCGCGTAGCACCAGCGCCCACGCTCCGAGTGGGTCACGCGGGCGAGCGCCGACTCCCTCGGGCCCTCGCGCCGTCGCGCCCAGAACCGACGACGCTCGAACGGATACGTGGGCAGCGCGACGCGTCGCGGCTGCAAGCCCGCGAACACAGCGTCCCAGTTGACGTTCACGCCGGCGGCCCACGCCCGCCCGAGCCCCTCGAGCACCGCCCGACGACCCTCGCCGCGGTCACGCCTGTGGGGGAGCGACGTGCAGGTGACGAGCTCGGCGGCCGCGTCCGGGTGATGGCGAGCGAGGTCCGCGAGCGCACGCCCCGGGCCCACCTCGATCATCACCCGCACGCCCGCGCGGACGAGCGTCGACAACCCCGCGTCAAAGCGAACGGCTCGCCGCATCTGCGCCACCCAGTAGTCCGCCGACGTGGCCTGCTCGGCCGTCATCCAGGTGCCTGTCAGGTTCGAGATCAACGGAAGACGCGGCGGTCGCCGGCGCGTCCGCGTGACCCGCTCTCGGAACGCGGCGAGCAACGGATCACACAGGTGCGAGTGGAACGCGTGCGACGTCCGGAGGGGAATCGCCACGACCCCACGGGCCGCCAGCGACTCGCAAAACGCCCCGAGCGCCGCGCTGTCGCCCGACACGACGCACTGACTGGGCCCGTTGATCGCGGCCAGCGAGAGCTGCCCCTTGAGCAGCGCGCGGACCTCGTCCTCGGGCAGCGCGACGCTCGCCATCGAGCCGCTGGCCATGCCCTGCATGAGCCGTCCACGCGCGACGATGAGCGCGAGCGCGTCATCGAGGCGAAAGACCTCCGCGACCGTCGCGGCGACGTACTCACCAACGCTGTGCCCGAGCAGCGCCTTGGGCTCCACTCCCCACGATCGCCACAGCTTGGTCAACGCGTAGCCGACGGCGAACAGGGCCGGCTGGGCGTTCTCCGTACGTTGTAGCTGAGCCGCTCGATCGGCGCGCTCCGGCGCGTGCAGGAGCCCCCGCAGATCGAAGCCCAGACGCGGCTCGAGACGCTCACACACCTCATCCAACGCGGCCGCGTAGACCGGCTGGTCGCGGTACAGAGCTCCGCCCATGCCGACGTACTGAGAGCCCTGACCTGAGAACAGGAACGCGACCTCGCGCTCGCCCGCGCGCGTACAAGCCCGGGTGTATTGCGGCCGCCGCGTCGCCGCCAGCTCCCCCGGGTTCCGGCAGACCACGAAGCCACGCTGCTCGAACACACGCCGACGCGTCGCCAGGGTGTAGGCCGCGTCGACGAGCGCCAACCGATCTTCTGCATCAGCCTCGTGCTCGGCCCAGCTTGCGAGCCGCGCGGCGGTCGCCGCCAACGCAGTTGAGGTTCGCGCCGACATCACGAGCAGCTGCCACGGCGGCGCGTTGACGCTCGGACGCGGAGATACCGGCGGCGGCTCCTCGAGCACAACGTGGACGTTCGTCCCGCCGATGCCGAACGAGCTCACACCAGCTCTCCGTGGGTGATCCGGAGGAGCGGACCACTCCCGCAGACGATCAACCACGAAGAACGGACTCTCGGCCAGCTCCAGCGCGGGGTTCACTCGCTCGCAGTGCAGGCTCGGCGGCAGCACGTGCTCGCGCAGCGCGAGCACGGCCTTGATGAGCCCGGCTACGCCGGCGGCCGTATTGAGATGGCCCAGGTTCGTCTTGACCGAGCCGATACCGCAGAACCCGCGACGCGAGCTCCCGAAGGCCCGCCGCAACCCAGCGATCTCAATCGCGTCGCCGAGCTCGGTGCCGGTGCCGTGGGCCTCAACATAGCCGATGGTCTCGGGAGAGACCCCGGCGAGCGCCAGCGCCTCGGCGATCACCGCCGCTTGGCCCTCCGCGGTCGGCGTGGTGAACCCGAGCCGCGCGCCACCGTCATTGTTCACCGCCGACGCGAGGATCACCGCGTGCAGCTCGTCACCGTCCGCGAGCGCGTCCTCGAGCCGACGCAGCACCACCACGCCGGCGCCGTTGCCCCCCACGATCCCCCGCGCGTCGGCGTCGAAGGCCCGGCAATGACCGTCGGGCGACAGGATCATCCCGGGTCGGTAGAGATATCCGACCCGCTGCGGCACCATGATCGACACCCCGCCCGCCAGCGCTACGTCGCACTCCCCGCTCTCGAGGCTCTGGCAGGCCAAGTGCACCGCCACCAGCGACGTCGAGCAGGCCGACTGCACGTTCACGCTCGGTCCGCGCAGATCGAGCCGGTATGACGCCCGCGTCGGCAAGAAGTCCTTCTCGTTCCCGAGCATCACGCGGTAGAGGTCGCTGGCGTGAAGCCGCGCGCCGGGCTCGAGCACGTAGTTTCTCGCGTACGTGTTCATGGCCGCGCCCGCGAACACCCCGACCCTCAAGGCGCTCGGTCGCGCGTAGCCGCTGCGCTCGAGCGCCTCCCAGCAGATCTCGAGGAACACCCGGTGCTGGGGGTCAAGCAGCTCCGCCTCGGCCGGGTTGATGTCGAAGAACGACGCATCGAACTTGCCTGCGTCATCGACGACCGCGCAGGCGCGCACGTACTCGGGATCCTCGAGGGTCCGCTCGCTGACGCCGGACGCCCGCAGATCTTCATCGCGCAGGCGCGTGACCGACTCGACGCCGCGGCGCAGGTTGGCCCAGAACGCCTCGACGTTCGGCGCTCCCGGGAAGCGGACCTGCATCCCGACGACGGCGACCCCACGAGGGAGCTCGTTCACCGCCCCTCCTCGGCACGAGTCGTGAGCCGCGCGCGTCGACGACGGGCGAGTCGCTCAACCCGCGCGCCTCGCCACGGAGACGCCGGCTCGCCCGCTGCAGAACTTGGATCATTACGTGTACGTTTCATAACCATGGTTTCTGCACCATGCAATAGACCGAATAATGAACAGTCCAATGGACTGTCCAATGGACTGTCCAATGGACTATCCATTGGACAGTTAATAGATGGTGTTGACGGTAGTTAAACTATTGATAACAAACTCGTGCACAGCCCAAGCACTGCGCGGTACTACACACAGTCTCCGCGAACCGCGTTCCCGATCGCGGCAAAAATAGGCGCGGAGTTATCCGCGCCCACCGAAGGCTCAGTCTCGATTCGGACGCCTACTCCGCCGCCCCCTCCGGCGGCGCGGTCTCGGCGGCAGGCTGCTCCTGCGCGGCCTTACTACGGTTTGAGATCCGCTCCAGCAGGCTCGCGCCGGAGGAGGATTTTGCGTAGGAATTCGCCGCGACGAGCAGCCACCCGGCCGGACCGAACACCGACCGCGCGGCGACTCCTGCCACCGCGTGGAGCGCTCCGGATCCGAGCTTTCCGTCGAGCAGCTGGCTCGTGCCGGGGAGCACGAGCGCCTCGCCGGCCAAGCGGACAGCGTTGAAAAGGACGTGGGAATGGTTTTCCGTTGAATTGGACATGGCTGGTTCCAGTGAAGTGCTCCAGTTTGTATCGTATTAGTTTTCTGAATCGATTCAAGTAGGAGTCTTCGAGGTTCTTGTAAACACTACGGCGTAGGAGCGCTCGCGCGATGGCCTTCACCGTCAGGCTCGGTAAGGAGCAGGCTATCCTCGAGCGGTCGCAAGAGCTGCAGAGACCCGGCGTCATTCCCGAGCACGACCACCTTGGCGTTGGTGGACCGCGCGAGTTCCGACGACACGTCGAGCGCGCGCCAGCGCTCCGCCGACACGCCGGACACCTCCTCAAAGCCGGCCACGCCCTGCGCCTCGACGAGCCTGCCCCGCTTCTCGTGTTCGTGCGCGAGAGCGTCCTGCTCCGCTTCGAGTTTGCGCTGAACCGCGAGCTGGACCTGCTCTGGCATCGACAGCTTGACGAGGAGCAGCTCATCGAGACCGAGCTCGTAGCGCTCGATCCGCGACTCCGCATCGGCTCGAACCCGCGAGATCAGCTCCGCGACGCGGAGCGTATTGATCTCCCCCGATGTGCAGCTCCCGACCAGCGTCCGAAGCGAGTGAATGATCTCCGGCTCGACGATCTTCCTGAAGTACTCTGGGCCAACCTCGCGGTGGAGGCGTGGAAGCTCGTCGCGGTCGGCGTGAAACCGCGCTGACAGGATCACCTCTACCGCCATCCCGTCAGCCGTGTACGCGGGCGCTCGAACGCGCCGCTCCTGCACTGTCAGATCGTACACGTACACCTTGTTCCACGGCGCGATGATCGCCGTTCCCTCGCCGCGCGAGCTCGCAAGATCAGTACCGTCGCCGAAGCGATGCCATACCACGCCCCCCTCGCCCGGGTGTATCGGGATAAAGACATTCGGCCACAGGTACACAACGACACCCAAGGCCACGAGCGCGACGAGCGTCCACTTGCTAGCCCAGCGCGGTAGCTGCGGAGCGCGCCCGCGAGGAGGCGACGCGGTCACCGGCGTCGGCTGGACCATCGACTATCCTCGTTGAACAGTAGCATCGTCCAAAACCGTTCGCGTCGCGCAGACCTGCGCCGGAAGTCGTCACACGTCGCGCTTGTCACTAGGGAAAGACGCAGGAGGTTGGTCGTTGTGAATTTTCATTTCTCACGGGCCACCGTGCCGGAGGATCGGCGCCCGCGCGGAGATTTATTGTATTTAACCGTAGGGTAAAATGACAGTTTGTTATCACGTCACGTCAGGACTCAGGAGATGAGCCCGCTCAGGACCGCACTCGACAGTCCAGCGCTGCGCCTGATACAGCGCGAGGCCGCGGGGGCCGAGCTCGAGTTCCTCCTGCTCGCAATCGGCAGCGGCGGCGCGAACGCGCTCCTCCTGGCCCTCATCAACAACTCCACGAGCGTCGAGACCAGCGACGGCAGCGCTCGCGCCCTGATCTTCTTCGGGATCGCGCTCGCTATCATGGTCATCTGTATGACGCGGCTCTTTCACCGCTCCTCGCAGGTGTTCGAGAACGCGGTGGAACGCATACGACTCCGGCTCATCGACAAGATCTACCGGGCGGACCTTCGCTCGATCGAGAATATCGGAGAATCGAGCATCTACAGCCGCCTGACCGTGGACACCACCTCGGTGTCACAGGCTCAAGCCCTGCTCACGACCGCCTTTCAGTCCGCGGTCATGGTCTTGTTTATCGTCGGATACATCGCGTTCCTGTCGCTGCCTCTGTTCGCGGTCTCGATCGTGATGGTGCTGGGCGGATACTGGATTCACTCGCACGGCCAGGCCGAAACGCTCGCAGCATACGAGACGGCCTCCGCGACGCGGGTCAAGTTTATCGGTCTCATCACGAGCCTGCTCAGCGGCTTCAAGGAAGTGAAGGTCAACGACGCGAGAGCGAAGGATCTGGTCACCGATCTGGCCGAGACCTCATCGCGGATGCGCGAGCTGATGCTCCAGACCTTCCAGGTGTTCCATGGCGGGTACGTGATGGCGCAGGCGTTCTTCTACTCGCTCTTGGCTGTCCTCGTCTTCGTCATCCCCCGGATCGCGGACATGGCGGGGGACACGGTCACCGACCTGACGGCCACGGTCCTGTTTCTGATCGGCCCGCTGTCCGCCGTCGTCTCCGCGCTCCCCGGCTTGGAGAAGACCAACGCCGCGATCACTGATATCTACGCGCTCGAGCGACGCTTGGACGAGAGCATCACGAGCCGCGGCGATCGCGAGCGGGGCGACGTGGTCGCCATGCCCGTCCCCGATGTCATCGAGCTGCGCGACATCCAGTTCTGCTACCGCGACGCGAACGACCAGCCGCTGTTCGCCGTGGGACCGCTCAGCTTTCAGATCCGGCGCGGCGAGATCACCTTCATACTCGGCGGCAACGGCTCAGGAAAGTCGACCTGTCTTAAATTACTTACTGGACTCTACTCGCCAGACCACGGTGAGGTCTGGGCCGACCGCGTACCGATCGACGCGACCAACATCGCTGAGTACCAGGCGCTGTTCTCCGTGATCTTCTCCGACTTTCAGCTGTTCCAGACGCTCTACGGCATGCGCGACACGGAACCCGCGAGGGTGCAGGCGATGCTCGACAAGCTCGGGATCGGCGGGAAGACCCGCTACGTCCCGCCACGCTTCTCGCACATCGAGCTGTCGACGGGACAACGCAAGCGCATCGCGCTGACCGTCGCGCTGCTCGAAGATCGACCGATCGCGCTGTTCGACGAGGTCGCGGCGGATCAGGACGTCGAGTTCCGCGAGTATTTCTACCGCGTGCTGCTGCCCGAGCTTCGCGCGGCGGGCAAGACCGTCATCGTCGTCTCCCACGACGATCGCTACTACGACGTCGCTGATCAGCTGGTGAAGCTGGAGGTCGGGCGTATCCATGAACTCATCGTTCAGGCCGAGCGCGGGACCGCAGAACCGTCGACAGGCGCCGCAGCACCATCGGGCGGACGTACCCAGGTCGACGACACGCAGGCGTAGGCGCGCGTCAATCACACGCGACGTCCGCGCTCGCGCGGTCGCTCGCCCGTGGGAGCGCGAGGCGGGGGCGGAGCACCTCGGGCTCGGCAGGCGACTCGAGCCGTCGGTAATCCCTGACGCTCGGCATGAGCGCGGCCGAGAAGCTCACGAGCGCCCCCGCGGCGTAGAGACCGACGATCGGAAGCAACGAGAAGTTAGCGAGGATGAGACCGGCGGCGTTAAGCGTCGTGACGGCCACGGACGCCCCCAGAATGAGCCGCTGGTCAGCGGCGTAGTGGTCTCCCAGCTCAAACATCGTCGGCAGTCGGCGCAGGCCGTCCGCGCGGAGGATCACCTGGGCGCTCTCGGCCGCGATCGAAGACGCGCCCGCCAACGAGACCGACAGGTTCGCGCGCCGCATCGCCAGCGCGTCGTTGATCCCGTCGCCGACAAAGCAGACCCTGCGCCCCGCCGCTTGCAGCGCGTTGATGACCGCTACCTTATCCTCGGGCAGCGCCCCCGACCTGTAGCGAGAAATTCCGAGCGCCTCGGCGAGCACGCGCGTGGGACCCTCCTCGTCACCGCTCAAGACCATCAGCTCGACGCCGCGCTCGCGCAGATACTCCACGACCGCGCCTGCGTCCCCGCGCACGGTCGGCGCGAGCTCGAGGGCGCCCGCGTAGTGACCGTCGATGGCGATCGAGATGGCCGTGTGACCGCGCTGCTCCGCCGCGGTGAAGACACGCGTGAACGACTCGGGCAGCACGACGCCCACCTCGGCAAGGTAGCGGCGGCTCCCGACGAGCACGTCGCGGCCCGCGACCCTGCCGCGGACGCCGAAGCCGACCGTGATCTCGTGGCCCTCAACCTCGGGAAGCGGATCAGGATCACCGCTCGCGGCGCGAACAATGGCTCGCGCGAGCGGGTGACTCTGACGTCTCTCGAGCGCCGCGGCGAGCCGCAACAACGCGTGGTCATCGTGAGCGTCCGCCTCGCCGCTGTAGATCGCTACGAGCTCGAGTTGATCGACGGTCAAGGTCCCTGTCTTGTCGAACACGACAAAATCGACATCAGACACGATCTCGAGCGATCGGCCGTCCTTGATCAGGATCTCGGCCTCTCCAGCCGCCTGGAGCGTGTTGAACATGGAGAGCGGCGAGGTGACCCACATCATGTCGAGCGCGTTCGTCCACAACCCCGCGATCAGCCCGCCAGGACCGCGCGTGAGCAGCCCGTACCCAGCCAACGCGAGCGTCGGACGAACCGAGCGGTCCGTGACCCGCGAGACTCGGTCTCGGAGCGACTGCTCGTAGGAGGTCGTGGTGGCGAGCAGCGAGACGACGCGGGCCATGACCGTCTCACGGCTGGTGCGCTCCGCCGAGATGATCGCATCGCCGCTAAGCACCGTCGTCGCCGCGAGAACGGAGTCTCCCACCGTCAACTCCACAAGCCCGGCCTCACCGGTCAACGCGCTCTGATCGACGCCGACGACGCCCTCGACGATGCAGCCATCGACCGGGATCGAGTCGCCGGCGCGGATGACGATCTGATCACCGACCACGATCGCGTCGAAGGGGACCAACACCTCTGCGTCATCACGCAGGACCCACGCCCCGTCCTCGGCCGACGAGACCGTCTCGACGAACAACTGACGCGCTCTTCGTCGCATCCCGACCAGCATCCGGTTCCCGCCCGTGTACAACAGCAGCCCGCCGGCGGTGAGGACGAGCCTCCCCAGCAGGAGCTCCGTCGTGGCCTGCGCGAGCTCAACGATCGGGTACGTCAGTCGACGCTCCCCCGTATAGGAGCGCCAGGCGTTCTGCGCGACTGGCAGCATCCCGTACGCGAGAAGCGGGAGCGACAGGAACCGGAGCGGTCGATACAGCAGCCCGAGCCCGGCCGCCGTGAACCCGCCAAGCGTGAACATGAGCGCCCGGTTCGCTTCTCGTATCTCTTGGTCGTCGTCGGACGCAACTTCGATCGTCGGCGTCGCCGCCTCATCGGAGCCCGGCTCGCTCTCGCCCTCGCGCGCCGCGCTGGATGTATCGCTCTCGGGGAGGGCTCTCGGGACGACATTGTCGAGCTCCAGGAGGAAATTGACGACCTCGCGTCCCGCGTAGAACGCGGCGGTGACAACCAAGAGCGCGCGGAACTTCATCGGCCTTCACCTCTCAAGACAATCCTCGCAGGAGCGCGTGCCACGTCTCCACGAGAATCGTAGCAGGTAGCAACAAACGCCTCGATTGAACGGAGCAGTGAACGGAACATTGAACGGTACGAGCGGACGCGGCGGTCGCTCGTTTTATGGCAAGTCTTCGAACTACACATCCGGATGCAAGCCCAGCGAGTCTACGTTAATCGCGCGGCGCGAAATTTAGCGTGTACCGTACGTCGGGGCATGGTATGATCAAACTCGTTGCCGTCGCCGTGGATGCATGATCGCAACGCGCTGATCTTGCGTACAATCGACGAGTGCACCCTCGACCGATATCGATCGACATCATGTAGACCCGCGTAGAGCAGGAGACAACAAACGTGTCGGACATGACCCGAACCCCCATGAGCGCGTTTGGTTCGCAGCGACCCTCGTTGTGGGTGCGACGATTCGGAGAGCGGCGACACCATCACACGATGATCATCGGGATCCCGTTCGCCGGCGGTGGAGCCTCGCTGTACGCTCGCTGGGCGTCGCTCGCTCCTCCGTGGCTCGGCGTCGCGGCGATCCAGCTTCCGGGCCGTGAGTGCCGCCTCGCGGAGCCCGCGATGACGAGCGTCACGGAGATCGTCGAGCCGATCGTCGACGCGCTCACGTCGCTCTCAACACACCAAATCGCGCTGTACGGTCACAGCATGGGCGCGCTGATCGCCTACGAGGTCACGCGGCGACTCTGCGCGGAGGGGCGCCCTCCCGCCCACCTCTTCCTCGCGGCTCGGCGCAGCGCTCAGCTCCCGAGGCAGCTCGAGGACATCCACACGCTGGACGAGGTGGCCTTCGTCGAGGCGTGGAATCGCATCTACGATCCGCTGCCGCGGGAGATCGTCGCGGAACCGCAGCTCCGATCGCTGTTCGTCCCCCCCCTGCGGGCCGATATGGCCGTCGTCGAGACCTACGGCTGGCGGCCGGGATCCCAGGTCACGTGCCCGACCACGGGGATCTACGCTTCCAACGACCCGCACGCCACTCGTGAAGATGTCGCGGCCTGGAGACATCTGGTCGAAGGGACTTTTGACGTCCAGCGCGTGGAAGGCGAGCACCTCTTCGTGAAGAACAACCCCAGCCTCGTCGTTGACATCATCGCGCGGCGGCTCGCGACCTTGCGCGACGCGCGTCAAGGGCCCTCGCAGCGTGCATGACGAGCGCCGGACCCGATCGTCCGCCAAGGGAGAGAGTGATGAGCGAAACAGACGACTCCAACTCCGACGCCGCCGAGCTGACTCCGCTCCCGGGGCTCGACGTCGTGGGGCGCGGCATCTACCTGCGCCCGTATCAGCCATACACGCTCAAACAGCTGCTCTTCGAGCACAACCAATACCGGGAGGTGCTCTCGAGAGAGACACACATGAAGTACGCGCTCCCGGTCGGGTATGAGGTTAACGACAGCCCGCCGCTCCCGACAAACGAGGCGCTCAACCAGGTCTTTATTGAGGAGTCCTGGGATCGCTTCGAGAAGCAGCTCGGCCGCGACACGAGCGCTGCCGTGAGCAGCGCGTCGTTCAGCATCAGCGCGAGCGCGAGCTGGAACAGTCGGCTCCGCGCCGAGGAGGAGGCCTTCTACGCGACTCGCAGCTCGTTTGTCCCGCTCTGGATGGTCTATATCCCGACCACAGGTAACTGCATCCCGGACGTACGCGATCCCGACATCCCGGTGCCCTATGATCCCGAGCATCGCCGCGCCTACGACGATTTCTTCCGCTGCTTCGGATCACACTACGTCCGCGGCGCATGGGTCGGCGGAAAGTCGTTGCTGGTGTTCACCGTGCTCAAGGCATCCCAGCTCGACAAGCGCGACATCCACGCGGGCATCAAGGCCAGCTTCTCGGTCGCGGGCGGCGAGCTAAACACGAGCGAGGTGCGGAGCCGCGAGCAGCTGAAGAGCAGCTCTCAGTGTACGGTGATCGGGAAGGGTGGTGATGAAGTCAAGCTCGCGGCCACGAGCTCGCTCGACGCGAGCGCCTACGATGAATGGCTCAAGACGATCCCGGAGAACCCGCAGGTAATTGAGCTCGACGTCGAGGGGATCTGGACATTCATCAACGACCCGGTGAAGGCCGCGACGATCCGCGAAGCGTATCGTGAGGCGGTCCAGTTCGATCCGATCAAGGCCGTCTTCGAGCACAGGCGCCAATTGTACTTCATCCGCGGCAGCCGCTACGTACTCTACGATCGTGTGACCGGGGAGACAGAAGCGCCTATGTCCATCTACGAGCTCCTCCCGGAGCTCGAGCAGCACGGCTTCGAAAGCATCGACGAAGCCTTTCTGTGGAAGGGTCTCTCGATCGGCGACGACGAGCGCAACGGTAAGCTGTACGTGTTTCGGCGTAACCGCGTGCTCCGGATCAACCTCGAGACCAAGAGGGTCGATGAGGGCTTCCCGCAGCTCGTATCCGAGGCTTTCCCGGGGGTCGAGTTCGCTCGGATCGACGCGGCGTTGCCGACCGGTTTTGACGCGCTGTACTTTTTCCACGGGCCCGAGTACGTGCGCTTCAACCCCGAGAAAAATCGCGTCGAGGAGGGATATCCGCAGTCCGTCTCTCGGCGCTGGGTCGGAGTCACATTTGACCGGATTGACGCCGCGGTCTATTGGGGCGGCGGCAAAGTCTACTTCTTCAGGGGCGATCAGCACATTCGCTACGATCTTGCGAAATACCGCGCCGACCCGGGCTACCCGAAGTACATGATTGGAAATTACATCGAGGACTGGAAGTTCATAAACGATTGATTGTCCTGAGTCCACCGAGGTTCAAATGTCCGATACGCAAGCAGAGAACACGAGTACGCAGTCGGCCCGGGCGACGCGGATCATCCGGGCCCACATGATCGCCTCGATCGCAGGAGGGATCATACCGCTCCCGCTGCTCGACGCCGGAGTCGTCGTTGGTGTGCAGCTCCGGATGATCTCCAGGCTGGCGAGCCTCTATGGGGTTGAGTACTCGGAGCAGCGCAGCAAGGCGATCATCGCCGCGCTCGCGGGCGTCGGCGTCGAGTTGTCCGCGGGAACCGTCTTGAAGGCGCTGTTCCCGGCCGCGAGGCTGCTCGTCGGTCTCGGAAGCCTCGCGGCGATCCCGGCGACGACCTACGCGCTCGGCGAGTTGTTTCGAGCTCACTTCGAGTCTGGCGGGACGATATGGACGTTCGACCCCGCTCGTGACGAGCGCGCCTTCAAGAAGAAAGTCGAGGAGGGGAAGCGAGTCGTCACCGAGAGCTACGCGGGGATTAGACCGTAGCGTCGAGGCGCAGCGCGATCACGACCACGACCGCGAGGGCTTCCTGGAGTTCACGTTTCGTGCTCGTATACGTCGAGTATGTAGGTTCTCCTTCCGGTCGGAGCGGTGTGACCGTGTCGTAGGCCGTGAGCAATCATCGGGGCGCATACCACGAGGTCCAGTTCCACTCGGTCGTTTACATCGAGCGCGCGACAGGGACGAACCGATAAACCTCCGACCGCGGGTCGTTCGATCAATTTCCGACAACGCTTGTAGGGCGCCTCGCCGCGTAGGAAGGACCAGTCCATGAAGATCTCCGACTTCACCCTGTCCACCGACAACAGCGAGCACGCGCTCCGAGAGACGATCGAGGGATTTAACAACACACGCTCCGACTACCCCCGAGACCAGACGATTCATCAGATCTTCGCCGAACGCGCTGCGGCGACCCCCGAGGCAGTGGCGATCATCGCTCGCGGTCGGGAGATTCGCTACCGTGAACTCTGGGAGCGCGCGAACCGCCTCGCCCGGCTGCTGTGCGAGCTCGGGCTCGAGCGTGAGGCGGTGGTTGGCATCATGCTCGATCGAGGCGACGAGGCGATCGTGGCGATGTTGGGCTCGCTGGCGGCAGGGTGCGCGTATCTGCCGCTCTCGCCCGACCTCCCACTCCAGCGACTCGGATATATGCTGCGAGAGTCTCGGGCGGAGGTGCTGATCTCGCAGAAGGCGTACATCCGCGAGATGGGTCTGCTGCAATGGTCGTGTCCCTCGGTGTCGACGACGCTCTGCGTCGACAGTAAGCGCGTCCACGACGAGATCGAGCCGAGCGGCGCGCTGATGGATCCTCGCTGGTGGGCCTACGTCGCAGACGAGACCTTCGACGACATCTCCGGCGGGAGCTGGCGTAGCAGCTACACGGGCGAGTGGCTGAGTCGCGAGGCGATGGACGGCTACGCCGAGAACATCCGGGCCAAGCTGCTGCCCTTCCTGAAGCCGGACACCCGGGTTCTCGAGGTCGGCTGCGCCTCGGGCATCTCGATGTTCCGGCTCGCGCCGCTGGTCGGGAGCTACTACGCGACCGATCTCTCGCCGGGGATCATCCAGTGGACAAGCGGACAGGTTCACGCGCGGGGTATCCGAAACATCGAGCTCGCGTGTCTGGCCGCCCACGAGATCGACACGATCGACGCGCCGCCCTTTGACATCATCATCCTCAACAGCGTGATCGAGTGCTTCCCGGGCTACAACTATACGCGCGGTGTGCTCGAGAAGTGCGTCAACCTCCTCAAGGACAAGGGGCTGTTGTTCCTGGGCAACATCTGGGATCTGGACAGGAAAGCCGAGTTCATCGAGTCACTGGATCAGTTCCGGCGCGAGCAGAAACGCGAGCGCGAGGCGTTCAAGGTCGACCGCGATGACGTCTTGTTCGTCCCGCGCTCGTACTTTGAAGACCTTCGCCAGACGCTGCCGGCGATCGAGTCGATCGAGTACTCGGGATACAGCGCAGCGCATGCGAGCGAGCTCTCGAGATTCAACTACGACGCGATGGTGTTCGTCGACAAGCGCCGCGAGCGCGTGAGCGCGGACGCGTCGACCAAGCGCCAGCTCGACAGCCGGGCGCTCGCCGCTCAGTCGTCAGCGCCGGTCGAGGAGCGCACTTCCGCCCAGGGGCTCGCCTATATCATCTTCACCTCGGGGACTACGGGTGTACCCAAGGGCGTCATGGTCGAGCACCGCGCCGTGCTCCGCCTCGTCCGTGGAGCGAACTACGTCGAGCTCGACGCATCGACTCGAGTGCTGCAGACAGGATCGCTCGCGTTCGACGCGGCGACCTTCGAAATCTGGGGCCCCCTGCTCAACGGCGGATCAGTGTGCCTGCCGACCGGAAATTCGCTGCTGGGCGTGCGCGAGCTCGGTCGCTATCTCGAGCGCTGGCGCGTCAACACGATCTTCCTGACCACCAGCCTCTTCAACCAGATCGTCGACGCTGATGTCACGGTCTTCCGAGGCCTCAAGTGTCTGCTCTGCGGTGGTGAGAAGCAGTCGGTCCGGCACATCAACGCCGTCCGCTCGGCCCACCCCGACCTGACGTTGATCAACTGCTACGGGCCCACGGAGAACACCACGTTCACGACCACCTTCACCGTGGACCGCCCATTCGTTCGTGATATCCCGATCGGTCGCCCGATCAGCAACACCACGGTCTACATCCTCACTGCGAATCGGACGCTGGCCGCGATCGGCATCCCTGGTGAGCTGTGCGCCGGCGGTGACGGGCTCGCGCGCGGATACCTCGAGGATCCCGAATTAACCAACGAGCGATTCATACCGCACCCATTTCGCCCTGGCGAACGCCTGTACCGAACAGGTGATCGGGCACGATGGACTGCAGACGGAATTGTGGAATTCCTCGGCCGTATTGATGACCAGATCAAGCTCCGCGGCTTTCGCGTCGAGCCCGCTGAGATCGAGAGCGTGCTGGCGAGCCACCCAGCAGTCAAGGAGGCCGTGGTCATTCTCCGGCGCGATAACAGATCGGACAAGGAGCTCGTCGGATATGTTTCTGGGGACGGGATCGACGTTGGCGAGCTCCGTGAGCACGCGAGCAGCCGGCTGCCCGGGTACATGATCCCCGCACACCTGATCCCCCTCGCCAAGCTGCCGCTGGGGCCAACGGGCAAGGTCTCGCGCGCGGACCTCCCTGAGCCCCCGCGCGCGGTCGTGGCGACGGTGTCGGCCGGCGAGGCGCCCCGTGGTGATGTCGAGCGCGAACTAGCCGAGCTCTGGAAGCAATTGCTCGGTGTCGACCGCATCGGCGCGACGGACGACTTCTTCGTCCTTGGGGGACATAGCCTTCGGGTCATCCAGATGGTCTCGCGGATCGAGACGATCTTCGGCGTTGAGGTCCCGCTGATACTGGCCTACAAGGACCCGACGCTGCGCGGCCTGGCCGCGTTCATCAACGACAGCAAGGTGCTGCGCGATCGAGGGGTCGAGCTTTCGCGCGTTGACGACGCGATGTTCCGCCTCGGCGGAGCTCCCGACGCTCGCCCGATCTTGGCGTTCGCCCCCGGATCCGGCTACGCGTTCGGATACCGAGACCTCGCCGACCAGCTGCCGGACTTCGCGTTCTACGGCCTGAACTTCGTCGAAGATGACGCCCGCTTCGACGACTACGCGCGGATGATCATCGATCATGGATTCTCCGTGCCGCCCGTGCTGTTCGGGTACTCCGGCGGCGGCAAGCTCGCGTACCAGGTGGCGGTCGCGCTCGAGCGAAGGGGGTTCCCGATCGCCGGGCTCGTGTTGATGGACTCCGCCCGCTATCTGAAACCGATTGAGGTCGACGCGCGGGAGCTCGCTGAATTCGCCGATGACTACCTCTCGGGTGTCACCAGCCGAGTCATCCGCGAACAAGCAGCGCGTAAGATGAGCGCGTATCGACGCTACCTGTACGGCTGCGTTGAATCCATCGTCATCGGATCCTCGATAGACGTGATCGAGGAGCGGGACGCTCCGCAGACCTTTCACGACGAAGAGGGTGGGCTGCTGGGCGGAACGCGGCTGTGGCAGGAGCTCACTCGATCAACGTTCAATGTGCACCAAGGCGCCGGCGAGCATCGAGACATGCTCGCCGGCCCGAACCTCGTGAACAACGCGAGACTGCTCGAGACCATCGTCCGGCGCCTGCGAGCCCCGGAATAAGCGCATACAACATGGACTCACGGACAGTCCTCCGGGCGGCGAACGCCTGGGTAGGTGAACGGACGAACTTCACCGCTCGCCGTCCTCAGCCGGCCTCTTTCAACGAGAACCCAGCGTGCGCGACGTTGAGCTTTGTTGTGACGAAGCGGCGCGCTCAACGCTCATTTCAGGTCCAACAGCGCGTACGGACGCGTGTCCGTCGATCGCGGAGCTTGTGTCACAGATTTCGAGAAACGACGTCTACCGGACATGGCGTCTCGTCGGGCGACACCCGATGTTCATCTGTTCGACAGCTTCACGATATCCGACCCCGTGTGCTCCCCCGTGAGGAGTCAAATGAACCGAGCAAATCCTGTTGACTCGTGGGCGTAGCTCGAGACGCTCGAACCCGCGCCGACGAACCTCCTACAACACGTTTAGGAGCGCCATTATCGAGGGGCTCATCAATGTCCAGGCAGACTCGAACCATCAAGTACATCATTATCGGCGCCGGTCCAGGCGGCCTACAGGCGGGGTACTTCCTGCAAAAGAACCAGCGCGACTACTTGATCCTGGAGAGGGCGCGAACCGCTGGGTCGTTCTTCGCAACTCAACCGCGTCACCGCAAGCTGATCTCGATTAACAAGAAGAACAACTTCTTCGAGGAGGAGGAGTTCAATTGGCGGCACGACTGGAATTCACTGCTGTCCGATGAGCCGTCCATGCGCTTCACGTGCTACAGCGACGAGCTCTTCCCGAGCGCGGATACCATGTACCAGTATCTGCAGGACTACGCGGCGCACTTTCAGCTCAATATCGCGTATGGCACAAACGTGTCGCGGATCTCGCGGGACGCGGACGGTGAATTCACGCTCTCGATCGACGATGGTTCGGAGTATCGGTGCCGCGTGCTGCTCATGGCGCTCGGCGCCGTGGCGCCACACGTCGCAAAGGAGATCGAGGGCATCGAGCTGACCACGAGCTACGACGACCATGAGCTAGATCTCGAGCGTTATCGCAACAAACGCGTAGGCATTATCGGCCAGGGAAACTCGGCGTTCGAGACCGCTGATCACCTGTCGGGCGCGGCCGCGTTTGTGCATATTCTCGCCAAGAGGCCGGTTCGAATGGCCTGGGATACGCATTTTGTCGGCGACGTCCGCGCCGTCAATAACTCGATCTTTGATATGTATCAACTCAAGTCCCTGCACGCGGTGCTCAACCCGAAGCTCAAGTCGATCACGCGCTTGGCGGATGGCACCCTGGAGACTAGTCACGAGTATGATTACCCCGACGCGACGCCGCCAGGGACGCTCGAGCTTACTCGCGAGTACGACGAGATCATCACGTGCACGGGGTACCGCTGGGTCGCCGACGAGCTGTTCGACGACGCCATCAAACCGCGGACCTGGTACAAGGGCAAGTATCCCGATCTGACCTCGACATGGGAGAGCAGCAACGTCAAGGACCTGTTCTTCGTCGGCGCCGCCATGCAAGGCAACGACAAGAAGTCGTCATCAGGCTTCATCCACGGGTTCCGGTACAACATCCAGACGCTCGCGCGGCTGCTGGAGGAGCGCTACGAGGGCGTTCCCTACCCGAGCACGACCTTCTCGCCGATCTCCTGGGATGAGCTGCTGAGCTGGATGTACGATCGATTCAGCATCTCCGCCTCGCTGTTCCAGCTCTACGGCGTGCTGTGTGATACCGTGATCATCTCCGAGGATTTGAGTCGCGCCACGGTGCTAAAGGAGCGACCGCTCGAGTACGCCAGCGCGCTCGACTACGGCGACAACCACGCGCTGCTGCTCTCGCTGGAGTTCGGCTTCCACCAGTTCAACGAGCCCAGCCTCACCTTCATGGGCCCGTCCGACCCGACTGACACCAAGTGCGCCGCGTTCCTGCACCCGGTGATCCGGCATATCCACAAGGGCCGTCAACGCAGCGAATTTCACTTTGGAGACTCGTTGCTAGCCCGCTGGGATCGCCCCCACGGAAAAGGCGGAGCGGTGATGTCGTATCATTACACGTTTCAGCGGTGGCTCGAGGATCGACTGTCGATCGATCTGAACCTGCCCGAGCCGATCGAAGGCGCGTACCGCAAGTGGTCTCGGGAGGAAGTCGAGCGCTGGCAGCGAGCGCATAAGCAGCAGACCACCCCGCCGCCGCCGTGCACCCGTCCGGGAGGGGGGCACGGCGGGGAGGGCTCCTAGCCTGGCAACCCGCGGCGAACGTCCGCGGGTCACCGCTGCCGGGCTAGCAGCCCGTGGTGAACGTCCGCGTGTCGCCTCGCGCCGAAGTTCTCGGCGCTGGCGAGGCGGTGAAACGAAGTTGTACCGGGCGTACTGCGGGTTTCGCCAACGAAGCCAGCGCCGGGAAGAGCAAGTGAGCCGGCCCGTGGACGTTCGCCACGGGCTGCTAGCACCGCGGGGTCGTCCGTCCCCCGCATACGAGCCCGTACGGCGTGACAGGGAGAGTGCCGATGATCGAACGACATGTGTATATTCGCCTGCTCGACGGTCACCGTGGCGAACGCGATGATCTCGCGGCTCGTATTCAGGCGGTCATACAGTCTCTCCCCGACGTCATGAGCGTCTCAATCGGGACGCCAGCCGACGAGCACGCCTCGGTCTCGTGGGATATCGCCGCCACTGTACGTTTCGAATCCGCGGCGGCGCTCGAGGGTTTTCGTACAGATCGTACCCATCGCCAACTCGTCGCCGAGCTCCTGAAGCCGCGTATGAGTTCCTTCCAAGCCTGGAATTTCGCGGTCGCGCCATGACACGACGACGCAGCGAGACAGGTAGCGCCAAGAGATGCAGCTTGAGTGACCGGGTCCTCTCAACAACACAACGAGCCGAAGCGCCGGTCCGCGAATAATGACCAGCTTGACGAAATTCAAATGACGCGAGGAAACCGCCGCGCACCGTTCGACGACACGGTTGCTCAGATTCAGGAGCTCGTGGCGGACTGGGCGCTCCGTGAAACGCCTGCTGGGTCCATCCTGTACGCGGTGCCGCACCGGCGGATGCCGGTTCAGCGTCTCTGGCGACGTTGGCTCGATCTGCGGGCTGTGGGCCCAGGAGCGGACACGCTCGATCTCGTCCCGGTATCGTCGATTCCGCTGCTCGAGTCCGGAGCGATCGACTGGGCCTCGCTGGAGGCGTTGCCGATCGTGGAGCCCGCGGTCGCACGTCAGTGCGAGCTCGAGCTGTCGCGAGAGGGTCGACGCGTTGTCGTGGAGATCGAGTCGACGATCGTGCGCGTAGCGTCGACGGTGCCGAGCGCGCTCGTGACGCGCGAGCACAGGCGCGCGCTCACGCTCGACTCCGACTCCGGCGACAGCCGAAGACTGTCAGAGGAGGCCTCGACGCGTCGCCGGGCGGCGATCTCGAGCGGCGGGCAGCTCGTGCTCGATGAGGGGTCGGCGCGGACGCTCGTGGAGGCGCTCGAGCGGGCGGCCTCCGCAGCGCGTCCGGTGTTCTTCGTCGATGTTTTATCCGACGGCAGCGAGCGCCGTCGCGGCTACGCGCGGCTGCTTGACGACGCCAGACGCGTAGCGAAGGGGCTACGCGCGGCGGGTCTTCGGCGCGGTGACCGGCTTCTGCTTCAAGTCGCGCGCGGTGACGACTACTGGTCGGCGCTTTGGGGATGCGTGTACTCGGGGGTCGTCCCGGTGCCAGTCTCCGTCGCCCCGAGCTACACACAGCCCGGGGTGAGCCTGAACCAACTTAGGAGCGCCTGGTTGATGCTGGGGCGCCCCGCCATCTTGACCGACGAGTCGCTGCTCGATCCCATCCGCGGTCTCGAGCGATCGCTCGGGATGACCGGGCTCACGGTTTATACGGTCGACGCCGTCCGGCGGTCGGCTTCAGACTCCGCTCCGGTTCGCTACGAAGCGGCGCCGGACGAGGTCGCGCTGCTGCTGCTGACCTCTGGAAGCACGGGGACTCCCAAGGCCGTTCCCCTGACCCACGCGAATATGCTGGCGATGGCGCGGGGGACGATTCAGATGAACGGCTTCACCTCGGAGGACGTGACGCTCAACTGGATGCCGTTCGAGCACGTGGGCGCGATCGTCTTCCTCGGGGTGATGGGCGTCGAGCTAGGATGCACGCAGGTCCACGTGTCCAAGGAGTTCGTACTCCGTGATCCGGTGCGCTGGCTCGAGCTGATCGGCGCGCACCGGGCGTCGATCTCGTGGGCGCCGAACTTCGCGTTTGGCTTGATCGCGGAGCGCAGCGACGACGTGCGCGCGCGCGCGCTTGAGTTGTCGTCGATGCGCTTCCTGGTCAACGCGGGCGAGGCCAACGTCGCGGGGACAATCTGCCGGTTCCTCGAGCTGCTCGCGCCCTTCGGGCTCAACGCCCGCGCGCTGCGACCCGCGTTCGGGATGTCCGAGACGTGCTCGGGCATCACGTGGTCGGCTGGGTTCTCTCGCGAGCAAGTCAACCCGAGCTTTGTCGAGCTTGGACGACCCATCCCCGGTGCGACGCTCCGGATCGTCGACGAACGCGGGGCTGTGGTCGCGGAGGGGGTCCAGGGGCGGCTACAGCTCCGCGGCCCCTCCGTGTTCCACGGTTACCTCGACAACGACGAGGAGAACGTCAAGGCGTTTACCGACGGATGGTTCACGACGGGTGACCTCGGCTTCGTCTCCGAGGAGCGACTGGTCATCACGGGGCGACAGAAAGACGACATAATCATCCGCGGGTTCAATCTCTTCCCGCACGAGATCGAGGAGGTCGTCGAGTCGATGAGCGAGGTGGCGCGCTCGTACACGGCCGCGACCGCCGTGCGTGTCCCCGGCGCTGACGGGGAGGAGCTGGCGATCTTCTTCAGCCCCGCGGGCTCCCCTGACCCAGACGCCCGCGTGGCCTTGTGTCAGCGCATCCGAGGGGTCGTCGCGCAGCGGACCGGTATCGCGCCGCGCTTCGTGATCCCGCTCGCGCGCGAGGAAGTGCCCAAGACCTCGATCGGCAAGATTCAACGCGCACGCCTGCGGCAGCGGCTAGAGGCAGGTGAATTCGCGCTCTCCGAGAGCGACGGGCCCCGGATCCCGGCCTGGTTCTTTCGTCGTGTCTGGCGGCGTAGAGTTCTCGAGACTCGTTGGGCCGACGTACGCGCGCGCGTGCGCCTGGTGTTGCTCCCCGAAGCCGAGACGTCGCTCGCGCGCTTGATGAACGCCGAGGACACCTCGAGCGCGGTCGTTGTGGCGAAACGCGGCGACGCCTACGCTCGGCTCGGCCCGCGCAGCTTCGTGATTGCGATGGACCGCGCGCAGGATCACCAACGCCTGCTCGAGGCGATGCGCGACGAGCTCGGTCTCCCCGATGAGATCGTGAACCTTCTCGGGCTCTCGACGGCGTCTCCGGTCGACACGCGCGAGGCGCTCGAGCGCGCGCTGCACGTCGAGGTCGCCCCGCTGCTCGCGCTGGTTCACGCCCTGCGGGCGGTCGGGCATGAGTCGCCGTGCGCGCTGCGAATGGTGACCCACGGCGGGCTCCCGAAAGAGGACGAGTCGTGCGTGGTCTCCCGCGGTCTCCTTCCGGGTCTCCTCGCGTCGATCGGCCACGAGCTCCCGTCGCTTCGCTGTCAGCACGTGGACGTGCAGCGCCCCGACGCGGCGCTCCAGCGCGAGCTAGCGAGCGCGGCGATCGATCCGGTCGTCGCGCTCCGGGACGACGGCCGCTGGATCCCGCGGGTGCGCGCGCTCGAATTCAAACGACCCGCAGCGAGCCCGTGGCGAGTCGGAGGACGCTACTTGGTCACCGGCGGCGGCGGCGGGATTGGGCGGCTCGTGTGTAGCGAACTCGTCCAGCGTTTCGAGGCCAAGCTGCTGGTCATCGGACGGACCGAGGCGGTGAACCTCGCGCCCGACGTCCTGCCCTCGTCTGCGTTGTACAAGGCGCTCGACGTCTGCGACTCGGGGCGCCTGAACGAGGCGGTGGCGTGGGCGGAGGATCGCTGGGGGGCGCCGCTCGACGGGATCCTCCACCTCGCCGGCGGGGTCGAGGAGCGCGCGTTGATCGACACGTCGCCCGAGAACATCGTCGTTGGTCAGCGGGCGAGGTTGGCGGGGTCGCTGGCGCTGCACCATATCGCGCTGGCGCGACCCTCTTGCTTGTTTGTCCACGTCTCGTCGGTCCTCGGGCTCTTCGGCAGCCCGGCGTATGGCGCATACTCTGCTGCGGCGAGCTTCCAGGAGTCGTTCGCGGCCTGGCAACGCGCGACGAGCTCGGTCCGCGCGATCTGTCTGTCGTTCAGCCGATGGGACGAGATCGGGATCGGGCGGGGGCAGTCCCGTGACGGAGCGTGGACGCGCGGCTTCTACTCGATGTCGGCGGAGCAGGGCCTCGTTTCGCTCGACGCCGCGTTGGGAGCCGGCGAGCCGAGCGTGGTGATCGGCGTCGCGGGTCACTTGACGGCGACGGGGCTCCAGGTGGACGCAGCTCCCCGCGGCCTCCTGCAGCTCAGCGCCTACGTTGAGGGGGAGGGCGAAACGCCGACGGGGTCATTCACGGATCGACGCGGCGTCCCCATCACGCTCGCGGTCTACAGCGCGCCGGAGCTCCCGGAGCTCCCGAGCGGCGAGGTCGATCGCGCCCGACTGCCTCGCCTGCGTGGTGACGGCAGGTCGGTGCGCGCGTCGGCGCCGCGCTCCGAGTCAGAGCGCGAGCTCGCGCGGCTCTGGGCCGAGGCGCTCGGCGTTCAAGCGGTCGGAGTCGACGACAGCTTTTTCGAACTCGGCGGCTCGTCGGTCCTCGCGGCGAACCTTGTCGCGCGGGTCCGCGACGCGATGGGCGTGGAGCTGGCGATGGGCGAGGTGTTCTCGGCGCCGACCGTGGCCGAGATGGCGGCGTTCATCGATCGGTCGAAGAACACGGTCACGCTCCCGGGGATCAAGGCGGTCCCCCGTACGGGCGCCCACGCGCTCTCGTCCGCGCAGACGCGGCTGTGGATGCTTCACCACATCGAGGGCGAGGGACCGGCCTACAACGAGGTCCACGAGATGAGGCTCTCGGGCCAGGTTGATATCGACGCGCTCGCGGCGTCGCTGCGCGCGGTGTGTGAGCGTCACGAGATCCTGCGGACTCGCTTCGTACTCGAGTCGTTCGAGCCGGTGCAAATCGTCCTGGAGTCGGCGCAGGTCCGGCTGGAGCGCGTCCTCCTCGACTCGACGTCCGCTTCGTTGTCGATCGCGCAGCGTCTCTCGGAGCGCGCGCGCGCACCGTTCGACCTGGCTTCGCCGCCGCTGCTGCGCGCCACCTTGTTCGAACTCGACGCCGAGGCGTGGGTGCTGCAACTCGTCATTCATCACATCGTGACCGACGGCTGGTCGGTCGCGATCTTGATGCGCGAGTGGTCCGCCTGCTACGACGCGCTACGAGGCGGTGTCGAGCCCGACTCCTCGCCGCTGCCGCTCCAGTACCTCGACTTCGCGGCGTGGCAACGCGATTGGTTGGCCGACGGGGTCGCGGAGCAGCAGCTCGCGCGCTGGCGCGAGCGATTGCGCGGCGCTCCCACGCTGCTCGAGCTCCCCACCGACTTCGCGCGGCCCCCGGTCTCCTCGCACCGCGGCGGGAGCGTCCCGATCAAGCTGGGTGACGCGCTCTCTCGCTCGATTCGATCGATCTGCGACGAGGCTCGGGTGACGCCGTTCATGGTGCTCCTCGCCGGCTTCGCGCTCGTGCTCGCGCGCTCCAGCGGTCAGCGCGAGGTACTGATCGGCGCGCCCGTCGCCAACCGTCGACGGCGCGAGTTTGAAGCGATCGTGGGCTGCTTCGTCAACACGCTCGCGCTGCGCGTCAAGGTCTCCGACGACGCCAGCCTCCGCGAGCTCATCGCGCACGCGCGGGAGGTCGCTATCGACGCCTTCGCCCATCAGGATCTCCCGTTCGAGCGCCTCGTCGAGGAGATGGCCCCGGATCGGGGCCTGGGTCACAACCCGCTCGTCCAGGTCAACCTGGACTTTCAGGATCAGCCGCTGGCGACCCTCGAGCTGCCGGGGGCCGACGTACAGGCACAGACGCCTGGCGCTCCCACGGTGCGCGTCGACGTTGAGCTTCACATGTGGCAAGAAGCAGGCGCGATCGAGGGCTACCTGTCGTTCGCGCGCGATCTGTTCACCGACGCCACGGCGCAGCGACTCGCGCGCTCGTTTGAGCACGTCCTGCGCGAGCTCGTCGCCGATCCCGCGCGACCGGCTCGTGAGCTCTCGACCCTCGCGCCTGTCGACCACGCGCGCGTTGTCGAGTGGGGGACCGGGCCGACGCGTCCAAGGACCGACTGCTGCATCCATGATCTGTTCGGCGATCAGGTCGCGCGCGCGAGCGATGCTCCCGCGATCGCCTGGGACGGCGAGATCGTCAGCTATGGAGCGCTCGCTGGCCGCGTGAACCAATGCGCGCACCACCTACACGCGCTCGGCGTGGGCGCGGGCGTTCCGGTCGCCGTGTTCCTTCCGCGGTCGCTCGACTTGGTGATCGCCATGCTCGCGGTCCTCGAGGCGGGCGCGATCTATGTGCCGATGGACTCCCAGTACCCGCTCGCGCGGCTCCAGGAGCTGCTCGCGATCGTGGCGCCACCGGTGATCGTGACCAGCGACGCGCTCGAGGGGGAGCTGCCCTCCTTCTGCGGCCAAGTCGTGTGCATAGACTCCGAGTGGGAGACGATCGCCACCCAGCCCTGCGCGCGACTCGAGCGACAGGCCTCGCCCCGAGACGACGCCTACGTCATCTTCACCTCAGGCTCGACAGGGAGGCCGAAGGGGGTCGCGGTCGGGCACCACGCTTTCGTGAATACGGTCGGGGCGCTGATCGAGCGCTTCGGGATTACGCCCGCCGATCGCGTCGCGCAGTTCGCGAGCTGCGCGTTCGATGCGTCGATGTCCGACACGTTCATGGCCCTGGCCTCTGGGGCATGTCTGACTCCGGTGCCCGCCGAGGTCCAGCTCGATCCGAAGGCCCTGCGCGACTTCCTCTGCGAGCAGGAGATCTCGTTGATCACGCTCCCGACGTCGTATCTTCGTCTGCTGGAGCGCTCGCCGCTGCCGTCGCTGCGCGCGCTGATCAGCGCGGGCGAGGCGGCGCGCGACGAGGACCTGCGACACTACGCCCGGACGGCGCGCTGCTTCAACGCCTACGGACCGACGGAGGCGTCCGTGTGCGCCACGATCTTTGAGGTCACGCCCGAGAACACGACCCCGTGGGGTGTCCCGATCGGCACCCCGATCGCGAACACCGAGGTCCTCGTGCTCCAAGGGGAGCGATTGGCGCCCATAGGCGCGATCGGGGAGATCTGTCTCGGGGGTGCAGGCCTGGCGCGTGGCTATCTCCACCAGGAAGAGCTCACGGCGGCGCGCTTCGTGTCACACCCGTGGCGGAAGGACGATCGGATCTATCGAACCGGTGACCTGGGGCGCTGGACGCCGGAGGGCGAGCTGCTCTTCGTCGGCCGCGTGGACGATGAGGTCAAGGTTCGCGGTCACCGTGTCAACGCCGCCGAGGTCGAGCGCGCGATCGCGGAGCACCCGATGGTCAAAGACTGCCGGGTGATCCCACGCTCGACGAGCGACGGCGAGATCGAGCTAATCGCCTACTACACGGAGCAGCCGGGGATCGGGCTGTGGCCATCGACGGCCGAGTTCCTCGTCTATGACGACCTGCTGTACCACGCGATGGCCTCGCACGACGAGCGAAACCGCTGCTACGCCCGCGCGTTCCAGGAGCGCCTCGCCGGCGCGACCGTGGTCGAGATCGGCCCCGGGCCCGAGGCGATCCTGGCGCGCCTGTGCGTTGAGGCAGGCGCGGCCAAGGTCTACTGCGTCGAGCTGCTGCCCGCGACCTACGAGAAGGCGCGCGCGCGCGTGGAGCAGCTCGGGCTCTCCGACCGCATCGAGCTCATCCTCGGCGACGCGCTCGAGGTGGAGCTCCCGGACTCGGTGGACTGGTGCATCTCGGAGATCGTCGGCTCGATCGGCGGATCCGAGGGCGCGGCGCGGATCATCGAGCGCGCCCGCAAGTTCCTGCGCGACCCGAGCCACATGCTGCCCGAGCGCGCGGTCACGCACATCGCGGCGGTCTCGCTGCCGGCGTCCGCCGAGCTGAACTTCTCGAGCACCGCCGCCCACTACGTGCAGAAGATCTTCGCCGACAAGGGTTATCGCTTCGACCTGCGGCTGTGCGTCGAGGGCCTCGAGCGCGCGGACTTGATCTCGAGCGACGCGGTGTTCGAGGACCTCGACTTCACGCGCGTGAACCCGCAGACAGAGGAGCACGCGATCGAGCTCGTCGTGACGCGAGCGGGTCGACTGCACGGCTTCCTCGTCTGGCTCGCGCTGCACATGACCGCGGAGCACGTGTTCGACAGTCTCGACTCGCAGCGCTCGTGGCTGCCGATGCTGCTGCCGCTGTCGCGCGAGGGGCTAGAGGTCGACGTGGGCGATCGCTTCGAGGGCACGGTCGAGCGGCGGCCCAGCGCGAACGGGCTCAATCCGGACTACCGCGTGCGCGGACGCCTGCTGCGACGCCGCGGCGAGGACGTCGCGCTCGACCTGCTGTCGCCGCACGACCTCGAGCGCTACCGCGCGACGCCATTCTACGCGCGCCTATGGGGTCCTGACGATACGATCCCCGCGCGCCCGTCGTTGAGCTCGCGTGCGTTGCGAGAGGCCCTGGCCGCGCGGCTGCCCCGCTACATGCAACCGGCGCACCTCGTCCCGATCATCGACTTCCCGATCGCGCCCAACGGCAAGGTCGATCGCGCCGCCCTGCCGGCGCCCGAGCGCGACGCGGCGGATTTCTACCACACGCCGCGTGATGAGACTGAGACGCTGCTCGCCGAGATCTGGTGCGACGTGCTCGGCCTCGATCGCGTCGACGTGCGCACGAGCTTCTTTGATCTCGGCGGACACTCGCTGCGTCTCGTCAAGGTTCAGCAGCGGCTCGTCGAGCAGCTCGGCTCGATCGTCAGCGTGGTCGAGATGTTCCAGCACCCCACGATCGAATCGCTCGCGGCCCTGCTGGTCTCACGCGTAGACCAGGCGACGACGGGTGCTGAGGACGCGTCGTCGACTCAGGAGGAGGCGGTGGTTCCAGCGAAGTCCTCCGAGGCAGCGACGCGGCGTCGTTTGCGAGCCGAGGCGCTCACCCATAAACGAAAGACGCGGCGAGCCCACCGCGCCGGCACCGAGCACCCGTGACGCACCGCGCTGAGATACCCACCGCGCAAGCGCGTCCCGCGAGACGGAGATCTACATGCACCTCGCGCCACGTGCCCTGAAGGAGGCGATCCGCAACCTTCGACCCGCTCAGAGGCACGATGCTGGCACCGACAAAGAGAAGCCCGAAAAACCGAAGAACGATCAATAACCTGGCCTGAGGGCGCCGTATCCAAGCCAGACAACGTGATGGTCGGCGTCGACGGGCGCGTGCGCGTGATGGACTTCGGGCTCGCTGAAACACGCGACAGCTCGCCCGAACTGGCGGATCTCCCGAGCGACTTGATCGAAGCAAGCTTCGATGTATGGCGGACCAAAACCGGCGCTGTCATGGGGACACCAGCGTATATGTCCCCAGAGCAATTTGAGGGCCGCTCCGTCGACGCCCAGAGCGACCAGTACAGTTTCTGCGTCGCCCTGTACGAAGCGCTATACGGCGCGCTGCCATTCGAGACGCGTCGCGTTAGCGATGTGCTCGCGCGTCTCACGACGACCCCGCTGCCCGAGCACGCACCGCGCGCCGATGTGCCGGCGCCGCGAGGCCACAACCTCATCGTTCGTGGTCTCGCGGCGCGGCCCGCTGAGCGTTGGTCTTCGATGCGCGAGCTCCTTGACGTACTCGCCGAGGAGTTGATACGACACGAGCCCACGAGCTCCCGCTGGAGTCGGCGATTGTTCGTAGCGCTGATGGTCGTCGTCACGATGACAACGATGACGGCCCTGACGCTCATCCAGTTCGGGTTCCTCACGCCAACAAACAACCAGTTTCTCGTCGGATTCGGTGTTCAGTTGGCATTGGTCGCCACGATTATCATCGTCTTTCGCGCGCGACTACGAAGCGAGCCGCAGAACCTGATGATCGCGATGATCTCGCTCGACGCCGTCGCGCTCGTGTTCCTCAACCGCGTGGCCTCCGTGAGCTACGACCTGCCCGCGCAATTCATCGCCGCCTACGACTTTATCGCGCTGTCAGGGGCGAGTTTTCTAATTGGCGTTCTCATGTTCCGCTGGGGCTATTGGTTCTGCGCGCTAGGGCTCGCCCTCCTCCCGCCCGCGCTGGTCTGGCCGGAGTACGACTTCTTGATGTGCGCTGTGTGGATCGCGGGCGCTATCGGAATCGCGCTACAATTCTGGTGGCGGCGACCGGTCCCGATCACCCCGGCGTCGCGCGATCCCTCGAGCGGTTCAACCGGCCCTCTACTCGTCTAGCCTACGCAACCTCCCTGTAAGTTTGCGAGCGAACACTCTTGCGCCGCGGCGCTCGGGATGATCCCGAGGCTGCGGCCCGTAGACCCGGCCCCCGCCCGACACACCGGACATGGAGATTTCGCGCGCGACGAGGTCCTCGTACGCGAATCTTCAACTCGCAAGAGTCCGTGCCATGGCATGCCACACGCGCTGAAACCCGTGATCCGACACGGTGTTCGAGTGATTCCGCGTCCGTGCCACGGTGCCATGGCAACACGGCGCTCGATGCGGCGTCGCCTGCTGGGGTCCGCGTGTCGGTCGATGACCCCTCGCCGCCGCTCGACGCGAGCGGCGGGCGGGATCGCGTCTCGCGATCTCGCGGGCGACGCGAATTTGCGCGGCGTGTCGCGGGTTCTCGCGTGGAGGCTTGCGCTACCATGCTCGTGGGCACGGTCATGGAGAAAACCCATGTCCATCAACATCACGAAACGAACCTACAAGAGCGGCAAGCAGGCGTGGCTCGTGGACATCAGGATCCACTATCCGTGCGGCACGAAGCATCGCGCCAAGGTCACCAAGCCGAGCGCCTGGTCCAAGACGCAGACTGAGCGTTGGGCCCGGCAGCACGAGCAGCACCTGATCAAGCAGGGTCCGCCACGGAAGGAGGCCGTTGAACCCAAGAAACAGGATGTTTCATTCAGTGAGTTCGCCGCGAAGTATCTCGCCGAGTACCCGCAGATCAATAATCTCCGGCCGTCGAGCGTCGAACGCTACGAGCGGCATATCGCGCAGTACTTCGAACCTGCCTTCGGAGACATGAACATCAACGAGGTCGGCAAGGCCCAGTTCCGAGAGCTGGCCGCGCTGGACTTGGCGCCCGCGTCGCGCAATGTTTTGATCTCGGAGCTTCAGTGCATGCTCCGGGTCGCACACGACTGGGGCGTTCGCTCGGTGTCGCCTCCTCCCGTGAAGCGGGTCAAGGAGGATGCAAAGGATCCCGAGTGGTACTCGCCGGAGGAGTACAGCGCGTTGATCAAGAGCGCGCCGACTCCCGTGCATCTCGGGATCGTGCTGCTCGGCGGCGACGCCGGGCTGCGGTGCGGTGAGATCCGCGCGCTGCGGATCGATGACATCGACTTCCGCGGCCGTGGGCGACTCCATGTGCGGCGGTCGATGTGGCGCGGGATCGAGGGGCCGACGAAGGGTCGAAAAGAACGGACGGTTCCGCTCACGCGGCGTCTTCGCGCGTGCCTCGAGCAACTCACGGCCGGGCACGCGCCGGACGCTTTCTTGTTGACGGGGACCCAGGCCCCGCTGACGAAGGGGATGGTGACATACAGGATGAAGGTGACGCGCGCCGTGATGCTCGGCCTGCATCACAGCGAGTGTGACGGGCCGATCCACATTCTCCGTCACACGTTTTGTTCGAACCTCGTCCTCGCCGGGAAGCACCCCCGCGTGATCCAGAAGTTGGCGGGTCACTCGTCGCTGCAGATCACGGAACGGTACATGTCGGTCGCGGGTGATCAGATTGAGGACGCGATCGAGGGCCTCGAGACGCTCGATCCTGTTGCGGTCCCGCATGAGTCCCGCGCGAAGTCGGAGGAGGAAGAAACCGAGTAATTTCTTTTGTTTACGCTGCCGTGCGGCAGCAGAAGGTATGGCGGAGCTTGTGCACGCCGCCCTTCGCGTCGCTCGTTGGGATTCCCAGCATCGCCGCCTCACACACGCGGACACGGTGCTTGAACGCCGAGTGCGTCATCGGTGATCCGTCGACCTTCGACAGCAGCAGGTCCTCGGCCTCGAGGCCCTCACACCAGCGCTCCAGCACCGCGCGCAGCCGAGCGTGCAGCGGGACGACGCGACTGCGTCGACCCTTCGGCGTCGAGATCTGGCCCTGCCAGACGCTCTGCCGCACGTGCAGCGCTCCGCCAGCACCGCGCCGGAAGTTGACATCCATACGCCGCAGCCCGGCGATCTCGCCGACGCGCAGGCCCGCGAAGCCGCCGAGCATGAGGATGAGCGAGTGCTCGAGCGAGGGCGCCACCGCGAGCAGGCGCTCGAACTTGTCGATCGTCCAGTACTCCGGCTCACGCGCGTCCTGCTTGATGCTGGTCGCCCGGAACGGGGTCCTGCGGTAGCGCTCGCGAAACGCCGCGTTGAGGATCGTCGACATGTTCGAGAGCAGCCGGTTGCGAGTCCCGGGCGCGAGCTCGAGGTCGCGGATCCGATCGAGGTGTTGATCGGTGATCGCGTCGACCTGCATGCGCCCGAAGGCCGGCAGCAGGTGCAAGCGCAGCGAGTCCTCGTAGGCGCGCATGGAGCTGGGCTTGAGACCCTTGCGGTGCGCGTATGTCTTTAAGAACCGCTGAGCGTACTTTGAAAACGTGATCCGTTTGAACGTGCCGTCCTTGGCCACCTCCTTCGCCGCGCGCTCGCGCAGCAGATCCGCGTGCTTGAGCTTCGCCCACTGCGTGACCGCGCGACGGGAGAGCGAGCGAGGGCGGTTAAATTCCTTCCGCTCGTTCCGGCCGTCAGCCAGCTTCAGATGGATCGAGACTCGCCACACGGGCTTGCGTCCTTGTCTCTGCTTCTCCGTGATCTTGATGGTCATCTTGACTTGCCTCCAAGACCACACCCAGGCGCGACGGTAGCAAATCGCGGGGGCGGGATCGAGCGCTCGACGATGTCGAGGATACCTCGTGAGGAGAAGTGATTGCGCTCGGGGCGGCGCCCAAGAGGTGACTCTCGAGACAGAACTGTTCGCCAACGCGCCAGACATGACCGTGCGAGCAGGCCGTCTGGGGCTCTGATTGGCCACCGCTGTAGCCTCATGGGTGGATCTCGTCGGGCTCGCCTGAGACGCGGTGGCGAACGTCTGGGGGGCAGGCGCAGGTACGGTCGCGCGTGCTGCCCTGGGCGCGGCCTTGGAGACCCGAGCGCCATGGGTAGCGAGCTGTCGGGGCGCGACCGTATACGCGCCAGCGTGCTCCGAGAGGCCGCCCGTTCACTTGGCCGTCACGGGTGCTCGCCGGCTACCGCCTGCTCGGCTGCGGCCGGCGATCTCGGGCTGGCGATTGGGCGAGTGATCGCGGTCCACTGGGGGCCACCGTGCCGCCGCCGAGCGACGGCTGTCGGACCGTCAGTCGACACGAGGGCGCCAGCCAACGCCGCGTTGACGAGGGGCACCGAGCTGGTGACCGCAGCATCACAATGGGTGGCCCTGCTGCGCGTTCGCGTCGTGCATACGAAGCACCGCGGCGACCGTGCAGCGGACCCGAACCAGCGCACCCGTGATCCATCAGGAGGACGCGCTGTCGACCGGCACCCGCCAGCCGGATTCCACCCCGCAGCAGGGTCTGACGGCTGGTAGGCGCCAGGTGGTGGGCACAGCCTTCTGGCTACACGGTGGGCGACGACGAGGGCGACAGCGAGGGCTACGAGTGCGTCGCTGCGCGTCGCCCGGCCAACCGCCATGCTCGTGCGCCTCGAGGTCGCCACGATGATGCGGCCGGTGGTGTCGGCGGACTCGGCCCTGAGTGTGCGCCTCGATCTGGGGCGTGGCGTGGCCACGTGCCGTGGCCGGCACCGGGCTATTCACGTGTGGCGGATACGCCCCGTAACGAGGGCTACGAGTGTGAAGCCAGGACCGTTGTCTCACCGCGATGTCCGCGTGTCAGTGTGCGCCCCCGTTGGGGAGCTTTCGCTGTCGTACGTTGACTGACATGCCGTGTCTCCCTGGCGCGACAGCTTGTTGCTCTTCGTCAGGTGCACGATACCGAGCGCTCGAAATCGAGCGAAGCGTCGCGGTACTTCCCTTGGCGTCACCTGCGCCCGCGTCGAAGACAGACGAGATTTGTACACTTGCGCGGTCACGTAGACGCAACGTCGAGCCAGGCCCGGCCGAACGTCTCGGTGGCGACGTGGATTCGCCACGCTCTCCGCATTCACACGGCCATGCACCCGAGAACCAGCCTCCTCATCATCCTGACGGTCCCGCTCCTCGTGCTCGCCTGCGTCCCCGAAGGAGGCGATGGTCCTGGCGGAGATTCCTCAGCCACCGACTTCGACTCCGACGCGTTTGACGCTCTCCCGGAGGTTCTTGTGAGCGCGTCTGGAGTCGATCCTGACGATGAAGAACCCGAGCGCTGGGACGCGGATGTGCCCGTTGTCCTGCCGCCGTGGTGGAAATGCGGCGATGGAGAGTTGGATTCGTGGGAACAATGCGACGACGGCGGGCTGAACTCGGATTACGGTGAGTGCACGCCGAAGTGCCAAGAGCCGTGGTGTGGCGACGGCTACCACCACCCAAGTGAAGAGTGTGACCTCGGACCCGCGAACGGCCAGCAATTGAACGTCTACGGCAGCTGCAGCGCGTCTTGCGAGATCGCCACCGGCTGCGGTGACGGCGTGGTTCAGCCCGAATATCTCGAGGAGTGTGATCACGGCGCGGGAGGGAGCCCGACGTGCGCGCCGAACTGCAGGTGGTACCGCCGCATCGTCTTTGTAACGGCCGAGACCTACACCGGCGCCGAGTTGGGCGGAACCGCCGGCGCAGATGGTCTTTGTCAGGATAGCGCCAAGAACGGAGGGCTGCCGTTCCACGAGAGCTTTCGTGCGTGGCTTGGGGTGAAGGACGACAACGATCCCGATGACCAGAGCACGAACCCCTCGTCATGGCTCAAGCCCGTCGGCGAAGACAATGAGTTCATGCGCATGGACGGGCTCGTCGTCGCCGAGTCGGTACACGATCTCCTCAACAACGATCTGCTCAACCCGATTCAAGTCACGGCGGCGGGGGAGAACCTCGGAGTCCCGGTCTGGAGCAACGTCCTCCCGGGAGGGACCTACGCGTCGGGGGACGACTGCGACAACTGGACTTCGGACAGCGGGTTCGGCCGCTGGGGCACGAGCGGGTCAACGACCTCGACGTGGACGGACTCGGGCATGAAGTTGTATTGTAATAACGCACTGCACCTGTATTGCGTCGAGCAGCCCGGGAACGGCAACTGATCTCAAGCACCCATGGACAGGACCTCCGCACCACTTGTCTTGCTCGTGTCCGCGGTGCTCGTGGGCTGCCCGGACGGACCGATGACGACCGGCGATGACACGTCCTCGTCCTCGTCCTCGAGTACAAGCGGCGACCCATCCTCGAGCACCGCATCCTCCTCGATCGATACCGAGAATGTCGGCACCGAAACCGACGCCACGACCTCAACAACGAACGACGGTCCCGAGTGCGGGGACGGCGTGGTTGAGGGCGATGAGGAATGCGACGACGGTAACATCGACCAGCACGACGACTGCCTGAACTCCTGCGTATGGGCGTTCTGCGGTGACGGCAAAGTGCACGATGGCGTCGAGAACTGCGACGACGGCAACATCCGCGATGACGACAGCTGCCCGACGACCTGCGACTTCGCGCGGTGCGGCGATGGCTTCGTCCAGCTCGGCGTCGAGGAGTGCGACGACACCAACGAGGACCCCAACGACGGCTGTGACTCGGAGTGCGTGCGCACCCGCGCGGTGTTCTTGTCGAGCGAGACATATCGCGGAGATCTAGGTGGCCTGCTCGGGGCTGATCTCAAGTGTCAGTCCCTCGCGGCCATGGCTGGTCTTGAGCGAGCGAATGAGTTCCAGGCGTGGCTCGCGGACGACAGCGGGGCGCCCGGCAACCGGTTCCATCGCTCTTCCGGTCGCTACGCGCTCGTCACGGGGATCCCGATCGCCGAAGGCTGGGATGACCTCACCGATGGGACCATCCTCGCCCCCATCAACGTTGATGAGCACGGTGAGCTCGTCGAATACACCACCGCGTACACGAACACCAACGCGCAAGGGTATCTCGACGACCCTGAGCAAGATTGTCTCGATTGGACCAGCGACGCGTTCGAGGATCTCGGTGGAGTTGGACATGGCGCCATGACCGATTCCAATTGGTTCGAAGATGTCGAGATTACGCCAACGGCTTGCCTGATTGAGGCTCACCTGTACTGCGTCGAGCAGTAGCTCTCAAGCCTCTGGAAGATTGGCGCGTGGGCTTCCCCCGAAATAGTGGACAGCCTGGTTACGACACTTGTGCGCGCGGGAGGGCCGCGTAGTAGCGATCCTCGAACTCGACCGGCGTAGCGTAGCCGATGGTCGAGTGACGACGCTGGCGATTGTAGAACACCTCGATCCACTCGGCTATGGCCGTTCGGGCAGCTTCGGGCGTGAGGAAGATCGTGCGGTGGATGAGCTCGCTCTTGAGCGTGCTGAAGAAGCTCTCGGCGACGGCGTTATCCCAGCAGTTGCCCTTGCGGCTCATGCTGCTGGAGATCCCCGCGTCGCGGAGGGCCGTCGTGAACGCCACTGAGGCGTACTGAGAGCCGCGATCGGAATGGAAGAGTAGACCCCGTACCGACGGCTCTCGATGGCCCAGGGCGGCTCTGAGCGCGTCAGAGATGAGTTCGGTGCGCATGTGCTCGGCGAGCGACCAGCCGACAACTCGGCGCGAGTACAGGTCGATGATCACCGCGAGGTACGACCACCCTTGGCGGGTCCAGACGTAGGTGATGTCGCCGACCCAGACGCGATCGGGCTCGTCGGTGCTGAAGTCACGCTCGAGCACGTTCGCCGCGATCGGGTGCTCGTGCTTCGAGTCCGTCGTCTTCCTAAATTTCGGGCGCCGTCGTCCGCAGACGCCCCCCTCGCGCATGAGGCGAGCGACGCGGTTGAGCCCGACCTTCTCGCCCTGGGCGACCAGCTCGGCGTGCACACGGGGGCTGCCGTAGGTCTGACGGCTCGCGTCGTGGATCGCCTTGTTCTTGGTCTTCAACGCCTCGTTCTCCTGAGCTCGCTCGGACGGCTCACGTGTCTTCCACGCGTAGTATCCGCTTCGCGAGACTTCGAGAACGTCACACATCATGCTCACTGGAAAGTCCGATTCCGCCGCGGCGATCACTTCGAAGGAGCTGTTTCCTTCGCAAAGTACGCCGCGGCTCGCTTTAAAAAATCCCGCTCCATCGTCACGCGCTTGAGGTCTCGCCGCAGGCGCGCCAACTCGGCCCGCTCGTCCGACGTCAGCGGTCCGTTGGGATCCTTGGCCTCGTCGATCCTCGACTGCGCCACCCAGTTGCGTAGGGCCGTGACCGAGAGATCCATCTCCCTCGCTATCTGCGCGATTGGCTTCCCCGATGTCTCGACGATCTTGACTGCAGCAGCCCGCTGCTCGGGGGTAAAATTTCTTCGCTTTCTCTTTCCCATGAGGACATCTCCTGTCTATTGCTGACTTGTTGGAGGTGTCCACCGAACCGGGGGAGGCTTACTCGTCGCCGAGAAGCGACGGCGATCCAGCGGCTCCGACCGCAACAGACGCAAATCAGGGCCGAGTACGGGTGTATGACCCACGGGTTCCTCGTTCTACTCGTTCCGCTTGTCGTCCTGCTCCTGCGCTCGATCCCGCCTCGCGGCCGAAGTGCAGCAGTTGTCGTCTTGGCGTTGGCCGCCACAGGTTGCGACGGCTGCTCTCCCGCGAGCAACCCAGGACCGCTAAGACCCGACGAGAACACGCGCTTTCACATCACCGATCGGCTCGGCTCGAGCGCGCTCGTGCTCGACCACGCGGGCGCCGTGATCGCCCGCGGCGCTCATCGACCCTTCGGGGAGTCGTGGGTCGAGTGGCAAGAGACCGGCGATCGAGCGCCGGAGTACGGGTTCACAGGTGGTGAGCACGAGCCCGTCGCGGGCAGCATTGCGCTCGGGGTCCGTCAGTACCTCCCGGCGCTCGGACGATGGGCGAGCCCGGATCCGCTATTCGTACACGAGCCAGGGCAACTGCAGGAGAGACCCGGAGAGCGCAACCTCTATCGCTACGCCGCGAACAACCCGATCGCGTTCACCGACCCGAACGGGACATCGGTTTGGACGAAGGTCGGGAGCATAGCGCTCAAGGTCTACAAGGGCGGCACGGCGGCGGCAGCGCTCGTCGAGACAGTGCGTGACGTCAACATCCTCGTCAACCCGAACTCGACCGTGGTCGAGCGAACCTGGGCAGCAGTATCACTCGCGTCGGAGGCGCTACCGGTCGGCGTCCATGACGTAAAGGCGATCCGGGCAGCAACCCGCCAGACCTCGTCCGCTGTAACCGGGACCCTGTCCAAGATCGGCAGATCCACAAAGGCCAAGCCGCGTACTCCGTCAACACCTCGAGGCACCTGGGAGCCGAATGGAAGGTTCGTCGGTGAACCCAACGGGACCGTGGTAGATACCGCCAAGACCCCGCCAGGGCGCTATATCCAGCCTGACCGCAGCGCGACCGATGTCCTGCAGAAGACGCCGCACACCATGAACGGTCAACCGAGTTACTCGCACACGCACGCGGCGCGATACAACACGAGCCCGAAAGACGGGCAGCAGTACTTCAATGGGCTCAATAGCGACCCTAAACCGGCGTCGGCGGGTGATGTTCAGAACATTACGAGCGGGGCCGCACAACCATCACGAAGGAAGGGACGGTGACAACGTGGCTACATGCCGATTCGCGGTCGAGCGGGAGTTCGCCGAGATCAGCGACATCGTGCTCGACGCCCGCGTCCGAGCCGTGCGCTGGGACGTGGTCCCGTGGGCGATGATCTTCGATCTCGACCTTCAGGTCTACGCCGGGTCGAGGTTTCCAGAGGACGGCAGAACACGCGCGTGGCTCTGCTTCGCAAGCGCGTGCGACGTGACGCTCACAGCGGAGATGGTCCGGTTCGGCAACGGGTTCTTGATCGGCTCCGAGGTTGTGCGAACGGATCGAGGGAAAACCCCCTCGGGGCTTGACTCGTTTCTGTACGAATTCGTCTCTATCGCGCCCGATGGGATCGAGTTTGCGATCACCGCGACGGACCTTTTCCTGATCTACGGGAGCACAATCATCACTGCCTCCGACAGCGCGATCGAGCACGAGCGCCGACTCGAGCTACTCAGTGATCGAGAGCTGGGGGAGGCGGTCTACGAGATCGACCCTGAGCTGTTTCAACGGGGGACGACGTAGAAAGCCCGCGAGAATAGCCCCGATCGGGCGCGTGATCGCGGTCCACTGCGGGATGCCACCGTGCCGCCGCCGAGCGACGGCTGTCGGACCGTTTGTCGCCCGTGGCGCTTGGTCAAACGCGCAACGTCGCGTTCACGACTGGTTCCGCTCCCCAACATGCTTGTCCCGCGCGAGCTGCTCGAACGGGGTCGTCGGCGGCACGTGCTCGAGCAGCGTCCCGATCAGCGTCGACGTCTCCGTCTCGTGAACCGTGAACCCCTGGTCGCGGACGCGGAGCGTCTCCGAGAGCGCGTCGGCGGGGGTCGTGTTGACGCGAACGATGCCTGTCAGCACGAGCTCGATCACCTGGCCGGCGTCGTTCTCGATCTCAATCATGGTGTCGCGCGCGCGCGGCCGAGGGGCCCGTTTAGGCATCGGCGGCCCCGAAGCCGAAGTGTGTCGGCGGTGGCGCTGTGCCGACGGACACGTGCAGCGAGACCCGCTTGTCGGCGACCGACGCCAGGAGCGTGTTGCGGTGGGTGATCAACATCAGCGGCCGCGCCCCGTGCTCGAGCATCGCGGAGCGGATCACCGCGCTGGCTACCTCGAGACACGTACGAAACTCGCGGGCGAGTGGGTCGGTGAGTCGAACCTCGATCCTGTCCTCTGTCGGCGTCATGCTCCGGCTCCTTGCTTTCGTGTCGGCGCGATCTTGACCTATGAAATGTTATAAAATTTATTTAATAATTGAAAATTTATAACAATACGTGCATTCTCGCGCCCACGCGGCGCGTTTCCGCGAGTGCTAGTGTTGTCCGGTGACGAGGGGACAATGTCGCGCAGCCCGCGGCTTGCTAGGCTGGACGCTCACCGACCTGGCCAACGCGTCCGAGGTCAACCTGAACACGATCTCGAAGTTCGAACGGGGCGACAACACGCCGCGCCCGTCGACGCTTAAGGTGCTTCAGCGAGCGCTCGAGGACGCTGGGATCGAGTTCATCCCGGGGAACGGGAAAGGGGCTGGGGTAAGATTTGCTCACGGGTCCGAGACCCCGATCTTGCGCTAGCCGATGCGTCCGCGAATACTAATGACTCCGACCCGAACATTCTCTGTGCCGGTCAGGGAAGAGGGCTGCGTAGGGTGGATCTGCAACACGAGATTGAAGCGCTGGAGGCGCCTGATACTCCGAACGAACGGGATGGACTCCCGTACATCGTAACCTGTACTCCAAACTGGACACTCTTCCGTGCTCGATGTGTGGAGGTGCTGTTGGCATATATTCGAGGAGTTCGTCGCTTCGGATCGGTTGACAGTCGTTTGCTCAGAGCATCCTTACCCAAATGGTACAGGGAAGCATGTGCACCCGATAAAACAACCGAAGAGGCAAAGACGTATATTGAATGGCTACGCAACCTACCCTACCCAGCACGTATCGAACACGCGGAGACACCACGGCCCTGGACGCTCAAGGCATGGATATATTGGATGGATCCAGAGCGAAGAGAGTGGCACTGGGTGTCTTCTTCTGGTTCAGAGAACAGAGGGATTGTTTGGATTGATGCTCGAAGCCATCCCTTTGCAGACGGTGCGTTGGTGTGGTTGTTTCGAAGCGCAGGCGCGGTCGAGGTCGATTCCGAGTGGGAGATTGACTAGTTGCTAGTGACCTCAAAGTACGCAGCGCGAGGCCGACTAAGATTACTTACCGGAGTCGCAACGTGGACAAGCCGGAAATACCACATGCGATTGAGGTCGCTACAGCGCGCACCCTACCTTCAGGAAGGTACGCGGTTCATCTTCCTTGGCGAAAGTTCGAGGGGGTCGCAATTCCAAGATGCGAAATCGACTCGGTTTTCGAGGTTGTTTGCCGCATAAAGAACGAGTTTCGGGCCGCTAACATTGACTTATTTGGGTACAACGGAGAGAAGCGTCTATTCTACGTTTGCCAGAAGTTAGCGAGTTCCAACGTAGCGGCTCAGCTGTTGCGGGAGACGCCTCCGTCATCTGGCAGCGCGATTTGTATTCGCCCCTACCAACTTGCCAGAACCGCTGATGGTGAATTGGGGATTATTCTTCACCTGGACACGATCATATCAATCGAGTGCACGTTTAGCGAGGTCACCTCCGAGGCCCAGGACGCTCATGCGAAGAATGCAAAATCGCTAATTATAACCCTCAAGGGGTGGATTCAAGATCTCATAAAACCAGCGGGCTGAGTTGATGATCACGATCCGATGTACGACTGGGAGAACCGTCAGCGTCGAACTTGACTCGCTTGAAGGTGCGGACCTTTCGGGGCTCGACCTACATCGAGCGGATCTAGTGCGTCGAAATCTCAACGGTGCAATTCTTGATGACGCGATTCTTCGTTCAGCGTTCCTTGAGTCCGCGAATCTCTGTCAAGCGAGTCTTCTTCGCACGTCATTGATGGCCGCCGACATGCGGTATTCAAAGCTCGCTGGTGCAAGGCTCGCGGGCGCGAGTCTGAATGGCGCCGATCTAAGTGAAGCTGACCTTACTGGTGCCGACCTTTCGGATGCAGATGTCGGGGGGGCGATAATGGTGAGAGCCAATCTTCGGCGCGCTAATCTGAGATGCTCTCGAATTGAACTTGCCGACCTCAATGGAGCTATCGTCGACTCTGCGACGCTTTGGCCCATTGGTTTCGATTTCAAGACTGCCGGAGTTTTCTTTATGTAGTCAGTTCTCTGGTCGGCCCCAAGCCGGCCCCAGAACCCAAGCGCCCCACCACGTACTCGCACGTTCACCCAGCCTGGCACACGCACGAAAATGCGCTGGAAATTCGCCAGTTTGGGTGTGGTCGGGTGTTTGGCGAACCCCAGCGCATCATTCAGCTTTTGCGTAGCGCTCTATGAGGCGCTGCACGGCGCGCGTCCGTTCGCGGGCGAGACGGCGGCGCGCGTGCGCGCGAGCGTCGTCGCGGGGACGCGCGCGCGCGTCGTCGAGAACCGCGCGGTGCCGAGCTTCGTCCGCGTGGTGATCGAGCGAGGGCTCGCGCTCGAGCCGGCGCGTCGATGGCCGTCGATGGCGATGTTGATCGCGGCGCTCAGCGACGCGTCCGCGCGCCGCCGTCGACGCGTCGTGGCGATCTCGCTCGTGGGCGCAGGCGGGCTCGCGGCGCTCTCCTACGGGGCGCTCGAGCAGCGGACCCGGGCGCGCTGCGCCGAGCTGGGAGAGGCCGCGACGACGCATTGGGAGGGCGCGCGCGTCGAGCTCGAGCGTGTGTTCCTTGGTTCTGGTTCGGCGCTTGCGAGCGACACGTGGCCGCGGGTGCGGGAGCTGCTCGTCGAGTGGTCCGCGCGCTGGGCCGACGCGCGTGAGGCTGCGTGCCTCGCTCGCCGCGCGCAGGAGGAGCTCGCGGCGCGTCGAGAGATCTGTCTCGATCACCAGCTCACGGAGTACCGCGGGTTGCTGGCGGCGTTCGCCGAGGCGGATGGAGCCGCCGTCGGTCGCGCGGTCTGGGCCGCGACGGAGCTGCCCAGCGCGGCGCGGTGTGAGTCGGTGAGCTGGCTGCTGATGGGGCTCGATCCCGAGGTGGCGCTGGACGAGACGGTCGAGCGAGCGCGGGGCAAGCTCGCGGCCGCCCGCGCGTCCGCGTACATCGGGGCCTACGAGCGTGGTCTCGAGCTGGTCGACGACGCGCTCGCGGAGGTCGGCGCGCTCGCGGATGAGGCGATGCGCGCGGAGGCGCTGCTCGTGCGCGCTGACTTGCTGCGAGACCAGGGGAGCTACGCGCGCGCGAAGGACGACGCGGCGCGGGCCTTCTTTCTCGCGGGTCGCGTCGGGCATGACCGGGTGGCGTCTCTCGCCGCGATCGCGCTGATCGGGATCACGGGCGCGCAGCTCGGGCAGGATGACGGGGTCGAGCGCTGGCAGCCCATCGCCGAGATGCTGCTGGCGCGGCTCGGGCTCGAGGATGAGGTGTTCGCGGGCTCCTATCACATCAGCGTCGGAGCGGCGCTGCGCGCCCAGGGGGAGCTCGCCGGCGCGCTCTCGCATTACCGCAGCGCGGGGGAGGTCTTCACGGCGACGCTGGGCGCGCGCAGCCCGGCGATGGCGCAGGTCGAGAACAACCTGGGCACGTTGCTCTCCACTCAGGGGGAAGACGAGCGCGCGCTGGTGCATCTCCGGCGCGGGTTCGAGATCACGAAGGAGACGCTCGGGCCCCGGCACCCAGAGGTAGCGACGTATCTCAACAACATGGGGGCCGTGTTCACGGGGATCGGCGCGCTGCAGGTGGCGCTTGACTGTAAGCAGCGCGCGCTCGAGATCGCCGAGCACAACTTACCCGCGGACCACCCGTTGATCGGGATCACGCTGTTGAACCGCGGCCAGGATCTCGAGGCGCTCGGCCTGCTCGACGACGCGCTGGCGACCTACGAGCGCGCGACGAAGATCGTCGAGGCCCGCTTCGGTCGGGAGCACGAGTTCTTCACGAGCGCGGAGGGGATGATTGGGAGCGTCGAGGCGGCGCGGGGGAACGAAGAGCGCGCGGTCGTGTTTCTCGGGCGCGCGGTCGCGCGCGCCGAGGCTCACGGGCACACCCGCGACATCGCGTTCTTGAAGTATCGGCTGGCGCGCGTGCTCGCGGACGCGGGGCGGGAGCCGGAGCGCGTGCGCCGGCTGGCCGCGGAGGCGCGCGAGCTGTATCGCGGGCAGCCCGAGAGCTCGGAGTTCATCGAGGACCTCGAGGGGCTCCTGGGCGACTCGCTCGCCTCGCGCTGAGTGTTTGACGCGCGGTGAGGCCGGGCGCGCATGGGCGCCGATGGGCGCCCGACGGTCGTCGAGCGGGGCTGATGGGTCGAGGGGCGGCGCTGCTGCGCTTCACGCCCCGGGGCGCGTCGCTTGAGCGCGCGGGGTCGCGCGCGCGGAGGAGGAACGGTCCTTGCTTTTCAGGCAGGTGAGACGTGACGCGGGGCGGAGCAACGCTCGCCGCACGCCGCGTCCACCCGCGGGCGGCGAGGGGTCGCAGGCGCGGGTCGTGAACACAACCGCGCCCCCGCGCGCGTGAGCCTCGCTCGCGCCGTCGGGGCGGGAGGCCCTGTAGATGCACCGTGAGAGCCCGAAGCAATTCGTTCCTGATCTACCCACTCCGCGTCGTCATTTCCCGGCGCGGCTCGGCACGCTGCTGGCGTCGATGGCCCTCGTCGCCGGCGCGTGTGATGACGCCTACGGGGATGGTCGGGGCGGCACGTCGAATGACTCGTTCGTCGATGATGACTTCCCGATCGGGCGCTGCGCGGAGCTCTCGGTTGCGACGGGGGGCGACGATGACGAGGAGTGGATCCGCTGCGACGAGGAGGCGCGCGACTCCGACTGGTCCCTCGAGGACCTGCGCGACGCGGCGAACGATGGCGGCGAGGACGACGAGGAAGGTGACGCGGAGGTCGCCAGCGACGACGTCGCGGTCGCGCCGGGCGACGAGGCGCCGCGTGGCGATGACGCGTCGCGAGAGTCGCAATAGCGGACTCGCCGTCGCCGTCGCCGTCGCCGCCTAGAGCTCGATGTCGTGCTTCCGGATCAGGCGCTTGAGCTGGTAGCGGTTGCGCAGGCCGAGCTCACGCCAGGCTCGCTCTTGGACGCCGCGGCAGCGCTTGAGCGCCGCGACGATGTCCGCGCGGGAGAGGTCGCGGATGTCGACCTCGGGCGGCGGCGCCGCGTCGGCGGCGGCGTTGGTCATGGAGAGCGGGCCGACCGGCTCGAGGCGCGCGCCCCGGCTCGCCCGGATCGAGCGCCAGATCAAGCCGGCGAGCTCGCGCACGTGGGTGGTGTAGGGGCGCGTGATGACCCAGTGAATGAAGCCCGCGCTCAGCCGCGGCTCCGCGCCGTCGTCGAGGAAGCGCTCGGCGAGCGCGGGGTCCGAGGCGGTCGCGTCGCGGAGGATGTGGCGCACGAGCAGCGGGATGTCGTCGCGGCGCGCGGACAAGCCGGGGGCCTCGACGCGGTGCGTGAAGCGGGCGAGCACGTCGTGCTTGAGGTGCGAGAGCGGGCGGTTCGTCGCGCCGATGATCCGCGCGTCGGAGCGCCGGGTCGTCGCCTCGCCGAGCCGCTGATACTCGCCGTGATCCATGACGCGCAGCAGGTGCGCCTGCATCGCCTCCGGCAGCTCGCCGATCTCGTCGAGGAAGAGCGTGGATCGGTTCGCGCGCCCGAGGAGCCCTGGGCGCTCGGGCATCCCGGGGTTCGGGAAGTTCTTGGTGTTGCCGAACAGCTCCGCGTCGAGGAGGGTCTCGGGGAAGGTCGCGGCGTTGCGCGCGACCAGCTTCGCCTCGCGGCGACGGGAGCGGTTGTGCAGCCCGCGGACGATGAGCTCTTTGCCGCAGCCGCTCGGGCCGTGGACCAGCACGTGCTCGTCGCGCTCCGAGAGGAAGGCGAGCTCGCGGCGCGTCGACCAGGCGGCCGGGGACTCCCCGACGAGGCCGTGCTCGTCGGGCCCGCCGAAGCTGAAGGCGCGGCCCCGAGTCTGCTCGTTGGGCCAGCTGCTTGGTCGCGCGGCGACGAGCAGCGAGAACCGCCGCTCGACCTCGATGAGGTCCCCGTGCGACAGGCGCGCGCCCGGGACCTGCGTGCCGTTGATCCGCAGCGCGGTCCGGCGCGAGGCGTTCGTCAACCTCGCCCGCCCGGCGTCGTCGAGCTCGAGGTAGAGCTGCCGTCGTGAGACGCGGCCGGCGCCGAACGGCCCGGTGTCCTCGACGCTCGAGGGGCGCAGGCGGCAGAGCGTGAGGGGCTCGACGCCCTCGTCGTCGGCACGGCTCGCGCGGCCGATCGAGAAGCGCGTTCCGGCCGAGCCGGGGGGGGGCCGCAGGAGCTCGCCGACGCGCTCGGGCTCGTCGCGGGACCAGACGAGCACGAGCGCGAGCGTCGTTGACGCAGCGGCGGCGCGGGGCCCCTGGTAGGTGTCGGAGGCGCCGACGAGCGTCGTGTCGTCCTGCCCGCGTCTCTCGCCGCGCATCGCCCGGGCGTTATACCCCGGCCCGGGTCGCGCTCGCCGGCGCGAGCGCCTGGCGAGCGGCCGCCTCGTCGAGCGCGGAGCGCTCCCGCGCGAAGCTCGGGTCAGCTGAAGAAGATGTCTTTGTGTGCAGGTCGGTCGCGCGGGTGAGCACGCGCGCGGCCTCGTCGAGCCGACCGAGGCCGCGCAGGACTCGGGCGAGGCTGAGGAGGTCGTAGGGCAGGCGCGGCGCGGCGGCGCCGAAGTTCGCCTCGCGCAGCCGCGCGGCGCGGCGGAGCACGGACTCGGCGCGCGCGTACTCCCGGCGCCGCCCGAGCGCGTTGCCGAGGCTGCGCAGGATCGCGGGGGTCCGCGGGTGCGCTTCGCCGTGGACCTCGAGCTGTCGGGCGCTCACCTGCTCGAGCAGCTCGATCGCCTCGGGCTCGCCGCGGAGGCTGAGGACGACGCCGAGGTTCGAGCGGACCGCGATGGTCTCGGCCGCGTCGTCGCCCAGGGTCTGCTTGAGCAGCGTGTAGGCCGTGAGGTAGCCGTCGGTCGCCGCGTCGTAGCGCTTGTGGACTCGGCGCGCGCGCGCGAGGTTGTTGGCGAGGTAGGCCTCGAGCAGCGGGGGGCGACCGAGCGCGCGCGCGAGCTCGGCGGCCTCGGCCGCGAGCGCCTCGGCGCGCTCCAGCTCGCGCTGCTGCGCGCCGACGAGATCGACGAGCTGCACGAGGGCGCGCAGCTCGAGCGCGCTCGGTCGCGGCGCGTCCCTCACGAGCGCGCGCGCGGACTCCAGCCGCTCGCGCGCCTCGGCGAGCGCGCCGTCGTCACGCAGCGCCCGCCCGAGCGTGAGCAGGACCTCGGCCTCGAGCGAGGGATCCTCGAGCGCGCGCGCGGACTCGAGGAGCCGCGTCAGGGCGTCGCGCGCCCGGCCGAGCCGTCCGAACTCGATGTCGACGGAGGCGAGGGCGAGCGTCCGTCGCAGCGCGGTGGCGCGCGCGCGTGCGTCCGCGGTACGCGGCGGGAGCTCGCCGCCCAGCGCCTCGCCGCAGCGCTCGGGGGCGGGCAGCCCGGTCACCGCGACGGCGGCGGACTCGACGATCGCGGGGCTGGGCTCGGCGAGCAGCGCGGTCACGGCCGCGAGCTGGGCGCGGGCGTCGTCGAGGCAGGCGAGCGCCTCGGGGGCGCGGGCCGACGGCGCGGCGTGGTCTCGCGCCGCGCAGCGCCGCTCGTACTCGTGTGTCCATCGGGACACGTATCGGTCGAGGGACGCGCTGACCGTCCGCCACACGCGCTCAACATCGACCGCGGCGGTCGCGAGCAGGAAGCGTCGCTCGAGCTGCTGGCGCGCGCGCGGCCCCCAGATCGGCTCGAGCTGGGCCGCGGCTGGTTCGCACGCGGGGTCGGAGCCCGCGCGAGCGCGCAGCGTCGCGGCCCCGAGGGCGAGCGCGAGCGAGCTCAGCGCGAGCGCGGTTGCGAGCGGCCAGCGGCGACGCGCGGCGCGTCGGCGGAGGGTGGTGAGCAGCGCCTCGATCGACGGCCAGCGCGCCTCGGGGTCGGGCTCGAGGCCGCGCGCGACGATCTCGAAGATCCACCGCGGGACGCGTGCGCGCTTGGGCGCAGGTCGAAGCGCGCCGGAGAGCAGCGCCTCGCGGTAGCCCGCGGGCGAGGAGTCGTCGAAGGGCAGCTGCCCGTAGAGCGCGACGTAGAGCGAGACGCAGAACGAGAATTGATCGGCGGCGAAGGACACGGGCTCGCCGCGATATTGCTCCGGGGCCATGTATGCCGGCGTCCCGAGGAGCGCGCCTGTCTTGGTGCGCAGTGACGGCCCGTCGCGCTCGTCACCCCCGTCAACCTCCCCGTCGACGTCGGGCGAGGCGGCCAAGCGATCGCTCGTCCAGGCGAGCCCGAAGTCCGCGACGCGGACCCGGCCGTCGGCGCCGATGAGCACGTTGTCCGGCTTAAAATCCCGGTGGATGATCCCCGCCGCGTGCACGGCGGCGAGCCCCTCGCCCGCCGAGAGCAGCTTCGCCAGGGTCGCGCGCCAGCCCGGGGACTCGCGCTCGAGCCAGCGCGCGAGCGAGGCGCCCGCGATGTACTCCATGGCGATGAACAGCTGCCCCTCGTGCTCGCCGACCTCGTGCACGGTCACGACGTTGGGGTGAGAGAGCCGCGCCATCGCCCGGGCCTCGCGCTGCAGACGGGCGCGGTGCTCGACGCTCGCCGCCGGGCCGTCGTCGCGGATCAGCTTGATCGCCAGGTCGCGGTCGAGCGCCGCGTCGTGGCCGACGTAGACGATCCCCATCCCGCCGCGCCCGAGCAGCCGATGGATCGCGTAGCGACCGATCGTCGGCGGGGTCGGCTCGTCTCGGCGCTCGCCGGGCGCCCACGTCGCGGCGCGGTCGAGCTGGCTGACCGCGAGCAGGCGCGCGCGCATCTGCTCGCGACGGCGCTCGAAGGTGTCGAGCGCGGGCGCGTCACCGAGCGGAGACGTCGCGACCGAGTCGCCCTCGGCGAGCGTGTTGCCTAGCTCCGCCACGGCGCGGCCATCATGACAGAGGCGCGCGCGCGCAGATAGCGGGGGGCGAAGGGCTGGTGCTGGGCGCGGCATCGCGGGCGTCATCGGGAGAACGCGGCGCGCACGTTCCCCAGCTTATGAAGTACGGGCTTGGCCGCGAGAGTTCCCGGTAATTTTAAAAACTCGCCGTCACGGCAGCTCCCGCGGCGCGGGGCCGTTTTTCGGGAACGGCGAGCGTTCGCCACGCACTTCTATGTGGGATCTCGTGACGACGTCCGCCCTCGCCATACGAATGTCCATACGCGCATGTCGATCGGGTCGCTCAGCGCCGCGCGCTTTCGACCACCTGCGCCCGCAGCTGCTCGGCCCACGCGTCGAGATCGGTCAGCGTGCTCTCGAGCAGTCGCCGCGACTTGCTGAGCCGGCGGAGGTGCTGCTCGAGGCGCGCGCGCGCGCGGCTCAGCCGGCTCTTGATCGTCCCGGGCGCGACGTCGAAGATCTCGGCGAGCTCGGGCGTCGTGAGCTCCTCCCAGTATCGAAGCTCGAGCAGCAGCTGCGACTCGACCGGCATGCTGCGCAGGGCCTCGAGCAGCAGGCGCTGCTCCTCGTGCTTGACCACCAGCATCGACGGGCTGATCCCCAGGTCGAGGATCGAGGAGACGTTGAGGTTGTAGTCCTGGCGCGCGCGTCCGCGTTTGTACAGGTAGGTGCGCAGGATGTTTCGGGCCGCGCCGAACAGGTAGGCGCGAAAGCTCGAGCTGTCGCGCACGCGGTCGCGCCCGGTGACGCACGCGAGCAGCGTGGCCTGCACGAGGTCCTCGATGTCGCGATCGACCTTATTGGCGAAGAAGCGGAACACGCTCGCGGCGTGACGATCGAAGAGCTCGCCCGCCGCTCGCTTGTCGCCCGCGCGCCACGCTTCGAGAAGCTCGAGATCGCTCCCCATGAAAACGGACGATATCACTGAAGCCAGCCGCGTCGAAACAGCGTCTGACTCCGCGGGGACGCGCGACAGCGCCGCGCGCCTGGACGCGGTGCAGGCGGGACGCGAGCGCCCGCTCGGCGAACCACCGACACTGCGTGGTTTCGAACGCATACGGGCGCGGCTGCGCGCCCGCGTGCTCGCGCTCGATGTCCAGGCTTCCCACGCGCAGGGAGCCGGCGAGGCGCCGAGTCAGCGGGCTGCGCGGCGTAGCGGTACGACCGAGGCGCGCGCGCGCGAAGAGCTCGAGTCGCGGTGTACGCGAGGTCGTGCGCGTCGCTCGCTCGCGCGGCTTGTTCGAGCGCGGCATGGAGGGCGCGAGGGCGCGAGGGCGCGGGCGCGCGTTCTCGACGAACGAGGCGAGCTCGATTAATGCGAAGATTCCGGGAACCGTTAGGCGGATCCCCATACTTCACTGGTGAAGCGACCGGCCCCGCCTGCGGGATGTCGCGCGCGCGGCATCCTGGGGCGATCGCAGACTCGACACACGAGCGAGCCGCCGAGCGCGAAGCGACTGGAAATACCAAACTATGTCCTCAACAAGCAAAAGCCTCCCCGCGGACGCCCGCGCCAGCGCGCGCGTGAACGCGTCCTCTCGTCGCCGCACGATCGGCGCGTTGAGCCTGCTCTTGCTCGCGAGCGTCGGCACCGGTTGCTCGACGAACTGCTTCGACGACGGCTTTGAGTGGCAGCAGGCCGAGCAGTGCACGAGCCCGACCGAGAGCGACGCCGACGCCACATCGCCGAGCGCGAGCGAGTCGAGCGGGCAGACCGACACGGACGCGACGAGCATGACCGGCGAGACGACCGAGGGTCCCAACACCTCGGGCCTCCCGACGACCGACGCGACGGAGTCGGCGACCGACACGATGGGCGACGGCGTGCTCTACTGCCTTGATAAGGACGGAGACGGCTTCCCCGATCTCGACACCTGCGACACCCAGCCGCCCGGAGACGGCGACGGAGACGGCGATGGGGATGGCGACGGAGACGGCGACGGAGACGGCGACGGAGACGGCGACGGAGACGGCGACGGAGACGGCGACGGGGATGGGGATGGCGACGGCGACGGAGATGGCGACGGCGACGGAGACGGCGACGGCGACGGCGACGGCGACCAGTGCAACGAGCCTGGGTGCCCGGACTGCGAGAACGGCATCTGCACGATCCCGCCCGAGCTCTGCCCGACGCTTGAAGATTGCGCCGAGTTTGATGACTGCGACGACAACGGGTGGCATACCTTCCCCGGCGCGGCGCCGAACGACGACCCCGACGCGTGCATGAAGGACGCGGACGGCGATGACTGGGGCGACCGGTTCCCGCCCGACGAGCAGCCGCCCAGCCCCGAGGTCGAGGTCGGGACGGACTGCGACGACGACAATCCGCACATGTACCCGGGGGCAGCTGAGAACGAGCCCGGGGGCGGCTGCACCTGCGACGAGGACGACGACGGCTTCGGCTGCGCGACGCCGGAGTGCGTAGCGAACCCGTTCTGCGAGCCGGGGCACGACTGCTACGACGACAATCAGTACTGGAACCCCGACGACGTCATGCTGCTCGAGATCCCCGCGTTCGCCGGGCCGATCATGAGCATCGATCCGCAGACGGGCACCGAGTCGATGGTCCCGATGCAGCCCTTCGAGCCGTTCCCGTGGGACGCGAAGAGCGCGTTCGCGGATCCGCTCGAGGAGAACCGCGGCGATGTCTACGCGATCTCGAACAACGACATCCTGAAGTTCAACTACTGCACCGGCGAGGCGCCGCAGGTCGTCCACACCATCGAGCAGATGGGGATCAACGGCTACTGCGGCATCGTCCGCGATCGCGACGGGACGATCTACGCGGTCGACGACGTGGGCGATCGCCTCGTGGTCATCGAGACGATGACCGACGACAACGACGAGATCGTGTTCCTCGAGCCGATGACCATGGACATCGCGGTCAACGTCTACGAGTGCGGGCTCGCGTTCGACTGCCTCAACGATCGCCTGCTGCTCGTCGACAACGCCGCGTCCGATGTCTACGAGATCGATCGGGACACCGCCGAGGTGCTCGTCACCGACATCGAGGCGATCCCGGGCGAGGGGCTCGCCTACGACTCCGAGCACAACGCCCTGTTCATCTGTCAGTACCAGTCGGGCGCGGTTCAGCGCGCGCCGATCGACGGGGGCGCCGTCGAGCCGGTCGCTACGCTCGACAACCCCAACGATCTCACCATCGGCCCGAGCTGCGAGTGAGCACACGCCCGTCAACCAGCCGCATCGACCGCCCCGACACCGACAGCGAGTGAAACCATGAAGTACTCCCTCAGCATCGCCTCCATCCTCGCGTGCGCGCTCTCCAGCGGGAGCGCGTTCGCGGGCGGTCCGGCCCAGGCGGCGCCGGCCGGAGCGGCGCCGGCCGGGACGACGCCGGCCGCGACGACGACCTCCGCGCCCGCGCCCGCGCCCGCGCCCGCGCCCGCACCCGCGGCGGCTCCCGCGACCGCGGAGGGTCCGGCGCCCGCGGCGACCGCTCCGGCGCCCGCCGAGTCACCTGCCCCAACAGACTCTTCGAACGCGGACGCGCGCGGCGAGGGCGAGGCGTCTGAGCGCTGGATCGATCGCTACGCGCCCGAGAAGAACACCTGGGAGCTCGGCGTCTACGGCGGCGTGCTGATCCCCTCGCGGGAGCACGAGTTCTACGAGAGCAGCGCCGAGCGGCCCGAGCCCGTTCATCTCGAGTACGCCCGCGTCGCGCCCGACATCGGCGCGCGGATCGGCTACTACCCGCTGCGCGTGCTCGGCTTCGAGCTCGGCGGCGGCGTGATGCCGACGCGGACGATCGGGGGGCTCGAGAACGGCTTCGCGGTCGACCGAGAGCGCGCGACGCTCTACACCTTCCGCGTCTGGGGCGTGCTGCAGGCGCCGTACCGGATCGCGCCCTTCGTCCGCGTCGGCTTCGGCGGCTTCGGGACGTCGTCGGTCGCGCTCGGTCGCGACCTGGACCCCGCGTTTCACTTCGGCGGCGGTGTGAAGGTGTTCCTCACGCGCCGGGTCGGGCTGCGTCTCGATGTCGTCGACAACGTCGCTACGCGCCTCGGGATCTCGAACGGCCGCGCGCACAACGTCGAGGTGCTGCTGGGGCTGCTGCTGCGCTTCGGCGGCGCGAAGAAGCCGGTCGACTGCGCCGATCAAGACGGCGACGGGCTGTGCGACGAGGGCTCCGAGGGCGTGCCGGCGTCGCAGCTCGATCGCTGCACCTACGAGTGGGGTCCGAAGGAGAACCACGGCTGCCCGTACGTCGACAGCGACCTCGACGGGATGTTCGATCCCGGTCAGCCGGGCCTGCCGCAGGAGAAGGTCGACGGCTGCTGGCAGATCCCGGGGCCGTCTGAGAATCACGGCTGCCCGCTCGACCCGGATCGCGATCGCCTGTTCTCGCAGAACCCGCCGTCGGTGCCGCCGCTGCCGCCAGAGCTCACGGTCGACAACTGCCCCGAGCTGCCGGGCCCGCTCAGCAACGTGGGATGCCCCGAGAACCCAGACGGCGACAAGAACTACTCGCAGAACCCGCCCGGCGTGCCGCCGCTGCCGGTCGGGATGGTGCCCGACGCGTGCCCGATCGTCCCCGGCCCAGAGGCCAATCGCGGGTGCCCGGCCGATCCGGACAAGGACACCTGCCCGACCCCGAACCCCGCCGACATCCCGCCGCTGCCGCCGGAGTACACCCCGGACATCTGCCCGGATGATCCAGGTCCGGTCAACAACAACGGCTGCCCGAAGGGGGTCAACACGACCGTAGCGATCAAGAACATCACGTTCTCCAACGATCGCTGGGACATCCTCGCGGACGGTAAGCGCGACCTCGACGAGGTGGCCGCGGTCCTCGAGAAATACCCCGACGTTCGCCTCGAGATCGCGGGTCACACGAGCGCGCCCGGCTCGGCGAAGCACAACAAGCAGCTGTCGGAGAAGCGCGCGCGTCAGGTCAAGCGCTACCTCGTGGCGAAGGGCATCGCGCCGAGCCGCCTCGAGGTGAGCTGGCACGGCGAGGAGATGCTGCTGCCGGGCGTCCCGCCCGCTGATGATCGTCAGCGCCGGATCGAGTTCCACCTGCTCTCCGGCAACCCAGAGGCGATCAAGATCCTCAATAACTGAGGCGCGCCGCGTCGATCAGCCGTAGGAGGCCCCGCTCAAGATCCACCGCAGGATCAGCTGGGCCTTCTCGGCGTCGAGCGGCGCGTCGCCGAGCGGCATCTGCCCGCCCACGGCGGGGCTCCCCTGGACGATCTTGAGCAACACGTAGCTGTTGAGCGGGTCGTTCGGGGTGATTCGCGGCGTGCCCGGGACCTGCTCGGCCGGCTCGCCGACGAGCTTCTCCCACACCTGGTCGGGGTCGCGATCGAAGCGCAGGTCCCCCGTCTCGACGCCGTCGACGTGGCACCCCGCGAGCGCGCAGGAGCCCGTGAACACGGGGAGCGCGTCGGCGAGGAAGGCGGCGGCTGGAGGATCGTGGTCGATCACGTCGACCACGACCGGCGCGCTCTCGACCCCGCCGGCGACGGCGACGAGCTCGACGGCCCCGGGGGAGACGCCGAGACCGACGCCATCGCGATCGACGAACAGCCGCTCGCCGCTCGCGCTCACCCAGGCGATCGAGACATCGAGTGGTTGCCCTTCGTCGTCGAGCGCGACCGCCTCGAAGCTCGCCAGCTCGCCGACCTGAACGAAGAGCCCGTCTCCTACGATCTCGACCTCCGCGACGCCGGCGCCCTCGTCACACTCTTGAAACGGCTCGTCGGCGGGGGCGCCCGCGAGGATCCAGCGCTCGATCACCTCGAGCTCGGACGCGGAGAGCTGACCGCCGGGCGGCATCTGTGCGCCGACCGACGGGCTCGCGCCGAGCTTTTCCCACAGGTAGCTCGCGTCGAGATCGCCCGGCGTGACGCGGGGCGTTCCGGGCAGCTCTTGGCTGTCGACGCCGACGAGCGCCGCGTGGGCCGCTCCTGCCTCGAGCGACATCCCCTGCTGGGGGTCCGCGCCGCCGTGACAGCCCGCGAACGCGCAGCTCATCGAGAAGATCGGCTGAACCGCGGTCTCGAAGTCACACCCGGCGGCCTCGCCCCCTGTGCCGCTGGCGCTGTCCGTGTCGCCGGAGCTGCCTGTGTCGCCGCCGCTCGTGGACTCGCCGCCGGCGTCCGTCTCGTCGCCGCCAGATCCTTGCCCAGGGGCGCCGCAGGCTGCCAGCGCCAGCGTGGCGGTCAGGGCGAGGGGTCTCTTGATTCGTTTCGCGTGTTGCATTCCGTGCTCCGCTGTCGACTCCAACGCTGACATACTTCGAGCCGGCGAACTTTTGGAGATCTTGAGAATCGCTGCTCGTGCTCGTCCGCCTTGTTGCTGAGAGCCTCGTGAGCTCCTCGCGGCTGCCTCGCTTGGCCCTCACAGCCGCTACACGACGAGTCGCGCGCCGCGCCGCGCCGTCGGCGAGCTCGCCTTGAGGAACCTCGCGTTCACAACGCGCCGAGTCTCCCGACGGCTTCGCGTTACGCTCGCGCCGCCGCGAGGCTGAGCAGGACGTTGCGGGCCTCGGCGGCGTCGATCGGCGACTCGATCGCGTCGAACAGGCGCAGCGGCCCGACGAGCAGCGCGCGCGCGCGCTGCCAGTCTCCGCGCGCGCCGGCGAGCCGGGCCTCGAGCACGGCGATCCGCTCGCGGACCAAGAAGCCGAATTCTTTCGCCATGCTGTCCGCGCCGATGCGCGAGGCGGCGGCGCGCGCGGCCAGCAGCTCCTGGGCCACGCGGTCGTGCTGGCCGCGGAGGAGGAAGTGCTCGGCCCGCGTGCGCCGTACGTTCGCGATCCGCTCGTCGTGATCGAGCTCCTCGGCGCGAGCGAGCGCGCGATCGAGGTCGTGGAGCGCGGCGGCCGGCTCGTCGAGCTCGAGCAAGATCCGCCCGCGGAGCTCCAGGCCGTAGATCAGGCCGAGGTTGCCGACCTGCTCGGCGTGGACGATGCACTGCGAGACCCAGTCGAGCGACGCGACGAACTGCCGGCGAAAGAAGGCGATCGTGGCGAGATGGAAGGTCGCCATCGACACGCCGCGCGCGTAGCCGAGGTGGAGGTAGATCTCGAGCTCGCGGCGGAACGCGACCTCGGCCGCGTCGAGCTCGCCGAGCCTGCGCTGCAGCTCGCCGGTGTCGCCGAGCGCTCGGGCCTCGCCGCTGAGCTTGCCCGACGCGCGTGAGAGCGTGAGGCTGCGCTGCAGCAGCTCGAGCGCGCGCCTCGGCTCGCGCAGCGTCAGCGGGATCGCGGCGGCGCGGTAGGTCTCGACCATGCCGGTGCGGTCGCCGCAGCGCTCCATGGCCGCGAGCGCCGACTGGTACGCGCTCAGCATCTCGTCGAAGCGGCGGGACTCGTAGAACACGCCCCCGAGCGCCAGGTAGGCGCGCCCGAGGCCGCGCAGGCCGAACGCGCCCTGGGCCTCGCAGCGCGCGATGGCGTGACGCGCGTAGCCCTCGGCGCGCTCGTATTGAGATGTCTGCATGTACAGCTTGCTGAGCAGCGCGTAGGCGTCGGCGAGGTCGCGCGAGGAGGAGAGCGTGTCGAACTCGTTGAGCGCCAGCTTCGCGCAGCCCTCCGCCTCGTCGGGCTCGCCGCGCAGGAGATGGGCCTCGGCGAGGCCGAGCGTGGCGTGGCCCTTGTGCAGCCGGTCGCCGGACGCGCGCGCGACTTCGAAGGCCTCGCTGAAGCGCGCGCGGGCGGGCTTCAGCGCGCCGCGGTCGAGCAGGATCTGCCCGAGCGCGACGAGCAGGCGCGCCTTGCTGATCGCGTTGTGACAGCTCGAGGACTCCTCGCCCGCGCGCGCGAGCGCGGCCTCGGACTCCTCGTACCGGCCCTGCGCGGTGAGCAGGCGCGCGAGCTTGACGACGGCCTCGCCGGTCGGCGCGAGCGGGCCGGCGGACTCGGACGCGGTGATCGCCTCGCGGGCGCGCGCGGTCGCGACCTCGAGCTCGCCGCGCTCCAGCGCCGTGCGCGAGAGCCCCTCGAGCGCGCGCGTGATGCTGACGCCCGCGTCGATCGCGACCGAGGCCTCGTGCGCGAGCCGGTAGGCGCGCTCGGCCGTCTGCGCGTCACCCAGCGCGACCTGAGCCTCGCCGAGCGCGAGCGCGAGGAGCGAGATGGCTCTTCGGTCACCGATCTCACGGGCCGAGTCGAGCCCGCGCTCCGCCTCGACGCGAGCCTGGGCCGGGTCGCCCCAGCCGTTGTGCAGGCGCGCGAGCCCGAGGCGGGCGTAGCTCTGCCCCCAGCGATCGCCGATCTCTTCCTTCTCGACGAGCCCGGCCTTGAGGTGCTCGTGGGCGCGGTCCGGCGCGCCGCGCTTGAGGAACGCGAAGCCGAGGTTGATGTTGGCGGTCGAGTGCTCGACGCGATCGCCGATCTCGTGACAGCACGCGCGACCGGCCGCGAAGGCCTCGATCGCGTCGGCGGCGCGGCCCTGCTCGAGCAAGACGTTGCCCTGCGTGCGGTAGAGCGAGGCGACGATCGCGATGTCGGCGGGGTCGTCGTCGGTGCGCCCCTGCACGCGCGAGAGCCCGCGCTCGATCCACTCGTCGGCCTCGGCGAAGCGGCCGGCGCGGCAGCAGGTGAGCCCGGCCTGCGCCTCGAGCGAGCCCGCCAGCTGCGGGTCGATGTCGATCACCAGCGCGATCGCCTGCTCGCAGCGGCGCAGGCAGTCGTCAAAGCGACGCTGCTCGCCGGCGACGCGGGCGAGCGCGCCGAGCAGCTTGGCCGCCTCCCGGGGGGAGTGACCCGGGCTGCGCTCGAGCGATCGCCACGCCCGCAGCAGCGCGTCCTCGGCGGCGCTGTACTCCCCGCGCAGCGAGAGCGCCCGCCCGAGCCGCTCGTACAGGCTGGTCGCGCGCGCGACGGCCGGGAGCTCGACCTCGGGATCGATCGCGACCGCCGCCGTGATCGTGTCGAGCGCGTGGCGGTAGTGGTTGATCGCGTCGGCGGTCTCGTAGGTCGCGAGGCAGCGGTCGGCGGCGGCGATGAAGTGGGGCAGCGCGCGCAGCTCCTCCTCGGCCTGGCGCCAGTGGTAGGCGAGGGTCTCGGGCGCCAGGCTCGACGCGCCGTCGGCCTCGTAGAGCTCGACGACCGCCTTGTGCAGGCGCTTGCGATCGCGGCGCAGCAGCGTGCCGTAGGCGACGTCGCGGGTGAGCGCGTGCTTGAAGGTGAAGGCCGGCGGGTCGTGCTCGGGCCTGTGGAACACGAGCTGGCGCCGCTGGAGCTCCTCGAGGCCGCGGTCGAGCTCGGCCTCGTCGTTGAGCACGCGCGCGAGGATCGAGCGAGTGAAGGTGCGGCCGACGACCGCGGCGAGCCGGACCACGCGCCGCGCGGTCTCTGAGAGACGATCGATGCGCGCCGCGATCAGCGACTCGAGCGAGGGCGGGAGGTCGTCGGGCCGCGGCGCGCGGACGAGCTCGTAGTGCGCCGCGCCGCTCTGTGGCCGCGCGAGCACGCCGACCTCGCGGAAGTGCTGGAGGACCTCCTCGACGTAGAACGGGTTGCCGCCGGCGCGGTCGATGACGATGCGCGCGACGGACTCCGAGGCGGTCGCGCCCTCGTTGGCGAGCAGCGCGGCGACCAGCCCGCGGACGTCGTCGGGGCTGAGGTCGCCGAGGACCAGCTCGCGGACGGCGGGCGGCGGGGTGTAGCCGGGGCGGTACAGCAGCAGCAGGACGGCGCCGCGCAGCTTGGGCGTCAAGAACTCGATCAGCTGCCGCGTGGTCTCATCGGCCCACTGCACGTCCTCGAGGATGTAGAGCTGCGGCGAGAGCCGGGCGCGCGCGATGAGGTAGTTGCGCGCCGCGAGCATGTAGCTCGTGCGGTCGAGCTCGTCGCTGCCGGGCGCGGCGTCGCTGTCGGCGTCGCGCTTGATCTCGCGGACGCCGAGCATCGCCTCGAGGTTGTCGGCGTCGCGCTCGCTCAGGCCGAGCCGCCGGGCCTCGCGGCGGATCAGCACGCGCGAGAGCTCGCGACCCCACCCGCGCGAGAGCCCGATCGCCGAGCGCACGAGCTCGGCGAAGGGGCGGTGGTCACCGCCGCCGATCGCCCGCACGCGCGCGCGGTGAACCGAGAGCCCGCGGGCCTGGGCGCGGCGCTCGACCTCCCAGCGCAGGCGGCTCTTGCCCATCCCGGCCTCGCCGCGCACCCCGAGCGCGCCGCCCTCGCCCGCCTGCGCGGCCTGCATCGCCGCGACGATGGTCGCCAGCTCGGCGCGTCGGCCGGTGAAGGGCGTCGAGACGCGCATCGAGTCGCCCTTGACCTCCACGCCGACGAGGCGGTGGATGTGCACGGGGCCGCTGCTGCCTTTTAAGATATGCTCACCGAGCGAGCGGCTGACGAGGCCGGTCAGGCGCTCGCGCAGCTCCTGGCTGATCACGACGTCGCCCCAGGAGGCGAAGCTCGAGAGCCGCGCGGCGATGTTGACGACGTCGCCCATCACGTCGAAGCTGCAGCGGAAGGGCGCGCCGGCCATAAAGCTGACGAGCACGCCGGCGTGCACGCCCGCGCGCCAGCGGATGTCGTGCGGCAGCTCGCGGCGCAGCTCGAGGGCCGCGAGCGCGGCGCGGCGCGGGTCGTCCTCGTGCGCCTGCGGGACGCCGAATATGCACAGCCAGCGCGTGCCGTCGCCCGTCACGTCCGACTTGAGCAGCACGCCGCCGTGGCGCTCGAGCGTGCGCTCGATGATGAGGAAGACCGCCTGCTGGCGCCGCAGCGACCAGCCGCGGGTCTCGAGGAACAGGATCACCGCGCGTCGGTACTGACCGCCGAAGCGCAGCGCCTCGTCGCGCAGCGCCGCGGGCAGGAAGGGGAGCACCTGCCGAGGCGCGAGCGTGGTCCACTGCGGCCCGACCGGCCTGCCCGTGCGCTGCTCGGCGCTGAGCCGCTGCGAGGCGGCCGGCGAGATCAGGATCTGCCCGGCGTTCGCCTGCTGCTCGAGCCGCGCGAGCGCGCAGACCGACGGGCCGCAGGGGAGGTAGTGGCAGCGCTCCTGTGTCCCGAGGTACAGCTCGTGGACGCGCCCGTAGTGGATCGCCTGCGAGATCTCCAGCGAGACCGGGCCGGCGCTCGTCTCGGTGCGCGGTCGACGGGCGAACGCGATCCGCGTGCGCTCGGCGGCCGTCAGCGCGCGCTTCACCGAGGTCTGCCCGTGGAACAGCGTGAACAGCGAGTCGCCGCCGAAGCCGACGATGCTGCCCCCCAGTCGGCGCACCGCCTCGACGGCCGGCGCGAGCGCGCGGCGGATCAGCAGCTGAATCTCCTCGGCGCCGTCACGACCGCGCGCCTGCAGCCGCGAGGTCAGCGAGGTGAAGCCGGAGATGTCCGACAGCAGCAGCGCGGCCAGCTGTTGCTCCCCGCGCGGCGGCGCGATCGGGTCAGCGTTGAGGCGCGACGCGACGTGCGGGGGGAGCAGCGCGGACAGATCCGTCTGGGGTGGAAGCTTGGACACTGCGGCGGGGACGCGGTGATGGCCGCTCCGGGTCGTGGGCCCGGCGAGCGCGCCGGGCGGGAGTCAGCGCAATTAGTGTTGTTTTATACAATATTGCTAAAGAGACATGTTTGATACAGCGCACCGCCTCCGCCGGGCGGTCCTCGCCCACATGTCGGGGGGCGCGCCCGCGGGCGCGCGCGCTCGCCCGGGGCGCCGGCCCGTGGTTCGGAGGCTGCAGAACCGCGCCGGCGCGGCGACGCCCGGCGGCCGGGCGGCGCTCAGCGCAGACGGATCGCGCCGGACCACCACGGGAACCAGCCCTCGTGCTGCCCGCCCCCCTCGCCCCAGCCGACGCGGAAGGCCTGTGAGTTCTGCCCGACCGAGTAGATCGCCGCGCCCGGCGGCCAGTCGGTCTCGCAGTCGAAGCACTGGAAGTTGACGCCCGCGTCGCCGTAGGAGGTCACGGGCCCGGGGTCGGCGGGCGAGCCGAACGAGACGTCACCCCAGCCCGAGCCGTTGTACGCGACGCCCCACGTCGTCTGCACGAAGCTCGCGCCGTTGATGTCAGAGACGTAGCCCTGCGCCGAGTAGGCCTTGAGCACGTAGTCCTGCAGGTAGAACTCGTCGTAGCCGGGCGGGAACGGGATCGTGTAGTGGTACGTGTGCCCGCCGTTCGTGTCCTGGGTGAACGGGCGGCACATGTCGTCGATCCCCTCGACCGGGGCCGCTTGCTCGGCGACCAGCGCCCCGCCGAGGATGTCGTCGCAGGCGATCGCGAGCGTGATCTCGGTCCAGCCGCCGCCGTCGGTCGTCATGTCGCAGAACGTCTCGAAGCTCGGGATGTCGCCCTCGAGATCGGGATCGATGGTGTACACGCCGTCGGTCGCGGAGTCGTCGAACTGGAGGATCGTGAGGCAGCTGTCCGGCACGGCGCAGTTCGTCAGGCAGCCGTCGTTGATCTCGCCGTTGCCGTCGTCGCAGGTCTCGTTGTCGCCGTTGACCTCGCCGTCGCCGCAGTAGGCCGCGAGCGTGCAGTCCTGGTTGCAGCCGTCGTAGCTGCCGTCGTTGACGCCGTCGTCGCAGGCCTCGGGCCCGTTGAGCTCGGCGTCGCCGCAGTAGGCCGCGAGCGAGAGGCAGTCTTGGTTACAGCCCCCGTACTCGCCGTCGTTGACGCCGTCGTCGCAGACCTCGCCGTCGTCGAGCTCGCCGTTCCCGCAGAGGTCGCCGTCGCCGTCGCCGTCACCGTCACCGTCGCCGTCGCCGTCACCGTCGCCGTCGCCGTCGCCGTCGCCGTCGCCGTCACCGTCGCCATCACCGTCGCCGTCGCCGTCGCCGTCACCGTCACCGTCGCCGTCGCCGTCACCGTCGCCCGTGGTCGTCTCACCCGCCGTCGCGCCGGTGGTCGGATCGGTCTCGGTGGCGCCCTCGGTGACGTCGTCCGTCGTCGGCCCGGCGGAGGCGTCGCTCTCGCCGGTCGTCTCGGTCTCCGTGCCGGTGCTACCGTCGCTCGTGCCCTCGCTGTCGCCGCAGGCCGTGAGCAGCGTGAGCGCGAGCGCGCCGCAGCTCAGGCCGAGCAGCTCAAACCATCGTGTCGTCATATCAACCTCTCCAGCTCCGCGTCGCGCGGGTCCCCGGACTATATGGTTTAAGAGACAGGTTGTAACCTGTGGCTTGTTGCGACCAAGGCGGCGGCTCGCGGCGATTCGCCCCACCAGCGGCGACGCCTGACCCCGGCGGCCGGCGCTCAGGCGCTCGGTCGACGGCGACGGGGGCGCCGCTTCAGCACCCGCAAGAGCGCCTCGAGATGAAACGCGCGGTTGAGCAGCGAGAGCTGCCGGCCGAGCTTTCGGGCCTCCCGCGACGCGTGGTTGATCAGCCCGGCGGGCACGCGCCAGCCGAGCGGGCGCTCGCGCCACAGCGCGGCCGCGACGCGGGTGACGTCATCGGCGAAGACCGGGCGCGGCCCGGGCCACGGCGCGAGCGCGCGGGGCAGGGGCGGCGCGTCGGTAGGCCCGAGCGCGCGCAGGGTCAGGGCCTCGCGCGCGCGCTGCTGAAAGCGCGAGTCGGCGCTCGTCATCAATTCGACGAGCTCGGCGGTGGTGCGCTCGTCCAGGTTGTTGAGCCGGTACACGCGCACGAGCTCGCGCAGCGAGTGGTGCGGCCTGCGGGAGAAGGCCTCGACCAGCCTCATGTCGACGCGCGCGCCGAGCTCCGTCGTCGCGCGGAGGGCCGCGTAGACGACGTCGTTGTCGTTGAGCCGCATGCAGCGGCGCAGCATCGGCAGCGCGCCCGCGCCCGCGCGCTGCTGGGCGACGTTGATCGCCCACTGCAGGCGCCAGCGCGTCGAGCGGCTGTTCAGGGCGTCGTCGCGGGCGAGCTGCGCTCGGTCGTCGAGCCAGAGCAGCGCGGTCGCGCCGAGCTGGAGCACGAAGAGGTTCGGCGAGTCGGCGAGCTCGCAGAGCGTCGTCGCGACGTCGCGGGCTCGGCTCGGCTCGTTGAACGCCAGGTCGAGCAGGAAGTCCGCGATCCGGCGGTAGGTAGCGAGCTCCGGCGGCGGTCGACGCAGCCACGCGGTGGTGCTTCGCTCCGCGCCGGCGCGGCGCTCGAGCTCCTCCCGGAGCGCGTCGAGGCCGGCCGGCAGCCCCGCGAGCACCCGGCGCTCGAGCGCGTCGCGGCGCGGGCGATCGTCGCAGCGGACATCGAGCTCGCGCGCGAGCTGACGCAGGCGCGCGCGCAGCATCGTCCTGTACCTGTAGTCCGCCATCGATCGCCGCGCGGGGCCCGGCTCGGCATGGTACCGCGGCGTGGATCAGCGCGGGGAGGCGACCGTGACTTCGAATGGCACGCCCATCACGATGACGGCCTCGTGGTGGAGCACGCGCCAGCGCGCGGGCGAGAGCCGGCGCGCGAGCGCGAGCGGGCGACAGCCGCCGAAGCGCGCTGGGCTGAGCGAGACGACGGCGCCCCAGAGGCGGGCGACGCCGCGGCTGAGGGGCCCCGCGCCGCGCCCGAGGTTGACGACGCACAGCCGCCCCCGCGGGCGCGCGAGCGCGCGGTGAGCCTCGGCGATGACGGCGTCGATGGTCGACGCCGGCAGCAGGTCGAGCACGTAGGTCGCGAGCACGCGATCGCAGCCGCCGTCGGCGACCGCGAGCCGCGGCGCGCCGTCGGTCTGCTCGACGCTCGCGCGCGGGCTCCAGGGCCGCACGCGCTCGCGGGTCAGCGCGACCATCGTCGCGCTCACGTCGTAGCCGCGGTAGCGCGCGTCCGCGGGGAGGTGGCGCTCGAGCAGCTCGGCGGCGACGCGACCGGTCCCGCAGCCGAGCTCGATCACGTCGCGCGCCGTCGCGAAGTCGCCGGCCTTCAGCAGCGCGCGGACGCCTGGGTTTTCGAATAGCCCGGAGGCGTCCTGCCACGCGCCGAGTCGATCGTAGAACGCGCGCGCCTCCGCGGGGCTGATCCCGCCGCGCGTGTCGTCGTCGTCGGTGCTCGCGGCTCCCATCACGTTCGCGGTGTAGCACGGCCGGCTGTGAGATACTCCCGATATGATGATGGACCTCGGGCTCGATCGGTTTCGACTCTCGCTGCTGTGCGCGATGGGGCTGCTCGCGGCCTGTGGACCGCAGACGGGGAGCACGGACACGAATCAGGGCACCGAGTCCTCCTCGGAGTCTGGCGTCGTGGCGACCGCGTGTGAGGGCGCGACGCCGATCATGCAGGTCAACGCCGAGGGCGTGGAGACGGGCTGGCTGCTCTGCGCCAGCGGTGCGATCCACCGCGACGCGGCGGTCGAGTGCGTCGACCCGACGCCGGGCGGCGCGGCCTGCCCCTACGAGGGCATGGCCTGCGAGAGCGACGCGGACTGCGACGCCGGCCCCTTCGGGCGCTGCGTCGACACCAGCTTCTTCGACCAGTCCTGCGGCTGCGTCTACGGCTGCGAGCGCGACGCCGACTGCTCCGGCAACACGGTCTGCGCCTGCGGCGGGGACGCGGGCGAGGGCAACGCCTACCCGTCAGCGGCGCGCTGCATCCCCACGACCTGCACGCTCTCGGCCGACTGCGACGCGCAGATGTGCGCCATGAGCTCGCTGCAGGACGGCTGCGGCGCGAACTACCAGGCCGCCTGCACGACGCCCCAGGACGCCTGCCAGGCCGACGCGGACTGCGACGTCGACTGCCACCCCGAGGGCCCCGGCGGCGCGTGGGAGTGCGTCGACTACTGCTGCTGCGGGCGACCCTTCATCGTCGAGGGCCGCGCGCGCGTCGCCAGCCTGCGGGCGCGCGTCGACTGGGGCGCGTCGATCGAAGATGTCTCAGAGGACCTGTCTGATGAGTCGCGCGCGCGCGCGGCGGAGCACTGGCGCGGCGCGGCGCTGATGGAGCACGCCTCGATCCCCTCGTTCGCGCGCTTCTCGCTCCAGCTGCTCGCCGGCGGCGCGCCGCCGGAGCTGCTCGTGGAGGCCTGTCGCGCGACCCGTGACGAGATCGTGCACGCGCGCCGCTGCTTCGCCCACGCGGCCCGCTACGCCGACGCGCCCGCGCTCGGCCCCGGCGCGCTCGACGTCCACGGGCGCGGGGCCAACGAGCTCGAGGCGACGCTCACGGCGGTCGTCCACGAGGCCTGCGTCGGCGAGACGCTGGCGGCGATCGAGGCGGCCGCGGCCCGCGACCGCGCCCGCGAGGCGGCGGTCGTGCGCACGCTCGAGGTGATCGCGGCCGACGAGCTGCGGCACGCGCAGCTGGGCTGGCGCACGCTCCGGTGGGCGCTCGCCGAGCAGCCGTCCGCGCGCGTCGTGATCGCGCGCGCGTTCGCGGCCGCGCTCAGCGAGGCCCGCGCGTCGCTGTCGGCTGCTCCCCGCCGCCCCGTCGACGCGAACGCGGAGGGGCACGGCGTGCTCGACGACGCGACGAGGCGCGAGCTGCTCGCGCGAGCGCTGCAGGAGGTCGTGCTCCCGTGCGCGCGCGCGCTGCTCGGCGAGGGCGTCGCAGACGCGCGCGCGCGAGCTCGGGTATAAGTACGCCCATGCGCACACGTACCCTCGCATCCTCCGCGCTGCTGTGGGCGCTCGTCCTCGGCGTCGCGCTCCCTGGCTGCAAGAAGCCGCCCGAGAGCGAGCCGCCCGATGAGGCCGGAGAGACAGGCGACACCAGCGCCGGCGACGTCGGCGACGACGATGACGACGAGGAGGAGGGCGGCGATCCGCTGTCCTTCGAGGACTTCCAGGAGACCGCGGACTACCGCACCCACACGGTCGTCGACTGCTACACGACGCAGTTCGCGGAGCAGAAGGACGCGCCCACGGGCAAGCTGATCGTCCAGATCACGATCGCGGGCGACGGCGGGGTCACCAACGTCGAGATCGACCCCAACGGTGATCTTAAGGACGAGACGCTTCAGAAGTGCGCGCTCGAGCAGATCCACTCGTGGAAGTTCGACGAGACGGGATCGTCGAAGGAGGTCGTGCACCCGCACACCTTCGACTTCCGCCCCGGCGAGCTGCTGAAGTAGCGCTGCAGGGGATGCTGTGCACCGACTGGCGCTATTCCTCGTGGGCGCGCTCGCGTGCGCGCCCTCCGTAGCGACGCCCGAGCCGACGAGGAAGAGCCCCGGCGAGCCTTCGTCGCCCGACTCGGCCGCGGGCGACCTGGGTCGCGCGGTCGCGGCCCTCCCCGACGGCGTACGCGTGGTTCATCGCGACCTGCGCGGTCGCGTGTGGTTCGCGGGGGGCGACGCCGGGCTGTTCGCCTACGCCGACGGCGCGCTGCGCCGCTACTCGACCTCCGACGGGCTGTGCGACACCGAGATCATCGAAATCGTCGAGGACGCGCGCGGGCGAGTCTACTTTGACGCGCGCTCCTGCGTCGCGCGCTACGACGGCCGCGAGTTCTTCACCCTGCCGATCTCCGCCGCGACCGAGGAGTCGTGGGCGCTGGAGTCGGACGACCTGTGGTTTCGCATGGGGTGGAGTCGACAGGGGCCGCTGCGATGGGACGGCGAGATGCTGCACCAGCTGACGTTCCCCGAGACCGCGCGGGAGCGCGCCTTCGATCGCGCGTGGCCGCGGGCGAGCTACGAGCCGCAGGGGCTGTACTCGATCTACCGCGACCGCGGCGGGGCGGTCTGGTTCGGCACGGCCTCGCTGGGGCTGGCTCGCTGGGACGGCGAGACGCTGGCCTGGATGTACGAAGAGGGGCTCACGCGCACGCCTAGCGGCGGTGACTTCGGCATTCGCTCGATCGTCGAGGACGACCAGGGCGCGCTCTGGATCTGCAACGGCCGACAGCGGTTTCACGTCGAGGCCGGCACCGAGACGCGCGACGGCGAGTCGCGGGTTCGCTACACAAGCGCACCAGGCGTCGAAGAGTGGACCGGGGCGGGCTCCGATGACGCGCCGTACTTCCTGTCGATAGCGAAGGATCGCGAGGGCGACCTCTGGATGGCGAGCTACGAGCGCGGGGTCTGGCGCGTGCGCGGCGAGACGGCGCGCTACTACGATCTGGACGGCGCGCGGATCTACAGCGTCTACGCCGACCGCGAGGGCGACGTCTGGCTCGGGACCCACGAGCGCGGCGCGATGCGGCTCGAGGGCGAGACCTTCGTCACCTTCTCACCGTGACGAGCGAGGGCGCCGACGCGCGAGCGCGAGGCCAGCCATTATCAGCCACGCGAGACCGCCGCGCCGATCGCCTGACGCCCCGCGGCAGCCGCAGCCCTCGGCGTCGTCGAGAGCGTCGGAGTCGGTCGCGTCATCGGAGTCGGTCCCGGGCGCGTCGTCGTCGTCATCGTCGTCACCTGCGCTTGTCGACATGTCACCGCTGTCGGTGGTGCCGGCGCTCTCGGTGGTGCCGGGCTCGCCGGTGGTCTCGGTGCCGCCGGTGGTCTCGAGCTCGTCGCACTGGAGCGCGCGCTCGTCCTCGACGCGCGGCGGCTCGTTGGTGATGATCGCGTCGACGTCGGCCGCGAACATGTCGGCGATATCCACGGGGTCGTCGACCGTCCAGACGTTGACCTCCAGGCCCTCGGCGTGGACCTGCGCGACCACGTCGGCGTTCACGTTCGCGATGTTGAGGTTGAGCGCCTGAAAGCCGGCCTCGACCGCGAGCGGCAGGAGATCGGCGGTGAGCGCCAGGTACCCCAGGTAGATGTCGGGGTCCTGGGCGCGCACGGCCTCGAGCAGCATGAGGTCGAAGGAGCTGATCGAGCGCAGGCGGTCTTGATCGTCGGCCTCCAGCACCTCGAGCACCGCCGCGGCGAACTCCTCGCGGCTGACCTCGGGGCACGCGCCGCCGCCGTCGTACTTCATCTCGACGTTGAGATCGATCGGGACCTGCAGGACGACCTCGGCGAGGGTGGGGACGGTGACGCCCTCGCCCGCCATCGGCGTGCCGGCGCCGGCGTCGAGCTGCTGCAGCTCGGCGACCGTGTGGGCGGAGACGCAGCCCTCGCCGTCGGTCGTCGCCTCGAGCGAGCTGTCGTGCATGAGCACGGGCACGCCGTCGGCGGACATCCGCACGTCGAACTCGACGTTGGTCGCGCCCTCCTCGATCGCCTGCAGCAGCGAGGGGATCGTGTTCTCGGGGTAGGGGTTGTCGGCCTTCGAATTGCCGGTGCCGCGGTGCCCGGCGTTGATCGGGCGACCGTCGAGGCAGTCGGCGCGCGCGTGGTCGGGAACGGTGAGCGCGAGCGCGAGCGCGAGCGCGGGGAGCGAGAGCAGCAGGAGGGCGCGGAGCGAGGTTGGGGAGGGCGACATGGTTTGGCGAGCGCGAGCGCGCGCGCGCACGGTAGCAGCTCGCCGGCGCTCGCGTGGAGCTACGCCGCGACAATCCTCGGGAGCCGCAGCCGCGCGACGCAGCCGCCCCCGTCCTCGCGGTTGCGCAGCGTCAGGCTGCCGCCGTGACCCTCCGCGATCTGGCGCGCGAGCACGAGGCCGATGCCGGAGCCGCCGGGCTTGGTCGTGAAGAAGGGGACGAACAGGTTCGCGGTCTTCGCCAGCCCGGGGCCGCGGTCGCGGACCGCGAACTCGATCTGCTCGCCGTCGCGCCGCCACTCGAGCCGCACGGCCGCGGGCGCGTCGGCGTCGGCCTCGAGGCTAGCGTCGGCGGCGTTGCGCAGCAGGTTGATCAGCGCCTGCTCGAGCTGATCGGGGTCGGCGCTGAGCTCCAGCGCGCGCGGCCCGTGCAGCTCCACCGAGACGCGCTCCTCGAGCCCGGCGAGTCGGCGGATCCACGGCGTGACCTCGAAGCGCCGCGGGTTGGGCGGGGGCAGCCGCGCGAGCCGAGCGTACTCCCCCATGAAGCGCCGCAGGCCCTCGGCCCGGCGCGCGATCACGTCGAGGCCCTCGCGCACGTCCTCGTCCCAGTCCGGCGCGGGCGGCTGACGATCGGCCTGTCGGCGCAGGCTGCCCGCGATCGAGTGGATCGGCGTGAGCGAGTTGTTGATCTCGTGGCTGAGCACGCGGATCAGCCGCTTCCAGGCGACGCGCTCCTCGTCGCGCAGCGCCTGGCTCAGGTCCGAGAGCACGAGCAGCTGGTGCGGGCGACCGCCCTGGCGAAACTCGCTGCGGCGCAGCGCCCAGCGGCGCTCGCCCGCGGGGGCGCCGTGCTCGAGGCCGCCGGGGAAGCTGGCGACGATCACGTGCACCGGCGGGCACTGAAGGCAGCTGTCGAGGCCGAGCTCGCGGGCCGGCAGCCCGAGCAGCCGCTCCTCCGGGCGCGCGAGCAGGCGCGCGCCGGCTTGGTTGACGAGCTGCAGCTCGCCGGCCTGATCAAAGGTGAAGACCGCGACGTTGATCTCGGCCATGACCGCGCGCAGCAGCGCGGTGGCCTCGAGCGCGCCGAGCCGCTGCTCGCGGAGGATGGTCGCGAGCGCGTTGAGCTCGTGCAGCGCGAGGCCGAGGTCGTCGTCGACCCGGGCTCCGCGGGCGCGCAGCGAGTAGTCGCCGCGGCGCAGCCCGCCGAGCAGGTTCGCGAGCGTGCGCAGCGGGCGGGTGACCTGACCGCGCAGCGCGAGCAGCCCGCCGGCGAAGCAGCACACGAGCAGCGCGCTCGCGGTGACGCGCAGCTTGATCGAGAGCGCCTGCGCGTCGTCGCGCCACAGCAGCCAGGTCGCGCACAGCAGCGCGGGCAGGGCGGCCGTGAGCGCGAGCAGCAGCACGCGCGCGCCGTGTCGCAGCTCACCGCGCTCGGCCGCGTCGGCGCTCGCTCGCGGGACCGGGCCCGCGCGCGCGCCCTCGGTCACTGCGCCCCCGAGAGCCCGTGGCGCTGCAGCCGGCGGTAGAGCGCGCTGCGGCTGAGCCCGAGGCGCTCGGCCGCCTGGCTGACGTTGCCCTCGCAGCGCCGGAGCGCGCGCTGGATCAGGTGCCGCTCGACCGCTTCTAAAGTCATGTCTTCGAGGGCATGTTTGTTGGTGCGGGGATCGCCGGCGCCGGCGCGGGCGCTCCGCAGCCCGAGCGCGCCCGGCTCGATCATCGCGCCTTGACACATCAGCACCGCGCGCTCGAGCACGTGCTCCAGCTCGCGGACGTTGCCGGGCCAGGGGTGTCGCTCGAGCGCGGCGCGGGCCGCCGGCGTGAGCCCGTGGATCGCCCGCGTCTTGCCGTAGCGGCGCAGCAGCCGGGCGAGGAAGTGATCGGTCAGCGGCGCGATGTCGGCGGCGCGCTCGCGCAGCGGCGGGAGGTGCAGCTCGACCGTGTTGAGCCGGTACAGCAGATCCTCGCGGAACTCGCCGCGCGCGACCGCAGCCTGCAGGTCGGCGTTGGTCGCCGCGATCACGCGCACGTCCGCTCGGCGCACGCGCGAGGAGCCGACCGGGCGGAACTCGCCGGTCTGCAGCACGCGCAGCAGCTTGGCCTGCTGCCCCGGCGGCATGTTGGCGATCTCGTCGAGGAACAGGGTGCCGCCGTCGGCGAGCTCGAAGCAGCCCACCCGCACGCTGCGGGCGTCGGTGAACGCCCCCTTCACGTGGCCGAAGAGCTCGCTCTCGAACACCCCGTCCGGCAGCCCGCCGGCGTTGACCGTGACCAGCGGCTGCTCGGCGCGCTCCGAGGCCGCGTGCAGGTGATGGGCGACGACCTCCTTGCCGGTCCCGTGCTCGCCCGTGATCAGCACGCTCGCGGTCGACGGGCCGACCCGCGTGATCAGCTCGAGCACCGGCTGCATCGCGCGCGCCGACGCGATCATCGTCGGCGCGTTTCTGCGGCTCAGCAGCCGGTTGTGCTGCTCGAGCCGTCGGCTGCGCCGCAGCGCCTGGCACAGCTCGACCTGCGTCTGCAGCTGCGCGAGCAGCCGCTCGTTGTCCCAGGGCTTGGCGATGTAGTCTCGCGCGCCGCGGCGCATCGCCTCGACCGCGCCCGCGACCGAGCTCCAGGCGGTCATCACCATCACCGGCAGCGTCGCGTCGAGACCTCGCAGCTGCGTCAGCAGGTCCAGGCCCTCGTCGCCCGAGGTCGTGTCGCGCGAGTAGTTGAGGTCGATCAGCGCGGCCTCGTGCTCGCCGTCCCTCGCCGCCGCGAGCACGCCCGCCGGCGAGGTCGCGGTCACGACCTCGTAGCCCTCGCCCTTCAGCAGCAGGCGCAGCGCGGTCAGGACGTCGCGCTGGTCGTCGGCGATCAGCACCCGCGGACGCGCGCGCGCGCGGGCGTGCGCGGGCTTGTCCGCCGGGTCAGGGCGAGGTGCGGAGCCGGGGTCTCGAGGCGGCATACAGCGGGCTCTGGCCGAGTGTAGTCGAACGCGCGGAGGTCCCCGGACGCGGGTGTTCGGATCCGGGATCACGGATCCCACAACCGGTCACCGAATCAGGTCACCTCGAGGCGCCTCGCTCGTAGACCCCGGCGTGGGAGGGGCACGGATCTTGCGAGGAGAGACGTGGACACCTGCGGCCCGCGCGGCGAAGGATACGTCTGTGCCCGAACCATCCCCAAGCGAACAGCCGCCGCGCGCGCGCGCGACCCCAATCCTCGCGCTGCGCGGCGTCGAGAAAGTGTTCTACGCCGCCGAGCTCGAGATCCACGCGCTCGTCGACGTGCACCTCGAGATCGCCCGCGGCGAGTTCGTCTCGATCGCCGGGCCGTCCGGCTCGGGCAAGACGACGCTGCTGTCGATCCTGGGGCTGCTCGACACGCCGACGCGCGGCGTCTACGAGCTCGCCGGGCGCCCGGTCACGCAGCTCAGCACGCGCGAGCGCGCGCGAACGCGCGCGCGCGAGATCGGCTTCATCTTCCAGAGCTTCAACCTCATCGACGAGCTCGACGTGTTCGAAAACGTCGAGCTGCCGCTGGTCTACGCCGGGGTCGCCGCGCGTGAGCGTCGTCGCAGGGTCCAGGGCGCGCTCGACCGCGTCGAGATGACGCACCGCGCCCGTCACCGCCCGAGCCAGCTGTCCGGCGGTCAGCAGCAGCGCGTCGCGGTCGCGCGGGCGATCGTCGGCGAGCCGACGATCATCCTCGCGGACGAGCCGACCGGCAACCTCGACTCGGTCAACGGCGAGCTCGTGATGGGCCTCTTGCGCGAGCTGCATCGCGGCGGCGCGACGATCTGCATGGTCACCCACGACCCCCGCTACGCGCGCTACGCCGCGCGCACGATCGGGCTGTTCGACGGCCGCGTCGTGCGCGAGAGCGGCGCGCGCGATTCCTCCAACCCAGACGGCGACGGCGCGGATAGGGGAGAGGAGGCGGCCTGATGAGCGGGGTTGTGCGCGACATACGGTTCGGCCTGCGGGCGCTGGCGAGGGCGCCCAGCTTCACCGTGGTCGCGCTCGTCTCGCTGGCGCTGGCGATCGGCGTCAACACGGCCGTGTTCTCCCTGGTCAACGCGATCCTGCTGCGCCCCGCGCCGGTCCAGGCGCCCGCGGAGCTCGTCAAGATCTACACCGACGATCCCGAGAACCCGGGCTTTCTGCCGCTCTCGCACCTCAACGCGCGGGCGCTCGCGGAGCTCGAGGACGTGATCACGCTGGCTGAGGGCGCGGCGATCACCGCCGACCTCGAGCTCTCGCGCGAGCCCGAGGCGCCCGACGCCCGCGGCGACGGCCGCGTGCAGGGCTACCTCATCAGCGACAACTACCTCGAGCTGCTGGGCGTCGAGCCGGCGCTCGGGCAGCTCCCGCGCGCGACGGGCGGCGGCGACGAGGCCCCGGCGCTGCTGCTCGGCTACGACTACTGGCGGGCGCTCGGCGGCGACTCCGAGCTCGTCGGCCAGCGCGCCTGGCTCAACGGTCAGCCTGTGACCATCGCCGGCGTCGCGCCCCCGCGCTTCAACGCGGCGCGCCGCGGGCTCTCCATCGACGTCTACGTCCCCTGGTCGATGGCGCAGGTCACGTTAAACGACCCGCGCTGGCTCGCGCAGCGGCGCATGCTCGCGTTCTACGTCATCGCGCGGCTCGCCCCCGGGGTCTCGCGCGCGCGGGCCGAGCACGAGCTGCGCGCGCGCGCGGCCGAGCTCGCGGCGCGCTACCCCGAGGAGAACGCCGGGCGCAGCGTCACGCTGGTCCCGCTCGCGCGCTCGCGCATCGACCCCAACCTGCGCGGCTCCGTGGTGCGCGCCGCGGTCGCGCTCATGATCGTGGCTGGCTGCATCCTGCTGATCGCGATCGCCAACGTCGCCAGCCTCATGCTCGCCCGCGCGAGCGCGCGTCAGGGCGAGATCGCGATGCGTCGAGTGCTGGGCGCCGACTCCCCGCGGATCGTCCGCCAGCTGCTCACCGAGTCGCTGCTGCTCGCGGGGCTGGGCGGCGTCGGCGGCGTGATCGCGGCGCTGTGGATCCGCGATCTCGTGTGGTCCCTGCGCCCGGCTGGGGCGTTCTTCGACGACGTCGACATCAGCCTCGACGTCTCGGTCGCGCTGTTCACCTTCGCGCTCGTCGCCCTCACCGGGCTCTTGTGCGGCCTCGCGCCGGCGCTCCGCGTGCGCCGAGAGAGCCTCGCCGCGACCCTGCGCGCGAGCACGCGCGGCGCCGCCGGGCTCGCGCGGCGCGGCCCCGGTTTGCGGGCGCGTGCGCTCTTGGTGGTGCTCCAGGTCGCGCTCTCCCTCGTCGCGCTCGCCGGCGCCGGCCTGGTCGCGCACAGCCTGCAGAAGGCCGAGCTCGAGGGCGCGGCGCTCGAGCGACAGCCCGTCACGCTCGCCGACGTCGACGCCCGCGCCGCGCGAGTTCGCGACGCGGACCTGCGCGACGCCGGCGCTCGAAGGGCCGCGCGCGCGCGCGCCATCGCCCACACCCGCCAGGCGCTCGACGCGGTCGCCCGCCTCCCCGAGGTCGAGCGCGCGGCCATCACCGAGTCGGCGCCGCTGACCGGCGGCGCGTTCATGCGCACGACCTACGTCGACGACGGCGAGGGCGTGCTGACGGACACGACCGTGGTCTCGCCCGCCTACTTCGAGGTCATGGGGATCGAGCTCGCCCGCGGGCGGGGCTTCTCCGACGCCGACGCGCTCGCCCGTCCCCGCGTCGCGATCATCAGCGAGGCCATGGCCGCCGCGCGCTGGCCCGGGCAGGACGCGGTCGGGCAGCGGATGCGCTTCAAGCTGGTCGAGGGCGAGGTCGAGGTCGTGGGCGTGACGCGCGACGCGAAGTGGCGGAGCGTCACCGAGGAGCCGGCGCCGTTGATCTACCTGCCCCTTGGGCAATGGCCGGTGGCGAGCTACACGCTCGCGATCCGCGGCGCCCGAGCCGGCGCGCCGCTGAGCGCCGCGATCACGCGCGCGGTCGAGGGCGACGGCGAGGGGGCCGCGCGCGACGTGTTCGTGCACGACGTGCGCCCGCTGGCGGCGCTCGTGCGTCGCTCGCTCGCGCCGTTGCGCGTCGGCGCGGCCCTGCTCGCGGGCCTCGGCGCGCTCGCGCTGCTGCTCGCGGCGCTCGGCCTCTACGGGCTCATGACTTTCTCCGTGCGCCTGCGGACCCGCGAGCTCGGGATCCGGATGGCGCTCGGCGCTGACCCGCGCGCGCTGCTGCGGGGGGAGCTCGTCCGCGGCATGCAGCTCGTCGGGCTCGGCGTGCTGCTGGGCCTGCTCGTGAGCTTCGCGCTCGGCGCCTGGGCCTCCAGCCTGCTGTTCGAGGTCGACGGCCACGACCCGGTCGCCTTCGTCGGAGCCGCGCTGACGCTCGGGCTCGCCGCCGCCGTCGCCATCTACCTGCCCGCGCGCCGGGCGACGCGGATCGACCCCACGGTCGCGCTGCGCGAGGAGTGATATGTCCAAAGAGTCCTATTCAATCGAACGTCGCGCCCCGCGCCCCCGCGCGCTCGAGCTCGCGCTGCTCGCCGCGCTGCTCGTGGCGCTGCTCTGCGGGGCGCTCGCGCTGTCGGGGCTGACGAGCCCGCCGCTGTCGGGGCTCTGCGGGCTCGGGCTCCCGGGGATCGTGGCGCTGCTGCTCACGCTCTGCGTCGCGCTCGAGCGCTGACGCGAGCGCCGCACGAACTGCGTGCCGCTGACGCGCGGCGAGTGTTACTGCTTGGGCATGCGCATCTTCCTGGTCCGTCACGGCATGTCTGAGTCCAACGCTGATTGGGACGTCAACCGGCGAAAAGCCGACCACGCCATCGAGCTGACCGAGGACGGGCGCGCTCAGGCCCGCGGCGCCGGCGAGTTCTTGGCGCGCTACTTCGCCGAGGAGGCCGACCGCGAGCGCGGCGGCGACATGGGCCCGATCCGGCTGTGGCACAGCCCCTACACGCGCACGCGACAGACCGCCGACGAGCTCGAGCGCGCCTGCGTGCTCGCGCGGGCGCGGACGCTTCAGCGCGTCGACGACGAGCCGATCCAGCGCGCGAAGGGGGGCTCGTGGTTCCTCGATCGCAAAGAGCACTTCCTGCTCCACGAGCAGCAGTTCGGGATCTTCGACGGGCTCAGCGACGACGAGCGAGCCGAGCGCTACCCCGCCGAGTGGGCGCACTACCAGAAGTGCAAGGCCTTCGAGGGCAAGATCTGGGCGCGCATGCCCATGGGCGAGTCGCGGATGCAGGTCGCCGCGCGCATGCACCAGGCCTTCGGCACGTTCCAGCGCGACCGTCACAAGCACGGCGTCGAGACGATCGTGGTCGTCGGCCACGGCACCACCAACCGCGCGTTCACCATGGCCTGGATGCACTACACGCCCGAGTGGTTCGAGCGCGAGCCCAACCCGAAGAACGCGTCGGTCCGGTTGATCGAGGACGGCGAGGACCGCGGCTACATCTTCGCGGGCTTCGAAAACCCGCCCGGTTACAAGCACGGCAAGAAGTGACGCGCGCGCCTCGTCAGCTCAGCTAACTTCAGTAGTACCGTGACGTGCCGAACAGCTCCAGCAGCGCCGGGTAGTGAGCGGGATCCGCCCGCGTGAGCCGCTCCTCGCACCAGCGGCTCGCCGGCGTGAAGAACTGAAAGTACGTGGCTCGATCGACGCAGTAGGTGAGCCCGTTTCGCGCGAGCTTACGGAGCGGCGCGGCTTGGTCGACGAGGTCGTCGCACAGCGCGTACTGGTGCTCCTCGCGCTTGAGCGCGCGCGGGATCATGGCGCCGCGCATCAACGCGGCCAGCGCGAGCGCGACGGCGCTCGTGCGCGAGGCCGCGAGCAGGACGCCGGCGGGGTCTCGCTTGCGGGCGACGACCGCCCCGTAGCGCTTCTCGAGCTTCATCGCCCGCTCGATGAACAGGCCGACGCGTCGCCGCGACTCGTTGTAGGCCTCGACCTGCGCCTTGTACTCCTTCTCCCAGCGCGGGATCCCAGAGTCTTTCCTCCACTCCTCGACGTGGAATTGCAGGTTCGCGAACGCGCGCTCCTTCAGCAGCGCTTCGAATTCGTCATCGAGCGAGTACAGCTCGATCTTGCTGAACGCCGCGTCGAGGGCCTGACGACGGTCGGGAGGGAGACCTTCGAAGCGACGGCGCGCGAGCTCGCGGAGCTCCGCGAAGCGCTCCCGCGCGGACGCGGCGAGGGCCTCGTCGCGCTTGTGCACCACGATCCGCTCACGCGGCAGCCCGAGCAGCTCGTCGCAGCGGCGGGGCGTCTTCGCCGGCTTTCTCGATCGAAGGCGCGCGAGCGCCTCGACGCGCGCCTTCGGCAGCGCGCGCGCGACCTCCCGCGCGAGCGCCCGATCGAACACCGAGCTCGGCACGAAGCGCCGCCCTCGCTGCTCGAGTTGCTTCTGCACCACCGGCGCGAGCGACCGTCGGAGCTGGGCCCGCAGCGCCGCGACGATCTCCTCCTCGCTCTTCTGGTTGAGGCGCTCGTTCGCCGCCGCGCGGGCGGGCGCCGCGGTGCTCGTCCAGGTCACGCACAGCCCCAAGAACCCGCGCCGCGGGCACGAGCGCAGCCAGTCGCGCTCGGCGATCTCCAGCTTCGCCAGCAGCTCGCGATCGCGCCAGCCGTCCTCGCCGTAGCGCGCGAGGTAGCCGACCGCGTGACGCCGCAGCGCGCCCGCGTCGAGCGTGTCATCCACCCCCGTGAGGATGAGCTCGCGGCGCCGCCAGTAGGCGTCGGCGGCTCGCGCGAGCGCGCTGGAGCTCACGACCCCGAGGCGCTCGGTCGTCGCGTGCAGGCGCTCGATTTTTTGGATGACCCGAAGAGCCTGTCGCTTGGGACCTGCGTGCACGCGGACCGCGTAGGCCTCCTCGAGCAGCGCGAGCGCGCGCTCGCGATCGTCATCCTCCGCGCTCGCGGCCTCCCGCTCGAGCGCCCCCGCGGCCGCTCGCGCTGACTCGAGCGACGAGTACGCCGACGGCGCGGGCGCAGCGGCCGCGCGCCGCTCGACCTCCAGCGCGCTCGCGGCCGTCACGGGCGGCGCCACGAGCAGCGCGGCCGCGAGCGCGGCGGCGACCTGTACGCCGAGGGATGCGCGCTTGTGGACCACAAACCGTTAGACGGCGCAGGCGCTCGCGAGTTCCCGGTCACGCGCGCGCGTCTCGGCCGGCCGCGCGCGGACGCGTCGAAGAGCGCGCGCCGCCCTTGTTATCATCGCGCCCCGTGAGCTCGTTGATCCCGCCCGCGCGCCGGCTCGCCATGCGCAGCGGCCTCGCCGACCCGCCGCTGTTCACCGTCGGCTGGCACCACGCGATCTTCGAGCACTATCGCGTCACCGACGAGGCCGCGCTCGCCGCTCGCCTCCCGCCCGGCGTCGAGCTCGATCACCACGAGGGGGCGGCCTACCTCAGCGTCGTCTCCTTCCGCATGCACGAGATGCGGCTCCGCGGCCGCTGGCGCCTGCCGGTCGCCCACAGCTACCCGCAGATCAACATCCGGCTGTACGTTCGGGCAGGTGATCGCGCGGGCGTATTCTTCCTGCGCAACCTCGTCTCGAGCCACCTCGCGACGTGGTTCGGCCGCTGGCTCTACGGCATGCCCTACCGCTACCAGCCCGTCGTGAGCGGCCGCTCGCGCGAGCGGCCCTCGTGTCGCGCCAAGCTCGGTGACGGACGGCGTCACTCGATCTGGGGGGCGCGCGGCCAGCCGCTCACCGGTCACGAGCGCGACCCCTCCTCGCTGCTGTTCTTCTTGGTCGAGCGCTACCCGCTGTACAGCCTCCGGCGCGCGGGCACCCACGAGGCGCAGATGCTGCACCCGCCGTGGGAGCTGTATGAGCTCGAGGTCGAGGAGCGCACGCACGCGATCATCGAGGCGCTCGGGCTGGCCGACGCGGTGGAGCCGATCGAGCAGGTCCAGTGCTCCCCGGGCGTCGACGTGCTGATCTGGCCCGCGGTCCCGCTCGGCCAGATGCCGGCGCTGGTCGCCAGCGACCGATTCTTCAGCGCGGACGCGGAGCCGCCCGCGGTCCTCGGTCTGAAGTAGGCGTGTCCATCTCAGCGGCGCGCGAGGCCCGGCGCTCGCGTCGCGACGTCGAGCTCGACGCCCGCCGGAGCACCCAGACCCCGAGGGCGCCTGTCACGAGGGCCAGCGCGCCGAGGCCGAGCCCGATCGGGATATCCGTTCGCGGGTCGGCGGCGAGCACCACCTGCAGGTCTCGGCTCGGCTCGAGCAGCTCCGCGAGCGAAGAGCCCAGCGCGAGCAGCGAGAGCCCCAGCGCGAGCAGCGAGGCGCCGAGCAGCGTCAGCGCGGTGAGGATCGCCAGCGCGCGCATCATCGGTCGGGCGTGCACGGATCGAGTGTATCGACGCGCGCGCGAGCGCGCCCTCACTCGACCTGCCGAAGCGGAAGGTCGACGATGAAGCGAGCCCCCGACGTGTCCCCTGGCTCCACGGTGAGCGCGCCGCCCATGGCCTCGCAGAAGCGCGAGGCGATCGCGAGCGTCAGCCCGCACCCCTCGTGCGTCCGCGTCGGCGAGCCGTCGGCCTGCATAAACGGCTCAAACAGCCGCGCGCGGACGCTGTCGGAGATGCCGGGGCCGGTGTCGGTGACCGTGATCCGCAGCCGCCGACGCCCCTCGCCGCCGCGCGCGAGCTCGACGCGGACCCGCCCGTCGCGGGTCAGGCGGCACGCGTTGTCGAGCAGGCCGGTGAGGACAAAACGCAGCTTGTCCTCGTCGAGCCGCGCGGCCGGCAGCTCCTCGGCGCTCGTCAGCGCGAGCTCGTTGCCGTGGGCGTCGGCGATCGGTCGCGCCCCGTCGACGAGCTTCGTGACGAGCGCGCGCACGTCACACGCGCGCTCGTGCAGCGTGACCTCGCCCGCGCGGACGCGCGAGTACTCGAGGATGTTCGAGAAGCTCCGCACGAGCCGCTCGCCGGAGCTCGTGAGCGCCGAGAGCACGTCCGAGAAGCGCCCTGGCGCGAGCTCCTCGAGCTCGTCGCGCAGCAGCTCGGTGAAGCCGATCATCGCGTTCAGCGGCGTGCGCAGCTCGTGGCTCATGGACAGGAGGAAGTGCGTCTTGATCTCGTCGGCCGCGATCGCGGCGCGGCGCGCCTGATCGAGCTCGTCGTAGAGGCGCGCGTTGGCGATCGCGTTGGCGACCAAGACCCCGATCTGGCTGAGCAGCGCGTGTCGCTGCACCGTGAAGACCCCGGGGATCAGGTCGTTCTCGAGGTACATCATGCCGATGAGCGCGCCGTGTCGCTGAATCGGCGCGCACAAGAGCGAGCGGACGGACGCGCCCGCGATGTGGGCGTCGCCCGCGTAGCGCGGGTCGGCCTGCGCGTCCGCCAGCACGACCGCCGCGCGCTCGCGGGCGGCGTCCGTCACGACCCCGCTCGCCACGTGTTCGAAGTCCTCGAGCGCGACGCCGCAGAGCACCTCGGGCGGCTCCCCGACGCCGCCGTGCGCCTCGACCAAGAGCTCGCCGTCGCTCGCTAGCAGGATGACGGCGCGTCGCGCCCCCGAGTTGACCAGCAGGATCCACAGCAGCTTCTCGAGCAGGTTCTCGAGCACGAGCTCGCTCGAGATCTCCTGCGCGGCCCTGAGCACCGCCTCGTGATCGAAGAGGCGCGCGGCGTGGATCTCCACCGTGCGCGAGGCGGCGCCCCGCCGACGCGGCGAGGAGAGCGGCGCGGGGGCGGGGAGCCGCTCCAGCGCCGGCGCGTCTGAGCGCATCGCGTCGAGCGCCTGCACGAACGCCGCCAAGCTCGGGTACCGGCGCGTCGGATCCTTGTCGAGCAGGCGCAGCAGCGCGGCGTCGAGCGCCGGGGGGATCCCGTCGCGAAACGCCGACGGCGGCACCGGCTCGCGGGCGATGTGCGCGTGCACCAGCTCGACCGGATCGTCGGCGGGGAAGGGCAGCTCCCCGCACAGCAGCTGATACAGCGTCACGCCGAGGCCGTATTGATCGGTCCTTCGATCGACGCCGAGCGCGACGCGGCCCGACTGCTCGGGCGCGAGGTATGCCGGGCTCCCCATGAGCCGGTCCGACGCGGCCCGCGGCGCGTCGCCCATCCGCGTCGCCAGGCTGAAGTTCAGCAGCGTGATCGAGCCGGTCGAGACATCCGCGAACGCGCTGTCCAGCTTCATGTTGCGGTGGACGTAGCCCGCGTCGTGCACGACCGCGAGCGCGCGCGCGAGCGCCCTGGCGAGCTCGAGAAAGTCGTCGAACGAGATCGAGCCGGCGGGGTAGGCCTGCGCGAGCAGCTCGCCGCCCGGATCCGCGAGTACCAAGCACGCCTCGCTCCCATCCTCGACGACCTCGAGCAAGCGCGCGATCGCGGGGTGCTCGAGCTCCGCGAGCACCCGGCGCTCGCGATCGAGGCGCTGGCGCGCGCGCAGGGTCGCGCGACCCTCCCGCAGGCGCAGCAGCAGCACGCCCGCGCCGTCCGCGAGGCGGCGTCCGCGATACAGGGCTGAGCGGCTGCCCGTGCGGACGAGCGACTCGATCTGGAACCCGGGGAGCGGGCGAAACGAATTCATGGCGTGGTCGATCCGTGAGCGCTCGTGTCGGGACTCGTCAACCACAGCCGCGCCGCGAGCCCGCCAAGCTCGCTCGTCGCCAGCTCGAGGCGCCCACCGTGACGAAGCGCCACGCGCTGACAGATCGCCAGCCCGAGCCCAGCGCCGGGGTACTCGTCGCGGCTGTGGAGCCGTTCGAATGGCTCAAGGACCCGCTCGCGGTACTGCGGCTCGATCCCGATGCCGTTGTCCGCGACCTCGAGGCACAGCCCGGTTGAATCACGATCGACGCGGATCATCGCGCGCGGGGTCGCCTCGCCGCGGAACTTGTACGCGTTGTCGAGGAGCTGCAGCAGGACCGCGCGCAGGTCGTCGTGGTCCGTGAGCAGCGTGGCGTCGGGCGCCGTGACGATGAACTCCGCGCAGTCCGGCTGCTGCGAGATCATCTCGTCCAAGACGTCCGCGACGACGCGTCGGAGCGGCACGCGCCCGCGCCTCAGCGGGCGCCGATCGATCGAGACGTACGCGCGCAGGTTGCTCACGGTGTGCGAGACGACGTAGGACGCGCGCTGGAGCAGGTCGAAGCCGAAGCGGAACTCCTCGGAGGAGTCCGCGGGCAGGTCCGCGGCGAGCATCTCGGCGAGCATCGCTATGTTGTGAACCGCCCCCTTGAAGTCGTGCGCGAGCCGCTGGCAGAAGCTGTCGAGCTGATCGCGCTGCCGGATGAGCTCCGCGCGCTCAGCCTGCCACGCGGCGCGCTCAGCCTGCCACGCGACGGTGGTACTCTCGAGTTTTTCCATACGTCGATTAAAGCTGCTCCTGAAGACAGCAGATAAAATCTATCAAGAACGTCGCCCGCGCTCTACGAGGCGTCGCCGCGCGTATCGTGAATCGGTGATGGGCTGCGGTCCGGGAGGTTTCTCCAGGAACATGTATTTTTGTTCATGATACGCGCGGTTTCGTGCGAACGACCGCGTCGGTGGCCGCGGATTCAAGGTGGTCCCGGAAGTGTTTGCGATGTCAGCCCAGGCGCGCGCGCACCAAACTGCGGGATGTCATGAGAGCGCGGCCAATACAAATAGGATTATACTGATCGTTGGTATGCAGCGGTGTCCGGTCTGTGGAATGGTGTACGAAGACGCGCTCCGCTTCTGCGGCAGCGATGGCGCCGTCCTCATCGAGGACGTCGCCCCGTTATCGTCGAGGAGCCTGGCCGGGATAGTCCTCGATGAGCGCTACCGGCTCGTCGACCTCGTCGGCGCGGGCGGGGTCGGCGAGGTGTACCGCGCCCGCCACACGAAGATCCCGCGCGACCTCGCCGTGAAGGTGCTGCAGGCCGAGTTCCGCGACGACGCCGATGTCGCCTCGCGGTTTCGTCGCGAGGTCCGGATCCAGGCGAAGCTCTATCACCCCAACATCATCGAGGTCTTCGACTTCGGTGAGCACCCGGACGTCGGCCTGTATATCGTGATGGAGTTCCTCGAGGGCGAGTCGCTCGCGGATCGAGTCGCGCGCGCCGGGACGCTGCAGATCCTCGACGTGCTCAAGATCGTGGAGCAGTGCGGGAGCGCGCTGAACCTGGCGCACGCGAGCGGGGTCGTCCATCGCGATGTCAAGGCCGAGAACATCTTCCTGGCCAAGAAGCCAGGGGCGCGCGAGGAGTTCGATGTCCGGCTGCTCGACTTCGGCGTCGCGCAGGTCGACGAGGCCAAGCACAGGACGATGACGCGCGGCGTGTGCGTGACCCCGCCGGGGCGCTCGATCGGCACGCCCTACGCGATGTCGCCAGAACAGATCTCCGGCGCGCGCGTCGATCGGCGCTCCGACATTTACAGCTTCGGCGTCCTGCTCTACGAGCTGCTCGCCGGCGAGCTCCCCTTCGAATGCGAGTCGGCGCAGGACTACCTGCGCGCGCATCTCGTCTCGCCGGCGCCGTCGCTGCGCGCGCGCAGCACGACCCGCTGGGTGCCGCGGGCGCTCGACGTGCTCGTGCTCCGGATGCTCGAGAAGGCGCCCGAGCGGCGGCCGCAGACGATCACCGAGGTGCTCGACTGCCTCGACGGCCTGCGGACGCTGGTGCTCAGCAAGTGGGCGGAGGCGCACCTACCCCGGCGGAGGCGCGGCCTGCTGAAGGTGCACCCCGGCGGCCCCGAGCGGAACAAGCCGGCGAATTCGATCGACGCGACCGACAGCCCGCTGGTCGTCATCATCGACGATGAGGCCGCGACGAGGTTCTTGATCCGTCAGCACATCTCGCGGGCGGGCTATGCCGCCGTCCTGTTCGCGACCGCGGCCGAGGGCCTCGAGTGGCTGCGCAAGAACGAGCCGCCCGCGTGCGTGGTCGTCGATCTGCTGATGCCCAAGACGAACGGCCTGGAGTTCTTAAAGGCGGTCCGCGCTCGGCTCGGGGCGCTCCCGGTGATCGTGTGCTCGGGCCTCGAGTCGTCCTCGCTGCTCGACGAGGCGAAGCGGCTCGGCGCGAGCCGAGTGCTGCAGAAGCATCAGCTCCACCGGCTACCCGGGCTTGTCGCGGAGGTGCTCGACGAGAGCCGCGTCAGCGCGTGAGATCCGGTCGTGGATCGAGAGATCTTTGGGGATCGTGAAGCTGAAGGTCGCGCCTTCGCCGAGGGTCGAGCGGACGCGCACCTCGCCGCCGTACTGCGTGACGATCTTCTTGACGATCGAGAGCCCGATCCCGCTGGTCGTGCTCTCCGACTCGGCGCTCAGCACCTGGAACATCTTGAAGATGCGCTCGAAGTGCTCCGGCGCGATCCCGGGCCCCGTATCTGACACGCTGAATTCCCACATCGGCCCGAGATCGGCGGCCGAGACCTCGACGCGCCCCGTCGTGTCGCCCATGTGCTTGACCGCGTTGCCGATCAGGTTCTGAAACACCTGCGAGAGGTGCTGCCGGTTGTAGCGGACGGTGGGTAACTCGTCGGCGATCGTGACCGTGATGGTCTCGGGGACCATGAGCAGCTCGACGGTCTGCGTCACGAGCCGACGCGAGTCGAGATCCTCGGTCGGGACGCGCGAGAGCCCGATCTTCGAGTGCTCCAAGATCCCGTCGACGAGGTTGCCCATCCGCGTCACGCGGTTCATCAGCAGCTCGAGGCGCTCGAGGTTCTCCTCGTCGAGCTTGTCTCGCGAGTCCTCCGCGATCCACTCGGCGAGCAGCGCGATGCCCTGCAGCGGCGCGCGGAGGTCGTGCGAGACGACGTGCGCGTACTCGTCCAGCTCTTGGTTCCGCCGCGTGAGCGCGTCGTTCATCTTCAGGAGCCCCGGGATCTTCACGGCCGAGGGCGCGAGGCGGATCAGCGCGGCGACCGTGAGCCACGAGACGATCGCCGTGACCAGCTTGACGAGCCCCGAGAGCCGGTAGACCGGGTACCAGAAGATCAGCGACTCGACGAGGTGGACCGTGCCGCAGGCGGCGATGAACGCACAGAACAGCAGGAGCACCCGCGGGAACAGGAAGTCCCCCTCGCGGCGACGCAGGAAGTAGACCAGCGCGATCGGGATCGACATGTACGCGCCCCAGATCAGCCAGTCGCTGATGATGTGCATCCAGCCGAGCCCGGACGACCAGTTGCCGCAGTACCACCGCGCCGGGAAGTCCGCGGTGTCGAAGAGCTTGGCGAAGAATTCGAACACGGCGCGCTACTCCGGAAACTTTCGCGGGACCGCGCAGAGCGTGAAGAACTCCTCGAGGGCCCGGGTGACCTCGAGGAACGCGTGGAAGCGCACCGGCTTCACGATGTACCCGGAGATCCCGAGCCGGTAGCAGCGCTCTAGGTCCGTGTCGTTGCGCGAGGTCGTGAGCACGACCACCGGGATCGTCTGGAACAAGCTCCGCTCGCGCAGCTTCGTCAGGAACTCGATCCCGTTCATCAGCGGCATGTTGAGGTCGAGCAGGATCAGCCCAGGGCGCGTGACCGCCTCGTCCGCGTCCGTCGTCTTCTCCAGCAGCTTGAGCGCCTCGATCCCGTTCCCGGCGGTGTAGAGCGGGTTCGAAACGCCGCGCTGTCGGAACGCGCGCTTCACCGTCATGACCCCGACGAGGTCGTCTTCGACAAGGAGAATCGGTTGTTCCTCGAGCATCGCGCCGCTGCCTCTCTCGACGATTGTACGAACAAAGCGTCGCCGATTGTTGCTACGTCCCGACTCCGATGAATCGCGCGGCTGGGTAAAAGCGCGTCGTTGCGCGCGGTCGTTGAGGCCGCGGCGCGTGCGTTCTCCGCTACTTATTCGGCGTCGAGCCGCCCGCTCAGCACGGTTTGCCGCGAGGGCGCGCGTCGGTCGAATCCGCGCGCGGCCGCTGGCCGGCAGCACACGCGGCGCCGGCCTACTGAACGATGATCGTGAACTCGATCCGGCGATTCTTCGCGCGGCCGTGCGCGGTCGCGTTGCTCGCGACGGGCTCGTCCATGCCCGCGCCGCGCGTCTCCAGCTGGTTCGGGTCGACACCCTGCGAGACGAGGTAGTCGCGCACCGATCCGGCGCGCGCCTCCGACAGCGCGCGGTTGTACGTCGGCGTCCCTTTGCTGTCGGTGTGGCCGCTGATCTCGATCCGGATCGAGGTGTGCTCTCGCAGGACCTCGACCGCGCGATCGAGCACCGGGCGCGAGCGCGGCTTGATCTTCGCGGAGTCGAACTCGAAGTAGATCCCCTGGATCCGGCCGATCGTGTTGTCTGGCAGCTTCGGCAGCACGTCGGGGCAGCCGTCGTCGTCCTTGTAGCCGTTGCGCGTCTCGGGCTCGTCGGGGCAGGCGTCGTCGGGGTCGAGGAAGCCGTCGGCGTCGCGATCGGGGATCGGGCAGCCGTCCGGCTCGACGCCGGGGACGTCGGGGCAGGCGTCGACGCTGTCGAGGAAGCCGTCGCCGTCGCGGTCGTGCTCGGGGCAGCCGTCCGGCGCGACGCCGGGGACATCCGGGCACGCGTCCTGGACGTCGAAGAAGCCGTCGCCGTCGCGGTCGTACTCGGGGCAGCCGTCGAGGTCCTCGTAGCCGTTGAAATTCTCGGGGTCGTAGGGGCAGTCGTCCTCGTCGTCGAGATAGCCGTCGCCGTCGCTGTCCCGCGCCGGCTCGGGCGGGCGCCCGCCGAGCCGCAGCCCGACGCCGAGCGTCGCCTCGGGGTAGTGCGTCGCGCCCTCCTGGACGCCGCGCTGGGCCGCCATGTTGTCGCGGACGTCGAGGCGGAGGAGCCAGCGATCGTTGATGTGTACTTTTAGACCTGCTCCAAAATGCACGCTCGGATCGATGTCGGCGCCCTGCGCCCCCGAAGTCCCGAGCGCGCCGCCGCCGGCGATGACGAAGGGGACGACGGACCAAAACGGCAGCTGCCCGACCAGCTGCCCGCCGAAGCGGTAGAGCATGGCTGGGGCGCCGACGCTCCCGTCCGCCTCCGTGACGCGCGTCGGCGCGATCGCCCCCTCGAGCTCGCCGCCGAGGAAGCGCAGCGGGAACACGCCGAAGCGCGCGCCGATCAGCGGCGCGGCCGGCTTGTACGGACGCCACAGCGTGTCGCCGCTCTCGAACTGCTCGTAGGCGTTGAACAGCTCGTGGTCGCTGCTGGGGAACAGCGCGCCGCCGAACACCCCGAGTTCGAAGGAGAGCGCCCGCGGGCTGTGGCGATAGAGCCAGCGTTGTTGTCGGCGTGGGGGCGCGCTCGCCGTGTCGGGTCCACCGGCGACGGCCGTCGCGTTCGCCCCGTGACTCGCGGTCGCGGTCGCGGTCGCGGTCGCGTCGGCGCGCGGCTCGATCGCGTCGTCGCGCGCGTCGTCTCGCGCGTCGTCTCGCGCGTCGTCTCGCGCTGGCGTCGGGGATGGCTCGGGCGGGGGCGCGGCGCCTGCCGGGCATCCGATCAATGTCGTGAGCGCGGCGAGGGCCGCGGTCGTGCTCGTGAGGGCGGTCTTGTTCATAGAGGCTGCTCGTGGGCTCAGGGTGGACAGAGCGCCGACAGACGCGCGGCCGCGCCCGCGCGTGGATGCGCCGGGCTCGACGGGCGTGGAGCGGAACGACGCGAGGCGTCGGCGTGGGTCAACCGCTGAAGTAGCGACCTCACGCGGCTCGATCGCTCGGAGCCGAAGAAAACTCGTCGGCGGTCGTAACTGCTAGATTTGTGTCGACAATTTCAACATGTAGGAGCCGACATGCCCCGACGTAGCAAAATGACTCGACACCGCGCCGCCGTGCTTGGCGTCAGCGCCGCGCTGCTCGCCGCGTGCGGCTCCGAGGCGCTCCCCGAGGAGTGCGTGGACGAGATCCGCGCCGCGAGCTTTCGCCTCTCGCACGACAACTCGGCGCAGATGAACGGGCTGATGATGAACGGGCTGTTCCTCAACGGCGTCGCGGTCAACGGGCTGATGATGAACGGGCTGATGATGAACGGCGCGCTGCTCGAGGGCGGGGTCGTCAACGGCGTCGGGCTGGTCTCGGCGCAGAACCAGGCGGGCGAGGTGATCGAGAGCTTCTCGATCCAGGGCGAGGATCGGGCGCTGCGCTACGTCGTCGGCGGCGAGGAGCGCGGGGGGCCCGAGGCCTTCCCGGTCGTCTTGACCTACGAGAACGATCAGGGGCAGCGCTCGCGCCTGTGGATCGAGCGCGCGATCAACCTCGGGCAGTCGGCCTACCTCGGCGGCATGCTCGATCACTACGAGCTCGCCTACGAGGTCGAGCAGGACGGCGCGTGGAGCGAGAAGCACACCGACGTCTGCGTCAACGGAGCCGGCGAGTCGGTGCCCGTGCTGCTCGTCAACGGCGAGTGGGACTACGAGACCGGCGCGTGGATCTCGGAGGACCCAGAGACCATCACGATGGCGTGCCGCGAGGCGGCGATCGCCAAGTGTATCGAGTGGTCCTATCGCGAGCAGTACGGCGAGCGGGGGTGGTCGCACCAGGCCTGCACGCGGATGGTCCGGGCTGACTACGCCGGCGACGGCACGCCGCACACGCTCAACGGCACGCGCATCTACGTCGGCGACCCCTTCGGCTACAACGACCACCAGCACTCGCACCCCGGCTGGCTCGTCAAGGAGGCCGAGTGGACGCCCGACGGCGCGAGCTGCATCAACCGCAGCGGCCTGCGTCAGCTCGGCGAGACCGACTGCGCGAGCGACCCCGACTGCTTCCCCGGCGTCCCCGAGTGCGAGAACACCGACATCCTCGAGCCCTCCTCCGACACGGTGCTGGTCACCGCGACCTCGCGGACGCCCTTCGGCACGCCCGATTACCTCTACGGCGTGCAGTACGACGAGGCCGCCGGCGCCTCGACGCTGTTCATGGCGGCCCAGGACGGCTCGAGCTACGAGCTCATCGGCACCCTGACCGTCGCCGAGACCGTCGACGCGCCCAAGCTGCCGGTCGAGGTCGACGGGCTCTACCAGACCGACTTCGAAGGCCTGATGGGCTTTCAGATCGATCGCGAGCGCGGGCAATCCCGCGCCGTCATCGTCAACGGCAACGCGACCGCGCGCCCGCGCGGGAAGTGGCACCCGGACCGCGAGTTCCGAGCCGCCGCGATCTCGAGCTCAAACGGCCGCCGCCTCGCGTTCGCGATCGCGCCCAACACCGACGAGCTGTGCAGGATCTGGGCGCTCGACGGCAACATCGCGTCGTCCGAGGGCGGCTGCACGACGCTGCCCGAGGACATCGCCGACGATGTCGACCTGGTCGAGACCGGGGAGGGCGGCGAATTCACGGTCATCGAGGGCGGTCGCGTGTGGACCATGGACGTCGAGGGCGCGACCTTGCAGCGCGTAGCGACCCTCGAGGCGAGCGTCGTCGGGATCGCGCGCACGGCAGACGCGGGCCTCGTCGGGCTCGACGCGACGGGCTCCCAGCTCGTTGACCTCGTGGTCTCCGAGTCATGCGGGCTCGCGGCGGGCGCTCCGCTCGTCGACGTGGTGCCCGGCGCGCTCGGTGACCTCGCCGGCTCGGCGCCCTGACCGATTCAACAGGTTCTACTCCGCTGCGCGCGCGCGCGTCGCTTCGCCGATCGCTGGGCAACCCGCGCCGCTCGGGGTAGGCTGCCCGGGGGAGACGAGCGAGAGCGTGTTTACTTGCACAGTCACGAAGCGCGCGGCCGCGCGGTCGATCACAGCGGCTTGCCTCTCGATCGCCATGGGCGCGTGCTTCGTCGATAGCGGCGGCGCGACGTCAGAGACCGCGAGCCCGACCGACGGGAGCAGCGGCGACGTGACGACGAGCAGCTCTTCAAGCAGCGGCTCCTCGTCGAGCTCCTCGCCCACGGGGCAGGTCATGACGACCGTCGGCGAGACCGAGGCGCTCCCCTGCGCGTACCCGAGCGCGGACTGCAGCGAGGTCCCCGACGATGTGTGCGAGACGGATCTCTCGACCAACCCGCAGCACTGCGGCGCGTGCTTCAGCCCCTGCGCCGACGTGTGCGTGGACGGCGAGTGCGTCCCGGGCAAGCTGGTGTTCGTCACGAGCGGCGGCTTCATGGGCGACCTCGGCGGGCTCGACGGCGCCGACGCGAAGTGCGATGAGTTCGCCGTCGCGGCCGGGCACGAGGGCACGTTCTTAGCTTGGCTCTCCTCGGGCAGCTCCACGCCTGCAGCGCGCTTCAGCAAGTCCGAGGACCCCTACGTGCGCGCCGACGGCGAGCTCGTCGCGACGAGCTGGGAGGACCTGGTCGATGGGTCGCTGAACCGCCCGCTCAACGTCGACGAGCACGGCGAGGCGAGCGTCAACCCCCAGACCTGCGGCACGACGATCTGGAACAACACGCTGTACGACGGGACGCTCGCGGAGGTCGACGACTGCGTCGGCTGGAGCTCGGAGGCCGGTGAGGGCGCGAATACGGACAACAACCTGCTCGATGAGCGCTGGAGCGATCCGGGGTACTGCGAGGTCGCCAGCTGCGACGGGCCGAAGGCGATCCTCTGCGTCGAGCAGTAGTCGCGCCGCGGCTCGCCGACCTACGGCGTCGGCTCGCGTGTATGATCCGGGCGTGACCTATCCCAAACGAGGCAGTCGCACGATCGTCGTCGACGGCGTGCCGCTGCGCTGGGTCGTGCATCGCCGCGGCGTACGCGGCTGCCCGGACTGCGATCGGCTGCACGTGATCGTGAGCGCGGACGATCGCAAGGGGAGCTTCATCCTGCTGCACGCGCCGCGCCCTGACGGCGCCGACGTCGCCATCGGGCCCGGGCAGATCGCCGCGCTCGTTCGGTTCGCGCGGGCGGACGGGTGGATCCCCGGGGCGGGCGCGCGCGATGAGGTGTATCCCCTCAGCAGCATGGCGCTCGTGAGGATCGTGACGCGGCTGTGGCCTGAGAGCTTATAGCGACGCCTGAGCCATCCTGCGTCGCCGTCGTCGCTCGGCGTTTCCCCTATACTGGGCTCCCTCGAGCCCGCGACGAGCCTCGCTTCGCTCGCGTAGAACCTCCCTTTGGTCTCGAGGCCCGGCTCATGCCTTCCTCCGCTCGCGGGCTCATCGTCACGCTCACGACCGTCGCGCTCGTCGTCGGCGGCGGGTGGTTTTTCGCGCAGCGATCGCCGCGCGCGGACGCGCCGGCGGCGGGGACGGGGAGCGCGGCGCCTGTCGCCGTGGAGGTCGTCGCGGTCACGCGTGACGCGCTCGAGGAGCGACGCGAGTTCGCCGGCACGCTCGAGGCGAAGCGCGAGATCGTGGTCGCGGCGAAGATCGGCGGGAGGCTCGAGCGCGTCAGCGTCGAGCTCGGCGATCGCGTGACGCGCGGGCAGGTGATCGCCGAGCTCGATGACGCGGAGCTCGCGGAGGCCGAGGCGCAGGCGCGGGCGAACCTCGGGGTCGCGCGCGCGCGCAAGCTCGCGGCCGACAACGCGCTGCAGATCGCGACCCGCAACCTCGAGCGCGTCGAGAAGCTGCGGCGGCGGGGCGTTATCGCCGAGGAGGAGTTCGATCGCACGCGCGCGGCGAAGCTGCAGGCCGAGGCGGCCGTCGCCGTGGCTGTCTCTGAGGTCACGCGGGCCCAGGCGGCGAAGCGCGCGGCGGAGCTCCGCGAGGCCTACGCGCGGGTGCGCGTCGACTGGAGCGAGGACGACGCGGACGCGGGGGAGCCCGACGCCGCGCCGGAGTCCGCGACCGCGACCGTCCGGGTCGTGGCCGCGCGGCATGTCGACGACGGCGCGCTGGTGGCCGCCAACACGCCGCTGATCACCGTCGTCGCGCTCGATCCGCTGATCGTCGCGGTCCACGTCACCGAGCAGGACTACGCGCGGCTGCGCCCCGGCCTGCCCGTCAGGCTCGAGACCGACGCGTACCCCGGAGAGTGGTTCTCGGGACAGGTCGCACGGATCGCGCCGGTGTTCGCCGAGCGCTCGCGACGAGCCCGCGTCGAGCTCGAGGTGCAGAACCCAGACGCGCGGCTGCGGCCGGGGATGTTCGCGCGCGTGCAGGCCGCGTTCACGCGCGTCGACGACGCGACGGTGGTGCCCCGCGCGGCGATCGTGAACGATCCGCAGCGCGGCGCGGCGGTCTTCGTGGTCGACGAGGACGGCCCGCGCGCGCGCCTTCAGCCGGTGACCCTCGGGGTCAGCGCGGGCGAGCGCGTGCAGGTCGAGGGCGTCGAGCCGCCGGCGCGCGTGGTGACGCTGGGGCAGTCGCTGCTGCGCGACGGCGCCCGGATCACGCTGGCGGAGACGACCGCGGAGGCCGAGTGAGGCTCGCCGCGTTCAGCGTCCACCGCCCGGTGCTGACGATGATGGTGACGCTCATCGTCGTCGTCCTCGGCGCGGTCTCCCTCGGCCGCGTGCAGCTCGATCTGCTGCCTGCGGTCGAGCTGCCGACGATCACGATCCGCACCGACTACGAGGGCGCGAGCCCCGAGGTCATCGAGCAGCGCGTGACCGCCATCGTCGAGGAGATCGTCGCCACGGTGCCGGGGGTCCAGCGCCTCGAGTCGAGCTCCTCGGAGGGCCGCAGCTCGGTGAAGGTGACCTTCGTCTGGGGCACGGACATCGACACGGCGGCGATCGACGTCGACGCGAAGCTCGAGGACGAGGTCAACGAGCTGCCCGACGACATCATCGGGCCCCGGGTCAGCAAATTCGACGTCGCCTCGTTCCCGGTCGTGATCCTGGGCATCTCGAGCTCGCTGCCGCCGGTCGAGCTCACCTCCTTCGTCGAGCAGCGGCTGCGGCCGCGGCTCTCGCAGATCCCCGGGGTCGCCCAGGTCGATCCCTGGGGCGGCTACGACCGCGAGGTGAGGGTCGAGGTCGATCCCGAGCGGCTGCGCGCGCTGGACGTCACGCTCGAGCAGGTCCGGCAGGCGCTCGCGGACGCGAACGTCGACCTGCCCGCGGGGAAGATCGAGCGCGGGCAGCAGGCGCTCACGGTCCGCGCGCCCGCGCAGTTCACCGAGCTCGAGCAGCTCCGCGAGCTAGTCCTGACGACGCGTGACGGCGCGGGCGTGAGGCTGCGTCAGCTCGCGCGCGTCGAGGACACGTACACCAAGCTCGAGCGGGTCGCGCGGGTCAACGGTCGCCGCGGGCTGCGGATGGGGATCCGCAAGCAGGCCGACGCCAACACGGTCGACGTCTCGCAGCGCATCCTCGCCGAGGTCGCGGCGATCAACCGCGACTACCCGGCGGTCGAGGTCGTCCCGGTGATCGATCAGGGCAACTTCATCGAGCGCTCGATCGTCAACGTCGCGCGCTCGGTGCTCTACGGCGGCGGGCTCGCGGTGCTCGTGCTGCTGGTGTTTCTTCGCGACCTCCGCAGCACGCTGGTCGTCGCCGTCTCGATCCCGATCTCGCTGGTGGCGACCTTCGTGGTCCTGTACTTCGGCGGGCTCACGATCAACCTGATGACGCTCGGGGGGCTCGCGCTCGGCGTCGGCCTGATGGTCGACAACTCGATCGTCGTGCTCGAGAACATCTTCCGCCGACGGGACGAGCTCGGGGAGGACCCCCAGGCGGCGGCGATCGCCGGGACCGCGGAGGTCGGCCCGGCGATCGTCGCGAGCACGATCACGACGCTGGTCGTGTTCTTGCCCTTGGTGTACGTGCGCGGGGTCGTCGGCGTGCTGTTCCGGGACCTCGCGCTCGTGATCCTGTTCTCGCTGACGTGCTCGCTGATCGTCTCGCTCAGCCTCGTGCCGGTGCTCGCCTCGCGCCTGCTGCGAGCGCCCGGCGGCGACGCGCCGGGTGAGCCGAGCGGACGTCGGCTCGCGGCCTCCGCCCGCGGCGCGCTCGACCGGCTCGGCGCGCGCTACGGGCAGCTGCTCGCGGGCGCGCTCCGGCGCCGCGGGCTCACGATCGCGCTGGCGATCGCGGCCGTGGTCGCCAGCGCCTCGCTGGCGCCGGCGATCGGCACCGAGTTCCTGCCGCCCAGCGACGAGGGGGAGGTCCGCGTGACGGGCGAGATGCCGGTCGGCACCAAGCTCGCGCTGATCGATCGTCAGACGCGGGCGCTCGAGGGGCTGGTGTTCGCGGCCGTGCCCGAGACGGTCGCCTCGGTCACGAGCGTCGCCGCGGTCGGTCGCAACCCGACCGACTCGTTCCGCGGCGAGCTGCGGCTGACGCTGCGCCGCGCCGGCGAGCGGGCGCGCTCGAACACCGAGATCGCGGCGGCGCTGCGCGAGTCCCTGGCGGGTCGCGTCGCGGGCATGGAGATCCGGACCCGCGCGCCGCAGGGCCAGTTCCTGCTCGAGCGCGTGCTCGGGACCACCGAGGGCGTCACCGTCGAGGTGACCGGCCACGAGCTCGCCACGCTCGACTCGCTCGCGCGTCAGGCCGCGGAGGTGATCGCCGACGTCCCGGGCGTGACCGACGTAGACCTGAGCAGCGAGGCCGGGACGCCGCAGGCTCGGATCTACGTCGATCGCGACAAGGCGGCCGCGCTGGGCCTGTCGCCCCGCGCGATCGCGCGGACGCTCGAGCTCGCGGTCGCCGGCGTCGACGCCGGCGACTATCACATCGAGGGCAACGCCTACCGGATCTTCGTGCAGCTCGCGGACGCCGAGCGCCTCACGGTCGCGCAGCTGCTCGACCTCCGCGTTCAGAGCGATCGCGGCGAGGAGGTCGAGCTGCGCAGCGTCGTCGCGTCCGACGAGGGCCTCGGGCCGATCGTCATCGAGCGCAAGGCCCAGCGGCGCGTCGTCAGGGTCACCGCGAACGTGGCCGGTCGCGACCTCGGCTCGGTCGCCGCCGACATCGGGGCGGGCTTCGCCGCGCTGCCCCGGCCCGAGGGCTACGAGCTGCGCGTCGCCGGCACCTTCGAGGAGCAGCAGCGCGCGTTCGGGGAGCTGCTCGTCTCGCTCGCGCTCTCGCTCGTGCTCGTCTACATGGTCCTGGCCGCGCAGTACGAGTCTCTTAAGACACCCTGGGTGGTCATGCTCTCGGTCCCGGTCGCGGCGATCGGCGTCGTCGTGGTCCTGCTGCTCACGGCCACCACGCTCAACGTGCAGTCCTTCATCGGCTGCATCATGCTCGGCGGGATCGTCGTCAACAACGCGATCTTGCTGGTCGATCAGGCCCAGCGGCAGCAGGCCGAAGGCGCCGACGCGCGCGCGGCGGTGATGGAGGCCGGCCAACGGCGCCTGCGCCCGATCCTCATGACGACCTTGACCACGGTGCTCGCGCTGCTCCCACTCGCGCTGGGCGTCGGCGAGGGGGCGGACGCCCAGGCTCCGCTCGCGCGCGCGGTGCTGGGCGGCCTGGCGGCGTCGACCGTGATCACGCTCGTGCTGATCCCGGTGGTGTACTCGCTGCTGCAGGCGAGCGGCCCGGCGCGCGAGTCGACGGGCTCAGCGCGCGCCGACGGCGACGCGTGAGCTCCGACACGCGGTCGCGTCATGCACGACGGCGGCGCGCGTCCACGTGATACCTGTCTGATTCCACATGTCGGAGCGGGCGCGCGGACGACGTGCTGTGCGATCGTGACACAGCGATACGAAATGACACGGCGCGCGCGTCTCGCGTCGCGTGACGCTTGAGCCGCGGCGTCCGGTTTCTGCACATAGTTCTCACGCTTGCGTGTCTTACGTTGTCATCGCGCGCCTCCGCGTCGCTCGGCCTCGTCGACGGCGAGGATGGGCTTCACGCTGGTCCGGTATGTGCAAGCTCTGGATGACGAGGACATCCTGAGGGGAGACGGCGTGTTGATCGGCGTTTCGAACGTGGGCAGGGGCCGCGCCTCGCTCATCGACGAGCTCGCCCCGCGGCGCCCTGACGCCGTCCTTCGAAGGTCGAACAACCGAGCGCGCCGCGCACCGCCGAGACCGCAGCGGGGACCCGGCGGCGCGCCCCACCCACTCGCGGAGAGAACGACGGATTCAATTGAGCACCCCTAGAAGCCAACAACCCGACGAGCGTCACGAGCTCGCCAGCTACGCCCGGCGCGTCGTCGTGACCGTGGCGATCGTCATCCTCATCGGCGGCGCCGTCGCGCTGATCGGCGCGATGCTGCGGATGGTCCTCCTGATCTTGCTCGCGGTCGTCTTCGCCGTGTTCATCCAGGGGGCGGCGCGTCGCCTGGCGCGTCGCCTCTCGTGGCCGCGCTGGGTCTGCGTCGCCGCGATCGTGTCGGCCTTCGCGCTCGTGGTCGCGGGGACCGCCGCGCTGCTCGGGCCGAGCGTCGCGGGTCAGGCCGAGGAGCTCGCCCGGCGCGTCCCCGAGTCCTTCGCCGCGCTCCGTGACAAGCTCGAGTCGACGGGCCTCGGCGCGCGCCTGCTCTCGACCGCCCCTGAGCCAGGCAGCCTGCTGGAGTCGAACATGTTCGACCTCAGCGGGATGTCGCGCTGGCTCGGCGGGGCGATCGACGCGTTCTCTGCCGTCGCCTTCCTGCTCGTGATGATCGCGTTCCTCACCGTCGAGCCCGCGCTGTACCGCGACGGCCTCATCCGGCTCGTCCCGCCCGCGCATCGAGACATGGCCGAGCGAACAGCTGATGAGATCGAGGCGCGCCTGTTCGAATGGACGATCGCGCGCTTCACCGCGATGGCCGCGGTGTCCGTGCTCACCGGCGCGGGCCTCTGGCTCGCCGGCGTGCCGATGCCGCTCGCGCTGGGTCTCCTCGCCGGGGTGTTCTCGTTTGTCCCCTTCGTCGGGCCGATCGTCGCGGCGGTCCCGGGCCTGCTGATCGCCTTGGTCCAGGGCCCGATGATCGCGCTCGCGGCCCTGGGCGTGTACGTCGGCGTCCAGGCGCTCGAGGGCAACGTCATCACGCCGCTGCTGCAGAGCAAGATGGCGTCGCTGCCGCCCGTGTTGATGATCGTCTCGCAGTTCGTCTTGGGCGCGAGCGCGGGGATCTCAGGCCTGATCACGGCGGGCCCGGTCGCGCTCTTGCTGATGACCCTCGTCGAGTGCGTCTACATCGAGGGGATCCTCGAAGCGGGCGACGACGACGACGCGGGCGACTGAGACAGGCCGCGCGCCCGCGATCGCTCACGAGCGCTCGTCGAGCGGCTGCTTCGCGAGCAGCCGCGCGTAGGGGAAGTCGCTGCCGAGCCGGCGCAGCTCGGCCGCGAAGAAGTCGTCGAGCCGCGCGTGGTCTTCGGGCGTGAAGAGATCGCTCGAGCCGCCGGCGCGGCCCCGGCGGACCATCACCGGCGGCGCCCGCCCGGGCAGCGGTTGGATGGGCGGCGCGAACGCGAGGTCGTGGCGCTTCATCCACGCGAAGCCGCTGCGCGTGATGACCTCGGCGCGCTCGTCGGGCGTGAGCGCGACGCCCATCAAGGCGGCGACGCGGTCGACGGCTCCCGGGAGGTCGCGCCGCAGCGAGTCGAAGGTCAAGACGAGCACGTTCGCGCGCGCGCGCAGAGGCCACCACGACGCGACGTGCTCGGCCCACGAGCCGAACATCAGGCGGTCCGACACGCAGAGGCGGACCCACTCGCGCGGCGCCATCGTGTGGTCGATCGTGCAGCCGAGGACGCTGTGGAAGAAGTGGTACCCCGAGGCCAGCGCGTCCTTGGGATCGCGGAGCACCACGACGTAGCGCGCGGACGAGCTGTAGGGGACGTCGGGCGCGTTGAGGTGGGTCTTGATCGCGCGCATCCCGGTCGGCGCGCGCTGGCGCCCGTCGTCGTGGAGCGACGCGCCGATCGGGATGATGGCGTCGGGCCAGGGCGCGACGTCGTGGATGTGGTCGAACTCGCCGGCGCCGCGGGTGGCGATCTGGTGGACGACCTGCAACATCCAGTTGGTGCCGCTCTTGGCGTAGGTGCAGACCAGGACGTCGCGCTCTGTCGGCGTGTAGCCCGCGAACGCGCGCGTGCGCGCCGTCGGTGCCCACCAGCGGTGCGTCGAGTGCAGCGCCCGGACGAAGGCGGGCGAGAGCCCGACTCGATCGAGCGCGCGAATCAGCGCCCGCGAGGCTCGCTGGCCTGTGGAGGAGGTGAGGCCGCGCTGACGGGTAGGGCCGAGGCGCGGCGTCTGTGTCGAGTTCAGCGTCGAGTTCAGCGTCGAGGTCATCGGAGTGTCGGTCCTTGGGCTTCCCAAGAGTCCAACGGAGTATGGCGCGGGCGCACACCACCTGCGCAGGGTTTTTCTCGTCGCGCGTCCTCGTCCGCTGCGCGGCTGCGCGGCTGCGCGGTCCGCATCGACGGGATCGGGGACCGACGCCGGGCGGGCCGGCGCGGTGGTTTGCGATCGTCGGCCCAGACAGGCGCGGCGACGAGGGGGCGCCTTCGCGGCTCGCCACGAGCTCGGCGCGCGGCGACGGAGGGCGCCGCGCGGACGGCTTGGGCGGCCGGCCGGGTTGGCGCGGCGCGGCGGTCGATGTAGTGAATATGTCTATATGGACATGTTTTAGGAACGGGCGTAGACGAGGGAGATGACAGACTCTCGACGACTCCTTACGCGCGGGGCGTTGCTCGCGGTCGCGGCCCTCGCCCTCAGCGTGGGCGGCTGCGGCGACGATCAGGCCGGCGAGGCTACCAGCGACACCACGGACGGGAGCACGAGCTCCGACGGGAGCACGAGCACCTCGAGCGGCGGGAGCACCACGACCGAGGCCAGCGCCGGGCCGACCGGGACGGCGGGCGAGACCAGCGGCGAGACGACCGACGCGACCACCGACTCGCCGACCACCGGCGGCGGGATGGCGGTCTGCGGCGACGGCGTGGTCGAGGGCGACGAGCAGTGCGACGTCGGCGAGGACAACGACGACGGGGGCGTGTGCACCACGCTGTGTACGCTCGCGACCTGCGGCGACGGCTTCACGGGGCCGGGCGAGGGCTGCGACGACGGCAACGACGACCCCGACGACGGCTGCAACAACGAGTGCGCGCTCTCGTCGTGCGGCGACGGCGTGCTGTTCGGCGCGGAGGTCTGCGACGACGGCAACGACGACAACACCGACGCCTGCCTCGACACCTGCGTCGAGGCCTCGTGCGGTGACGGCTACGCCTACGAGGGCGTCGAGGCCTGCGACGACGGCAACGCCGAGGACGGCGACGGCTGCCTGACGAGCTGCGAGCTGGCGAGCTGCGGCGACGGCGTGGTCTACGAGGGGGTCGAGGGCTGCGACGACGCCAACGACGTCGACAACGACGAGTGCTCCAACGCCTGCGTGCTCGCGGCCTGCGACGACGGCGTACAAAACGGCCTCGAGAGCGACGTCGACTGCGGCGGCGAGAGCTGCGACGCCTGCGGTGACGCGGCCGCCTGCGGCGTCGACGACGACTGCCTCTCGGGCTACTGCGTCGACGGTGCCTGTCAGACGCCGCGACACTGCCAGGACGTCTACGACTTCGGCGAGACCGAGGACGGGAAGTACACCGTCGACCCAGACGGCGCGGACGATCAGTACGGCCCGGTCGACGTGTTCTGCGAGATGACCTTCTCGGACGGCGGCTGGACCGTGATCTACAACATGATGGCGAAGCCGCCCGGCAACGCCTCCGCGGCCGAGATGTACGCGTCCATCACCGACTTCGGACCTGTCCAGGAGGTCCTGCCGGACTCGACGAGCGCGGCGATCTACAGCCAGGGGCTCAAGCTCGACGACTACACCGAGATCGTCTGGGGCTGGGCGCCCTCGTCCGACGAGGACGTCTCGCGCTGGGGTCTGAAGACCATCCCCGGCGGCCTCGTCGGGGCGCCGTACGTGGACACGTACCCGGGCAACGCCGTCAACATCAGCCCGATCACCGCCTACCCGGAGAACATCACCAAGAACGACTACCGCACGGGCACGGACCCGAACTACCCGCACGTCGGCATGGGCTTCTCGGGCCAGGTGATCACCTGGGGCTACGACCTCAACACCACGCAGCACGGGCACTGGGCGAACTGGTTCACGAACAAGGGCTGCTGCACCACCGGCAACAATCAGGAGATCGCCGACAACCCCAACTGGCGCTACACGATCTACATCCGCTGATCGATCCCCGCGTGATAGAACCAGCGCGTGCGGATCTCGATCACGCGGCGCTGGGACGGGGGCGCAGCGGCGCCCGGTGAGCACGTCGCGCTCGAGCTCTCGATGACGTCGACGCACCTGCGCGTCGAGTGCACGGCGCCGCTGCACGGCGACCCGCCGCCCCCGGGTCTGTCGGGGCCGACGCCCGGGCTCTGGAACCATGAGGTCGTCGAGCTGTTCCTGTTTGGCTCGCGCGACGACGGCTCGCGCGGCGCCGGGGGGTCCGGCGCGCGCGCTTGGTACCTCGAGCTGGAGCTCGGCCCCCGCGGGCACTACCTCGCGCTGCAGTTCACGGACGTGCGCGTCCGTCTCGAGCGCGCCCCGATCGAGATCGACTACCGCGCGACGATCGACGGCGCGCGCTGGCGGGGGCGGGCCCTCGTCGCGCGCGCGCTGCTGCCCGATGGCCTCGCGCGCTACAACGCCCACGCGATCCACGGGCTCGGCCCGCGGCGGCGCTACCTCTCGGCGATCCCCGCTCCTGGTTCGGCCGCGCCGGACTTTCACCAGCCCGAGCGCAGCGCGTCGCTCACGGACGCGCTCCTCCTGCGGATGTGAGCGCCGCGCTCACAGGTCGTCGTCGAGGACGCAGACGTTGTTGGTGGCGGTGAACATGCCGCAGTACGGCGCGAGGCCTTCGCAGTCGGCGTCGGCGCAGCAGCCTTGGAGGACGATCACCCCGTCGACGCACGGGAACTCGACGTCGCAGGTATCGGGCTCGACGCCGCAGGCGATCCCCTGACACAGCTCGCAGCGCTCGAGCGTGAGCTCGCCCGAGACCTCGACCAGCGCCGCGCAGTCCATCGAGCCGATCACGTCGGCGCACTCGGGAGCGCCCGTGGTCGCGCCCGTTGAGGCCGTTCCCGTCGTGCTCGTCGTGCTCGTCGTGCTCGTCGCGCTCGCGGTGCTCGACGAGCCGGCGTCGCTGGTCGTGGCCCCGGCGGTCGTCGACGTCGCGCTGCCCGTGCCGCCGGCGGTCGTCGACGTCGCGCTGCCCGTGCCGCTCGTGCCGCTCGTGCCGCCCGTGCTTGACGCGTCTGAGCTGGTGTTCTCGTCATCGCCGCACGCGGGCGCGAGCGTCAGCACGAGGAGCGCGAGCGAGCAGGCGAGGCCGCGCAAGCGCGTGCACAGCGTGAACAGGGAGGTCGAGGGCGTCGAGTGGTGGTCCATGGGCGCTCGCCGTAGATCTTTTTGTAGCGCCGATCTTATGGTTTGAACACGTCGCCGTCGACGGCCACCCGATTTGCATGGCGCCGATCCGCGCGCGAAGATACGCGCGCTCCCGGGCGTCGCCTGGAGCCCACAAGTGCACCTGCAAAGAGAGCCGCTGATATGACCCTTGATCGTGTCGACCTGCGAACCATCACCGCGCTGCTGCTGGTCCCTCTGCTGCCGCTCGCCTGCGGCGACGACAACGGCGGGACTGCGGGGACAGCCGGCGAGACCGGCACGACGGACCCCGCGGTGCTGACGACCGGGGGGAGCGCGGCGAGCAATACCAATACAAATACAAATACAAACGCGACGGGCACGGGGACCGGCGGGGCCTCGACCGGCACCATGACGAGCGCGAGCACGAGCTCCGGCGGCACGATGGGCATCAAGTTCGATGTCGGCGGCGCCGACGACGTCGGCGCGACCGGCGGGCCGATGGTCGACGAGTGCAAGGTCGTCGACAACATGGACGCCGTGGGCGACTGCGAGGAGTTCGCGCCCCCCGACAGCTTCGAGCCCGCGGTCCAGTGGACCTTCGGCGAGAGCGAGAACAGCTGGATCACGCCGCTCGTCGGCAACTTCACCGACGACGACCAAAACGGCGAAATTGATCTCTGCGACATCCCCGATGTCCTGCTCGTCTCCAACACCTCCGTCAGCTACAACACGATGTGCTACATCCACGTGATCGACGGCGAGACGGGCCTCGAGCACTTCAACATCCCGCCCAGCGAGATGGTCTCGTGCACGGCGACGCCGGCCTTCGGCGACATCGACAACGACGGCCTGCCCGAGATCGTCGCGATCTGGAACGACGGCGGCACCTTCCGCGTCAAGGCCTTCGAGCACGACGGGAGCGTCAAGTGGGTCAATACCACCGACGGCGGCAGCGCGTCGCAGTTCTACCGTGAGTCGGGGGCGGTCGCGCTGCACGACCTCGACGCCGACGGCGACGTCGAGATCATCTTCAACCACGAGGTCTACGACCACGAGGGCACCATGCTGTGGGAGGTCACGAACCCGCAGCCCGGCGAGCTCGAGGCGACCGCGGCCGCCGACCTCGACGGCGACGGCATGATGGAGGTCGTCACCGGGCACTCCGCCTACCGCCACGACGGCACCGTCTACTTCGAGAACTACCCGACCATCACCTCGCAGTCGATCCCGCAGATCGCCGATCTCGACGACGACCCCGAGCCCGAGATCTTCGTGACCTCCGGCCAGGGCCTGTGGATGGTCGAGCACGACGGCGCCATCAAGTACGGCCCCGTGACGCCGACGGGCGTGGGCGCCGGCGCGTACCTCGTCTGGCAGCGCCCCGGCACCGTCCACGACTTCGATGGCGACGGCGTCTCGGAGTGGGCGAGCTCCTCGCGCGAGTTCTACGCCGTCTACGAGGGCCCGACCCCCGCCGACGTGCTGTGGCAGTCGATGGTCGCGGACAACTCAGGCGCGGCGGGGGGCACGGCCTTCGACTTCGACGGCGACGGCATCGCCGAGGCGATGTACGCCGACGAGGACTACCTGCGCATCTACGACGGGCTCTCGGGCAACGTCCTGCTGCAGCAGTCCCGCAACTCGCCGACCATCAGCGAGTACCCGACCGTCGCCGACATCGACAACGACGGCTCCGCCGAGATCCTGGTTGTCTCCCACGGCGGCGCGGAGCCGGCCCTGCAGGCGATCCGCGACGTCGAGGACCGCTGGATTCAGGCCCGGCGGATCTGGAACCAGCACGCCTACTACGTGACGAATGTCCGCGAGGACAGCACGATCCCGCAGACGCCCATCGACTCGTGGAAGACGCTCAACACCTACCGCACCAACGCGCAGATCGAGGGCGGCGGGCTGTGCAAGCCCGAGCCTCCAGGATAGATACCCCCGGCGCGCGCCGGTGAACTCGCGTACATGGCCCTTGATGTCGACGGGCATCGAGTAGCGATCTCGCGCTACGTGTCCTTCGACGGAGCGCTCGCGCTCGCGGCTCGGCGGGGCCTGATACGCTCGGGGCATGGCGATCCACCCTCCCGCGCTCGTGCGCGTCCCCAAAGACGGGCGCGCGCTCGAGCTGCGGCCGCCGAGCCCACGCGACGCGCCGGCGCTGATCGAGGCGATCAAGGCGAGCCTGCCCGAGCTGCGTCGCTTCATGCCCTGGGCCCACGCCGACAACACCGTCGAGCAGCAGTACGCGCGGCTCGTCGGGATCCAGCGCGACTACTGGGGCGCGGGCGACACGGTGTTCCACCTGTGGGAGGGGCCGCGCATGCTCGGCTGCTTCGGGATGCACGCGCGCACCCTCAACACGCGCGGCCGCGAGCTGGGTTACTGGGTGCGCAGCGACGCGGCGGGGCAGGGGGTGGCGACGACGATCACGCGCGCGCTGGTGATCGTCGGCGTGGAGCACTTCGGGCTCGAGCGCGTTCAGCTGATGTACAACGCCGCGAATCACGGCAGCCGACGCGTCGCCGAGAAGTGCGGCTTTCAGCTCGAGGGGCGTATGCAGAGCTTCGAGACCGCGCCCACCGAGGCGGAGCTCGCCGCGGGGAGGACCGAGGCGCGCGTCACGGTGATGACCGCGCTGCTGCGTGATCAGGCCCGCGCGCTGCCCTGGTACGCGCCGCTGCGGGAGCGCCTCGAGATCTTCGGCTGGCGCGAGCTCGTCTGAGCGTCGGCCCCAGCCCGGGGGGTATTATCCCGCCCGTGGAGTGGCTCAAGCGACGGCAGCTGGACATCGAGAGTGAAGGCCGCAAGGTCCGCGCGGCGGTCGAGACGATCCTCGCGGACATTCGCGCGCGCGGCGAGGAGGAGGTGCGCGCGCTCGCCAAGCGCTTCGACGGCTGGACCGGCGACTTCGTGCTCTCCGAGGAGAAGAAGCGAGCGCTCATCGCCCAGGTGACGGAGCGGGAGAAGGCCGACCTCCGCTTCGCGCACGCCCAGGTCAAGCGCTTCGCGCAGGCCCAGCGCGCGAGCATCCAGGAGTTTGAGCTCGAGACCGAGCCCGGCGTCGTGCTCGGGCAGCGGATCATCCCGGTGCAGTGTGCCGGCTGCTACATCCCGGGCGGGCGCTACGCCCACGCGGCCTCGGCGATCATGAGCATCACGACGGCCAAGGCGGCCGGCGTCCCCTACATCATCGCCGCGTCCCCGCCGAAGGAGGGCGCGATCGCGGCGGTCACGGTGTTCGCGATGGAGCTCGCGGGCGCCGACGTGATCCTCGAGCTAGGCGGCGTACAGGCGGTCGCGACCATGGCCTTCGGGCTATTCGGGACCCAGCCCGCCGACATCCTCATCGGGCCCGGGAACGCCTACGTCGCCGAGGCCAAGCGGCAGCTGTTCGGCGAGGTCGGGATCGATCTGCTGGCCGGCCCGACCGAGACCGCGATCATCGCCGACGAGACCGCGGACCCCATGACGGTCGCTATCGACCTCGCGAGCCAGGCCGAGCACGGAGTGGACTCGCCCGCGTGGCTGTTCACGACCTCGCGCGCGCTCGGCGAGGCGGTCGTTCGGCTCCTCCCGAAGATCGCCGCGGACATGCCGAGCGGCGACGTCGTGCGCGCGTCGTGGGCGAACCTCGGCGAGGTCGTCGTCTGCGACAGCCGCGAGGAGGTCTGCGCGATCTCGGACCGCTACGCGAGCGAGCACCTGCAGGTCATCGCCCGCGATCTCGAGTGGTGGCGCGCGAACCTCAAGAACTACGGCTCGCTGTTCCTCGGCGAGGGCTCGACCGTGACCCACGGCGACAAGTGCTCGGGCACCAATCACATCCTGCCGACGCGGCGCGCGGCTCGCTACACCGGCGGCCTGAGCGTGATGAAATTCCTCAAGGTGTTGACCTGGCAGCGCCTGAGCGAGGGCGCGAACCGGGCGTTCAGCGCCGCGGGGTCGCGGATCAGCCGCCTCGAGGGGATGGACGGGCACGCGCGCGCGTGCGACTGGCGGCTGCGCAAATACTTCCCCGAGGACGACTGGGACTTCGACGTCGCCGCGCAGCGGCGGCACGAGTAGCGCGTCTCGCCCTGCGCGTCGCAAATTACCCTCGAGTCAGGTCGAGCCGCGGCGGCTTGCCACGGGCTCGCGGATCCCGGACCCTCGAGGAGATGCGCACCTCCCTCTTCGGCCTGCTGGCCGCCTCTCTCCTGGTCTCGTGCCTCTCGCCGAAGCAGCCGCAGCCGCAGCATCAATCGGGCGTCGTCAGCGAGGTCGCGCCTGTCTACGCGCCGCCGCCCGCCGTCGACGCCGTCGCGCCGACGCCCGCCCCCGCGGGTCCGCTGGTCAGCGACGCGAGCCTGCGGGCCGTGGTCGAGGCGGGGGTCCACGCGGGCGAGGACGAGGGGGAGGTCGAGGTCGACGGCTTCATCATGCTGCTCGTCGTCGAGGAGATCGCGGGCGGCTCACCGCTCGCGCCGACCTTTACGCGCACGGTCGACGGGGACGGTTACCGGGTAACAGGCGTCGCGCCCGGCTCCCTGTACCAGCGCCTCGGGCTGCGCGAGGGCGACGTGGTGACGACGATCAACGACGTGCCGCTGACGAGCCCGGGGCGCGCGTTGATGGCGAGCGCCGAGCGGAGCCGCCGGATCGCCCTGACGATCGAGCGCGACGGCGTAGAGCACCAACAGCTGCTGCGCGTGCGCCCGGACATGGCCTGGCGGCACGGAGAGCGGCGCACGCGGCACGAGCGACGCTCGCCCCTCGCCGGCATCCTGCGCGGCGATCGTGATCGTGATAGCGACAGCGACAGCGAGCGCGCGTCGGCGAGCCCCTTCCCGGAGGTCGAGGAGGCCCCGCGCTCGCGCGAGATCCCGGGCGCGAGCGAGGCGATCACCTGCGAGGCGGGCGCGCTGCGCTGCACGATCGACCGCGCGTGGGTGACCGACTCCCTCCTCAAGGACGCCGGCGGGATGGCGCGGCAGGCCCGGGTCGTGCCCGCGATCAGGGACGGCGAGAGCCGCGGCTTCAAGCTCTACGGCATCCGCCCGGGCTCGATCTTCAAGCTGATGGGCTTCAAGAACGGCGACCTCATCAAGCGCGTCGGCGCGCGCTCGCTCACGAGCTTGGACGAGGCGATGGGGCTGGCCGAGGACTTTAAGACGATGCGCGAGTTCGACATCGAGCTCGAGCGCAAGGGCGAGGCCATGACCCTGCACCTGGAGCTGAGGTGAGATGCCGCGACTCGTTCGAGCTGTCTTTTCAAACCTGTCCTCACGGCTGTCCGCGACGCTGCTGTGCCTCGGGCTCGGGCTCGGGCTCTCGCTATCGAGCTGCGGCGGACCGCCCACCGAGCAGTGCATGAGCGGCGACTGCGTGTGCCCGCCCGGCGCGAGCTGTGACTCCGTGTGCGCGGCCCCGCCGTGCCACGCGGTCTGCGAGGGCGATAACCCCTCGTGCGTCGCCGAGTGCGGGAACGGGGACTGCACCTGCGCGACCGGGAGCACCTGCAGCTTCGGCTGCCAGAGCCCGCCGTGCCACGTCGAGTGCCAGGCCGACTCGGTGTGCTCGGGCGCCTGCGCCAACGGCGATTGCACCTGCGCGCTCGGCAGCGACTGCGCGTTTGAGTGCGACGCCGGCCCGTGTCACGTGACCTGCGCGGGCGACAACCCGCGCTGCGACGGGACCTGCGCCAACGGGACCTGCGAGTGCGGGCCGGGCTCGACGTGCACCTTCGCGTGCCTCGACGGCAACTGCCAGAGTAACTGCCAGGAGGGCGCGAGCTGCCTGCTGAGCTGCCCCGGCGGCGACGCGAAGCAGGGCTGCGACTTCAACACCTGCGCCGCGGGGGAGACGGTCGCCTGTCCCGGAGACCTGTTCGTCGCCTGCGGCGCCGCTCAGTGCCCGCCGCCCGAGTCGTCGCCCTGAGCCGCGCGCGCGCGCTCCTCACGGCGCCACGCGAGCGCGAGGCCGGCGAGCGCGAGCGCGAGCCCGAACCACAGCGGGCGCAGCGGGTCGAGCTCCTGCTGGCGCTCCGACCAGGTCCTCGGGCGCGCGCCCTTCCAGCGGGTCTGCAGCGCGGGGCCGCGGCGGGTGAGGCCGTGGCGCGTGAGGACTTCGTCGTCGAGCTGGGCGTAGGCGAACTCGTCGCAGCGGGCCGTCAGCGTGCCGCGCTCCTGCACCTTCGACCAGAAGAACGCGGCCGCGTCGAGCGGCGCGCGCGGGGGCATGGGCGCCTCGAGGTGGTGCAGGACGACCGCGCGCGGCGGCGCGCCGTCGTGCTCGAGCGCCCACCGCCGACAGTGATAGCCCGCGTGCCAGCGCCCGATCCAGCGTCGGTGCCCGACGACGGCCTCGTTGATCTTGCGCCCGCGGTCGTGCCACAGGTACGGGCGCGTGAGGTTGTCCGGCAGGTTCAGCTCGGTCTCGAGATCGTGCTCGACGCCGTCTTGGTCGACGACGACGGTCCGCAGCGCCGCGTTCACGCGCGGCGGATCCGGCGTGAACATCCACCAGGTCTGACGCGTGAAGCTGAGCTCGAGCCACGGCTCGACCAGCGCGCGCGCGCCGTCTCGCCAGGGCGTGCTCGGCCACGCGGGGACCTGCCACGCCGCGAGCGCGACGGCGTGATAGGCGACGAACAGCCCGGCCGCGAGGCGCCCCGCGGGTCCGTGCGCCCAGCGGAGCTCATCGGTGCTCGTCGGACTCGGTCGGGCCGCGTGGTGTCGCCGCGCGCGTCGCCAGCCGCGGAGCAGGAGGCCGAGGCTGACGAGCAGCCACGCGCCGTGCCACCACCACAGCGGGCGCGTGCGGCCAGGGGAGAGCGCGACCGCGGCCGCGAGCGTGAGCGCGACGCCGGCCGCGAGGAGCTCGACGGCGGGGATCGCCGGGACCGCGTCGTCGCGGCGCGCGGGCGCGTCGACGACACGCCCGGTCTCGACGCCGCAGCGCCGCAGCAGCGCGAGCGCCCACGGCCCCGCCCCGCACAGCAGGTAGGGCGTGGTCGTCGCGAGCGCGAAGGCGCCGACGTTGAGCAGCGTGAAGTTGGCCGCGTGGAACAGCAGGCCGAAGCCGAGCCACAGCCGCGGCCCCGGCAGCCAGCGCGTCAACCATCGCGCCGCGGCGCCCGGGGGCGCGAGCGCGATCGCCACGAGCGCGAGCGCGAGCGCGCCGAGCAGCCGCGCCCGCGTCACGTGGTTCGGGCCGGCGGGCAGCCCGAGCGCGGCCCACACCGCGAGCGCGCCGGCCAGGCTGAGCCAGCACAGCCGCGAGAGCGCGCGCGCGCGCGCCGACGACGGGCTGAGCTTCGTGTTGATCTTCGTGGTGATCTTCGAGTTGAGCTCCGCGTTGATCGCCACGAGCGCGCGGGCCGAGAGCGCGACCAGCAGCAGCGGGAACAGCCGCTCCCACCACAGCACGGACCAGCTCACGAGCTTGAGCGGCCATGTCCCGAGGGCCAGGGTCTCGGCGTGCCAGTCGAGCCGCGTGTAGCGATCGAGGTGCAGCGCGTGCCACAGCGCGTCGCCGCCGCGCCACAGCGGCCCGGACTTCCACCAGCCGTTCGCCGTGTAGCAGAGCGCGAGCTGCCCGGCGATCAGCATCTGCGGCCAGGCCGGGATCGCCGGGTACTCGCGGGCCGCGACCCGCGACCGCCTCCGCGCGCGCCAGCGATCGAGGCTGAAGGCCGCGCCGCAGCGCGACAGCATCAGCAAGAACAGCACGCTGCAGAACAGCTGCTCGCCGCCCCAGTGGGCGTCGTTGCGCCGCAGCATGCCCGCGTAGAGCAGCCACACGATCGCTGCGCAGGCGCGCGCGCGCCACCCGAGCGCGAGGCCGACGCAGGCCGCCGCGAGCGCGACGAAGTAGCCGCGCACGAACGCCGGGCTGTCCCAGAAGTACAACAGCGACCAGCGCCCGCTGACGACGAACTCGAGCGCGCCGCGGAGGTCGAGAAAGCCCGCGGGCTCGGACGCGCCGTCGCCGTAGCCGACCAGCGCGGCGCGGCCGAACAGCTGGGGCACCGCCGCGCTCTGCAGCATGCCCTCGTCGGAGTAGAGGTAGGTGTTGAGCGGCGCGATCTCGATCAGGCTCAGCAGCAAGAGCGCCGCGAAGGCGACGCGAAACAGCGCCAGCGGCCGCGGGTCGACGGGCCGGAGCAGCGCGCGTCTCAGCGGCTCGCGGTGCAGCGCGATCAAGCTGACGAAGGCGAGCAGGCCAGCGGCCGCCGCGGCGCTCAGCAGCGGCGTGACGACGGCGGCGCAGACGATCGTCGCGAGCACGCCGGGATGCTACCGCGAGACCGCCCGCTCGAGGTCCCGGGCGCGTGATACGATGCGCGTCTAGATGACCTTAGAAGATGTTCGCCGCCGGCTCCCGATCGTCACGCTGCCGGCCCCTGACAGCCGCTGGACGACCCACGAGGCGCGCGTACGCGCGAAGGGTCCGCGCTGGGCCGTGTGGGAGCTGACGCTCGCCTGCGATCAGAAGTGTGTTCACTGCGGACCGCGTGCGGGGGCGCGCCGCCCCGACGAGCTGACGACCGAGGAGTGCCTGCAGATCGTCAAGGAGCTGCGCGAGCTCGGCTGCGGCGAGGTCGTGCTGATCGGCGGCGAGGCCTACCTGCGCAACGACTTCATCCTGATCATCCGGGCGATCCGCGAGGCCGGGATGAGCTGCACCATGACGACCGGCGGGCTCAACCTCACGCCCGCGCGCATCGACGCGATGATGGAGGCCGGGATCGGCAGCGTCACCTTCTCGATCGACGGGCTCGAGGAGACCCACGACCGCCTGCGCGGCGTGAAGGGCAGCTGGCGGCGAGGGCTCGCGGCCATGCGCGCGGTCCACGAGCGCGGCGGGCGGGTGGCGAGCAACACGCAGATCAACGCGCTCACCAAGGACGAGCTGCTGCCGCTGTTCGAAGAGCTCGCCGACGCGGGGATTCACTCCTGGCAGCTCCAGATCACGGTCCCCCACGGGAACGCGGCCGACAACCCCGACATCATCCTGCAGCCGTACATGTTCCTCGAGCTGTTCGAGACGCTGGAGCGCGTGCTCGAGCGCTGCGACGCCCGCGGCGTCCGCATGTGGCCGGGCAACAACCTCGGCTACTTCGGGCCGCTCGAGCGTCGCTTGCGGAAGGCGCAGAATCGCTACTGGCGCGGCTGCTCGGCCGGGCGCGCCGTCATGGGGATCGAGAGCGACGGCGCGATCAAGAGCTGCCCGAGCCTCGGCGGGCCGCTCAACGTCGGCGGCGGCTGGCGCGAGCACGGCGTGCGAAAGCTGTGGGAAGAGACCTATCAGCTCGGCTACATCCGCCACCGCACCGTGGATGACCTCTGGGGCTACTGCCGCGAGTGCTATTACGCCGAGACCTGCATGGCGGGCTGCACCGCGGCCTCCGAGCCCGTGTTCGGGCGCCCCGGCAACAACCCGTTCTGTCACCACCGCGCGCTGATGATGGATCGCGCGGGGCTGCGCGAGCGCCTCGAGCAGGTCCGCGGGGCCGCGGGCGGGGGCTTCGACAACGGCCTGTTCCGGCTGATCCGCGAGCACAAAGACCCCGCGCGACGACGGGCCGAGGGTCCCGTCGAGGTCGTCGAGCCGCGCGTGTCACGGGCGGTCGAGCCGACCGGCCCGGGGCGACCGCTCGAGCGCGGCGGTGCGCCGGGGACGAGCTCGGCTTCTTAAAACAGGTTCCTCGAGACAGGTTCCTCGTTGGAGCCTGGTCGGCGCGCTGATATCCTCGGCGCATGGAGCTCGTGGACTGTCCCTCATGCGCGTGCCTGCTCGAGGCGCGCGAGCGCAGCTGCCCGTTCTGCGGCGCGAACCTCCGCCGCGTCAGCGCCTCGCCGTGGCTGCTGCTCGGCGTCGGCGCGGCGCTCAGCGCCGGATCGCTCGTCGCCTGCAGCGGCAGCGACTCCGGGGACAGCATCTCGACCTCCAGCGCGACCGACTACGACGTGGACACGACGGGCGAGGACGACTCGAGCCCGAGCGAGAGCGGGAGCAGCACCACCAACGAGACGACGACCGGCGACTGGAGCGGCGGCGGCGTCACGTACGGCGGCCCGGACGACTGGACGACCGGCGACTCCTCCGACTGGGAGACGACGGGCTCGTCCAGCTCGACGGGCTCGACGACGACCTCAGACCCGACGACCTCTGGGGGCGGCAGCACCTACGGCGGGCCGACGGAGACCTGGACCACGTCCGGGCCCACGACGGGCGCTGACGACGACCTGTGGGAAGAGCCGGACGCGGCGCTCCGCGAGTAGCGGGGCCGCGGCGCCCCGCGAGGAACCAATAAAAACGGGCGAGCGCGACTGCGGCGCTCGCCCGCGGCTCGTGGTCCTTCGGCTAGCCGAAGTTCTCGATGTCGATGACGTCGTTCCCGCTCTGCCCGATGAAGTTGAACACGGAGAACTCGTTGCGCTCGACGTTGAAGTAGTAGCGGGTGCGGCCGCGCTTGTGCGCGAGCAGCTTCTTGTTCGCGATGTCGACCTGGACGATCACGGCCTGGGCCGGGTTGTCGTTCCAGTCCATCCCGACGGTGAGCTTGCCCTTGTACATGACGCCTTGGCCCATCCGGACCATCAGCGGGCTGTCGCGGCTGTACGCGGCGTTGAGCTCGTCGTTGAAGTTCCACGAGCGGACGATGTCCTTCATCTCGTCGTACTCGACGATGCGGGGCTCCTCCTCGGGGTCGGGCTCGGGGTCAGGCTCGGGCTCGGGGTCAGGCTCGGGCTCGGGGTCGGGCTCGGGGTCAGGGTCGGGCTCGGGCTCGGGCTCGGGGTCAGGCTCGGGCTCGGGGTCGGGCTCGGGGTCGGGCTGCTGCGGCGGCTCCGGGTTGTCGACGAGGTTGACGCTGCCGGGCGGGCAGGCCGACCGCTTCGAGGTCACCGTCGTGTCGGTCTGGATCACGGTCATCGTGCGCACGGGCTTGATGAACGTCGTCATCGGCAGCACGCACACGTGCTCGTCTTGTTCGTTGAGGACCTCTGAGATCTGGGTCCACAGATCCCCGGAGTTCAGGTCTTTGATCGGCATCAGCTCTCCTCGCGCGACGTCCCCCGTCGATCTCCCCGGCGCCATTAGAAGATGCTCTTATGGACAGGAGATGTCGTAGGAGACATGTTTTGACGCGGCGAGGTTGGCCAGTGGGAGCGTGTGCGTCAAGGTGCTAATGTCGCGCCGCTCGCTAGCGCGACTCCGTGAAGTGCTTGTATCGTCAAGCGCCCCGGCGCGAGCGGGCGTCGCCTGGGCGGGGTCCCGCGTGCTCGCGCGAGCGGCCGCGGCTCGGGCGATCCACGGCCGGAGGCGCGCGTGAAACCAAAGCGCGCGCCGCGAGCTCACGCGGTCATTTTTTCACCGCGCGGCGGCACGCAGCTGCTCCCGCAGCGCGACGCGGCTCGCCCTGCGCGCGCGCGCCTCGGACTCGCGGCGACGGTCTTCATCGCGCTCGAGCAGCAACCGGGCGACGGGCCGGGGGCGGCCGTACTCATCGACGCTCACGAAGGTCGTGTAGGCCTTGACCGCGTGACGGAGCTCGCCGGTATGGGGGTGCTCGCTCCATACCGTGACGCCGCACTCCATGCTGGTGGTGAAGACCGCGTTCACCTGGCTCTTGAGCACGACGATGTGGCCCAGCTTGATCGGCAGCAGGAAGTTGACCGCGTCGATCGAGGCCGTGACGACGCTGGTCCGCGCGTGGCGCTGGGCCGAGATCGCGGTGCACATGTCGATCCACGACATCACCTCGCCGCCGAAGATGTTCCCGAGCGCGTTCGCGTGGGGCGGGAGCACGAGCTTCGTCATCTCGACGCGCGAGGCGGAGACGGGGCGCGTGGGCAACGCGTCTGAGCGCCCGCTCATCCCGTGCTCCTGGTGCGACCATCGGTCGCAAGGCCGACCGCGCTCGCCTCGCGCGTCGTCAGGAGCGCGCTCAGGAGGTCTCCGATCGTCTTGTCGTCCTCGAGCGGGTGGCGCATCGGCGTCGAGAAATTGATCGAGTAGTGGTTTCGTCGGCCCTCTCGCTCCCGGGTGAGCGCGCCCGCGGACTCGAGCTCGGTTATGATCCGGTGGACCGCCCGCTCCGTGACGCCGACCTGGTTCGCGATCTCCCGTAGCGTCGAGTCGGGGTCTCGCGCGATGCACACGAGCACGTGCGCGTGGTTGCTCAGAAACGTCCACACAGAAGATGCGCGCTTTCCGCCGTTTCGAGAACGACGACTCTGTTCTCTTGACATCAACATCCTAACACAACATACATGAAATCGTTTTCATGTGTATGATTTCCTGTGAACGATTTCGTGCGATGAGTTTCATGTGTATGATTTCGTGTGTCAGATTTCATGGAAGAGCTTTCCAGAAAGCTAAGGCGTGAGAACAGAGAGCTCGAACAGCTACCGCAACGCTGACCTCCGCGCGGGCCGTGAGGTCTCGATCCTGGCGAGAGCGCTGGAGATCGCGGCGGAGAGCGCGGGGTTGTCTGGCCCGTCGGTCGCGGCCGGGACCGACTCGGTCACGGCGGAGGACGCCTGGCACGCGGTCGCGGACAACTCCGCGATGGCGAGCTGGACCGAGGTCGCGGGGTCGGCGGCGCGCGCGCTCGGGCTCCAACCGTATCTTCGTGAGAGTCCTCCTGCTGCGCCCTCGCGGGACCAGCCGGCGCTCGCGCGCGTAGGCGAGGGTCGCTGGTTGGTAGCAATAGGGCAGGGGCGACGGCGGCTGAGGCTTGTGGAACTCGACGAGCGGGGGGAGCGGAGGATGAAGATGACACCGGCGCAGCTGCGCGAGTACGCGGGCGATCAGCCGTGGCTCCATCTTCAGCCGCTGCTCGCGCTCGACCCGATCGGCGTCAGTCGTCGACCTGTCCTCAAGAACAAGCCGTGGCTGCGGCTGCGGTCCTTCTTCGGCCTCGAGCGGCGCGAGCTCTGGGTCGTCGTCGTCTACGCGCTCGTGCTCGGCGGCGTCTCCCTGGCGGTGCCGGTCGCCGCGCAGTCGCTCGTCAACACCGTCGCCTTCGGGTCAGTGCTGCAGCCCTTGGTCGCGCTGACGATCCTGCTGCTCGGCGTGCTGATCTTCGCGGGCGTGCTCGGCGTGCTCGAGGCCTACGTCGTCGAGGTCCTGCAGCGGCGCGTGTTCGTGCGCGTCGCCGACGACTTCGGGCGCCGCCTCCCGAGCGTCCGCACCGACGTGCTCGACAGCCAGTTCGGGCCCGAGCTGGTCAACCGCTTCTTCGACGTCTTGACGATTCAGAAGTCGCTCTCGGGCCTGCTGCTCGACGGGCTCACCATCGCGCTGCAGACGATCATCGGCATGATCCTGCTGGGCTTCTACCACCCGCTGCTGCTCGCCTTCGACGTCGTGCTGGTGGTCCTGCTCGCGCTGGTCATCGCGCTCGGGCGCGGCGCCGTGACGACCGGCCTGAACGAGTCGAGCGCGAAGTACCGGACCGCCGCGTGGCTCGAGGACGTGACGCGGGCCTCGCACCTGTTCCGCGGCGTCAAGGCGCAGCAGTACGCGGCGCAGCGCACCGAGATGCTGTGCCGCGACTACCTCTCGGCGCGCAAGCGGCACTTCCGGATCCTGCTGCGACAGATCACCGGCGGCTTCGGCCTGCAGATCGTCGCGATGGTCGCGCTGCTCGGCGTCGGCGGCTGGCTGGTGATCGACCGCCAGCTCACGCTCGGGCAGCTCGTCGCGGCCGAGCTCGTGATCGCGGCGATCGGCGCGAGCTTCGTCAAGCTCGGCAAGAACCTCGAGAAGCTCTACGACCTCAACGTCGGCGTCTTGAAGATCTCGCAGATCGTCGACCTGCCGACCGAGCGCCGCGGCGGCGAGCCGCTGCGCGCGGGCGGGCCGGCGCGCGTCGTCCTCCGCGAGCTGGTGGTCGCGCGCGGCGGACGGCCCTTGCTCGCGAGCGGACAGCTCGAGCTGCAGCCCGGCGCGCGGCTTCACCTGCGCGGCGCGGCCGGCAGCGGCAAGAGCACGCTGCTCGAGGTGATCGCGGGCCTGCGCCCGCAGGAGCGCGGCAGCGTGCAGATCGACGGCCTCGATCTGCGGCGCGCGGACCTCACGTCGGCGCGCCAAGAGATCATGCTCGCGCGCGGCGCCGACTTCGTGGACGGGTCGGTGCTCGAGAACCTGCGGCTCATGGGGCGCGACTGCAGCAAGGAGTCCTCGGTCCGCGAGCTGCTGCGGCTCGTCGCGCTCGAGCGGGTGATCGACGCGCTGCCGACCGGGCTCCAGACCCGCGTGCTGCCCTCGGGGGCGCCGTTCTCCGAGTCGCACGCGCGTCGCCTCGCGCTCGCGCGCGCGCTCGCGGCGAGGCCCAGGGTGCTGCTGCTGGACGGCGCGCTCGACGGCCTCGGGCTCAGCGAGGCGCAGCAGACCGCGCTGCTCGACGCGGTGCTCGGCCCCGAGGCGCCCTGGACCTCGATCGTCGTGACAGACGATCCTGCGGTCGCGGCCCGCTGTGAGCGCGCCGCGACGCTGCGCGAGCAGCGGCTGGAGGTGGCGTGATGCAGCCTGTCTCAACCGACACCTCAACCGAGAAGCCCGTCAACGCGCCCGCGCGAGCGCGCGAGCGCGCGCGCTCGAGCTCGATGGGCGTGCTGCGGCCCTCGACGCTGGACAGCGCCGGCACGATCGACGGCGCGCGCGTGCTCGCGTGGCTGCTGGTGCTCGGGCTGGTGCTCGTCATCGTCGCGCTGATCTTCACGCCGTGGCAGCAGAACGTCACGGGCTCAGGCCGCGTGATCGCGTACACCCCGATCGAGCGCCAGCAGCCGATCGAGGCGCCGGTCAGCGGGCGCGTGAAGCAGTGGTACGTGCGCGAGGGCGATCACGTCGAGGAGGGGCAGCTGCTCGTCGAGCTCAGCGACAACGACCCCGAGATCCTCGCGCGGCTGGAGCGTGAGCGCACGGCGGTCCGCTCGCAGATCGAGGCCTCCGAGCTGCAGATCGCGGTGAGCCAGGCCAAGATCGACTCGCTCGAGAGCGTGCGCACCGCGGCGGTCCTGAGCGCCGGGCTCAAGCGCCAGATCGCCGACGACAAGCGCAACGCCGCCGAGCGGGCGCTGGAGGCGGCCGAGGCCGCCTACAAGACCGCGAGCCTCAACTACGAGCGCCAGCGCACGCTGCACGACAAGGGCCTCGTCTCGACGCGCACCCACGAGCTCGCGGAGCTGAAGGTCGAGACGACCGAGGCGTCGCTCGGCCGCGCCAAGGCGTCGCTGCGCGCGGCGAAGCGCGAGGTCAAGGCGATGCAGGCCGATCGCGACAAGGCCGACAACGACAGCAAGGCCAAGGTTGAGGACGCGCGCTCATCCCTGCAGAAGGCGAAGTCTGAAAAGGCCAAGGCCGAGGCGGCGCTCGCGAAGATCGAGGTTCGGCTCACGCGACAGAAGACCATGCGCGTGACGGCGCCGCGGGCCGGCGCCGTGTTCCGCGTCAACTCGTTTCAGGGCGGCGAGATGGTCAAGGCCGGCGACGGCCTGATGCAGCTCGTCCCCGACACCAAGGCGCGCGCGGTCGAGCTGTGGGTCGACGGCAACGACGCGCCGCTGATCACACCGGGTCGCCACGTGCGGCTGCAGTTCGAGGGCTGGCCCGCGGTCCAGTTCGTCGGCTGGCCGTCGGTCGCGGTCGGGACGTTCCCGGGCGAGGTCGCGTTCGTCGACGCGACCGACAACGGTGAGGGCCGGTTCCGCATCGTCGTCGTGCCCGAGGGCGAGGAGCCGTGGCCCCAGCCCCGCTACCTGCGGCAGGGCGTGCGCGCCAACGGCTGGGTCTTGCTCAACGAGGTCAGCCTGGGCTACGAGATCTGGCGCCAGTTCAACGGCTTCCCGCCGGCGGTCGGCGCCCCCAAGGTCAAGTCGGCGAAGCCGACGCCCAAGCTCTCGACGAAGTAGCAATGGCGAACTACCGAGCATGTTTGAAGCGACATGTTGAGCGAGTCAGGGGGACGCTGGCGGGGGCGCTGCTCGCCGCCGCGATCATCACGCTGCCGGCGGGCGACGTCCGGGCGGCGGCGCCCCTGACCCTCGACGAGGTCCTGCGCGCGACCCGTGACACGCACCCCGGGATCGAGGCGGCCGACCGCGGGATCGACAAGGCGTCGGGCAAGGCCTTCGCGGCCCGCGGCGGCTTCGACCCCACGCTCTCGATCCGCGCCAAGTGGGAGCCCGTCGGCTACTACCCGAACGCGCAGGTCGACGCGCTGGTGTACCAGGCGACGCCGCTGTGGGGCACGGCGCTGTTCGCCGGCTACCGCCTGGGCTGGGGCTCGTTCCCGATCTACAAGGGCGACCTCGAGACGCTCTCGGGCGGGGAGCTGCGCGCGGGGGTCGAGCTCCCCGTCTGGCGCAACGGCCCGATCGACTCCAAGCGCGCGAAGATCCAGAGCACGCGGATCCGCGAGGGCGCGGCCCGGAGCCAGCGCGACGCGGCGGAGCTCGAGCTCGAGCGCGACGCGGCCTGGGCGTTCTGGGACTGGGTCGCGGCCGGCCAGAAGCTCCAGGTCTCGCGGCAGGTGCTGAGCATCGCCGAGCGGCGAAACGCCGGCCTGCAGGAGCTCGCCAACGCCGGCGCGATCGAGCGCATCAAGCTCGTCGACAACCGCCGCCTCGTGGTCTCGCGGCGCGCCAAGGTCGTCGAGTCGGAGCGCAAGTTCCAAACAAGCGCGCTCAAGCTCTCGCTCTACTTCCGCGACGGCGATCTGCAGCCGATCCGCGTCGGCGAGGAGCGCGTGCCCCCGCGCATCCCGGAGCCGCGCGGCGTCGACACCCTCACGCTCGAGCAGGAGATCGAGCAGGCGCTCGCGCGGCGCCCGGATCTCGCGGCGCTCGTGGCCGAGCGCGACGCCCTCCAGGTCAACCTGCGCTTGGCTCGAAACCAGCGCGCGCCCGACGTGAAGCTGCAGTCCTACGTCGCCCGCGACTTCGGCGACGGCCCCGACGAGCTGCGCCCGACCGAGTTCGGGGTCGGCGCGTACGTCACCATGCCGCTGCCGCTCCGGGAGCTCCGCGGGAACTTCCGCGTCGCGCAGGCGGAGGTCGCTGCGGTCGAGGCCAAGCTCCGCGGGATGAAGGACAAGGTCGCCGCGGAGATCCAGACCGCGCTCGTGGATCTCGGCGCGGCGCAGCAGCGCGTCCAGCTCGCGCGCGAGCAGGTCTCGCTCGCGAACGAGCTCGCGGAGGCTGAGCGCACGCGCTTCTCCGCGGGCGCGAGCGACCTCGTGATCGTGAACCTCCGCGAGCGCGCCGCCGCGGACGCGGCCAACGACGTGATCGACGCGCTCGCGGACTTTCAGCGCGCGCGCGCGGACTACATGGTCGCGACCGGTCGCAGCCCCTCGTAGGAGCGGTCGCGCGCGGCCTCGCGCGGTCGGGTTGACGCTCCGAGGCGGTATACTCGAGACGATGACGACCTCGACCGCTGTTGAACGCGCGGGCCAGGAGGCGTCGACGCTCGCGGCGGCGCAGCAGCGACGGCGGGCGGCGGCGCGGCGCAAGGCGCAGCTCGATCTGGTGCTCCGCTACGCGCGGGCGCGCGGGCGAGTGTTCACGCGACGTTCGAACCGCGCCTGGCTCGTCTCGGCGGTCGCGGCCGCCGGCGGCACGTTGATGGCGGTCTCCGATCTTCGACGCGCGACGATGTGGCAGGACGTGATCGACGCGCTCGAGGACGCGCGGGTCGACGCGGTGGTCGAGCTCCGCCTGGCGGAAGAGGCAGCGCGCCGGGCCGGCGTCTGACCTGTCCCGAAGCGCGAGTCGGCGCGCGCGAGTCGACGCCGCGCGCTCGATGCCGCGCGGATCGTGAGCGCGCCTCCGCGCGCGCGCCAGACATGCAGGCTCGTGGCGATACGCCGCGTGATAACCTGAGCTCGTGGTGGCGGTTGACGAGATCCCGGACCTCGACGCTGAGGTGTTTGACCGGCTGTACCGGCTCACGGGACCAGAGATGCTCGAAGAGGTGACCGAGGAGTACATCCGGCACCTCGACAGCGTGCTCCCGCAGCTGCGCGAGCTCGTCACGACGCCGGGCGTCGAGAGCCGGCGCGCGCTCGAGATGGTCGCTCATGGCCTAAAAGGCAGCTCGTCGACCTACGGCGCGCGCCGGGTGACCGTGCTCGCGGAGCTCCTCGAGGACGGCTGCCGCCGCGGCCTCGACGTGCGCGCGACGGTCGAGCTGCTGTGTCGCGCCATCGCCTCGACGCGCACGACGGTCGTCTCGATGATGCGCCGCACCGTGCACGGCCACGCCTGAGCGCCCGCGTAGCGCGTTCGCCACAGGTCGCGGCCTCACCGGCCCCGCTCGGGTCCGCGAGGCCTACACGGCGCCAATTCTCGGGGCTCGCGGCCTGACGTGACGCTGCCGACGTTTCACGGTAGCGTCCCGGGCCGTGAACGCCAAGCGCGAAGACGACGCCACCCCCCCCAACTTCATCAAGGAGCTGGTCGAGCGAGACATCGCGGACGGCAGACGCGGCGGGCAGGTCACGACGCGCTTCCCGCCCGAGCCCAACGGCTTCCTCCACATCGGGCACGCCAAGTCGATCTGCCTCAACTTCGGCACCGCCGCGCTCGGCACGCCGGGGCGCTGCAACCTGCGCTTTGACGACACCAACCCGAGCACCGAGGACACCGCCTACGTCGACGCGATCAAGCGCGACGTCCGGTGGCTCGGCTTCGACTGGGGCGAGACGGAGCTGTACGCGTCGGACTACTTCGAGCAGCTCTACGCGTGGGCGGTCAAGCTCATCAAGGAGGGCAAGGCCTACGTCGACAGCCAGAGCGAGGAGGAGATCCGCGAGGGGCGCGGGAACTTCTACAAGCCCGGCGTCGAGAGCCCGCACCGAGGCCGCAGCGTCGAGGAGAACCTCGACCTGTTCGCGCGCATGCGCGCGGGCGAGTTTGACGACGGCGAGCACGTCCTGCGCGCGAAGATCGACATGCAGTCGAAGGACGTGAAGCTCCGCGACCCGCTGATGTATCGGATCCGCAAGATCGCGCACCACCGCACCGGGACCGAGTGGCCGATCTACCCGATGTACGACTGGGCGCACGGGCAGTCCGACGCGATCGAGGGCATCTCGCACTCGCTGTGCACGCTCGAGTTCCAGAACCACCGCCCGCTCTACGACTGGTTCCTCGACGCGATCGGGGTCGACCCGCGCCCGCGGCAGATCGAGTTCGCGCGGCTCAACCTCGGGTTTATGGTGATGAGCAAGCGCAAGCTGCTCTCGCTCGTCCAGGACGGCCACGTCAGCGGCTGGGATGACCCGCGGATGCCGACGCTCGCGGGCATGCGGCGCCGCGGCTACACCCCCGAGGCGATCCGCAGCTTCTGCGAGCGGATCGGGGTCGCCAAGCGCGACGGCGTGGTCGACATCTCGCTGCTCGAGCACGAGCTGCGCGAGGACCTCAACAAGCGCAGCCCGCGGGCGATGGCGGTGCTGCGCCCGCTGAAGGTCGTGATCGAGAACTATCCCGAGGACCAGGAGGAGCACTTCGAGGTCCCGGTGCACCCGGAGTACCCCGAGCTCGGCACCCGCAAGGTCCCGTTCTCGCGCGAGCTCTACGTCGAGCGCGATGACTACATGGCCGAGCCGCCGCGCAAGTGGTTCCGCCTGGGCCCGGGGCGCGAGGTCCGGCTGCGCGGCGCGTGCTTGATCACCTGTGAGAAGGCGATCCGAAATGACGACGGCGAGCTGGTCGAGCTGCGCTGCACCTGGGATCCCGAGTCGCGCGGCGGCGCGGCGCCCGACGGGCGCAGGGTCCGGGGCACGCTGCACTGGGTCTCGGCGCGGCACGCCGTCGACGCCGAGGTCCGGCTCTACGATCGCCTGTTTACGGTCGAGAACCCGCTCGGGCACGAGGGCACGCCCTTCATCGAGTTCCTCAACAAGGACTCCCTCGAGGTCCTCAAGGGCTGCAAGCTCGAGCCGGGGCTGCGGGACGCGAAGCCCGGCGAGCCGCGGCAGTTTGAGCGCCTCGGCTACTTCTGCGCCGACTCCGAGGACTCCCAGCCCGACGCGCTGGTGTTCAACCGGACGATCGCGCTGCGCGACTCGTGGGCGAAGCTGGCCAAGAAGCTCGGGGTCGGCAAGCAGGGGTCGAAGAAGCAGAAGAAGCAGAAGCAGAAGCAGCCGAAGAAGCCGAAGAACCAGCAGCCGCAGAAGCCCGCGTAGAACTGTTGAAGAACTGTTGAAGAACTGTTGAAGAACGGCTGAAGAACGGCTGAAGCACGCGCCTAGCGGTGGGCCGCGAGCAGCGCGGGGCCGCGCTCGAGGGCCGCGCGCGCGAGCCCGTGATCCTCGAGGAAGCGCAGCAGATGGGCCGTGTCGCGATCGGTCAGCGCGTGGTCGATGGGCACACGCGCGCCGTGGCGGGTCGCCGGTCGGCGTGGCGGGGCGTAGTCCTGCGGGAGGTAGCCGGCCACGCGCAGCGACGCTTGATCGTCGCAGGCGAGCTCGACGACGTGGCGGTGGGCGAAGTCGCGATCACGCTCGATCGCCCAGCCGGGACGCAGCGTGCGCTCGTCGGCCGTGAACTCGCGGCGCGGGCCGTCGGCCGGGGCGCGCGCGCCGTCGAGCAGCACCTGACCGTCACAGGCGAGCAGGAGCGCGTCCATGTCCTCGGGGATCGGCGACAGCGCCTCGCCGTCCTGAACCTCGCGCCATACGCCCATCACGAGCGCGAACAGCTGCATCGGCAGCGCCGGCAGCACGATGTACCAGAGCTGCGGGAGCGCGAGCACGACGCCGCCGATCACGATCAGCGCGCAGGCCAGCTCGCGGCGGTCGACGCGAGAGCGCCGGCGGGCCCCCGGGGCGAGGGTCGCCGGCCCGAAGGTGCCGAGCTGCTCGGCGCGGGTTGAGGTGGCGTCGAACAGCGCCAGCGCGCGGGCGAGCCGCGGACGTCGGTGGGCGTGGCCGCGGTAGGGGCTGCCGGGGTCGCGCGTCGCGTCGCAGGCTCGCTCGAGCTTGTCGAGCAGCTCGACGAAGGCCTCGTGGGGGAGCACCACGTCGCAGCGGCGCACGGAGTCGGAGAGCGGGGGCGCGTCTCGCTCGCCCGGCAGCGCGCAGGTTCGCGGGCTCCCGATGACCCAGGCGCGCCCGTCGATGTGCACGCGGATCGCGAGCGCGTCGCGTTCACCTGGCCCGATGATCCAGTCGACGTACTCGGCGCGCGTCAGCCCAGGGGAGGCGAGCAGCTGATCCAGCGCGCGCTCGTCGGCGGAGGGGCGCGTCGCGACGACGGTCGACTCGGTCCGCAGCGCGGGCGCGCTGCCTGTGCCTCGGCGCGCGCTCATCAGGGGGTTGAGCTCAGCGCCAGGGCACAGGCTCGCGTCGATCGCCATCGCGCCCAGGGTATCACCGCGCGCGGGCGGCCCGGCCGGACGCCGCGCTCAGGCGCGCGTCGTCGCGCGTTCGGCCGAGGCGGCCGCGGGGACAGGTCGCGGGGACAGGTCGCGCAGGCGGCGGGTCGTGCTAGCGTTTTCACATTTCCGAAAGGACATGTCATGAAGAACTTGAGCTACAGCCGCGCGCTCGCGGCCCTCTCGCTGGCGCTCTACCTCCCCGCCTGCGGCGACGACAGCGTCGACGGCTCAGCCTCGGCGAGCGACAGCCAGGCGACGAGCTCGGAGACGACGACGGCCGAGACGACGAGCGCCCAGCCGGGCACCGGCACCGGCACGAGCGCGGGGACGGGCACGAGCGCGAGCGCGAGCGACTCCGGCGGGATGACGACCGAGGGCGTGATGACGACGGGCGACCCGACGGGGGCGACGACGGGGGCGACGACGGCCGAGACGACGGGCGCGACGACGAGCGCGACGACGAGCGCGACGACGAGCGCGACGACAGGGGCGACGACGAGCGCGACGACGGGGGCGACGACGAGCGCGACGACGGGGGCGACGACCGGCAACCCCGACTTTGACAACTGCGTAGACCTGCTCGCGGCGTTCTACGCCGAGACCGAGGCGATCCGCAGCTGCGAGCAGGACGACGAGTGCGGTCAGGTGCTCCCGGGCACGAGCTGCGGGTGCACGCGCAACTGGGTGGCGCGCCTCGACGCCGACACCGACTGGTTTTGGGAGCTCGTCGACATGGGCATCGAGCTGCAGTGCGAGCTCCCGTTCATCAGCACCTGCGACTGCCCCGCCGCCGACGGCTACGCCTGCGTCGACAGCATCTGCAACTGGAACTACATCTAGCGGCTCCGCTGCGTTGACGAGGGTGAAGCGCGCGCCGCGCCTTGGCGTCGCTGACGGCGTTGGCTTGCGAGTTCGGCGGCCGTCTGCCAGTGATACAGTGCGCGACCAGGGATGAGCACGGCGGCGAATCACAGGCGAGCGACCGGCCCCGACGAGGCGCTCGTGGCCACGCTGATCGAGCGCGGAGACGAGCCGCGCGCGGGCGCTGAGACCTGCGTGTACGCCGTCGAGATCCCGCGCGCTTGGGAGTACGTCCGGGGGCACTTCCCGGGCTTCCCGGTGGTCCCTGGGGCGGCGCTGCTCATCTCGGTGGTGCGCGGGCGCGTCCGCGAGCGCTGGCCCGAGCTCGGGGAGCCGCGCAGCGTCCGACGGCTCAAGTTCAAGCGCGTCGTCGCCCCGGGCGACGCCCTCGTCCTGCGGCTCGAGCGACGCGCCGGCGGTGCCGACGACGGCCCGCGCGTGCGCTTTCAGCTGACCCGCGACGACGCGCCGTGCTGCACCGGCGAGCTGCGCTACGCGGGCGCGGGGGGGGGCGGGTGAGCGTGGGCGCGACAGCCGAGAAGATCGATGTCGCGATCATCGGCGGCGGCCTGGCCGGCAACCTGCTCGCGCGGCAGCTGCGACGCAGCTGCCCGGCGGTCGAGGTCGCGGTCTTCGAACGCAACGAGGAGCCGGCCTACAAGGTCGGCGAGTCGACGGTCGAGCTGGCGACCAACTACCTGCTGCGCAAGCTGGGCCTCTCGACCTATCTCTACAACGAGCACCTGCCGAAGAACGGCCTGCGCTTCTTCTTCGACAGCGAGGCCCGCGACACGCCGCTGACCGAGATGAGCGAGATCGGCAGCCGGGGGATGCTGTGGGTGCCGTCGTTTCAGCTGCACCGCGCGCGCCTCGAGCGAGACCTGCTGCGCTTCAACAGCGACGACGGCGTCGCGGTCCACCGCGGCGCCAAGGTCCGCGCGCTCGAGCTCGACGAGAACGCCAAGGGCGCGGGCGGCCCGGGTCGTCATCTCATCGAGGTCGAGGACGCGCGCGGCACCACGCGCTACGCCTGCCGCTGGCTGATCGACGCGAGCGGGCGCGCCAGCGTGCTCGCGCGCCGCATGCGTCTGCGGACCGAGGAGCGGCACGCGCTCGCGGCGGCCTGGGGCCGGCTCGAGGGCGTCGTCGACATCGACGCCCTCCCAGAGCCGGCGTGGCACCAGCGCACGCACTACACCGCGCGCGCCCTCTCGACCGTGCACTTCTGCTACCCGGGCTACTGGATCTGGCTGATCCCGCTGCGCCGCGGGCAGACCAGCGTCGGCGTCGTCTGTGAGCGCGGGCGCTTCAGCGACGCCTGGCGCAAGCCGGAGGGCATGCTCTCGTTCGTGCGCGAGCACGGCGCGCTCGCCTCGCTGGTCGAGGACGCGCGCTGGATCGACCACGGCTCCTACGGCCGCCTGTCCTACGGGACAAAACAGTACTTCTCGACGGCGCGCTGGGGCCTGATCGGCGAGGCCGCCGCGTTCTCCGACCCCTTCTACAGCCCGGGCAGCGACTTCATCGCGCTCGAGAACGACTTCCTCACCGACCTGATCACCCGCGACCACGCCGGCGAGGATCTGCGCGAGCGCTGCGAGGTCTACAACGACTTCATGCACTTCCGCTTCGAGGCGACGATGCTGCTGTACCGCGACCTGTACGGCACCTTCGGCTCCTACGAGCTGTTCCGCGTCAAGTTCATCTTCGACCTGCTCTGTTATTACAACCTCTGGCTGCACAGCTACGCGCGCGACGAGCACCTCGACCTCAGCGCCGCGCGCGGTCACCTGCGGCGCAAAGACTTCATCCTCGACGCGATGCAGAAGTTCGCGGCCTCGTTCCGCCGGCTAGAGTCACGGCTGCGCGCCGAGGGGCGATATTACGCCGGCAACCGCGGGCGCTTCGACTGCCGGCTCGAGAACGTCGAGTTCCTGCAGCGCGTCGGTCAGCCGCGAAAGCGTAAGGACGTCTCGCGCGCCACCGAGGCGGCCTTCAACGAGGTCCGCGACCTCTTGCTGGAGCTCAAGGGCGAGGCGCGCGGTCTCGGGCGCGCCTGGGTGCCGATCTACGAATTCCTGGAAGAGGGCGTGATCCCGTAGCCGATCGATCACGCGGCCGCGATATGCAATAACGGCCGCGATCGCTGCGTCTCACCGCCAGCTAGACCACACACGAGAGCCTGATGACCCGCGCGGAAATCCAACAGCAGATCACCAAGATCCTCGTCGAGACCTTTGAGGTCGACGCCGACGAGGTCAAGCTCGAGACGAACCTATACGAGGACCTCGACCTCGACAGCATCGACGCCATCGACATGTTCGTCGAGCTGAGCCAGTTCACGGGTCGCCGCGTCGACCCCGAGGTCGCCCGCAAGCTGCGGACGGTCGACGACATCATCGGCCTCGTCGAGTCGGAGCTCGCCGCGGTCAAGGCCGCGCAGTAGCCGAGGCGAACCGAGCGATCCCGTGGAGTCCGCTGGCGTCGACAAGTCCCCGCAGCCCTGGCCGCCGCTGGCCGCGCTGATCCCCCATCGCCCGCCGATGCTGCTGCTCGACGCGATCGAGCGGTTTGAGCCCGGCCTGATCGAGTGCAGCGTGACGCCGCGGGCCGGCGGGCCGTTCGTCGAGGGCGACCGCGTGCCCGCGCTCGTCAGCGTCGAGTACTTCGCCCAGGCCGCGGCGGCCTACTTCGGCGTCGTCCACCGTCACAGTGAGGTGATGCACATGGGCGTCTTGCTCGGCGCGCGCGAGCTCACGCTCGAGGTCGACAGCTTCCCGCTCGACGCGACGATGATCGCGCGGGTGCGCGAGGTCTGGACCGACGGCCAGGTCGCCCAGTTCGACTGCGAGCTGCGCGGGGTCGGCGGAGCGCGGCTCGCCAGCGCCTCGATCAACGTCAAGAGCGTGCCCGCGAGCGCCTCGCTCCAGGACGGCGGCGCGCCTGTTGAGGCCGAGGCCGAGGCCGCGGAGGTGCCCTGATGGCGCGGGGTCGGCGGGTCGTGATCACCGGCGTCGGGCTGGCCTCGCCGCTCGGCGTGACGCCGGCGGAGAACTACGACGCGCTCATCGAGGGGCGCCACGGGATCACGGTGATGCCCGAGTGGGAGCGCTTCGAAGATCTGCGCACGCGGGTCGCCGGCGTCGTCACGGGCCTCGACCTGCGCAAGCGCTGGCCGCGAAAGCGCGTGCGCTCGATGGGGCGGGTCGCCCGGCTTGCGACCTACGCGACCGAGCGGGCGCTGGCCCAGAGCCTCGGCGACGACGCGCCCGCGCTGCTCGGATCCGGGCGCGCCGGCGTCGCCTACGGCTCGACCACCGGCTCCTCGGGCGCGTTCGAAAAATACGCGACCTCGCTGTTTCGCGACTGGAAGGTCCAGGGCCTCAACGCCTCGCTCTACCTGCAGTTCATGGCCCACACCTGCGCGGCCAACCTCGCCGCGTTCTTCAGCGTCAAGGGCCGGGTGCTCTCGACCTGCTCGACCTGCACCAGCGGCTCGCAGGGGGTCGGCGCCGGCTACGAGGCGATCAAGTATGACCTCGCGGACATCATGCTGTGCGGCGGCGCCGAGGAGATGCACTTCTCGCTCGCGGTGACCTTCGACGCGATGTTCGCGACCTCGGCCGGCTACAACGATCGCCCGGACCGCACGCCCAGGCCCTTCGACCGCGCGCGCGACGGCCTGGTCGTCGGCGAGGGCGCGGGCACGCTCGTGCTCGAGAGCCTCGAGCACGCCCAGGCCCGCGGCGCGTCGATCCTCGCCGAGATCGTCGGCTACGGGACCAACTGCGACGGCCTGCACGTGACCGCGCCCTCGGAGCCGGGGATGCGCGGCGCGATGCAGCTCGCGCTCGCCGAGGCCGGCCTCAGCCCCGACGTCATCGACTACGTCAACGCCCACGGCACCGCGACGGAGCTCGGGGACATCGCCGAGACCCGCGCGACCCGGGCGGTGTTCGAACGCGCGGTCCCCTTCTCCTCGACCAAGAGCTACACCGGGCACACGCTCGGGGCCTGCGGCGCGCTCGAGCTGATCTACTGCCTCGGGATGCTCGAGCGCGGGTTTCTGCCGCCGACGCGCAACCTCGAGCAGGTCGACGAGCGCTGCGGCGAGCTCGACTACATCCGCGAGCTCCGGCGCGCGCGGCCGCAGATCATCATGAGCAACAACTTCGCCTTCGGCGGGGTCAACACCTCTTTGATCGTGCGGCGCTTCGACGGCTGACGCGCTCGCGCCCTGCCGTCCGCGACCTGAGCTGCTCGGCGCCGGCTTACTGCCACGACGGTGGCAGCAAGATCCGGGTGGGCCTGCGCGACGACGCGGGCTAGCGTGCTAACCACACGCCATGGAGGCCTTCAAGCTCAAGATCACCCGCGCGTCGATCACGGCGCTGGCCGAGCATCTCGTGGCCGCGCCGGACCCGGCCGCGCGCGCGCTCGACACACGCCGGTTTATCCGAGCCGCGACCCGCGGGCTCGCGCCGCTCGAGCTCAAGGCGCGGGTCGGGCACGTCGCCGACGCGCTCGTCGGGCTGCTGCCCACCTCGTTCCCCGACGCGGCCCGGCTGATCCGCGCCTCGGTCCAGCGCCTCACGCCCGCCGAGCGCGAGGCCTGCTCGATGTGGGTGTTTTGGCCGCTGTGCACCTTCGTCGAGCGGCGCGGGCTAGAGCACCCCGCCGAGGCGCTCGCGGTCATGCGCGGGCTCACGGCGCTGGCGAGCTGCGAGTTCGCGATCCGCCCGTACCTGGAGCGCGACCTCGAGGGGACGCTCGAGACCCTGCGCGGCTGGACCCGCGACCCCGACCCCCACGTCCGTCGGCTCGTCAGCGAGGGGACGCGCCCGCGCCTGCCCTGGGGGACACGTCTGCGCGCGCTGCAGAAAGACCCCGGCCCAGCGCTCCCGTTACTCGACGCGCTCTACCGCGACCCGGCGCTCTACGTGCGCCGCTCGGTCGCCAATCACGTCGGCGACATCGCCAAGGATCACCCCGAGCTCGCGGTCGCGGTCACGCGGCGATGGTGCGCCGAGGACCCGTCCGAGGAGACCCGCTGGGTCGCGCGTCACGCCCTGCGCGGCCCGGTCAAGCGCGGCCACAAGGGCGCGCTCGCGGCCCTGGGCTACGGGCCCGCGCGCTGCCGCGACGTCGCGCTCGAGCTCGGCGCGCGGCGGGTCCGCTTCGGCGACGCGCTCGAGCTGCGCGCGCGCCTGCGTTCGCGGGTCGAGCAGGAGCTCATGGTCGACTACGCGGTGCACCACAAAAAGGCCAACGGCGAGCTGTCGGCGAAGGTCTTCAAGTGGAAGCGCCTGCGCGCGGCGAAGGGGCAGCAGCTCGAGCTGCGCAAGCGCCACGCGCTGCGAGCGATCAGCACGCGGCGCTACTACTCGGGCCTGCACCGCGTCGAGCTGCTCGTCAACGGCGCCGCCATGGCGCGCGCCGAGTTCACGCTGGAGGGCGCGACCGCAGCGGCGCAGGGGCGAGCCTGACGACCGAGGTCCTCGCCTGCGCCTCGGCCCACACCCGCTGATGACGACCACGGCGTGTGGACGCGGCGAGACCTGGTCCTACTCCGCGCTGCCCGAGCCCATCGCCTACATCTCCGAGTGCGCGTGGGGCCAGTGGTCGCGTTCACCTGCTCGTGGGCGGGAGGTACCTGGCCCGACGGCCAGGTCTCGGGCTACACCAATGAGTACGCGACGACGGCGCTCAAAGATTGAGTCGGCGCGTTCGCGGGAGCGATCGCGATCGTCAGCGGCCCCGCGGCGTGAGTTCGCGATGCGGCGCATGTCAGCGGAGGGTTGTTAGGATCCGCCCCGATGCCTGACGCGCCGCAGATCCCCGGCCGCGAGGCGCTGGCGCCGATCCTCGAGGCCGCCGGCGCGGAGGCGCTGCGGCTCGGGCCGCGCGCGCCCCGGCGCAAGCCCGACGGCTCGTGGGTGACCGACGCCGACCTCGCGGTCGCCGAGCTGCTCAGCGCCGCGTGTCGTGAGCTGCTGCCCGAGGCTGCGGTCTTGGAGGAAGAGCGGGGCGGGCGACTGGGCGCCGGGCTGTGCTGGGCGATCGACCCGATCGACGGCACCTCCGCCTTCGTCCGCGGCGAGGCGCGCTGGTGCGTCAGCGTCGCGCTGCTGGAGCGCGGTCGGCCTGTGCTCGGCGGCATCGTGCAGCCCTCCACCGGCTGGATGTGGACGGCGGACGCGACCGGCGTGACCCTGCCGAAGGCGCGCGCGCCGGCGCGCGCGGTCGCGACGGGCCGGCTGCCGATGAGCCCGCGCCGCCTGCTCCGGGTCGCGCGCTGGGCCGTCGGGCGGCGGCTCGACCTCGGCGGCTCCGCCGCGCTGGCGCTGGCGGACGTGGCGACCGGCAGCCGGTCGGCGGCGATGATCTTCGGGGGCGCGATCTGGGATGTCGGCGCCGGCTGGGCGCTCGTCGAGGCCGCCGGCGGTCGCGTCGAGGCGGTGTCGCTCTCGGGGCACCGCTTCGATCTTCGAGCGACATGTCGATAAAGACATGACTAAAGGAGCCGGCGAGGCTCGGGCGCGCCCGGCCGGCGCGATCGTGTCAGGAGTCTGGAGTCGCCTTCGTCAGGGGCTCGCCTCGGTGACGTAGTAGATGCCGAGGCACATCTCGTCGCCGGTCCCGTCGCCCCAGTTGAGGTCGCTGTCGCCGGCCGAGTTGTCGTACTCACACTCGAGGCGGAGGCGGTCTCCGGGGTTCAGCAGGGCCGGGGCCTCGAACACGTAGCCATTCTGCCAATTGAAGTCCCAGCGCGGGATCTCGAGCAGGCACTCGTCGCCGCCCTGGCGCTTGATGGTGTGGTTGCCGCGCACGCCGACGGTGTGCATGTGGTGGGTCGCCGAGTGCAGCTCGATCGGCACATTCGAGGGGATCACGTCGGTCAGGAAGCCCATCACGGCGGTCGGGTCCAGCTCCCAAGAGTGCACGGTCGAGGGTGAGCCCGCCGGGATCGGCATCTGTCCCCACAGCCACTCGACATCGGCCCAGAGCATCATGAAGGCCTCGCGCTCGACCGAGTCGGCGACCATCAGCTCGACGCCGCTCTGATCCGGCACGGCGCCGTCGGCGGGGACGTTGTAGTGGACTTGCAAGATGATCTTTGAGCCAGCCGGGATGCGCAGCCCGGTGCCCTCGGGGTAGATCGACGGCGCCGCGCCGGGGGCCCAGGCGCCGAGCCAGACGCCGATGTCATCGGGGCTCGAGATCTCGCCGCCGGGGCCGCCGAAGCACTCGTAGCCGATCCCGGGCGCGGCGGCGTCGAGCGCCTCGTACTCGGCGAGCTTCTCGGGCGGGAGCGCGAACGCGATCGCGTGGTGGACCTCGTCGACCGCGCCCGGCACGGCGCGGAAGCCGGTGACGTAGGTGTCGCCCTCCGCCGGCCAGTCGATGATGAAGCAGCGGTAGTCGTCGGGGGCGCCCACCGGCGTGTAGGGCTCGGGCATCGTCAGCGCGAAGTCGACGCTGGGCAGCTCCGTGCTCGGGGGAGGCGGCGGCGCGACGTAGTCGTCGGGGTCCCCCTCCGGCGCGCCCTCGGCGACCCAGGTCTCCACCATGTCGAGGGTCTCCTGCGGCAGGCTCGGGTCGTGCTCGTAGTCGCGGCAGTCCCCGCCGGCGAGCCACGGCGGCATCTGCCGGTTGAGCATCGTCAGCGCCACGAGCTCGCGCAGCTCGTAGACCTCCTCGTAGCTGGTGAGCGGGAACGGGGCGATGTTGCCGGGCGTGTGGCACTGCTCGCAGCTCGCGGCGATCACCGGGCGGATGTCGCGGTGGAAGGTGAAGGTCGGCTCGACCGCCGTGGTCTCGCCGTCGCTGCCGTCGCTGGTGAGGGTCTCGCCGGCGGTGGTCGTCTGCGTCGCGCTCTCGTCGGTCGTGCCCTCGCCCGTGGTCGCGGGCGCGTCGGTCGAGTCGCTGGTCTCCTCGGCGTCGCTCGAGCCGCTCCCACTGTCGCTCCCGTCGCCCGAGCAGGCGCAGACGAGCAGCGCGGCGCAGGCGAGCGTCGTCGCGTGGCGAAGGAGAGTACGTCGAGGGGGGAGGGGAGCGCGCGCGGACGTGGACATGCTGTGCACCGAGTGGATGACCCGCATCATAACGGCTCCGCGCCGCGTTCGCGGTTCACCGCGACCGGTCGCCTGCTACGCTGCGGCGGGCCCGTGAATTCGTCGTCGCTCCTCTCGCGCTGGTGCTTCGCCGCAGCCGTCGCGCTCTGCACAAGCGCCGGCTGCGGCGGTGATGACGACGCCGAGAATTCCGGCGCGGGGGCCGGCTCCGTCTCGGAGGCCGACCCGTCGACGGCGAGCGCGAGCAGCAGCGGCGCGGGCACGTCGACCGGCGAGACCGGAGAGCCCGTGAGCTTGGTGACGCCGGAGGCCTGGACGCGCAGCGAGGGCGACGACCCCTTCATCGGCGAGCAGCCCGCCGTGGTGCAGTGTGACGCCGGCTGGGGCGAAGAGGACGGCGTGTTCGAGGTCAACACCGAGGTCTGTGACTACGGCGTGTTCGTCCAGGGGGCGCTCGCCTCGATCGAGGAGGGGGACGTCCTCGAGCTCGTCTTGGTCCACGACGCGCTGTTCGCCGACGGCCCCGCGGAGGCCCACATGGCGATCGCCGTGGGCGCGGAGATCGTGTGGTCCGAGACGCGCGCGCTGCCCTACGCGGCCGACGTGCTGCGGCCGAGCTGGGTCGCGAGCGCCGCGCAGCCCGTCGGCGCGCCGGTGTACTTTCACGTGCACAACCACGGCGCCAACAGCTATCGGCTGGTCGACCTGACGCGCGCGCGACCGTGACCCTCGGATCCGCGAGGGTGCTCCATGGGACAGCGCGGCCGGCTCGGCGAGCGAGTAGACTCGCGCGGGTCGTGTCGCACTCCCTGCTCGCGCCCCACCTCAACACCCGCGCGAAGATCCGCGTGACTCGCAACCGCCCGAGCAACCCGCTGCTCAACGGGTATCTGCTCGGCCTGTCCGACCAGCTCGCGCTGGTGCACGCCTTCGACGACTTCGAGCCCGACGGCTACACGATCGTTCGCACCGTCGACGTTGTGGACGTCCGCTGCGGACCCTACGAGCGCCACTGGGATCGCATGCTCGCGGGCGAGGGGCTGCTCGCCGGGCTCGACGAGGCGCCGGCGCTGCCGCTCGCGGATATGCGCGCGACGCTGCGCGCGATCCAGCGGCGCGCGCTGCCGTTGATCGTCGAGTGCGAGGCTGAGGACTCGACCCTCGAGGACTTCTACATCGGCGCGATCGTCGAGGTCGGCGAGACGACGCTGCGCTTCGACCACTTCGACGGGCTGGGCGTGTGGACCCTGGAGCCCGACTCGATCGAGCTCGCCGAGATCACGACGCTGCAGCTGGCGACCCCGTATATGCAGCGCTTCTGGCGGTACCTCGCGCCGCGCGGCACGCCGCGGGCCGGCGACTTGGCGGAGCGCGCGGCGGCGGTTCGTCAGGCGATCGAGAACGCGCGGCGCGCGATCGAGCCGCCGACCGAATCGTAGCAGGTGGTCGCTCGAGCATGTCCGCGCGGGAATTGTTGACCGCCCTGTAAGCGGCCGCGGGCGCGATACGTTTGGACTGCGTGCCGCCTCCTCCGCTCCGCTCGTCGATCTCTCCGCGTCGTTGGCTGCGCTGGCTCGGGCTGGCGTCGGCGTCCCTCTCGCTCTCGCTCGGCTGCGCCAAGGCGCCGTCGGCCTCGCGGGCGCCCCCGGAGCCGATGACGCCGAGCACGCCGCTGGAATTGCTCAGCGAGGGGGAGGCGCTGGCGGTGCTCGACGCCGGGCCGCGCGCGTGGCAGCGATCGCAGCTCTCGGGCAACACGACGCGGCTGATGGTCGGCGATCATAAGCACCTCGAGCTGCACGACGTCGAGGTGCGCGCGCGGGTCGAGGGCTTTCGCGCGCGCGTGCTGATCGACTTCGTGTTCGACAACCCCGACGACGAGACCTACGAGGGCACCTTCCAGATCCGGCTGCCGGGCGAGGCCTCGCCGTACTTCTTGGCGTTCGGGCAGAGCGCCTACGAGCTCGGCAGCGCGCAGGCGACGACGCTGCAGGCGCTCGGGAGCATGGACCTCAACCTCGAGCCGCAGACCCTGATGGCGCGCCGCGCCGACCAGTGGATCACGCCCAAAGAGGCCCGGATCGTCCCGCGCGACCTCGCCAACCTCGCCTACGACGAGACCGTGAACCCGCGGCTGCCGCCGCCCACGATCCACGCGCCCGCGCCGGTTCCTCCGCGGATGGTGCGGGATCCCGCCCTGGCCGAATGGGCAGGCGCGGGCGTGTTCAACGCGCGCGTGTTCCCGATCGCGCCCCGCAAGGCGCACCGGGTCGTCATCGGCTACGACATGGATCTCGAGCGCGTCGGCGATCAGCTCGAGCTGGTGCTGCCGATGCCGCAGCAGGTCCCGTCGCTGCGCGTCGACCTGGGCGTAGTGACAGGCGCCGGCGCGGACGTGTTCCTCAGCCCGGCGCCCAGCGACACCAGCGCGGGCGCGGACGGCGGGCTGCGGTACCGCCTGACGAACCCCGCGGGCCCCGTGCGCCTGCGGATCCCGCGGGAGCGCGCGCCGCTGCTGACGGGCGGGGACGAGGCGGGCGCGTTCTTCGCGACGCGCTTCTCGCCGAAGATCCCGTCGCAGCTGGGGTCCGCGAGCAGCCGGCGCGCGGTGTTCATGATCGACACCTCGATGAGCGCGCGCCCCGAGCAGCTCAACACCTGGCTCGAGCTCATGGGCGCGATCCTCGAGCGCAACCGCGGCGCGCTGCGGGAGTTCGCGGTCGTGTTCTTCGACATCGAGGCCCGCTGGTGGCGCGAGGAGCTGGTCGCGAACACGCCGGCCAACGTCGCGGCGGCGCTCGAGCACGCGCGCTCGCTCGCGCTCGACGGCGGCAGCGACCTCGGCGCGGCCCTCGACGCGGCGACGCGGCCGCGCTGGGCCGAGGCGCCGCCGCAGTGGGACATGTTCTTGCTCAGCGACGGCGCCGCGACCTGGGGGCAGACGGACGCGGCCGCGCTCGCGCGCCGCGTCGAGCAGCGCGCCCAGGGGCCGCTGTTCGCCTATCGCGCGCCCGGCGTCGGCGGTGACCCCTGGCTCTTGCAGCAGCTCGCGGACGCGACCGCGGGCGCGGTGTTCTCGATCACGCGCGCCGCTGACATCGAGCCGGTCGCGCGGGCCCATCGGCTGCGGCCGTGGATCGTCGAGGGCGTGGCGCTCGAGGGCGCGACGGACCTGCTGCTCGACGGCGCGCCGCGGGTCGTCTACCCGGGCCAGGAGCTCGCGCTCGTCGGTCGCGGCGCGCCGAAGGCGGGGGCGGAGGTCGTGCTCACGCTGCGGCGCCCAGGCGCGACCGGTCGACCCGCGAAGGCGTTTCGGACCGCGCTCGGGCGCCCGCAGCCCTCCGAGCTCGCGGCCCGGATCTACGGACAGGTCGCGGTCGATCAGCTCGAGGCGGTGCTGCCCGCGGCGAAGGCCGCGGCCGAGGTCTTCGCCCGTCACTTCCGCGTGCCCGGCAAGTCCTCCTCGCTGCTGATGCTGGAGACCGAGCAGGACTACCAACGCTACGGCATCGCGCCCGCGCGCGACGCTGAGTTCGTCAACGAGCGGCGCGCGTCGGAGCTCGTCGCGCGCGGGCTCGCGGCCCGGCCTGCAGACGCGCGCGGGGCCTTCCTCGCCGAGCTCGATCGTCTCCGCAGCGCGCCCGGCCTAGAGCTCCATATCGACCCGCGCCTCGAGGTGCTGCTGCCCGCGCTCCCGGTCGAGCTGTTCGAAGCGCCAGCCTCAACGCGGGCCCTGCCGCCGCACCTGCGCGGCGACGTCAGCGAGGCGCTCGCGGCCCAGCTGGGCGGCGGCGCGCCGGAACTCCGCCTCGTCAACCTCGAGGCCGGCCAGCACCTGCAGACGCACGGGGCGGTCGACGCGGTGCGCGTGCTCTCCTCGCTGATCGAGGCGCGGCCTGGTGATCCCCGCGTCGCGCTCGGCGTCGCCTACGGGGCGCTCGCATGGGAGGAGCCGGCGCTCGCCGCGAGCGCGCTCGATCCCTTGGCGGGCGTCATCGCCGGGCGAGCGCATCTCGCCCACGCCTACGCGCTCGGGCTCGCCGCCGCGGGCCGCGACGCGGCCGCGCTCGTGTACTTCGAGGCAGCCCAGCAGCGCCTCGCCCGGGAGCCCGCGACCGCCGCGGCCCGCGAGCTGCTCGCGCTCGACTACCGTCGCTTCCTCAACGCGCTCGCCGCCGGCGACGGGCCGCTGCGGGTGTTCGCCGAGCGTCGCGCGGCGGAGATCGGCCACGCGGCTCGCGACGCCGACCTGGTCGTCACGCTCCAGTGGACGACGCCGGGCACCGACCTCGACCTCATGCTCACGGCGCCCGACGGCGCGACCTGTGACTACCGCAGCTGCGACATCCCGGGCGCCCGCGTGACCGTCGACGCGACCGAGGGCTTCGGGCCCGAGGGCTTCACGCTGCCGGACGCGGCGCCCGGCGACTACGGGGTCGCGGTCCGCTACTTCTCGGGCGCGCGTCACCGCGACGACGAGGCCGCGCAGGCGCTCGTCTCCGTCTACCGCGATCTCGGCGCGCCCGGAGAGCGCGTCGCTCGCTACGCGCTGACGGCTGAGCGCGTCGGCGCCCTCGAGGAGGTCACGACCGTGACGCTCGCGCCCGCGGCGACGCCCGCGATGGAGGTCGCCCGATGAACGCGCGCGCCCAAGAACCCCGCCCGCTCGCGCCGACGCGCGCGCTGACCACAAAGACATGGCTCATCGCGCTGCTCGTGCTCGGCCTCAACGACCACGCGCTCAAGCACGCCGAGCTGCTCCCCGGGCTCATCACCGGCAAGCTCAGCGACATCGCCGGGATGTTCGTCGCGCCCGCGCTGCTGGGGGCGCTGTTGGGCGTTCGTCGCCGCGCGGCGCTGGCCGCCTGCTACCTCGCCGTCGGCGGCGTCTTCACGCTGATCAACCTCTTGCCGGCCGCCGCGGCGCTGTGGTCACGGCTGCTCGGCCTCGTCGGCGTCGGCTGGGTCACCGTCTGCGACCCGACCGACGTGCTCGTCGCGCTGCCCTCGCTGTGGCTCGCGTGGCGCCTGCTCGCGCCGCAGGCCGAGGCCGGGCCCGCGCTCGCGGTCGAGCTCCCACGCGGCCCGCGTCGCCGCCTCGAGCTCGCCTCGCTGTGCGTCGGCGCGCTGCTGTGCACCGCGACCTCTCCCCCGCGGGAGCAGTTCGTGCCGGGCCCGCCGCCGCCGGAGTTCACCCCGCCGGCGCGCGAGGACGGCGTGGTCGTCGCGACGAGGCAGGCGGTCGCCGGGCACATCGAGCTGCGCTGCACCGACGGCGCGCGCGTCGAGCTGCCCTTCGCCATGGAGGATCCCTGGCGGCGCCACGGCTGGGTCGTGTTTGAGCCGGCGCCGGCGCCCGGGGTCGAGTGCAAGATCAAGGTCCTCGGCGCGCCCGGGACCTACGGCCCGATCACCGCCGAGACGCCCTTGGTCTGGTGCGATGTCTCGCGGACCAGCCCGCTGCGCTGCCAGCCCGGCGAGCCGGGGCGGCCGGCCTCGACCGTCGAGTGGTGACGGGCTCAACGTCCGCGTGTACGAGACACATGCCGTTTCGAGCACACACAGCGCGCGGGCGTCGGGGCGCTGCGTAGCGCCAGGGGACCCTCCGCTGATCGGAGAGCAGAAGATTGGCTAGAAAGCCGACGCGTTCGCGCATAGTCTCGCCGGGGTCCATGGGCGAAGCGAGCGGGGACATCGAGCATCACGACGTCATCATCGTCGGCGCCGGGATCTCCGGCATCGGCGCGGCCTATCACCTCCAGACTCGGTGCCCCGGGCGGAGCTTCATGATCCTCGAGGCCCGGCCGCGCCTGGGCGGGACCTGGGACCTGTTTCGCTACCCCGGGATCCGCTCCGACTCCGACATGTTCACGCTCGGCTTCTCGTTCAAGCCGTGGACCGCGAAGCGCTCGATCGCCGGCGGCCAGACGATCCTCGAGTACCTGCGCGAGACCGCGTCCGAGCACGGCGTCGCGCGCAAGATCCGGTTTCGCCACCGCGTGACCCGGGCCGCGTGGTCGAGCGCGACGGCGCGCTGGACCGTCGAGGCGCGGGTCGGCGAGGGCGCGGACGCGCGCGTCGCTCGCTTCACGTGCGGCTTCCTGTTCATGTGCAGCGGCTACTACGACTACGACGAAGGCTACACGCCTGACTTCACGGACAGGGAGCGCTTCGCCGGGCGCGTGGTCCACCCGCAGCGCTGGACCGACGACATCGACTACGCGGGCAAGCGCGTCATCGTCATCGGCAGCGGCGCGACCGCGGTCACCTTGGTGCCGGCGCTCGCCGAGCGAGCCGAGCGCGTCATCATGCTCCAGCGCTCGCCGAGCTACATCGTCTCGCGCCCCGCGGTCGACAAGCTCGCCCAGCGGCTGCGCGCGCGGCTGCCCCGTCGCCTCGCGCACCGGGCGATCCGCGCCAAGAACATCGGCCTCTCGACGCTCTTCTTCCAGTTCTTCCGGCGTCGACCCGAGCAGGGGCGCGCGCTGATCAAGAAGGGCGTCCGCATGCAGCTGCCGGCGGACTTCGACGTCGACACGCACTTCAGCCCCTCCTACGCGCCCTGGGACCAGCGCGTGTGCCTCGCGAGCGACGGCGACCTCTTCAAGGCGATCCGCGCGGGGCGTGTCGAGCTCGTCACCGATCACGTCGAGCGCTTCACCGAGACGGGGATCCTGCTGCGCTCGGGTCGCGCGCTCGCGGCCGAGTTGATCATCACGGCGACCGGGCTGAACCTGAAGTTCCTCGCCGGTCTCGAGCTCACGGTCGACGGCGCGCGCGTCAGGCCGGCGGACAGCATGACCTACAAGGCGATGATGTTCAGCGAGATCCCCAACCTCGCGCTCTCGTTCGGCTACACCAACGCCTCGTGGACGCTGAAGGCGGAGCTGACCGCGATCTACGTGTGTCGGCTGCTCAACCACATGCGGCGTCGCGGCTACGCGTACTGCGTCCCGAAGCGGGACCCGGCGATGCCCGAGCGGTCCTTCGCCGATCTCAGCTCGGGTTATTTCGCGCGCGCGCGCGCGCAGCTGCCGAAGCAGGGAGACCGCGTGCCGTGGCGCGTGTATCAGAACTACCTGCTCGACCTCGTCGCGTTGCGGCTGAGTCGCGTCGACGACGGCGTCATGGAATTTCGCCGCGCGGGCTGAGCGAGCGGGTGCGCTGAGGTGGGCGATCCTCCGCGTCGCTCACACAGGCGGCCTGAACCGCGTGCAGGTTCACTCGTGGTCCAAAAGTCATGGTGGAAAAGTCATGCATTGAATCGCTCGCGCCGCGGTGACCCACGAGCTGTGCGACCATTGCCTCGGTGACTACGCGAGGGAAGGTTCAGGAGAACGGTCGAAGGTGGCTCGTCGCGCTCGTCGCGCTCGTCGCGCTCGTCGCGCTCTCCATGGGCGCGTGCTCGACCCCGATCGAGGAGGGCAGCGCGAGCGGCGGGACTGGCAGCGAGAGCGACGGCGACGACGACGCGTCGAGCTCGGCGAACGCGTCGGGCGCGACGAACTCGACCGACGGCGGCTCGAGCGGCGGCGCTGGGAGCGGGCCCAGCGGCTCGGGCGGCGCGGGCACGAGCACATCGGCCGGCGGGATGGCGTGTGAAGGCCTCGAGCAGCTCTGGCTGGGCCCTGATGACGCCGCGCGCGTCGGTCCCTGGGAGATCGATCACAGCAACTTCCTGGATCAGGACTTCCTCCGCTGGGAGGGATCCTTCGACGACCCCGAGAACAACGCGCTCATCTTCAACCCGCAGATCCCGTGCGACGACGACTGGCGCGTGTGGGCGCGGATGATCGACGAGGGGCGGAATGACTCGTTCTTCGTGCAGAGCGACGGCGCGCCGGCGGATCCGGCGATCTTCGACGGCAACTGCGATCAAGAGAACAGCATTCGCTGGATCTGGAGCGAGCTGAATTGGCGCGTCGACGATCCCGAGGTCAACCCCTGCGAGTTCGCCGAGGACCCGTGGGTGCAGTCGTGGGGCGCGGGCGAGCACGAGCTGGTGTTCTCGTTCCGCGAGTCCTTCGGCCTCGCCGAGGTGATCATCACCAACGATCCCGACTTCACGCCCTGAGCGTCGTAGCGGTCACCTCCACGGCGGCGGGTAGCGACCGAAGCGCTTGGCGAAGAACGCCACGAGGAACTCGACGGTCGCCGAGACCTTGGCGACGTGCCGGCTCTCCGGGGCGTAGACCGCGTAGTAGCTCGTGCCGCGCTCGCCGACGGTGTCGACCAGCACCGGCTTGAGCGCGCCGCTGGCGACCTCGTCGTACACGGAGATCCACGGGACGAGCGCGACGCCGGTGTCGCCGAGCAGCGCCTCGCGCAGGTAGTGCATATCGTTGGTCGCCAGGCGCGGGGAGACCTGGACGCTGCCGCCGTGCAGGAGCGGCCAGCGGTCCCCGTCGAACTCGTCGTGCAGCGCGATCATGCAGCGGTGGCGCGCGAGCGCGGCCGGGGTCTCGAGCGAGGGCGCCTCGGCGAGGTAGCGGGGGCTCGCGACGCACAGCAGGTCGGCGGGCGCGATCCGCCGCGCGATCAGCAGCGAGTCGGGCAGGGGGCCGCGGACGACCGCGAGGTCGAGGTCTTCGTCGTGGAGGTCGCGGGCCCGGTGCTCGAGGATCAGCTCGAGGCGGAGGTCGGGGTAGAGGTTGAAGAACTCGGCGATCTGCACGCGGAACCACTCGGTGCCGATGCCGCTCGGCGTGCCGACCCTGATCACGCCGGCGGTCGTCGCGTCGAGCTCACGGACCTCGGCCTCGGCCCGCGCCGTGTCCTCGAGGATCTGTCGGCAGCGCGCGTGGAAGATCCGCCCGGCCTCGGTGAGCCGGAGCTTCCGCGTGGTCCGCTGGATCAGCGTCACCTCGAGGCGGCGCTCGAGCGCCGAGAGCCGCCGGCTGATCGTCGAGCGCGGCAGCCCGAGCGCGCGCGCCGAGGCCGAGATGCTGCCCTCGTCGACGACGCTCACGAAGATGCTCATGTCGCTGACGGAGTCCACGCCTGACGTCTTCCCGGACAGGTGCTGTCCAATGCTATCGCGCGCGCGTCGTCGTCAATATGGTGGCTGGTGTAGACGGCGGCCGGTCGCGTGTGGGCGCGGGCCGGCGGCGCGGAGAGCGAGCGCTTGTGGCGAGAGTCAAGAATTACCCTGATGAACGACGTTGTGGCGTCGCTGTGGTGCTCGGCGCCGGGATCGGCGGGATCCTGGCTGCGAGCGCTCTCGCGCGGCACTACGCGCGCGTCCTGATCCTCGATCGAGATCGGATTCCCGATCGACCCACCGTGCGCAAGGGCGTGCCGCAGGACAAGCACCCACATATCCTCCTGCGTCGCGGAGAGCTGGCGATCCGCGCGCTGCTGCCCGGCGCGCTCGAGCGCCTGCGACCCCGCGACTTCACGCCCATGAACACCGGCAAGAACCTGCGGTGGTTTCACGCGGGCGTGTGGAAGGCCCGCCACGACCCGGGCTTCGACTTTCACATGTGCAACCGGGTGCGGCTGGAGCACACCCTGCGCGCCGAGGCGCTCACGCGCCCGGGCGTCGAGCTGCTCGATGAGCACAAGATCCTCGACCTCCAGCTCGACCGCCCCGGCGGTCGGGTGACCGGCGTCGTCGTCCGCCGTCGCGGCGAACATGACGCAGAGGTCATCCCCGCGGATCTCGTCGTCGACTCGACGGGCCGCGGGACGCGGGCGCCGATGTGGCTCGAGCAGCACGGCTTCGGCGAGGTCGAGGTCCAGGAGGTGCAGAGCAACGTCGGCTACACGAGCCGGGTGTTCCACATGCCCGGCGGCGTCGACCGCTCGCGGCTGCCGATCGTCGTGTTCCCCGACGCGCCGCGCTCGCGTCGCGCGGGCCTCGTGTTCCCGCTCGGCGACAACGGCCTCATCGTCGCGCTCGCCGGCTGGTGCCGCGACTACGTCCCGCGCACGCCCGAGGGCTTTTTGAAGTTCGCGCGCTCGCTCGACCGCCCCGAGCTCGCGCGCGCGCTGCTCGGCGCCCGCCCGGCGCCCGGCGAGCACGCGTTTCGGGCCCGCGCCAACGTCTGGCGCCGCTACGATCGAATGCGGCGGTGGCCCGAGGGGCTGCTCGTGATCGGCGACGCGGTCAGCTCGCTCAACCCGCTCTACGGGCAGGGCATGACGATCGCCGCGGTCGAGGTCCAGGCGCTCGCGCGGACGCTGCGCTCGCTCGCCCGTCGCCGAGGCGACGCGCGGCTCGAGCAGCGCGGGCGCGCGCACAGGCTCCAGCGCAGCTTCGCGCGCGTCATCTGGTTCCCGTGGACGCTGGTGACGAGCGAGGACCTGCGGCACGCCGAGACCGTCGGCCCCAGGCCCCGCGGCCTCGCGCTGCTGCAGCGCTTCGCGTCAGCGCTGCACGAGCTCGTCGCCTACGATCGACATGTCCATGAGCGCATGCTCGAGATCCTCAACCTCACGCGCGGCCCGCTCTCGCTGCTGAGCCCGCGGATCCTGCTGGGGCTCGCGCTGCACCGCCTGCGCGGGCCAGGGCTGGTCCGCGTCCTCCGTCACGCGGACGCCCCGCTGGCGCTCTCGCCCGGCGGCGCCGCGGCGGGGGTGAGCCCGCGTCGCCGCGCGCCTCGGCTCGCGCGCGTCGGCGCCGCGGCGACCCCGACGCGCGCCGCGGCGGCCCCGGCGATGAAGCGGCCGACGCTGACCTTCGAACAGTGGCGCGCGGCCAAGCGCTCGGGGAAGCTCGTGCAGCTGCGCCGCGCGACCCACATCAAGCAGCTCGCGTCCAGGGCCGAGGCGACGGTCGAGGAGACCCAGCCGATCACGCCCGGCGCGGGGGCCGAGCTCGACGAGCGCTGGGGCGAAGCGCGGCTCACGGAGACTGGTTGAGGGCGCGCCCGGCCGCGTGACCCGTCCGCGCCGTTCGCCGAGGAGTCGCGTAACGTCCAGCGGCGCGCGCCGTTATGATGGGGCGTGGCACTGACGCAGCAGACCCCGAAGGCAGCGGAGCTCACCCGCGCGCGCGCGCGCATCTCCTGGGTCGCGGCCGCCGGCGCGCTCGCCCTCACCGTCGCCGCGTGCGGCGACTCAGGGACCGAGACGACCGACAGCGCGAGCACGAGCGAGACCGGCGAGACCGGCGAGACGAGCGCGAGCACGACCGCCGGCGCGGGCGAGGGCGAGACCGTCTACTCCACGCCGGTCGAGGGCGGCAACAGCTTCACCTGCGAGACCTGCCACGCGCTCACGGAGCCGGCTCTGCGTCGACCCGGGCACCCGATCGGCGACGCGACCCGCAGGCCGAGCTACAAGAACGGCAAGCTCCAGGCGATGCTCCCAGCCGTCAACAGCTGCCTCGAGGAGTGGATGCTCGCCGACCCGTGGACCGAGGATGATCCGCGCTGGCAGGCGCTGTACGGCTGGCTCGACGAGATGGCGCCGGAGGGCGACGCGCCGCCGCTGAGCTTCGAGATCGTCCAGCCGCTCGCGGACCTCACCGGCGGCGACGCGGACAACGGCCGCGCGATCTTCAACGGCAGCTGCGCGGTCTGTCACGGCGCCGACGGCGTCGGCACCAACCAGGCGCCCCCGGTCGCGGGCGCCGGCTACAGCGAGGACTACACCGGCCAGCGCGTGCGCACGAGCGGCTTGATGGACAGCCCCGTCTACGACGGCCTCACGGGCGGGCGCATGCCGTTCTGGGCCGCCGATCGCCTCAGCGACGCCGAGCTGATCGACATCGCCGCGTGGCTCGCGATCGACGACGGCCCCGACACGACGACCGGGACCACGGACCCGACGACGACGACGACGACCGGCGGAGACTGCGACAGCACGCACCCGTGGATCGGCTACACCGCGGAGCTGCAGAACTTCTTCCACGACGTCGGCGGCACCGCGGAGATCGTCGACGACTGCACGATCGTCATCAACAACTTCACCTACGACGGCACCGGCATCGACGTGCGCATCTACGGCGGGCTCGGCGGGGACTACGACAACGGCTTCCCGATGACCGAGGACCTGCTCAAGCCCGGCGGCTACAACGGGACCACGCTGGTCGCCACGGTCCCCGACGGGCAGACGCTCGACGACCTCGACGGCATCAGCGTGTGGTGCGTGGACGTGGGCGTCGACTTCGGCAGCGGCGTGTTCGGGCCGCCCTGACGCGCCCATGATCGCGCCGTGATACGGTCGCGCTCCCGTGCTCGAGGACTGGCTCGCCACGCTCGCCGACCGGATCTGGTCGTACCCCGTGGTCGGGCTGTGCCTGCTCGGCGCGCTGTTCTTCTCCGCGCGCCTCGGCTTCGTCCAGCTGCGCGCCGTCCCCCACACCATCGCGCTGCTGCGCGGGCGCTACGATCGCGCGCACGAGAAAGGGCAGCTCACGCACTTCCAGGCGCTGAGCGCCGCGCTCTCGGGGACCATCGGGATCGGCAACATCGGCGGCGTGGCGATCGCGATCTCCACCGGCGGCCCCGGGGCCGTGCTGTGGATGTGGGGCTTCGGCGTGCTGGCGATGGCGACCAAGTTCGCCGAGTGCACGCTCGCCACCCACTACCGCGCGCTCGACCCGGAGACCGGGGCCGCGCGCGGCGGGCCGATGTACTACATCACCGCCGCGCTCGGTCCGCGCTGGCGCCCGCTCGCGCTGTTCTACGCGGGCACCATGTCGCTGTGCGCCTTCGGCTTCGCGTGCATGTTCCAGAGCAACCAGGCCGCGTCGGCGCTCACCCAGGGCCCGGGCGTCCCTGCGTGGGCCAGCGGGCTCGCGCTCGTGCTGCTCGGCGGGCTCACGATCATGGGCGGGATCAAGCGCATCGGCGCGATGGCGGCGCGCCTCGTCCCCGGGATGTGCCTGCTCTACCTCGGCGCCGCGCTGGCGATCTGCCTGCTGCGCCTCGATCAGCTCGATGATGTCCTCTGGGTCATCTTCCGCGACGGCCTCACCGGCGAGGCGATGTTCGGCGGCGCGCTCGGCAGCGTGATCATGGCCGGGGTCCGGCGCGCGGTGTTCTCCAACGAGGCCGGGCTCGGCTCCGCCGGCATCGCGCACGCCGCCGTCAAGACCGACGAGCCGGTGCGCGAGGGCCTGGTCGCCTCGCTCGGGCCGTTCATCGACACCGTGGTCGTCTCCTCGGCGACCGCCTTCATCATCGTGCTCGCCCAGCTCGACGGCGGCGCGATCGCGCCCGGGCTCAAGGGCATCGCGCTCACGGCCGCGGCCTTCGAGCGCGACCTCCCCGGCTTCGGCAGCGTCGTCATCCCCGTCGTCGGCTTCTTGTTCGCGTTCTCGACCATGGTGACCTGGTCGTTCTACGGCGAGACCGCGACCGCCTACCTCGTCGGCGCCCGCGGCGTGCGGCCCTACCGCGTGGTGTTCGTCGCGCTCGCCTACGTCGGCGCGACCCAGGAGCTCGGCCTCATCATCAGCTTCTCCGACGCGATGGTCGGCCTGCTCGTCATCCCCAACACGCTCGCGCTGCTGCTGCTCTCGGGCTCGGTCGCCGCGTGGACGCGCGATTATTTTCAACGGCTCGCGCGCGGTGAGTTCGAGCCGAGCTGAGCGACGGGCTGCGCTAGAATCTGTCCCAGGAGGAAGGGATGGAAGATCGACGGCGGCCGAGCGCAGCGAACCCCGAGCGGATCGATCGGCACCAGCTCTACCTCTCCGGGGACTCGATCGCGTACATCATCTACGACGGCGACGTAACCCTCGCCAACGTCGAGCGCATCCTCGCGGCGCTCGGTCGTCCCGACCTCGACATGCAGGCCTGCATCATCGACGTGACCAAGCTGGGGAGCGTGGGCGCGGACGTGCGACGCGTGATCGGGACGAGCGCGGCCAAGCAGCTGCTCGAGGCGGGCTCCGGCGATCTCGTGGTCTTCGTCGTCAACGCGGACGTGGTCCGGCGCGCCGTCATGACGATCATCGCGACCGCCGGGCGGCTGGTCGCCACGCGGAGGGTGACGACGCGCTTCGTCGACTCGATCGCGGCGGCCGAGCGACAGGCCCACGCGCACTGCGAGGCGCAGCGGGGCGGCTGAGCCGAGGCGCGGAGGGGCGCGCGCGAGCCGGCCGGCCGGTCGCTTGACAGCACGCGGCGCGTGTCCACGGTAGGCACGACCCCACGCTGTTGAACGCGATCACCACGCAGACCCCCACCAACCCCGCTGACCCCATCGTCCCGGACCCGCTTGCGTTGAGCGTCACGCTCGCGCGCGGCGTCGGCCTCGTCGCCGCCGAGCTCGCGTCGATCGTCGCGCTCGAGGACGAGCGCAACAAGAGCGTCGCGCTCAGCTTCGCGCTCACGCGCCGGCGCGACCGACTCGGTCCCGGGCGCCACCGCTACCGCCTCGAGCTGGCCGGCCGCAACGTGCTCGACGGCGAGCGCTTCACGGTCCAGGGCCGCCTCGAGGGCGACGAGCGCGTCTGCCGGATCACCATCGAGCAGCTCGCGCACGCGCCCGCCCCGGCGTCCGCGAGCATCGAGGATTCGCCCGCTCAACGCGTCTCGAGCGTCGTTCTTGGCCTCTTGATCGGCGCCTGCTGCATCGCCTTGGACGGCGTGGTCGAGCCGGGCGCCCGCTGGATGCTTGGGTTCTGGATCGCGCTCGCGGTCGCGGTCGCGCTGATCTTCCTCTGGATCGTGATCGACGACTATCGCAGCAGCCGCGCGCTCGATCGCGCCTACTCGGGGATCGGGCCTGTGCGCCCGCGCGACGCGATCGCCGAGCTGCTCGGGCAGCTCGCGCTCCCGCTGCGGCGCGTCGCGTACCGCGGATCCGTCGCTACATAGCCGAATGGACACGCGTCGGACGGCGCCGCCCAGGCGCGAGCTGACATCGTCCCGGCGGCCGCGTCGCCTGGGGCCGCCGCCGCGCCCGAATCCTTCTGCATGTTTTTAGAGACATGTCGGTGACGCCGGGCCGTCACGGCGCCTAGCGGACGGCGAGCTCGTGGAGGAGGCGCGTCACGGCCTCGTCCACGGCGCCGAGCTTAAACCTGTCCTTTCATTACAATAGGTCCCATGCGGCTAGATTATCTGCGACCCCTGATCCTCTCGCTCTCGACCCTCGGCCTCGGCCTCTCGGTCACCGCCTGCGGCGACGACACGCCGGGGGAGTCCGACACCGAGGACTCGGACTCGACGACGTCGACGACAACCGACGCGAGCGCGGGCCCGTCGGGGACGACCAGCCCTGGTGACGGTGACGGAGACGGCGACGGAGACGGCGACGGAGACGGCGACGGAGACGGCGACGGAGACGGAGACGGGGACGGCGACGGAGACGGGGACGGCGACGGAGACGGGGACGGCGACGGAGACGGTGACGGAGACGGCGACGGAGACGGAGACGGGGACGGAGACGGCGACGGCGACGGGGACGGAGACGGCGATGGAGACGGAGACGGCGACGCCGACGTCTGCGGCGACTCGATGGTGACCGGCGACGAGGTCTGCGACGACGGCGTCAACGACGGCGCCTACGGCGGCTGCGCCGCGGACTGCCTGTCCCTCGCGCCCTATTGCGGCGACGCCGAGGTCAACGGCCCAGAGCAGTGCGACGACGCCAACGCCGAGCTCAACGACGGCTGCTTGGACAACTGCACCTCGCCCCAGACCTGCGCCGAGCTCCTCGAGTACGACGACACGCTGGAGGACGGCGTCTATCAGCTCAAGCCCGAGGGCTACGACGGCGAGCCGTTCAACGCCTACTGCGACATGGAGGCCGAGGGCGGCTGGACGCTCGCCATGCGCTTCGCGCCGACGAACAGCGACTTCCACTTCTTCTCCGAGCACTGGACGCAGGAGTCCCTCGTCAACGAGGACACGCTCGCGCCCGACGACCCCTCGGACGGAAAATTCTGGGCCTACGATTTCGTCCCCGGCGACCAGATCCGCGGCTGCCTGCGACACCCGCAGACCGACGAGTACGGCTGCAAGAACTACGATCTCCCCGCGCAAGAGCCGCTGCTCGCGGTGTTCACGGGCGTCGAGGTCGGCTCTGACCAGAACAACAAGGGCCTGTACTTCACTGAGGGGCAGCCCGAGAAGCTCGAGTGGCTGACGCTGCAGGGGCGGACGCTGGCGAACGCGTCGGTGCCGAACCCGAACTACGTCGAGGTCGGCATCAACATCGACGACGACATCTCGTGCTACGACGCGCGGGTTCGCTTCGGGCTGGTGCTCAACAACGAGAACAACATCAACACGCTCAACGACGCCGCCGGCTTCGGCGCGCAGGCCTACTACACCCCAGGCTGCGACATCGAGGGGCAGGACTCGCCCTGGGCGACGGCGTGCGGTTTCGCGGCCGGGGCGAACATCTACGAGGTCGCGGGCACGATCTGGATCCGCTGAGCGCGACCCGGCGATAGGGTACGATCGCCGCGTGAAGCAGCCTGCGGCGAGCGCTCCCCGACCGACGCGTTTCTTTGTGTTCCTGTGGGCCTTCTCGTCCTCGGGCTTCGCGACGCTCGCGTGGTTGCGGATGATGACGACCTCGCGCGATCACCAGACAGACACGGCGGTGCTCGCGGCGTCGGCCGCGATCGGGGCGCTCGGCTGGGCGTGGCTGCTGGTCTCGTACCTGCTGCGGCGGAGCGCGGCGGAGGCGTGATCGCTTGAGGTCGCGGGGGGTCGCCGCGACGCTCCTGGTGAATCGGTCAGGTCGCTTCGGCCGGGTCGCTCCGCGCGTCGAGCCAGCGCTCGAGCGCGTCGACCTGCTCGGCGCTCCCCGCCTCCCGCGCGCGCGTTAAGGCGGCGCGCGCGAGCTCGGTCGCGCGGGCCTGGGCCGCGGGGTCGTCGTCGCGCCACAGCGCGCGCGCCAGCCCGAGCTCGATGTCGCCCCGCAGCGCGGCGTCCTCCGGCATGCTGGCGATCGCGATCGCGCGCGCCCGCTCGTAGCTCGCCGCCGAGGCGGCTCGCTCGCCGCGCCTCAGCGAGAGCTCGCCGAGCTTCAGCAGCCCCTCGAGCGCGGCGGGGTGCTCGGAGCCAAACACGCGGGCGTAGGTCTCGACGCCCTCGCCGAGCAGCCGCGCCGCCTCGTCCTCGCGCGCGAGCTGCAGCATGGCGTCGCCGAGCGAGAGCCGCGACTCGGCGACCTCCGGGTGATCCTCGTCGTAGAGCGAGACGCGGATCTCGAGGCTGCGCTCGAGCGGCGCGAGCGCGGCCTCGGGCTCGCCGCGGGCGAGCTGCGTGGTCCCGACGCTGTGCAGCGAGAGCGCGACGTCCGGGTGGCGCGCGTCGAGCTGCCGCTCGCGGATCTCGAGACTGCGTCGGAAGCGCTCGAGCGCTTCGTCGTGTCGGCCCCGCGCGCGCATCGCCACGCCGATGTTCCCCAGCGAGTCGGCGACCTCGATGTGATCGTCGCCGAGCGCCGCGCGGCGCAGCGAGAGCGCGAGCTCAAATTGCTCGAGGGCCAGGTCGAGCTCGCCGGCGCTCAGGTAATACGCGGCGATGTTGTTGCGCGCGGTCGCGACGTCCGGGTGGGACTCGCCGAGCGTGCGGCGGGCGATCTCGAGGGCGCTGTGATAGTGCGGGAGCGCCTCGTCGCCGCGCCCGAGGATGTCGAGGAGGTAGCCGATGTTGTTGTGCGCGCCCGCGGCGTCCGGGTGCTCGTAGTTGAGCCGCTGCTTGATCACCGCGAGCGCCCGCTCGAGGTGCTCGAGCGCGGCCTCGGGGCGCTCGCGCATCAGCGCCATGGCGAGGTGGTTGTGGTAGTCGGCGGCGGCGGCCTTGTCCTCGAGCCCGAGGAGCTCGATCCACATCTCGGCGTGCTGCGCCCACGCCAGGCCCTCCTCCGGGCGCGCGAGCTCAAAGCCGACGGTCGCGATCAGCTGGACCGCGGCCTCGACCGCGACGCGCTGATGGCCGATCGAGCCCGCGAGGAAGTAGGCCCGCTCGAGCGCCTCCGCGGCGGGCTCGTGCTGACCGCCGGCGTGGCGCAGCGCGCCGACGGTAACCAGCGCCTCGGCGAGCAGCGCCTCGTCCGCGAGCGCGCGCGCGCGCTCGAGCGCGCGCTCGGCCTGCTCGAGCCCACGCCTCGGCGCGCCCGTGTGGGCGTGGGCGTGGGCGCCCATCAGCAGGGTGTAGACCGCCTCGTGCTCGACGCGCGCGTCCGCTCGAGCCGCCGCGCGGCGCTCCGTCGACAGCCACGTCGGGTCCTCGCAGCGGCTCACCGCCGGCAGGCTCGAGACCGCCGCGACCGCGTGCTGCGTCGCGGCGGCGTCTGGCCGCTCGAGCAGCGGCAGGAGCGTCTGGACGCGAACTGCCTGGCGATCGAGACAGGTCGTTCGCAACGCGACGAGCGAGGCCTCGGCGTCCTCGTCGTCCGCGCGTCCGCCCCCGTCGAGGCAGGCGTCGACGCGCGCGCGCGTCCACGCCTCAGCCCAGCGATCGAGCAGCGGCTCGACGCGATCCGCCGTCGCGTCCGCGTAGGGGAGCCCCGTGGTCAAGAAGGCGCTGCGGATCGCGGCGCGGCGCGTCCGCCACTCGCGGACGCGCGCGTCGGCCTCGCGCTCGCAGGCGCGCACGCGCTGACGATCGATCCAGGCGTAGCCGAGCACCCCGCCCGCGGCGACGCTGACGCCGAGCGCGAGCGCGAGCGCGCGGCGCCGGGCCAGCTTGGGGTCGCGCGCGAGCTCCTCGAGCAGCGCGTCCATCGACGGCCAGCGCGCGCGCGGATCGATCTCCAGCCCGCGGTCGATCGCGCGCTGGATCCACGTCGGCACGGCGCGGTTGAGCCGGGCCTCGTCGCGGACGCCGCGAGGGACGTTCGCGCGCAGCTCCGCGAAGCTGCCCCCGAGGAAGGGGCGACGGCCGTGCAGCGCCTCGTGCAGCGCGACGCAGAAGCTGAAATGGATTACATCAAGCTAAAACAAGAAGATCGTTAGGTTTTCTCGTCGGGCGAATCCGGCTGCGTCACATCTGCGCCAGCGCCAAGATCGAGCGTGTCGAGCATGTCGATGGCGCTGTGAAGCTGCTGGTTCGAGACGCTCATGTAGCGCTCCGTCTGCCGGAGCGACGAATGACCCGCGAGCTTCTGAACCGCACGCGGGTGGACTCCTGAACGAACGAGGTTCGAACAGAAGGTGTGCCGATAGACATGTACGCGGCCGGGACACTCCCGGGCGGTACATCCGTGCGCGCGGGCCTCGACCACACGAGCGCGGTGTTTGAGCTGACTACGCGTCAGCGACTTGTCGGTCCCCGTGAGCACGTACGCCTTCCGCGAAGCGCCCACGCATGCTTCGCGCAGGACCTTGTAGAGGCGTCTCGAGATCGGCACACGCCGATCCTTGCCGCCCTTGGTCGGCCCCTCTTCGCCACGCCACATCGAGCGATGAATGAAGAGTTCGCGCGCCGGAAAGTCGACGTCCTCGACCTTGAGCGCGAGGATCTCGCCGGAGCGAAGCCCCGCGTCACCACCGAGGAGGACGATCAGCTCATGCTGGTTCGTCGGCGCCGCGGCGATCATGGCTGCGTACTCGCGCGGTGAGTACCAGTGTGGATCCGACTCCTGCTCGCGGACCCGCTTGACCTTGGGCGGCGGCAACGAGCGGACCTCCCACTCGTGGGCGACACGCATCATGCAGAGAAGCTCCGCGATCAAGACATTGCGCGTGCCCGGCGCGAGGTCGAGCGCCGCGAGCTTGCGAAACGCGGCCGAGTCGATGCTGTCGACATCGAGCGCGCCGAACATGGGTCCGAAGAACCGGGCCACGTGGGTCCGGTAGCGGTGGACGGTCGACGCTCGCAATCCGCGGAGCTGCGGGTACTCCACGAGAAACCGCGCCACGAACTCGAGGAAGGTGGTTTTGATCTTCTGGCCTGTCGTCCTGTTCTTCTTTGCCTCCTTGCGATCAGGCCCCTGCTGGATCAGGAACGCCTCGCGCTGGCGCGCCCACTTCGTGACGCGCGCACGCGACCAGTCGCCGGGTCGGTTCGCCCGCTTCCGCGCTCTCTGTCCGTCGGGGTAGGTGAGTGAGATGGACACGACCCAGTACGTCTTCCCGTTTTGGTATGTCCGCCTGTTCAGATTGATGGCCATGGTTGGTTGCCTTTCCATGACCGCACCCATTCCCATCGTAGCAGGGAAGCTTGGACGCGGATCGCACGCGTATGGGCCCAGAAACGGCGTCTATGGCTACTTGAAATAGAGAAAAGATTAAGGTGTAATTTCACGTTTTGGGCTAGAGGACACGAGGAGTCGGTATCAGCTCGCCGTCATTCACGAGACGGCTGGCTTGATGATCTCATTAACCGGCGTTCGTCTCGCGGGTAATCGAGGCGGCCGAGTCCGTCCGGCGGCCCCAGTAGGGCGGCGTCGCTCGTCTTTCAAGATCGCGCAGCGCGGCGTTCCTGCGTCCGACAACTGGACGACGTGTGAGCACCCCGGACGGAACGGAAGCGAATTCGACGCGCGGAAAATACAAACCGCGCAGCGGAAAATACAAACCGCGCGGACACAAAATACAAACCGCGCGGACAGAAAATACAAACCGCGCAGCGGAAAATGAAAAGCGCGCAGAAGTGCGCAGGCGGAAAATACAAATCGCGCAGCGGAAAATACAAACCGCTCAATAGTGCGATAGTCAAATCCGGCTAACCGGATTGTCTAGTCAGTAGACATCGGCGATTCACGCGCCTCTAGCGAAGGCTGCTCGTATGCACATACAAGCACCCGCTGATCCTCCGATACATATCGCGCCTCCGGCTCAGAAACGCTCAAGCGTTCCCAAGGAACTCGGGGTTTTCGAGATTATTGGAGGAAGAATCCTGAAAAAGCCTGAGCGTTCCGCGATTTCTGGGAAGCTTCGAGATTTTTGGAGGAAGAATCCTGAAAAAGCCTGAGCGTTCCGCGATTTCTGGGAAGCTTCGAGATTTTTGGAGGAAAAATCCTGAAAAAGCCTGAGCGCTCCGCGATTTCTGGGAAGCTTCAAGATTTTTGGAGGAAAAATCCTGAAAAAGCCTGAGCGTTCCGCGATTTCTGGGAAGCTTCGAGATTTTTGGAGGAAAAATCCTGAAAAAGCCTGAACGCTCCGCGCTTTCTGGGAAGCTTCGAGATTTTTCGGGCTCGAGACTCGAAGTCGCGCGAAGGCTCCGGAGTTTCCCGGAAGTGTCAGGCGATTTCGCGCGGCGGTCCTGAAAACACCCGGGCGTGCGCGAAAATCCCAGAATGCTCAGAACCGCTCATCACCAGCGCCAAATCGCGCAATGCGTCTGCGAAATTCAGAATGGAAATTTGCACCAGCCCGAGCAGCGAACGCGAACACCGCAAAGTGCGCAGTGCGCTATCGCGCTGATGCAAAGCGACGCTTGATTCTGCTCTGCGCACTTGCGCTCCTGTCAGGCACGCGCGCATGTGCGCAAACTGGCGGTTTCGAGCTGCGCGCGGCGCCCGCGCTTTTAGCGCTTGAGCGCTCTGCCCACGCGTAGGCGCTCACTAGAAAGTGCGATGCCGACCTGTCGGTAGCGAGCAAGTGGATCGTCTCCAAAGGTCCAGCCCGGCGGCATCTTTGCCGCGAGTCGAGCGCTTCCGAGTTGTTGATCTTCTGTACGCAGAAGCAAAGCAACCTCGCCAGCGCGCTCGAGAATGCTTCCGACCGCGGTCAAGGTTCGATCGCTAGCGAGAAGCACTGCACGCACAACCCCAGCAGGAATCGCGTGCTCGTAAACAAATGGACGGTTCTTTCCGTAGAACCGGCTCCGTTTATGCCGCGCACTGAGGTCGACGCCAGCTGCTCGCAGCTGACCCAACGCGGCAATCGAGATTGCGTACTCGTCTGCGGCAAGCGTGTACTTGGCGATCATATTGTTGAGCAGGTATCCAGCGTCACCGCGGAGGCCAACGACCTCCGGGATCTGGAGACCTGCGTGCAGCCAGAGACGCAGTGCGCGTTGGTCCTCGTTCTCCGACACCATGGCGCGACTTCGCGCACACTACCACACATGGCTAGGACGAGATCTCGGTCACCAGCTCACACGGGGCCGCCGAAGTAGTCAACCAGCCCAGACCAGCGTGGACCCGCCGCGGAGGCGTACCGCGCAGCGTCTTGGAGACGTCCGGCCTCGAGATACTCCAGCGCGCGAAGTACCTCCGGCATGCCCTCTAGCTCTTCCAGGTCACGAATCTGAACGATCGTGACAGGAGCTTGCCGGCGACCCGAAGGACGCGCGACGACGAGTCGGTGTGTCTCAACCCGCGGTCCATTGCACGCGTGCACCGCGATCGCGTCGCGGACAGCGAACTCGACTCGTGTTCCGTCCCGGAGGCGGAAGACAGCCAGCTTGCTTGGTCTGGTCAGTGTGGGGTCACAAAAGCCCCTGCTGAGGTTGATTACCAACGGCGCGCGGAACTTGGGCGGCTTGCTCATCGTGGCTCACGAACTCCTTGACGAGAAATATCGTTGACCATATTCATTGTCATCGTCAACGAAAATAAGCGCGCCTAGCGTGTCTTCGCGCACCCGTGCTACTTCACGCCGGTGCCTCGGGGACGCACGCGCGTTTACACCCTCTGCCGTACGATCGCGGTCGAGGTTGCGGACGGTCATTCGTACCCCGTGATCGCTGCGCGACACGACATCTCACGCCAGCTCGTTGCCAAGCGCCTCGATACGATGCGACTTTGGCTCGCCGAGCGTACAGGCGACGGAAGTTGGGTCAACAAGAAGGCGCATACCGCTGTTCAAGTAGGGAGGGCCTACCTTGAGAATAGTGGTCCAGGCGACTAAACCAGAATAGACGGAGACTATGAAAAATGACAAACCGAGTAGCAAACATCTTCGATGAGTGGCAGATATCTCCTGAAGAGCTTACTGACTTGATCCAGCGTCAGCCGTCATTGCGCTCGATGTTGATCGGTCACGTCGGACGTTTTCAGCTCAAGCGTCTGTTGTCGAGACATGTGACTTCAATTGAAGAGCAAGATAATCATAACCGCGAGCGTCGCGGCAGCATTACTGTCCGCTACCGAAACAAGCGGATCTCAATTCGATCTTGCACAGTACAAAGCAACAGTATTCGCAAACGTGACAACATTACAAAGGCAAGCTTTCAGTGTGACGGGAGCGACCGGAGACCGGTGAAAGTTGGCTCCGAAACGGTGGAAACCACCTGCGTTCTTTCAACCGATTTCGATGTTGTCGGAGTCTCTCTATATCCCATCTGCAAAAGATGGGAGTTTGCGTTTGCAGCGACAAAAGACATGAACAAAACTAAGAGTAAAACGATCCCCGTAGCACAACGGGGATTGTTCTTAGCGACCCAACACCCGATTAGCTACCCAGTCGAAGCACCCTATACGACAGATTTCATCAAGCTCTTCGAGCGTGTTTCAAATGCGCTCTAACGCAACGAGATTCTGACATGACAACAAGTATGCCAAAGAAGAAGTCGACCAAAAAAGCGCCGAAGAAGAAAACGACGACCAAAAAAGCGCCGAAGAAGAAAACAACGACCAAAAAAGCGCCGAAGAAGAAAACAACGACCAAAAAAGCGACGAAGAAGAAAACAACGACCAAAAAAGCGACGAAGAAGAAGACAAACTCAAAAACACTAAAGCCAAAGATCGACCCGCGAAAGACGCATGGAAAAAACGCAACTTTCGAGTACCACTGCATACCGCTCGATGGTTTTGACAATGCAGTCGTCTTCGTTTCTTCGGCGAAAGAGTTATACTCGATTGTAAAAATCAACAAGCGCATCGAGGACAAGGACGCCGGTTACCAGCGCGCGCTGTCTACGAATCGAGTTGGCGCCATTGCTCAGTTTATTGACGGCGGAGGAGTGCTCCCCACGGGAATCGTGGTGTCCTTCGAGCACGCTAGGTTCAAGCGGCGAGACAGTATGCTAACCGTCGACGTGCGACCAGACGCAGGCTGGGTTATCGACGGACAGCACAGACTCGCAGGTTCCTACGAAGCAGAGAAAGATATCCAAGTTCCTGTAGTCGCATTCGTCAATCTACCGATTGAGGAGCAGGTGCGAATATTCGTGACGATCAACAAGGAGCAAAAGGGTGTTCCAACTTCGCTTTATTACGACCTTCTCCCATACTTGGATGCCCCCAGTCGACGAGAACAACAAAAACAGGCTTTGCAACGTGGGGCGCGAGATCTGGCACGGACGCTGTCGACATCAGAGAGTTCGCCGTTCTTCGGTCGCATCGTGAGTACTCGGCCTCCGAGCCGCGGAAAGGAGATTTCCCTTACAAACTTCATTCGAAAAGTCGCGCCATATCTGAAACAACCGAAGGGGGTGCTCTCCGCGTACTCTCCAGAGAGAAGAGAAAAACTAATCTCTAGTTTCTACCGTGCACTATCAATGGTCTACACAGAAGAGTTCTCAAAAGAGCGCTCCTTTTTCTTTCAAACACTAGGATTTGGCGCAATGATGGATGTGCTCCCATCGGTTGTCCATCACGCAATCATTCGCAAACGCGGCGTTCGGACCAGTGATTTCTACGAACTGTTTTCGATGATTGGTGATTTCAACGTTCGCCAGTACGAAGGAAAGGGGACAGGCGCAGGCTCTGAAGCCGAAGTAGCGAGGGATTTTGTTCAAGCTCTCGACTACGCATTAGACTCGGCGGGGAACGTCCCTTCGCAAATCATGTTCGATGAGTAGCAGTTGATGGGATACCGTACATCATGGAAGAAAACGCAGGCAAAAGTCACAGCCCGACATTGGGATGAGAGAATCATCGAACAGTGGCTTGACTTCGTCCCAGTACACTGGCCAACCGCGACACCTCCTTCATTGCGGCTTTCAGAGCACGTTGATCTTTGTCATCGACTCTCAACGGTTGATCGTGAAGCGGCTGAAGTATATATCTCAGATGAGATCGAAGGTGTACGTGAGGTTCTCCTTGCAGAATCTATATTCTGGTATCATAAGGCGCTTCACGTCCTGCATGCAACATCCCATCGTGTCGCCTCCGGCCTCGTGAGTTGGCCGATCTCAGAATCCTACCACTCCGCGTTTTTCTCTCTTCATTCCCTCTTGGGATTTCTCGGGGTCTCGTTCCTCGAGGTAAGTGGAGTGAATTTCATTGTGGACGTGTGGCCGACGCCTCGGAGAAAAGCAAAGAAGCGAAATCGTGTCAGCATAGGCAGCGAGACTATAGCCGTTGTTCCTTGTATGCCCCCACTGCATCGCCATCGTTGGGGAGTGCTTCAGAGGGTCTTGAATACAGGTAAGGTTCAGGGCTGGTCTGTCGACTCGATCTCCTTCATTTCATCGTTGGCCATCGAGGATTTTTCGAATCACCGCAATCGTATCCATTACCGTTCAAATTTCTGGCCAGCTGATGATCTCTATGAAACGATTGTACCGAAATTCCCAATTCCGAAAGATGAAGTACGGCCGGAGTCACATCTTTTTTCATTAAATGTCGCGGTTCTTTTGTCGGAACTCTGTCTAGTCCTTTTGAGTGACTTGTCTCGCGTTGCCCGTCAGTTGCGTGATGATGCTGTGCTTGCTACTCAACGGGTCGGAGAGATCCGCTTATTGTTGAATGAGGGTCAACTAAGAACTCCCATGAAGCTCGAGGAACGGAGTTGAAGATGTTTGTCAGCGAACAGGATATTCAAGAGGCGATTTGCGTTTTGGCCCCCGTTTTGGCGCCGACGATACGTCGCGACTTCTACCAAAAGAAGACACTGGACAGACTGCAACGAGTGCTCTCCCGGCCGCTCCGGCCAGAAGATCTCCTTGAATGTCTAGTTCGAAGTCATGGCAGTGGCTTGCTAGCAGCTAGGAACAAAAAGGGAGCTGCGAAGCGAACTCAATCCGTTGTTCGTAAACGTCTTCTCGAAAATCTAGATGATGATGCTTTGCAAAAGCTCTACTCGGACGTTCGAAAAGACACCAAGAAAACTCTCTCGAGAAATACGATAATCAAAAACCTTGCTTCTTTTAATTGGCATCGGGGTTCGTCGTCGGCGTTCGCGTTTGTCGATGCATTTAGGCTTCCGCGATCTTTCGCGGGCACGCCTGATGATCATGCTTACAAAGAGCGCTTTTTCGATGTTCCATCGCGGGTCGATGTTCCTCCGCTAAAGCCGTTTCAGCGTGGGATGCTGAACGAGGTACGTCAACGCCTCCAGCATAGCGGACGTATAATGGTCTCCTCTTTTACAGGTACTGGGAAGACAAGGGTTGGAATGGAATGTGTGGCTAGGCATCTATCGGACCGGGATGGCGAAGATGCACCCCCCGTTGCACTCTGGGTCGCGCAGAAGCACGAGTTGATTGACCAGGCTTGTGGTGCGATTGAAGAACTTTGGCCTTGGATCAATGTTAGCGGAACACCCCTTCGAGTAATTGTATTTAGTCGTGGCAAGTCATTTCATGCAAATGACCTTCCGTCGTGGCCAACTCTGGTCGTAGCTACAAGCCACCAACTCCAAATGAGGGTCAGTTCCGACGATCAGTTTACCAATTTCTTCCTTGGTCGAGTATCGCTGATGGTGATTGACGAGGCGCATTATGCGCTTGCTCCTGGTCATCGTATGATTATTGAATCACACCAGAAACTCCGCGGTGAAAACCGATGTCTCGTTCTTGGCCTATCTGCAACACCTGGCCGGTCAAACATCGCAGAACCAACGGAAAGCTACCAACTTGCGAATTTGTTCCACCGGAGACTCATTGTTCCAAATACTGGTGGTGCTCGTGCGCTCAGATGGTTCCAATCGAGAGGGTATTTGAGCAAACTGTCGCATCGGGAGCTGCCGTTGAAATCGCAGATTCCTCAGACCTTGGGAAAGCGAAAGATAAAAAATATATATACATCGGACGATGGAGATAGGGACATTACGGGTGAGGTATTGGGGATTATTGCTGAGGATTCCCTGCGTAATCGTGGCATACTTCGGGTTTTGAAAGCGCTCTATCAAGATCCTGATAGAAGCACTCTTGTTTTTTGTTGCAATATACGGCAGGCCGAGCTGCTTACGCAAGCGATGATTCTGTCGGGGATGCCTTGTGAAGTGATACACCACAAAATCGACAAGCGTGATCGACGGGGGGTTGTCCAGAAATTTAGAATACGAGAGATTCCAATGCTTCTAAATGTTGAAATTCTGACCACTGGATTTGATGCTCCGAAGACGAATACAATAGTAATGTGTCGACCAACATTTAGCCGAATATTGTACGAGCAGATGATTGGGCGGGGAATGCGTGGTCCGGGAATGGGTGGTACCGAGACTTGTGAAATTATCGATTTTACAGACAATTTCGAATTCTATGAGGAGCCCCGTGCTTGGGAGGCATTTTGGAAGGAGTGGAACCTTCATACCGATTCAAACGAAGAGTTTGAGCAATGGGACGTCATCTTCGCTAACGAATCGGAAGATGCCTGAGCTAAGGCTAGAATGCGCGGCAACGTTCGAGAACGTGCGCCACATCTGCGCCATCGCCCCTACACACCCGCGCCAACTCACGCGAACTGACCCGCGAGCCGAAGCGCGAAAAAGCCCTGGGAATTCGCCAGTTTGGGTGCGGTCGGGCATTTGGCGAACCCCAGGGCTCATTAGAAGCTGAATTGGTCACTCAGCGCGTCGGTGGGCGCGCCCAGGAGTTGCTCGGGGGACATGTACGAAGGGGTACCCATGAGCGCGCCCGCGCGGGTCAGCTCCGTGCTCAGCGCGCTCATGCTCGCCGAGCGCGTCACCTCGCCCCGTGGGTGGTAGTCGTCCGCGACCGCGGCGACGAGGCCGAAGTCGACGACGCGCGGCCGCTCGTCCTCGTCGACGAGCACGTTGTCCGGCTTGAAGCCGGACCGCCTCGACGAAGTCCCTGAGATCGCGGGCGACATCCAGCGCGCGAGACGTCGGTGCCCGCGTCGCGCCTGATAGTGCTCTTTGGGACATGCTGCGGTGAACCGGCGGCTCGCGTAGCGCGCGGGCGCGGATTCGGCCAGGCGCGCGAGGGTCCGCGCGCGGGCGCGTGACGGCGGCGCGGCGCGAGCGATGGCGACCACGTGCCGGCCCGCCGTTCGCTATCCTAGGAGGCAGCGAAGCACCCGCGCCGCCACGTATGGCCAGGACCGTCGCGCGAGCCGACGGCGGGGATCGAGGCTCGGTCTACGCCGCGAGCGCGTCGCCCCTGATGGACCCGCTACGCCGCGCGCCCAGCCGCGCGCCTCGCCCCGCGCCTCGTCTCGACGACTTGTCCGATGTCCGCCCAAGAACCCGAGCGAAAGGCGGGGAGCCGCGCTGACACGAGCCTCGAGATCGAGATCGTGGTCGAGGACCCCTTGCACGCGTCGTCAGGGGAGGATCCGTCGCTGGACACCGAGATCGTGATCGAGGATCCGCTCGACCACGTCTCCGTTGACATCGAGTTCCCCCTGGTCGACCCGGCGCCCGCTGAGGTCGAGGCGCTCGCGCTCGTGACGGCGGAGCCGGCGGAGCTGGAGCCGGCGGAGCTGGAGCCGGCGGAGCTGGAGCTGGAGTCGGCGGAGCTGGAGTCGGTCGAGCTGGACTCGGCCGAGCTCGAGTCGATCGCGCGCGACGCCGTGGAGCGCTCGTCGAGCGAGGTTGAGCCCGCGGGGGCCGAGCCGCGCGGGGAGGCGACCACGACCTTGCGCTTCGGCCAGGCCGACACCGTCCGCCTGCCCGGGATGAGCGGTCAGCTCGGGAGCTACCGGATCGTGCGCCGGCTCGGCGAGGGCGGGATGGGGCAGGTCTTCGAGGCGATCGACACGCGCAACAACCAGCGCGTCGCGCTCAAGATGCTGTTCGACGTCGAGCCCGAGAACGTCTACCGGCTGAAGCGCGAGTTCCGGCGCATGGCCGACATCGTGCACCAGAACCTCGTGACGCTGTACGAGCTCGTCGTCCAGAACGACCTCTGCTTCTTCACGATGGAGTACGTCCCCGGCGTCGACTTCTACACCGCGCTCACGCGCGGCGAGCTCTTCGACGAGCAGCCGCTGCGCGAGGCGCTCCGGCAGCTCGTGCAGGGGGTGCACGCGATCCACCGCGCGCACCGTGTGCACCGCGACCTCAAGCCGCACAACGTCCTGATCACGCCCGAGGGCAGGGTCGTCATCCTCGACTTCGGGCTCGCCCGCGACGTTCGGCGCGGCACGCTGATCACGAACCTCAACAGCTTCGTGCAGGGGACGCCCGCGTACATGTCGCCGGAGCAGGCGGCGGGTCAGCACGCGACGCCGGCGAGCGACTGGTACGCCGTCGGCGTGATGCTCTACGAGGTGATCACCGGGCAGCTGCCGTTCTCGGGCGGGGTCATGGAGATCCTGCTGAACAAGCAGTACGAGGACCCGATCCCGATCGCGGCGCACAACCTCGACATCGACCGCGAGCTCGAGGCGCTGGTCGCGGCGCTCATGAGCCGAGAGCCCGAGGAGCGCCCGGGCTCGCAGGCGATCTTGGCGTGGTGCTCCAAACGGAACACGCGCCGGCTGCTCGCGGGCGGCGGTCAGAACACCGGCCTCAACGTGGTGCTGTTCGGCCGCGAGCAGCACCTCAAGGCGCTCGAGGCCGCGTTCGAGGAGAGCACCGCCGGGACCGCCGCGTGGGTCGATATTCACGGGGCCTCCGGGACAGGTCGCAGCGCGCTGCTCGAGGCCTTCCTCGCGCCGCTGCGCGGTCTCGAGGATGTCTACGTGTTCGAGTCGCGCTGCTCCGAGCGCGAGTCGATGCCGTTTCGCGCGCTCGACGGGATCGTCGACGGCATCGCCGCCAAGCTGCGTCAGCTCTCCCGGCCTGAGCGCGGCGCGATCCTCGACTCGCTCGAGCGCGAGGTCGCGGCGCTGTGCCAGATCTTCCCGGTGCTGAGCCACGCGTTGCCCGACGAGGACGACCCGGTCGAGCGCTGCGTCGACGCGAGCACCGCCCGCCAGCTCGCGTTCTCGGGCCTCAAGCTGCTGCTTCAGCGCGTCTCGCAGATCGGCCCGACCGTGCTCGCGATCGACGACCTGCACCGCGGCGACGTCGACAGCGCGCGGCTCCTGGTCGACGTGCTCTCGCCCCCGTCCGCGCCCGCGCTGCTCGTGCTGTGCACCTACGAGACGCGCGCGGCGGAGTCCTCGCCGAGCTTGAAGGAGCTGGAGCACCTGCGCAGCGTGAGCTCCATGCGCTGCACCCACCACGAGGTCGAGACCGGCGCGCTCGACGAGCAGCAGGCCTCCGAGCTCGCGTCGCGGCTCATGGGGATCGACACCGGCGCGCCCGCGCGGGCGCGGGCGCGGGCGATCGCCAAAGCGTCGGGCGGGAACCCGATGCTCATCAAGGAGCTCTCCCGCGAGAGCGCGCGCGCGCTCTTCGACAACTACGGCGACAACACCAGCACCATCAAGCTCGACCCGGACGTGCTGCTCTCCGAGCTCGTCGACACGCTGGTGCGCGACCTCCACCCCGGCAGCCTCGAGCTGCTCCGGCTGGTCGCGGTCAGCCGCGGCCTGCTCGAGCTCGATGTCGCGGCCGCGGCGCTGCGCGACGCGAGCGAGCTGCGGACCTTGATCACGCAGCTGCGCGGCCGCCGGCTGCTCAAGCCGATCGAGGTCAAGGGGCGCCGCGCGATCAAGCTCTATCACCAGAGCTTCGGCCGCGTGATCGTCGACCGCCTCGCGCCCGACGAGCGGCGGGCCTATCACGCGAGCCTCGGCGAGGCGCTGCTCGAGCACGACCTCGACGAGTTCGAGCGGCTCGCGTACCACTTCAGCCGCTCCGGCGAGCTCGACCGCGCGGCCGAGTACGCCGCGCAGGGGGCCCAGGCCGCGGAGCAGTCGCTCGCCTTCGATCGCGCCGCGGACCTGTATCGCCTCGCGATCCGCTGCCGCCCCGACTACTCGTCGTATCACCGGCGCTGCGCCGAGGTGCTCGTGCTCGCGGGTCACAGCGTCGAGGCGGCCGAGCACTACCTCGCTGCGGGCGAGCTCGCCGGCAAGGGCTCCGCGCACGAGCTTCGAATCGCGGCGGCCGAGCAGTACCTGATCTGCGGTGACGTGCAGCGCGGCGTCGAGGTCGCGCGCCCGCTGCTCGAGGAGTACAAGCTGCAGCTGCCGCCCGACGCGATGACGGCGCGGGAGAGCCTCGTCGCCAGCGTCCGCGAGCTCGCGGCGCGCGGGCTCGAGCACAGCGAGCGCAGCGAGTTCGAGCTGCACCGGCGGGAGCTCGATCGCCTCGATCTGGTGTGGGTCGTGGGTCGCGGCCTCATGCTCAACGACCCGACCCGCGGCGGCGACTTCATCACGCGCGCGACGCTCCTGGCCCTAGAGACCGGTGAACCACGACGTCTGGCGCGCTGCCTCGCGCTCATGGCCCTGGTCGCGCGGGGCTACGACGAGCCGCTCGCCGAGGACTGCCTCGCGCGCGCCGAGTCGCTCGCGCGCGATCTTCGTTTTGACTACGGCGTCGGGCTCGCGTCGATCTGTCGCGGCGTACACCTGCGCGTCGCGGGGCGCTGGAACGCCGCGCTCGTCGAGCTCGACTTCGGCGTCGGCTACCTGCGCGAGCGCTGCGTGGGCTGCCACTGGGAGTACGGCCTCGCGCTGCGCAGCATCCTCGGGTCGCTCGAGGCGCGCGGCGAGATCCGCTCGCTCGCGCACCAGCTCCAGGTGTTCCTGAAGCGCGCGCAGGAGGGCGGCAACCCGCTCGTCAGCGCGATGGCGGCGATCATGTCGGCGATCCCGCTCTTGGCGAGCGGGCGGGTCGCGAGCGCGCGCGAGCGCGTGCGCTCGACCGTCGCGCTCCTGGGCTCGACTGACTTCAACGTGCAGCAGCTGCAGGCGCTCAAGATCGAGGTCATGTGCGAGCTGTACGAGCGTCGGCCGGAGGTCGCGCTGGCGCTGCTGCGCGAGGCGTGGCCGCGGCTCGAGGCGGCGGACTTCTTCAGCCTGGCGACGCGGCGGACCGAGGTGCTGCTGCTGCGCGCCCGCACCGTCGTCGCGGTGCTCGCGGCCCGAGACGCCGTCGAGGAGGATCAGGAGCTCTTGGAGACGCTCGACGCCGACCTCGCGCGCCTCGACGGGGAGACGCCGGCCTACGTCGAGCCGTTGACCGAGTTCGTGCGCGCCGGCCTCCACGCGATCCGCGGCGAGCGTGACCTGATGTTGATCATGACCGAGTCCGCGCTCGCCGGCTTTGAGCGCGCTGAGATGAAGCTGATGAGCGCGTGCGCGCGCTGGTGCCTCGGTCAGTGGCTCGAGGGCGAGCACGGCGCCGCGATGATCCGCGAGGCCCGGGCGTTCATGTCGATGCAGCAGATCGCGGACCCCGAGCGCTGGGTCGAGCTGCACGCGCCCGGCCTCGGCGTCTGCAAGCTCGCCGCGCCCGCGGAGGTCGCGACGGCGCAGGAGCTGAGCGAGCCGGCGTTCGTGGAGCTGGCGCCCGCGGCGTCGCCCGCGGCGCTACCCAGGGGCACGACGCGCGCGCTGTTTCTGGGGATCAACGCGAGCGAGTCGCGACGGGTCGCGCTCGAGCGGGAGATCGACGAGGTCGGGCGCATCCTCGCCAAGGCCTCGCTCGCCGACCGGCTCGAGATCGTCGCGGAGTGGGCCGTCGGCGCCGAGGACCTGCAGGAGCACCTGCTGCGTCACCGACCGGAGATCGTCCACATCAGCGCCAGCGAGGTGTCGCGGGGGACAGCCGCGCAGGGCGCGAGCCGAGAGCTCTCGATCGCCGCGCTCGCCGGCACCTTTCGCCTGTTCGCCGACGCGACTCGCTGCGTGCTCGTCGACCGCGTCGACGTCGACGAGCTCGCGCCGGCGATCGCCGCGCACGTCGACTTCGTCGTCGGCATGTCCCCGGAGATGGATGACGAGGCCGTCGCGGCGTTCGCGACCGGCTTCTACCGCGCGCTGGCCTTCGACTGCGGGTACGCTCGCGCCTTCGAGCTCGGGTGCAACCAGATGGCGCTCGCCGGGCGCCACGGCGCGAGGCCCCAGCTGCACGCTCGCGCCTGACCCGTAGCGCGTCGCCGCTCACTCGATGTCGAGATCCTGCCGCGCGAGCACGAACAGCACGTGCTTGGCGCTCGGGTGGCGGTCGAGGCGCTGCTGCCGGCGCTCGGCGAGGCTCTCGCGCGTCATGCCGACGATCAGCAGGTCGGCGCTCGCCGAGCGCTCGCCGACCAGCGCGTCGTAGGCCTCCGAGCTCGTCGCCTCGAGGAACCGGATGTTGCGCTCGGCGATCGGCAGGCGGCCCTGCTCGCACATGTCCCGAAAGCGCTGCTGCTCGGCCGCGAGCTCCTCGCTTGGGAGCGCCGCGAACACCCGGATCTCGGCGCGTCGCCAGTCGCGGTGACCGGCGATGATGTACGCGAGCACGATCATCATCTTGGCGTTCGCCTCGTCGTGCCAGGTCAGCCACACGTCGATGGTCCGGCGCTCGCGGAAGCGCGAGCCGTCGTCGCGCAGGAACAGCACGTTCTTGCCGATGTCGGCGGCGAGCAGCGAGTCGTCGATCAGCTCCTCGAGCAGCTCACCGTCGACCCCGGGGCCGTAGTCGAGCAGCATCGTGTTGTTCTCGATCCCCGAGACGCCGGGCGTCTGGAGGATCTGCGCCATCGCGGAGCGCAGCGAGGGGCTCACCATCGTCGAGACGTACACGCCCGGCATGTCGACCTGCGTCACCTCGATGAGCCGCTCGCGGAGGTTGAGCGCCTTCGTGTGGGTCTCGGGGTTGAGCATGCCGCGGACCAGCTGAATGTAGGTGCCGACGGCGTGGCGATCGCACAGCCACCCGAGCAGCTGCACCGCGGCGAGCCCGTCGGTGAGGTTGCGGGGGTTGAGCGCGACGATGCTGGGCCGCCAGCCGGTGCCGTGCTGCGAGAACTGACCGCGCTGCAGCCGGATCTGGATCCACCGCGTGGTCTGGCTCATCACGCCCAAGAACACCGCGACGATCGACTCGTCGCCCTCGCCCGCGCGCGTGAACCGGGTCATGGCGTAGAAGCCGATCATCGCGCCGACCGAGAGCAGCGCGAACACCGGGTCCATCAAGAACATCATGAGGCCGCACATGCCGGCGCCGAGCAGGCTGACGTACCAGCGCGTGCGGAAGGTCGGGCGGTAGTCGGGGTTGGCGGCGAAGTGCTCCAAGAAGCTGATCGCGCACAGCGCCCCGTAGGTGACCATGAAGAACATCGAGATCAGGCGGGCGACGAAGTCGACATCACCCAGCGCGATGACCACGAGCACGACGACCGTCGTCAGCAGCGTCGCCGCGCGCGGCTCGTTGGCGTCCCCGACCCCGCGCGCGAGGGCGCGGTTGAGCCCGTCGGGGATAAAGCAGCCGTCGCGCGCGAGCGCCTGCAGCGTCCGCGGCGCGACGAGGAACGAGCCGATCGCCGACGACAGCGTCGCGCAGCCCAGGCCGATCGGGATGATCGGGCCCCACAGCGCGATCTGCCCCATCACGAGCTGGTCCTCCGCGAGCAGCTCGGGCGTCGCCGAGATCGCCAGCTTCCAGGCGATGAACACGTAGATCAGCATGCCGGCGATCGTCGCCGACACCGTGCCCCGCGGGATCGAGCGGCGCGGCTCCGCGAGGTCGCCCGACAGCCCGACGCCCGCGGTCATGCCCGTGAACGAGGGGAACACGATCGCGAACACAACGAAGAACGGGTCGGCGTCGGCGATCCGCGCGGTCAGGTGCAGCGAGCCGTCGACCGGCGGCACCGGGGCGCCGATGAAGAACAGCACCAGCGAGACCGCGAGCACCGACACGACCGCGTACAGGACCTTGACCCCGAGGTCCGCGCCGCGCGTCAGCATCAGCAGCGCGAGCAGGATCGCGCTCGGCCCGGAGATCATCCGCGTGTCGTAGGGTATCCCCAGCCAGGCCTCGATGGTCGCCGTCATCCCGCTGAACGCCTCGGCGAACGCGATGATGTAGAACGCGATCGAGATCGCCTGCGAGAGGTACAGCGAGATGCCGATCGCGGACCCGATCCGGATCCCGAACGAGCGCGAGATGATGAAGTACTCGCCGCCGCCCTCGACCTTGCGATTCGTCGCGATCTCCGAAAGCGCGAGCGCGGTCGGGATCGTGACGAGGTGGCCGATCACGATGATCCCGAGCGCGCCGATGAGGCCCACGTGACCGACCGCGTAGCCGAAGCGGAGGAACATAACCGCGCCGAGGATCGTGCTGATCCCGGCGAGGAACACCGGGATGGTCCCGAAGCCGTGGCCGCCGTTGTTCGGCGTGTCTGAAGGAGTCTCCGACATTCAAGGGCGAGCGTAGCGACTCCGCGCTTGTCGCAACAGCGGTGACGAGCGCCGTCAGCCTGTGTACATACTTTCGCCCCGAGCCCCGCGGGATCAGGTGCAGACGGCGCCCTTCGCCCCAGCGACGCGGGCTCGCGGACGCGCAGGCCTGCATGTGGAGAGCGTCATCCGGTCGGCGGTGGCGAAGCCGCGCGCTGACCGACCACGGGGCGCGAGCGGACGAGTCGATTGGACCTGCTCCGCGCCCGTCGACCCGATGATGCCACCGAACTCGCACACCAGCGCCGCCTCGCGCGGGGCTGCGCGTGATCGGCGGGGTGCGACGCGCGTCTTGAGTGATCGCCCCGCGGCGCGAGGGGGTGCGCGCGGAGGGTGCTTGACGGTGACTCTGGTTTTCGCGCCGCCGTCTCCGGCTTGAAGTCGTGAAACGCTCGAATTATGGGAGCTAGAGCTACTTTTTGCGACCCTTCGGCCGTTTTGACACGCGCTTGCCCGAGCGCTTGCTCGCGCGATCGAGCAGCTTCGTCGCGTCGCGTGCGAGATTGACCTGCTGCATGTGCAGGTAGGCCTGCGTCGTCTCAGCTCGCCGTACTCGTCGACGATGATCGCGTGCAGGAGAGAACCATCGGTCAGGTCATCCCGCGAGAGGATCTGCGTTCGCGCGCTCGTGTCTCCTGGCTTACGCCGAGGCGCTCACAGGGCCTTCGCGCGCTCGTCCTCGCGCGCGCCGACAAGTGAGCCGGTCAGGAGCGGATCGCAGAGCTCAGCGGCGCGGGGGTAGTGCTCCGCAAACGGTCTGAGGCGCTGACAGCCGATCCGGGTCAGCTCGGGCGCGGAGATGGGCCACGTGATCGAGCCGTCGGCTCGCCGCCGCCCGATGCGATCCTTGAACGCGGTGAGCGGAGCGCCGGTCTCGGGGTTCCAGGTGATGGCCGTGAAGTCGTCGCTGGTCGAGGCGATGGCGGATCCGTCGGGAGAGAAGCTGATCTTGTTGACGTGGCCTCGATGGCCGCGCAGGGTCGCCACGAGTTCGAATGAGGCGGCGTCCCAGACGCGCGCGGTCTTGTCGGTCGAGGCGGTGGCGATGCGGGAGCCGTCAGGCGAGTAGGCGAGCGCCCAGACTCGATCGTCGTGGCCTTCGAGCGTGGCGATGAGTCGGCCAGTGGTGGCGTCCCAGACGCGCGCGGTCTTATCGTCCGAGGCGGTGGCGATGCGGGCGCCATCGGGCGAATAGGCGAGCGCCCAGATCCGATCGCCGTGGCCGCGGAGGGTCGTGATGAGCTGACAGGAGGCGACGTCCCAGACGCGCGCGGTGGTGTCGTAGGAGGCGGTGGCGATGTGAGCTGCATCGGGCGAGAAGGCCAACGCCTTGACATAGCCCTCGTGGCCTCGGAGCGTGGCGATGAGCTGGCCGGAGGTGGCGTCCCAGACACGCGCGGTGTTGTCGTAGGATGCGGTCGCAATTCGAGCGCCGTCGGGCGAGTAGCTCAGCGCGATGACGACCTGATCGTGGCCCTGGAGCGTGGCGATGAGCTCGCCCGAGCGAGCGTCCCAGACGCGCGCGGTGTTGTCGTAGGAGGCGGTCGCTACACGGGCGCTGTCGGGCGAGAAGACCAGCGTCCCGACGAAGTGGCCGTGGCCTTGGAGCGTGGCGATGAGCTCGCCAGACGCCGCGTCCCAGAGGCGCGCCGAGTTGTCCGCGCTCGCGGTCGCGATGCGCGTGTTGTCCGGGGAGTACGCGAGCTCCCAGACCGTGTCCTCGTGGCCTTTGAGCGTGGCGATGAGTCGGCCGGAGGCGGCGTCCCAGACGCGCGCGGTCTTGTCGTAGGAGGCGGTTGCGACGCGGGCGCCATCGGGCGCATAGGCCAGCCCCCAGACCCGGTCGCTGTGACCTCGAAGCGTGTCGACCCGTCGATCGAAGGTCGTGTCCCAGACGCGCGCAGTCCGATCCGAGGAGACGGTCGCGATGCGGGAGCCATCGGGCGAGTAGGCGAGCGCCCAGACCCGATCGGTGTGGCCCTGGAAGGTCGCCATGAGCCGGCCGGAGGCGGCGTCCCAGACGCGCGCCGTCTTGTCCGGGCCCGTGGTCGCGATGCGAGCGCCATCGGGGGCGTAGGCCAGCCCCCACACGCGGTCGGCGTGGCCCCGCATCGTGGCGATGAGCCGGCCGGAGGCGGCGTCCCAGACGCGCGCCGTCTTATCGTCGGAAGTCGTAGCGATGCGGGAGCCGTCCGGGGCGTAGGCCAGCGCCCAGACGATGTCGTCGTGGCCGTGCAGCGTGGCGACCAGTCGACCGGACGAGGCGTCCCAGACGCGCGCGGTTTTATCGAACGAGGTGGTGGCGACGCGCGCGCCATCGGGCGAGAAGGTCAGCGCCCAGATCCTGTCGTCGTGGCCTTCGAGGCTCGCGATGGGGCGGCCGCTCGTAGCGGCCCAGATACGCGCGGTGTTGTCGTCGGATCCTGTGGCGATGCGGGAGCCGTCGGGGGAGTAGGCGAGCGCCGAGACGCGGCGGTCGTGCCCTCGCAGCGTGCGAATGAGCCGGCCAGAGACGGCGTCCCAGATGCGCGCCGTCGAGTCCTCGGAGGCGGTGGCGACACGGGCGCCGTCGGGCGAGTAGCTCAGCGCTCCGACAGCGCCGTCGTGGCCGCGCAGCGTGGTGATGAGTCGGCCGGAGGCGGCGTCCCAGACGCGCGCGGTCCGATCGGCGCTCGCGGTGACGACGTGAACGCCGTCGGGGGAGAAGGCCAGCGCGTCGACGCTGCCACCGTGACCCCGCAGCGCGGTGATGAGCTCCCCGGAGGCGCGATCCCAAACGCGCGCGGTGTGATCATGGGAGGCGGTGGCGAGGCGCGTACCGTCGGGTGAGAACACGACCGCCCTGACGGCGTCGTCGTGGCCAGCGAGGGTCCGCGCGGGTCGGATGATCGCCGCGTCGTCGGCCAACACATGCTCGAGGCCGTCGGTCGCCTCGCCGGGTGGAGCTTGATCCCAGTCGGGGCCGTACGCCCCAACGGCCAAGACTCCCAGCATAAGCGCCTCCCCCTCGGCGTTCTCAGGGATCAGCATCTTGGCGCGCAGACCTCGCTGGACGCTGAGCGAGCGCCGGTTCTCGTCGTCCTTCGTCTCGAGCTCGGCGTTCTTCTGCTCGACGACGAGCTTCTGCCGCTCGACCTGGCGCTTCTCAGCGCGAAGCTTCGCCTGGCTCGCTTGTACCGACGCGCGGGCGGCTTCTGCAGCCCGCCACTGCGCCGCCGCGAGCACGCCGAGCACGGCCATCACGATGAGCCCGAGCGCGAGCCCGACCACGACGCGCCGCGACGCGGCTTGCTGCTCACGCGTCTCGATCGCCTCGAGCATCACGCGCACTGATTCGAAGCGTCGCTTGCGATCGATCTCGAGCGCGCGCTCGAGCACCCGCCGCAGCCACGTCGGCACGTTGCTGTCTGAAGGTGCAGGTTCGCGCACCCCCGAGATCACCGCCTCCTTCAGGCGCGCGAAGGAGTCGCCGGTGAAGGGCCGCTGCCCGTACAGCGCCTCCCATAGCGTGACCGCGAGCGCGAACTCGTCGGTCCGCTCGTCGACGGGAAGACCAGAAAATTGCTCCGGGGCCATGTACGCCGGCGTCCCCACGATCGCGCCAGCGGCGGTCAGCTCGACAGCGAGCGCGCCCTGTTGGCCTCGTGTCGCGTCGCGCTGTGCACGTTCACCGCCGCGCGCCTCCCCCGACCGCGCGAGACCAAAGTCCATCACGCGGACCCGACCGTCGTCGCCTACCATGATGTTCGAGGGCTTGATATCGCGGTGCAGCAAGCCCTCCGCGTGCGCGGCCGCGATCCCGCGCGCCGCCTGCTTCACGACCGAGAGGACCTGTCGCCAACGCGGCCGCTCCTCCTCGACCCACTGGTCGAGCGTGCGGCCGACCACCAGCTCCATCGACACCCACACGCTGCCCTCGTGGGCGCCGACATCGAACACAGCGACGATGTTGGGATGCGAGAGCTTGGCGAGCGCCTGGGCCTCACGCTGCAGCCGCGCGCGCGCGGTCACGGGGTCTTGCCCCTGCTGCTTGATCAGCTTGAGCGCGAGCTTGCGATCGAGCTCGGGATCATAGGCGAGATACACGACGCCCATGCCGCCCTGACCGAGCTTGTCGTGGACGATGTAGCGCCCGATCCGAAGCGGCTCCGAGAGGCTCGGGAACAGCCGCGCGCGCACGATCGCCGCGAGATGATCCTGCTCCTGCGTGTCGCCGGCGGCCAGATCGCCGAGCTTCGAAGCCGCGGGCGTGGGCGAGGCGGCGGCGACCGTATCGTCAAACGCGACATGCGCGTGACTGGACTCGGCGACGACAGTGTCGCCAGCGATCACGGGCTGCTTCTGCAGCCCGCGGGCGGCTTCGTCCGCGGCGCTCGGTTCGTTCTTGCTCGGCACGCCCCTCCTCGCGAGCACCCTGTCCAGGCGCAGAACAGTCGCACCGTAGCGTATCTGGTCGACACCTCACACACAGCCGAGCTTGCCTGCGCCAAGAAGGCGGAAATCGCCCGTTTGTTCCGCCCGAACGTTGCCAAAACGTAGGGATTTCAGGTCATCACGGGGCGGCCTAGGGAAGGCTTCCCCCTCGAGAACAACCAAATCCGTCGGATAGCGACCGATCGGCGGGCTGTGGGAGTTCAGGAGGAGACGGCGTGATTTCGGCTTGGACACGGCGCCGCCAGGGCCCGGTTGGCCGCCAACACCCCGCAGCACGGTTCTCGTCACAGCTGGGGCGGTCTACCGGGCTCTCTCGTATCTGTCTCGAGTACGCGGAGGTACGCCCCGAGTAGCTTGGTTGTGCAGGTTCCGTGGCACAGAGTGGGCATCGACGGCGGCGAGCCCCGGCCGCCCGAGCGTCACGGGAGCCCAAGAGTCCTCCACGACACGAGGTCGTGAACGGACGAGCGGATCAGGTCTCAGTCTCTCGGTTACGGTCTCTGCCGTCGCTGAGTTCACTGTGGTCGACGACGACGACACGCTGTCCGTCAGGTCGGGGCCTTCAGGGCAGCCGACCGCGCACACGAGAAGCGGCGTGAGCAGGATGTGGCGCGCCGAGCTCGGATCCAGGCTCAAGCGCTCATTTCTCTCCGAGCCCCGCGCGGCGAACTGCATCGTGCGTCCGCGGTGACACCGAAGCTGGCTGGCAGCCAACGCCAGTCGTCGGAACCTGATCGCTGCGTGGCTTCGCGCGACGATCGCGTCTCTCAAGCGTCGAGCCAGGGTAAAGACCGGCCAGCTGCTTGACCGCTCCGTGGCGGTCGAGAGTGTGACGGTTCACGACTGTCAGTCCAGATGAGTCGCGTCGTTCTCGACCGCAAACTCCGACTCGAGCAGGGCGCGGACGCGCTTGAAGTCCGCCACGATCTCCGGGACCAGGTCGGTCAGTTGATCTGCGTAGAACGGCTGATGAAACGACTCCGGCAGCAGCGCGATCGTGTTGTCGGAGTCTTTCTTGATCGTCCAGTAGCGCGACGGCCGTGGATCGCTGACCTCGAACATGTACATCGGCGCGAGCGCCCAGGAATCTTGGTCGTCGATGATCTCGAGCAGGGTTCCGAGACCAAACGGACCGTTGCGCATCGTGATGACGCTGAGCCCTAGCACAATGTATTCTTTTCCGACCGTAACGTCCGTAGTGCTGAATCCGACGCGGTTGATTGAGAACTCCTCGCGTTGTTCTGAAGTTGGGCTTGTTTGGATGCATCGAACCTTCATTTTGTATCCGTCGTAATCTTGGTCTTGGGTTCAACGACCTGTCCGCTCGCGTTGTTTCGGTACGCGTGGACCTCGATCCTGGTCCCTTCAGTCGTCTTGTAATTACTGCTCTTTATCTTCGACCAGTCGTCGGTCGTTCCTCCATACTGACTCTTGAGGCGCGCAATGTCATTGATGGGCTTCTTATGTCCGGCGCCGGCCATGGTTCGAGCGCTTGGAGAGACAATCTCGCTCATCTGTTGCTCGCTGGCGAGTGATTTCCGCAGCCTGTTGTAGTCCGCTGCGTTGTGCGCACGGCCCATGGCTCGGGCGACAGGACGGGCTGCTTTTTGACCTGCCGACGCGGCCTTCCCCGCGCGAACCATCAACGCGGCGCCGCGGACAACCGCGTGTAGCGTCATGCTCTCCGCCGCGGCGAGCACCATCCCGGGGGGTCCACAGCTGATCGCCGCTGCCTCGAGCTGGTTCAGGACACGATCGAGCTGGTCCAGTGTCCGGGCGGTCTGCTTGGCCTGCCTGCGTTGGTAGCGAGCGTGCGCGGCGCGAAGCTCCGGGGTCCAGGTCGATTTGATCTGGTGCTCGACCTTGCAGTCGACGCAGAGTCCGTTGAGATCGGGCGCCCGCGCCGGGTTGTTTCCCGCGAACGAGAACCCGTTTCGTTCGCTCGCGGCGAGCGCTGTTGGGCCGGGGGCGGTGAGCGTCAGCGGGTCCGGTGAAGCCCACCGCCCGAGCAGCGGCAGGTAGTGACGAACGCCCACGGCGAGGGCGCCCGTGATCGGCTCATGCTCCTTGCCCGTGAAGCCGTAGACCGATAGTGAGCGCTCGCGGTCGCTCCACTGGACCCACCGACCTCCGAAGGGGTCGTGGGCCTCGCCGCCGATCACCTGGCCCTCGAGGTTGGTTACGAGCGCCGTCGAGCCGAGGCGATCGTTGACGTAAAAGCGCGTGTTCTCGTCCGGCGTGAGCGGCCCGGGCTGCTGGTCAGGAGAGCACCCCTCGCACCCGGGGAGGAGCCCGAAGACGATGGCCAGGGGCGCGTGCGCAATCCGTTGGTTTCGCGCTCGCGCCCAAATTTGGGTGAGTATGAGCGTGGCGCTGAGCAGCGAGAGAAGGACGGCGAGGATGTTCATGTCCCCGGTGGTCGGCCTCGATTCTCGATCGTTGCGTGGCGCGTGAATTTAACGTCACCAATAAGGTTGGCGAACCGGCGACGCGCTCGCGTTGATTCGAGGTAGCGGTGGCGAGCTCCGTCGCTTGTTTCGCGATACGAGGGACGGCGCAGAAGTTCGACGACGGAGATCTACCTGCACCTCGCGCCACGTACCCTGAAGGAGGCGATCCGCGACCTGCGATCGGGCAGGAGGCACGATGCGGGCAGCGATGGATCGCGCAGTAAAAAACGAAAAATGATCAGTACCTTAGCCTAGAGTCGCCGTCTCCGGCTTGAAGTCACGGTGGACCAAACCCGCCTTGTGGGCTGCCGCGAGTCCACGGCCCGCCTCCGTGAAGATCCGCAGCGTCGCGTGGACATCGGGGTCGCTCGGCGTGTTGCGGCTCGTCTCGGGTCGCGCGTTCGCGCGGCGCTCGAGCCACTCGTTGAGTGTGCCCCCGGTGATGTACTCCATCGCCAGGTACACCTGCTGGTGGTACTCGCCCGCCTCGTAGATCTGCACGACGTTGGGGTGTGAGAGGCGCGCGAGCGCTTGCGCCTCTCGCAGCGTCCGCGCCTGCGAGTTCGCGCTGAAGCGATGGTCGTGAACGAGCTTGAGCGCGACGCGGCGGTCGAGCACGCCGTCGTAGGCGGCGAAGACGACGCCCATGGCGCCCTCGCCGACGCGCTCGAGGACGGTGAAGCGACCCACGCGGGCGCCGGGTTCGGGGCGCGTCAGCGCTCGGGGGGGCTCCAGCGCGGCGCTTCGTCTTCGAACTTCGTCGTCGGAGACGGTCGAGGCTAGGGGCGGGGTGGGGTTGGGCGCGGGCGTCGAGTGAGGCCACGAGTACGCGGAGGCGTCGTGATCGAGCGTGTCGGCGTCGGGGGGGAGGAGCGACGGGTCGGGGCGCGCGCTGGCGGCGGGCTGGGGTGCGTCGGACATCGTGGTGGGCGGCGCGCGGCGCCGGCTCGAGGTCTATCGATACCTCGAACCGATCGCGCTCGCCAGCGCATTGTTGTGACATGTTTAATGGGACATGTTTTTTTCGCCGCGCCGACGCGGGCCCGCGTCCCGCCCGCTCAGCGTCGCTGGTGCTGCTCGGGCAGGTGCGTGTCGCGGCTGGCCCAGACGACGAGGTTGTCGATCCCGGCGGCGGCGCACTCCCGCTCGAAGAAGTCGACGACCTCGGCGTCGGAGTGCCGGAGGCTGAAGTGGATCAGCACGAAGGTCACGCGCGGGTTGGCGCGCACGTGGGGCTTGAGCTGACTCCAGAGCGTGTGCCCGACTCGGTCGGCGCGGGCGCGCTCGGCCTCGTCGAGGAACGTGCACTCGGTGATGATCACGGGGTAGTCGAACAGCCAGGGCTCGCGCGCGAACACGTCGGCGTGGGTGTCGCCGACGAAGGCGAACAGCGGCTCGTGGTAGACCTCCTCGATCGCCTCGCCTCGTCTGCGGCGCAGGGCCATCTGCTTGCCGAACTCCTTGCCACGCCCGGCGGCGGCGAGCTCGGCCTTGAGCTGGACGAGCTCGGGCTTGAGGCGCGAGTTTCGGCGCGAGAACGCGTAGCCGACGCAGGGGACCTTGTGCACGCAATCGAACACGCGGATCCGGTACGCGTCGCGCTTGCCGAGCGTGAGGCGGGAGCCTTTGTTGACGGCGTGGAGGCGCAGCGGCCCGGCGAGCGCGGGGTCGTAGGGCGCGACGTGGTTGAGCTCGCGCCGGCTGCGGATGTAGCGCTCGACGTATCCCTCGGCCGCCTCGGGCACGTAGAGGTCGACGCCGGTGGACTTGCCGGCGAGGAACTCGAGGTCCGCGACGTGGTCGTTGTGCGTGTGCGTCAAGAAGATGGTGTCGGGCTGACGACCCTCGCACAGCCCGGCGTCGATGCAGCACTTGAGCTCCGGGATGTGAAAGAAGGTCTTGTCGTTGGCGCGCGAGTAGCCGGTGAGCGTGAGCCGGGTGTTGGGGATGCTCCAGGTCCGCCACTGGCGAAAGGGGTGGTTTCGCTCGAGCAGCGCGGGGGTCTGGATCCGCGCGGGGGCGGGCGGTGTGGACGCTGGTGTTGGCGCTGACATCGCTCAGGTCTCCTCCGCCCCGGCCGCGGGCGCGGCGACAGGGGGCGTGCTGGTGACGCTAGCAGGCGCCCTGGACAGATCAGGTCCAGGGTCTCGAGATTTCTGATCATGGGGGCCGGCGCGGGCGAGGACCCCGCGGGCGAGCGCGGCGACGCGCGCGCGCAGGCTCGGCGGGGAGATGACCTCACAGTCAGGTCCAAGCCCGAGCACGCGCGCCGCGATCGCGCGCGGGGCCCCGGCGCGGAAGCGCAGCTCGACGCCCCCGGGGAACGGCTCGACGCGCTGGCTGCGGTGGTAGAAGCGGTCGCGGGCCCAGCGGGCGGTGGGCTCGTAGATCCGCAGGTGGACGTCGAGCACGGGCAGCCCGCGCTGCCCGTCGAAGACGGTGGCGAGGAAGTCGTCGAGCTCGAGGGGGCGCGCGCTGGGGTCGAAGCCCTGCTCGAGCACCCGCAGCGCGCGGACGCAGTGGATGTCGAAGTACATGAAGTCCTGGCGCTCGAGGCAGTAGGCGACGAGATGCCGGCCGTGGGGGTGGAGGTGGACGTAGTAGGGCTCGACGACGCGCTCGCGGTCGCGCCCGCGCTCGGCGGTGTGATAGTCGAGCCAGACCCGTCGTCGTCGTCGGGCTGCGTCGAGCAGGCGCTCGTGATGATCGGTGGGCGCCGCGGACTTTTCGAAGCTGCTGAGGAGCACGTCCGGGAGCGCGCGCAGGCGCCGGTAGGCGTGCTCGCGCTGCAGCAGCGCGAGCTTCTCGAGCGCGGCGGCGACGTCGGCGCGGTAGGGGGTGTCGTCGAGCGCGGCGAGCAGGGTGCGCTCGCTGAGCAGCAGCGCCGCGAGCTCGCGCTCCTCGAGCTGGAGCGGCGGCGTCCGGGCGCCGCGGAGCAGCTGGTAGTAGACCTCGACGCCCTCGCGCTCCTCGACGATGGGGAACATCGTGAGCGCCTCGAGGTCGCGGGTGATCGTCTTGCGCGAGACGGCGAAGCGTCGGGCGAGCTCGCGGCGGCTGACCCGGGCGCCGCTGACCGCGTTGAGGATCGCCCACTGCCGGCGGAGCTGATCGCCGCGTGACATCGCGGGGCGACGGTAGCACGGGGGTCAGCGCGGGGTCTGCTTCGCGTCTTCGGCCGCCGGCGCCGGCTTCCCGAGCAGCTCGCAGGACTCGCTCGCGCCGAGCTGGCAGGCGCGCTCGCGGAGCTGTCGCAGCTCGCCCTCGAGCGCGCGTCGCTCGTCGGCTGGGCCTTCGCGGTGGGTATCCTCGAGCAGCGCGGCGCGGTAGTGGCAGCCGTAGCCGTTGCCCGCGTTGCAGGCGCGCGCGTAGCTCTCGCCGGCGCGATCGATGTTGGGCGGGCCGCCGAGGCCTTGCGCCTGCATGTGCCCGAGGCCGATGCAGGCGGCGGGGTGTCCGGTGAAGCAGGTGCGCTCGAAGGTCGCGCGCGCGCGCGGCAGGTCGGGTCGCTCGGAGTTGCCCAGGAGGTCGTCGCTGGCGACCTGGATGCACGCGCTCTCGACCCCGCCGTCGCAGGCCCGCAGGTACAGCGCGTGGGCGCGGGGCTGGTCTTTCTCGGCGGCGCGCTCGCCGTTGGCGTGCAGGTAGCCGAGCAGCTCGCAGCTTTTAAACAGCCCGCCGTCGCAGGCGTGCTCCAGCGCCACGAGCAGCCGCTCGTCGTCGCGCTCCTCGGGGGGCGCCTCGTGGAGGATGCTGGCGAGGTTCTGGCAGGAGTTAGGGAGCCCGAGCGCGCAGGCGGCGTCGAAGGCCGCGCGCGCGCCGGGGCGATCGAGCTCGGCCTCGCCGGTGTAGAGCACGACGCCGAGGTTGTGGCACGCGTTGGCGAAGCGGTAGTCGCAGGCCTCGGCGTAGAGCTCGCGGCCGCGCTGCTTGTCGAGCGTGACCCCGCGGCCCTCGAGGTAGAGACCCGCGAGTTGGGAGCAGGACTCGGGGCTGCCCTGCTCGCAGGCGCGGGTGAACCACGAGACGGCGGCGTCGGGGTCGGGCTCCCCGTCGTCGGTGCCGCTGCCGTCGAGATGCATGACGCCGATGTTGTGGCAGGCCGCGGTGTCGCGGTGCTCGCAGGCGCGTTCGAACAGTGTGCGCGCCTGCTCGCGGTCTTGCTCCTGCCCGAGCCCTTGGTACGCGAGCACGCCGAGGCCGCGGCAGCCGCCGCCGTTGTCGCCGTCGCAGGCCGTCTTGAACAGCGCGCGCGCGCGGGCGGGGTCGGCCTCGACGCCGACGCCCTCGAGGTACATGCTGGCGAGGCCGACGCAGCCGGAGAGCTCCGCTTGCTGCTCGCAGGACCAGGCGAAAAGTCGGCGCGCGCGCTCGGTGTCCGCGGGCATGCCGATGCCGTCGCGCATCATGAAGCCGAGGCCGACGCAGCCGCGGACCAGGCCGCGCTCGCAGCCGTCGCGCAGCAGCTTGTAGGCGCGGTCGACGTCGACATCGACGCTCTTGCCGTAGAGGTAGCGGCGCGCGAGGTCGACGCACGCGTTCGGCTCGCCGCCCTCGCAGTCGGCGCTCAGCTCGGCGATCGGGGCGCTGTCGGGGCGCGGCGGCAGGGCCTCCGGCGGCGCCTTGCAGGCGGGGAGCAGCGCGACGCCGGCGCAGAGCGCGAGCAGCCTGTTGAGAACGTCCTCGCGTCGTCTCGCGAAGGAGATTTCGCGGCTGGCGAGGCGGCGACGCGACGTTGTACCGGGTGAGCTGCGCGCGTCGATCACGGGACCACCTCGTGGTGCGTGAGCGCGCCGCAGGCGGGGGCGTAGCCCTGGTGGCACAGGCGCGCGAGCAGCTCGTGGGCCTGCGCGAGCTGCTTCTCTCCGCCAGCTCCTTCGGCCAGCATCGACGCGAGCCCGAAGCAGGAGGGCTGAAAGCCGCCCTCGCAGGCGCGCTCGAGCAGCGCGCGCGCGCGGGCTGGATCTTCGCCGAGCATCAGCGCGAGCGAGTGACAGCCGGCGAGCTCGCCGAGCTCGCAGGCCTTGTTGAAGGCCTCGGCCGCGCGCGCGAGCTCCTCCTGCTCGGTCGCCTCGGAGGCGTAGATCTGGCCGAGCGCGACGCAGGTGTCGGCGACCTCGCCGGCGCAGGCGGTCTCGAACAGCGCGCGGGCCTTGGCGACGTCTTTGTCGACGCCGATGCCCTCGTAGTACATGACGCCCAGCTGCCTGCACGCGACCTGCTCGCCGCCCATGCACGCGGTGTTGTAGGCCTTGAGCGCGCGCGCGTAGTCGGGCTCGGCGTCGGAGCCCTCGGGATCCTTGGCGGCGTCGGCGTTCTCGGTCAGGTTCATCCCGAACAGCAGGCAGCTGCGGTTCTCGCCCGCCTGGCAGGCGCGCTCGTACAGCGCCCGGGCCTTCGCGGGGTCGCGCGGCCCGCCCTCGCCGTTCGCGTGCATGAGGCCGAGGTTGTGGCAGCCCTGGGCGCCGCCGAGCTCGCAGGCGCGCTCGTAGTACTCGCGCGCGGCGAGGTCGTCGCGCGGCCCGCCCATGCCCTCGTCGTAGATCATAGCGAGCTTGACGCAGCCCTCGGCGTTGTCCTGGGCGCACGCGCGTTCGAACATCGCGCGGGCCCGCGTGAGGTCTCGGCCGGCGCCCTCGCCGTTGGCGAGCAGGACGCCGACGCCGACGCATGCGTCGGCATGTCCTGAGAGGCATGCACGATTGAACATCAGGTGGGCGCGCTCGAGGTTGCGGGGCACGCCCGCGCCGTTGAAGTACATCGAGCCGAGCGTGACGCAGATCTCGGTCTCGCCGCCGGAGCAGGCGAGTTCGAAGAGCTCGGCCGCGCGCGCGGGGTCTCGCCGCAGACCCTCGCCGTTGAGGAACACGATGCCGAGGCGCGAGCAGCCCAGCGGGTCGCCGGCCTCGCAGGCCGCGTTGAGCAGCGTCAGCCCGCGTCGGAGGTCGAGCGGGACGCCGTCGCCGGAGGCGAGCAGGACGCCGAGGCCGACGCAGCCGCGCGGGACGCCGTCCTCGCAGACCTCTTCGAACAGCCGCGCGGCGTGGGCCGGATCGCGCTCGACCTCCTCACCCGCGTAGTAGCGCATCGCGAGGGTGATGCAGGCCGCGTGGTCGCCCTCGGGGCACTCGTGCCGGCGCGCCTGCTGCTCCTCCTCAGCCGGCGCGCGCGCGCTGCTGGGGTCGACGCGATCGAGCGAGACAGGCGGGACCGGGACGCGCGCGCTGCACGAGCCGAGCAGCCCGGCGACGGCGGTGACGAGCAGCGCGAGGGAGGTGGTACGCGTGTGCACGGCGGGACTTCGCGGTCGAGTGTACGCCACGGCGCGGGGGGCACGGGGGCTCTCGCGCTCGCGCGGGCGTCAGCGCGCGGGGGAGCTCGCGCGCGACCCGGTGAAGCGGGGCGGTGGGAGCGTGACGCGGCGCTCGATCGACGCGGCCTCGGGGTCGACGATGAGCACCTGGTCCGCGTCGACGAGCGCGAGGCGCTCGCCCGCGCGGTCGAAGGCGGCGGCGAGCGAGGGCCAGCCGAGCTGGTACTGTGCACATGAACCTTTAAACAGGACACCCTCGCGCAGGAACCACAGCGTCGCGTCCGCGCGCAGCACGAGCGCGCTCGCGGGGCGGGGCGCGAGGTCGAGGGCGGCGATCGCCTCGTCCCAGCGCTCGGCGACCCGCTCGGGCTCGTCATCGGCGAAGGTCGGCGCGCGCAGCAGCGCGCCGCTCGGCCGCAGCATCGCGTGGGCCTCGTCGAGCCAGTCCACCGCGCTCGGCGGCGCGCCGACGAGCGCGCCGTCGCGGGTGTCGTAGACGCCGCCGGCGCGGTCGAGGTCCTCGACCCACAGGAGGCTCGCGTCGGGCGTCGTCTCGATCACGGCGGCGTCGCGCGTGAGCTCCAGCAGCGGGCGCGTCCGCCCTCGCTCGTCCCGCAGGTACGCGCCGCCCGTGCCCTCCCAAAACAGCCAGCGCGGCGCGTGCGCCGGGAACTGATCGAGCCAGCGCCCTTCGCCGAGGTCGTAGATCCCGAGCCCCGCGCGGGTCGCCGCGACGCACAGGCCCGCGCGCGGATCGATCCAGCCGATCACCGCGCCCTCAAACCGCAGCTGCTCGGTCTCGCCGTCGGGGTAGATCCAGACCAGCTCGTGGCGGCGCTGGACCACGACGCGATCGCGCGCCCACACGCACGCGAGGATGGGCGGCAGCTCGTGGTCGGGCCCGGCGCCTCGGTCCTCGCGTGACCACCCGTCGGGGCGCTCGAGGAGGGGCGGCTCCTCGGCCCGGCCGCGCCGCGCGATCGCGCTTGTGGTCGTCGGCGCAGCTCGTGACGCGAGCGCCTCGCAGCAGGCCTCGAGCGCGCGCTGGAGCTGCGCGATCGCGTCGGCGTCGAGCTCGACGTCCTCCGTCGCGCCGCGGGACTCGATAGCGCGCGCGCTCCAGATCAGCTCGCGCAGCGCTCGCTCGGCGGGCGCCGTGACCAGGCGACCGTCGACGCCGGGTCGCGGCGGCGTGGCGTCGCTCGGCGGGATCGGGACGGCGTCGACGAGGAAGTCCGCGCCGTCTCGCCCCAGCCAGCGCGCGAGCGCCTGCGGCCCGCAGCGCGTCAGCGGCGGGGGCTGGACGAAGGCGCGCGGGTCGGTGAAGGGGGCGTTCGGGCGCTCTCGGAGCACGCGCGCGCGCGTCTCGTCGTCGAGCCGCGCGAGCCTGCGGCTGTTCTCCTCGGCGCGCTGCTGCGCGTCCGGAACGGGAGCGGGGTCGCTCTGCGGCGTCGCGCGCTCGGCCTCGCAGCGCGCGAGCTGCAGGATCGCGTCGCGTGCGAGCCCGAGCCGGCGCGCGGCCGCCTCCGCGAGCCCGGGGTGCAGCGCGGGGGTCGGCAGCCGGAGCATCGTCCAGCCCTCGCGTCGGCGCCCGAGCGACGCGCGCGTGAGCGCGGGGAGCCTGCGCGCGCGGCAGCTCGCGCGCGCGGCCTCGAGTTCCTCCGGCGTGCTCGCGCTGAAGAAGGCCCGCATGGACCTCAACTCTACCACCGAGATCGCTCGTCGACCCCGCGCGCGGCACCACGCGCGCGCGTCGCTGTAATGCACGTGACGTAAAAATCATGTGTCGGAATGGTCACATCGATAGCGCGCGGGCTCGCGTCCGCTTGTTGCAGATAAACGTTCTCTTAGAACAGGTCCTAAAAAACATGTCTTAGTGACATACTCGCGCCGTGGTGTGGAGCGCGACGCGGTGGGCTGTGTCGGGCGCGGCGGCGATCGTGATCGTCGCGGGCGCGCCCGGGTGTAAGCGCGAGAACCCGAGCTGGTTGATCACCAGCGGCGGCGAGGGGGGCAGCGACACGCAGTCCGTCGAGATCTCCGGCGGTGCGCTGACGAGCTCGGGCGCGAGCACGGGCGCGAGCGCGGCGCCCAGCGGATCCGGCACCCAGGGCCTGGGCACGAGCGGCGCGCTGAGCACGGGGACGGAGTCGACCGCAGGCGAGCTGACCGCGGGCGCGGACGCGTCGACGACCGGCGCCTCCGGCGAGCCCGGCGACTCGGCGTCCACGGGCGCGCCGCTCGAGCCGGAGACCGAGCACGTGATCAACTACAACGAGGGGGCCGCCTGCGACCTGCCGTTTTGGTGTCACCAGGCCGGCAACCTCAACAACGGGATCCTCGTCAACACCGAGGCGGGAGAGTGCTTCGAGCCGCAGCTGCCGCCGCCCTACGAGCTGACCTCCGTGCGTTACAAGCTGTGGGGCGCGATCGGCCCGCTGGCGAACTCGCTGGCGCTGCGGGTGCTGAGCGCCGAGGGGGACGAGCCGCCGCAGCTGGTAGCGAGCGTCTCGCTCGACGAGCCCGGCCTGGCGAGCGTCGGCGATCACGAGCTCGAGCTCGCCGAGCCGATCTTGATCGAGGGCGATCGCTTCTGCGTGGTGCTCGACGGCGGGCAGAACGGCGCGAGCGCGATGGGCGTGGCGATCGACAAGACCTCCGAGGTCCTCGACAGCTCGTATATTCGCCTGCCGAGCCCGGTCGAGGGCTGCTTCTTCCCCGACTACACGGACCTCTTCGACATCGACGCGGTCAACCACGGGAACTGGTGCGTCGACGCGACGATCCGCGAGCTGCCGCCCTGAGCCGTGAACCAGCCGACAACGCGTGACTTCGACGCGAGGGCTAGGGATCCTGCGGGATGTCGGTCGCCGTCAGCACGCCGCTGTTGACCGAGCTGCCGCGGTGGTAGCCGATGACCGGCGGCGCGCTCCCGGGCGTGCGCACGGCCTGCACGTTCCCGTCGTTGGCGGCGACCAGCAGCTCGGTGCGCCCGTCGCCGTCGAGGTCGGCGAGGGTCGGGGTGCACTCGACCGGGCCGCCGGCGTCGTAGCGCCAGACCTCCTCGCCGCGGGGCGAGACCGCGATCACGCCGCCGGCCTCGGTGCCGAACACCGCCTCCGCCCCCGGCTCGCCGTCGACGTCGCCGATGACCGCGCCGCTGCTGATCTTGTGGGAGGGGACCTCGTAGCGCCACTTGACCTGTCCTGATGTACCGTCGACGCAGTACACGCCCTCGCCCGAGGACCACCACGCCGTGCCGACCAGCACGCAGCCGGCCTCCGGGTACCAGCCGACCGCGCCGAACAGGCCCTCGATGCCGCCGCCCGGGTGCTCGAGCTCGGCCTCGACGCGCGTCGCCCCGGAGCGCGCGTCGGCGATGAAGACCTGCGAGTAGGCGGCCGTGAACGCGACCTCGGGGGTGCCGTTGCGATCGATGTCGATGATGATCGGCGTGCCGTGCATCCCCGAGTCGGTCGCGCGCTCCCACAGCAGCGCGCCGCTGCGCCCGTCGAGCGCGCGGAAGCGTCCGTCGCGGCAGGGCGCGAAGACGTCGGGGACGCCGTCGAGGTTCGCGTCGTAGAGCGCCGGCGCGGCGATGAAGCCGGTCTGGCCGTAGTCGCCGCGGCCGGCCTCCACCGTCCACAGCGAGGCGCCGGTGCGACCGTCCAGCGCGTAGAGCCGGCCGCGCTCGCTGCCGATCGCTATGTCGAGCACGAGGTCGCCGTTGAGGTCCGCGAGCGCCGGCGCGCCCTCCGGGTCGCCGTTGAGCTTGGTCTTCCACAGCGTCTCGCCGCTCCACGAGAGCTTGTGGACGTAGTCCTGATCGGTCCCGAAGACCATGTACTTCGAGGTCAGCGCGACGCCGTTGGTGTCCTTCTCGCCGCCGCCGGTCGGGCGCAGGTGCTGGATCAGCGCGCCGTCGCGGGCGTCGAGGATGTACACGCCGTCTTGGTCGTCGCGGTGGCTGCCCCAGCTCGAGCCGTTGGAGTTGACCACGACCTTGCCGTCAAACGCGTGCAGCGTGCTGCGGAAGGTCGTGTAGCCGATCTCGGTCGACCAGGCTTTCTGCAGGCGCGCGTCGCTGGGGGCGCGCTCCTCCGGCCACCACGGGCCGTCGCGCGGCGGCGGCGGGGCCTCGGGCCTCGGCGGTATACGCGGCTGGGGCGGAGGGTCCGGCATCACGCGCGGCGCGACCTCCTCCAAGCGCGTCGGCGTCGCGAGGACGCCCTCGGGCGGGGAGGGGATGAGCATCCAGTAGCCGGCCGCCGCGGTCCCGCCGAGCACGAGCAGCGCCGCGGTCGCGGCGAGCATCGGCGCTCGGCCGGCGCCCCGCGTCCGCGCTGGCTGGACCGCCCTCGCCGGCGCGCGGGCGAGGGCCCCCGCGCGGCGCAGCGCGTCCGCGGCCTCCCGCGCGCTCGTAAACCTGTCCTCGTGCGCAGGCTCGATCATCCGCGCGAGCCAGTCCGCGAAGCCCGGCGTGAGGCGAGCGTGTCCGCGGAAGTCGATCTTCAGGCGCGCGCTCGGCAGGTCCGCCGGCGAGCGACCTGTCGCCAAGTACACCAGCGTCGCGCCGAGGCCGTAGAGATCGCTGGCGGCCGAGGCCTGCCCGCGAAATTGCTCGGGCGCCATGTAGCCGTAGGTCCCCACGACGGTGCTGCCGCCCGCCACCGTCGAGCGGTAGGTGTCGCGCACGGCTCCAAAGTCGACGAGGCGCAGCGCGCCGTCCTCGTCGCGGATGATGTTCGCGGGCTTGAGGTCGCGGTGGATCACCGGGGGGGTGCGCGCGTGCAGGTGCTGCAGGACCACGAGCAGCGACGCGGCGACGCGCTTGAGCTCGGTCTCGTCGGGGCGCCAGCCGTCCTCGACCCAGCGCGCGAGCGAGCGCCCCGGCGCGAGCTGCTGCGCGAGCCAGAACGTCGGGCCGGCGTCGCCCTCGGTCTGGAACGAGTCGACGTAGCGCGGGATCGCCGGGTGGTCGAGCAGCGCCAGCGTCTTGGCCTCGCGCTGAAACAGCTCGAGCGTCTTCCACTCGCCCATGCCGCGCAGCACCAGCTGCTTGAGGGCCACGCGCGCGCCGTCGAGCTCGGCCTCGTAGGTGATCCCGGTGCCGCCGCGCCCGAGCACGCGGATGATCCGGTAGCGCGCGTCGATGATGTCGTCGGGGGCTCTCTCGTGCATCGCCTGTCCTTCTTGTTTCCCGCCGCTGCAGCGCGCGCGCTGACGCGAGTGTAAACGGCTCCCGCGCTCACTCGGCCCCGCGGAGTCTGCGGGCCCGGGCGCGCCACTCGGCGGCGGACGCCGGCTCGGCGAGCGCGTCCAGGGCGAGCGCGAGGTTCATCGCGGTCTCCGGCCGCGGGCGCTGGGCGAACGAGCGCGTCAGCGCGGCGCGGGCCTCGCCGGGGCGACCGGCGAGCAGCTCGAAGTTGCCGTAGAAGAACAGCGCGTCGGCGCTGGGCCAGCGAGCGACGGCGCGCTCGATCGAGACCTGCCCGCGCGCCGGCTCACCGCGCTCGAGCGCCGCGAGCGAGGCGGTCATCGCTCGCTCGCTCGCCAGCTGAAACCCCGCGCCGACGATCAGCGCGACGCCGGCGAGGGCCCACGCGAGTGATCCCGCCGCGCGCGCCCACGAGCGCGACCTCGAGGCGGCGGGAGCGGGGGGCGGCAGCGCGCCGGCGAGCGCGACGGCCAAGAGGACCGAGGAGACAGGCTCGTGCAGCGGGTAGCCGAGCAGCGCGATCGCGGCGCCAGCCACCAGCGTCGGGGCGCGGGCGCGGGCGCGGCCGTCACGGGCCCGCGCGAGCGCGACGATCAGCGCCGCGAGCACGAGCAGCGCGGGCGCGCCGTAGTCGATCAGCAGCTCGAGCGGGTCGCAGTGCGCGTGGTCGATGAGCGAGTACCAGCGCGCGAGCTCGGGGTGCTCGGCGAGCACCGTCGCCTGTCCCTCGGGGAAGTCGCGCGCGAAGCCGCCGGGGCCGCGCGGGAGCCCGCGCGCCCCGGTGAACATCGCCCCGCTGACGCGCGCCAGGAAGCCGCGACCCGCGAGCGCCGTCAGGCCGCCCCGCGCGACGCCGATCGCGACGGCGAGGCCCACGAGCAGCAGGCCCACCAGCGCGCGCGCGCGTCGACGGGGTCCCGAGCGCAGCAGCCAGCACGCGCCGGCGAGGCCCCCGGCGAGCAGCGCGGCGCGGGCGTCGTTGAGCAGCACCACCGCGAGCGCGCCGGCTGCCGTCAGCGCCCACCACGGCCACCACCGCCGCGCGTCGAGCCGCCGATCGCTGGCGATCCAGTCCGCGAGCAGCGTCACCCCCAGCGCCAGGTACCAGCCGTTCTCGCTCGGGTTGCCCACGGTCCCCACGAGCAGCCCGTGGCGCGCGCCGAAGGACGCGCGCGTCGACGCGAGCACGCCGACGCCCGCGGCCTGGGTCAGGGAGTAGAGCAGGTCGACGAGCAGCGGGAGGCCGAGCGCGAGCGCGAGCTGACGCGGGCGCCAGCTCGGCAGGCGCCACCACAGCGCGGTCACGAGCAGGAACCACGCGATCCGGAGCAGCGCGGCCGCGAGCCCGTCGGCGCTGGGGTTTATCGACAGGGTCAAGAGGACATATACACACGCGGCGGCCGCGACCCGCGGGCCGACGCCGCGGGGCCGCGTCGGCGCGGCGGCGGTCGCCAGCGCGGCGAGCCCCACCAGCAGCTCGAGCGCGGCGAGCTTGGGCGCCGTGAACGAGCGAAGGCCGGTGGAGAAGAGCAGCGGGACGACGACGAGGCAGGCGACGAGCGCCGCGTCGACGATCGCGACCGCGCGCCCCTTGCTGCGCCCTTCGCTGCGCCCCTCTCGCATATGGTGATGTTAACAGCCTGTGGCGCACGCACACGCGCCGCCGACCGTGGCGCCGCCGACCGCCGACGGCGGCTCGAGTCGCGCTCACGATCTCGATCGATGTACCCGCACGACGACGAGCGGCTCGCTCGCGTGCGTCATCCGTCGCGCGGTCAACCGCGCGCTCGTGATAGGATGCGCGTCGCCGAGCGCGAGCTCGTGCGTGATGTCGACATCTCAGAACAACTCTGACGCGCTCGAGCGCGCGGCGATCGTCGTCGGCATCAATCAATACGAGCCGGGCATCCCCCCGCTTGTCAACGCGCGTCGCGACGCCGTCGCGATCGCCGAGTGCCTGGCGGACGTTCACGGGTACACGGTCACGGCGCTCCTGCTCGACCGGGACGCGGGCGCCGCGGAGATCCTCAGCGCGATCGCGACGCTGTCGCTCCGGATCTCGCGTCAGGCCCGAGTCGTGTTCTACTTCGCGGGGCACGGCGTCGCGCGGGAGCGCGAGGACGGATCGCTCGCGGGCTTCGTGCTCGCGGCCGAAGCCGTAGCGCGCCGCGAGAACTCGTACCTGGCGATGCACGAGCTGCGCGCGGCGCTGCTCGGGATCGAGTGCCGACACCTGCTCGTGATCCTCGACTGCTGCTTCGCCAGCTCGTTCGCGCTCACCGTCCGCCGCGAGTTCGAATCGCTCGAGCGCGAACCACTGCCTCGCCCGGTGTACGAGCGGTGGATGGCGCGCGACTGCCGTCAGCTGCTGGCCTCCGCCGCGCCGGCTGAGCGCGCGCTCGACTACCTCTCGGCGCGCGCGCGCGTAGATCACGTGGATGGGCTCGACCAGGACCACAGCCCGTTCGCCAGCGCCCTGCTGGCGGCGCTGAGGCGGCCCGTCGCGGACGCGAACAGCGACGGCGTCGTCACGGCACGCGACCTCGAGCGCTACATCGACGAGCGCCTGAACGCGCCTGACTCGCCTGTGAACGGCGCGCAGAGCCCGATCCTCTGGCCGCTCGAGGGACACGCCGGCGCGCAGTTCTTCTTCGAGCTCGAGACCCCGAAGCTCGCAGAGCCGACTCCGCTCACGCCGGCGGACAACCCGTACCGCGGGCTCGAGCCGTACAGGGAAGACGATACCAAGCTGTTCTTCGGGCGAGCGGCGCTGGTCGCCGAGCTGCGCGCGCGCGTCGCGACGCACCCGCTGACGATCCTGACGGGGCTCTCGGGCGTCGGCAAGACGAGCCTGATCCGCGCCGGGCTCGTGCCCGAGCTTAAGCGAGACAGCTCGCACGGGCTGCGTTGGAGCGTGGAGGTCGTCCGCCCCGGTACACAGCCGACGCGTCGGCTGGCGGACACGCTCGAGGCGCTCCTCCAAGCGCCTGGAGACCTGCGGCTGCTCGTCGTCGACCAGCTTGAAGAGGTGGTGACCATCGCCGAGACCGACGACGCGGCCGCGTTGAGCGTCGCGCTCGTCAAGACGCTGCACGAGCTGCACGAGCTGCAGGAGCCCGCGGTCCAACAAGCCCCGACGCCTGTCGCTGCGGACACCTCGATCAAACGAATCATCGACGCCGCGCGCGGGCTCGGGAGTCGACTCCGTGTGCTCCTCATCCTCCGCTCGGACTTTGAGCCGCACTTTCGCAGGCCGCTGCATGGGCTCACCGACCGTCGGCTGATCGAGTACTGGACCGACAGCCGCGTCCTCGCGCGGCCGATGAACCGCGACGAGCGACGCGCCTGCATCGAGGGGCCCGCCGCGCGCAAGGTCGTGTTCTTCGCCGAGCCCGCGGATGGCGACGGCGTCGAGCGCGGCCTCGTCGACACCCTGCTGGACGAGACCGACACGATGCCGGCCGCGATGCCGCTGTTGTCGTTGGCGCTGAGCTCGATGTACGCGAGCCTCGTCGAGCGCGCGGGCGGTGACCTCGAGGAGCGCACGATCAGGCACCGCGACTACCTCAACGCCGGCGGCGGGGTGCTCGGGGCCCTCGAGGCCGCGGCCGAGTCGATCTACACGCGCGACACCTCCCCGGGTGAGCAGCAGGCCCTGCTCCGCGTGCTGCTCCGAATGACAGATGAGGCCGGCAGCGAGCCGGCCCGTCGCGTCGCGCGGGGCGAGGAGCTGACGCCCGCCGACGGCGACGAGCTCGCGCGCGTGAAGCGAGCGCTCGATCGACTGACGGCGGCCCGGCTCGTCGTCCCGCTCGCGCCGGACTCGAGCGACGGCGCGCGCGAGCCCGCCGGCGTCCCGCAGGACTACGAGCCTGTGCACGACGCGCTGCTGAAGGGGTGGCCGCGGCTCGCCGCGTACCTCACGAAGCATCGGCTCGAGCTTCGATTGCTGCGCGAGGTCGCGAACGCCGCGTCGCGCTGGCGAGCGGGGGGACGCTCGAGCGAGCTGCTCTGGATCGACGCGCGCGCCGACGGCCTCCTGCGACTAGAGAGCCTGCACGAGCTGCTCGACACACAGCGCGCGCACCATCAACTCGAGCGCGGACGCGTGAGGAGCTTCTGGCGGCGGCTGTGGAGCACGACCTACGTCCTCGAGGTCGCGCCGCCCCACACCTTCAGCAGCATCGAGCGTCAGTTCTTGATCGCGAGCCTGGCGCGACGACGCGCGCTGAGGCTCTCGCTGGCCGCGCTCGCGGTGACGATCATCGCGATCCTCTCGGTGATCTCGATCGGGCTCGTGAACGCCCTCGCGCGCGAGAGCGTCGCGCTCGAGGGCACGCGCGACGCCCTCGCGCGCGAGAGCGTCGCGCTCGAGGGCGCGCGCGCGGCGACGAAGCAGGCCGAGGCCGCGGGCCAGCGCGCGCGAGACGCCGTCCGCGTCAACGTCGCCCGCCGCTTGAGCGCGCGCTCAGAGACCGGGGAGATCATCGGTCAAGACCCGACGACGGGGTTGCTGCTGCTCGCGGAGGTTCAGCCGGCGAACCGAGACGCGCAGTGGTACCGGGCGGCGATGTCCGCCCTGCGCACCCCCCACGCGCAGCAACGCCTCGAGTTCGCGGCCGGGCGTGTCTACGCGCGGCCGTCGACCAACGAGTCGATTGTCGTCACCAGCGCGGAGGTGCAGGTGTGGCCCCACGGCGCGAGCCGAGCGCGGTTGCGTATCGAGCGGGGAGGCAGCGACTTGCAGCTGTCGGGCGCGAGCGATCGCTGGGGGCTCCTGTACGATGCCTACGAGAGGCCAGCGCTGCTGGATCTCGACACCGGCGCGGCGCGTGAACTCCCCAAAGGAACCGTCCGCGCGGCGTGGATCGGCGAGACCGCTGAGTTTCTCATGCTCGAGGAGGAGCGCGGCCTGAGCGTTCGAGACACCGCGCTCGCGTTGAGGGAGACCGTGGCGCTCACGGAGGACTACTGGGTGAGCGGCCAGATCGCCGCCGCCGCGACGGGGCGCCGCGTGGTGCTCTGGCAGAGCCGCGAGCGCGTCGCGTATAGCGTGGCGCTCGATCGCGACGAGCGCTGCGCGATCGATGTCCAAGAGGACATCAATGAGCTCGCGATCGCCCACGACGGGAGCGAGGTGTGGGCGCTCGACACGAAGGGGCGACTCCACGTCGTCACGACGAGCACGTGCGAGCCGGTCGCGGTCGCGGGCCTGGACCCGGCCGAGCCGAGCTCGAGAGCCCGCGCGTTTCGGATGATCCACGCTGACCGGGCGACGCGCCGCGCCGTGCTCCAGGCCGACTCGTGGATCGACGACGAGGCCGCGGTCGGCGGTCTGGATTACTTCCTGCTGGATCGACGCGAGGACGCGGAGCAGCCGCTGGTCGACCTCGAGCTCGCGGCGCAGCCCAATCAGCTCGTCGCCTTCGAACGCGGACCGCTGCGTCGCGTCGCGGTCACAGATGATGAGAAGGACGTGCGCATCTTCGACCCGGCCGGGCGGCTCGTGAGCGAGCTCAGAGGCCTCGAGAGCCCGCCGCGCACGATCGACTTCTCCCCCGGCGGCTGCGTCGTGACCTCGAGCGACGGTGATGCCCGGGTGTGGACGCCGGACAACCAGACCTGGCCGATCGTGTTCAAGAGCGGCTACGCGGAGGTCTCGGCGTTCGCCTACAGCTCGTCGAGCGCCGAGCTGGCGATGGGGGGCCGCCCCGCGAACGCGACGACCGGCGGCGGCGTGCAGCTGCTCGGCGGTATGGACACCCTGGAGCCCACGGTTCGCGGCGCGCGGATGTTCGAGGGGACCATCACCGAGCTGTATTTTGATGACCGCGGCCGTGTCGTGACCCTCGACGCGGGCGACAAGCTGCGCGCCTGGAGCGGCGACGCGCTCGAGCGTATGTGCACGTTCGCAAGCCGCGTCTCATCTCAGCAAGGGGTGAAGGTCACCCCCGACGGACGCTACGCCGCGTTTGTGCTCGACGAGCACGAGCAAATTCGGGTGATGCCGCTCGCCGGGATGTGCAGCGCCGACGCCGAGGTGCTGTTTGAACGCGCGGCGGACCCGGGGTTCGACTTCGGCGCGCTCGCGCTCTCTGCAGACGCGCGGCGCGTGGCCGCGGTCCTGGCGGACTACGATGAACAGGGAGCCCTGCGCACGCGCGTGCACGTTTGGGACGCGTCACGCGGCGACGCGAGCGAGGCTGGCGTCATTGAAGTCGAGGGCTACGCGCGCGACCTGACCTTTCTCGGGGGCTCACACAGGCTGCTCGTGCGCACAGAGAATAATCGCCTCAGCGTCTGGGACACGCGCGAGGCCAGCGCGCCGACGCGAGAGCGCGTCTTGGACACGGCCGGGCACGCCAAGGACAACACGACGGGACCGCTGGGCGTCAGCCCCGACGGATCCTTGATCGCGCTGGTCGATACAAACGCGAACCTGCGGGTCCAGCGAAGCGACGGTTCCGGCACGCCGCGCTCGCTTCGCGCGGGGTCGGGGGACTCGAGCGGCGTGCAGCTCGTGTTCTCCGTCGACAATCGGCGGCTGCTGGTCGTCGGTCACGAGGACGCGTGGATCTGGTCGCTCGACGAAGACTCGCCCTCGGCGGTGCCGTTGATCAGCGGTGACATCGACATCGAGGGGCTGCGGGGCGCGCTGCGTGTCGATGGCGACCAGGTCGCGCTCATGGGCCGGGTGGGGCGCCTCTTTGGGCAGATGCGCGTGTTCGAGACCCCGACTCGGGCGGCGCTCTCCGACTGGCTGCGCGCGGCGACGGATGTCTGCATCCCGGCGGGGCGGCGGATCGATCTGCTGGGCGAGAGCAGCGTCGTCGCGTATCTGGCGTATCTCGAGTGCCTCGCTCGACGACCGCGCACGCCGCCCGCAATTCGATGCCGCGAGGGATCAGCACATGAGTGAGCGGTCATCGAGAGGTCGGCGCCGGGCGCTCTTGATCGGCTGTCAGACCTACGGCCTCGCGGGCGTCGACAACGACATCGCGGCGGTCCGGGCCTGGCTCGCCCCGGGCTTCGAACTCGACGTGCGCACGGGCGCACGCGCGACGCGTGACGCGATCGTGGCGGCCTACAACTCGTTGATCGAGAACACGCGGGCCGGCGACGTCGCGCTCGTCTATTACTCGGGTCACGGCTGCTCGCTCCCCGACCCTGGCGACGCGCGAGGGCGGTCGCGAATTCAGCACCTCGTCCCGACAGACTTCAGCGCCGACCCGCGCGCGCCGTTTCGCGGGATCACCTCGACCGAGCTGTCGGCGCTGCAGCTGCGCTTGACCGAGAAGACCGCGAACGTGAGCGTGATCCTCGACTGCTGCTACGCGGCGAGGATGAGTCGAGACCTCGCTGTGCGGGCGCGCGCGCTCCCTGAGCTCGACGGCGCCCGCGACGGCGGCCGCGCCCGCGCGCACCTCGACGCGCTCGGCCCGATCGCGGCGGTTGTGGAGACGAACGAGCGCGCGGTCCGGCTCGTCGCGTCGAGCATGTGGGAGCCCGCCTACGAGGCCTACGATCCCGTCCTCGGCGCGCATCACGGGCGACTCACGGCCGCGCTGCTGTACGCGGCGCGGCGCGCCGGATCCCTTGAGCATGTAACGTGGGACATGTTGTATCGCGCGATCCGAGCGCGCGTGCAGTCGTTGCAGCCCGAGCAGCGCCCGGCCGTCGAGGGCCCCTCGAGCCGCGTGATCTTCGGGCTCAGGCGCGTGAGCGCGGACAACGAGCTCGACTTCGAGCGACGCGCGGGCGCCTCGATCCTGTGCGGCGGTCGCTTGCACGGGGTCAGCAGCGGAGACCGCTACGAGCTGCTCCCGCGCGGCCCGGCGCCTCGCCGCGCGCGCGCGCGTCCCGAGCTCGTCGTCGAGTCCGTGGGCTTCGCCGAGAGCGTCGTGCGTGTTGAGCCCGCCGGGGGAGAGGTCGTGGTGCCGGAGCGCGGTCGCGCGGCCTTGGTCGAGCGCGCGTTTCGACGCGCGCTCGTTCACGTCGACGCGGACGTTCCGCGCGAGCTCGTCAAGTCGTTTCGAGAGAGTCCCTTCGTCGAGATCGCGCAGCGCTCGGCGCGTGCTCACCTGATCGTGCGCGGCGCGAGCGACCAGCTGGCGCTCCACGACGCGAGCGGGCGCCCGCTCGTCCACCCAGGGCCACGGTCGCCAGAGAACGCGCTCCGTGTGCTGGCGAGCGTCGAGCAGTACGCGTCGGCGCATGCCCTGCGAGCGCTGGCGGGAACAGGCGAGGGCGGGCTCTCTTCGCGCGTCTCGATCGCCTGGCGACGTGTCGACGGGACGGGCTCATGGCCGCTCGCTCCGGCCGGCGAGGCGCTGTTCACCGGCGATCGGATCTGCCTCGATGTCGACAACCGCAGCGAGCGGACCCTGTGGGTCAACATCCTCGACATCGGCGTGAGCTATCAAGTCGCGCGCATGACACGATCCGCGCACGAGGGGATCGAGCTCGTCGCGGGCGCGCGCTACACCTTGGGTCGCGACACGCGCGGGCGAGCGGTCGGGATCCGGCTGAGCTGGAGCGACGTGGTCCCGCGCGATGGACCGCGGCTCGAGTCCCTCCTCGTGATCGTGACCGGGCGCCCGCTCGACGTCCGCTCGCTCGAGGCCTCCGGCGTGGTCGCGCTTCGCCGGTTGACCGCGGCCAGTCGCCTCGAGGCCGACATCCAGCAGATCGCGCTTGGCGGTACTCGAGATGTTCGGGCGGAGCTTCCCGCCAGCGCGGCGGAGGATCGCGCCGGCGCGTACATGGTCTCAGAATTCCGGTTCTTGGCGTTCCCCGGTCCGCGTCGGTAGACCGAGCTCGTCGACGCCGCGCCGACGCGCCTCGCCGCAGGCTACCGCGACAGGCTCAGGACCACGCCCTCTTCGCTGTCCGGGTCGACGACGAGCAGCTTGCTGCCGTCGGGCGACCAGCGGGCCTCGACACCCTGGCGGTACAGCGGCTGGAGCGAGGGCTGCGCCGCGTTGGCGTCGATCAGCCAGATCCCCGGGCCCTTGCTCGACTCGACCGCGACCCAGGCGCCGTCGGGCGACCACGCCGGGTTGCGGATCTCGAGCGCGTGCTCGGTCTCCTGTCCGCTGGCGACGTCGACGAGCACGAGGGTCCCGTAGCCGTAGTCGTAGTCGTCGTAGCCGCCGTACCACTTGCGCGTGCGGACCGCGGCGATCCGCTGGCTGTCGGGCGACCAGGCGTACTCCGGGATCACGCCGCCGATGTACGCGGTGCGCGTGGCGACCAGCGCGTCGTGCTTGAGCTCGTCCTCCCACGGGTCGGCGATCTTCGCCTTCTCGGCCGTGGCGGGGTTGAAGCTGGCGAGCTCGAGCGCGCCCTCCTGGGCGTCGACGACCCGCGCGAAGTGTTTGCCGTCCGGGCTGATCGAGGGGAAGTAGCCCTTCATCTCCCGCAGCTTGTCGGTCACGAGCGCGACGCGATCGCCCGAGCCCTTGGTGCGGATCATCGCCACGCCCGACTGGTGCACGCGGCCCAGCACGCCCGAGTCGTCGGGCGCGAATTGTACGGACCACAGCCCGCTGTCGCCGAACTCCAGCTCGCTCTTGCGCGCGCCGCTCGCGACCTCGAAGACCGACGCGGGGCCGTGGAACGCGTGGCCGACCGCGATCTTGCTGTTGTCGTGCGACCAGGCCGGCGCCGAGCAATTGCTCGAGTCCGGGTCATTGCCCCCCTTGCCGGCCGGGAGGCGCAGCGACTTCACCATCGCGCCGTCGGGCGACCGGATCGTCACGCACTTGCTGTCGTGGTAGGCGATGTGCTTGCCGTCAAACGACCACGAGGGGCTCGGCGAGCTCGCGCCGAAGGCCCAGGCGACGCCCGCGCCGGCGTGGGAGGCGTCGTCGGCGACCATCTTAAAGCGTGTCTCTTGGGTCACCTTCGGAAGCACCGCCGGCGCCGTCGGGGCGGGCGCTGTCGTCGGCGCGGTCTCAGTCGGCGCGGTCTTGGTCGGCGCGGCCTCGGTCGGCGCGGCCTTGGCGGGGCCGGTCACGTCCGTCGGCGTCGCGGGGGCCGGCGTCGCCTGCTTGGCGATCGCCTTGGTCTCGCGCTTGATCTCCGCGTCCTGCTTGGGGAACAGGGCGTCACAGCCCGTCGTCGTCAGCGTCACCAGCATCGCCGCGGGCGCGCCCCACCGACACAACCATCGAGAACATCCGTACGCGTGCACGACGCCCTTGTACCACGCGGGCCCGCGCGGCTGGCTGTCGGCTCGAGCAGGTCTCACGCGTCGACTCGGGCGTCGCCGCGCGCTCGCGCGCGCCCTTGACCGACCCGCCGCGACGGCGTAGCAGCGTTCCCGAGACTCCTTCGCGCGTCGAGGGAGCTCGAGCAGCTCACCGAGCAGCCTCCCCCCGCGAGCGAGCACCGTGGCCATCAGCGTCTTCGACATGTTCACCATCGGCATCGGGCCGTCGAGCTCCCACACCGTCGGGCCGATGCGAGCGGCGCGACGCTTCGCGCTCGGCCTCCAGCAGAGCGGGCTGCTCGCGCGCACCACCGCGGTCAAGTGCGAGCTGTTCGGATCGCTGGGTCAGACCGGCAAGGGGCACGGCAGCGGGCCGGCGGTGCTGCTCGGGCTCGAGGGCGCCGAGCCCGAGACCGTCGATCCCGCCCTCGTCCCCGCGCGCGCGCGCGCGATCGAGGACGGCCGCGCGCTCGCGCTGCTCGGCGTCCACGAGATCCGCTTCAACGCGCGAAAAGAGCTGGTCTTCCACCGCCGCCAGAGCCTGCGGGGGCACCCCAACGGCATGCGCTTTCGAGCCTTTGACGCGGGCGAGTGTATCCGCGAGCGCATCTACTACTCGGTCGGCGGCGGCTTCGTCGTCGACGAGGACGCCGCCGACGCCGATCGCATCGTCGCCGACGAGACGCCGCTCCCATACCCGTTCCGCAGCGGCGCCGAGCTGCTCGCGCGCTGCCGCGAGCACGGCCTCAGCGTCAGCACGGTGCAGCTGCGCAACGAGCTGGCGTGGCGCGACGAGGACGCCGTGCGCCGCGGGCTGCTCGAGCTGTGGGCGGCGATGCACGCGAGCGTCGAGCGCGGCTGCCGACAGGAGGGCATCCTGCCCGGCGGGCTGCACGTGCGCCGCCGCGCCGCCACGCTGTACCGCCGGCTCAAGGCCGACGCCGACCACTCCGACCCGCTGCGCGTGATCGACTGGGTCAACCTGTTCGCGCTCGCGGTCAACGAGGAGAACGCCGCAGGCGGGCGCGTCGTCACGGCGCCGACCAACGGCGCCGCCGGGATCATCCCCGCGGTCATCTCCTACTACATGCGCTTTTGCCCAGGCGCCGACGACGACGGCGTCGTGTGCTTCCTGCTCGCCGCCGGGGCGATCGGCGTGCTCTACAAGACCAACGCCTCGATCTCCGGCGCCGAGGTCGGCTGTCAGGGCGAGGTCGGCGTCGCCTGCTCGATGGCCGCGGCCGGCCTCGTGGAGGCCCGCGGCGGCACGCCCGAGCAGGTCGAGAACGCCGCCGAGATCGCGATGGAGCACAACCTCGGGCTGACCTGCGATCCGGTGGGCGGCCTGGTCCAGGTCCCCTGCATCGAGCGCAACGCGATGGGCGCGGTCAAGGCGATCAACGCCGCACGGATCGCGCTGCGCGGCGACGGCACCCACAAGGTCTCGCTCGATCGCGTCATCGAGACCATGCGGCAGACCGGCCTCGACATGAAGACCAAGTACAAAGAGACCGCCCGCGGCGGGCTCGCGGTCAACATCATCGAGTGCTGATCCGCGATGAGCTCGTCTCGCGGCCCGTGGCGGGCTAGTCGCCGATGTAGCCCAGCGCCTTGAGCTCGCTGAGCTCCTCGTCCGAGAGCTTCGCGGCCGGCTTGTACAGCGGCTGATCGGTCAGCCAGCGCTCGAGGTGATGCGCGAGCTGGCTCGTGGTCCGCGGGCGCGTCGCGCTGATGTCGTCGAGCTCGCTCGGGTCGGTGAACATGTCGTAGAGCTCGCGGCGGAAGCCGCCCTCGAACACCGGGACCTCGACGAGCTTGTAGCGCTCGGTTCGCACCATCCGGCTGCGCGCCGTGCCCAGCGGCCAGCGCTCGAACGCGGCCTGCAGGCGCGCGGCGACCTCGGGCGGGACCTCCTCGATCGGCACCGGCGTGCGGGGCAGGGAGTCCACCGAGCGGTCGTAGATGCCGATCACGGTCTCGAGCTCGACCCCGGGATCCGCCTTATCCGCCTTCTGCGGCTCCGGCTCGACCGGTCGCTCGCAGATCGAGTAGCGCTCGTCGTGCACGCAGTAGGTCCCGCCGTTGCGCCCGGTCGCGAGGAAGCCGGTCGCGCCGACGATCGTCAGCGCGCTCGACTCGGCGAAGGAGTGCGTCTCGGCCCGCGGCGGCCGCGGGGTCTTGTCGTCCCAGCGCCACGAGACGTCGACGCCGTCCATCTCCGGGCGGTCCTCGTAGGGGATCTCGAGCAGCTGCAGGATCGTCGGCATGACGTCCTCGCTCTGGATCATCCCGCGATCGACGTGGCCGATCGGCACGCCCGGGCCGCGCATGAGCAGCGGCACGCGCATGGTCGCCTCGTTTAGGCTCGCGCCGTGGGAGTAGTAGTAGCCGTCCTCGCCGAAGTTCTCACCGTGGTCGGAGGTGAACACCACGATCGAGTCCTCCCAGCGCTCGCGCTCGCGCAGCGCGTCGATCAGCCGCCCGATCTCGCGGTCGGCGAAGCGGACCGTGGTGTCGTACAGCGCCGAGCAGTCGGCGTGCGCCTCGCGGGCGAGGTTCTCGTGGTTGCCCACGATCTGCCCGTGCGAGAGCTGTCCGCGACGCTTCTTGCGGAGCAGCGCGCGGCACTTCGGCCCGACGCGCAGGGTCTCGGTCTCCCGCTTCGGCGGCTCGTAGGGCCAGTGCGGATCGACGTAGTGGACCCACAGAAACAGCGGCTTGTGCTTGCGCGCGCGCTTGAGCAGCTGCAGCGCGCTGTTGGTGACCGAGTCGGCGTGCGCGTCGCGGAGCTTGTTGCGGTTGACGAGCTTGTCGAAGCCCTTGTTGAAGCGCTGACGCGAGCCGCAGGCGGAGTTCGAGGTGACGCCCAGGGTCTGGTATCCGCGCTCTTTCAGGAGCTCGGCCAAGAACACGCCGTCATCGACCTTCTCCCACACGTCGCGGGCGCCGTGGTGATGCGGCCACAGGCCCGTCATCAGCGAGGCCATCGCCGGCGTGGTCTTCGGGAACGCGGTCGTCGAGGCCTCGAACACCACGCCCTCCTGCGCGATCTGGTCGATCGCCGGCGTCCGCACGTGCGCGCTGCCGTAGGCGCCGACGCGATCGGAGCGGAGCGTGTCGACCGTGATCAGGATGACGTCAGGCCGGCGCTGGTCCTCGAGCTCGGGATCCTCGTTTTCGTTTTCGTTTTCGCCCTCGTCCTCGTCCTCGTCCTCGTCTTCATCCTCGTCCTCGCTGTCGAGCTCAGCGGTCACCTCGGCCAGCTCGATCGGCACGATCGGCGGGGCGGGCTCGATGACGTTGGAGAGCTCGCGCGCCGGGTTCTCGCGCAGCATCAGCCACAGCAGCAGCACGGTCACGCCCGCGAGCGCGATGAACACGGTCTCGCGCGCGAAGCGGAGCAGACGGCGGCGGCGGGTCGGCGGCGCGCGGGGGCCGGTCTGCGCCCGGGGGGAGAGCGCGCCGGGCTTGAAGCGCTCGACGATCCACTTGAGCAGGAACGCGCCGAAGACCGACACGAGCACCAACCAGATCAGCCAGTGCAGCGCGAAGCCCAGCACCGCGGTGTCGGTGTGCGGGTAGGCGACGTCGATCGAGTACACCGGCCCGTCGGGCAGGCGCGGCTCGATCGGGTACAGCAGCGTCTCGCTGTCGCGCCGGACCCGGCGCATCGAGACGGTCTGGCGCTGGGTCTCGGGATCCTCGGCGACGTGCAGGGTCTTGCCGTAGGTCCGCTTGCCGACCCGCAGCACCAGCAGCTCGACCCCCGGCTCGAGCCCGCGCACCTGCCACGACACCTTGTTGATCGGGCCGCGGGTCCGCGCGCGCACCGGCGGCGAGCTCACCCGCGCGACGCCGTGGGTCGGCGCGAGCTCGATGGACTCGCGCATCGTCGGCTCGCCGCCTAGCAGCTCGACGGTCACCACGGCGCTCTCCCCGGGCTCGAGCGCCCGGACGCCGTAGTAGTGCTCCATCTGCACGAACAGCAGCACCATCGGCAGCGTCGCGAACACGGCCGGGCGCAGGCTGGCGACGAAGAAGCGCAGGTTCCACCACAAAAGCCGCCCCATCGAGCGCAGGACCACCCGCGGCTCGTTGTCGAACAGCCGCATCTCCATCAGGTGCGCCTGCATCCGCGCCTGCGAGCGCTCGAGCGCGGTCGGGTTCCCGACCCACTTGAACGCGTAGAGCATCAGCAGCCCGAGCAGCAGCGAGAGCAGCACCAAGCTGGCGCCGGCTGGGAGCCAGCCGAGCGCGGCGAGGTAGCCGTCGAAGACGGCGCTGAAGATGCGACTGAGCGTGTACACGCGAGACGAGCGTCGTGGTGAGGGGCGGGCGGTGGACGAGCGCTAGTCGATGTAGCCGAGGCCCTGCAGGCGGCGGGCGATCTCCTCGTCCGAGTCGGCGTCCTCGAGCTTCTCCATCTCCTTCTCGAGCACGTGGACGATGAACTCTTCAGCCGACGAGTAGCCAGCCACGTCCGCGCACTTCTTGATGCGGTTGAACAGGGCCATATCGAGTTTTACGGACTTGCTGCGTGCCATGGGAGGTGCTGCTTGTGTTGCGATCAGTCTGTCTGAGGTCTGTCTTAGAGGTCTGTCTGTCGTGAGGCTCAGTCGCTGGCGCGGTCGAGCACCGACTCGCCGACCATGCCCTCGGGGGGCGTGACGCCGTAGGCGTCGAGCACCGTGACGGGGATGTCGTGCAGCCGCGGCCTCGAGCCGTCCGCCTTCGCGCGCAGCGGGCGGTTCGTGAACAGCACCCCGGGGACCTGCTCGTGCGCCATGCAGTGGTCGCCGATCCACTCGTCCTCGTTGTCCTCGATCACCGCGCTCGGGACGGCGCCCAGGCCTGTCGCGGAGGACATGCGGTACGGGGGCAGGAAGCCCACGAGGTAGTCGGGCGCGAACTCGAACTCCTCGCCCGCGAAGGACTCCTTCGGCCGGTACAGGCGCTCGACCACCCGCGCGCCGGTCTCGGGGTCGCGCAGCGCCAGCAGGCGCTCCTCGAGCCGCGCCTCGATCGCCGCGATCTCCTCCTCGCTGACCACGCCCTCGCGCTCGCGCCCGGCGCGGTTGAGGTACAGGCCGTTGAGGCCCATCGCGTAGACCTGCGTCTTCGACCAGTCGACGTGCAAGAAGCCCGGCGTCTCGCTGACGTTGGCCGGGTCGTCGAGGGTCAAAAATCCCTCGTCCATCAGCCAGCGGTTGAGGTGGACCTCGCGATCGAAGCGCGCGAAGCCGTGATCCGAGATGATCATCAGCGTGTCGTCTTCGCCGAGGCGCTCGAGCGTCCAGCCGACCACCGCGTCGGCCTTCTCGTAGATCGGCACGAGCAGGTCGTCGTGGTCGCCCCACAGCATGTGCGCGGCCTGATCCGTGGTCGAGAAGTAGTAGAACAAGAAGCCGTCGCTCCAGCCCTCGAACACGTGGTGGTACATCTCGATGGTCTCGTCGAAGACCACGTTGGCCTGCTCCGCGAACTGCTCGCGCGTGAGCACGTGGGCCGAGAGCCCCTTGGTCTCCTCGGCCATGCCCTGGGTGTAGAAGCGCCCGACGGCCGCCGCGAGCTCGGCCGCGTAGCCGCTCGGGTTGCTCACGCGGACCTCGGGCGACACCGGGTCGATGTTGATCGGGCTGACGTACAGCTTGAAGTTGGGCGAGAGCTCGCGCAGGTACAGCTTGACGATGCCCGTGCCGCTCTTGAGCACCGGGATCAGCTCAAACTCCAGCGGGATCCACTCGGACCACTCGCCCTCGCGCAGCACCACCACCTCGTCGCCGATCTGGATCCGCGCCGCGCGGTGGCCCCGGCGGCCGCGCTCGAGGTCGACGCGCATCGGGATCTCGACCCGCGGAGAGCCCTCGACCATCCCGTTCACCGGGCCCCGCAGCGCGGTCTCGACGCGGCCGCGCGCGACCTTGACCTGCTGGATCTCGCCGCCCGAGACGCTCCGGTTGACGTACTCGTCAGGGTCGTCGGTGAAGTACTGGAACGTGCCGAAGGAGCCGAGCATGTCGGGGGCGCCCATGCCCGCGAGCGCGGCGGTCGAGCTCGGCTGCGGCGGGAAGTCGGTCGGCATCCGCAGGATCCGGGCCGCGACGCCGCGCTCGGTGAGCAGCTCCCAAAACGCCTGGCCCTTGCGCAGCGGCACCGTGTCGCCGCCGCGCAGCGGGATCGTGTAGCCCCCGAGGTTGAAGGTCCACGTCGTCGGCGTGACCTCGGCCATCGACGAGAACGGCTCCAGCGTGTGGGGGTGGCGGTGCACGAAGTCGAACACGCCGTGGCCGCCCGGCGTCATCCCCGTGATCACCGTCGACCACGCGACCGGGCTCTGCGGCGGCATGACGGTCTCGAGCTCGCTGAAGTAGCCCTTGTCCATGAGCCCCGCGAGGTGCGGCAGCCGGTCTTTGTGCCGGCGGACGAAGTCGGGGTCCATGCCGTCGAAGCCGAGCACCAGCACCTTGGGCGCCGACGGGTCCGGCCCGCAGCTGCAGCTCGTCGCCAGCAGCGGCGTCACCGTCAGCGCGGCGCCGGCGAGCAGCGCGAGGCCTGTTCTCCGCGAGCGCTCGCCCATCACGCTCCTACGAGGACGCGCCCTTCCATGTGGCGCGGCGGCTTGAGGCCGAACATCGAGAGGGCCGTCGGCGCCATGTCCTCGAGGCCAGGGTTCTCGATCGCGAGCTTCCGGTTGCAGAACAGCACGCCGGGCACGAGCTCCGGGTCGATGCAGTGGTCGCCGCCCCACGCCTTGTCGTTGTCTTCGAACACGTCCCTCGACACGCCGCCGGTGACCGCGCTCCACGAGGCCCGGTAGCCGCGGTTATAGCCGATCAGCAGGTCGGGGCCGCCGTCGAGGTAGGGCCCGCGGTACAGCTTCGCCGACAGCTCGACCTTGCGGATCGCGATCGCGTCGCGCTCCTCGTCGCGCAGGCCCGAGAGCTTGTCCGCGATCTCCTTGCGCAGCGCCTTCGCCTCCTTGCCGCGCTTGACGACGCCCTTGGACTCGCGGCCGACGCGGTTGAGGTAGACGCCGCCGAGGCCGACCGAGTACGCGCGGGTCTTGGTCCAGTCGACCGTCTCGAAGAACTCGCCGCTCTCGGTCGCGCCGTCTTTGAGCACCAGGTAGCCGTTGTCACGCAGCCACGAGTTGAGGTTGACGCCGCGCTGGAAGGTCTCGAAGCCGTGGTCCGAGAGCACGAACAGCAGCGTGTCTTTACCCAGCTTGCTGATGGTGCGGCCGACCAGGTCGTCCATCTTCTGGTACAGCTTCTCGATCACCTGCTTGTAGGGCTCGACGTCGCGGCCCTTGTTGGCCGGGTGCTCGGGGTTGAAGCAGCGGTAGAACATGTGCTGCACGCGATCGCTGGCGTCGAAGACGCAGGCGACGACGCCCCGCGGCGTCTTCTCGATCGCGTTGAAGAACATCGTCTCGCGCTCCTCGTGATTCAGGTAGGCCTGCTCGAGGAAGGCGCGCTCGTCGATCACGCCCTCGTTGAGCGCCCAGGTGTCCTCGGCCAGGCCCAGCGTCGCGTAGCTGCCCATCAGCTTCGACAGGTAGATGGCGTAGGACTCCGGGTACGAGATCGGCAGCGCCGGGCTCGCCGGGTCGATGTTGATCGGCGTCATGTAGAGCTCGAAGTCGGGCTCGGTCGCGGTGATCAACACGCGCGCGATGCCCTTGGCCGAGGCCAGCATCCCGCTGCTGAAGCGCATCGGCAGCCACGCGCTGTACTTGCCCGGCGCGAGCGTGTGGGTCTCGCCGCTGACGCGCAGCTCGTAGCGGTCCGGGCTGCCGCGCCGACCCTTGCGCACGCGGATCGTCATCGGGATCTTGATCGACTCGCCGGTCGGGCTCTCGGGATCGGGCGGGCCGTGGACCTCGCCCTCGAAGCCGCTCGCGGTCTTGCGCAGCGGGATCCGCAGGCCGTTGCTCTTGTCCACCGCGTCGAAGGCCGTCGAGTAGAACGAGAAGCTGCCCTGGGTGCCGCGCAGGTCGGGCGTGCACATCGCGGAGAGCACGTGGCCCTTGAACTCCTCGGGCGGGAAGGTGATCGGCACGCGCAGGATCGTCGAGTGGATCTCGTGGTCGCCGAGCAGCTTCCAAAACGGCACGCTCTTGCGCTTCATCTCGACCTCGGGGCGACCGAGCGGGATCTTGAGCTTGCCGATGGTCAGCACGCGCGAGGGCGGGCGCACGCGCGAGGACGAGAGCTCGGGCGCGTAGGTCTTGGGGTTGCGGCTGAGGAAGCCGAAGATGTTGTGCTTGGCCGGGTTGCCGCCGGTCGCGAAGCACGACCAGGCGACCGGCGAGAGGCAGGGGAAGGTGGTGCGCAGCCGGCTGTAGTCGCCCTGGTCGGCGAGCTTCTTGAGGTTGGGCAGCTTGCCCTCGGCCATGTAGCGCTCGCACAGCTTGGGGTCGAGGCCGTCGAGCCCGAGGTAGACGATGCGCTTGACCTTGGCGTCCTTGTACGCGCGCGCGCCGGTGAACAGCCGGCGCACGGCGCGGACCGGCCAGATCATCAGCGAGACCGCGCCCGAGAACAGCGCGGCCAGCAGCGCCAAGAACGTGCCGGTGAACACGAAGCCCGCGCCCGGGCCGATGTAGCCCAGGATCATCATCAGCGGATCTTCCCCTCGACGAAGGGCACCTCAAACACCTTCTCGTGGTTGATCGGGCCGTGGCCGAAGTAGCCGCCCTCGCCGAACAGCTCGCCGTGGTCGGCGGTGATCGTGATCCAGGTGTTCTTCGGCACGGTGTCGAACAGCCGCTCGATCACGCCGTCGAGGTAGTCGATGGTCTCGATCTGCCGGGCCCGCAGCTTGTCGAGCTTCTCCTGGTCGAAGAAGCGCTCGGCGGGGGAGTCCTTGAGCTTGCCGCCGACGACATGGTCGTCGAGGTGCTTGAACACGCCGTGCACGCCGCTGATCCGCGGCCAGTCGTTCTTGGGCTCGCTGGGCAGCGCGTAGGGGTAGTGAGTCTCGCCGACGTTGAGCAGGTAGAAGCTCGGGCGGCCGCCGAAGCGCATGTCGTCGAGCATCGCCGCCATGTCGTTGTGCTTCGGCATCAGGCGGAAGCTGTCGAAGCCGTTGTTGATCATCGTCCGCGGGTTGAGGACGGGCAGCGAGACGCGCGCGCAGGTCCGGTAGCCGAGCTTCTGCAGGTACAGCGGGAAGTACAGCGAGGGGATCAGCGAGCGGAACGAGATGTCCTTGGTGCCGAGCCGCTCGTTGTACTTGAGGAAGTCTTTTTTGTAGTACTCGCTCGCGTAGACGTTGGACGGCGAGCGGTGCGGCATCAGCCCCGTGAGCAGGTTGTAGTGGCTGGGGGCCGTCCAGGTCGCGTAGCTCCAGCGCCGCTCGACCTCCCCGAGCCCGCGCATGATCGGGTTCTTGGCCGTCATGAAGCTGTCGTAGCGACAGCTGTCGAGGATCACGATGATGAAATTGTTGCGGTCGTCATCGCGGCCAGAGACTTTCTTGATGGCGGGGGCCGGGGACGGGGCGGGGACCGGCTTTTTCTTGGCCGGCTTTTTCTTGGCCGCGGGCTTTTTCTTGGCCGCGGGCTTTTTCTTGGCCGGCTTTTTCTTGGCCGCGGGCTTTTTCTTGGCGGTCTTTTTCTTGGCCGCGGTCTTTTTCTTGGCGGTCTTTTTCTTGGCCGCGGTCTTTTTCTTGGCGGTCTTTTTCTTGGCCGCGGTCTTTTTCTTGGCCGCGGTCTTTTTCTTGGCCGGCTTTTTCCTGGCCGCGGTCTTTTTCCTGGCCGCGGTCTTTTTCTTGGCCGCGGTCTTTTTCTTGGCCGCGGTCTTTTTCTTGGCCGCGGTCTTTTTCTTGGCCGTGGTCTTTTTCTTGGCCGCGGTCTTTTTCTTGGCCGGCTTTTTCTTGGCCGCGGTCTTTTTCTTGGCCGCGGGCTTTTTCTTGGCCGTCTTCTTCCGTGACGCCGGTTTCGACTTTTTTGAAGAAGACGTCTTCGATCGTCCCGAGCTCGAGGTGCGCTGCTTGCTGGATACGGTCATGCCAGTCTCGAATCTGATCTCGATATCGCGCGTCGAACGCGTTTCAAACTGTTGGAGCGCGTGCGCAAAATCTTGACGATGCGTCCCCAGAACGGCTCGAATCCGGGTCTGAAGCGTACGGGCCGTGGAGACGGAGGTCAACACGCTTCGCGCCCCGCGCTGACGGTGATTTCGGCTCGGGAACGCGATTCTGGCGGGGCGTGGACGTCGCGCGTCGGCGCGACGCGGGCGTTGAATTCGCTTGTTCCAGTTTGTGTCCGAAAGGCCAGGATCGCACGCATGGACGCCGCTCGCGTCGACGCTTTTGGGGGCGCGGGGCGGCTTGCCCGCGCGGGCGGGGATGGGCGATCCTGTCGGGGTCCTCCGCGCGTCCCCGACGACGCGACGGGGTCCGTTTACCGCCTGCGAAAGAGCCCTTGATGAAGCCCTCCGCGATCGCCCAGTGTCTCCTGTTCTCCGCCGTCGCCGTGGGGCTCATGTCGGTTTCCGCACCCCGCGAGGCCCAGGCCTGCGGCGGGATGTTCTGCGACAACGCGCAGCAGCCGATGCCGGTCGATCAGACCGGCGAGGTCATCGTGTTCGCGGTCACCAGTGATCAGGTCGAGGCGCACATCCAGATCCAGTACGACCCCAACACGGAGGCCTCGCGCTTCGCCTGGATCGTGCCGGTGACCGCGGCGCCCGAGATCTCGGTGGGCTCGGAGCAGCTGTTCCTCAACGTGCAGAACGCGACGGTGCCGGCCTACGGCTTCCAGTCGAGCTTCGAGTTCTGCGACTACGGCGGGGACTACGGGGGTGGCTACTACGGGGGCGGCGGATGCACAGACTCCGGCGCCGGCGCGAGCGGCGGCGGCGTCAGCGGAGGAGACGGGAGCGGCGGCCCCGGCGGTGAGCAGCCGCCGATGATGGGCGGCACCGAGGTCCTGCAGCAGGCCTCGGTCGGCGCGTTTGACTTCGCGGTGCTCGACGCCCCCACGGTCGACGACCTGATGACCTGGCTCGCGGACAACGACTACTACCAGGATCCCGTCGCCGCGCCGATCCTTGAAGAATACATCAACGAGGGTCACCTGTTCGTCGCGTTTCGTCTGACCCAGGGCACCGAGGTCGGGGAGATTCACCCGATCGTGCTCACGTACCCAGGCGACGAGCCGTGCGTGCCGATTCGCCTGACGCGGATCGCGGCCCAGGAGGACATGGACATCCGCGCGTTCTTCCTGGCCCAGGACCGCTTCGCGCCGACCAACTACAAGCACGTGGTCGTCAACCCGCTCAAGCTCGACCACTTCCAGTTCGCGGGCAACTACAAGGAGGTGGTCACGGCCGCGATCGACGGTCCCGAGGCCGAGGGCCACGCCTTCGTCACCGAGTTCGCCGGGCCCAGCGAGGTCGTCGACACCGAGACGCTGTTCAACCCGCTGTGGAGCTCAAGCCTGTTCGTCGGCGCGACCCCGTTGACCGTGGTGGACTTGCTCGCGCAGGCCCAGCTGTACCAGTGCATCGGCGACGTGTGCGAGACCTTCCATCCGCTCGTGCCCGGTCTGCTCGCCAAGCACGTGCCGGTGCCCGATGGCGTCGAGCCAGACGCGTTTTATTCTTGCGTCGAGTGCTTTGAAGAGCTCGTGGACATGGACGCGTGGGACGCCGCCGCGTTCGTGGCGGATCTCGAGGAGCGAGTCATCAAGCCGGCGGAGCACGCGGTCGCGCTGTTTGAAGAGTACCCGTACCTGACACGCCTCTACACGACCCTGTCGCCCGCCGAGATGACCGTGGACCCGGTGTTCCACGAGACCGAAGGCCTCGAGGCCGTCGACTTCACGAACTCGTTGGCCGCGGTGTTTACGCCGTGCGCGGGGACGACGACCGCGACGTTGCCCGGCTACACGGCGTTCGGCGTCCCGGAGTTCCAGGTGTGGCCGGATGTCGCGCCGGAGTCGATGCCCTGGGCCGATCGGGTCGAGCAGGTCCTCCCGCTGGGGAGCCCGCAGGTCCTGCTCGACAACCACGAGATCATTGAGCAGCTGATCACGGAGTGGAACTCCGAGATGATGGTGGGCAGCCCCGCAGAGCCGAGCCTCCAGCCGCGCTGCGAGGACAGCTCGGGATCCTCTGGTGAGGGCTGCGGCTGTCGCACGGACGATGACGGCTACCCGCCGGCGCTGCTCGGCTGCTTGGTGCTCGTCGGCCTGGTCGCGCGTCGCCGCCGTCGGTGAGCGCGTCCCCTCGAGGCGCTACTCCTCGAGCAGCGTACGCAGCATCCACGCGTTCTTCTCGTGGACCTGCATGCGCTGCGTGAGGAGGTCCGCGCTGACCTCGTCGCGGGCCTCCGCGACGATCTCCGTGATCGAGCGCGCGGTCCGGACGACGATCTCGTTGCCCTCGACGAGCTCGCGGATCATCTCGCGGGCGCTGGGCACGTCGTCGCGCTCGGAGATCGAGGTCAATCGAGCGAAGGCCGCGTAGGAGCCGGGCGCCGGCGCGCCCAGGGCCCGGATACGCTCGGCCACCAAGTCCACGGCCTGCCACAGCTCGGTGTACTGCTCCTCGAACATCAGGTGGAGCGTGCGGAACATCGGGCCGGTGACGTTCCAGTGGAAGTTGTGGGTCTTGAGATAGAGCGTGTAGCTGTCGGCCAGCAGGCGCGCGAGGCCCTGGACGATGCGCGCGCGCTGGTCGGGGTCAATGCCGATGTTGATGGAGGACACGCCCGGGAGGCTACTCGATCGTCGCCTGGCGATCGATACCGGCGCTGAGGGCGTCTTGAATGATCGCCTCGAGGCCGGTGATGGTCTCGTCCTCGAGCTCTCGAAACAGTCGACGCTTGCCGCGCGCGAGGCGGCCGTGGTTTCGCATACAGAGCTTGATAAACAGCTGCTCTTTGGAGTCTGGCATCTCCACGAGCTCCCGCATTCGTTCGATGATTTCGTCGTAGCGCGAGAGGAACGCGAGCTCCTCCACGAGGTCGCGCTCGACGGCGCGCTCGAGCCAGTCGAAGGTCGCCTCGCACAGCTCCGTGAGGTCCAGATATCGGTAGTGATCGTCCGGCTCATTCAAGATCGTGAGCACGCCGTTCTCGTCGTTGAGTCGCCGCTCCACGAAGGGCAAGACGCGCCGCGACACTCGCGCGAGGAGCTCGTCGTAGCGATCCCGATCGCTCAACATCGCGGATGAGATCGGGACGATGATCCCAGAGGGCAAGAAGCCGCGCCGGGCCAGGATGTGATGAATCAACAGGCGGTGGATGCGGCCGTTCCCGTCGCTGAACGGGTGGATGAAGACGAACGCGAAGGAGCGATAAGCGGCCTCGATGACCGCGCCGCCGATTCCCTCGACCTCTCGTGTGGAGAACCACGCCTCCATGAACGACGGCGTAATCGCGCTGCGTGGCGCGATGTAGTGGATCTGCTCGCCGCGCAGGAGCGTCTGGCCGACGTAGACCTCGAGAGATCCGGGCTGGCGAAAACCTGCGTCGGTGTAGCGCTCGTCGACGATGGCGTTTTGCAGCGCGGTCAGGTCAGCCTCGTTCGCGATCTCGAGCGTGGAGATCGAGGCGAGCTGCGCGACGAAGCGCTCCATCCGATCGCCCGGCTCCTCGCGCTCGATCGCGAACGATGACTTCGTCTCTTTGCCCGAGAGGTGCCAGATCGCCCGGGCGAGGAGCGCGGGTGAGATCGAGTTGGCGATCTGCTCGACACGCCCGCTGAGGGCTCCAGCCGTGAACCGTTCGAGCGTCGCGGTGCGACGAACGATGGGGCAGAAGCCGGGGGGGCCGAGCAGGTTGTTGTGGACGCGGTGACGAGCGCTCGGCGTGCTCGCGGCGCAGTAGTACCGCTTGGGGTCGAGCGCGGGGACGTAGGTCTGCTTGCGAAGGTCAGGAATCGGCAGGCGCGCGCCCGTGAGCCATTCGTACAAGAACCACAGACGTCGCCCGTACTTCGAAGTCGGCTTCGCGGCGATGCCCGCGACGAGCGTCTGCGCGTCCATGACCGCGAAGACCCGCGAGAGATGGAGCAGCTCGACTCCGTCGTACTTGAGCGCGAAGACGAGATGCTCGAAGTCGCCGTCGCCTGGCCAGTAGCTGCGCGGAAACGACTCTTCGACTCCATACGAGCCGTCGGGGCGGTCCCGTCGAGGGCGGGCGTCGTCGCGGATTCGGGAGCGATGATGGGGCTCGGGAAGCTCGAGTCGGTACTTCTCAAGAAGCCGCGCGTACCCCGCCGTGCGTGATGAGTTCAACCTTCAAAATATACATTTTTTGAGATTGTTCTCGAAAACACTCGGTTTTTTCCAAAGAGAATAGAAAATGAGCGCTCAGAATAGGTTTTTCGAGGCAGGAGCTGCTGCGCATAGAAAATTAGCGGCGGGAATCGATTTTTCGAGGAGGGAGCCGCGGCGCATAGAAAACTGGCGGCGGGAATCGATTTTTCGAAGAAGGAGCCGCGGTGCATAGAAAATTGGCGGCGGGAATCGATTTTTCGAGGAGGGAGCCGCGGCGCATAGAAAATTGGCGGCGGGAATCGATTTTTCGAGGAGGGAGCCGCGGCGCATAGAAAATTGGCGGTGGGAATCGATTGTTCGAGGCGGGAGCCGCGGTGCATAGAAAATTGGCGGCGGGAATCGATTGTTCGAGGCGGGAGCTGCCGCGCATAGAAAATTGGTGCGTGCAGCTCAGCTCAGGGGTACTCGAGATCCAGCACGAAGCGCTCCCAGCGCTCCTGAAATTTCACCATGTCCGGGTTCCCGAGCACGCCGCGCAGGGTCGCGTAGCCGGTCGGGTCGCTGCGGTGGTTTGTGCGGAAGGCGTGGAAGTAGCGGCGCAGGAGCCCGCGCTCTTGCAGGTAGTAGCAGAGGTAGCGGGCCTGCGCGTAGTTGGTGCCGGGGTCCTCGTCGTAGAACGGGCGCCAGCCGGTGGCGCAGAGCTGCTCGAAGCTCGGCACGCGGTTTCGCCGAATCGCCCACTGTAGCCCCTCGAGGCGCCAATTGGTCAACCCGGTGAGGCGCCCGTCGACCTCGGCGGACTGCTCGTACAGCGACGCCAGGCCCTCGTTAAACCACGACGGGCAGCGCTCGAAGTTGGCGGCCATGAAGGGGTGCACGAGCTCGTGCACGAGCGTGCCGCCGCCGGTCGCGATGTTCATGATCAAGACCGCGTGCGCGGGGTCGTAGTAGCCGTAGGGCGTGTCGGGCTCCTCGTTGAACAGGCGCCGGGTGTTGCCGAGGTAGCTCTCGTGGTCGCGGAACAGCCAGATGTCGATGATCTTGGTCGGGTCGCGGCGGAAGTAGTCTTTGCGCAGGTGGTGCACGGCCCAGCGGATCGTGCCCGAGACGTAGCGCTGCGCGAGCTCCACCCCGCCGTCGGTGATGGCGACGAAGGGCGGCTCGACGACGACGAGGAAGCGCCCCGAGAGCCGCGCGCGGATCTTTGATCTGACCGCTTGAACATGTTGTGCGTAGGCCAGCTCGGAGACGCCGGCGGCGCGCTCGGGCGGCTCGACGCCGATCGGGCGGGCGCGCAGGGTCACGAGCCCACGCGTGCCGTCGCCGCCGTCCGCCGGCCAGCGCTCGAGCAGGGTCTGGAGCGAGCGTCGGGTCCACGCGCCGTCCGCTCGCGCGGGATCGTGGAGCAGGACCTCGCCGCCCTCGAGGCCGGCGATCAGCGCGTAGCCGGGGGCGCCGGCGGTCTCGCCGGCGCCGGCGCCGAGGTAGAGGATCACCGGGCGACCCGCGCGCAGCTCGGCCGCGACCTCGCGCCAGGCGACGCGCGCGACGACGCGTTCACGATCGCCGTCCGCGATCGGTCGCCAAGCGACGCCGGTGTCGAGGCCGAGCGCCGTGAGGGCGGTGTCGAGCTCGGCGGGGGTGCAGCCGCGGCCCAGCGAGGCGTTGAGGCCCGAGGCCGCGAACACGTCGTCGGCCGAGTGCGGGTGACCGAGGAACTCGAGGGCCATCGCCGCGCAGGTCTCCCCTTCGAAGCCGGTCGGCGCGTGGCGGTGGCGGAGCGCGTCGAGGCGGATGGCTCGCGGAGCACCTCCGGCGAGCGCCCGCGCGGGGCGGAGCGCGACCGGGAGCGCGAGCCCGCCGACGCCACAGGCGAGGGCGAGGAAGCTCCTTCGGTGCACGCCGGCCATCCTTGACTTGCACGGCGAAGCCGCGGCCCGGTTCCCGATGGCTGCGAGATGTTTGCCGTGCCGGCTGGCCGTCTTGCCCGAAGCCAGCGGGTGAGGCACGGTCCCCGGGTGCGCGATTCCACGACCCACTCCGCTGGCATGCTGATCCTCGCCGACCGAGCCCCCGAGGCCTGGCGCGAGGTCTGGCTCCGCTCGCCGCTGCCGCGGTCCGGGACGCTGATTCGCGCGGGGATCTCCGCGCTGTTGATCGTGATCGCGCTGGTGGCGATGCCGCCGGGGATTCCCTACTGGGCGACCTTGGCGGCGGCGGTGCTGGTGTTCGTGGTGTCACCGCTGTTCCTCCGCAGCGCGCTCGCGCGCCTCGAGCAGCGCGTGCTCTCGGCGGACCGGGGAGCGGCTGGAGAGCTGCTTGCGAGCGTGCCCGACAGCCCGCTGGTCAAGCACTTCGCGCCGCTGGCGTGGTTGCCGCTGCAGCGCGGTCGACTGCACCTGCGGCGGGGCGACGGGGCCGAGGCCGACAAGGCGCTCACCGAGATCAGCCGGCTCTCGGATCAGGGCCACAGCCCCGCGATGTTGGCGTTGCGCGCCCAGGCCCTGGTCGTCGCGGGCGAGTACTCGAAGGCGCGTCAGTTCCTCAACAAGCTGGAGTCCGACGACTCGCTTCGTCCGCTCGATCAGCTCGCGTTGGGCGTCACGCTCCTGCACACCCGCAACAAGCCCGACGAGGCGATGCAGCAGCTCGAGGCCGCCCGGGCGTCCCTGGGCGGACATCCGCAGGTGTTGGCGGGTCTCGCGCTCGCGTATCACCGCAGCGGCGAAGCCGCGAAGGCGGCCGAGCTGCTCGAGCTCGCCGAGCAGGGCCTCGAGGAGGAAACGGTCCGCGACGAGGTCGCCGAAGATCTGGTGCGGCGGACCAAGAAAGCCCTGCGCGCGTTTCTCAAGACCGAGTCGAAGCGCAGCCGCAAGCGCGAGCGCCGGCGTCAGCAAGCAGAGGTCCAAGAGACGACTCCTGCGCCGATCGAGGATGACGGCGACGCGGAGCCCGTTGCGAAGGTCGAGGCTGAAGTGGAGCCTGCGAAGGACGACACGAACGCGTCCGCAGCGGCGGCCGACCCGAGAGCAGCCGCTGACGCGGAGACACAGCCCGAGCAGCCCGAGGAGAAACAGCGCGGCAAACGGCGCAAAAAGGACAAGGACAAGAAGAAGCCCCGGGGTCGCAAGGCTCGCAAGCAGCAGCGCCGCGCCGCGCGCAAGAAGCAGAAGGCCGAGGAGCGCGCACGGAAGCGAGCGGCGGAGGCCGCGAAGTCCGAGTCGACCGAGTCGACCGAGTCGACCGAGTCGGCTTCATTAGTGCAGCGAGCCACGACCACTCCGCCGAAGGCGGCCGCAAGCAAGAAAACGGATGAACCGAAATCGGCAGCGCCGGAGCCGGCGGAGCGCGAAGTTCGGACCGCCCCGAACGAGCCGAAGAAGACGCCGGCGCCGGAGCCGGCGAAGGGCGAAGCGCCGGCCGCCGATCGCTCGACAACGGATGATACGCCGGAGAAGCCGCCAGTACTGACCTCCGCGGAGGCGCTCTCAGCCTCCCTGCTGGACGTACCGCCCGAGCCGGCGCCGATCGTTCGCGCCGCGCCGAAGCCGAAGCCGAAACCGGCGTCCACGAGCCGCAGCTTCACGGCGCCCCCAAAACCACCGAGCAAGCCGCCGGTTCTCACGAAGCCGAAGCCGAAGCCGAAGCCAGAGACCTCGAAACCGGCCACGCCGAAGCCTCCGCAGGCGGCGAGGTTGTTCGGGGCTCCTAGTCTGGGTCAACCCGCGAAGCCGACGCCAAGCACCACGAATAAGGCGCCCAGCTTCCCGAGCCTGAAGCTCCCAACGCGTCGCTCAGGCGCCAGCTCCGCGAGCAGCTCGGGGACTCGCTTTGCGCCGCCGAGCCTGCCAGTTCGGACGTCAACGCCGAAGGCGCCCGCAGCGAAGATCACGGCGCCCTCCCTGTCGAAGCCGAAGCCTGTGCTCTCGGCACCGGTGGCGCCGAAGGTCCCGACCGTGCCGAGCGCAGCTCCGAGCGCGGCGCCGAAGGTCGCCGTACCGAAGGTCACCGCACCAAAGATCACGGCGCCGAAGGTCACCGCACCAAAAATCGTGGCGCCGACGATCGCGGCGCCGACGATCACGGCGCCGACGATCGCGGCGCCGACGATCGCGGCGCCGAGCATTTCGGCCAGCCCCCCGCGGATCCAGTCTCCGAGCGTACCGAGCGTACCGAGCGTGCCGTCGCTCAGCCCTCCGGCGGCCGCTCCTGGCGACGAGCTCGATGTCTTTGCAGCAGACGGTTGGGATGATGCCTTCGACGATCTCGACCTGGACGCCCCGCCGCCCGCCGATCGCTGAGCGCGACATCGTGCGATAGTGCGCGGAGCGCTGGCGCGCGGAGGTGACGATCATGACGATGTCGGAGGATCTTCTCTATCTCGCTCCCACGGACCTGAGCGCGCGTCGGGAGCCGCACCAGCGCTACGACGGCGACGGCTTCGGCGTTCACCTCAATCGCTTCGTCGAGTCCGACATCGAGCTGTTTCGCAGGGTCTATGAGGGCGTGAAGCGGGCCCACGCGCTGTGGCTCGATATCCGCGATCACGTCCTCGATGTCCCCTTCGCGGAGCTGCTGCGTCGCTACGCGCTCGGACAATTTCGCGAGCCGCGGTTCTTGCTCAACGTGCGCGCCATGGGTGCGGCGACCTACGAGCTCGGCGTCCCGCCGCGCGACGTTCGCGGCGCGCTGCACGATCTCCGCGGCGGCGCGCTGCTGGCCCTGATCGGCTACGCGGTCGCCGAGAGCAAGGGCCTGACCGTCTCCGACGATGAGACGCGGACGGCGGTGCTGCGCGCGCGCGACCACGCCCGGATCATGCGCAACGCGATCATCGATCTCGACCCGGTGCGACGCGAGGTCGACGAGCACATCAAGAGCAGCTCGATGCGGGACATCGTCGCCAAGTGGGACGGCGCGATCTACCGGATGGGCGAGCGTCAGATCGCCGTCACCGTGGACAGCGAGTTTGACGGCAACGTCACGCACCACGACTCAGAGGCGGCCGCGCTCGACCGCGTGCTCTACAACCACGTCAACAACGCGGCCCGCTTCACGGGGAACGACCGCGTGCGGATCACGGCGTTTCGCGTCAACGAGCAGCTGGTCCGCTGGGTCGTCGGGAACACGCTGCTGCCGGACCACAACTTCCAGCTGGTCAAGGCCTTCAACGGCGACCTCTCAAAGCTGTACCACGGGGGGTTCACGCGGGGCGGTCACGGGATCGGGCTGTCGCTGTGCGCCGAGATGGTCGCGGCGGCCTGCGGCGTCCCCGACCAGGAGGAGCTGCTCGAGTCGAAGTACGTCGGCGCCGAGGTTCGCGACCACCGCTACCTCGCGTGGTTTCACTGGCCCGTGTTCGCTCCGGGCGAGCACTAGCAGTGAAAGACCTAGCGGGCTGCTAGGCGTGGCGAGCTCGCGGCGCAGAAAGTACAAACGCCACGTCAGCGTCGCTGACGTGGCGTTTGGGTTGGGGTCACGCGAACGTGACGGTCGCCGCTACCCGAGCGGGAACGGGACGGTCACGTAGTCGACGCCGGTGGAGTGGCAGCCGACGCAGCCGCCGAGGCCCTGGCCCTCCATGTTGACGGCGCCGTTTTGGTAGTCGTACCAGTACCAGCCGTTGCCGCCGTCGCTGTCGGCCTGGGTCTTGACGTAGACCGACCAGCCGATCGGGGTGACCATGTCGGCGTCGTAGAGCTCCTTGACCGCGGCGACGCCCTCGGGGTGCTCGGTGTTGTTGGCCGTGAGCGAGTCGGAGAGGGCCTGGTTGATGAAGATCTTTACGGGGCCGTGGGGGCTCGAGCCGGTGCTGGCATGCACCGCGCTCTCGGCGGGCCAGCCCGAGTAGTTCCCGTCCTCGAGCCAGGTGAGCAGCGCGGCGGGTTCGGTCGGGATAGCGCCGGGACAGCCAGCGCTGGTGCCGGGGCAGCCATCGGTCGCGCCGGGGCAGCCATCGGTGCTGCCGGGGCAGCCCGCGTCGGTCGCTTCGGTTTCGCCGTCACCACCGTCGCAGCCGCTGAGGGCGATGGGCGTGGCAGCGATCGCGGCCGCGGCGAGTACAGCTTCAAGGTTTTTCAGCATGGGTAGTCTTCTCTGGGGGAATTTCGTTGGGTTGGGAAAATCTACGCGCGAACCGTTGACGGAACTGGTGCGGACCACCGTCCCGGACGCGAGTGCGACCCATGCTTACACAATGTGCGGCGGCGCGTAGACCCCCTATTGCAGGCCTTTTTTCCGTTTTTTGACGGCTTGGGGCGAAACCGCCCGGCGCCGTTGGCGGCGCGCCGTCGTCGTAGACTCGCACGCGATGGTTCGGCTGGCGAAATTGCACCTTTCTTGCGTTGTGGGAATTTTCTCGGTCGCGCTGGCGGCGTGCGGCGACAGCGGCGGGAACGGGACCGACTCTGGATCGGACAGCGGCGGGGCCGAGATCGATGAGGACGCGGTTATCGACGAGGTACTTGGGCTCGAGCAGGGCGGCTTCGTCACCGTCAACCGGTCGCCGCTCGAGAGCGTGCACGCTGCCGAGCGCGTCGACATCTGGGCGCCCCCCAGCGCGACCGACCTGTACTTTCAGATCGATCCGCCGAACTACTCGCAGCCGGTGACCTTCCCCGTGGGGACGACGCTGATCAAGCGCCACTTCAGCGACGCGGGGGCGACCGCCGGCGACGGCTTCACGGTGATGCACAAGGGCCCGGCGGGCTACGCCCCGGAGACCGGCGACTGGTGGTGGGCGCGGCTCGCCGAGGACGGCTCGATCATCGTCAGCGGCGACGGGACCGGGGACACCGAGCTCTGCATCAACTGTCACAACCCCGCGAGCGCGGCCGACTACGTCATGGGGATCGACGCCGCCGACCACAACGCGCCGTAGGAGCTCGGCGGGCGCGTCAGTCGAGACACGGGCCCTCGTTGCACTCGAAGAACTCGAAGCAAGGCTCGGGGAGGACGAAGGCCCAGCCGTTGTCGGGCGTCTCTGGCTCAACGCACATGTCCGGGGGGGCCTCTTGCAGCGCGCTCAGGCACGCGCTGAACAGCTCCTCCGTCTTGGTCGGGTCCTCGCAGGCGTCGCGCGTCAGGCCGAAGGAGCAGGCGTTGCGCGAGCGGCCGAGGCTGTTGGTCGTCGCGCCGTCTTGGTAGTACCAGCCGCACTCGCTCGCGTCGCCGGTGTCCTTGCCGTCGCCGCAGCCGCAGGCGAGCTCGCAGGCGAGCTCGGCGGTCTGCTCGCAGGTGGTCTTGTCGCCGTCGCCGTCGCCGTCGCCGTCGCAGGCGAGCGCGGGGGCGAGCAGCAGCAGCAGGCCGAGCGCCGAGGGGAGCCTCGAGGGGAATTTCGTGCGTTCGCCGGTCACGCCGCGATTGTAGCCGTCACACGCGCCAGCGCGCGGCCTTCGTCGGCATGACGGCGCGCGCGCGTGGATACGCGCCGCGGTGGGAGTACAAGGTGTCTGTCTGGCCAGGTTATGATCTCGCCATGACTGCACCCTCGTTCGCGCCCATGCGTCGCCGCGCCTTCGGACGGCTCTCGGTCGGAGCCGCGCTCTTGCTCAGCGCGGCGCCGCGCTCGGCTCGCGCGTGCCTCTGGGACACCGACACCCTCGAGGCGGAGACCCGCGGCGTGCCCGACGCGGTCGTCACGATCCTCGGCGCCTACGGGCGCAACCCCGACAAGTACTACGAGATGCGGCGTGATCGCGTGCAGGCGGCGCTGGCCGAGCGACCTGATGACCTGGCCGGCTACGACGACGTCGCGGTCGCCTGCGATCGCCTCGGGCAGCACGACGACGCGATCTCGTGGATGGAGAAGAAGGCCGAGGCGCTCGCGCGGCTCAAGACGCCGGCGCGCGGCGGCGACACGCCCGATCACTGGTACCGTTACCACGCGAACCTCGGCACGTTTCACGCGCACCGCTGGCTCAAGCGCGCGGACCGGTGGGAGCAGGTCGAGGAGCTCGAGCGCGCGCGGGCGAAGATCGCCGAGGCGATCGAGGAGAACCCCAAGGCGCACTTCGGCCGCGAGCGCTACCAGCTGCGCGTCCTCGAGTGGCTGGTCGCGCGCCCCGAGCTCGAGAAGACCCCGAGCTTTCTCGAGATCGAGGAGGGCGCGCTGATGAACCGCAGCGACCGCGGCTACCTGGCCGAGCACGGGCTCACCGACGCGGTCGAGGGGCTGTGCGGGCTGATCACGCTGGGCGCGGCGTGGCGCAGCTTCGACGTCACCGCCGCGCTCGCCCGGGTGCTCGCGGCCGACGGCCGGCAGTCCGTCGCGGAGCTGGCGAGCCTGCGCTGCTTCGAGATCTTGGAGTCCGGCGGTCAGTCGCTCGTCAAGGGCATGCCGACGGATCCCGAGGCGCTGCGCGGCTTTTTGCCCCGCGGCATCGGCACGACCACCGAGGCGCGCTACCTCGAGCTGCGCGCGAAGGCGAAGGCGTGGCGCGAGCGCCGGGACGCCTACGCGCGCGCGCGCCTCGACCGGGGCGAGCACCCCGACACGCATAAAGACTTCTGGGCCGGTTTCAACAAGGGCGAGCACAGCCGCATGAGCCTCGCCGAGCTCGGCCTCAAGGATGGTCTGCTGGCGCGCGCGCGCGGCTGCGCCTGCAGCTCCAGCGCGAGCGAGGCGGCGAGCCCAGGGCGCGGCGGCGCGGCGGCGCTCGCGGTGGCCGCGGCGCTGCTGCTCGGGCTCCGCCGGCGAAGAAGATGACCAAAAAGACATAAAAACCGCGCGGGCGCGGGGGCCGGCGCCGGATTTTGGCCTATCGGTGAAATTAAATCCCGGCGGTCGGGACTCTCTACAATGAGATCGGGCGCGTCGCGCCTGTCCCTTAGTAGTGAGGAGCTTCACCGTGCATATCTCGAGACTTGGAGCGCTCGCGGCGCTCGCCTTCTTCAGCCTGCCAATGACCATCGCCTCCGCGCTCCCGGCGTGGAGCAGCGCCGCCGACCACCCCTACGAGGTCAGCCAGCGCGTCGTGATCGCGGGCGACGACGGGCTCATCTATTTGTTCGGCGGCTGGGACAACAACAACACCGGCCTGGAGCGCGCGTACTCCTTCGACCCCGACAACGACACCTACACGCAGCTCGCCGACGTGCCGAACCCCGTGCGCGGCGCCTGCGGCTCGACGCTCGATGACGGCCGCGTCATCGTGCTCGGCGGGTACAACGGCGGGCACGTCGACGCGGTGCAGATCTACGACCCGACCGACGACACCTGGACGCAGGGCGCGACGCGCTCGTCGGGCTGGGAGTGCGCGGCCGTCACGGACGCGAGCGGCTTGGTGCACCTCTTCGGCGGCGAGGGCTCGCCGACGAACTACGGCGTCTACGACCCCGACCTCGACACCTGGACCGATCAGCCCGTGATGCCGAACTCGCGCAAGCATCACGGCGCGGCCGCGGGCAACGACGGGCGCCTCTACGTGTTCGGCGGCTCCAACTCGCTGACGACGCTCGACATCTTCGACACCGACAACAACACCTGGACCAACGGCGCCACGCTGCCGAGCGGGAACACCGCGTTCGCCTGGGCGTCCCACGACAACCTCATCTACGTGATCGGCGGCTCGACCGCGAACGGCAACAACGCGGCGCCCTACTTCGACAGCGTGTGGATCTACGATCTCGATCAGGACGCGTGGGTGGTCGACGCCGAGGTCTTGGTGAAGGCCGTGCGCGAGGCCAACGCGGACATCGACACCGATGGGGTCATCCGGGTGTTCGGTGGGAGCGACGGCAACCGCGTCGTCGACCATCAGATCTCCGTCGCCGACGATGACCTCGACGACGACGGCGTCGTCAACGCCGACGACAACTGCCCCAACGACGCGAACGACCAGCAGGAGGACGGGGACGAGGACGGCGTGGGCGACGTCTGTGATGTCTGCCCCGACGATCCTGACGACGACATCGACGGAGACTCGCTGTGCGCCGACGTCGACAACTGCCCCAACGACGCGAACGACCAGCAGGAGGACGGGGACGAGGACGGCGTGGGCGACGTCTGCGATGTCTGCCCGGAGGACCCCGGCAACGACGACGACCAGGACAACATCTGCGCCGCCGACGACAACTGCCCGGACGCCGCCAACGAGTCGCAGGACGACGACGACGAAGACGGCCTGGGCAACGAGTGCGACGTGTGCCCCGATGATCCCGGCAACGACCCCGACATGGACATGGTCTGCGCGGGCGTCGACAACTGCCCGATGGATCCAAACCCGGGGCAGCTGGACACGGACATGGACGGGGTGGGCGACGCCTGCGACGACGACCCGGGCGCGACCACGGGCGGCACGGACGGGACGACGACAGGTGACCCAATGACCAGCACGACCGACGACTCGGGCACGACCGATGACTCGGGGACGACGGACGACTCGGGGACGGGCGGCTCGGACGGCGGCTCAGACGGCGATCCGAGCGCGGGCACCACGAGCACGTCGGCGGGCCCGGGCAGCACCGGCGGGGACGAGAGCGACGGCGACACCACGGACTCGGAGACCGACACGGACACGGGCACCGCCGGCGCTGCGGACGAGGGCTGCGGCTGCCAGGCAGACCGCCGCGGCGACTCGCCGCTGACCGCCTTCGCGCTGCTGACCCTCGCGGGCCTGCTGCGTCGGCGTAGGCGGTAGCGCGCGACGGAGTCGGCGAGCGCTCGGCGAGCGCTCGCTCAGCGCCGCAGCGTTGCGTACCAGCCGCCCGGGATCGTCGGCACGTTGTGCGGGCTCAAGTTCTTGACGGTCTGGAGCGTACCGGCCATCCGCCAGTAGGGATCGGTGGCGTCGTAGTACATGAGATAGGCCTGCCAGGCCTGCTCGATGACGTTGGGGACCACGCGGGTGAAGGTGAACAGCTTGGTCGCTTTGTCCCACTTGGCGTCGCGGACGGTCCCGCTGCTGAGCGTCGCCGTGACGTTGGCGCCGTCTTGCGCCGTGATGTCGAGGGTGAACACGCGACCGTTCGCCATGACCTTCCAGGCGCCGAGCGGGACGGCCTTGGGCAGCGAGAACGGGCCGGAGAACAAGCTATCAGCGGGGAAGCAGCCGGGGACTTTGGGGAGGTCGACGTACGCCATGATGGGCTGAATTGTACACACACGGAGTCGGCGAAACGACGCCGTGATCTGGCCGCGCGAACACGCGCGTCCGCGTCCGTCCGCGCGCCGCCCCGACCTGCTTCACGCCGCCCCGCACACACCGACGTTTTCGAAGCCCGACGGCGCGGACCCTGGCTCGTGGTAGGCGACGCAGACGGCGTCGCCGACCGAGAGGCCCTGGCAGTCGTCGTCGCCGAGGTTCAGATCGCAGAACGGCGCGCAGCAGCCCTCCTCCAGCGCGCAGGCCGGGCTCGGGTAGAGCGCCGGGTCCACGCAGATCAGCCCTGGGTCGCAGACGTTGGCGTATTCGCAGGGGGTGCCCTCGGGCGCCATCCCGTCCGAGGCGTCGAGGACGCAGATGAAGCCGTCGCCGTCGGGATCGTCGATACACGCCTCGCCGTCGGGGCAGTCCTGGTTCAGGGGGAGCATCCCGGGAGGCACAGGTTGAGCGCCCCGATGGACGTGAGCGCGCAGTAGGTGGCGTCCGGCTCGCAGCTCGGGTTCTCGGGGGTGCCGGTGCACAGCGCGACGCAGGTCCCGACCCCGTCCTCGTTCAGGTTCCAGCACATGACCCCGACATCACAGTCGTCGACGCCGGTGGCACCGCCTCCGCGGCGCATGGGTCGCCGTGCTGACCGTCGCCCATCACGTCGACGCACTTGGTGCTGTCCCAGGCGCCGTCGCCGTCCATATCGTAGGCGGCGCACTTCTGTCCCCCTGAACAGTCTTGGGCGAAGACGTCGCACAAGAACTCGGTCCCCGGCTGGGCTGTGGACCTCGTAGGTACACGCGAGCGCGAAGCCGAGCGCGAGCGCTCGCCCACCGCCATTGCGACCGTCTCGCACGAAGCTACCGTATCACGACGAGTGAGCGGGAAGCCGCAGCTGTCACACGGAGCGCGGGCCTCGTGGGCCTGCGCGCGGGCGTGAACAAAAACGCGGCCCCCCGGTAACACTACCCCCGAGGGCAGGGGCAGGTGATGGGTGATTCGGGGCGCGATCGAAAGGCGCGGAGCGAGCGGGCGGGGTTCTCGTCGCAGGAGACGCTCGAGCTGCCGAAGGGGGGGACCGACGCCGGCGCGCGCATGGGAGCCTGCGCGGTCGAGCAGGCCTTGATGTTCCGGCGCGCGGCGGCGCGGCTGCTGGGCGAGCGACCCGACCCGGTGCGATTCGGTCGCTTCACGATCGAGCGCCGGCTGGGCGCGGGGGCGATGGGCGTCGTGTACCTCGCGCGCGATCCTGAGCTGGACCGCGCCGTCGCGATCAAGCACCTGCACCCGCGACTCGAGCGCGGGGGGGCGCTCGAGACGGCGCAGCGACGGATGCGGCGAGAGGCCCGCGCGATGGCGCGGCTGAGCCACGCGAACGTGGTCAACATCCACGAGGTCGGGGTCCACGACGGGCGCCTGTTCCTGGCGATGGAGTACGTCGACGGCGTGACGCTGTCGAGCTGGACCGCAGGCGGTGAGCGGCGCTGGCGAGAAGTTTTGAACATGTTTTTACAGGCAGGTGATGGTCTGCGCGCGGCGCACCAGGCGGGCTTGGTGCACCGCGACTTCAAGCCTGACAACGTGCTCGTCAACCACGAGGGCGTGGCGAAGGTCTCTGATTTCGGCCTGGCGAGCGCGATCTCCTGGGGCGTCGCGCCGCTCGGCGTCGGGCTGTCGACGATCGACGACGCCCGGGGGTCGCTCGACGAGTCGGGCGCGCTGACGCGGACTGACGCGGTGGTCGGCACGCCGAGGTACATGTCCCCCGAGCAATTCGCGGGGCGGGCCGCGGACGCGCGCAGCGATCAGTTCTCGTACTGCGTCGCGCTCTACGAGGCGCTGCTCGGCGTGCGGCCGTACCCGGGCGAGTCGATCGACTCGATCTCGGACTCGGTCACCAACGGTCGTCGTCGGGCGACGCCGAGGGGCGCTCGCGCGCCGCGGTGGATCATCGAGACCGTGGAGCGCGGCCTCGCGACCGCGCCCGAAGACCGCTGGCCGAGTATGGACGAGCTGCTCGCCGCGCTTCGTGATGATCCGAGCGCGCGCCGACGGCGACGGCGCGGCGGGGCGCTGCTCCTCGGGGCGCTGCTCACCGGCGTCTCGGCGTGGAGCTACGCGCGCTTCGAGCACCGCGCGCGGGTGGCCGCGTGCGAGGAGTCGGGCGCGGCGATCGAGGCGGTGTGGAGCGATGGGTCACGCGACGCGCTCACGCGGGTTATCCTCGAGACCGAGCTGCCGTACGCCAGCGTGAGCGCCGAGCGTGTCGGCGAGTCGCTCGACGCGTACGCGGAGCGCTGGCGGGCGGCGAGGACACAGCTCTGTCTCGCGGAGCGCGTCGAGGGCCGCGTCGACGCGAGCCTGGCGCGGCGCGGTGAGTGGTGCCTCGACGCGCGCCGCGTGCAGCTCGAGGCGCTCATCGACGCGCTGGGATCCGGCGACGAGGATGTCGTGACCAACGGCGCGGCGGCGGCGTGGCGACTCACGGCGGTCGAGCCCTGCGTCGACCCCGGCTGGCTCTCGACGGTCGCGGCGCTCCCGGGCGCGAACCACGACGAGCTCCGCCGCGTACGCGCCGCGTTGGCGCGGGTCGAGGCCCGCAGCGACTCGGCGCAATTCTCGGAGGAGCTGGTGAGGGTCGAGCAGGAGCTCGCGCGCGCGGAGGAGCTCGGCTGGGCGCCGCTCAGCGCGTCGGCGCGGATCGTCGTCGGCCGGATCAAGCGGACCAAGGGGGAGTTTGAATCGGCGGAGGCGACGCTCGAGGAGGCGTACTTCGAGGCGGCACGCGGCGGCGCGACGGAGGAGCGGGTCGTGGCGGCGATCGAGCTCGCGCGGGTTGTCGGCGTCGACCTCGGGCGGCACGACGAGGGGGTGCGCTGGGGGCAGTTCGCGGCGCTTGATCTCGAGTCGCTCGCGAGCCACGCGGGCTACCTGCGCGCGGAGCTCGAGCACCGCGAGGCCGAGCTCGAGCACCGTCGCGGGGACGCGCTCGCGGCGAAGCAGCACGAGGAGCGCGCGCTCGCGGAGTACGAGCGGCTGTTCGGCGACGCGCACCCGCGGCTGCGCGAGCCCTTGATCGAGCTGTCGCGCATCCACGCGCTGCTCGCCCAGGAGACCGCTGATGAGGCCGCGCGCGTGACCGGGCGCGCGTACGCGGAGCGGGCGCTCGATCTGCATCTTCGCTACTTCGGCGAGGACCACCCGGACACCGCGGTGGTGCTGCAAGAGCTGGCGTCGTGGGCGCTCGAGCGCGACGACGTCGAGGGCGCGCGGGCGCTGTACCGACGCGCGCTCGCGGTCGCCGAGCGCGTGTTCGGGGCGGAGTCCAGCCGGTACGCGGGCGCGCTCGCGAACCTCGGGCACCTCGAGAGCACGCGCGGATCAAAAGACCAGGCGATCGCGCACTACGAGCGCGCGCTCGCGATCAAGGAGCGGACGCTGGGCCTCGACAACCCGTCCGTCGGGTCCACGTACGGGAACCTCGGCGTCGTCTACGCCAAGCGCGGGCGTCTCCAGGACGCCGTGGACGCCTTCGAGCGCGCGCTGGCGATCGAGGACAAGCGCTTCAAGCAGCCCCATCGCCTCGTCGCGAACGCGCTCCACAACCTCGCGGCCGCGCACGCGCGGATGGGGCATCACGACGAGGCGCGCGCGCACTACGGCCGCGCGCTCGAGATCCGCGAGGCGCTGTTCGGCTCGACGCACATCGAGGTCGCGGTCACGCAGCGCAACATCGGCGTCTGCTTCTTGGAGCAGGACGCGATCGAGGAGGCGGAGCGCTGGCTCCGGCGGTCGTTGATGACCTACGAGCTCGTGCTGGGGCCGGAGCACGAGTACCTCGCGGGGACGCTCGTCGAGCTCGCGCGGATCGCCGAGCGGCGCGGGCGGATCGACGAGGGCGTCGGCTTCGCCCGTCGATCGCTCGAGGCGCGCGAGAGCGATTCGGCGCGCTTTGTGCTCGCGCGGCTGACGTGGGCCTCGGGGGAGCGCGAGGCCGGGCGCGCGCTGGCCGAGCGCGCGCGCGACGGCTACCGCGAGGCGGGGGCGTCCGGCGTCGACGCGCTCGCGGTGGTCGAGGCCTGGCTGGCCGGGCGCGCGCCGTGACGCCGTGGATGCGGTACAACCTCACCCGCGATGCAGGGACATGAACCGAGCGCCAGCTTTCTCTCGACCGAGATCCGCGCCGAGGCGGAGCTCCCCCTCGACGCGGACGCGCTGTGGCGAAGGCTGGCTAGCAGCGACTGGTCGTGGTCGAGGATGATGGTCGCGCTCGGCTCGCGCGAGGCGGGCGGGCGCAGCGTGCTGCGCCTGCGCGGGCTCCCGGGCGGGATCCCGATCCCCGTCAAGATCCTGGTCGTGGAGCCAGGTCGTGAGATCCGCTGGCGCGGGGGGATCCCGCTGGTGTTCACGGGGGAGCACTACTTCCGCCTCACGCCCGCGGGCGAGGGGACGCGCGTCGAGCACGGCGAGGTGTTTCGCGGGGTCATCGGGGCGCCGCTGATGCGGGCGCTCGGCGGGATCGCGCGCGGGCTCTACCGGCGCGACATCAAGGCGCTCGCGAAGGCCTGCGCTTAGGCCGGAGCGGGCGGACGGCGACCGGGCGCCAGCGGGACGAGGACGCTCCTCGTCGCGCGGGGACCCGAGCGCGGTCGGCTCTGCTCCAGGCTTCGCTCCGGACTCCGCTCGCGCTCAGCCGGCGCGGAACGGGTCCAGGCGCCACATGGTGCCGGTCTGCTCGGGGCCCACGGCCGCATATGCCTGGGTCGGCGCGGCCCGGGGGGCGACGTAGCGCGGCGGGGTGTGAGGATGGCGCGAGCGCTTGCGAGGCGCGGCGGCGCGCGGCTCGTTGGCGTGGGCGAAGCAGCCCTGCGGGATCACGGGGTAGGCGGCGGTGGGCTCGCGGCCGGGGCGCTTGACCGCGCGGCGCGGCTGCGTGGGCATGGTCTGGCTCCGGAGCCAGCGCGTGAGGTTGCGAAGCGCCGCGTCCGCGACCCGCAGGAAGGTGCGCTCGGCGTTGACGTGGTGCACCAGGTAGTCCTCTTGGAAGTCGTCGAGCAGCGCGACGAGGGTCTCGACGTCGACGCTGGAGCTGAGCCACGGGATCCCGGGGACCGTGTCGCCGCGCGGGTCGACGGGCTCGAGATCGACCTGATCGATGCCGAGGTTCTCGAGGTACTCGCGGAGATGATCGAGGACCTCGCCGTGAAGCCGCGCGGCGCGGCGGGTCAGCTTGTCTTCGCGCGTCGAGAAGAAGCGGGTGAGGAGGGTCGTGACGGGGCGGGTGGTGGCTTCGCGGCTCATGATCGTGCTCGTTCTTGATTGGGCTGGTGTGTGTCCGGAAGGTCTATGGCTGGGTGGGCGCTCGACTTCGCGCCGTCGGTTGTTGTCGCGCGCCGAGCGATTTTGGTGATGCCAGAGCCGCGTTATCCGTGGGAGACAAGGTCAAAGACGCCGAATTCGGGCTCCTGGACCCGCGTAGGGGAACAAATCAAGTTTTATGCAAATTTTGAGGGTGCGGCGCCCAGTGCGCGCGGTGCGTTTCGTCGCGCGTTTTTAACCACGACAAAGCCCCGCTCGCGGTGGGCGAGCGGGGCTCTGGTGGCTGGGGGGGGCGCCGGGGGTTGAGCGCCGCTGGTCAGGCGGCGTCTGGGAGTTTTTCTGTCGAAGTAAAGAGGATGGCTAGCGCGCGGCGGAGCGGCCGGGCCAGAGCCCGCGGGCGCTGCGACCGGCGAGGCTGAGCAGGCCGCCGCGGCGCTCAAACAGCGAACGGACCCGCTGCAGCTGGCGCTCGCCGACGTGCCAGCTGCGCGCCGCGGCCTGCGGCGGGAGCGGGCGCGGCTCGAGCTCGAGCCCGGCGTCGACCTGCGTCAGGACCTCGGAGAGCACGTCGATGTTGAGGTCCGCGAACGCGGATGAGCTGGCGTCGGGGTTGAGCGCCTCGAGCAGCGCGCGACCGCGCTGTGAGGTCAGCAGCTCGCGGCGCGCGAGCAGGGTCGAGCTGGCGAAGCGGAGCGCGGGCAGACGGGCGACCTCGGCGCGCCGACGGAGGTCGAAGTCGTCGTCGCTGAGTACGTCGTCCGCGAGCGCGACCTCGGTGATCGAGAGGTCGAGGTCGGGCTGCGACTCGAACTGGGCGACCTGGCGCGCGAGCTTGTCGGGGCGCCAGCGCGCGCTGGGGTCGAGCAGCGCGACGAAGTCGCTGGAGGCGAAGTGCACGCCGAGCTGGCGCGTGAGGGTGATGTCGTGGGGGCGGCGCGGATGCCACACCAGCCGCACCCACTCGCCGAATTCCTGGGCCAGCTCGCGGGTCCCGTCGCTCGAGCCCGCGTCCGCGATGATGATCTCGGCGGGGGTGTAGGTCTGCGAGAAGACGCTCTCGAGCGCGCCCCGTAGGTAGTCAGCGCTGTTGTAGGTCGGGATAATGCAGCTGATCGCGTGTGGTCTCATAGCCCTCGACAATTAAGGTAGCGTCGCGGACCGGCCGATCAGATCACCACGAGCTGCGAAAACCTGTGCACGGCCGCTAGCCGTCGTTTTGCGAGCGTTCGCGCGTAGCGAAAATCGAGCGCGCGCGCGACCTCGGCCCGGGCCCGCGTCCCGCGCCGTTGGGCCGCCGTGGGGCAAATTCTGGAGTTTAGCCGCCGAACGAGACGCTTCAGAGCCCGCGGCGATCGAGCCACTCATAGAGACAACGCGCCGCGTCTTCCCAGCGCGTGTCGAGCATGGCGTCGTGCGCGAGGTCGGGGAGGAAGCGGAAGTCCGCGTGGTAGCGGCGGGCGAGCTGCTCGTGGCTCTCGGGGGCGAACAGCGCGTCGTGCTCGGCGCTGACCACCAGCATCGGCGTGCTGACGCGCTCGGGGTGCGTGGCGAGGCCGCGCAGCATCTCCATGAAGGTGAAGAACGACTCGTTCTGGAGCTGCGCGGCCCAGCGCTGGGCTTCCTCTTCGGACATGTCACTCGAGAAGAACAGGCGCTTGGCGATCGTCGGGTTACAGACCAAGAGGTAGGGGTTCGCGGTCATCATCGCCGCGACGACCCGGCCGATGTGCTTCGGCAGCAGCTCTTTGAGCCAGCGGCTGTTGGCCTCGCGCATGTAGGGGCACAGCAGGATCGCCGCGGCCGGCTGCCACTCCTCGAGCAGCATCCGCAGCGCCAGCGCGCCCATCGAGTGGGCGATGACGACGGGGTTGCCGAGCTGCTCGCCGACGTCGCGGATGTCGCTCATGAACTCGCGCATCCGAGTCGAGCGCAGCCGGTCGGCGCCGTCGCTCTGCCCATGGCCGCGGAGGCTGAGCGCGTGGCAGTGGTAGCCGCGCGCCGAGAAGTACGGCATGAAGTGCGGCTCCCAGCACCACGCGCCGTGCCACGCGCCGTGTACAAACAGCAGCGGATGCGGTCTGCGTTCGCCCGCTTCCGGAGGAGACTCAAGGACTTCGAGCCGGGGCATCACGGGGGGCTCTGGCGGAGGGTACCAGTATACGGCGGGGTACCCCGCTGTGTGTCTCTGGAGGACCCGCACGTTCACGCGCGGGCGCGAGAGCGCGCCGCGTGGGCGATTTGTGCGGCGGGATCGGGAGCTGGCGGGGCGCGTCGCCCTCGCGGATCCCGCGGGTCAACGGGTCGCGGGCGCGCGCAGAAACTACGCGTGCTCGCGCGTGCTCGCGCTGCCGGAGCGGCGCGGTCTCGCGCTGCGCGGGCGTGACGCTTGTACCTCGTCGCCATCTTAACGAGGATGGGTCGAGGTGCCGGAAGAGGCTACGCACGGTCTGTCTCAATTAGGACCAACACAGGGCGGGAAATTACGAGGATGGATCTCGAGGGCACCCTAGGCGTTCGCCTGCGGGGCGACGCCGCTGACGCCGGGACGCTCGCGCTGCTGGTCGAGGCGTGCCCGGAGCTCGCCGAGCAGCAGTGGACCTGTCTGGCCGACGGCGCCTCGCGGGCCAGCGTGCTGGTCTCGGTCGGTCTCGACGCGAGCGCGGCCGGGGTGCTGATCCGCCGCGGGCTTGACGTCGTTCGGGTCACCCTCCAGGTCGAGGGCGGGCTCGTCAACGCGACCATCCAGCCGATCCTGCCGCGGACCCCTGGAGCCGAGGACGCGGCCGCGGAGGACGCGGTCGTCTCGTGGCCGGGCGTCGCCATCACACAGGGCGAGCAGCTGGTGACCTCGCTGCGGCCGCTGGGGGTCCCCGGGGATCCGGTGGTCGACGAGGCGCTGTTCGTGATGCGGCGCGACAGCCCGGCGCCGCAGGGGCTGCTCGAGCGCCTGCTGCTGCTCGGCCGCGAGGACGCGATGGTCGTCGAGCTGCGCCCGGAGGGGGGCGGCGACGCGTCGCTGTGCGTCCGCGTCAAGCAGCCGCCGCTGTACCTGCTGATGCGGGCGCGCGACGGCGACGCCGACGACACGGTCGTGTACGCCCGCGCCGGTCGAGCGCCGCTGTGGATCGAGTGGGGCTTCGAACACCCGCTGCCGCGGATCGCCGCGGCCGCGCTCGCGCGCCTCGATCGCAGCGCGCTGGTCGACGCCACCGGCCGCTGGCGGCTGCTGCCCGCCGAGAGCGCGTGGATCGCCCGCAGCGTGCACGACGTGATCGCGCCCGAGATGCTCGCGACGCGCGAGCGCCTCGAGCCGACGAGCAGCGAGCTGCGCTTCACGATCTTCCTCCGCCTGGCCGCGGGGACACCCATAGATCCGGAGCTCTGGCTGCTCTCGCAGGAGGAGTTCATCGGCCTCGAGGAGTTCATCGAGGCCGCGAGCAGCGACGAGCTCGGGCGCGTGAGCGTCGCGCGGCTGGCCGGCCGCGAGGAGGTCGTCTACCTCCTGCGCGAGCGCGTGCGCCCCGGGGTCTCGCGCGTCGGCCCGCGCCTCAGCGAGTACCTCGGCGCGCCCGGCTACGCGCGCGCGCCGGGCTCGGACAACCTGTTTTTGCCGGTCGCGCGCCGGCTCGTGCCGGCGGTGCGCCGCGACGAGCTCCGGCGGCTGCTCTCGCTCGACCAGGCGCACGTCGTCGTGATCACCGAGGACGCCGACGGCCCGCGGATCGTGACGATCGGCGAGGTCGACGAGACGCCGCTGACGCGCTGGATCGAGTACGTCAGCACCGATCGCCGGCTCGAGCTCGACCGGGTCCTCGAGGCCAGCGTGTTCGACTTCCCCGGCGTCAACATCGAGTGGCCCAAGGTCGTCGAGCGCACGGTGCTGCCGCCGCAGCGCCTCGAGGGCGGCGCGCGTCGTCGTCGGAACCGGCGGCGCGTCGAGTCGGCGGCGCCGATCGAGGAGGCGATCGAGGAGGCGATCGACGCGGTCATTCAGGAGACGCCCGAGGCCGAGCGGCTCAAGCGGCTGCGCCAGCAGGCGCGCGAGCTGGAGGAGCGCATCGCCGACGGCGGGGTCCAGGAGCCGCCGACCTGGCGCGAGCTGGGCGAGCTCAAGCGCGAGCTGGGCGAGCACGACGAAGCCGCGGCCTGCTTCGAGCAGTCCTGCTTTCACGCCGGCCTGCCGCGCGCCGCCGGGCTCGTCGGCCTGGTCGCGCGGACCCACGCCGAGCTGGCGAGCGTGCCCCACAGCGGCGAGGCGGCGGCCGAGCTCGCGATCAAGGACGCGCGCACGCCCAACGAGCTCGCCTACCTCGGCGGCGCCTTAATGGACGCGCTCGTCGGCCCTGTCGAGCTGCCCGAGGACGTCATCCAGTACGCGCTCCCGCTGTTCGCCGACCCGCGCGCGCCGGTCTCGCGCAGGCTCGCGTGGTCGGTGCTCTCGACCTGGTACCACCGCGCCGGCGACAGCCTGGGGATGACGCGCGCCAAGGAGGCGGTGCTCGGCGGCATTAATGAGCGCGGGCTCAGCGAGCTCTACGACCTGCCCAGCTTCGTCCGCTACGCGCTCGTGCGCGAGGACGACGAGGACGAGGGCGGCGCCTCCGAGGATCGGATCCAGCGGGCCCAGAGCGGCGTCCTGCAGGCGATGTGGCGCGAGCTCGAGGCGCGCGCGATCGAGGACTTCGACGTGCTCTCCTGCTTCACGCGGCTGATGTTCGGGATCGGCTTCCTGCGCCTCGGCGAGCGCCAGACCGCGCGCGAGCTCGTCGAGCCGGTCGAGGAGGAGCTCGACGTCCACGACCCGCCGAACCGCGCGCTCTACCGCCTCTACCTCGCCCGCATGGCGCACGACGCCTCCGGCGGCAGCGAGGACGCCTGGGCGCACGAGGTCAGCAAGATCGTCTCTGGCCTTAAGGACAAGACGGTCAAGCGCGCGGTCGAGTCGCTGCGCAGGCGCTCCTCGTGGCTCTCGGTGCCGGGCGACGCCGAGCAGCCGCCGCGGGTGCGCACCGAGGTCGAGCGCGCGGTCGCCCGCGTCGAGAAAGACCTGGGCGAGCTGCGCAGCGTCGTCGAGCAGCTGATGACCGCGCGCGGGCGCTTCTACGACTACGAGGTCGTGGTCGCGCTCGAGCGGATCTACCGGCTCGCGCTGCGCAGCGGCAGCGAGCGCCTGGTCGCCGAGTTCGTCGAGCGGGCCGCGCGGCACGTCGGCGCGATCCAGATCCTCTCGCACCGCGCCCAGGCGCTGGGCGTGTGCCTGCAGGGCGCCTCGCTGATCGAGCACGAGGAGCTCGCCTCGCAGCTGCTCGAGGAGCTCGTCGAGGTCGCGCGCGACCGCGAGCTCGGCTCGGTCCGTGATCTGCTCCTGGCCGTCAAGCCAGCCCTCGCCGCGCTGCGGCGCTTCGGCTCCCTCGACACCGCGGGCCGCCTGCTCGCGGCGCTCGAGGGCGTGCGGACCTACTCCGAGTCGGGGGACATCCGGCTGCGGGCCGAGGTCGCGGCCGGCTACCTGCAGCAGGGCGATCCGCGGCGCGCGGACACGCTGATCGACGTCTGCCTGCGCTCGGTGCTCGAGCACGACCTCGACTACGTCGGCCGCTACGAGGCGGGCGCCGGGGTCGCCGACGCGCTGCGGCGCTGGCCCAACGTCGGTCGGCTCGAGCGCTGCCAGCGGCTGCTCGGCTCGCTCGAGCGCTTCCGCGACACCTTCACGACCTCGCGGTACTTCGCGCGTCACAAGGTGCTGATGATCGAGCGCCTCGTCGACAGCGTCGCCGACAGCCAGACGCGCCACTCCGATCGAATTCAGGCCTACCTCGACGGCGAGGAGCACATCCTGCGCCGCCGCATCATCCAAGACTGGAGCCTCTTGTGTGGACCCTAGATGAGCTAGAGCCCGAGATCGACGACATCCGGATGCGGATCCTCCAGCACCGTCGCGACCTCAAGGAGTACTTCGTCGGGCGCGACGCCGAGATCGACCTGACGATCCTGTGCGCGGCCGCCCAGGAGCCGCTCCTGCTCGTCGGTCCGCCCGGGACCGCCAAGAGCGACCTCGTGGTCAAGTTCGCCGAGAGCCTCGGGCTCGGCAGCGACGAGTACTTCGAGTACATGCTCACGAAGTTCACCGAGCCGAGCGAGATCCTCGGGCCGATCGACATCGAGCTGCTCAAGCAGGGGCGCTACGTCCGGCGCGTCAACGGCATGCTGCCGACCGCGCGCGTCGCCTTCCTCGACGAGATCTTCAAGTCCAACAGCGCGATCCTCAACACGCTGCTGACCATCCTCAACGAGCGCAAGTTCTACCAGGACGGCAAGCCCGAGCGCGTCAACCTGCTGATGCTGTTCGCGGCGACCAACGAGATCCCCGAGCAGACCGAGCTCGAGGCCATGGCCGACCGCTTCGTGCTCAAGATCGAGACGCTGCCGGTTAAGGACACGCACTTCGGCGACCTCATCGACGCCGGCATGATGAACGAGGCCTACAAGGCGACGGGGCAGAAGCCCTGGGCGCGCGGCTCGGCCTCGCTGGAGGACTTCCTCAAGTTCAAGCGCTTCATGGATCTCAGCTTCGCGATGCACGCCGAGCCCGGGGCCGACCGCGCCCACTGGTTCCCGCGCCCGGTGTTCGCCGAGATGCGCCGGATCGTCCGCACGCTCGAGACCGAGGACCGCGTGTTCGTCTCGGACCGCAAGCTCGTGAAGGTCTACAAGCTGCTGCGCTTCCGCGCGTTCCTCGAGCACGGCGGCGCCGTCGAGACCCCCGACCTCGAGCTGCTCTCGTTCACCGGGAACCGCCGCGACGAGCTCGCCGTGGTCGCCGGTAAGGTCCGCGCGCTGCTCGGCCTCGGCGATCGGCGGAGCGCCTAAGCGCGGGCAGGGGGTCGCATGGCCGAGCAGCGCAGCGCCGAGCCAGCCGCCTTGTCGCGCGAGGGTGTCGAGGAGCGGGAGGAGGAGCGCCCGGGCGAGGAGCTCGAGCTCGAGGACGAGAGCGATCTGCCCGCCGCGCCGGCGCTGCAGCGGCAGGCGCTGCTGCCGGCGCTGCGCGCCTGGGTCTACCTCTGCGGCCACGGCGGGACGCCGAGCGAGACCACGCCCGAGGCGGTCCAGTGGCTGCGCGGGTGCTGGGAGCGCGGCGACGACAACATCCCGCTCGACCTCGTGCACGACCTCGGCCTGCTGCTGCTGGAGGGCCGCGGCTTCGCCTTCGCGTCGGCCCGCGATCTCGGCGACTGGTCCGAGGAGGAGCGGCCGCTGCGGCTGTCCTACGAGGACCGCGTGCTCGGCCGCTGGATGCTCGACCCCAGCGTCAACGAGGCCCACATCGCGATCGCGGGGCTGGCGAAGGACGCGCAGCAGGCTGCGGTCGCGCACGCGCTGAGCCTGGCGCTTGGGTCACGTCTCCGCGGGTCGCGGCTGCTGTGCCCCGGCAACCCGGCGCACCTGCGCAGCCTCGGCCCCGAGATCCTCGCGATGGCCGAGTCGCTGCCGGCCCGCTTCGCCGGCTGGGGCGCGCGCGAGGGCGCCGAGCCCCCTGACGAGGCCTGGATCGCGTGGGCGCGGGCCCAGCGGGAGGCGGCGCTCGAGCGCCTCGACGACGGTCGGCTGTTCTCGGCCGAGGATCTTTGGGAGCTCGCCCACATCGAGGAGCTGCCGCGCGAGTCGACGCGCCAGGCGCTGCGCGAGGTTCACCGCGTGGTCGCGCGGATCGGCGCGGTCAACCCGGGCAGCGCTCGCAACCTGCGCTCGAAGGCCCAGGAGGTGCCGGTCGAGGACAAAGACGCCGACTCGTACCCGGCGGGGGGCTTCGACGCGCTCAGCACCCGCGGCCGGTTCGAGAACCTGGTGCGCACCGAGGTCGTCTACGTCGGCGAGGGCATGGCCGAGACCGGCGGGATCGACCTCTTCGACGTCCGCTTCGCCGAGGGCGAGCTGCTGTTCTACACCCGCGACGACAGCCCGCTGCTCGACCAGCGGCGCGAGCTCAACGCGGTGATCGAGCGGCCCGCGGACCTGCGCTACAAGCACCCCGAGCTGCCCGCGCAGACGCTCGTGCTGATCGACGCGTTGATCCTGCGGCTGCAGGCCGACAGCGTGCTGGTCTTCGGCCCCAACGGCTCGACCGTGACGCTGCTGTGGCTGTCGGAGTCCCGTGACGACCGCGCGGCGGCCGAGGAGGAGCGCGGGCTGATGGCGATCACGCTGGCGGCGGAGATCGCCCACCGCCGCGTCGTGCTCGACCTGGTCACGCGGCGCATCGACCTGCCCGCGCGCGGCCTCGTGGTGTTCTCTAGCAGCCCCGCGCCCGAGGACATCCCGGCGCGCGCGTGGGTCGTGGTCGGCGACGTCTGCTGGTGGGTCGACGGCGAGCGCTACGACATGCGCACGCCCAATGGGCAGCGCGCGCTCACCGACACGCTCCTGCGCCTGGTTTACACGTAGGCCTCAATACAGACCCACGACGCGCGCGCTACTGCGGGCCTTCAAAGACCGCGCACAGCCGCCGCTCCTCCACGCACCGGTCGTTCTCGCAGCGGAGCTCGTCAGCGCAGGGCGTCGATGAGCAGTCCTCATCGAGGCCCGCCGCGGCGACGCACAGCGTGTCCCCGTTCTCGCAGTACAGCCCCGGCGCGCAGTCTCCGAGACAGCTCTCCCCCTCGTCAGGGAGGTCGAAGCACAGGCCGTCGAAGCACATCGCGCCGCTGATGCACGTGTCGAAGTCGGCGCACGCCTCGCCCGGTCCTGGATAGGGGCCGCAGGTCCGCGTCTCGGGATGGCAGCGGTAGCCGGCTGCGCACGCGCGAAATCCGTCGTCGGGGTTACACGCCTCCTGGGGCGCCGGCGCAACAACGCATCGGGTCTCGCCGTCCGCGTCGGGATCGAGGCAGGCCGAGCCCGACGGACAGATGTTGGCGTTGGCGGGGCAGGGGTCGCCGAGCGACGGGAGCGCTACGCAGGAGGGCGTCGCGATCGGGCTGCTGGCGAAGCACCACAGCCCCTGGGCGCAGGTGTCACCGATCCGGGTGCCGACCGCGAGGGTCAGCTCGGTATGCACCTCACACTCCTCGCCGAGCTGGGCGTCTCCGTGCACGAGCTTGCACGCGAGAAACGCGTCGAGCGTCTCATCCCCGTCAGGACCGAACGAAGCGTCGCAGTCGAGCGCGCTCAAGAAGCGGCCGTACACGTCCACGCAGCTGACGTCGAAGTCCAGGCCCTCGGCGAGCGTGGACAGCTCACCCTGGATGGACTTCGAATAGTTCTCGGTGCACTCGGCGGGCTGAATGTCGTCGAGGGCTTCACACGCGCACGCGGTGCGACGCTCGCAAATGACCTCCGCGACCAGCGCCCCCTGCTCCTCGGGCTTGATGGTGGAGGGGTCCGCGCAGGCGCCGGCCAGCGGGATCAGGATGGCGAGCGTCAGGGCTTGTAGGGAGACTCGAGTGGTGGATCGCATAATCGCGCAGGGCGGCGCGCCCCGTCCTCACGGTACCAGACGAGGCCACTTCAACGATGGCGCGCCCGCCCCCGCGAAGGTCCTCGAGGCGCGCTCCAGCGCGCCCTGCGAGCGCGGGGCTCGAGCTCGGCCTTGAGACGCGTGGTCGCAGCGGTGGCGCTCCGTCGCGTTCGCCCCGCGCGTTCGCCAGGCCAGCGGCCCCGCGCCTCGCGTCGCGCCTGTCGGCGATTTTGCGCGCCGCTTCGCCGCGGTTAACGCCGCGGTTACACTCGCTTGGCAGGCTGGAGACCGAGGCTGAGCGGCGCGACGCCGCGCTCCGCTTAGCCTGTCTCTTACGACATGTAGACTGTCCTACGGATCAAGGAGCCCGCCGTGACGAATTTCTCCCGCACGCTCTCGCTGCTCGCCCTCTCGTGCGGCGTGCTCGCCTCCGCCTGCTCGCAGCCGCGCGAGCGCTCCTCGTCCCCCGAGCAGGTCCGCGACGGCGAGCGGGCGCGCGACGGCGCGCCCGCGGCGGAGCAGGGCGCCCCGGGCCTCGACGGCGCGCTCGCGCGGGCCTGGGCGGCGGCGGGCGTCGAGCCGGCGCCGATCGTCGATGACGCGAGCTTCCTGCGGCGCGTCACCCTCGACGTGATCGGCCGCGTGCCGCGGGAGGACGAGGTCCGGCGCTTCCTCGCGGACGAGGGGCCCGACAAGCGCGCGCGCGTGGTCGACGAGCTGCTCGCCAGCGACGCGTTCGCGGAGCACTGGGGCGACGTCTACGCGGACCTGCTCGTCGGCGTGACGACGGGTCAAGAGCGCCGCGTCCACGGCAGCACGCAGGCCTGGCTCGCCGAGCAGTTTCGAACTCAGCGCCCCTACGACGAGATGGTCGCCGAGCTGCTGACCACGAGCGGCGAGGCCGACATGGACGACCCGGGCGCGGCGGGCTTCTTGTTCGCCAAGGGTCGCAAGGGCCGGATCGAGAACCTCGCCGGCGAGACCTCGCGGGTGTTCCTCGGCGTGCAGATCGCCTGCGCCCAGTGCCACGATCACCCCTACGACGATCGCTACACGCAGCGCGACTTCTACGGCATGGCCGCCTACTTCGCGCGCTCTCGGGTCCGGCGCGGCAAGAAGGGCGCGGGCCAGCGCTCGGTCCGGATCATCGACCGCCCGCGCGGCGAGGCGTTTATCCCCACGCCCGAGGGCGAGCCCGGCGAGATGGTCGCGCCGCGCTTCCTCGGCACGCCGCTGGTCGCCGAGGGCGATGAGACGCGACGCGAGGCGCTGGTCCGGGCCATGCGCGGCTCTGAGCTGCTCGCCAAGGCGGCGGTCAACCGAACCTGGTGGCAGCTGCTCGGGCGCGGCGTCGTCGAGCCCTATGACGACCTCGGGGGCGAGGGCGACGAGCACCCGCCCGTGCTCGAGACGCTGTCGGCGGAGTTCCGCGAGGGCGGCTACGACATGCGCGCGCTGATCAAGACCATCGCGCTCTCGAGCGCCTACCAGCGCGCCTCGACGGGCGACGTCGCGGACCCCAAGCAGATCGCCGCGGCCGAGCGAGTCTTCGCCCGCGCCGCCGTGCGCCCGCTCAGCTCGCGTCAGCTGTTCTCGAGCATGATCGTCGCCACCGGCCTCGAGGACTCGGACAACCGCGTCGCGCGGCGGCTCGCCTCGGAGCGCCGCGAGAACGCGCTGCGCGAGTACCTGTTCCTGTTCAACGACGACGAGATGGGCGCGATCGACTCCTTCGATGGCAACGTCCCGCAGGCGCTCTTGCTGCTCAACGGCGACCTCACCAACCGCGGCGTGACGATCCGCGCCGGCGGCACGGTCAAGCGCGCGCTCGACGGCTACGCCCAGGCCAGCAGTGACGCCGACGCGCGCGCCGAGGGCCTCTCGCGGCTCTACCTCGCGACCTACGGGCGCCCGCCCAGCGACGCGGAGCGGGAGGGGCACGCGGACTTCCTCGCGCGGGCCGGCGACTCTGCGGCGGCCTACGAGGATCTGCTGTTCGCGCTGATGCTCTCCAGCGAGTTCGTGACCAACCACTGAGCTTGTTTGAAAAGACCTGTCCCCTAAAACATTGAGACCTTGATCGCCCGCGCGAGACTGGAGCCGCTGACATGACACACGCACACCACGGACGCCGCAGCTTTATGGGCCTGGGGCTGGGGGCGCTCGCCTCCGCCGTGCTCGGCGCGCGCGCCCTGGGCAGCGCGCGCGCGGCCGAGCGCCAGCCGAGCGCGCGCGCGAAGGCCTGCATCGTGCTGTTTATGCACGGCGGCGCGAGCCAGATCGACACCTTTGACCCCAAGCCCGGGGCCGAGACCGCCGGCGAGTTTAGGCCGATCCCGACCGCGCTCACCGGGGTGAAGATCTCGGAGCACCTCCCCCAGCTCGCGCGGCGCATGGACAAGCTCGCGCTGATCCGATCGCTGACCAGCAAAGAGGGCAACCACGACCGCGCGCGCTACCTGATGCACGCCGGCTACGCGCCCGCGGGCGGCGTCAAGCACCCGGCCTTCGGCTCGATCGTCGCCGAGGAGCGCGGCGGCGGGACGCTCCCGGGCTACGTCTCGATCGGCGGGCCGGGGCACGACGCCGGCTTCCTCGGAGCCCAGCACGCCCCCTTTGTGGTCCGCGACCCGTCGCGTCCGGTCCGCAACCTCGCGCCCTTCCGCGGCGTCGATCGTCAGCGCCTCGACGCACGCCTGGCGCTGTGGCGCGCCCAGGAGGACCGCTTCGCGCGGGGGCGCGGCGGGCCGCAGGTCACGGGGCACCGCGCCGTCGTCGAGCAGGCCGTGACGATGATGCGCGCCGCCGAGGCCCAGGCCTTTGACCTCGAGCGCGAGCCGCAGGCTGGGCGCGATCGCTACGGCGAGAGCGGCTTCGCCCAGGGCTGCCTGATGGCGCGGCGCCTGGTCGAGCGCGGCGTCCCCTTCGTCGAGGTCTCGCTGCGCGGCTGGGACACCCACGAGAACAACTTCGAGCGCGTGCGGGCGCTCAGCGCTGAGCTCGACCGCGGCATGTCGGCGCTGCTCGACGACCTCGAGGCGCGCGGGCTGCTCGACTCGACCCTGGTCTTGTGGGCAGGTGACTTCGGTCGCACGCCGCGGATCAACGCCCGCGGCGGGCGTGACCACTTCCCGCGCTGCTCCTCCGTCGCGCTCGCCGGCGGCGGCGTGCGCGGGGGGCAGGTCATCGGTGCGACCGACCGCGAGGGCTACGAGATCGCCGACCGACCGGTGACCGTGCCCGACCTGTTTCGCTCGCTGTCCCACGCGCTCGGCGTCGACGCGGACGCGACCCGCCTCAGCGACGCGGGCCGCCCGATCGCAACAGTCGACGGCGGCGCGGTGATCGACGAGCTGTTCTAAGGCCGCCCGCCCGTCGCTACCGCCTCGCCGCGATGAACTCGCGCGCCGCCTCGCAGAACCGCTCGGTCTGCGACACAAACGGCGCGTGCCCGCCCCCGGCGAGCTCGATCAGCGACTTCTCGGCCTCGGGCGTTGCGAGGCGCGCGTGCGCCTCGGCGGCGAGCTCTGTCGGGATCAGGTCGTCATACTCGCCGTTGAGGATCAGCGTCGGCGTCGTCACCTCCCCGAGGCGATCGAGCACCGGCCGATCGCGACCCTGCTCGTGCAGCGCCGCGCCGATGCGATCGCTGTGCACGTGCGACTCGAGCGGGTCGTAGTGCGAGAAGAACAGCGCGCGCAAGATCCCCGCGGTCTCGAGCGGGAAGCCGTCGTCGAAGCGCTCGTAGATGGCGTGCAGGAAGCCCCACAGCTCATCAAAGGCGGCGCTCTCGTACTCGATGCTGTCGCGCGCGTGCTGCTCGCAGAACGTCGCGATCTCGGGCCAGAGCGCGTCGCCGTCGCCGGCGGCGAGCTGCTCGTCCGCGACCCGGCACGCGAAGTCGTAGCGCCACGGCACGTAGTCCTCGTCCTCCCCGAGCCACGCGCCGTCGATCGCGATCATGCCGTCGACGCGCGCGGGGTCGTCGGCGAGCGCGCGCATGGTCAGGCTCACGCCCCACGAGTGCCCCATCCAGATCACTCGCTCGGGCTCGTAGCGGGTCTCGAGCGCGCGCGTGACCGCGCGCAGATCGGAGACGTAGTCCTCGAGGAGAATCGGCGCGTCGCGGCTCAGCCCACGCGCGTTGCCGGAGCCGCGGCGGTCGTAGCTGGCGACGCTGACGTCGTCGCCGAAGCAGTCGTCCCACGGGTAGTAGCCGGCGAGCACGCCGTCGATCGCGGTGCCGGAGGGGCCGCCGGTCTCGAACACCAGCAGCACCGCGCGGTCGGGGTGCTGCACGAACACGGGCAGCTCGGCCTCGCCGGAGCGCACGTGGATCGTCTCGCTCCCGCCGCAGGAGGGCGCGAGCGCGAGGCAGGCGGCGAGGGCCGCGTAGCGACCCGAGGTCGTCAGCGAGGCCTTCAGCGAGGTCTTCAGCGAGGTCTTCAGCGAGGTCTTCAGCGAGGTCTTGTCGATCGTGTGGCTCGGCATCAAAACAGCACTCCGAGGCGAAGGGCGAAGTCGAGATCGGCGCCGTAGAAGCTCGGGTGGGCGACCATCAGCTCGGGCTGCAGCGAGATGGCGAGCGCGCGCTCGCTGCGGCGGATCGGCCAGGCGAACTCGAGCGCGGCGCCCCACTGCGCTTGCGGCAGCAGGCCCGGCGAGGCGCGGGTGCCGTCGTCGGCGTAGACCGGCGTCGCCAGCACGCCGCCGCGAAACCCCCCGGCGAGATGCAGGCGGTAGGCGGTGCCGCGGCGACTGCGGAGCTCGCCCGCCAGATCGGCGCGGACGTTGAACACGTACTCCTGCGCTGGGTGCCACCAGTTGACGAGGTCGCCGCCGACCAGCAGCGCGGCGCGCTCGCGCTCGACCGCCCGGTAGGCGACGCGGGCGGCGAGCCCGGGGTGCAGGAGGTTGTGACCGTGGTAGGCGAGCGTGAACTCGACGGGTCGTTCGATGCGCGCGGGCACGGGCCGAACGCGATCGTGGAGCGTCGAGCTCGTCGTGGGTGGACCCGACGCGAGCGCGAGGCTCAGCGCCGGGGACGCGAGGTGTAGCAGCGGCATGTCTGGTCGTACGAACACCGCGCGCGCGATACGGCGTCACCGCGCGCGCGACACCGAACTCACGCGAGCGCGTGAAACCTCTCGACCGCGGCCGCGCGCGCCGACACGGGCTCGAGTCGGGTACCCTGCGGTCGTCGTGCTGTTTCGAAAATGTCGCGTCGTGATCCGCTGCGGGGTGCTCGGCGGCCTCGCGCTCGCGCTCTCCGCTAGCGCGTCGTGCAAGCCGGCGCGGACGACGAGCGAGCCGCCGACGCTGCGGCCGCGCGGTGATCACGACCGCGACGGCGTCGACGATCTTCACGACCAGTGCCCGCTCGTCGCGGGGGCGAAGCCCACGGGCTGCGCCCTGGCGGATCGCGACGGCGACACGGTCGGCGACGCGGAGGACGGATGCCCTGACGCGCCCGGGGTCACGCTCGCGCAGGTGCCGAGCTACGCGGTCACGGTGGCGACCCCTGGCTGTCCGGACGGTGACGGCGACGGGGTCACCGATGACAAGGACCAGTGCCCGTACCAGCCGATCGCCTACAGCGGCTGTGACCCGGAGTATCTCCACGGCTGCCCCGACGACTGCTCGCTCCAGTTCGGCTGGCCGGGGGGGGAGGTCGTGCCCGAGGCGCAGGGCGGGGGCGAGGGCGAGCCCCCGCCGACCCCAGGCCGTTGAGCCGGTGGCAGCCCGCGTGTGCACCCTGCAAGCTCGAGCTGCCACCTGACCATAACGTCAGGAGTCAAAACACGCGCTTTGGGCCACGTCGCGCCGCGCCCGGATCTTGCAACGGAGAGCGGCGTCGATGCGCGCGCCCTCCCTCTCCCTCTCCCTCATCCCCACGCTGCTCTCGCTGCTCTTCGCCACCGCCTGCGCGGGTCGGGCCGCGCCGGGGTCGTCGACGCCCGCGTCGCGTCAGGGGACCGCGCCGAGCTTCGAGGCGGCCGCGGCGATCTACCGTAGCGCGCGCGCCGACGGGCGCTGGTACGCGGGGGAGTGCGAGGCGGCGACGCGCGCCTTCCTCGAGGTTCATGTTCACGACGGCGAGCCGACGGCGCTGTTCAACGCGGCCGCGATCCGCGAGGAGTGCGGGCAGCCTGACGCCGCGATCGCGCTCTACGAGCGCGTGATCGCGGCGGCGCCCGAGCACGCCGCGGCGCGCAACAACCTCGCGCGGATCCTCTGGCGCCGCGGCGAGACCGAGCGCGCGCTCACGCTGCTGCGCGGGGCGCCGAGCGGCGCGCTCATCGAGCGCACCATCCTCGTCGTGGCGCTGGATGACTACGCGCGACGCCACGCGCCCAGCTCCTTCGCGGCGGCGGAGCGCGTGATCCAAGAGACCCTGGCGCGCGACGGCTCGCAGACGCCGGCGCTCGAGTCGCTCGCGCGTCTGTACCTCGAGCGCGGGCGCTCGTCTGAGCCCGCGTACCTGCTGCTCGCCGAGGAGGTCATCGCGTACACGCGCCGGCTGCTCGCCGAACTCGGGCGCGAGAGCGCCGAGCTGCACGTCATCACCGGTCTCGTCGACCTCGCCCGCGGTCGCCAGGGGGCCGCGCTCGCGCGCTTCGACCACGCGCTGCAGCTCGACGCCGAGCACGCCGAGGCCCACCTGCAGAGCGCCTACCTGACCCTTGGGCACAATGACTTTCAGCGCGCGCGCCGACACATGACCGCCGCGCTCCGCCACCCGGAGGTCCGCGCTGACGCCGAGGCGTGGCTCGTCATGGGCGCGATCCTCCGCGCGTTGGGGGCGCTCGACGAAGCCGAGCGGGCCTACAAGCGGGCGCAGCGGCTCGCGCCCGACGACCCGCGCGCGCACTACAACCTCGGCGTCCTCTACCGGGCGCGCGCGCGTCGCTCCGTCGACGCCCACGACTCCTACGAGGGGTTGCGACACGGGAGGGTCGCGCGCGACCACTTCAACCGCTTCCGTGAGCTCGCGTCGGGCTCCCGCGAGCTCCAGGCGGCCGCGGACGCGGCGACTGTACACATCAACGCGATCGACGACGAGCACACGATCATCTGCGAGTTCCCGCGGGGCAGGCCCGTGACGAACGAGGACGAGCTGCGTCGGCAGGAGGAGGCCGAGCGCGCGCGCCTGCGGGAGCTGGAGCGCCGCGCCCTCGAGGCGGCCGCGGCTGCAGAGCGGGCCGAGGCGAGGGAGTCATCGGGGGGCGACAGGGCGGGGTCTTGAGCTCGCGCGTCGCGTGGGTCTCTGGCACCATCCAGCGATTCGTCTTCCAGGATCGACGCGGATGCCCCAGACAAGCGACAAGGCCGTGGCCAACGGCAGCGGCAACAGCAAGCCCGTAGAGCGCCTCTACCCCTTCGCGCGGCGCGCTCGCGTCGTGCTCGACGGCCGCCCGGCCCTGCGCGCGAACGTCCGCCGGCTGCACTTCGTGCTGGTCGCTGAGGACGTCTCGGAGGCCGTGCGCGCTGCGGTCGAGGAGGAGTTCGGGCACGTGCCCATCGTCCAGCGACACGAAGCCAAGCAGCTCGCGGAGCAGCTCGGGATCTCGGGCGGACGCATCGTCGGTTTTCTCAAGTCTCCCCTCGCGCGCTCGATCTACGGCGAGCTGAAGGACCACCGCGTCGCGGCGCCGTCCCGTCGGCTCGAGTCGCGTCGACGCGCGCGCGTCCGCGCGGCGCACCCCGGCGATCCGTCGGCGAAGAAGACGGCGGCGAAGAAGGCGACGAAGAAAGCGACGAAGAAGGCGGCGAAGAAGGCGGCGAAGAACGCGACAGCCGCGGAGAAACCGTCACGGAAGCAGCGCGCCATGGCCCGCGCCGCCAAGGCCGGGAAGGCGACGAAGAAGGCGTCGAAGAAAGCGGCGAAGAAGTCCTCGAAGAAGGCGGCGAAGCGCGGCGCGAAACCGGGCGCGGCGGTGAACAAGCCGGTCCGGCGCAAGCCCATCAAGAAGCGCAAGCTCGCGCGCCTGGCCGCCAAGCGGGCGAAGGCCGCGCAGGGGAACTCCTCAGCGGGAGACGGCTGACGCGCGTCGTCGCGGCCGCGCCCGCGCGAGCCTGCGCACCCCCTCGACGAGCTCGGCCGCCGAGAGCCGCGCGAAGCCCAGGCGCAGGCGCGGGCAGACGCCGGGCGTGAACATGTACGAACAGCCAGGACGAACGATGACGCCGCGCTCGCGCGCCCGCGCGGCCCAGCGCGGGACGTCGATCCGTGGATCGACCCGCGCCCACAGCGACATCCCCCCGCGCGGCGCCGTGAACTCGACCGCGCCCGCCAGCTCGCGGGTGAGCGCGGCCGCGAGCGCGTCGCGGCGCGACTGGTACTCGCGCCGCATCCGCCAGACGTGACGCTGTAGCTCCCCGGCCTCGATCAGCTCGGCGACGGCCGCCTCGGTCGCCAGGTCTCCTTGACGGTCGATCACGCGACGGATCCGGGCGAGGCGCTCGAGCAGCGGGCGGGGCGCGACGATGTAGCCGATCCGCAGGCCCGGCGCGACGACCTTGGAGAGCGTGCCCACGTAGATCACGACGCCCGAGCGGTCGACGCTGGCCAGCGGGAGCACGGGGCGACCCTCGTAGTGAAACTCGTTGTCGTAGTCGTCCTCGATGACGGCGAAGCGGCGGCGGCGGGCGAGCTCGAGCAGCCGCAGACGACGCGGGGCCGACAGCGTCACCGTGGTCGGGTACTGGTGGTGCGGGGTCAGGTAGACCGCGCGCAGCGGCTCCTCGCGCCCGCGCTCGTCGAGCCCACGCGCGAGCGACTCGACGTCGAGGCCATCGTCGTCGACCGGGACCGGCCGCAGACGCGCTCCGCAGGCGCGCAGCGCCTGCCAGGCCGGGCGGTAGCCGAAGCTCTCGACCGCGACCAGGCTCCCAGCCGCGCGCTGTCCGAGCGCGAGCGCGATCAGCCACAGCGCCATCTGGCTCCCACGCGTGATCAAGAGGTCGTCGGCGCCGCACGCCAGGCCGCGGGCGCTGGCGAGCATCCCCGCCAGCGCCGCGCGCAGTCGCGGGTGCCCGCGGCCGTCGCCGTAGTCGAGCAGCGCCGCGCCGCCGCGGCGGGTGAGCGCGCGTCGGTAGGCGCGGGCCAGCGCGCGCGAGGGCGCGAGCGCGGTGTCAGGCAGCCCTCCGGACATGTTGTAGGGGACACGCAGCTCCTCGAGGCTCTCTTCCTCGTCGGGCACGTCGCCCAGGCCCGGCGGCGGTGGCCCCAGCTCGAAGCCCGCGCGGCCCGGGACGCTCGCGCGCGGCCCCGCCGTCGGCGCGAACCGGCGGGGGCGCGCGACGACCGGGAGCTCGGTGACGAAGGTGCCGCGCGCCGGATCGCAGCGGACCCAGCCCTCCGCCGCGAGCTCGTCGTAGGCCGCGACGACGGTCCCGCGCCCGACGCCGAGCGAGCGGGCGAGCGAGCGGGTGCCGGGCAGCTTCTCGCCGGGCCGCAGGCGCCCGCGCGCGATGTCAGCGCTGATCGCCCGGGCGACGCGGGTCACCAGCGAGTGAGTCGGCGCGTCGGCGTCGGGCTCGCGCGCGAGGTCGAGGTTGAGGCGCCAGCGGCTCACGCCCGGATCGTAGCCGAGATCATCTGGACCTACTAAAAAATAAAAACTGGACCATTTAGGTAGACCAGTCGGCGCTACCGTGTTCCCGTGCTGAAGCGCCACCACGTGATGCCACAGACCCAGGCCTGGGCGCTGCTCGCCCGCGCGCCCGCCGTGACGCTCGCCTGCGCCGGCGAGGGAGGGCGTCCGCTCGCGCGGGCGCTGCACGGCGTGGTCCAGGGCGGCGCGTTGCTGTTTCACGGCGGCCCGCGGGGGGAGAAGCGCGCGGCCGATGGCGAGGAGGTCGTCGTCACGGCCCACGAGATCGTCGCCGAGATCCCGAGCTACTTCGTCGACCCGCGCCGCGCGTGCCCGGCCACGACCTTCTACGAGTCCGTCGAGCTGCGCGGGCGCCTCGAGCGAGTGGAGGAGCTGGCGCTCAAGGCCCGCGCCCTGCAGGCGCTGATGGACCGCTACCAGCGCGAGGGCGGCTTCACGCCCATCGACCCCGCGGGCTCCGAGTACGCCGCGCTCTACCGCAAGGCCGTCGCCGGCGTCGTCGTCACCCGCGTGCGCCCGGCGTCGATCGTCGGTAAGCGCAAGCTCGGTCAGGAGCGCGCGGCCGCGGGCGTCCTGAAGATCCTCGAGGGCCTGTGGCGGCGCGGTCGGTCCGGCGACGCCCGGGCGCTCGAGCGGATCCGCGACGCCCACCCCGAGCGACCGACGCCCGCGTTCCTGCGCGGCCCCGGCGGCGTCGAGCTGCGCTGCGCGCTCGCGGGCGAGGACGCGCTCGCGCAGGCGGTCTCGCTGGTCGAGGGCGCCTACTGGAACGTCGACGTCTCGCCCGCGCGGATCGCCGCGGCTCACCGGGGCTCGACGGCCTGGGTCGGCGCGCGCGACCAGGGCCGCCTCGTCGCCACGGCGCGCGCCGTCAGCGACGGGGGCAAGCACGCCTGGATCTACGATGTCGCGGTTGATCCCGCGTACCGCGGACGAGGGCTCGGCACGGCGGTGGTGGAGCTGCTGCTCGATCACCCGCGGGTCCGCGGCGCGCTGTTCGTGCACCTCAAGACCCGCGACGCGCAGGGCTTCTACGCGCGCCAGGGCTTTGTCGAGCGCGCGCCCGAGGTGATGTCGCTGCGCCGCGCGGACGCTACGGCTGCGTGAGCCGGAGCGCGTCGTACTCGACGAGCGACGCCTCTTGATCGTCCTCGGGGGGATCGGGCTGCAGCCAGTAGGGGCGCCCCTTCTTCGAATCGATCGCGGTCACGTCGAAGTCGACGGTGATCCCGTGGATCTTCTGGTGCAGCGACTGCATCATCTGGTAGCCGCGGGTGTTGACGTTCCCGACGTAGCTCGCGGACTTCCAGTAGGACTGAAACTTCAGCTCGCTGTAGAGGACCGCGGTCGTCAGCTTTGAGTTGGGGCCGACGTAGATGCCCGGCCGGTAGCCCCCGGCGTCGACGGCCTCGTGCCAGGCGTTCACGAAGGCGACCGCGTCGTTCGTGCTCGCGTCCGCGGCGAAGGCCTCGGCGTCGCACCACACCGTGCAGCCCTCGGGGATACCCAGCTTCGTCGCGTTCTTCGCCGCGTTCGCGCCGAGCTGCGCGCCCCCGGCCGCGCTCGGCTGGTAGCCGAGCTTCGCGTATTGAACCGGCATCAGCGCGAGGCCGGCCCCGAGGATCGCCTTCGCCTCGGCCGCGCTCAGCGAGCCCGCGCCCTCGGTCTCCTCGGACACGAAGTCGGCGCGGCTGATGTAGCGGACGCAGAAGCGGAAGCCGGAGTGATAGAAGACGGGCGCGAGGCTCGTCAGCCGCCAGACCGTGTCGAAGCCGAGGCGAGCCGCGCTCTTTTGAACTGTTCCTGGGAGCATGACCGAATGGTCACTGTTTTCGGCCGCGACCACCAGCCGGGGAGCTAGCCCAGCTCGTGCACGCGCGTGAGGTCGAGCTTGAGGCGCAGCTGCGGGCGACTCGGCGAGCCGGTCGTGACGCGCAGCAAGCCGAGGTTGGGGACCCAGTGCTCCCCCGTGAACTTGTTGAAGGACCGCATCTCGTGGGGGCTTTGGAGGTCCGGCGCGCGCTCGCCCAGCCACATCAGCGCCTTCATGAACAGGCCGTGCGTGAACACGACGTCGCCGCTGTAGGCGCCGCGCGCGAGCGCGTCGCGGAAGCGGATCACCCGGGTCACGAACTCGGCGAAGCTCTCGGCGCCCGGGCCGTCGACGCGCAGCGGGTCGCAGCGCCGCCAGTAGGCCTCGACCCAGGGCCGGCGGTCGTTTCGGTCGGTGCCGATGCAGCGCGTGGGCGCGAGGTACGTGAACTCATGGACCGCCGCGAACTCCTGGATGAGGCCGTGCTCCTCGCGGACCGGCCGCGCTGTCTCGACCGCGCGCGTATAGGTCGACGAGAGCACGCGCGCCGGCGGGGCGCCCAGCAGCTCGGCGAAGCGGCGCGCCTGCGCGTGCCCGCGCCGCGTCAGCGGGATCTGGGCCGGCTCGTAGGTGACCAAGCCCGCGTTCGAGGCGCTCTCGCCGTGGCGGACCAGCAGCACGGCGGGCGGGGCGTGTGGCAGCGCGCTCACGGGCGAGAATTGTATCCTGACTTAATAGCCATGTCAGGGTCGACGGGGCGCGCGGCGGCGCGTCGCTCAGTCAGACGCGCCGCGTCGGCGCCCTCGGGGGAGCTCGATCTCGAGCACGAGCAGGAGCCGCGCGAACGCCGGCCGGACGGAGTGCACGACGCCCACGTCGGTGATCTCGAAGCGGTGGCGCGCGAGCGGGGCGCCGAGCTCCGCGCGGGCGCCGAGCGCGAGCGAGCCCCAGGTCGCGCGCGGGCGGTCGAGCCGCGCGAGCACGCCGGCGCCGATCAGCGGCGCGAGCCAGGGCAGGCGCGCGCGCCCGTTCGTCGTCAACCCGTAGCCGCGCCCGAGCAGCTCGCCCGCCTCGAGCCCGGCGCAGATCGGGATCACGAGGCGCCCACGCTCGGGCTGTCCTTCAGCGCAGGCGCGAGCGCCGAGCGCCCACAGCGAGATCCAGCCGCCGGCGCCCTCCAGCGTCGAGGCGCGGGCCCGCGAGGGGCTGCGGTAGCTGGCGAAGAGCTCCGCGCGCCAGCGCCGGCCGCCGAGGCCGACGCTCGCGCGAAGCGCCGCGCCGACGCCCGGGAGCGCGCCACCGTCGAGGCCGAGCGCGGCGTTGAGCAGCGCGTGGACGCGTCGCGTCGGCGGGCGTGGTCGCGCGGGCTCGTCGAGCTCGTCGTCGGGCTCGTCGTCGGGCTCGTCGTCGGGCTCCTCCGGCGTGTCCGCGTCGCGCTCCCGGGTCGGGTTCGTCGTCGTCGGCTCGGGGAGCTCGGGCGCTGTGAGGGCATCCTGCGCGGCGGGATCCTCCGCAGGATCCTCTGGGCTGCCGGCGGCCGCGCGCGCGACCCCGGGATCGATCGCGACGGCGACCACGAAGGCGGCCGCGCGCGCGACCGTCTCGCAGCTCGGCGCCGTGAGGACGCGTTCGCTCGCGGGCTCATCCGGCGCGCGCGCGTCCTCGATCTGCAGCGTCACCCGCCAGCCGTCACCCGCTCGCTCGGCGCGCGCGTCGATCGTCAGCGGCGGCGGCGGACCCTGGGGCGCGGGGCCCAGGTAGCGCGTGAGCGCGTCGTCAAACGCCGCGGCGGGGCAGCCGGGGTCGGCCCGCCACTCGATCGGGGGCGCGGCGGCGGGCGCTGGGCGCTCGTCGCCGTGGAGCGCGAGCGCCACGAGCAGCGCCGCGCGGGTCATGGCGGTCGCGAGCACGGGCGAGGCGGACGATGGCGCACTTGCGCGCCGCTGTCGAGCCGCGCCGGGCTACTCGGGCTCGACGACCACGAGCTCGCTATTGCGCGCGACGTCGTGAAACACCTGCTCGGCGCCCGAGGCCGGCCAGCGCACGCGGACCTCGAACACCGGCGCGTCGCCGGCTCCCAGGCCGAAGTGAGCGACGCGCTCGCTGTGTCCCAAGAAGTAGGTCGGCCCGCCGTGCTCGTGGACCTGCGGCGGGCTGTCCGCGGCGCGTCGGACGGTGACGCGCGCGCCCAGGCCGTCGCGGTTGCTCTGGGTCCCGCGCGCGCGCACCTGCAGCCAGCCGTTCCCGAGCTCGGTGTCGTTGCGGTACAGCGTCGGCTCGGCGGCGAAGTTGGCGATGAAGACGTCGAGATCGCCGTCGCGGTCGTAGTCGAAGGTGACGAGCGCGCGACCCATCGCCAGGGACGTGAGCCCCGAGGCCTGCGCGAGCTCATCCATCGCGACGAGCCCGTCCGCCCCGGGCGCGCGGGGGTTCACCCACAGCCGCATCGGATCGACGAGGTACGGCGCGGTCTTCCAGCCGTTCGTCAGGATCAGGTCGAGGTCGGCGTCGTTGTCGGGGTCGATGAGCGCCGCGCCCCAGCCCCAGTCGCCCTCGCGCACGCCGACGTCGTCGGTCACGTCGCTGAAGGTCCGGTCGCCGTTGTTGAGGAACATGCGGTTGCCGCTCTTCTTCCCGGTCGACGAGATCGAGCTGACGAACCAGTCGAGGTCGCCGTCGTCGTCGAGGTCCGCGAGCGAGGCGCCCATGCCGTTCTCCTCGCTGCCGACGAAGGCCGCGGCCGTGCCGTCGGTGAAGCCGCCGTCGCCCTGGTTCCAGAACAGCCGGCTCGTGCCGAAGTCGCTGGTGAGCACGAGCTCTGGCCAGTCGTCGCCGTCGAGGTCGGCGAAGGTCGCCGAGTACACGAACACGCCCGGGATCGTGTTCATGTTGTTGTCGACCTCATGCCAGACGTCGTCGACGAGCACGCCGGCGGCGACGGTCACGTCTTCGAAGTGCCCGGGCGCGTCGGGGCCCAGGTTGCGCAGCAGCCGGCTGTGGCTCGGGGCGTCCCCCACCGAGTAGTGGTTGCGCCACTCGCCGACGTAGAGATCGAGGTCGCCGTCGAGGTCGTAGTCGCCGAAGCTCGGGGTCGTCCCGGTGTGCTGCAGCTCGCTCTCGAGCGCGGCGCCGCGCGCCAGCGCCTGCTCGCTGAACACCCCGTCCTCGTTGATGTAGAGCCGGTAGCGGGTGTCGCCGATCGTCGTGACGTAGAGGTCGAGATCGCCGTCGTTGTCGACATCCGCCCAGGCCGCGCCGTTGCTCTGCACCAGCTCGCCCAGCCCGACCTCCGCGGCGCGCTCGCTGAAGCTGCCGTCGCCCTCGTTGCGAAACAGCAGGTCGGGCGCGGCGAAGCGCGTCACGTACAGATCGACCCAGCCGTCGCCGTCGTAGTCGGCCGCCGCGGCTCCGCCCGCGCCCCACTCGGGCGTGCAGTAGCCCCCGGGGAGCTCGAGCGCGCTCGCGTCGACGAGGCAGTCGGGGGCTTGGTTGAACGGCCCGTGCACGTAGTCGAGGCCCGCCGCCTGCGTCACGTCCGTGAACCACGGGTGCGGCGGCAGCTCCTCGGTCCCCGAGTCGGCACCGTCGCCGCCGCCCGTCGCCGCGGGCTGTGTGTCGCTGCCCGCTGTCGCAAGCCCGCTCGAGCTCGCGGTCGCGCCCGTCGAGCCGCCGTCGTCCCCGTCGGTCTGCTCGCCCCGCGTTGAGCCCTCGCTCGTCCCCTGCGAGCCGAGCGAGTCCGGCGCCGGCGAGCACGCCCACGAGAGGACCAGCGTCGCGCCCGTCAGCGCGTGGGTGAGGAGTCGTGATGGATCAGCGCGCATGCTTATCGCGGAAGACTTGAGTATCGCTCGAGTTCGTCGCCCGAGCGCCGCGGGAGCTCGCCGCGCGGGCTCGCGCGGCTGGATCCGCGTTCCCGTGGTGAATTGACGGCTGTGGCGAGGCGCCCTAGCGGCGGGGCGATACGCGGCGGCAGATCGGGGCGCGCGAGCTCAGATGACGCGTCGCTACGCGGGATCGCTGGAGCCATCGCGGCAGAAACCGCTGGATGTGCTGCGGACTATTCGCGCGCGGCGAGAACCGGTGTATACGACTGCCCACGAACCAAGGACCCGACCGCACCATGTCCACGCGAATGTCTGTGCAACGTTTTCTCCCCTCCCTCGTCTTCGGTCTCCTGCTCGCGCCGGGGCTCCTCGCAACCACGGGCTGCAAGGCGCCCGAGTACCCCGCGTGCAAGAAGGACAAGCACTGCAACGCCGAGATGGGCGAGACCTGCGTCGAGAAGACCTGCCAGAACTGCAAGACCGACGCCGACTGCGCGGGCAAGGGCGGCGAGGGCGTGACGCTGACCTGTCAGGAGTTCCGCTGCGCCGAGGGGGCGGGCGACACCGCCGGTACGCCCGCTGGCGTCGGCACCGTGCCCGAGGGCGGCCCGTGCACGCAGATGCTCGACTGCGAGCCCGGCCTCGCGTGCAAGGCCGGCGTGTGCTCGATCTGCAACGACGACCTCGACTGTGAGGGCCGCGCCTGCAACATGGAGACCGGCCGCTGCGCCGCCGACGGCGTGTGTCAGACCGACGACCAGTGCCCGGTCGACGAGATCTGCGACGGCGGCATGTGCGTGTTCTCGGGCGACTACGGCGACAACGCGGGCGAGGAGGTCTGCGGCTTCGCCTCGATCTTCTTCGGCTTCGACAGCGACAAGGTCACCGACGCCAACGTCACCAAGCTGCAGGAGGCCGCCGCCTGTCTGACCGCCGAGACCCGCAAGCTGATCCTCGAGGCCCACGCCGACGGTCGCGGGACCGAGGAGTACAACATCCTGCTGACCGACAAGCGCGGCGCCTCGGTCAAGAACTTCCTCGTCGACCTCGGCGTCCCCACCGAGAAGATCGAGGTCATCGCCAAGGGCTCGCTCGAGGCGACCGGCTCGGACGAGGCGACGCGCGCCAAGGAGCGCCGCGTCGACTTCATCTGGCAGTAGCGCGTCGCTTCGAACGAGCCGCGGCCCGGTCGTCACGAGACGAGCCGGGCCGCGATCGTCTTGACATCGAGTTGCGGGCTCAGCCGCACATCGGGTTCTCGGCGCAGTAGGCCGCGGAGAACGAGCCGACGACCGTCGGCAGCCCGTCGGCGTGCAGCTCGACCGCGCCGGTGATGACGTCGCCCTCCCAGCTCACGATCGTGACCACGCCCTCCGTGATCTGCTGCCAGCCGTTGTCGCCCCACAGGTCGATCTGGCCCCAGCCGTCGTCCGCGGTCACCGAGTAGTCGCCGGGCGGGAGCTGGTCGGCGACGAGGTTGATCCGCACGCGCAGCTGGTCCATCGACCAGGGCGCGTCGCAGGTGGCGCTCTCGAGGCCAAACTCGATGTCGTAGGCCGGCGCGTCGTTGGGCGCGCAGCCGTCGGTGAACGTTCCGGGCCCGAGCTGCAGCTCGCCGGGGACCAGCTCCGCGGGGACACAGAACGCGCCGTTGCAGTCGTCGCTGCCGCCGCACGAGCAGCTCATGTCCTCGTCGTAGTCCTCGCAGAACACCTCGCTGCCGACGCAGCCGCCGTAGAGGTACGCGGCGTAGCAGAGCTCGGCGTCGCCGCAGTCGCTCGCGTCGCTGCACGGCGTGCGCAGGCAGCCGTCGGCGTCGAAGTGCGAGTCGAGCTCGCCGCAGTTGTGGAGCTCGCAGTCGAGCTCGTACTGCTCGCAGGTGAAGTTCGGGTTGTCGCAGACCGCGGGCTCGCCGGTCGTGCCGGTCGAGCTGGTCGCGGTCGTCGCGTCGGTGGTGACGGTGGAGCTGGTCGCGCCGGTCGCGTCGGTGGTGACGGTGGAGCTGGTCGCGCCGGTCGCGTCGGTGGTGACGGTGGAGCTGGTCGCGCCGGAGGTGACGGTGGAGCTGGTCGCGCCGGTCGCGTCGGTGGTGACGGTGGAGCTGGTCGCGCCGTCGGACTCGCCGCCCGAGGTGCTCGAGACGGAGTCCGTGTTCTCGGTGAGGTTGCCGGTCCCGGGGTCGCAGGCCGCGAGGGCCAGCAGCGCCGAGGCGGTGAAGCAGAGCGTGGATGAGGTTCGGATCAAGCTGGACATGGTGAAGATAGGTGGGTGAGGGATGGTCAGTCTGGAGCGTGTCTGAGTAGCGCTCCTCGGGCGCGAGCGCGCCCGTCATCTGGCATTTCCCGCGCGCCGCTGACTCCGTCACGCGCCGCCGAAAAAACTCGGCGTAGGCCGCGAGCTCACTCGCCGCACGCGTCGCGGACGCGGGCGGCGTGGGCGGAGCGCGGGTAGCGGGCGAGGAAGGCCTGGATCGCCGCGGGCCCGCGGAGCTGACGGACCGGCTCGCCGGGTGAGGTCTTCGCGGCCCTGTCGAGGGCGCACAGCGCCTCGGCGCGTAGGGCCGCGCGGTCCTCGAGCAGCTGGCCGTCGGCGAACTCGCGCTCGTGGTCGGCGAGGTGGGCGAGCGCCCGCTCGGCCTGCCCCTGCTGCAGCGCCGCGCGGGCGCGCCCGAGCACCGCGAGCTCGCGGGCGAGCGCGTTGTCCGGCGCCGGCGCGCGGGGCTCGGGCGCCGCCCCGTGGTTTGTGTCCGAACGAGCAGGTCGACGGTGGCCGCGCGCGCCTCGGCGCGTCGTGTCGGCCTCGCGCTCGGGCGCCGTCGTCGTCGTCGCCGGCGCGTCGACGGCGAGCGCCTCATCCTGCGCGTCGAGCTCCCGGCGCTCCTCGCCGCGCCGCGCGGGCGCGCGCGGTGACGCCGGTCGCTCGGGCTGCGCGCCGAGCTCGTAGGGGGCGGCCTCGTGACGGTCTCGGTCGAGATCGCGAGCCGAGCGCTGACGGAGCGAGCCGAGCTGAAACGCGAGCAACGCGGCGGCGGCGGCCGCGAGCGTCAGCCCGCCCGCGATCCACAGCCCGCGGCGGCGTGGCTTGGGCTCCGGCAGCAGCGCGACCGCGTCGTCCTCGCGCTCGAGGTCGGCGGAGAGCCGCGACCAGAGCTGGGCGCGACGATCATCGCCGACGCGCGTCGCCTCGCGGTAGGAGTCGAGCGCCGATCGGGCGCGCGGGCTCAGGTCATCCTCGTGCGGGCGCATGGCGTGCTCCTGTCGTGGAGGTGGGGTGGGGGGAGGCGGCGGGCTCGTGCAGCCGCGCGACCGTCTGTTCGAAGCGCTTGCGGGCGGCTCGCAGGCGCGAGTACACGGTGTTGAGCTTGACCCCGAGCGCGCGCGCGGCCTCCGGCGCCGTGAAGCCCTCGATCTCGATCAGCGCGAACACCTGGCGCTTGTCCTCGTCGAGGCTGGCGAGGAAGCGCTGGACGACGCGCGCGGCCTCGTCGCGCTCGTAGGCCGCGTCCGGGCTCGGCGCGGCGGCTTCGCCGTCGAGCTCACGCGCGGCGCCGAAGCGGGCGTGGCGGGCGTGCATCCGTCGCGCGCGCCGCTGGTGGTGCATGACGACGCGCCGCGTGATCCCGTAGAGCCACGAGCGCAGCGTCGCGCCGGCGCTCGGGTCAAAGTCGGCGAGCCGGCGGTGCACGACCAGGAACACGTCGTGGACCACGTCGTCGACCTGCGCGCTCGGGACCCCCAGATGGCGGGCGCTCCGATCGACGAAATCGAGCTGCTCGCGGTAGACCGCGGCGAGCGTGGGCCGCGCGTCGGTTCGCGCGGGTTCGCGCGGGGTCGCGCGTCTGCGTGGGTGGATCGCGTCCACAGCTCAGCATTTCCCGCACGCGGCGAAATCCGTCAACCGAATCTGAGCTCGTCACCGGGCGCTGAGCGGAGCGCTCTCAGTAGGCGTGCAGCAGCACTCGCTCCCAGATGTTGCTGTTGTTGAGCGACTGCGCGGTCCCGCAGCGAAAGCCCTTCGCGATCGCGCCCTGGTTGAGGTTCCAGCACAGCCGGCGCGCGCCGTTCTCGGTCTCGACGTCGCAGGGCTCGCGCTGAACCGTGTCGCTGAGCCCCGCGAAGCCCCAGGACTCGCCGCTGCTGTAGTACCACCGGGCGCCGTTGACCACGTGGGTGTCATCTCCTTCGGTGTGCTCGATGATCGCGTCGCGCGGCCCGTGGGCGAGGACCTTGTACACGTTGCTGCCCACCGCGCGGCAGGCCAGCATGACGTGCGCGCGCGTGCAGCTCTCCTGCAGCAGCTGCGTGACGGTCTCGGTCTCGGTCGCGCCGTAGGGCTCGCTCCAGCACGTCTCCCAGCCCTCGAGCAGCCCCTGCGGGACATCTTGTTGAGGGCCGATCGCGGTGTACTTCGGCGGCAGCGTGCAGTCGTTGGCGCAGCCGTCGTCGGGATCGAAGTTGCCGTCGTCGCACTCCTCCACGCCGGCCCACAGCAGGCCGTCGCCGCACTCCGCGTGCTCGCACGCGAGCGTGCAGCTGTCGTTGGGGATCAGGTTGCCGTCGTCGCAGGCCTCGCCGGCGGCGGCGTTGAGGTTGCCGTCGCCGCAGGCCGGCGGCGTGCAGTCGTCGTCGCAGCTCGCCGCCTCGCCGCCCGCGTCGCAGGCCTCCTTCCCCTGCCAGACGAAGCCGTCACCGCACACCGCCTTGTTGCACTTCGCGGTGCAGGCGTCGTCGTCGTCGTGATCGCCGTCGTCGCAGTCCTCCCAGGGCTGCAGCAGGCCGTCGCCGCACTCGGCGAGCTCGCAGGCGTTGGTGCAGCCGTCGAGGTTGTCGTGGTTCTGGTCGTCGCACTCCTCGACGCCGGCCCAGGTCACGCCGTCGCCGCAGCGCGCCGCCTCGCAGGTCGGCAGGCACGCGTCGGTGTACACCTCGTCCCCGTCGTCGCACTCCTCCGGCCACTCGACGCGGCCGTTGCCGCACCAGGACGTCGCGCCGGATCCGGAGCCGGTCTGCGTGCCCCCGGGCTCGTCCGTGACGAGGCCGTTGGGGCCCGCCGAGGTGTCGCCGGTGGTCGCGTCGCCGTGCTCGGAGGTCGACGGCGTGATCACCCCGGTCGTGAGATCGGACGAGGTTACGCTCTCGCTGCCCGTGCACGCGAGCACGGCCGACGCGAGCGCGGACGCGAGCGCGCGCCGGAGGCCGCGGTGCGCGGCGCGCCGACGCGCTATCGTGAATATGTCTGACAGGACATGTCTTAAAATACATGTTTGCCATGACGCGTGCGTGCTCGAATCTCGATCGGCCCCGCGCCCCCAGCTCGCGCGCGCGGCGGGGCGCGTAGCCCACGCGGCGCGCGGGCGCCTTCGCGTCGGCTCGCGCGCCCGCGTCGACGCGCGTCGGGGCGGTCGGCGCCCGCGCGCGCGTCAGGGCGCCCCGGGCCCCGGGGCTGGTGTTTCGCGCGCGGATCGAGCAGTCTCGGGGCGCGATGGCGAAGCAGCAGCGGCGGACGAAGCGAGACCTACGCAGGCAGCTGCGGCGGACGTACCACAGCGCCCGCAACGCGGCACGGATGATCAGCGGCGGTCGCTTCACGCCGCCCTACGAGGCCGCGTACGAGCTCGCGCTCCACGAGGGCGCGCTGCGCCTGCGCCACTACCCGCAGGAGCCGCCGACCCTGCCGCTGGTGTGCGAGCAGCCGATCTTGCTGGTGCCGCCGCTGATGGTCACCGCGCAGGTCTACGACATCTCCCCCGAGCTCAGCGCGATCGCCTACCTGCGCGGTCGCGGCTTCGACGTCTGGCTGGTCGACTTCGGCAGCCCCGAGCGCGAGCGCGGCGGGCTCAAGCGCACGCTCGACGAGCACGTGCTCATGATCGGCCGCGCGCTCGACGAGATCCACGCGCGCACCGGTCAAGACGTGCACGTCGCCGGCTACTCGCAGGGCGGCATGTTCGTGTACCAGGCGGCGGCCTACCGCCGCTGCGAGCACGTCGCGTCGATCATCACCTTCGGCAGCCCCGTCGACATGCAGAAGAACATCCCCGCGGACATCAACCGCGGGCTGATCTCGAACCTGTCGCAGGGGCTGCGCGTGGCGATGCGCCCGATGGACCTGCTGGGCGGCGTGCCGGGCTCGCTCTCGAGCCTCGCGTTTAAGCTCATGAGCCCGCGCAAGGAGCTCCAGTACCTGCGCATGATCCTCGGCAACCTCGACGACCGCGAGCTGCTCGAGCGGCTCGAGCCCACGCGCCGCTTCCTCGGCGGCGAGGGCTTCGTGGCCTGGCCGGGCCCGGCGTTCCAGAGCTTCGTCGACGACGTGATCGTCCACAACCGGATGCTGACGGGCGGCTTCGTGATCGCCGGGCGCTCGGTCACGCTGGCCGACATCGACGTCCCGGTGCTGTGCTTCGTCGGCGAGCGCGACGAGTTCGCGCGGCCGCGCGCGGTCCGGGCGATCGATCGCGCGGCTCCGCGCGCGCCGCTGTACGAGCGCAGCGCCGACGCCGGGCACTTCGGCCTCGTCGTCGGTGCGCGCGCGCTCGAGACGACCTGGTCGACCGTCACGCGCTGGCTCTTGTGGCGGGCCGAGAAAGCGCCGCGCCCCAGCGAGATCATCGACGTCCGCGCCGGCGAGCGCGAGCGCCAGTCGCCGGCCCCGCGCCGCGGCGGCGACGACCTCCTGGGCGAGCTGCGCGACGTCGTGTGGGATCAGCTCGGCCTCGGCCTGCGCGACCTCACCGAGAGCGCCCGCTGGATCCGCTTCCAGGTCCCCCGGCTGCTCTCGCTCGGGCACGTGCTGCTGCGCGGGCGCGTCAGCATCGGCGCGCTGCTCGAGGACCGCGCGCGCACCCGGCCCGACGACACGCTGTTTCTGTGGAGCGGCCGCGCGTACACCTACGCCGAGGCCGACGCGCGCGTGAACAAGCTGGCGCGCGCGCTGCTCGCGAGGGGGGTCTGTCCAAAGGGGCACGTCGGTATCCTGATGGACAACCACCCCGACTACCTGACCTCGCTGCTCGCGCTGAGCCGGATCGGCGCGGTCGCGGTGCTGCTCAACCCGGGCGTGCGCGGCCCCGTGCTCGAGCACGCGCTCAAGGCCGGCAAGGTCGAGCAGCTCGTGACGACGCCCGAGCGCGCGTCGGCGGCGGCGGCGGCCGTCGGCGACGGCGCGCGCGCGCGCGTCTTCGTGATCGGCGCGCACACCGAGGAGAGCGCCGCGCTGGGTCTCGAGTCGCTGCACCAGACGCTCCACGACGATCCGGACCCGGGCCCGCCGACCGCCGCCGGGATCGAGCTCAACGCCGGCCGCGGCGACGACCTCGCGTGGCTGATGTTCACCTCGGGGACGACCGGCCGACCCAAGGCCGCGAAGCTGACGAACACGCGGGTGCTCGGCGCCGCCACGCTCGCGGCCGCGGGCGCCGGCATGACCTCGCGCGACACGGTGTACGTCTGCCTGCCGCTGTACCACGCCACCGGCCTCGTGCTCGGCGCGACCGCGGGCTTCATCGCCGGCAGCCGCGTGGTCCTGGCGCCGCGCTTCTCGGTCTCGCGCTTCTGGGACGACGTGCGCCGCAACGGCGTGACCGTGGTGCTCTACGTCGGCGAGCTGTGCCGCTTCCTCATCAACACGCCCGAGGCCGCCAACGAGAAGCGTCACACGATCCGCCTGCTGGTCGGCAACGGCATGCGCGCGGACGTCTGGCGCGAGCTCCTGCGGCGCTTTGGCGGCGTCCGGGTGCTCGAGTTCTACGCCGCGACCGAGGGCAACATCCTGCTCGCCAACCTCACGGGCGAGAAGGTCGGCTCGGTCGGGCGCGTGCCCTTCGACATCCAGCGCGCCGAGCTGCTGCGCTACGACCACGAGCTGGGCGAGGCCGCGCGCGACGACGACGGCAACGTGATCGTCTGCGACGACGATGAGCCCGGCATGCTCATCGGCCAGATCCACCCGCTCAACCCGTTCTCGCGCTTCGACGGCTACACCGACGCGCGCGCGACCGGCAAGAAGATCATCCACAACGTGTTCACCGTCGGCGACGCCTGGTTCCTCTCGGGCGACATCCTGCGGCGCGACGCCGACGGCGACTTCTGGTTCGTCGACCGCGTCGGCGACACCTTTCGCTGGCGCGGCGAGAACGTCTCGACCGAGGAGGTCGAGGCCGTGCTGCGGACGGCGCCGGGGATCGAGCAGGCGGCGGTCTACGGGATCAAGATCGAGGGCGAGGAGGGGCGCGCCGGGATGGCTGCGGTCACGCTGGATCCGGGCGTCGAGACGCTCGACGGCGCGGCGCTCTTCGAGGTCGCCGAGAGCTCGCTCGCGCCGCTGGCGCGTCCGCTGTTCGTACGCGTCGTCGATCGCTTCGAGACCACCGGGAGCTACAAGGTCGTCAAGCGCGCGCTGCAGGAGCAGGGCGCCTCGCTCGAGGCGGCCGGCGCGGGGCGACTGCTCCGCCTCGACGAGCAGGCGCGGCGCTACGCCCCCGTCCGCGAGTGAGCGTCAGTCGGGCTTCGTCGTGTCAGGGCGCAGGTCGAGCAGGGTCTCGTCGGACACGGTGTCCTGCACCAGATGCCGGATGTCCTCGAGCTCGTTGAGCATGCGCTCCTCGAGCGCCAAGATCGCCCCGCTCGCGTCGTTCTCGCGCACGAGCAGCGAGGTCAGCGTCGCCGTGAAGATGCCGACCACGACCATGCCCGCGATCACGAGCGCGCCCGTCAGCAGCCGGCCCGTGACCGTCTGCGGGTTGTGGATGTCGCCGAAGCCGCCCGTCACCACGGTCGTGAAGCTCCACCAGAAGCTCTGCCCGACGTCCTCGACGCCCTCGACGCCCGGCGCGCCCTCGGCCACGTAGATGCCGAGGCCGCCGGCGATCAGGATCGCCAGCAGGATGTTGACCGAGCGCCGCATCATGCCGACGTCGAAGGCCGCGTTCAGCTTGTCCATGCCGCGCCAGAAGAACAGCACGACGCGGAGGATCCGCGCGAGGCGGACCACGCGGATCATCCGGATCAAGCGGACCAGGCGGACCGTGCGACCGAGCCGCAGCGTGTGGGCCGAGGGCAGCGGGATCGAGGTGATGAAGTCGATCCAGTGGCGGCGCCAGAACCACCGCTTGGACTCCGCGAGGCTGTGGCGCCAGAAGAAGTCGCCGAGGAACAGCACGCAGGCGCCGATGTCGATCCAGTCGAGGATGATGGTGAGCTCCCGCGAGGGGTGCACGATCATCTCGTAGAGCAGCATGCCGACGACAACCAGGATCAGCACCATGATGATCGCGTCGTAGAGCTTGCGTCGCTCGTGCGAGCCGAGGCGCTCGGCGAGCGCGTCGTTGAGCTGGCGCTCGTAGCGGGCGTCGGCGACGCGCTTGCGCAGCTCTTGGAGCTCGTCGAAATCGCGGGCTGCCTCGACCGCCTCTAGCCGGATCAGCTCGTAGCGCTGCCAGTCGGCCTCGGCGATCGACTCTTTGCCCTTGCGCTCCATCTCCTCGAGCGTCTCGACGATGTGCAGGGACTGCTCCTCGAGCCGGACCTCGATCGCGCGGAGGCGCTCGAGCGGGAGGTCCGCGAGGCGGCGGTTGATCGTCCTGCTGCGGACGCTCTGGACGCGCTTGGACAGCTGATCCCGTAGATCTGTGCGCCCGTTGACGTTGTCGATCACGGACTGCGCGATGTTCTCGACGTCCTGCACCGGAGGCTGCGGAGGGTAGCAGGAACCCCCGTTTGAGGGCAGGGGCAGGCGCGGGCGCGCGCGGTCAGCGTGGTCCCTGGATCACGCGCGTGGAAAATTCCCAAAACTCGGCTCGACGCGGGCGATGACCGGCTCGCGTCGCGTCTTCGGCCTGCTTCGCCAACGGCTGCGGCTCAGCGGCCGGCGGCGGGGAGCTCAGCGCGCCGCGAGGGCCCGTCGCGCGTCGCGGAAGCGCGCTCGGAGATCGGTCAGGCGCAGCTCCTCGAGCGCGTCGGGCATGTCGGCGTCGAGCGAGGTGAACCGGAGCTCGACGCGCTCGCCCTCGCAGCGCTGCACGATCCCGGTCGCGCGCAGCGGGAGGTGACCGGCGAAGCGGAAGAACACGCTGAGCGCGTCGCCGGGCGCGACGGGCGAGGTGAGCTCGCCCGAGAGCGTCGCGCGCTGAAGCGAGATCTGCTCGACGTTCAGCCGCCCCAGATCGCGGCGTCCGCGAAGCGCGAGCGCGCACGGGCGCAGAGATCCGGAGGGGCGAGTTCGAGAGCGATCGATCCGCAACATGCTCTAAAAGTCAGCAAGACCCGTGCCACGCGCGCGCGCTCGCAACGTCGCGGGATCGCGTGCTGCCTCCAGGGCGTCCGCGTCGCGGCCGCGTCGAGCGTGTCGCGGCGGCCCGTCGCCTCGTCTCATAAAACCATCCGTAGCGGGTTCTAGGGGGCGCTAGGAGGTACTCCAGCCGGTCGCGCAGGGCATTGCTGGGGCGCACGCGCGTACGCGGGCCCAGCTCACATCCGTTTACTGGCGCGCGGACGAGGTCCGGCTCCGAGCGCGACGCGATCGGAGCCGGAGCAGGGCGGCCGTCGGGGGTTAGACGGGCGGGTTGATGCAGGCGTCGAAGACCTCTTGGCAGGCCTCGAGCTGCTCGTCGTCCTCGGCGCACGCGGTGCACAGCTCGTGCTCCGCGAGGCAGTCCTCGAGCTCCTCCTCGGTGTAGTCGGGGAGACACTGCGAGCCGTCGATCTCGCCGGCGCAGCCCTCGAAGACGAGCTGGCAGGCCTCGACCTCGTACTCCTTGGTCGCCACGGCGACGCAGCCGGCGTAGTCATCGAGGCACGCGTTCAGCTCGGGATCGGGGCACTCGGGCGGGCAGTCGTGCTCGCACTCACCCGGATTGACGCAGTGGTCGAAGAGGGACTCGCAGGCCTCGACCTCGAGCACGGTCTCGGCCTGGTCGAGGCAGTTGGCGTGCAGCTCGATGCAGACCTGGTCGTCGTCGCCGGTCTCGCCGTCGGAGTCACCGTCGCCGTCGCCGTCGCCGTCGCCGTCGCCAGTCTCGCCGGTGTCGCCGTCGCCGTCACCGTCGCCATCGCCAGTCTCGCCGGAGTCGCCGTCGCTGTCGCCGTCGCCAGTCTCGCCGGAGTCGCCGTCAGACTCGCCGCCGTCGTCATCGTCGTCGTCGTCGTCGTCGTCATCTCCATACGAGTCGCCGGCCGAGTCCTCGGGGCACCACTCGAGGCACTCATCGAGACGCTCGCTGCAGCCGTCGAACTCGTCGTCGCTCTCGGCGTCGTCCATGCAGTCGTCGAAGGTGTCGAAGCACTCCTCGATGGTGTGCTCGTCGCCCTCGAAGCCCCAGTGGTAGTCGAAACCCCAGTGGCAGGCGGAGAGTGACGCCGAGGCGCCGAGCGCAAGCGCATAAGTAAGGATACGGAGCCCCCAGCGGGGGCGCGCGCGGTGAACGGTATCGGTGGGAGCGGGCATCTCGAGGGGTGAAACACCGGGCTCGCGCCGGAGTGTCACCGGCGTCGCGGTTTTTTTGACTCGCTGTCAGATCCAGACGCGGCGGTGGTTGCACCAGGCCGCGCGCGGACCCGCGCGCGCGCGCTCGATTCTGCTCGCTGACGCGAGCGCGCCCGACCGACGCGCCCGGTTAACGCCGTCACGTCGCGCCGCTGATACCGCTGCTGTTACAGTAGTAGGGCTGCGGTGCTAGCGGCTGCCGGAGATGCCGACGAACACGTTCTCGCTGACTGAGCTGAGCGACTTGCTGTCGACCGCGCTCACGCACATGCAGCGCGTCGAGTTTCTACAGAGCTACTACCCGGGGATCAGCCCCAACGCGATGTCCGGCGGCGGCGTCGTCAAGGCGCTGCACGAGCACGCGGCGATCGATGACGTGCTGTTCGAAGTGCTCGCGGACGTCTGCGCCGGGCGGGTGCACGAGGTCTTCGAGCTGCATCGGGTGTGGAAGGAGCAGGACGTCTTCGGTCACATGAGCCCGCCCGGGACCCGCGTGCGCATGTCGATCCGCGTCGACTCCTCCAACAAAGAGTTCACGCGCGAGCAGCTCGGCGCGATCACGATGCTGCTCAAGAACATCACCCGCGACTACGCGCTGACCGTCGAGCAGTTCCCGCCGCGCGGCCCGTGGATGCACGTCACGACCGGCGCCAAGCCGCGCGAGCACCTCAAGCGCATGTTCATGGCCAAGCAGCTGCGCTTCCTCGGCGAGCTGCGCGTGCTCGAGGCGATGATCCCCGCGGACTCGGTCTACGACTTCGTCCGCCACTCGCCGGCCGCCGGCGGCGCCGACCTGCGCTTCGCCAAGCTGCGCGAGGGATCGCTGGTCGGCATGCGCGTCGTCTCGGCGAGCCTCGAGCACGCGGACATGCGGCGCGCGATGTGCTTCGGCGTGGCGATGCTCGACAGCTCGCTGCGCTGCGCCTGCATGCGCGGCGCGGACCTGAGCAAGGCCAAGCTGCGCGACTCGGACCTCTCGGGCGCGGATCTGCTGATGGCGGATCTCGCGAGCGCCGACCTGAGCGGCTCGAAGCTGCGGATGGCGAACCTGGCCCGCGCGAACCTGCGCGACGTGTCGCTAGAGGACGTCGCGCTCGAGGGGGCGCACTTCCACGAGACGCAGGTCAGCGAGGAGGCGGCCGAGCAGCTCACGCGCCGTCAGCTCAAGGGCTCGATCATCGTCGACTAGCCGCGGGCGACGAGCGCTGCGCGAGCGGGCCGCGGATCGTTGTCGCCGCGTGACGCGAGCTGCTGCGCGTCGTCTCGAGAGCTGTCCCATCGACCAGAGTGAAGCCCGCGTCACCGCGATCGGCATGGACGGTCGAGGTCCGGGCGCCAACTCCGCATTGACTCTAAACGGGCGCTAAGGCGGTTTTCGCCGGTTGAGTGAGTTTCGCGCGGGAACCGGGCAATATGTAGGAAATGGTCGTTTCGTCAGCACATGTCCTCGCCGCGCTGCTCGCCGTCCCGCTGGGGCCGAACGCGCTCATGAATGACGGCGGGCCGCAGAAGATCCACAACGGCGTTGAGGTGCCCGCCTGCGGGTGGCCGTCGACGGTCGCGATTCGCTACAAGGGCGGCGGCCTCATCTGCACGGCGACGCTGCTGCACCCGAGCGTGGTGCTCACCGCAGCGCACTGCCTGGTCGCGCCGGCCGAGAGCCTGGAGCTGGCCTTCGGCGAGCACTCCGAGGACCCGGTCGGGACCATCGACCTGCTCGAGTGCGAGGGCCACTGGGTCGAGGACCTGGCCTATTGCACGCTCGCGGGCGAGGTCAACAACGTGCCGATCATCCCGCCGCTGATGGGCTGCGAGGTCGACCAGCTGCAGCCCGGCGGGAAGGTCGTGCTCGTCGGCTACGGCAACACCGACGGCATCTACGACCCGGAGATCGGCGAGGTCGTCGAGTACATCGGCGCCGGTCCCAAGCGCCAGGCCGTGCAGATCGTCGAGTCGATCGAGCCCGACGACGACCCGGGCCACGTGGTGCTGTGGGGCGACAACGACGAGAGCAGCGGCTGCTTCGGTGACTCCGGCGGGCCGACCTTCATTCGCCTGGCCGATGGGTCATGGCGCGTGTTCGCGGCCAGCGGGCACCTCTACCTCCACGAGGACACCGAGATCCCCGACGAGCCCGCGAACATCTGCATGTACGGGACCGCGGTCGCCTACCTCACGCCGATGATGGACTGGTTCGAGGAGGCCAGCGGCTTCGACGTGACCCCGTGCCACGACGCCTTCGGCAACTGGGACCCCGACGAGCGCTGTCAGGAGTTCCCGGACGGGGCGTTCCCGGGCGGCGGGTCGTGGGCGAGCGGCTGCAGCAGCACGCCGCTCTCGGGGCTCTCGGATGTGTGCGGCGAGCCCTTCGATCCGGGGTCCACGACCAGCACGACGACGACCACGAGCACGACCGGGCCGGAGCCCGACCCGACGACGGAGCCAGAGCCGCCGCCTCCCGTCCCGGACCTGCCGGATCCGACCGTCGACCCCGATCCGACGCTGCCGGATCCGACCGTCGATCCCGATCCGACCGTCGACCCGCCGCCGCCCAACACCGCCTCCTGGGGTCCGAACGACGACGATGATGATGACGACTCGGACTCCGAGGACACGAGCGACACCGAGCTTGAGCTCGACCTCGCCGATCGCGGCTGCGCCTGCGCGGCGGTCGATCGGGGCGCGGGCGAGCGCGGCGCGGGGTGGGCGTGGACGCTGGCGCTCGCGCTCGGCCTCGTCGGCGCGCGCAGGCGCACGCGTGAAGATGCATCGAGCTGAGCCCGGCTCGCGCGCGCGCCTGCGCGGCTGAAGGGCACCTCCGTGGTATGTCTCGTCCGTGACGGGCGCGAGCTACACCCGGGCGATCGCGGAGCGCCCGGACCGGGCCCGCGCTCGCCAGGCGGCCTCGCGGATGCCCAGCTCGCGCGGGCTCGATCGCGTGCTCGGGTGGCTCTCGTTCGTCTACGGCGCGATCTGCTTGCTGCTGATCGCGCTGTGCATGATCGTGTTGATGCCGCTGTACTTCGTCCGGGTCAAGCGCACGCAGGCGGCGAACGTCTCGACCGAGGAGGGCGGCAGCCTCTCGGCCGTGAAGACCCTGAACGCGCGAGCGGTCGCGGCCGCGTGCGGCTTCGGCCCCGACCACCTCGCGATCCCGATGATCGCCAAGCTCTCGCTCACCGGCGGCGGCGGCGGCGGCTGGCTGTTCACGCAGGCGTACTGGCGCTCGCTGGTGCTCGGCTTTCGCCTGACCCGGCGGCTTTATGTCGATCAGGCCATGCGGCCCTTCCTCGACAAGCTCCCCTTCGGCGAGATCACCTACATGCACCTGCGGACGTGCTGGCTCGACGACGTGGTGGAGCAGTTCATCGCGTCGCTGGACGGGGGGCTCGGGCAGCTCGTGATCCTCGGCGCCGGCTACGACAGCCGCTGCCGACGGCTCGGGCTGCCCGACAACGTGCGCGGCTTCGAGGTCGACGCGCCCGGGACCCAGGCGAGGAAGCGCGCGCTGCTGGAGGAGCTCGGCCGCGGCGAGGGCGACCTGACCTATGTGACCTGTGATTTCGCGCGCGAGCGCTGGATCGACAAGCTGCACCGGGAGGGCTTCGACTTCGGCGTCCCGAGCTGCTTCGTGTGGGAGGGCGTGAGCATGTACCTCACGCCCGAGGTCGTCGCCGAGACGCTCAAGGCCGTCCGGATGTGCGCGCCCGGCTCGATGATCGGCTTCGACTACATCCTGCACAAGATCGTGCTCGCGCCCTCGACCCAGTCGAGGACGAAGCGCGCCGGCGAGCCGTGGCTGTTCGGCCTCAAGGAGGGGGAGCAGGAGGGCTTCGTCGCGGCCCAGGGCCTCGAGGTCCTCGACCACCTGCGGCACGAGGAGCTGCTGCGGCGCTACATGCCGCGGCGCGCCGACGGCAGCTCGATGGGCGTCATCGCGGACTTCGGCGGCTTCCTGCTCGCCGGGCGTCGGCCGTAGCCAGGTGCTACAACGCCGACGATGTCGGCACCCTCGGTGCAGGACGCGTTCACGGCCCTCGCGCAGCGGCTCGCGCCGGGCGCGACGCTCCTGCGCTGGCGCGCGCTCGAGGGCGGCGTCTCGGCGCTCGTGCACGCGCTCGAGCTGAGGGACGCGGGCGGCGAGGCGCGGCGCGTCGTGGTCCGGCGCCACCCGGACCCGTCGCGCTTTGAGCTCGCCGCCCGCGAGCACGCGCTGCTGGTAGCGCTGCGCCGCGTCGGTCTGCCCGTGCCCGCGCCGCGGCTGCTCGACGACTCCCGCGAGCTGCTGCCGGAGCCCTTCTTCGTGATGGACTTCGTCGCGGGCAGCCCGGAGGTCTCGAGGGACATGTTGCCGGCGGCGCTCGAGGCGATGGCGCGCTTCCTCGCCGAGCTGCACTCGCGCCCGCTCGCGACCCTCGAGCTGCCGGCGCTGCCGGCCCGCGAGGACCCGGTCGCGGGCGCGCTCGAGCACCTGCCGCCTGACGCTGACGCCGAGCTGCGCGCGGCGCTGGGTCGGCGCGCGCCGTGGTCGTCGCGCAACGCCGCGGCGCTGTGTCACGGCGACTACTGGCCGCAGAACATCCTGTGGCGGGGCGGCGCGATCGCGGCGGTGCTCGACTGGGAGGACGCCGCGATCGGGGACCCCCTCTCCGATCTCGCCGCCTGTCGCCTCGAGCTGCTGCACGCCTACGACGACGCGGCGGCCGAGCGCTTCAGCGCGCGGTACCTCGCGGCCCTGGGACAGACGGGGGCGCGGCTCGACATCACCGACCTGACGATCTGGGAGCTGTTCGTCTCGTCCGCCGCGCTCGCGCATATGGACAGCTGGGGGCTCGAGCGCGCGCGGCTCGAGCGCATGCGCGCGACGACGACGCGCTTCATGGCCCGCGCCGGGCGACGCCTGCTCGCGCGCGAGCGCGCGCCCTGACGATTCGCTACAGTCGCGCCGTCATGGGCTACGCGGTGTACGGAGCGAAAGGGAGCGGCTCGGCCTTCGTCGAGGCGACGCTGCTCGAGATCGGCGTCGACTACGAGTTCCGGGCGATCGACGCGAAGAACCACGCCCAGCGCGGGGCCGAGTACGCCGCGATCAACCCGCACCGCAAGATGCCCACGCTGATCACGCCCGAGGGCGAGACGCTGACGGAGTCGGCCGCGATCGTGATGACGCTCGCCGAGCGCCACCCCGAGGCCGCGCTGCTGCCGGCGCCCGCGAGCCGCGAGCGCGCGCAGGCGCTGCGCTGGCTGATGTTCGCGGTCGGCGAGCTGTATCCGCTCGTCGAGCTGATGGACTACCCCGCGCGCTTCGCCGACGAGGGCGAGGAGGCGGCGGGGCGGCTGCGCGCGCGCGCGCTCGCGCACTGGCGCAGCCGCTGGCAGACCCTCGAGTCACAGCTGTCCAACGCGCCCTATCTGCTTGGGAGCCGGTTCTGCGCCGCCGACCTCTACCTCGCCGGCCTGAGCCGCTGGGACTTGCCGCGAGCCTGGCGCTTGGAGCATATTCCGAAGGTGGAGCGGCTCGCGGTCGCGGTCGCGGAGCGCCCGGCGCTGCGCGAGCTGTGGGCGACGAACTTCCCGTACCCATAGCTTCGGCGGTCGGGGCGCGGCTCCGCGCGGCGCGTGGGGCGAGCGCGCGATCGGGTCTGGCGGTCAACGTCCGGCTCCGCTGGCGCGTCGCGGTACGCTATCGGCCGCAGGTGCTCGGTGATCGTTGAGTCCGCCACCGATGTCGAGGTCCACGCCGACACAGTCGTCGGGACGCTGTCGAGCGACCGAGAGCCGGCCGCGACGCCGAGACAGATCGGGGCCACCATCGGGCGCTACGTGGTGCTCGAGACCCTCGGCGAGGGCGGCATGGGGACCGTCTACGCGGCCTATGATCCGGAGCTCGATCGCAAGCTCGCGATCAAGATCCTGAAGGCCGGCCGCAACAAGCCCCAGGCCCGCGAGCGGCTGCGGCGGGAGGCGCAGGCGCTCGCGCGCCTCTCGCACGCGAACGTCGTCGCGGTCCACGATGTCGGCAGTCACGGCGACCAGGTGTTCGTGGCGATGGAGTTCATCGCGGGGCGGACCTTGGGGCGCCTGCTGGAGGCTGAGGCGCTCGAGCCCGCGGCGATCATCCGGCTGTTCCGAGGGGCAGGTGAGGGCCTCGCGGCGGCCCACCGCGCGGGCCTCGTGCACAGGGACTTTAAGCCAGACAACGTGATGGTCGACGGGGAGGGGCGCGCGCGGGTCGTCGACTTCGGGCTCGCGCACGCGGCCCAGGAGGCGGCGCGCTCGCCCGCCGTCGACGCCTCGCTGTCGACGAGCGCGCTCGAGCGCCTCACGGTGACCGGCGCGCTGATGGGGACGCCGGCCTACATGGCGCCCGAGCAGTTCCGCGGGACCGAGACCGACGCGCGCACGGACATCTTCGCGTTCTGCGTGGCGCTCTACGAGGCGCTCTACGGCGAGCGGCCGTTCGCGGGCGAGACGATCGCGACGCTCGCGGTCTCGATCTTCGACGGCCACATCCGCGAGAGCCCGCGGAGCACGAAGGTGTCCTCGGGGCTGCGGCGCGTGCTGCTGCGCGGCCTGGCGACCGATCCCGGCGAGCGCTACGCGTCGATGGAGGAGCTGCTCGCCGAGGTCGATCGCGCGCTCGCGGCTTCGAGACGTCGACGTCGTCGGCTCGCCGCGGCGGGGCTGGCGTTGGCGGGGGGCGCGGCGGCGGCGGTCTTCGCCCTCAAGGACCCCGCGGCGACGTGTCGGCGTGGGAGCGCGGCTGTCCTCTCGGTCTGGGACGAGGACGCGCGGCGCGGGGGCGCGCGCGCGTTCTCGGCGAGCGAGCTCGACTACGCGAGCGACGCGTGGGCGCGCGCGGAGTCGGGGATCGACGCGTGGGTCGACGCGTGGACGCGCGCCCGCGACTCGGCCTGCGTCGACGCGCTCGTCGAGCAGAAGCACTCCTCGCTGCTGCTCGATCGTCGACTCGCGTGCTTCGACCGGCAGCTCAGCGCGCTCGCGGGCGTGGTCGAGCTGGCGGGCGAGGGGCGATCGTCCGTGGTCGCGCGGATCGGCGATGTCGTCGTCGGGCTGCCGCCGGCGACTGAGTGCTCTCCGGACGAGCTGCTCGAAGACCGCGACCATCCCGATCCGCCGCCCGATGAGCAGGCGGGGGAGGTCGCCGAGCTCCAGCGGCGGCTGATCGCCGCGGACACGCGCGTGCAGGCGACCTACGCCGACGAGGATCTCGCGCGCGTCGACGCGTTGCTCGAGCAGGCGCGCGCGCTCGAGTATCGACCGCTGGTCGCGGAGGCGGCGCACCGGGCCGCCGCGAATCACTACCGACTCGGTCGCTTCGACGCCGCGGAGGAGCGCTACTTGGAGGCGCTGCACGCCGCGGAGTCGAGCGGCGACGTCCGCCGGCTGGCGTCGATCCTGCCGAGCTGGGCGGAGCTGCTGGTGCGCCACCACAGCGCGTTTCGCGAGGGGGAGCACGTGTGCTCGCGGACAGACGCGCTGCTCGAGCGGATCGGCGGGAGCGAGCCGATCCGCTTCACGCTGCTCACGGCGCGCGCGCTGGTCGCGACCGAGCGTGACACGCAGCGCGCCATTCGTGAGCTGCAGGCCGCGCTCGAGCTCGGCGAGCGGATCTTCGGGCCCGAGGATCCGCGGCTCGCGAACATTCACAACAACCTCTCCGCGCTGCTCATCCCCTACGAGCTCGACGTCGCGAGCGCGCACGTCGAGCGGGCGCGGGAGATCTGGGAGCGGGCGCTCGGGGCGGGGCACCCGAAGCTCGCGTACGCCTACCGCAACCTCGGGCGGGTCGAGCGGGAGCGCGAGGACTACGCGGCCGCGGTGCCGTACCTCCGCGAGGCGCTCGCGCGCTTCGAGGCGCTCGACCCTGAGCACCCGGCGATCGGCGCGGCGCTGCACTCGCTCGCGCAGACGCTCGAGTACCGCGGCGATCCAGACGCGGCGCTGGTCGAGTACAAGCGCTCGCTCGAGCACGTGGAGCGCAACCTGGGCCCTCAGCACGTCTCGACCCTCACCGCGCGCTACACCCTCGGCGGCGCGTACCGCCGCGTCGGTCAGCTCGACGCGGCGCTGCGCGAGGTCGAGCGCGCGGCGACGAGCTTCCGCAAGCGCAGCGGGCTCGACAACCCGATGACGGTGATCATGTACGTGCAGTGGCTGCGGATCCTGACCGAGCGAGGTGAGCTCGCGGCCGCGCGCGAGCTCCGTGACGAGCTCGAGCCGCTGCTGACGAGCTCGAGCTTGGAGGCCGTGGACATCCTCGCGGTCGCTAGCCTCGCGCTCGTGCTCGCCGAACTCGCGGTCGCCGAGGGGCGCCCCGAGGCGGCGCAGGAGCTGGTCGAGCGAGCGCTCGAGCTCAGCGACGACTCGCCCCACGACTACGGCCGCGCCGACGCCCGCTTCACGCTCGCGCGGGTGCTGGTCGCGCGCGGCGGGGATCGTGCGCGGGCGCGCGAGCAGGCCGCGGCCGCGCGCGCGAGCTGGTCACACTGGCCGGCTTACTACGAGCGCGAGCTGACCGCGCTCGAGGCGTGGGCGCGCGCGGCCGGGCTCGAGCTCGACCCCGCGGGGGTTTCGAAGTAGGGCTCAGCGCGCGAGCTCGCTGGGCTGGTTGCAGAGCACGAGCGGCGCGTCGTCGGTGTGCTTGAGGATGACGCGGGGCTTCGAGCCCTCGCGCGTCGGGAGCACGGCGGCGACCTCGCCCGCGACGACGACGCGCTCGCCGACCGCGAGCGCGCTCTCACGGTAGGTGCGCTGGGGATTGAGCACCTCCCCGGTCGCGGGCGCTGCGTGCCGACGCAAGATCGCGAACTCGCGCGCGTTGGGCTCGTCGAGCAGGCCTGAGCTCGACCGTAGGTCCGTCACCAGCCAGATCGCGGCCCCGAGTGGTTCGATGATCGCCTGGCCGGAGCTGTCCTCAACGACAAATGGGAGGACGGAGCGCTCCTCTATCAGCGTCCGCGGGGAGTCGGTGTCGGGCTCGGTCACCGTCAGGCGGTAGTAGACGCAGCGGCGACCGGAGAGGGGCGCCTCGAGATGCTTGTGGTTGTACTCGCCCACCGTGCCGACAACGCGCCCGCGACCCGCTCGCGCGAGCGCGCGGATCGAGACCGGCGGCCCGGCACGAAGGGCGCGCCGCGCTCGGCGGTGCTCGGCCCTGTACTCGACGTACGCGATCAAGCCGACGGCCGCCACGAGCGCGATGATTGAGAACCAGTCCATGGGTGCCGAGCGCGAGCCCAGCTCGAGTCTACTGGAGGACCGTGAACACCACGAAGACGACGTGGTGACCCCAGGCGCCCTGGCTCGGGCGGTAGTGCCCGATCTTGACGGCGACCTCGATGTCGCGGGCGCTGAGCAGGTCCTCGCTGAAGCGCGGCTGCCAGCCGTCGAGCACGAGCGTGCTGTAGATCGCGCCCTGGAAGCCGCGCTGGCTGCGGTTGACGAACTCCCGCAGCACGTCGCTGAGCTCCTCGTCGGGCGCAGACTCGCCGCGCTGCACCCTCGTCATGCCCGCTCCCAGCACGCGCTCGGCGACGGGGCCGTTGACGCGGGTGACGGGCGGCAGCCCGCGGTTTCGGCGGGCGCGGTCGAGCGCGTCGAGGAACGCGGACTGCTCGCGCGCGTAGTCACGCTGCTCGAAGTACTCGTAGGTGACGACCATCGCGGCGGAGGACTCGGCCTCGTCGTCGACGAGGGTCGCCAGCGCGGTCGAGCGCGCGTCGGGGTTGAGCAGCACGGCGCGGTTGCTGGGCGAGAACAGCGACTCGGCGAGCGCGCGCTCCATCGAGCGCGAGGCGTGGCTGCGCAGCGTGAGGATCTGGCTGCCGCGGATCAGGCCCTCGACCTTCCAGCCCGCCATCATGCCGGTGGCGATCTGGTCGATGAGTCGCCCGCCGTCGAACTTGTTGCGCGCGGCGAGGAAGTGCGGGAACAGGTTGTCGACCAGCGCGCTCTGGGCCGTGTCGCCGCGCAGCGTCGCGAGCCCGAGAGAGCCGCGCAGGCCGTTGATCGCGGCGAGCAGCGAGTCCGCGTCGCGGCTGCCCGCCTGGCCCGCGCCGGGGGAGCGCAGCGCGTAGTGATTCGCGTCCGCGCCGCTCGGCGAGACGAGCACCCGCAGGACGGTGCCGCCGAGCACGCGCCCCGGCTCGGCCGCGACGAGCTCGAGGATCGCGATGTCGTCGCGGGCGTCGACGGGGCAGCGGAGCCCAAACTCATCTGGCGCGAGGGCCATGTTATCGATCGGCTCGCAGCGCGAGTAGGCGAACTCGCCGCGGGTCGAGTAGCCCTGCAGCCAGCCGTGGGGGCGCTCGAGGCGGCCGCGCAGCTCGACGAAGCCGTCGCCGCCGGTGGCTACGGGGAGCGCGGTGATCGTCGCCTGCGGCGCGCCGGCGGTGACGATCACGATCGAGCGCCCGCCGGCGCTGCCGGCCCAGGCGCCGAGCGTCGCCCGCGGGGGCGCGGTGGAGAGCGCCTCCTCCAGCAGCTCGCGGCCGACCTCGAGCGGCGGCGCCTCGTGCTCGTCGACCTCGTCGGGCGTCTTGAGCTGCCAGCTGCGGACCCCGAAGGTGACCGAGAGCGCGCCGCAGCGCGCGGCCATGAAGTGCTGCAGCTCCTGGCTGGGGCGCCCTTGGTGGGCGAGCACGAAGCGACCGTACTCGCGCGCGAGGCACGACATGCCCTCGGTGACACGTCGATCGTCGTCGCCCTTAACCAGCTCGGCGGTCGCGCGCGCGAAGGGGTCTTCGCCCGCGTAGGGGCGCAGCGCGGTGGACTCGGGCAGCGGGCCGCGCAGGGTCCAGGCGTCGACGGGGACCGGGGCCTCGGTGAACAGCTGCTCGCGGGTCGGGGCCGGGCGCTGGCTGATCTGCTCGAGCTCGGCCTCGCTGGGGAAGGGCTGCTCGACGCGGAAGCTGGACGCTGAGCGAGCGCTCGCGCAGCCGGTGACGGTCGTCAGCAGCGACGCGAGCGCGAGCGCGAGCGCGCGACGAGGACGGGTGTTGGGGCGGTGCTTGGTCATGACGCTCTCCTGGGGGGCGCTCCGGATAGGCCCGGAATACGCGCCCATGACCCCAGGACGAGGGCGTCAGCGAGATGGCGCGTCGCCGCGTTCCCCGGGCAGTCGGGCCCAGGGCAGCGCGCGGTAGAGGAACATGTTCAGAGGTAGGCGCGCCGACCACAGCGCGGTGTCGGGTCGCGCGGGGTCGAGCTCGCGCAGCCACGAGCGGACCTGCGGCAGCCCGTCCTCGAGCCCCTCGACGATGAAGGAGTCGAGGATCATGAGGTTGCCGCCGGGGAGTCGATCGGCGTCGCCGGCGATGACCGAGAGCCGCGGCCCCAGCTCGTCGGACCAGGTGACGCGCGCCGTGCCAGACTCGGCGTCGAGGCTGTAGAGGACCGCGCGCGAGCGCTCGAGCGCGTCGTCGAGGAAGGGGTTCGCGTTGCCGTTGTCGTAGAGGAGCAGCGAGCCGTCCGCCTGCCACTGCGGGGAGTGCTGGTGGAAGAACCAGGCGCCCTCCTCGAGCGTGAAGTCGCCCCCGATCCCGAGCCGCCACACGATCTCGCCGCTCGCCCGGTCGATCTTGAGGATCCAGTCCTGGTGTCGCAGCGAGAGCAGCAGCGAGTCGTCGCGCGGGTCGTGCACGACCGCGTTCGCGTGGGTCCAGTCGTGCGCGTGCTCGCCGCTGAGCGGGTCGGGGATCGGCTCGTCGAAGCCCTCGCGCACGCGCTGGGTGTCGAGGTGATCGAAGGCGTCCCAGCTCCACAGCAGCTCCGGCGGGAGACCTGGCGCTTCGGGCATACGAAACTCGACCAGGCGATCGCCGGCGACGAGGCGCGTCCCGGGGGGGTCCAGCGCGGGGTAGTCGAGCTCGCGGAAGGTGGTGCCGATCGCGAGGAGGCTGCCGCCGGGCAGCTCGATCACGTCGTGGTGCAGCAGCGCGACGCCGAGCTCCTCGGCGTCGACGCCGACGCGCTCGCGCGTCAGCTCGTCGATGATCGAGACGCGGTTCTCCTGCGTGAACAGCACGGTGCCGTCGTCGCGCAGCGCGAGCCCGGCGTAGATCGTGGTCGGCGAGGTCGCGTCGTTGGGCAGCGCGGCGTGCCAGCGCGTCACGCCCTTGGGGTCGATGACCGTCGCGCTGTGGTAGCCGGTCGTGTAGACGCCGACCATCGTGAACGCCCGGTAGCTCGGGTCGATCGCGCCGGCGGGCGCCTCGCCTGAGCCTGACGTGACCTCGTAGATCGCCTGAAAGTCCGGGAGCGCGGGCGGGGTCGCGAAGTCGATGTCGCGGACCAGCGGCGCGGTGTCATTGACGTCGGGCGTGCCGTCGTCGAGCCGCGCCGTCAGCTCGAGGCGGTGCAGCTGCTCGGGGCGGAGCCCGCGGACGCGCAGCTGGTGGCGCGTGGTCGCCTCGTCGACGCTGGTCTCGCCGTGGGCCTCGCTCTGCACGTCCGGGTTGGGGACGACGCGCACGCCCGGGTCCGCGCCGTGCACGAGCGTGACGTGGGTCGGGCGCGGGAACTCGAGCTCGATGTCGACGACCATCGGCTGCTCGGGGTAGACCGTGATCTTCGGCTCCGCGAGCAGCTCGACCGCGCGCGCGGGGCCGTCGCTGTCGCTGGTCTCGCCCTCGTCGTCGCCGCAGGCGCTCGGCAGCGTGAGCGCGAGCGCCAGCGCGGCGCGACGCCAGCTGCGTTGGAGACGGGGCACGGCGCCACGCTACCAGATCCCGGCGACGGCGCGCGCACGCGGAACCCGTCCGGCTGTTTGACTCAATTCACGCGCGCGACTCATGCAGCTGCATCGTCATGCCTCGTCAGTCATAGGAGAGGCGCGGGCCCCAGCTGCCGCCGCGGCCGTCGGGGGTCGTGTCGAGCACGTTCCACAGCGGCCACATCATGTCGATGTGGCGCGGGTGCCCGCTCTCGAAGCGCGGACCGTACAGCAGCTCGCTGCCCCACGAGTGATGGATCGCGTCGCCCCGGCGCACGAACACGTGGGCCATCGGCATCTGCGCGCCGCTGGGCGTCTCGGCCCAGTAGTCGCGCGCGTAGGTGGTGCCGCGCGAGGAGAGCACCCGCAGCTCGCGCCAGCCGAGCGCGCGCGCCTGCGCGGCGAGGCGCTGGATCGGCGACTGCGCGACGACGGCGACGTTGATCCGCTGGCGCAGGTGTCGGGCCTGGCGGTCGAGCGAGTCGAGGAAGCAGGTGCAGGACGGGCAGGGCGCCGGCATCTCGGGGCCGAACATCCAGCTGTAGAGGAACAGCGAGTCGCGCCCGGCGTCGAAGAGCTCCGACAGCCTGACCGAAGCGACCTGTCCGTCGCGCAGGGTCTCGAAGGCGTAGTCCTCGGTGACGCGCCCGCCGAGTGGGAGCGCGCGGCGCTGGGCCGCGACGCGCTCGACCGCCTCACGCAGCTCGGCCTCGGCGGCGAGCAGGCGCGCGCGGGCGGCTCGGTAGGCGTCGCTCTCGTTGGGGAAGCTCGGGTCGCTGTTCATTGTTGCAGTGTATGAATTCGCGCGCCGTGAAGCGCGAAATCGTCGTGTATTGTGAATATAGTAAGTTCAGTGTTGACTGAACATGCTGAATCAGCCACGCTGCAGAACATGTCCCCACGCGCACTCGACGACGGGCTCGCCCACTACGTCGAAGAGGTCGCGCTGCAGTTCGAGCGCAGCGGCCTGCCGCGGATCGCCGGGCGCATCGTCGGGTTGTTGTTGATCTGCGATCCGCCCGAGCGCTCCGCGGGGGAGCTCGCGACGGAGCTCGGCGTCAGCAAGGGCTCGGTGAGCTCGATGACGCGCCTGCTGCTGACGGCGGGCACGATCAAGCGGGTCGCGCGGCCCGGTGAGCGGCGGACCTACTTCGCGCTCAGCAACGACGGCTTCGAGCGCAAGTTCGCGCTGCGCGTCGAGGCGATGGCGGCCTCGCGCGCGCTCGGGGAGATGGGGCTGCGCCTGCTCGAGCGCCGCGACGCGCCCGCCTCGCAGACCCAGCGGCTGCGCGAGTTCGTGGCGATGTACGCGTTCTGGGAGCGCGAGATGCCGGCGCTGCTCGAGCGCTGGCGGGCGGAGCGGCGGCGGCTGTTCGCCTCCGAGGAGGATGACTTATGAGCCAGGTCGATGACGAGGGCCGAGCGCCGCCGCTCGTGAGCTTCCCAGGGGATCCGCCGGCGACGCTGGCGCGCGCGGGCGGCAAGGGGCGCGCGTTGATGGAGCTCGCGGCCGCGGGCCTGCCGGTCCCGCCCGGGCTGATCGTGACGAGCGAGTTCTTCGCGCCCTGGTTCGCGGCGCTGCGGGCGAGCCCGGGCTGGTCGGCGCTGGTCGGCGCCGCGCCGGAGCGCTGGGACGAGCCCTGCGCGGCCTTAAAGCGGCGCGCCGCGAGCCTCGAGCTGGACCCCGCGCAGCGAGCCGCCGTCGACGCGCTGCGGGAGCGCGCCGCGGCGCTGGGGATCACGCTGGCGGCGGTGCGCTCGTCCTCGCCCGACGAGGACCTCGCGGGCGCCTCCTTCGCCGGCGGCTACGAGACATGTCTCGGAGTCCCTGTGCGCGAGCCGGGCGCGCTCGAGCGGGCGCTGCGGCGCTGCTTCGCCTCGAGCCTCGACGCGCGGGTGTTCCACTACAAGCGCGCGCGCGGCCTCGAGGTGTTCGCGCCGAGCATCGCGGCGGTGGTGCAGCGCCAGCTCGCCAGCGAGGTCGCCGGCGTCGGCTTCTCGCTCAACCCCGTCACCAACGACCTCGACGAGCTCGTGCTCGACGCGAGCTGGGGCCTCGGCGAGGCGGTCGTCGCGGGCCAGGTCACCCCGGATCACTTCGTGATCGACAAGCTCACCGGCGCGGTGATCGAGCGTCAGCTCGGCGCCAAGCAGGTCGCGATCGAGCTCGCGCCGAGCGGCGGCACGGTCACGCGCGCGGCCGCGCCCGACGAGCGGGAGCGGCCCGCGCTCACGCAGGCGCAGCTCGAGGCGCTGCGCGGGCTCATGGGTCAGGTCGAGGCGCTCTACCAGCGCCCGGTCGACATCGAGTTCGCCTACGAGGAGGGCGCGCTGCACCTGCTGCAAGCCCGCCCGATCACCACGCACGTCCCCGTTCCGCCCGAGCTCCTGACCGCGCCGGGCGAGCGCCGCAGGCTCTACGCCGACATGTCGCTGTCGAAGGGCCTGACGATCAACGCGCCGCTCTCGCGCCTGGGACTCGACTGGATGAAGGAGAGCTTCTACGGCCTGATCGAGAGCTTCATCGGGCCGGTCAACCGCGACCTGCCGCCCGAGCACGCGCTGCTGCTGTTCGCCGGCGGGCGGATGTACACCAACCTCTCGACCCAGCTGTGGCTGCAGAGCCCGAAGGCGATGGCCGCCGGCGCGCGGGGGACCGACGTGCTGATGGCCGAGCTGTTCGCGAACATCGACCGCGCGCGCTACCGGGCGACGCGGCGCCCGAGCTGGTTCACGCTGCGCGCCCTGCTCGTGATCCCGCGCGCGCTGTGGCGGCTGCGCGCGTTCTTCTGGAACACGCTGCGGTGCTTCCTCGCGCCCGCGCGCGCGCACCGTCGCTACCTCGAGACGCTCGCCGCGATCGAGCGCGACGCCGAGATCTTGGCGCGCGAGTGCAAGAGCTTTGACGAGTTTAAACGTCGCTACCTCGGCGCGCTCGCGAGCGGCCTGTTCTCGGTGCTCATGCCCGCGCTGCTCGTGGGCCTCGCCGGCTTCGATCGCCTGATCCCGCGCCGGCGCCCAGACGCTGAGGCGCTGCGCGCCGCGATGTCGCGGGGCTACCCGGGGAACGTCGTCGTCGGCATGGGCGTCGCGCTGCACCAGCTCGCGCGGACCCTCGGCCGCGCGGCGCTGGACGACCCGGAGGCGCTCGCCGTGGCGGTTTCGCGGCGCGCGCTCCCGCCGGAGGCGATGCGTGCCTGGGATGACTTTATGGCCAGCTACGGCTGGCGCGGCCCCGGCGAGATGGACCTGGGGAGACCGCGCTACGCCGACGATCCGCGCCTCGTGATCCAGCAGATGGCGGGCATGTCGCTGGACGATCCGGCGGCGGACCCCGCGGCGATCCACGCGCGCAACCAAGCGGCGCGGCGCGAGGCCTTCGAGCGCCTGCTCGCGGACGCGGGCTGGTTTCGCCGCCGACGCCTGCGCCGTCGCTGGCGGACCACGGAGCTGTTCTCGGGGACACGTGACACACCCAAGGACGTCAACGTGATGTTCGGCTACAGCCTGCGGGCCATGGCGCTGCGCCGCGGCCAGGCGCTGGTCGAGCGGGGGCGGCTCGACGCGGCCGCGCAGGTCTTCGACCTGACCTTCGACGAGCTCGAGGCGGCCGCGCGCGACCCCGAGCTCGACCTGCGCGCGCTCCGGCGCGAGGCGACGCGCTTCCACGAGCAGCTGCGTCGGCAGGTCCGCGAGTTCCCGCCGGTGATCGACTCGCGCGGTCGGATCCTGCGGCTCCCGCCGCGGGACGAGGCGCCCGGGGAGCTGCGCGGCATGGCCGTGTCCTACGGGCGCGCGGTCGGCCCCGTGAAGGTCCTGCGCGACGCGAGCTCCAAGCGCGTGGAGCCCGGCGACGTGCTGGTCGCGTACACCACCGACCCGGGCTGGACGCCGCTGTTCGCCAACGCGAGCGCGGTCCTGCTCGAGGTCGGCGGGGTGCTGCAGCACGGCGCCGTGGTCGCGCGCGAGCTGGGCAAACCCTGCGTCGTCGGGATCGAGCGCCTGATGTCGCGGCTGCAGGACGGTCAGCGCGTCGAGGTCGACGGGACGAGCGGGGTCGTGCGCCTGCTCGATCCGGACGCGGCCGAGGCCGGCGATTGAGCCCGCGCTGCTAGGGTCCGCGGAGCGTCAGCGCCGGCGGCAGCGTCGGCCGGCCCTCGATCGTCAGCTGTGTCGCCCCTGGCTCGGCGGCCATGACCGCGCAGTCAGGCGCGCAGCGCAGGCCGGGCACCGGGCGCAGCCGGAGCGTGATCCGCTGCGTACCCGCGGCCGGACGGACGCTCGTGAGCCGCACCCGCCCGGGCCTCGACGTGTCGACGCGCGCCTCGCCCTCGACCACGAGCCCGCTCGGGCGCCGCGCCTCGTGGATGAAGAACGCCTTCTCGACCAGGCGGTGCGGCTGAAGGAGCGCGCGCGCGCGCGCGAGCGGGCGCTCGATCGGCACCGGGTCGATCACGAAGCGCACGGCGTGGCGCTCGAGGTACTCGGCCAGCGCGCCCTCGCGCGACAGCGGCGGGAGCTGAGCCGCCGCGCCCGCGAGCCGTCGCCCCGGCGACGGGCTGACGATCGCGCGCGAGGTGCTCGCGGCCAGGTACTCGGCGAGCGCTGGGCTCTCGAGCACGAGCACGCGGCCGCCCGGGGGCAGCCGCTCGTCGAGGTAGCGGCCGAGCGCGCGGGTCAAGCTGTCCACAGGGGCACGTCGACCGCTGCGCGGCCAGCTCAGGCTGGGCGCGTCGGGGGCGAGCGCGCGCGTCTTCAGCCCGAGCGCGCGCTCGAGCTCGGGCGCGTGATACAGCAGCGGATCGACGGCGCGCGGGACCAGCAGCAGGCCGCCGATCACGAGCAGCGCGCGGGTCCCCGCCGGGCGCCGCGAGAGCCACGCGGGGGCGCAGACGCGGGCGAGCTCAGGGCCCGCGAACACGCAGGCGAGCAGCGACGCCGGGACGACCACGCGGTAGGGCGCGCCCGCGATCGGCAGCAGCGCGCCGGTGTAGGCCAGACCGAAGAGCCACGTCATCCCGACCGCGCCGAGGAACCAGCGCTCGTCGCCCCGGCGGCGCAGCGCGACGACGCTGGCGAGCGCGGCGATCAGCGCGAGGAAGCGGAAGAAGGTGCGCTGCGCGATCGCGCCGGTCTGCGTCGTGTCGAGGGTCAGCTCGAGCAGGTCCGCGAAGAAGCTCAGCGGCGTCGCGTGCCCGCCGGCGCTTCGGGCCATGTCCAGAGGGCCCGTCGCCCACGCGCCGATGGACAGCGCCGGGACGATCCACGGGAGCAGCGCGAGCAGCGTGAGCCCGAGGCCGGCGATCGGCAGCAGCGCGGCGCGTCCGTCCCCGCGGCGGCGCAGCGCGAGCGCCAGCAGCGGCGCGCTCATAACCCACAGCGCGCTCGCGTGCAGCAGCGCGCACGCGGGGGTGAGGATCAGCGCCAGCAGCCGCGCGGCGCGGCCCTCCGCGCCGGGGGTCGTGATCCCGCGTTGCCACAGCGCGAGCGTCAGCACACTCAGCGCCGCGGCCGCGGCGAACAGCGGCGTCAGGCTCAGCAGCCCGAACAGGCGCGCGCTCGAGTCGAGGTGCCAGACCAGGACGGCCAGGCCCAGGGTGAACACGCGCGCGCGCGGGCCGGTGTTCAGCGCGCGCGCGGCGAGCCAGATCAGCGGCGGCCCGACCAGGCCCGCGAGCGCGCCCACGAGGTTGTAGGCCGCGGCGCTCGCGAGCCCGAGACGTCGAAATAACAAGACCCCAAGGACATGTCCCTTGACGTCCATGTCGAAGGCGAGGCCGGTCGGGTAGCCGGCGAGCAGGCCCGGGTCGTAGCTCCAGGTCGACCACCAGGCCCGCGCTGGATCGGCGTGGGCCTCGACCAGCGCCGTCACGCGCCCGTAGGCGCCGTAGATCTCGAGCGATCCGGGCGGCCCGAGCGGATGCTCGCCGAGCAGGCCCGTCAGCGGATAGACGTAGAGCACGCCGACGGCGTGCAGCAGCAGCAGCGCGGCGATCGTGACGACGCGCGGCCACGCGCGCGCCTCGTCGGCGCGATCGGGGTGCTCGTCGCTGGTGGATGCACGCGTCGCCATCGTGGCTGCGCCGAGGCGCGACGGCCCGTGCGCCTCAAGAGCACTGTACTGAAGCGCGCCGGGCTTGAGAAGCGCGTCCGCAGTCAGTGGTCAGTCGTTCTGCGCGCCGTTCTCGATCCAGACGCGGAGCTTCGCGATCGCGGCGTCGTCCATCAGCTTCGGGGCGTTGAGCGGCATGTGGCTCTTGATCGCGTCGCTGTCGTCCTTCGGCTCGCAGCGCGCGACGAGCTGGTACAGCCAGCTGCCCTCGGGGTCGCCCGGGGCGATCAGCGGGAGGTCCGTGTCGGCGGCGACCGTGTGCCCCAGCAGCTCGCCGTGCAGGTCGGCGGCCGCGAGGTCGAGGCCGTGCACCGAGCCCGGCCCGCCGTGGCACGCGGAGAAAGTGCAGCTCGGCGCGAAGATCGTCTCGCGGACGCTCGTCAGCGTCGTCGCGCCCGCGGGCTCCGCGAGCGGATCGGCGTCGACGCAGGGGTCGACCGGCGGCAGCCCGGCGTCGTCCTCGGAGGTCGGCGGCACGTACAGCGGCCCGTCGACCTCCTCCTGCGTCGGCATCCCCTGGGCCTGGTTCGGCGGGATCGCCAGCACGCTGCATGGCCCTTCGTTCATGACGACCCCGTCCTCGACGCCGACGACCTGGCTGTCGCTCGAGACTTGGAGATCCATCATGACCTTGCTGTCGGCGAGGCCGAGCATCACGCACATCTCCTGATCGCCGATGCCCCAGCCGACGTTGTTCGGCGTCCAGTTGTCGTAGCCGCAGGTGAAGCGCAGCCCCGCGGCGCCGGTGAGGTCGAGCGGCGGATCGAAGGTCGCGCCGTTGCCGTCGCCGTTGAAGCCGTTGAGCTCGAACAGCTTCTGCCCGTCGTTGGGCCCGCCGAGGATCTCTAACGTGAAGAAGTTGCCCAGGTAGTGGTAGTGGGGCAGCACGTGGTAGAGCCGGATGTCGAGCGGCGAGCCGCTGACCCCCTGGTAGTCGTCGTTGAACTTGCAGTCGCCCGTGAACCGGCTCTCCGACTGCGCGGGGAGGTCGAGGTCGTAGTAGGTCATGCGAAACGGCCGCGCGATGACCTCGACGTCGCGCGGGTGGATGATCTCGAGGGACATCCGCAGCTCGGTCTCGAACGCCTCGGTGCTGAGGTTGAGCAGGTGCGCGCTGGTGATCACCTTGTGGCGCGGCGGCGCCTTGATGACGACGCCGGTCGGCAGGTTCTGCTCCTCGTAGCGCGACTGCGTGGACTGGGCGAACAGCACGGTCCCCTGGACCGCGGCCAGCAGCTCGGTGAAGCCGCGGTCGGAGCAGTTGAAGAAGCCGTCCTCGCCCTCGAACTCGGTCTCGGGGACCACGAACCAGTTGGAGTGGTGATAGGCGCCGTCGTTGGCGAGCGTGACGCTGTTGATGTAGATCGGCTCGTCGTTGTCGAGCGACCACTGCACGCAGGGCTGGACCTCCTCGAGCGGCCCGAGCGGGTAGGTCCCGAAGCTGTGCACCAAGAGCGCGCTGCTGTCGTCCACGCCGCCGCTCGTCTCCGTCGCGCCGGTCGTCTCGGCCGTGGTCGTGGCCGCGCCGGTCGTCGTCGTCGTCTCCGCCTGGTCGGTGGTCGCGGCCCCTGAGCTCGTCGCCTCGCCCCCGGTGGTCCCGTCGCCGCTGTCGCCGCAGCCGGGCAGCGCCGGGGCGACGGCGGCGAGCGCGAGCGCGAGGCCGGCGCTGCGCGCCCGGCGGCTACTTCTATGCTGTTTGGGACAGGCGTCGATCGGCGTCATCGCGGTCTCCTCCCGCGCTCGGGCGGCGCGGCGGTCGGGGGGCGCACTCGCGCAACGGTATCACGTCGCGCGGGTTTGCGAGCCGCCGCGCCCGGAGTAGATTGCACCCACAAGCCGCAGAGCAACGCCGTGCGCTACGAAGGAAAGATCTACCGACCCCCCTCAGAGGCCGACGCCTTCATCCTCCAGGCGACCGTCGGCTGCTCGTGGAACCGTTGCATCTACTGCGACATGTACCGCGAGAAGCGGTACCGCGTGCGCCCGCTCGCCGAGTCGCTCGCCGACCTCGACGAGGCCGCGCGGCGCGCCGGGGATCGGATCGAGAAGCTCTTCGTCGCCGACGGCGACGCGCTCGGCATGCCGCTCGAGCACTGGCTGCCGATCCTCGAGCGCGCGCGCGAGCGCCTGCCCCGGCTGCGGCGGGTCTCGTGCTACGCGATGGCGAGCAACGTGCTCGAGAAGACAGATGAAGAGCTGCTCGCGCTGCGCCGGGGCGGGCTCGGCCAGCTCTACATCGGCCCCGAGTCGGGGGACGACGAGACGCTCAAGCGCATCGCCAAGGGCGCGACCCACGAGCAGCACGTGCGCGCGGCCCAGCGCGCGCACGCGGCCGGCATGAAGATCAGCGTGATCGCGCTGCTCGGCGTCGCCGGCACGGCCCGCGCCCGCGAGCACGCCGAGGCCACGGGCGCGCTCGTCACCGCCATGGATCCCGAGTACTTCGCCGCGCTCACGACCACGGTCGTGCCGGGCACCCCGCTCGCCAAGCAGCTCGGCCGCGGGCGCTTCGAACTCCCCGACATCCGCGGCATGCTCGCCGAGCTGCGGACCATCGTCGACACCGCGCGCCCGACGGACGCGGTGTTCCGCACCAATCACGCCTCTAACTATCTGCCGCTCGCCGGTCGCTTGCCCCGCGACCGCGCGCGCATCGTCGAGATCATCGACGCCGCGCTCAGCGGGCGTATCCCCCTCAGGCCGGAGTGGTCCCGTGGTCTCTGAAACCCCCCGCGACGTCGCGATCTCGATCACCTTCGCCGGCGGCGAGCTGACCCGCGCCGACGAGCGCCGGCGCGACGACGTCTGGCTCCAAGAGCAGCTCGCCAGCGCCGGCGCGCGCTTCCTGCCGCTGCGCCGCGGGAAGCCGTGGATCAGGCTGCGCGAGGGCGCCGGCCCGGCGCTCGGCTGGGTGGCGCGCGAGCGCGTCGCGGACGCGCTCGCGGACGCGGCCCAGTGGGTGTTTCTGGGCGTCGACGCGGGCGGCCGCGCGGCCTTCGCGATCGACGTCAGCAAAGCCTGGTCCGAGGGACACCCCGAAGCGCTCGCGGGCGGCAAGTTCATCGACGCCCGCTCGATCTCGATGACCCTGGGCGCCGACGCGGCGGGGACGCTCGCCCAGGCGCGCTCGATGCTCGAGTGGCACCGCACGCACCCGCGCTGCGCTCGCTGCGGAGCGGCCACGAGCTCGGTCGAGGCCGGCTATCGCCGTCGCTGCGACGCCTGCGAGTCGGACCACTACCCGCGCACCGACCCGGTCGTGATCATGATCGTGACCCGCGGCGACGCCTGCCTGCTCGGCCGCAAGCCGAGCTTCCCCCCGGGGCTGTTCACCTGCCTCGCCGGCTTCGTCGAGCCGGGCGAGACCATCGAGGAGGCGGTCACCCGCGAGGTGCTCGAGGAGGCGGGCGTGCACGCGGAGCGCGTGCGCTACGTCGCCAGCCAGCCGTGGCCGTTCTCCTCACAGCTGATGATCGGCTGCCAGGCGGAGGCGCGCACCGACGAGATCACCGTCGACGGCGAGGAGCTCGAGGAGGCGCGCTGGTTCACGCGCGCGCAGGTGCTCGAGGCCCTCGAGCGCCGGCTCGGCGACGCCGAGACGCTGTGGTTCCCGCCGCCGCTCGCGATCGCCCACCAGCTGATCAAGCGCTGGGTGACCGACGCGTAGCCGCGGTCCAGTCTGCCCGATCGCGACGCGTCGCGATCGGGCGCCGCTCACTCGGTGTCGGTGTCCGTGTCGGTCGTCTCGCTCGTCGCGCCGGCGGTCGTGCCGGGCGTGGTCTCGGTCTCGGTCTCGGTCTCGGTCTCGGTCTCGGTCTCGGTGTTCGTCTCGCTGTTCGAGTCGGTGTCAGGCGGCGGATCGTAGGGACCGCCGCCGTAGCACGCCATCAGCGTCAAGGCGATCAGGCTCCCGGAAGCGGCGTAGAAGAGGGTCTTCGCGCGCCGCGCCGCCAGGGACGAGACCGCCGCGCCGCAGTGCGGGCAGGTCGAGGAGTCGGGGGGAAGAAATCCGGTGCAGGAGCTGCAGGTCTCGAGTCGGGCCATCAGAGCTCTCCAAGCTGTCCAAAAGTGCAAATACGAACAGCGGGCTGAGTATACCGGAGCGACGCCGGATCACGCCGCGTCGGTGTCGTACAATCTGGCGATGGCGCAGCGCCGGCTCGAGGTCCTCGAGAGCGAGTGGTTCCCCGCGTACGTCGTGTGGGAGCTGACGCTGCGCTGCGATCAGCCGTGTCGGCACTGCGGCTCGCGGGCCGGCGCGGCGCGGCCGGACGAGCTGAGCGAGCGCGAGGCGCTCGGGGTCGTCGAGCAGCTCGCCGAGCTGGGCACGCGCGAGGTCATCCTGATCGGCGGCGAGGCCTATTTGCACGACGGCTTCTTGGCGATCATCCGCGCCCTGCGGGCGGCGGGGATCCGCGCGGGGCTGACGACCGGCGGGCGCGGGGTCACCCGCGCGCTCGCGGACGAGATGGCCGCGGCCGGCCTGCACCTCGCCTCCGTGAGCGTCGACGGGCTGCAGCCGGCGCACGACCTGATCCGTAAGGCCAAGGGGAGCTTCGAAGGCGCGATCGCGGCGCTCGATCATCTTCGCGCCGCGGGCGTCACGATCGGCGCGAACACGCACATCAACCGCGTCAACGCGCCCGACCTCGAGGCGCTGTACGAGCTGCTGCGCGACGCCGGCGTGCGCTCGTGGCAAGTGCAGATCACGGCCGCGCTCGGGCGCGCGGCCGATCGCCCCGCGATGCTGCTGCAGCCCTACGACCTCGTGACGGTGGCGCCCCGCGTCGCGGCGCTCAAGCGGCGCGCCTTCGCGGATGGCGTGATCCTCATGCCCGGCAACAACCTCGGCTACTTCGGCCCCGAGGAGGCGCTGCTGCGCTCCTACTACGAGGGCGGGCGCGATCACTGGCAGGGCTGCCAGGCCGGCAAGCGGGTCCTCGGGATCGAGTCCGACGGCGCCGTCAAGGGCTGCCCGTCGCTGCAGACCGCGGCCTACGTGGGCGGGAACCTGCGCGAGCGCGGGCTGCGAGAGATCTGGACCGAGGCGCCCGAGCTCGCGTTCACGCGGGCGCGCACCACCGACGACCTGTGGGGCTACTGCAAGACATGCCCGTTCGCGCAGGTGTGCCTCGGCGGCTGCTCGTTCACCGCGCACGCGCTCTTCGGTCGGCCGGGCAACAACCCGTACTGCCACTTCCGCGCGCGCAGCCTCGCGGCCGAGGGCCTGCGAGAGCGCCTGGTCCCGGGCGCCGCCGCCCCGGGGAGGCCGTTCGACCACGGCCTGTTCGAGATCGTGCTCGAGGCCCACGACGCGCCCGAGCCGAAGACCCCCAGCGCCCCGCGCTCCGAGCTCGTGCAGCTGTCTCGACGGCCAGCTCGAAGCGCCGAGTAACGGGCCGCGCGCGAGCCGGGGCGGGGCCGGCTGAGGACGGCGAGCGCGATGACGCGCGTCCGCTTGGTTGGTAGCGACGCTCGCCGCCCGGAAGGAGGAGGGAGCCCTGGCGTTAAGCAGCGGCCCGGTGCGCGCAGACTGTCAGCCTTCGAAATGTCCTCGACATCAGTGATGTCGGCGCTCAGCGGAGACCGCCAGGATCCACGCCGCGAGGGCGATCATCGCCACGCGCTGCAGCGCGGGCAGCAGCTCATTGACCAAGAGCTGCGTCTCGCGGGGCGGGACATAGCCCAGCCAGAAGCTCACGTACGCGAGGATGTAGAGGCCGCCGTCGAGCCCGCCGACGATCACGGTGACGAGCGCCGCGAGCTTGACCGCGCGGCTCGTCGCCGGGGCGCGGAGGCACAGCGCGGCCGCGGCGATGCACGCGACGAGGCAGGGGAGAAACGACGCGACCACCGCGACGAGATGCCCGACGCGAGCGTGATCGGAGGGCAGAAACGGGATCGCGCAGGCGAGCGCGCTGCCGACGACGCCGAAGCCCCGCGTCACGCGGGCGAGCGTGACTTGGGTTGTCGCGCGCGCCCGCGCGAGGCGTGCGACCTGCTCGAAAAAGCAGGCGAGCGCGACGCACATCAGCAGCGTCCCGGCGCGGGCGACGAGCGAGGCGACCGGCATCGGCTCGCCGTTGCGGGCGCGCAGCTGCATGAGGTCGCACAGGTAGTTGCCCCACAGCGAGTGGCCGACCGCGCGTCGATTCATCCACGTCCCGCCGGGGTACCAGGCGGCGGCGAGCGTGACGCAGGCGAGGAAGCCGAGGACGCCGACCGTCGCGGCGACGGCGAGCGCTCGCGTGGGGACGCGCGTCGTCGGCGTGGACGTCTCCGGAGCGGTCGCGGGCATCGTAGCAGCGATTCTGCGGCAGCGCGCGCGTCGAGTCGACTGCCGGGCGCTCGAGGGCGGCGAGCGTGCGCGCTCGCCCGCCGCCTCTCGGCGCGGGTGTCCTCGGCGCTCGTGCGCCGCCGCGAGCGCGTGACATGTCCTACGCGCCATGAATTCGCCGGGGCGCCGACGCTGCTACTATCCCGTCATGGTGCGTCCTCGCGGATACGCAGCCCTCAGCGCGCTCCTCGGGTGGCTCCTCTGCGGCTGCGAGGCTGAGCCGGAGACCTGGGCCGAGCTCGACCACGAGGAGCGCGTCGCCTACATGGGCGAGGTCGTGGTCCCGGCGATGCGCGAGATCTTTCAATCCCACGATCCCGAGCGCTACGCCAGCTTCTCGTGCCAGACCTGCCACGGCGACGACGCGAGCGAGGTCGACTACGCGATGCCGAACGCGCTCACGCCGCTGCCGCTCGAGGGCACGCTCGAGGCCGCCGACGCGATCGACCCCGACGAGGCCGCGTTCATGCTTGACGAGGTGTTCCCGAAGATGGTCGAGCTGCTCGGCTACGAGAAGTACAACAAGGTGAGCGCGCCGGACGGGTTTCGCTGCGTCGGCTGTCACCGCGTCGCCGAGTGAGCGCGCGCGGGCGCGCGCGGACGGGCTCGGTCCCGAACCGCGGCGTCGTCAATTCGGGCGCGACGCAATTGGTTGGCGCTCGGATAGCATTGACTGATTGTCCGGCGGCGCTCGACCCGGCCGGCGAGGACTCGATGGGCTCCAGCGGCGACAGCGGCGCGATGGGTGACGACGCGGACGGGATCGCGCTGCAGCGCACCCTCTCCGCGACGGACGGTCGCTCACCCCGGGCGACGCGCGCGGAGCGTGAGCGGCTGGGCCTGCTGCGCACGGAGGCCTCGGGCGAGGGCCCGAGCGCCGCGGTCGCGGGCGGCGCGGGGGGCGGTCGCGCGGATGAGGTGGTCTCGCTCGGACTCGCGCGGACGACCGACGCGTCGAGGTCGAACATGTTCCAAGGTGCATGTTCTATCGTGGGCGACGAGGCGTCGCTCGGCTTGGCGAAGACGACCGACGCCGCGGGCCGCCTCCCGGCGTCGGGCGATCGCGCCGAGGTGCAGCTCTCGCTCGGGCTGGCGATGACGACCGACGCGCAGCGCGAGCCGGCGCTCGAGCGCCGGCTGGGGCTCGCCGACACCACGGAGTCCTCGGGGGCGCGTCGTCGCGAACTCGGCCCGCTGCCGCCGGGGGGCGGCGACGGCGTCCTCAAGGGGTTGGTGTTCTCGAGCCTCTTCAAGGCCGAGCGCTCCGTCCAGATCGGCCGCTTCCAGATCCTCCAGCGGCTCGGCGAGGGCGGGATGGGGACCGTCTACGCCGCCTACGACGAGCAGCTCGATCGCAAGGTCGCGGTCAAGGTGCTGCGCGAGGAGACGGCGCGAGGGAGCACGACCGGCCGCGCGCGGCTGCTGCGGGAGGCGCAGGCGATGGCGCGGCTGTCCCACCCGAACATCGTCGCCGTGCACGAGGCCGGCGAGGCCGACGGCCAGATCTTCGTCGCCATGGAGTTCGTGCGCGGGCAGAGCCTCGACCGCTGGATCGCGCCGCGCGGGGACGACGGCGTCGCGGGCGGCCCGCGGCCGTGGCGAGTCGTGCTCGAGGTGTTCATACAGGCAGGTCGTGGCCTCGCCGCCGCGCACGCGGCCGGGATCGTGCACCGCGACTTCAAGCCCCACAACACCATGGTCGGCGACGACGGCGTCGTGAAGGTCCTCGACTTCGGGCTCGCGCGCGCGCTCGACGGTCGCGTCGATCCGGCGACCGCGTCCGCGACCGCCGAGCTGCGCGAGGGCAGCCCGCTGCGGCAGGCGCTGACGCGCACCGGCGCGCTGATGGGGACGCCGGCCTACATGTCCCCGGAGCAGCACCGGGGCGCCGTCGCCGACGCGCGCAGCGACCAATTCAGCTTCTGCGTCGCGCTGTACGAGGCGCTCTACGGCGAGCACCCCTTCCCCTGCAGCTCGCTGCTCGAGCTCGTGAGCGCCGTGACCGAGGGCCGCGTCCGCGACGCGCCCGTCGGCGCGCGGGTCCCGGGCTGGCTTCACCGGCAGGTCGTTCGCGGGATGGCTGTTGAGCCAGATGATCGCCACGCCTCGATGCGCGCGCTGCTCGACGCGCTCGCGCGCGATCCGGCCGCGCGGCGCCGTCGATGGATCGCGGCGGCCGGCTTCACGCTGGCGGCGACGACCGGCGGCTTCGCGCTGGCGCAGCTCGGGGACGAGGCGCCGGCCGAGCCGTGCGCGGGCGTGGGTCAGGAGCTCGCCGAGGTCTGGAGCGACGCGCGCCGCGACGCGCTCGCGTCGGCCATGGCGGGCGCCGGGGTCGACTACGCGAGCGACCTGTGGACGCGCGTGGAGCCGCAGCTCGCGGGCTACGCGGACGCGTGGCTCGAGGCGCGCGGGGAGGCCTGTGAGCGGCACGCGAGCGGGCTCGAGTCGAGCCGGCTCTACGACCTCGGCACCGCCTGCCTCGAGCGGCGGCGCGCGAGCCTCGAGTCGCTGATCGGGCTGATCGAGCAGGTTGACAAAGACGGTGTGGACAAGGTCCCGCTCGCGGTCGCGGGGCTGCCGAAGCTGGAGCGCTGCAGCGACGCGGAGGCGCTGACCGCGGAGCTGCCGCCGCCGGACGACGCCGGGGTCAAGGCGGCGGTCGCCGAGCGGCGCGCGACCCTGGCGAGCGCGCGCGAGCACGAGGCGATGGGGCTGTACGAGCTGGCGATCGAGCAGGCGAACGACGTGCTCACCTCGCCCGCGGCGGGCTCCTACGCGCCGCTTCGCGCGGAGGCGCTGCTGCGCCGGGGCGCGACCGAGCTGGAGCTCTCGCGCCCGCGCGAGAGCGCGGCCTCGCTGAGCGCGGCGCTCGAGCTGGCGATGCGCCTCGATCACCACGCGGTCGCGGCCGAGGCCTTCGCGCGCCGGATCTACGTCGAGGGCGAGCTGCTCGGAGAGCCAGACCTGGCGATGCGCGACGCCCCGCTGGCGCGCGCGGTCGCCTCGCACGAGCTCCGCGACGGTCGGCTGCAGTGGCTGCTGCTCAACAACCTCGGCGCCGTTCATCTCGTCCGCGGCGAGCACGACGAGGCCGCGCGCCACTTCGAGGACGCGCTCGAGGTCCGCGCCGCGATGGGGGAGGACGGGCACCCGGAGTACGCCTACACGCTCGAGAACCTCGGCGTGCTCGCGGTCAGCCGCGGCCAGACGACGCGGGCCGCGGAGCGCTTCACGCGGGCGCTCTCGATCCTCGAGGCCGCGCTGGGCCCGTATCATCCGCACGCCGAGCGCGTGCACGGCAACATCGGCTTCGCGGAGCGCTACGCGGATCATCTCGACGAGGCGCGTAGGCACCTGCGCCTCGCGGTCGCGAGCAGCGAGCGTCGCTTCGGCGCGAGCTCGCTCGAGCTGCTCGAGCCGCTCATGCTGCTCGGGCACTGCGCGCTCGAGCTGCGTGAGTACGCCGAGGCCGTCTCGACGCTGGAGCGGGCCGCGCGAGTGCTCGAGGCGCACGAGCTCGAGGAGAGCGAGGACGCCGTCGAGCCGCTCATCTCCCTCTCGCGCGCGCTGGCCTCGGGTGGGCAGCGCGCGCGCGCGCAGGAGCTCTACGAGCGCGCGCGCGCGATCGCGGCGCGGAGCTCGACCCCCGGGCGCGCGGTGTTGTTCGAACTCTCGCTGGGCCGGTGGGCGCTCGAGCACGGGTCCGTCGCGGAGGCGATCACGCGGTTCGAACGCGCGGTCGCGGATGAGGGCTTGGAGAGCAGCTCGCGCGCCATCGCCCACAACGCGCTCGCGCGGGCCCTCCAGCGCGACGGCCAGCCAGGGCGCGCGCTCACCCACGCCCAGCGATCCGCCGAGCTCTGGCGCGAGGCGGGCGTCGTCGACGGCCTCTGGATCGCGAAGGCCGAGCGCACGACGGGGGAGCTGCACCACGAGCTCGGTCAACCCGAGCTGGCCCGCGCCGCGCTCGAGCGGGCGGTCGGGCGGCTCGACGCGCAGCACCGCGCGTCGCACCCCTTCGCCTCGCAGCTGCAATTCGAGCTGGCGCGCCTCCTCCCGGCGGGGCGGCGCGCGGAGGCGCTCGCGCTCGCGCGCGAGGCGAGCGATCGGCTCGCCGAGCGACCTGGCTTCTCCGACATGCGGGCGACGATCGACGCCTGGCTGGCGAGCGCGGAGTAAGGGCCGCACCTACGCGCGAGGGCCTACGCAATTTATTTTTGAAAAATCGCAATTGGTTTCTCCGCCCATCGCATTTGTTTCACAGAGACGCGACGCGGGAGACGCGGCCTACGGAGACAGGCCCGCGACCCCGCGCGAGAAGGTGGGATGGAGAATGAACTTCGTACGCAAGATCCAGATCGTATCGGCCGGGTTGCTCGCCGTCGCCACGCTGACCGCGTGTGACGCGGAGGACATCAGCGGTGAGCTCGACGCGAGCGTGGAGGACGGCGAGGTCGCGGACCGCTTCGGGATCATCGGCGGCAAGACCCGCAACACCAACATCGTCGGCTACACGAACGTGTCTCAGGTCCCCCGAATCGGCGACGCGATCAACGGCGTGAAGCTCACGCGCGTGTACCTCCCGCTGCTCGACCGGGACCTCGAGCACGTCTGGGCCGATCCCGACGGCGCGCTCTACGGCTTGTATGACGAGACGGTCTACACCCTCGAGTACTTCGGCGGGGCGGAGTTCCATATCTCCATCGACGGCGACGTGCCCGAGACCGGCGTGTTCACGCTCTACGACCACTTCGTCGACGCCTGGGGGAACAACCGCTACGAGTTCCGTGACATCACGAAGCTCGGCGCCGACCTGGTCTCGGACGCGCCCCCGACCTGTCAGGGCGACGAGAACGACCTCGTCGACGCGCTGATCGTCCCGAGCATGGCGGTCGACGAAGAGGCGCGTGTCTACGAGAGCGGGGGCGGCTTCTTCATCGCCTGCGCGAACGGAGCCATGGGCAAGGTCATGCTCGAGGAGCTCGGGTGGGGCTACAAGCCCTACGAGATCGGCTTCGAGTCCTACACCGCCGCGGTCCGGACGGCGCGCGCGGACTACTGCGGCGACGGTCGCGCGTGGACGCTCCCCGGGCAGGCCCTCGAGCTGGATGACACCTACGGCGTCAACAGCTACAGCCCCACCAACCTCCACGAGCGGGTCGAGGCGATCTGGACGCCCGAGGGGGCGAGCTGCTGGGTGCCGAAGCGGCGGCGGGTCATCGACGCTGGCGGCTACGACGGCCCGACCCCGGACTGCGACATCCCGAAGTGCCCAGTCGACAGCAAGGCCTCGCTCCTCGAGTTCTACGGGTACTACGGCGAGCTGCTCTCGGCCCAGTAGTCGAGCGCTCGATCGACGCGCGCGCCCGCGGGCGCGCGCTCGCGTTTAACCTGACCTACGCGCCAGCTGAATCCGGCGCGACCCGCTTGAGCCGCAGCAGCGTGATCTCGGTGGGCGCGCCCAGGCGGATCGGCGGGCCCCAGTAGCCGCTGCCGCGGCTGACGTACACCCAGGTGTCGCGGACCTGCCGGGCCGCGCCGCGGATCAGGCTGAGGCCGGCGACCAGCGGTTCGAACAGGTAGATCATTATGCTCATCGGGAAGTACTGACCCCCGTGGGTGTGCCCGGAGAGCTGCAGGTCGACGCCGGCGGCGTGGCAGGCCGGCGCGCTGCGGGGCTGGTGCGCGAGCATCAAGCGGAACGCGTCCGCGGGCGCGCCGGCGAGCGCCGCGGCCGGATCGGAGGTGTGCTCGGGGACATGTCGACCAGCGCGGTGGTCGGTGACGCCGGCGACCACCAAGCGCGCGCCGCCGCGCTCCAGCGTGCGGTGCTCGTTGGTGAGGACGTCGAGGCCGAGCTCGCGCAGCGCCGCGCACCAGGCCGGGCCGTCCCAGTAGTACTCGTGGTTGCCGGTGACGACGTAGACGCCGAGCGGCGCGCGCAGATCGCCGAAGGGCTCGACGTGGTGGGCGAGCTGGTCGACGAGGCCGTCGATCAGGTCGCCGGTCACCGCGATGATGTCGGCCTCGAGCGCGTTGGTCCGCGCGACCAGCTTCTCAAGGAAGCCGCGCTTGATCGTCGGGCCGATGTGGATGTCGGAGAGCTGCGCGATCCGGAGGCCGTCGAGGCCGGGCGCGAGGCCGGGGACGGGGACCTCGACCTCGACGACCTCGGGCAGGCGCAGCGCGTTGACGAGGCCCGCGGCCGTGATCGCCCCCGCGCCGCCGACGATCCCCGCATTGACCGAGCGCGTTAAGAAATTCCGTCGCGCCGCGTCGGGCTCGGGCAGCTCCCAGCCGAAGCGGCGCGCGAGCCAGCGGAGCAGCGCGAGCACGAGCCGCGCGCAGTCGACCGCGAGCGTCAGCATGAGCAGCAAGGAGCCGAAGCCCATGGCCAAAAAGCCAGCCCAGCTCAAGGGCTCAACATTCGGCGACGGGGCTGTGCTGAATGTACGCGTTGCTACCATTGTTACAGGGGGCAACACGGCGAGCAGCGCGAGCCCGACGCGCGCCAGCCAGCGGGCCCGCGGCGACAGCCGGCTGGGCTTCAGCAGGCGCCAGCCGACGTAACCCATCATCGTGAACCACAGGCTCGCGGCGACAAAGAAGAAGATCAGCTGAGGGCCCCTGGGCACGCGCATACCTTGCCACAACCCGCTGCGCGGGGGCGGCTCGTGCAGCCCCGCGCCGTGATACATTCTCTCGCCCGTGAGCGCCCAGCTGCAGTTCGCCACGATCAATGCGCGTTGGTACGCGCCGCTGCTCAAGCCCGTGCTGCCGAGCATTCAGTCCGCGCTGAAGCAGCTCGAGCCGGCGAGCGATCCGTGGGCGCTGCCGCGGACCGGCCTCGGCGGCTCCCTGGTCATGCACGTCGCCAAGGGCTTCGGCGCGCGTCGCTGGCGGCGCGCGGGGCGAGTCGCCGTGATCGCGCTCGAGGGCTACAACCAGCGGATCCACCTCGGCGGCCCCACCGCCCGCGAGCGCGCGCGCTGGCTCGAGCGCGACATCGACTGGGCGCGCCGCGCGTGGGAGGCGGTGCTCGAGGAGGAGGGGCACATCGTCCGCCGCGTGATGGACCGGGTGATGGAGCGCGGCGCCGGCACCGGCGACCGCCCGATCCCCGAGATGGTCCTGTTCCTACGGGCAGCCGTGGCGGCGGGCGTCGTCGTCGGCGACGTCTCGGACGAGCTGCACGCGGCGCTCGATCGCTACGCGACCTGGCTCGGGATCCTGTGGGAGCACGAGCGCGGGCGCTCGGCCCAGGCCGGCCTCCCGATCGCGGGGTGGCAGGGCGCGCTCGCGGCCGTCGGCCTGCGCGCTCCGTACCCGCCGGACGTCGCCGCCCACGCCCGCGAGGCCGCGCGCGCGGCCCTCGACGGGCTGCCCGAGGGGCCCGCGCGGCCGCTCATCGACCTGATCGAGAAGACATCCTCGGACGCGCCCGCGTGCCCCCGCGACCCGGCCTGCTGGCAGCCGGTCGAGGTCCCGCAGCCGGCGCGTCGCCACTACGCCGGGGGCGCGGGCGAGCGCGGCGAGCTGGCGAGCTTCAGCGCGAGCTGGCTGCGCTCGATCGACGAGGCGCTGCTCGACATGGTCAGCAGCCGCTCGCGCTCGATGCGGCGCGCGACGGAGTACTTGGTGCGCCAGGGCGGCAAGCGCCTGCGCCCGCTCATGGTGCTCGCGGCCGCGCAGGCCTGCGAGGGCGCGCCCGGCCGCGGGCTCGCGGCCGCGGCCACGGTCGAGTGGATGCACGTCGGCAGCCTGATCCTCGACGACATCATCGACGAGGCCAACCTGCGGCGCGGGCTGCCGGCGCTGCATGTTGCGACCTCCGAGCCCTTCGCCGCCGGCGTCGCGGCGTTCTTGTTCGCCCGCGTGCTCCGCTCGCTGCACGGCATGCACCCCGACATCCGTCGCTACGTCGCCCAGGGGGCCAACGCGCTCGCGGTCGGCGAGCGCCTGGAGCTGCGGCACACCGGCGACGCCGGCCTCTCGCTCACGCGCTACTACAAGATCATCGAGGCCAAGACCGCGCGCGTGTTCAGCTGCGCCGCGGCCGTCGGGGCGCTCTCGGTCGAGGCTCCGCGCGCGCAGGTCCGCGGCCTCGCCGAGTACGGCCGCGAGGTCGGGCTCGCCTTCCAGATCGTCGACGACCTGCTCGATTACACAGGTGAGACCGCGGCGCTCGGCAAGCGGCGCGGCGCCGACCTGCGCGCGCGCAAGATGACGCTGCCGCTGATCCGGCTGCGCGAGGCGCTCGCGGGGGATGAGCGCGCGCGCCAGCGCCTGGCCGCGGCCGTCACCCAGGGGCGCGAGGACGAGTTCCCGTGGATCCGCGAGCAGCTCGCGCGTCACGAGGTCGTCGCCTGCTGCCAGCGGCGCGCGCAGGAGCACGTCGCGCGCGCGCTGAAGAGCGCGGGCGCGCTGCCGCCGGGGCGCGGGCGCGCGGTCCTGACGGAGCTCACCGATCGCCTCGTGACCCGACGCTGCTGATCGCACGGGACTCGCCGATGACGCTCTCGCCCGCCTCCCTCATCAAGCGCGTCACGCTGTGGCTGCTGTGCATGGTGGTCATCCTGCTGTGTTACGGGATCGGCAAGCTCGAGCTGTTGGCGACGCCCCGCGAGCTCCCGCTGCTCGCGCTCGACCGCGCGATCCCGTTTCTGCCGTGGACGGTGCTGCTCTACGGGACCGCGACCTGGGCGTGCCTGATCGCGTGGCTGCTCGTGCCCAACCGCCGCGACGCGGGGCGCCTGCTCGCGGCCGTCACGATCTCCGCGGCCGTCTGCATGCTCTGCTTCGTCGCGTTCCCGACGACCTTCCCGCGCGAGCTCTACCCGACCCCGGCCGGCGACGCCTACTGGCTGCGCGAGCTCGCCGAGCTGCGCGAGTCCGACAGCCCGACGAACTGCCTGCCCTCGCTGCACGTCGCGCTGGCCTGGAGCATCGGCCTGACCGCGGCCGCGTGGATGCGGCGCGCGTGGGCGCGGGCGATCCCGATCGCGTGGGCGAGCGTGGTCACCGTGACGACCCTGACGACCAAGCAGCACTACCTCGTCGACATCCCGCCGGGGATCCTCGTCGGCGTGTTCGCGTGGTGGAGCGCGCGGCGGCTGTTCCCGCGCGAGCGCGCCTCGCCGGCGTGGATGCGCCCGCCGCGGCTCGAGCTGCGCTGGCCCGAGCACCAGGCGCGGATCGCCAAGCTGCGCGCGAAGGTCGAGGCCCACCAGTGGTCGCTGGACGAGGTCGCCTGGCCCGAGGGACCGCTCCCGCCGCTCGACCCCACGCTCGTGCGCCTGATCAACGAGCTGATCTACGTCGAGGAGATCGCCGGCCTCAACTTCCAGGTCCTCGCGCGCGCGAGCGAGCAAGACGACCTGCGCCGGCTCTACGAGCTCTTCGCGCTCGAGGAGCGGCGCCACGCCGACGGCCTGCGCCAGCTGCTCGCGCTGCACCGCGCGCCGCTGCGTACACCTGGCCTCGGAAACACCTTGGTGCTCAACGAGTTCGAGAAGCTCGACCCCCAGGCGGACGGCGACGTCTACCTGATCGCGGTCGCCACGCCCGTCTTCGAGACCATGCTCGACGCCGGCACCGTCCCCTTCCTGCGCGATCACCCGGCGCTCGAGAGCGAGTGGTTCGGCGACTTCATCGCCCGGATCACGCGCGACGAGGCCGCGCACATGGCGGTCAACTGGGCGCTGATCCGCGAGGCCGGGGCGCGCTTCGGCTGGCGCGGCGGGCTGCGCTTCCTGCTCAACCCCAGCATCTACCGCGGCATGGTCGCGGTGCCCTTCATGTCGCTCGACGTCTACGCGCTCGCGCATCGGCTCGGCTATCAGTTCAAGACGCTGCTGCCCTCGTTCCGCAAGCTCTGGCGGCTGCACAGGCGCTACACCGAGCTGGCCGGCTTTCCGCTGTGGTCGGTGTTCCGCCTGTTCGTGCTCTGCGGCGCGTTGGCGACGATGGTCTGTCACCTGCTGCAGCGCGCGAACCTGCTGTTCATCCGCTTCTGGACGGTCTTCACGAAGGCGACCGACGCGCTCGCGCGGGCGCTGTGGGGCCCGCGGCTGCTCGCTGAGCTCGAGCTGCCGGCGGCCGGCTCGCTCGAGGGGCGCGCGCCGCTGCCGGCGGCCGGTCGGGCGGCGCGCGCGACCTCATCCGCGTAGCCAGGCCTGCGTCGCGCACCGACAGGGCGCACCAAGGCGCCGAGGTTCATACATGTCTTTATGGGCATGTATAGGGGGAACTGCCCATATCACGCGGCCAATCGCTGTTTATACTGCCCTCGCCGCGATCGCGGCGGAGCTGCACATGCGAATCGAAGAGTTGTTCACGGGGCGCCGCGCGCCCCTCGTGTTTGGGTTATTGGCGAGCCTCGGGCTCGGGCTCGGGGGCTGCGGCGACAGCGGTGGCGCCAGCACCGGCGCGACGACCAGCACCAGCGCGACGCAGGGCGCGAGCTCGTCGGGCGCGACGACCTCGCAGAGCACCACGAGCTCGACCGGCGCCGGGCCGAGCGCGGGCTCCTCCGGTTCTGGGGCGAGCAGCTCGACGACGGTCGGGACGTCGATGACCGAGGCGACCGCCGGCACGGTCGGGACGGGCCAGACGGGCGCGACCGGCGAGACGAGCGAGACCGGCGAGACCGGCGAGACGAGCGAGACGAGCGAGACGAGCGAGACGAGCGGCGGGATGGGGGGCTTTTGCGAGGGCGAGGGCCCGATCGAGATCCCTGGGGACGAGGACGAGTGTGTCGAGGACCTCGGCGCGCAGACCTTCCTGTTCGCGCTCTGCTCGTGCTCCGACGTCGCCGCCAACAACACGATCGAGACCGACGCCTTCGACTCCGAGGAGGAGATGATGGACGAGCTGACGAGCGGCTCGGTCGGCGTCAACGGCACCTACGCGATCACGGCGGGCAACGACATCGGCGGCTCGCTGTGGGTCGAGCAGTGGATCAAGTCCACCAACACCCTCGACGTCGCGCAGGAGCTGCAGTGCGGGGACGAGGTGGACGCCTCCGGCCTCTCGGTGGTCGTCGGTGAGAGCTTCGTCGAGGAGGACATCATCGCGCCCAACGGCAACCTCACGCTCGAGGGGACCCTGCACATCCCGCCGGGCAAGAGCTACGCCGGCGTCAACACACCCGGGGGCGTCGTCGAGGAGCCGGTGATGGTCCAGACCCCCTGCGACTGCGAGGAGCTGCTGCCGATCGACGCGATCGTCGCGGCCTTCGCCGGCGAGAACGACAACGCCGAGCTGCCCCTGCAAGACGACGCGCTCATCGGGCTCTCCGAGCCGACTACGCTCGAGCTGCCCTGCGGCCGCTACCACCTCGACGCGATCGCGGCGAACACCGCGGTCACGATCAAGATCCTCGGTCGCGTCGTGCTCGCGATCAGCGGCGACATCGACGTCGCGGGCCCCTTCGTGATCGAGATCGCTGAGGGCGCCGAGCTCGACATGTTCGTCGCCGGCAACGCGAGCTTCTCCAACTCGGTCGACGTCGGCGATCCCGAGGTCCCGGCGGCGACGCGCGTCTACGTCGACGGCGCGGTCAACTTCTCGGGCGCGTTTAACCTCGCCGCCAACCTGTACATGCCCAACTCGGTCCTCAACGCGAGCAACGCGGTCGAGGTCTGGGGCTCGCTGTTCGTCGGCGGGCTCGCGCTCGCGGGGCCGCTCGACATCCACTACGACGAGGCCGTGCTCGACCTCGACGGCTGCAAGCCGCCGGGCGAGAGCTGCGACGACTGTCACGACTGCTTGAACCCGACGCCGGCCTGCGTGGACGGGACCTGCGGGCCGTGCACCAGCAACGCGGACTGCTGCCCGCCGCTGGTCTGCGACACGATGTCGGGCGAGTGCAAGCCGACGATCGAGTAGAGCCGCGCGATGGGTCGACGCGGGGTCGCGCCATTTTGCGCGTAGTCCCGCGCCGCGCCGGCGCGTATCGTGTCGGCGGATGACAGACCCGTCAGACGAGTGGGCGCCCTACCTGGACGCGCGCGGCGACATGCTGCCGCCGTGGGCGAAGTACCCGGAGATCATGGTGGCGAGCACCGGGTGGCGCATGGGCTACGGCTACGACTGGCTGTTGACCTGGTACGCCTGGGTCGACGCGCTGCCGCGCGACCAGGCGACGCGCCGGGCCTACCTGCTCCGGCACCCGCCCGCGCCGCGCTCGTGGACCTACGAGCTCGATCGCGTGCTGCACCCCAGGCCCCCGGAGGACGGCGACGAGCGTGATGAGGTCGACGAAGGCGACGATGACGAGCTCGATGAATGCGACGATGAGCTCGAAGACGACGACGAGTACGAAGACGACGAGTACGAGGACGAGGACGAAGAAGAAGATGATGATGATGACGCGGAGCCGACGCTCGACCTGAGCGAGGAGGGGCGCTACGTCTCGCCCGCGATGCGCGAGCTGATGGACGCTGGCATCGTCGCGGACGACGCGGCCTACGGCGCGTGGGAGGCGCTGCACGGCGCGAACCCGCGGGCGCCCTGGGACCCGTCGAGGTTTGACTCGTCGCTCTACGGCTGCGTCGACAACGACGAGCGCGAGCTGACCTTCTTCGCGCGCTGGGCCGCGGCCCAGCGCGAGCGCGGGACGCTCGCGGCCTGGCTGGCGAGCGCCCCGCCGGCGGGGGACGACTGGCGCGCCTTCCTCGAGGTCCTGTCCTCGGGGACCTGTCCCGATGAGCTAGAGGTCGACGGCGCGCTGGCGAGCGCGACGGCGCTCGCGCTCACCCTCGCGGCCGACGCCGTCGCGCGCCCGCCGTGGCGGCTCGGGATCGCCGCGCCCACGCGCTCGTTGCACGACGTCGACGCGTACCCGCGCCTGTGGTGCTCTTGGCTCCTCGGGGTCTTCGACGAGGGGCCCACCGAGCGCGCCTACCTACGGGCGTGCGAGCCGATCCCCCAGGGCTGGCGCGACTGGCTCGCGCGAGAGCTGGATTGGCACTTTCGCTGAGTCGTCTCCGACGCGGGCTCACGGGGTCTCGAGCATCGTCCGCGCGTAGGCGGCGTGCTGGGCGTCCGGCTCGAGCTCCAAATAGCGAGTGGCGTGCGCGCGCTTCTTGGCGTGTTCCTTCAGCACGGCGAAGGTCGTGGCGGCGCCGAGGTGCGCGTCGGCCAGCTCGTCGCGCAATTGGACGGCGCGGACGTAGTGCTCTGCGGCCAGGGTGTAGCGCCGAGCCTGGAAGTGGGCGCTGCCGAGCCCGACGTGCGCCGAAGCGCTCATCGCGTCGAGGCTCAGCGCCGCCTCAAAGCGCTTCACCGCCTGCTCGGCGTCCCTGACCCGCAGGGCGCAGGTGCCCAGCCCGATGAGGGCCTGCGCGTTGCGTGGCTCGAGCGAGTGAGCCCGTTCGTAGAGGGCGCTGGCGTCGTCGACCGCGCCCGCGCCGAGCGCGGCTGAGGCGCGGCGATAGAGCTCGCAGACGGACGAAGTGCTCTCCGCGATCTCGACGCCGTAGCCGACGAAGTCGTCACGCTTCCCGAACAGCCGCCGGAGCAGGCTCAACATCGCTGGATGGTGATTCGAATCCCGCGACCGGTCAACCGAGTCGGACCGCCGCCCTACGCCACGCCGTGCACCAGCGCGAGCTTCACCAGCGAGGGCAGGTCGTTGAGGCCGAGCTTGTCGAGGATGCGCTTGCGGTGCGTGCTGACGGTGGTGCGCGCGACCCCGAGCTCGTAGGCGATCTCCTTGACCGAGCGACCCTGGACCAGCAGCGTCACGATCTCCTGCTCACGCTCGCTGAGCGCGGCGATCGGGTTGTCGCTCGGCGGCGCCTCGACGGGCGTCGGCGCCGGCGCTGTCGAGAGCCGCGCCGTCAGCGAGCGGAGCAGCTCGAGGCCGATGACGACGTTGCCGCGGGCCGCCTCGTTGGCGTCGGCGATGTTCGTCTGCAGCAGCTCGCGCGCCTGCTCGAGGTGACGCTGCAGCAGCGCGAGCAGCGGGCGGTCCGCGGGCGTGAGCCGGCCGGGCGCGTCGAGCTCCGCCCGCGTGGCGTTGACCAGCTGCCCGCTCTGCCAGCGGATCAGCTCGAGCAGGCGCGTGCGCTCGGCGCCGTCGGCCTCGCGCTGGGCGAGCTCGCGCTCGACGCTGGCGCTCTGCTCCAGCACGCGCGCGGCCAGCAGCTCGCGCTGCTCCTCGAGCTGGAGCTGGAGCTCGCGGATCTGCAGGTGCGCGCGCACGCGCGCCAGCAGCACGCGCTCCTCGACGGGCTTGGTCACGTAGTCGCGCGCGCCCGCCTCGAAGCCGCGGATCTTGTGGTCGGCGGAGCCGAGCGCGGTCATAAAGATCACCGGCGTGCCGGCGGTGTCGGGGTTGGCCGAGAGCCGGCGGCAGGTCTCGTAGCCGTCGATGCCGGGCATCTGGATGTCGAGCAGGATCAGGTCCGGGCGCGCGAGCTGGGCGCGCTCGATCCCGGTCAGGCCGTCGCGCGCGATCAGGATCTTGTAGCTGTACGCCTTGAGGTACTCGACCGCGACCTTGAGGTTGGTCGGGTCGTCGTCGATGACGAGGATCGTCTGTCGTCGTCGAGCGGTGGGCATGGGCGCGGGCTCGCCGGCGCGCTGCTGCTGCGCCGCCGGCTCAGTGCGGGCAGTCTCGCAGAACTCGGCGGACCACGCACTCAGGTACCAGGTGCGCTGGCGTCGGGCGACCGTCGCGGACGCGGGCGCGGCGTGGGCGGAGCGGGGAGCGACGGGGAGGGGTCGATAGTGCACGGGGGGGACCTTTCTGGCGGTGATCGGCCGTGACCCGGCGCGCGCGGCTGCTCGCGCGAGGGCCCGCGCCGCGAGCTTCGTCGCGCCGCGGGACCGCGCGTGAGCGCCGAGCGCCGTCGCCGACGTCGGGGATAGGCCCCCGAGCTCGGCCCGAACCACGGTGTGCGAGACTTGTACATGTCGCGGCCTGATGCGCCCCGGCGGTCCACGCTCGAGCGCGGACTCTAGAGGGTGCACAGAGGGAATGTCGACGCGCGGGCGTTTGATCAGCGCGTGACGACGCGCCAGCCCTCAACCGCCAGCGGCGTGGTCGTCAGCCCCTCGCAGACCGGTCCGACCTCCGCTGGCTTGAGCACGCCCGCCGCGCCGATGAAGATCATCATCGTGTCGTTGAGCGCGTGCACGCGATCGCCGACCAGCAGCGCGCTCTGGACCCGCAGCAGCCGGCCCTCGACCCCCAGCGCGCGCGTGTCGATGAGGTACGAGGTCCCCAGCTTCAGCTCGCGTCGGTACACGACGCGCTGCTCGGCGACGACGGTCTTGACGCCCTGGCGCCGGAGCTGCGCCTCGGCGCCCGAGCGGAGGAACCAGTCCACGCGGCCGAGCTCCATGACCTGCAGGTAGCGCGCCTGGTTCATGTGCCAGTTGATGTCGAGCTCGCGCAGCGCGACGCGGCGCTCGATTTGCGAGACGAGCTGTCGCTCCCGCGCTCGACGGGCGCGGAGGACGACGGGGGCGGTGCGCATCAGGTAGCTGAGCACGGCGCGATGGTAGCCGACGCGCGGGCGGGCTGCTGTGCGCGAGTCACAGGGCCACGGCTGGCTATGAGATCGTCTAGCGCGCGGCGCCTGCCGGCGTCGTCGGCTCGGCGGGCGCCGGCGCGTGCTCGCAGCGCGTCGGCTCATCGGGGCGCGGCATCTTCGCGTACAGCGACGCCGCCTGCGCCTCGGACCGCGTCGCCTCCTCGACGCGGCCGACGGCGCGCAGCGCCTCGGCGTAGCCGCACAGCGTGTCGCCGTGATCGCGGTCGACGATCTCGCTGGCGCGCCAGATCTCGAGCGAGCGCGCGAACGCGGCGGCGGCCTCCTCGTGCTCGTCCTCGCGCAGGTGAATCTGACCCAGCCCCGCGAGCGGGTAGACCAGCGGGAACGCGCCCTCGCCCTGGTTGAGCGTGAGCAGCGTGACCGAGCGCTCGAAGTTGAGCTCGGCCGAGGCCAGGTCGTTGAGCTCGATCTGCGCGTACGCGAGGCCGAACAGCGGGAACGCGAGGTTGGGGTGCTGCGCGCCGACCTCGCCCTCGATCACCGCGAGCGCGCGCGCGAGGTACTTCGCGCTGCGCTCGTACTGCCCGCGATCGCGGAGCGTGACGCCCAGGTTGTTGAGCGTCGCCGCGAGCTCCAGCGGGTTGGCGGCCTCGCTCGACTCCCACAGCTCGAGCGCGACGCGGAAGGCCTCCTGCGCGCCCTCGAGGTCGTCTTGGCGGTAGTGGACCGCGCCGACGTTGTTGTAGGCGAGCGCCGGGATCGCGCTGCCCTCGTCCTGCCGGCGCGCGAGCGCGAGCACCATCGGCTCGAAGCCGCGGACCTTCTCGGCGCGGCCGAGCTGGGCCCCCGAGATGTAGAACCACTTCGCGATCGCCTCGGCCGCGACCTCGGCGTCGCCGACCTCGAGCGCGAGCAGCATGGCGCGGTGTAGGTCCGAGGCCGCGCCCTCGTGCTCGCCGAGCTCCATCTCGAGGTCCCCCTCCGCCAGCAGCGCGCGCGCGAGGATCGGCGGGTAGCTCGCTGACTCGGCGCGGCGCCGGAGCTCGCGGGCGAGCTCGACGCCCTCGCGGAACTTGCCCGCGTGCTTGAACACCGCGGCCCGCCCCAGCTGGTCGCCGATCGCCTCGGCGGCGGCCGCGACCGCGGGATCGCTCGGCGGCAGGATCTTGCTGCGCAGCGCCTCCGCGTCGGCGCACGGCCCGAGCGGGCGCAGCGAGGTGACCAGCTCGACGGCGTTCTCGGCGACGCTCGCGTCGGCCTCCTCGAGCAGCTCGATCGCCGCCTCGAGGTCGCCGCGCCGACGGTCGAGGCAGCGCATGCTGAGGTCGAAGAGCTCGGAGGACTGCAGGCCCTCGCGGTGCGACTCGCAGCCCGCGTGCCGCATCTCGCTCCAGCCCGCGGCGTAGCGATCGACGCGCTCCTCGACGCGCTCCCAGGCGTCGGCGGCGAAGGCCGCGCCGGTCGCCATCAGCGCGCGCTTGACCGTCTGCTTGCGGCTGTCGCTCCAGACATCTCGCAGCTCACCGCGCGCGCTCTCGCAGATCTCCGCCTCGCTCGCGCGCGCCGAGGCCACGCCGTAGCTGACGCTCGAGAGCAGCGTCGCGGCGCCCAGCAGGCCGGCGCCCACCCGATACCTCCGCCGCGGGTCGCGGGCGAGCGTGTCGAGCAGCGCGCGCATCGACGGCCAGCGCCGCGCGGGGTCGGTGCTGAGCCCGCGGCGCAGCGCGTGGGCGATCCACGAAGGGACCCGGGTCGAGCGCGGCGGGGCCCGCAGCTCGCCGCTCGTCACCGCGTCGAACAGCGCCCGCAGGTTGTCGCCCTCGAAGGGGAGCTGGCCGTAGAGCGCCTCGTAGAGCACGACGCAGAAGCTGAATTGGTCGCTGCTCGCGTCGAGCTCGTGCGAGCGCCCGCGGATCTGCTCGGGCGACATGTACGCCGGCGTCCCCATGATCACGCCGGCGCGCGTCAGCTTCGCGTCGAGGTCCTGGTCGGACTCGCGCAGCGACTCCATCAGCGTGGCCTGGCTGCCGGTGCGCCCCTTCTCCTCCTCGTCGAGGGTCGTCGGCGTGCTGCCGCCCGGGTCGGTCCGCACGAGCCCGAAGTCGAGGACGCGCGGGCGCCCGTCCTCGCTGACGAGCACGTTGTCTGGCTTAAAGTCCCGGTGCACCATGCCCGCGGCGTGGGCGGCCGCGAGGCCCTCTCCTGTCTTTAAAAACATGTTTAAGATCGCGCGCCAGTCGCCCGCGTGCGCGTCGATCCACTCGGTCAGCGTCTGGCCCTTGATGAACTCCATCGCCACGTAGATCTGCTCGCCGTGCAGGCCTACGTCGTAGACCGCGACGACGTTCGGGTGCGCGAGGCGAGCCATCGCCTGGGCCTCGCGGAGCAGGCGCGCCTTGCTCTCGACGTTGCCCGCCTCGTCGCGGACCAGCTTGATCGCGACCTTGCGGTCGAGCTCCGCGTCGTAGGCCGCGTAGACCACCCCCATGCCGCCCTCGCCGAGGCGCCGCAGGATCGTGAAGCGGCCGATCTGCATCGCCGGCGCGCCGCCCGTGGCCCCCTCGAACACCCGCGCCATCGCGCGCTCGAACAGCTCGCGCTGATCAAACGCGCCGAGGCCGAGCGCCTCGCCCCACGCCGGGGTCTCGCCGGCGCTCGTGAGCGTGTCGGCGTCGACATCGAGGACCGGCGCGACGGCGGAGAGGTCGACGGTCGCGCCGAACGCCAGCCGCTCGGCGTTGGTGTTGGCGGCTTCGGGGACAGGATCCGCGATCGTGGCGCGGTCTTCGGGCGTTATGGACGCGATCATAGGGGCACTACCGTCGGGGTTGGCGGCGGGCGGGATAACGGCCGCCGCGAGGGGTCGCGGGCGCGGCTCGCCACGGCGAGCTCGCGCCTCGCGGTCTCGAGGAGCAGGTCTACGCAGGCACGCGACGCGCGGGATAGGGGCCGCGCGTCTCCAGCTCGTCGCGGCGACGCGCCTGTCTCTTCCTTCAGCCTACGGGGCGGGCGAGCCCTTGTCTTTCGTCGTGATGTCAGCTTCACCGTCAAAAGAGGTCGAGCGTCGCGGCGCGCCTGGTCGTCGCGCGTCGACCCCGGTCGACATCCGACGACGCGGTGTCGTCATCCGTCGACAGCGAGCGACGGCCGTCGCCGTCGCCACCGAGTGGGGGCTCGTTCACCGTAATTCGCGTGACCGCGCGCGATCTCGAGCGCGGCCCGCGGTCGTCACGCTCGGCGCTAGGCGTCGTCGCGGGCCCGCTCGAGCAGCGCGCGGACGGCTTCGTCGTCGAAGTTGTCGGCGAGCCGCGCGAGCGCGGCCGCGAACTCGCCGTGCGCCGGCGAGTCGCGGCCGAGCTTGCGCGCGCGCTCGGCGATGTGCAGAAGGTCGCCGTGGCGGTGCAGCGCGAGCAGCTCGTCGATCACGGCGGGGGGCGGGGGGCGCAGCGCGGCGGAGTCCTCGGTGACCGCCACCGGGGTCGCGGTCACGCGGGCGCGCTCGGGCGGGCGGCTCGCTACGCGCGGGCCCGCCGAGGCGACGGCCGGCGGCAGCGGCAGCGAGAACGAGAAGCTGCTGCCAGCGCCCAGCTGGCTCGAGACGCGGATCCGCCCGCCCATGAGCCCGACCAGGCGCTGGCTGATCGCGAGGCCGAGCCCCGTCCCGCGCGCGCGCTGCTTGTCGGAGCCGGCCTGTTCGAAGGGATCGAAGATCCGCGTGAGCTGGTCCGCCGGGATGCCGATGCCGGTGTCCTCGACCGTGAAGCGCACGCGCGTCACGCCCTCGCGCGCGGCCGCGGGCGCTGAGGGTAAACCAGGCTCTTCAGGCAGGTCGACGATGAAGCGGACCTCGCCGTCGGGCGTGAACTTGATCGCGTTACCCAGCAGGTTGAGCAGGACCTGGCGCAGGCGCTTCTCGTCGACGAGCACGTGGGCGGGCAGCTCGGGCGCCGCGCGGTAGCGCAGCGTCACGCCCTGCTCGCGCGCGCTCATCTCGAAGATCGCCACGATGTCGCGCAGCAGCGCCGGCAGCGAGGTCGAGCTCGGCCGCAGCTCGACGCGGCGCGCCTCGATCTTCGCCATGTCGAGCACGTCGTCGATCAGCTCGAGCAGGTGCCCGCCGCTGCGGAGGATCGTCGTCAGGCCCTCGCGCGTGCTGTCGTCGAGGCCGGGCGGCCGCAGCATGATGCGCGAGTAGCCGAGGATCGCGTTCAGCGGCGTGCGCAGCTCGTGGCTCATGCTGGCGAGGAATTCGCTCTTGGCCGCGCTCGCGATCTCGGCGCGCGCGCGCTCCTCCTCGAGCTCGCGCGTCCGCAGGCGCACCTGATCCTCGAGCTCGTCGTAGAGCGTCGCGTTCTCGATCGAGATCGCCGCCTGCGACGCGAGGATCCGGACGGTCTCGAGGCGCTCGTCGGTAAAGCAGCCCGCGATCAGATCGTTCTCGAGGTAGACCGCGCCGGTCGTGACGCTCGCGCGGATGATCGGCGCGCAGAGGATCGCGCGAGGCGAGCGCGCGCGCAGGTAGGCGTCGCGGCTGTGGGCGAGCGACTCGTCGGTGCGCGCATCGTTGAACACGAGCGGCGTGCCGGTGCGCAGCACGTAGCTGACGAGGCCGACCGGGAGGTCCTCGGCGTCGTGCAGCGGCGTCGCCTCGAGCGCGCCGGGGTCCAGGCCGACGCCGCCGTCGGGCGCAGGAGCGGGCGCGCCCGGGTCGCGGGCTGCGGCGCGGCTGATCACCACCGGCCCGATCGGGCGGTTGAGCACGAGTGCGCCCGAGGTCGCGCCGGCGTTCTCGAGCAGCAGCGCCATGATCTTCGCGAGCAGGCGCTTGTAGACGATCTCCTCCGAGAGCAGCTGCGAGGCCTTGACCACCGAGTCGAGGTCGAGGACCACGCGGCTGGTCGCGGCCTCGCTGGTGCGCTGCGAGCTGTCGCGCGCGCTCGGGCGCGGATCCAGCAGGCGCGCGAACTCCTGCTCGCAGCGCGCGAGCTTGGCGGTCGCGCCCCAGCGCTCCCACGCGTAGCGGGCCTCCTGCGCGTAGGCGCGGGCGGCCACGGTCGCGCCGCGCTCGGCGAACATGCGCGCCGCGAGCTCGGCCGCGACGCCCTCCTCGCGCGTGAAGCCCTCCGCGCGCGCGGCCTGCAGCGCGTCTTCGAAGGCGCGCGCGGCCGCGTCAACGTCGTCTCTGACCCACGCCATCGCGCCCTCGACCAGGCGCTGCGCGTGTCGGTGGTTGCGCGGCGCGTGGCGGGCGAGGAAGCGGAGCCGCCGCAGATGAGCCGCGGCCGCCCGCAGCGAGGGCCGCCGCCGCGCGTCGCCGCGGCGCGCGAGCTCGCAGCGCGAGAGCGCGGTGTAGAGGTGCACCGGGCTGTTGAGGCTGCGCCCCTCCACCAAGTGAAAGGGATCCGCCGCGAGCTCCTCGGCGGCGCGCACGACCTCCTCGTGGCGCCCGAACAGGTACTGCAGGAGGATCTGGTAGTAGTTGATCGCCCACTTCGCCGCGGTCTCCTCGCCAGGGTCGAAGCCCGGGTAGCGCGTCGTGATGTCGAAGATCTCGCCGCGCAGCGTCGCGGGGTCCTCGGCCTGTCCCATGAGGCAGAGCATGAACTGCCGCGAGGGCCACGGCAGCTCCTTGCCGATGACGCGCGCGTGCTGCATGCCCCGCTCGAGCTGCCGCATGGACTCGCGCGACTCCTGCTCCGCCGCCGGCAGCGGGCGCGAGATCAGGACCGCGTAGTGATCCTGCGTGGTCGCCGTCAAGAACGCGATCTCCTGCGAGCCGCGCTCGAGGCCCAGGCGCTTGGCGTCGCGCGTGTCGGCCCAGATCTTCCTCAGCGGGTCCCGCCACGAGCGCAGCAGCGACGACGCCATCACGCGGACGCGCGGGGCCACGTCGGCCTGCGGGTCGCGCTCGATGAGGCGCTCCGCCGCCTGCGCGCAGGCGTAGGCGTAGTCGATGTCGCGGACCAGGTCGCCGACGATCGCGGCGTGCATGCACAGCGCCTGCGCCGTCTCTGTGGATGTTCCATGGGACAGGCTGATACGGAGCTGGCGGTGGCTCGCTACTACCATCAGCAGCTCGTCGGTGATGCCCGCGAGGGCGCCCAGCAGCGAGAGCACCCGCATAGCGAGCTGGAGCCTGGGGCTGCGCAGCGGCGGGCCGTCGATGAGGCCGTCGATGGTCCGGCGCGCGAGCGCGGCGCGCATCGAGAGGACCTCGCGCAGCACCAAGAGCCTGCTGGGGCGCCGCGGGAGCTCGACGTCGAGCGAGGCGAGCAGCGATCGCGCCAGCGAGACGGCCTGGGCGTTCTGCGTGATCACGAGCGACTCCAGGCGGACCTCGAGCAGGCGCGCGCGATCGAGGGGCCGCGTGATCCGGGGGAGCGCGAGCTCGATATAGCGGTCGATCTGATCGAAGCGCGCGCACGCCAGCGCGGCCCCGGCGGCGCCGATGTGGAGGTCGAGCGCGAGCCCGTAGTCCTCGCGCCAGACCGCGTCGCCGCCGAGCTCGATCCCCCGGCTGCACAGCGCGAGCGCCGTCTCGTGGGCAGCGGACGCGCGCGCGCGGCCCCCCGCGCGGTGGTTGAGGCGGGCGAGCGTGAGGCGCTCGTCGGCGCGCAGCAGCGGCGCGGCCGCGTTCAGGTGACCGACGACTTCGAACACGCGCTCGTCGAGCTGGGCGTCGTCGAGCAGGCGGAGCAGCGCGCGCCCGTAGCTCGCGTGCTGCCGCGCGCGCTCGTCCTCCGAGAGCAGCTGGTGGGCGGCCTCGCGCACGCGATCGTGGGCGAAGCGCAGCGCCCGGTTGTCGCCCGCGTCGGGCGCTTCGTCGTCCGCGCGCGCGAGCACGAGGCCCTGCGCGAGCGCCGGCGCGAGCGCGAGCGCGAGCTCGGCGCGCGGCAGCTCGCGGGCGAGCGCGAGCGCCTCCTCGTCGAAGCGGTCCCCGGCGGTGGCCGCGAGCCCGAGCAGCCGCTGGGTCGCCCGCGGCAGCGTGGCGAGCCGGCGCGCGAGCAGCTCGGTCGCGCCGTCGCCGACATCGACCTCGTGCACGCGGCGCGCGTCCCAGCTCCACTCGCCGGTCTCGCCGCGCCAGCGAATCAGCCCCTCGTCGCGGAGCTCGTGCAGCAGGCTGCGGAGGAACAGCGGGTTGCCCTCGGTCTTCAGGATGCAGAGCTCGGCGAGCTCGCGCACGCGCGCGGGCGGCTGCGCGAGCGTGTCGGCGAGCAGGGCGGTCACCTCCTCGCGCGAGAGCGGCGCGAGCGAGAGCTCGGCGAAGCCCTCCGAGCCCTCGCGCATCCGCGACAGCGCCAGCGAGACGGGGTGATCGTGGTCGAGCTCGTCGCTGCGGCGCGTCCCGATGATCAGCGCGTAGCGGAGCTGCTCGTCGCGCAGCAGCCCCTCGAGCAGCGCGAGCGAGGCGCGGTCGGCCCACTGCAGGTCGTCGAGCAGCACGACCACGGGCTGCTCGCGGACCGCGAGGCTGCGGACGAAGCCCTGAAAGGCGCGCTGAAACCGGCGCTCCGCGACGTCGTGCGCGACGCGGGTGGTTTGATATGTCTCTTCGACCAAGTGCGCGACATCTGGGAGCACGGCGATGAGCAGCGGCGCGTCCTCCCGCAGCGTCGCGCTGACGCGCGCGCGCCAGCGCTCGACGTCGATCTCTGGGTCGCTGAGCAGGAGTCGCGTGAGCGCGCCGAAGGCCTCGAGCAGCGCGCTGTAGGGGAGGTCGCGCTTGTAGAGGTCAAACTTGCCGGAGACGAAGTAGCCGCCCGCGCGCGCGGCCGGACCGCGCAGCGACTGGGCCAGCGCGCTCTTGCCGACGCCGGAGAGGCCGCTGATGAGCGCGAACTCGCGTCCGCCGAGGGTCGCGCGGCGAAACGCGTTGAGCAGCGTCTCGTGGGCGCGCGCGCGGCCGTAGAGCCGCGAGGGGAGCTCGAGGGAGGGCGGCGCGTCGAGCTTCTCCTCCTCCTCCTCCTCCTCCTCCGCCACGCCTCGCCCTCGGCGCGCGCGCAGGCGACGGGCGCAGCGCTCGAGCGCGTCCGCGGCCGCGCTCGCGCTCGCGTACCGATCTTCGGGGCTCTTCGCGAGCATCCGCGCGATCGTGTCGCTCACGAGCTCCGGCAGCTCGGGCGCGAGCGCGTGGACCGGCGCGGGTCGGCGCGCGATGTGACCGTGGACGATCTCCGCCGGGCTCTCGCCGACGAAGGGCGGTCGCCCGGTCAGCGCGCGGTACATCGTCGCGCCCAGCGAGTACTGGTCCGCGCGGGCGTCGAGCGGCCTCGGGACGCGCCCGGTCTGCTCGGGCGACATGTACTCGAGGGTCCCCTCGATCGCGCCGGCGCGCGGCGGGCTCGCGTCCTCGATCCTGCGCGCGAGCCCGAAGTCGATCAGCTGCAGCTCGTCCGAGTCTGGCGCATAGACCAGGTTGTCGGGGGAGACGTCGCGGTGCACGATCCCGCGCGCGTGCACCCGCGCGAGCGCCCGCGCGGCGCGGGCGGCGAGCGAGAGCAGCTCGGCGTGGCGCAGCCCCCCGCCCTGCAGCCAGGCCGAGAGCGCGCGCGCGCCGATGTCGTCCATCACGATCGCCGCGCGCCCGTCGACGCGCTCAGTCGCCAGCGCGCGCGGGACCCCGGGGACATCGGCGAGCTCGCGCAGCAGCGCGCGCTCGCGGCCGAGCTGGTCGAGCAGCGCGCGCCCCGGCCTCGGGTTGGTCGGCAGCTTCAGCACGACGCGCGCGCCGGTCGCGGTGTGCACCGCCCGGTACACGAGCGTCCGTTCGCTGCTGTGCAGGGTCTCGAGGATGGAGTAGCCCGACGGTCGCACGGCTCGTCGGGCCAGTATGCCCTATGAACACGCTCGTTTGGCGCGAGCTACCGGCGGCGTCGCCCGCTCCTGCGTCGACCGAGGCCCACGGCGAGCAGCAGGAGCGCGAGCGAGCCCGGGGCCCCGCGCGCGTCCCCGCGACATCCGCAGCCCTCGCCCTCGCCCTCGGTGCCGCCGCCGCTGTCCGTGCCGCTCTCGCCCGCAGAGTCGCTCGCGCCGTCGCTGCCGCCGGTGGGCCCGGCGGAGCCCGCGGAGCCGTCCGACCCGCTCGGGTCGCCCGTGCCGTCAGTGCCGTCAGTGCCGTCGGTGCCGCCCGTGTCAGTGCCGTCGGTGCCGTCCGTGTCGACCGGGTCCTTGGGCCAGCCGTTCATCTGATTCCACTGAAGCAGCAGCTCGTCGATGATCTCCGTGTTGTCGACGATGGCCTGCGGCGCGCCCATCAGCGCGATCTGCTCGACGTCCTCCTCGTAGGGCATCTCGTCCTGGAACGCGGGCCAGCCCTCGCCCTGCGGGATGTAGACCTCGCGCCCGTCCGGCAGGGTCACGAGCGATCCCTGATCGTCACATAAAAACTCCCGCGTCGCGGTGCGCACGTTGCTGACGTCGCCGAGGTCGGGGTTGGTGTGGAAGATCGGGTCCTCGGTCATCTCCGCCGGCGAGATCGAGGTGTAGAGGCGCGTCAGGTACGGCCACGTCGCGAGCAGCTCCTGCGCGTGCAGCCCTGGCTTGACGACGCGCGTATCGATCGCGCTGGCGAACGCGGCGTCGTCCCAGGCGACCTGGTCGATCAGTCCTTCGAAGCAGCTGAGACACGAGTAGAACTCGGCCTGCTCGAGACCGTCCGGGACCGGGAGGTACTGGCTCATCAGCCCCTCGATCAGCGGGTGGAGGAACTCGCAGAAGTCCGCTTCGCAGTAGGCGAGGTTCTGGTCGGTGAGCTCGTCGGCGACGAGGACCGCGTCGAGGCCGAGGAAGGCGTCGCCACTCCAGTTGTCGTTGTGGAGGTTGAAGGTGGAGACGACGTTGCTCGGGCCCGCGTACTCGGTCACGAAGGCGTGACCATCGGCGCCGAAGGCGTCGACCGCGAGCGTGATGACCTCTTTGTAGTTCTCGGCGATGCTCTGCAGGTTGAGCCAGTCGATCTTGAGCGGGTTGACGAGCACGTGCCGGTAGTTGCTCGGGACGGTGCGCGCGTTGCCGAGGAAGAAGGCGCGCACGTCCATGTCCTCGCCCGCCGCGATCCGCGTGAGCCGCAGCGGCACGCAGGGCTCCGCCGCGTCGAAGCTCAGCGTGACGGGGTGAATCTGATCGATGTCGGCGCCTTGGGTCAGCTTGAAGGCCGCGAACAAGAAGCCCTCGTCCAGGTACTCCTGAAAGATCGGCGCCGCCTCGGGGTCCTGCTCGTAGTCGTTGTCGGCCAGCCACTGCATCAGGCCGTCGACGTCTTGGCCCTGGAGCACGACCACGTCGAAGGCGCCGACGGTCTCCGAGAGGACGACGTCGACGCCGTCGCCGTCACCGTCACCGTCGCCGTCGCCGTCACCGTCACCGTCACCGTCGCCGTTGCACGAGATCGAGTTAAGCCCGTACTGGGGCACCGTCCCGTTGAGCAGGTTCTCGAACAAGAGGTCCGAGCCGACGCTGAACTGCGGGACCGACTGCATCGGGATCACCCAGGCGAACTTGTCGGCGTTCGTCTCGGGGTCGTACTGGATGCGGACGTGCGCCTCGACGTCCGGGCCGTCGACGACGAACAGGATCGTCTCGCCGGTCTGGTCCACCGGCAACGCGCCGGGGAAGTTGTCGCAGAACGTGCCGCCGCAGGCCTTGGCCGTCGGGGTGTTGAGCTGCGTGGCCGCGGTCGCGGCGAGGGCGGGGAGGGCGAGGAGACAAGTATGAAGTGCAAGACGTCGCATGGTATGCATGTGATCATGCCCGCTGCGCCGCTCCGAGTGAAGGGCGCGTGGGCGTGAGCGCGGGTTTTGTTCCACGCCGACGCGGCGCGGGAACAATCTCGCCTCCGCGAATTTTCTCGCTCGCCGCTACTGGATCACGATCGCGGCGCCGTCGGGGAAGGTCGCGGTCGTAGTTGCAGGCGTACGCGGACTTCGGCAGCACGAAGGCCGGCGCGGCGCTGTCGTTGCGAACCGTGATCATCGCGGTCTGGCTGGGGCTCTCGCTCTCCGGCAGCTCGCACGCGGCCGCGGTCTCGCCCGCGCTCGTGCCGCTCTGGCCGTCGGTCTGGCTGTCGGTCTGGCCGTCCGTCTGCCCCTCGCTCGCGCTCGTCGGCGAGCCGTCGTCGCCGCAGCCGTGCAGCGCTGGCAGCAGCAGCGCGAAGAGCAGCAGGGCGGCGGGGGAGCGGGTGCGTGGTTCGTGAGACATCGGGATCCTCCAGCGAGTTTACGATCAGCCCTCGAGCTCGGCCGCGAGCGCGTGCAGCCACTCCTCGAGGTTCGTGTAGCCGTCCATGTCCGCGTCGCCGTCGGGGTCCTCGGGCAGCGTCAGCGCGCGCGCGTTCTCGGCGAGCTGCGGGTAGCCGCCGACGTCGGCCGGGCTGTCGATCGGCCCGCCCGCGCGCGCGATGATGTCAGCGATCACCCGGGCGTCGACCTCATCACGATCGGTCGGGCGCGCGCCGACGCGGGGCAGCAGCGCGCCCTCGAGCTCAGCCGCCGGCACGATCGTCATGGGCGTCACGCTCACCGGCGGCGCGCTCGCCCAGATCCCCTCGCCGACGTCGGTGCGCACGCGGCCGTTGTCGGCCTCGTACACGTGCGTGTCCTCGTGGACCTTGGTCGTCAGGTGCAGCGTCGGCGCGTCGTCCCAGGTCGCCACGCCGGGGATCATCGCGTTGGACTCGACGCTGCCGAGGATCGGGCAGCAGCCGCCGCCCTTGTAGAGCACGATCGCGAACTGACCTGGGTCGTAGACCAGGTTGTTGGCGACGACCGCCGTGGCGTCCATCCCGATCACGGGGTTGCGGTCGTTGTTGTGCGCGAACACGTTGCCCATGACTGCGACGCGGCGCGAGTGATCGCCGATCAGGATGCCCTTGCTGTGCGGCTGCTCGGGGTGGAGGCTGTTCCACAGCCCCTCGCTGACGAGGTTGTTCGACCAGGTGACGTCGCGCACGCCCTTGTACCAGGTGCTCCCGATCTCGTCGACGGCCCACGAGAGGCTGCAGTGATCGATGACGACGTTGAAGACCTCGCGTGAGCCGTCGGGCGCGCCGAGGATCTGCACCGCGTCGCGGTTCTCCGGCTTCGGCCCGCGCTCGTTGTCGCCTGGCCGAATGCGCAGGTGTTGCACGAGCACGTCGTGGGTCGTGATCTCGAGGCCGGCGCCCGCGATCGTCACGCCCGGCGAAGGCGCGGTCTGCCCGGCGACGGTCACGAAGGGCCGCTCGATCCGCAGGTGCTCGGTGAGCTCGATCGTCCCCGAGATCTCGAAGACGACCACGCGCGGGCCGTCGGCCGCGAGCGCGGCGCGCAGCGAGCCCTCGCCGTCGGGCGCGAGGCTCGTGACGCGCAGCACCGCGCCGCCGCGGCCCGCCGGCGTGTCGGTCCCGAAGCCCTCGGCGCCGGGGAACACGGGCAGCGCCGCGCTGAGGTCGCGGTGCGCGTCCGCGAGCTCCGGCAGCGGCTCGACGCAGGCCGTGAGCGTCAGGGCGGCGGCGGCGGTCATCATCCAGCTCGTTCGCGGAGCGGGGGGCGCGTGGCGTCGAGGCATGACCCCCGCAGTATCGGGCAGCCGCAGATTTTCGCTACAGGCTGCTACGATGCCGCCATGATCGGCTCTCGCTCGACTTCGCGCAGGCGCTCGGCCGTCGCGCTGACGCTCGCCTGCTGCCTCTTCGCCTCCGCGTGCGCCTCCTCCGGCGACGCGACCAAGGCGCCGCCGGAGCGCGCCGGGGAGCCCGCGGCGACGCCCGCGGCGACACCCCAGCCAGCGGCCCAGCAGCCCGCGCCCGCGTCGTCCATCGACGCCGACGCGCTCGTCGCCGCCGAGGACCGCAGCGAGGAGGATCGCAAGGCCGACGAGCGGCGCGCCCCGGCCGAGCTGCTGCGCTTCTGCGAGCTCGCGCCCGGCATGCGCGTCGCCGACATCGGCGCGGGCACGGGCTACACGACCGAGCTGCTCGCGCGCGCCGTCGGCCCCGAGGGCGTGGTCTACGGGCAGAACACCGAGTTCATCATCGAGCGCTTCGCCAAGCAGGGCTGGGCGGAGCGGCTCGCCAAGCCGGTCAACGCCGCGGTCGTCTCCGTCGTGCGCGACTTCAGCGATCCGCTGCCGCCCGAGCTCGAGGGGCAGCTCGACCGCGTGGTCAACGTGCTCTTCTATCACGACTTCGAGTGGCAGGGCATCGACCGCGCGGCGCACAACAAGGCGGTGCTCCGCGCGCTCAAGCCCGGCGGCTACTACGTCATCATCGACGCCTCGGCGCGCGAGGGCGACGGCGCGACGCAGTCGAAGACGCTGCACCGGGTCGAGGAGGCGCTGGTCCGCGAGGAGCTGCAGGCGGCCGGCTTTGAGCTGGCTGGAGAGTCAGATTTTCTCCGCAACCCGGCGGACACCCGCGACTGGAACGCGCTGCCCTGGCGCGGCGAGGGCGACGGGCAGTACAGCGACAAGTTCGCGCTGAAGTTCCGCAAGCCGGGGTGAGCTACGGCGTCGCGAAAGATCCTCTACCCTGTCGTCAGAGGTGCCCGTGGACATCGTCTACGCAAAACAACCCTTCCCCCCGTCGTGGTCCGCGTCGATCTTCCTCGCCGGGCCGACCCCGCGCGGCGACGCGCCGCCCTCGTGGCGCCCCGACGCGCTGCGGCTGCTGCGAGAGCTGGGCTTCGAGGGCGTGGTCTTCGTGCCCGAGAGCGCCGACGGCCAGTGGCGGGGCAGCTACCTCGACCAGGTGACCTGGGAGCGCGACGCGCTGCAGGCCGCCGACGTCATCCTGTTCTGGGTGCCCCGCGAGCTCGAGCGGATGCCCGCGTTCACGACCAACGTCGAGTTCGGGATCTGGGCGTCCTCGGGCAAGGTCGTGCTGGGCTACCCCGCCGAGGCGCCGAAGTGCAAGTACCTCGCGTGGCTGGCGAGCGAGCACGGCGCGCCGGTCGTCCACACCCTCCGCGCGACCGTCAGCGCCGCGCTCGACCTGCTCGGAGCGCCAGCTCCGCGCAGCGGCGGCGCGCGCCTCGTGCCGCTTCGCGCCTGGCGAACGCCGGCCTTCCAGGCCTGGCTCGCGGCCCAGGAGGCCGCCGGCAACCGGCTCGACCACGCCAACCTGCTGTGGTCGTTCCAGCCGTCGCGGGCCACGGTCCCGTTCGCCTGGATCCTCAAGGTCAAGGTCTGGGTCGCGGCGGAGGGGCGACACAAGACCAACGAGTGGGTCTTCGCCCGCTGCGACATGAGCACGGTGGTGCTGCACGGCCCGGTCGCCGAGGACTGGCGACAGACCGAGCTCGTGCTCATCCGAGAGTTCCGCGCGCCGGTCCGCACGGCGGATGGCTTCGTCCACGAGCTGCCGGGCGGCTCGGCCTACGATCCGACGCTCTCGCCGCAGGCGGTCGCGGCCGAGGAGGTGCGGGAGGAGACCGGCGTCGACATCGACCCCGCACGCTTCACGCCGCGCGGCGGTCGCCAGCTCGCGGGCACGCTCTCGGCGCACCACGGTCACCTGTTCTCGGTCGCGTTGACGGCGACCGAGCTGGGCGCGCTCCGGAAGACCGAGGCGGCGGGCACCGTGTTCGGGGCGGGGGACTCGGAGCAGACCACGGTCGAGCTGTGGACGGTCGGCGCGTTGATGACGGACCCCCGCGTGGACTGGTCTACGCTGGGGATGGTCCTCTCCGTCTTCGCGTGAGCGCGCGCGCTCGCGCTACTCGCCCGAGAGCAGCGTGAAGCGCTGCGGGAGGTTGTCGATCCGCCAGCCCAGGCCCGAGCGCGTCGGGCCGTGCACGGCTCCGCGAGCTCGCCCGAGTACCGCCGCAGGATCTCGTGGTAGCGCGCGGGCGTCAGGCGGCGTTGGGCAGCAGGCGATCGAGCAGGTCGACCGCGTCGGCCATGCGACCCGTGGGCGTCGCGCCGACGGCCTCGACCACGTCCGCGACGGTCGCGAGCACGACGATCACCGCGTCGAGATCGTCGCGCTCTAGCGTTCCTGGCTGAGGAGGCAGGTGTTGCAGCGCGGCCTCGGGCGCGGGCGCGGGCGCCTGCGGCGGCGGGAACCAGCGGCGAAACCGGCGCAGGACCGCCATGTCGTCGTTGTACAGCGCCTCGAGGCGCGCGCGCTGACCCTCGCCGACGAGCGCGGGCGCGGGCGCGGGCGCGGGCTCGTCGTGACGCTCGCGCGTCGAGTCGCGGTGAGCAGCGGGCGCTAGCTCGAGAGACTCCGGGTCATCGCCGCCTCGGCGGTCGCCTGGTCGCGGTTGCCTCGCCAGACGAGCGCGAGGGCGGCGAGCGATCCGATGTTGACGAGGAGGCCCACCTGGGGGGCGAGCTGCGGGCGCGCGCACGCGAACGCGAACGCGAGCGCGAGCCCGGCCGCGAGCCCGTAGAGAGAGCGGTGGATCGTGCTCCCGCCGAGCAGCGACAAGCAGGTGTACGCGACGAAGTCGAAGATGAAGATCTCTGGCCAGCCGATGTCGAGCGCGACGCCGACCAGCCGGTTCAGCCACATCGAGACGGCGTAGGTCGCCAGCAGCGTGAGGATGTGACGGTTGACGCGGTTGCGCCCGACCCAGCGTCGCGCCGCCAGGATGACGAGCAGCGCGATCGGGACGACCACGCTCATGAACCACAGCCCGTTGACGGGATCGGCGAACAGCACCGCCGGATCGCCGATGGACTCGACGACGAGCTTGGTCACGAGGAGCAGCGCGACGAGCAGGAGCAGCAGCGCGGTCCGCTGGCGGCGGCCCACCGCGATGTCGCGCTCTGGGTCGCCGTGGAGCGCGAGCGGCTCGCGCAGCGCCGTGAGCAGCGCGTCCATCGACGGCCAGCGGTTCGCGGGATCGGGATCGAGGCCGCGGAGGATGATCGAGGAGACGCGCGCCGGCAGCGAGCCGCGCGCCGGCACCCGCGGGCCCTCGCGGATGCTCGCGCGCAGCTCCGTGATCGTCTCGGCGGGGAAGGGGCTCGCGCCCAGCAGCGCCTCGAAGGCGCAGACGCAGAAGCTGAATTGGTCGCTGCGCGCGTCGACCTCAGCGCCCGAAAGTTGCTCTGGGGACATGTACGCCGGCGTGCCCATGACCGAGCCCACGCGCGTCAGCGGGCTCCCGAGCTCGCGCGCGCCCGACCGCGCCGGCGTCGTCGTCGCCGGCGACGCGTCGCGCTCCTCGATCGCCGCGCTGCGGACCAGGCCGAAGTCGAGCACGCGCGGCCGCTGGTCCGCGCCGACCATGACGTTGCTGGGCTTGAAGTCGCGGTGCACGAGCCCGGCGGCGTGGGCCGCCGCGAGGCCCTCGCCCGCGGCGAGCAGCATCCGCAGTCGCTCCGGCCAGTCTCGCGGGGTCGAGAGCCACGCGCCCAGCGTCTCGCCCTCGATCAGCTCCATCGCCACGTAGACCGACGCGGCGACCTCACCGACCTCGTGGACCGTCGCGACGTTGGGGTGCGTTACCTGAGCCATGGCCTGGGCCTCGCGGCGGAGCCGCGCGCGGGCCTCGGGGCCGTCGCCGATCATGAGCTTCAGCGCGACCTTGCGGCCGAGGTCTGGATCGTGCGCCTCGTAGACCACGCCCATCCCGCCCGCGCCGAGGCTGCGCAGGATCGTGAAGCGGCCAACCTGCTCGCCGGGGCTGATTGACTTGTCGCGCGGCGCGGGCTCGCGCCGCGAAGGCGCCGCGATCGTGGGGCCGCTGTGGAGCTCGACCGGCCGCGTCGCCTCCTCGGTGTCCACCAGCATGCAGCGAGGATAGGCGATCTAGAAGCGCGACTGCGTCACCCCGACGCGGCCTGAACCGGGGGGCGACGGCGTGCTCGGGGCGACGAAGCGCGCCGGATCGTCGGCGAGACCAGCCCGCGCGCGCGCGCCCGCGGCGTGGACCTCGGCCTCCGTCTGCGAGCAGCCGGGGCCGCAGGCGCTGATGAGGCCGGAGCGAGGGGGAGGGGCAAGGCGCGCGCGGCGAGACGGGCCCGCGCGCGATGGAGACGATGGCCTTCGCTGACTCCGTGCATGGATCACTCGTGGTGAGCGGGGTCGTCGAGCGAGCCCGGCGATCCCTACACAGCGCGAGCAGTTTTTTTTGCGTTCTCGTTGTACCGGGGCGGCGCCCGGCCGCGCGCGTGACTCTCGAGCGCGCTGGCGCTCGCTAGCGCCGCTTGCCGCTCGGCTCGTCCTGATTGATCAACACCGGCGTGTCGCCGTCGGTGATGATCAGCTTCGCGTTCGGCGAGCTTGCGAGGCGCTCGAGGACCTCGAGGCTGCGCCACTCGATGATCTCGTCGGACAGGCCGTCGGCGAGCACCTTCTGGGCGTCGCGGACGCCCTCCGCCTCGATCTTCTTGCGCTGCGCCTCCTGCTGCTCGCGCTGCAGCACGAACTGCATGCGCTGCGCCTCCTGCTCGGCCTCGAGCTTGCCCTCGATCGCGCCGTACAGGCCCGGAGGGAGGCTGATGCTCTTGAGCAGCACCGCCTCGATCGTGAAGCCGCGCTGCGCCAAGAGGTTGTCCATCTCCTTGCGGATCTCCTCCTCGATCTCGGCGCGCTTGCCCGAGTGCATGTCCTTGGCGAAGAAGCGCGCGCAGATGTCCGCGGAGGCCGAGCGGAACACGCTCAGGATCAGCACGTTCTCGTAGTCGAGGCCGACCTCGCGGATCACGTCGGGCGCCTTCTCCGGCTCGATGTGGTAGAGGATCGAGATCTCGGCGCTGACGTTGAGGCCCTCCTTCGACGGCAGGTTGAGCTGGACCTCGCGGTTGACGGTCCGCGTGGGCACGCGGTGCATCCGGCTGGTCAGGTAGTTGATCCCGACGGGACCTGGCTGATAGACCCTGTCACCGAGCTTGCCCCAGCGGCTCTTGACGCCGACCTCGCCCGGGCGGACGATCGCGCAGCCGCTGGCGAGCGCCGCCGAGGTCAGGAGCGCGAGCGCGCTGTAGAGTGTGTTCTTACCGTTCACGATTCTCCTCTCCCTGGTGCCAGGACGCTGCGGGCGCGCTAGAAATTCACGTCGCGCGCGCGCCAGCGGGGGTCGAGCCCCCGGGGGGTGCTCACCAGCTCGCGCGCTCGCGCTCGAGCGCGGCGAGGAAGCGATGATACAGCGTGTCGGTCTGGGCCGCGCGGCGGGCGAGCTCGTCGTCGACCGCGCCGGCCTCGGCGGCGGCGTCTTGCAGCGCGTCGGCGTGGGCCGCGAGCTCGCGCGCGCCCAGCGTCGCGCTGTTGCCCTTGAGCGTGTGCGCGGCCGTGTGCAGCGCTGCGGCGTCGCGCTCAGCCGCCGCGCGCTGGAGCTGCGCGACGAGCTCGCCGACGGTGATGAGGAAGTCGTCGATGAACTCGCCGAGCTCCTCGCGGTCGTCGGTCCCGAGCATTTCGAACAGCCCCGCGAACGCGTCGGTGTCCAGCGCGGGCGACCGCGCGGGCGCGCGCGGTGACGCGGGCAGCGGCGTGGGCGACGACGTGGGCGATGACGTGGGCGCGCGGCCCGAACGCGCGTACGCGACCAGCACGCGCTCGAGATCGCGGATCCGGTACGGCTTGCTGATGTACTCGTCCATGCCGGCGTCGAGGCAGCGCTGGCGGTCCTGCATCGTCGCGTTGGCGGTGACGGCGACGATGAACGGCTGCTCGATCCCCGGGAGCGCGCGGATCAGGGCGGTCGCCCCGAGCCCGTCGAGCTCGGGCATGTGCACGTCCATCAAGATCACGTCGTAGCCCCGCTCCTGTATCGCGATGACCGCCTCCTCGCCGTTGGCGACCGCGTCCGAGCGCAGCCCGAGGCGCTCGAGCGAGAGCTGGGCGACGCGCTGGTTGTTGCGGTTGTCCTCGGCCAAGAGCACGCGCAGCCCCTTGAGCGCGGGACGGCGCGCGGCGTGATCGCGGCGCGATCGCGCGTCGCCGACGTCGGCCCCGGCGTCGGGGGCGAACAGCGAGAGCAGCACGTTGTAGAGGCGCGAGGGTTTGAGCGGCTTGGTCAGGAACGCGCTGAACAGCGCGAGCTCCGAGTTCGGCTCGCGCTGCCCGAGCGAGGTCAGCATGAGCAGCGGCACGCGCTCGCAGCCGGGCAGCTCGCGGATCCTTCGCGCGAGCGTGAGGCCGTCCATCCCCGGCATGTGCATGTCGAGGACGGCGCATTCGAAGCGCTCGTCGGCGCCTCGGCGCGCGGCGAGGGCCGCGAGCGCCTCGCGGCCGGAGCGGACGGTGTGCGGCCGCAGGCCCCAGGACTCGAGGTAGCGCTCGACGATCTTCAGGTTGGTCGCGTTGTCGTCGACGACCAGCGCGCGTCGACCCGCGAGCGCCTCGCTCGGGCCCTCGAGGTAGCGCGGGCGGACGTAGGGCGCGGGCGCGCCCGTCATCGTGAAGCGAAAGGTCGAGCCGACGCCCAGCTCGCTCTCGACCCAGATACGCCCGCCCATCGCCTCGACCAAGCGTTTGCAGATCGAGAGCCCGAGCCCGGTGCCGCCGAAGCGCCGCGTCGTCGACTCATCCTCCTGCGTGAAGGCGTCAAACAGGCGCCCGATCGCCTCGGCCTTGATGCCGATCCCGGTGTCGCGCACGCCGAAGGAGAGCCGGACGCGCTCGTCCCCGTCGACGACGGGCTCGGCGGTGACCGTGACGACGATCTCGCCCTCCGACGTGAACTTGACCGCGTTGCCGATCAAATTGACGAGGATCTGCTGCACCCGCGTCGGGTCGCCGACGAGCCCGACCGGGACGTCCTGATCGATGTGGAAGGCGAGCTCGACGCGCTTCGCCGCCGCCGCGACGGCCAGGACCTCGACCGAGTTCTCGACGCACTCGCGCACGCTCATGGGCACGCGCTCGATCTGCAGCTCGCCCGCCTCGATCTTCGAGAAGTCGAGGATGTCGTTGATCAGCGCGAGCAGGGCCTCGCCGCTGCTGCGCACGATCTCGGTGAAGCTGCGCTGCTCCGCGTTGAGCTCGGTCTCGAGCAGCAGCCCGGTCATGCCGATGACCGCGTTCATCGGCGTGCGTATCTCATGGGACATGTTGGCTAAGAACTCGCTCTTCGCCGCGCTCGCGCGCTCGGCTCGCTGACGCGCGCGCTCGGCCGCGTCGCGCGAGGCGGCGGCCTCGTCGCGGGCGGCCTCGGCGACGTCGCGCGCGGCCTCGGCCTCTTCGCGGGCGCGCTGCAGCAGCGCGCGCGCGCGGTGCCGCTGCAGCTCAAACGAGATCGAGGCCAGCGTCGCGCAGAGCATGATGCCGCCGGTCCCGATCAGCTGCGCCTGCCAGCCCTCGGGCTTGGGGTCGAGCGTGAGCCCCAGCGACGTGTAGATCCCGACGACCCCGACGGTGACCAGCGCGCCGCTGCGGACGCCGCTGAGGTACACGATGATCGAGGGCAGGATCATCATGCCGAGCATCGGCGGGCTCTCGAGCGAGCCGAACTCGAAGGCCGACAGCGCCAGGCTCACGAGCCCGATGAGCCCCAGGAGGAGCCCGGCGCGGGTCACCGCGAGCCCGAGGCGCGTGGCCACGAGCAGCGCGGGGCAGGCGACCCAGAGGATCAGCAGCTTGCCGAACAGCGAGTACTGGCCGGCGCGCCAGTGGTCGGCGAGGGGCCCGAGCGCGACGACCGTGCCGATCAGGAAGAACATCGCCGCGACTCGAGCGCGGCGCAGCTCGTCGTTGTCGGCGGCGCGCGTCGGCGGGTAGACCAGCGCGTCGAGGAGCCGGGAGAGCCGGGCGCGCAGCGCCTCCGGCTCGCTCTCGTCGACCCCGCGCTCCACCCGGGGAGGGTACTACCGCGACGACATAGCGAGCCTCGCCCGCGCGCGAAACCACGGCGCGTTAGGGCGCGTGTCAGCTCGGGCGCGTCGGGGCGGCTGCGAACGCGCGGGAGCGCGCGGCGTCACGATCGTCGGTCGACCTCGGCGCGGCGCAGGAAGTCCGCGAGCGCCGGCTCCAGCGAGCTCATGTGATCGCCCGGCACGCGCTCAATCGACAGCATCGACTCGCGCGCGCCGGGTCGCGCCATCGTCGCCTCGGCGTTCTTGATGAACCACGGGTCGTCGTCGCCGATGTACGCGACGTGCTCGCGCACCATCTGATCGAGATGCGGGCCGAGCACCCGCAGCTCGCACTCCATCGGGTCCTGCGGGTCGAAGCGGATCAGCCGGCTGTTGCGCTTGGACTCCGCCCAGCGCCCGAAGGTGCTGGGCACGTAGAGGCCGCCGCAGCTGCCGGTGCGGCGGACCGGCTCGTCGTTGAACAGCGAGAGCATGGCCGCCACGCCGCCGCCGATCGAGTGCCCGAAGGCGTATACGCGCGCGCCGTCGATCTGGGGTCGCGCGTGGATCCAGCGCACGGCGGCGCGGGCGTCGTCGAGCTCGCCGCGCAGCAGCTCGAAGCGCCCCGGGTTGCCGTTCTCGCCCCGCAGCGTCGGGCACAGCACGGCCCAGCCCGCCCCGCGAAACGGCTCGGTCGCGGCGAAGGCCGCGGGCGTGAACACGAAGTCGTTGTGGAAGTAGACGAGCGCCGGCGCCGGGATCGTCGCGGTGCGCGTCACCGGCAGCGGGCGCGCGTACCAGGCCATGAGCTCGAGCTCGCCCGAGCGGTAGCGGATCTGCTCAACACCGTCGGGCGGGTCGTGCTCCGCCCACTTCGACGGGCTCGGGCCGTCGATCGAGAGCGCGGTCTGAAACCGCGCGTGCGCGCTGCGGAAGTCGACGGGCTCGCGGCCGCCGGCGCGCGGCGAGCTCGACTCGACGCGCGGGCTGCAGGCGGCGAGCGCGAGCGCTGGGAGCCCGCGCAGCAGGGGTCGTCGCCGGATCATCGCGACGATCCTAGCACCCGCCGGGCGCGGCGAGCTCGAAGCACAGCAGCATCGGCTCGCCGATGTACTTGCGCGCGCTCGGGGAGCGCGACGCGGTCGCGGCGTCCATCGCGTGCTCGGACATGGTCCGGATCTCGAGGCCCGCGCCGACGATCGCCATCACGTAGTCGGAGACGGTGTGGTCGACCCCCTCGATCTGGATCTTCTCGGCGTCGGGCTCAGGCGCGCCTCGGTTGCCGCCCACGCGAAAGCGCGCGTGCAGGCCCCGTCGAAACATCTCGGGGTGGAGGTCCGCGATCACGACGCGGCCGCCCGGGCGCGCGACGCGGGCGAACTCCCGCAGCGCGCCCGCGAGGTCCTCGAGGTGCTCGAGCACGAGCGAGCAGAGCACGAGGTCGAACGCGTCGTCGGCCAGCGGCACGCCGGCGCGCAGGTCGTGCTCGATCAGCGTCAGCGTCGCGGGCGGACGCTTGCGCCGCAGCTCCTGCAGCATGCCCCGCGAGAAGTCCACGCCGGTCACCCGCGCGCCGGCGCGCGCGAGCGGGAGCGCGTGGCGGCCGGTGCCGCAGCCGATGTCGGCGATCGTGTCCCCGGGGTCAGGCCCGATCAGGCGCGCGACGATCGGCCGCTCGAGCGCGATCACGGCGTTGTCGTAGTCGTCGTAGTAGGGCGCCCAGCGGTCGTAGCCCTGGCGCGGCGGCAGCGTCGGCAGGTTCATCAGCTCGCCTCTTGATCATCGCGAGCGCTCGAGGTCCACCGCGACCAGCGAGTGGGCGGGCAGCGTCACCGCGACGCGCGTCACCGACTGCGACCACGTCGGCGTCGTGATCGGGACCGGCCCCGCGCCGCTGGGTCGATCGGGGCGGTCCGGCGCGAACGCCTCGGCGCCGGTCACCGACCAGCCCGATGGGACATCAAGGCTGAGCTCCCGCGCCGCCTCGAGGTCGCGGTTGAGCGCGACCACGGCCGCGCGGGCGCGATCGTCATCCACGAAGGCGGCGGCGTGGATCACCGGGTACTCCAAGGTCTCCGCGCCCACCGGCGCGCTCGCGCGGGCCGCCCGCTCGACCGCGAGCGGGACCGTCTCGGCGTGCAGCCGCGCCGCGATCATCGCGGTGGTCTGCAGCGAGGGCGCGTCGAAGACCCCGCCCGCGCCGTCCGCTCGCAGCGGGTTGTACCATGTCTCAAAGAGCAGCTCGTCGGAGCCCTCGAAGTTGAGCGCCATGTGCTGGCAGGCGTAGGCGACCCCCTCCTGCGCGTAGAGCAGCAGCATGTCGGCGATCCCCAGGCCGACGATCGCCTGCTCGCCGCGTTCGAAGCGGCTGCCGGCGAAGAAGCCCGCGACGTGATACTCGGTGACCGCGAGCTCCAGCGGCGCGCCGCGGCGCTCGCCGATCGCGGTGAGTCGCTCGCGCAGCGCGGCGAAGCCGGGGCGGTAGAGCTCGGCGCCGGCGACGATGAACTGCAGATCGTTGATGTCCTCGAGGCCCTGCGTCTCGGCGTCGTCGACGTGGTAGTGATGCACCACCACCGCCTCGACCGAGGGCTCTAGCAGCAGCGGGTCGAGGGCCGCGAGCGCGGCGTCGGTGCCCGCGCCCCAGGCGTTCATGTCCGCCATCGACAGCGGGACCCACAGGCGCGCGTCGGGGGAGCGAGCGCGCGTCGTCGCGGCGTACTCGAGCGCCCGCGCGGCGTAGTCGGCGGGCTCCGAGGCCGGGCGCCCGTGCCACGGCGGATCGCCGCCGTGCAGCGCCTCGGGGTTGGCGTAGGAGTACTTCCCGGTCGCGCTGTAGCCGGTGTTCCACAGCGCGTGGATCTCGTTGCCGAGCTCGAACCAACGGACGCCGTAGGGCGCCTCGCGGCCCCAGTGCTGACGCGCCGCCACGAGCGAGTCGGCCGGGTCCGCGCCGTTGAGGTGGGTCACGTAGTCGCCGGCCTCGGCCGCCGTGCCGGAGCCGAAGTTGAGCATGACGACCGGCGCGGCGCCCTGTCCGCCGATCTCGTCGATCAGCGCGAAGTACTCAAAGGGCGCCATGTTGTCGCCGTCGGCGACGCCGCGCGCGGGGTCGACGAGCTCCCAGAAGTGGTAGCCGTCCTCGCCGAGCACGCCGTCGATCTGCAGGCCGCTGAAGCGCACCAGCGGCGGCGTGTCAGCGGCCGCGCGGGCCTCCGAGAGCCGCGCGGTCGCGGCCGCGAGCTCGGGGGTCCGCCACTCCGGGTGCAGCGGATCGCCCGGCGGGGCGTAGAGCGTCCCGCGGCCGACGTTCCAGCCGATCAGCTGACCTGTCTTTGTCGTCACGCCGTCGAGCTCGACGCGCAGGTGCGTCTCGGCCGGCTCGATCGTCGTCTGCGGATCGTCGTCGCTCGGCTTCGCGTCGCAGCCGAGCGTCAGCGCGAGCGCGAGCGCGGGGAGGATGAGGTGCGCGGCGGGGCGAGACGACATGTCCTTGACGATACACGCGGCGCGCCCGCGCGGGCGGGGACGTCCGCATGGGGCGAACGCCTCGCCAGCGCGTCGCGCTCAGCGCGGTGAGTCGTCGCCGCACAGCCGCTCGAGCGCCGCGGCGAATTCGCTCGCGTCGGCGTAGCGGCGCCTCGGGTTCATGTCGCACGCGCGGCGGATGACCTCGAGCACCGCGCCCATGCGCTCGGCGTGCTGCACCCCCACGACGACGTTCGCGAGCTGGCTGCGGAACATCACCTTGCCGCCGACGATCGCGTCCTCGTTGTTCCCGGACGAGCGCGGCGCGCCCGGGTTCATGAACTCGCCGATCGAGGTGACCGCGCTGAGCGGCTCGGGCGCGGCCTGCTGCTGGGGGCCGCCGGGTCCGCGGCGCGCCGGCGAGGCGCGCAGCAGGGTCGGGAAGCGGTTGCGGATGAACAGCTCGTAGAGCGTCACGCCCAGCGCGTAGACGTCCGCCTGCGGGCCGACGTGCTGCTCGAGGATCTGCTCGGGCGCGGCGTACTTCGGGCTGTACGACGCGTCCGCGCGCGGGCCGGGCGGGCGCGCGAGCTTGAGGTCGACGACCAGCCCGCGATCCTCGTCGCGCAGGATCGTCGACGGCTTGAGGTCGCCGTGCACGAGGCCGGCGTCGTGCAGCGCGGCCACGCCCCGCGCGGCGCTCGCGATCTGCCGCAGCAGCTGCAGCAGCGGGATCGGAGCCTGGGTCTCGTCGGGCGGCTGAAGCCAAGATGTCGCAACGAACAGGCGGTTCTTGTAGATCCCCGTCCAGCGGTGGGCGGCGAGGTTCTCGTGCCGCGCCTTGGCGAGCGCGTCGTGCTCGGCCATCAGCAGCATGCGGCCGGCGGTGCTGTTCGCGGTGCGGACGCGCTCGATCGCGCCGTCGGGCTTCTGCCCGATCGTCGCCGTCAGCGGCGGCTCGCTGGACGCCCGGCGGCGTCGCTCGTAGCGGCTCATCGGATCGAACCAAAACCACCCCAGCGCGCGGAGGCGACGCTCGAGGGTCTTCTCGTCGAGGAAGCTGACGCTCACGCCGACACCTCCTCGCGGTCCGCGTGGGCTCGCCGCGCGAGCTCCTCCATGCGCGAGACGAGCGCGGCGCCGTCGGGCGGGCGCTGCTCAGGCTCGATCTCGGTGGCGTCGCAGGCCAGCTCGAGCAGCGCGCGGGTCAGGTCGAGGCGGCGGTTGACGGTCGTGAGGCGGTCGAGCTCGGCCGAGAAGAAGTACTTCGCGCCGAGCGCCTCCGCCTCGTTCGAGGCCGCGCCGGGCAGCTTGGTCTGGCGCTGCTGCTGCTGGGCCTGGACCTCGGCCATCCACGACGGGGTGCCGACGGAGTTCTTGCGGGCGACGCCGCCGTAGATCGTCGCCTCCTCGAGGTAGTTGGCGGCCCGCCGGACCTTGGCCTTGAGCACCTGCTGCATGGCCTGCTGCGTCGAGGTCTCCGGGTCGAGCAGCGAGGGCACGCGGTCGTAGATGAACAGCAGGTAGAGCGTGACGCCGAAGGCGTAGACATCGGCGCGCACGTCGACGTGGTCCCCGAACACCTGCTCGGGCGCGGCGAACATCGGCGTGTAGGCGCCGAAGCGGCTGGGCCCTGGCTCCTGCGCCGATTCGAAGTCGATCAGCACCGGCGAGCCGTCGGCGCGCATCAGGATGTTGCCGGGCTTCACGTCGCCGTGCAGCCAGCCGCGCCCGTGCACGGCGGCGAGCGCCCGCGCGACGCCGTGCATGATGTCGATGACCGTCGGGATCGAGAGCGGGAAGCGCAGCTCCTCGGACTTGACGTGCTCCAGCTCGAGCAGGACTCGCTCGGGGTGCTCGTGGGCCGCGTGCAGCCGGATCACGTTGGGGTGGTCGAGGCCCTCCAGCGCGCGCGCCTCGTTGAGCAGCAGCGTGCGCGCGAGCTTCGTCGTGCCCTCCTTGAGGAAGCGCGGCGCGCCGTCGTCTTTGCGGCGCGCGCGGAACTTGCTGCTGCGGCGCGCGCCGAGCTTGGTGAGCTCCGTGAACAGCAGCCGCGGGTCCGAGGCGCGGCGCTCGTTCTGCTCGGCGAGCTCCTCGAGCGCGCCCTGGGTCACGGCGTCGGTCAGCGACCACCCGCAGGCGCGGCAGTGCCGCTCGCCGTCGCTACACTGATGCCCGCAGCTCGGGCACGGGAAGCGCACGCGGTGTCCACAGCTGGCGCAGTAGATCGCGGTCACGGGGTTCGTGCCCTCGCACTTGGTGCACGGCAGCGATCGCGCGTTGGTGACCGCGCTGATGAGGTCTTCGACGTTCATAAGGGGTGTTGAGTATACGGCCTGCGCGCGCTCGAAACCGCGACGCGCTCGCGCTGCAGCGCGCGCCGACGCGGTCTACACCGCGTTTATCCAATGTCTTCACATGGTCTATGGTTCCACCCCCGATGCCGACCACGCCCCGCGTACACACTCCCGCTCGACTCGCGCTCACCCTCTCGCTCTCGCTGTGCGCCTGCGGTGCGGAGGAGGGCGCGAAGCGGCCCGAGGGCGCAGAGGCGCCCGCGCCCGCGAAGGCGAGCCCGCGCTCGCCGGCAGCCCAGCCCGCGACCCCAGCGGCCGACGGCGCGGGCTTTCCCGCGTTCAAGCCGGGGGAGGCGCCCGTCGAGCTCGGCGCGCTCGAGCTCGCGTTCGCGCCGATCGAGTGGAACCCTGAGCGAGCTGGCTTCGTGCACCTCGGCGGGACCGCGACGATCACGGTCACGAAGCCGGTGAAGAAGTTCGACGCGGTGATCTTCAAGGCCGCGTGCGAGCTCGACGGCGAGCTGGTGATGGGCGCCGCGCCGCTCATCCTCGACGCGGTCGAGCCGGGCGCGCCCCACGAGGACGAGCCGTCGCTGTTCGAGGCCGACGGCGTCAAGGCCGCGCCGGAGCGCTGCGAGATCTCGGTGCTGTTCCACAACACCATAACGAGCGACACGCCGCGGCTGATCGAGTCGCGCTGCCTACAAGGCGGGACGATGACGCGCGGCCCGTGCGAGCAGCTCACGCGGCCCGAGCCAGGCGACGCGCCGGTCTCCGCGGTCGGCGTGCCGACGATCGCGCTCCGCGAGCGCGCGGACGAGAAGAGCCTCGAGTACTCCCTGCGGCTGCGTCGGGGCCGGGGGCTGCCCAGCGGCGCGGCGCCGGTGTCCGTCAAGATGCAGTGCACGGTCCGCGGCGAGACCGAGGAGAAGGAGTACAGCGGCCCGCAGACCTGGAGCTACACGCTCCCGGGCGAGTCGCTGACCGACAGCGCGGCGCTGACCTTCGCGGACGGAGCGGCGGCGCCGACGAAGTGCGACATGCGCTTCGCGGTCGAGCCGTCCATGGCGGAGCCGGTCCCGCTCGGGCGGTTCTGCTACGAGGACGGGGAGACGCGCGCCGGCGCGTGCGGCTGAGCGCCTCGGACCCGCGGGTCTCTAGGCCGCGCCGGCGCGTCGACGCTCCCGCGGCGCGGCCTGGGCGGCCCGCGGCGTCAGCTCGTAGGCGGCCGCGTCGAAGCGCCGCAGCATGCGGCGAAAGCCGAAGGTGAAGCCCGGGTAGAGCGTCACGTTCTTGCCCTGCTCGCCGAGGTACCAGCTCGTGCAGCCGCCGGTCGTCCAGACGGTGCGTCGCATGCGTCGCTGGAGCCACGCGTTGTAGCGCCGCTGCGCGCCCTCGCGAACCTCGACCGACTTCAGGCCGCCGCGCTGGATCATCTTGATCGCGCCCAGGATGTAGGGGACCTGCGACTCGATGATGTAGACCATCGAGTTGTGCCCGAGGCCCGTGTTGGGACCTGTCATGATGAACATGTTCGGAAAGCCCGCCACGGTGGTGCCCTTGTAGGCCTCGGGCCCGCCCGCCCAGGCGTCGACGATGTCTACGCCGTCGCGCCCGAAGACGGTGCCGCGGGGCAGCGGTTCGAAGGCGCGAAAGCCCGTGCCGTAGATGATCGCGTCGACCTCGCGCTCGCGCCCGTCCGCCGTGATGAGCCCGCGCTCGGTGATCTCGCGGATCCCGGCGGTCACGAGCTCGACGTTGTCGCGCTGCAGCGCGGGGTAGTAGTCGTTCGAGAGCAGGATGCGCTTGCAGCCCATGGTGTAGCCGGGCGTCAGCGCGGCGCGCAGCGTCGGGTCGGGGACCTGCTGCTTGAGGTGCGAGCGCCCGATCCGGCTGGCGGCCTCCAAGAGCTGGGGCCGCAGCACGAAGCCGAGCGCGCGCAGCTCGTGGAGCAGGTACGTCACGCCGCGGACCAGGCGCTGCGCGATCGGGGCGCGCCGGAACGCGCGCTGCTCGCCCGCCGTGATCGCGCGGTCGGGTCGCGGGAGCACCCACGGGGCTGTCCGCTGAAACAGGTGAAGCCGCGCGGCCTCGGGCGCGATCTCGGGGACGAACTGGATCGCGCTCGCGCCCGTGCCGATGACCGCGACGCGCTTGCCCGCGAGCGCGAAGTCGTGGTCCCAGCGCTGGGAGTGGAAGCTCGCGCCGGCGAAGCGCTCGCGGCCCGGGATGTCGGGGTAGGAGGGCACGCTGAGGCCGCCCATGGCGCCGACCAGCACGCGCGCGGTCACGAGTCGACCGTCGCTCGCGGCCAGCCGCCAGTAGCCGGTGTCTTCGTCGTAGAGCGCGCGCTCGACCCTCGTGCCGAGGCGGATGTACGGGTAGAGGCCGTGCTTGTTAGCGCAGCCGCGCAGGTACTCCCAGATCTCGGGCTGCGGCGGGTAGGCGCGCGTCCACCCGGGGTTGGGCTCGAACGAGTAAGAGTAGAGGTTGGAGGGGATGTCGCAGGCGCAGCCCGGGTACGTGTTGACGTACCAGGTGCCGCCGACCTCCTCCTCGGTTTCGAACACGACGAAGGAGCGCACCCCGGCCTGCTTGAGCTTGATCGCGACGCAGAGGCCGGCGAAGCCGGCTCCGATGATCGCGACTTCATAGTCCGGGGGAGGAACGGATGCGTGCGGCGTCGGCATGGTGGACGAGCAGACTCTAGTCGCTATTGAACAGAAGTCAATAGTGCGAGATCGCGCGACAAGGCGGCGAATCGAGCCAAGCGGGGGAGGTACCGCGTCTCGGCGCACTACTTCGCGAGCGACGCGACCCGGACCAAGGTGCACGAGATGATCTTCGAACGCTTCGGCGGCGCGACCGAGGCCGCGCGCGAGCACGTCATGACCCTCGAGACAGGCAAGCAGGAGCGCGAGATCGACGTGGTCGACGTCGGGGGCGCCGCGCTCGCGCGCTAGGAGACCACGCGAGCGTCGCGGGCGCCTCGCCTCGAGGCGTCGACGATGACCGGCGATCGAGCCCCGGCGAGCCTCGGCAGCGGCGGGCGCTCGTGGACCTCGCAGACGCGCGCGAGCTGGCGGTCGAGCTGTCGGCGGTGCGCGGCGAGCTCGATGGAGGTCTCGGCGCGCTCGTGGATGGCGGCGACGAGCCGCCACAGCGCCTGCTCATGCTCATCGCGCCGCGCCTGGTACAGCAGCAGCTCGCAGGCGTGCAGCAGGCGCGAGACGACCGCCACGTCGCCGCCTCCGTACTGCAGCACGCGCGAGAACGTGTCGCACAGCAGGTCTTCGAAGCTCCAGCGCGGCAGGATCAGGCGCAGCCGCCCGCGCTCGTCGCAGCGCAGGCACGACGGCGGCTCGCGCCGAATGCTCTGAGCGATCAGGTGACAGAGCGCGTCGATCGCCGCCGCCGCGGTCGAGGGATCGTTGACGCCGGGGGACATCGCCCGCAGCGCGATGTCGGTGAGCTGCAAGAGCCCGAAGTCGGCGTCCTGCGGCAGCGTTCGCTCGGCCCCCTGCACGAAGGTCGATCGCAGCGCGCGCTCGGTCTCCTCGTCGAGCGCGCCCCAGATCTCGACGAGCGGCGCGCCGGCGACCACGTAGGTGCCGATGCGCCAGCGGCTGCGAACCAGCGCGTCAGCCTCGCGGGCGAGCGCGAGCAGCTGCTCATTCTCGATGTACTGAAGGTACCCCGAGCGCGGCGCGACCAGCGTTCGTGGCGGCTCGCGCGGGAGCGGCGGCTCGCCCTCGCCCTCCCACGCGGTCCCGACGTCGCGCGGGAAGCCCCGCGCGATCACGTCGCCGGTGCGCTCGAGGATGAGACCGATGATCGCGCTGACCTTGACCGACTGCGAGACGTGGTTCAGGAACAGCAGCAGCGCGACCGTGGCGACCACCGTCAGCGCGATCGCGAGGTTGGTCGCCAACAGCGGCGTGAAGTCCCCCGAGACCGTGCGCAGCACGATCACGCTGTACAGGAAGGTGCCCATCAAGATCCCGACGCCGTGCTGCGTCCGCGGGTCGCGGAGGTAGCGGCGCAGCAGGCGAGGCGAGTACGCGTTCGCGGTCTGGACGACCGCGACCATCATCAGCGAGTAGGCGAGCGAGGTGACGGTGAGCGTCGAGGTAGCGATCGCGCCGAGCAGCGCGCGCGCCCCCTCCGTCTCCGTGCGCAGCAGCGCGACGCGATCGAGCGCGACGCCGTGCCGTCGCAGCAGCAGCTCGAGCGAGAGCGCCGCGGCCGCGAGCGCGCCGTAGCCCAGCATCCAGAGCCCAGGGCGGAACCACAGGCTGCTGAGGATGTTCTCGTAGAGCTTGCGCCTCATCGCGGGCATGGATGTGCAGAATCCGTGCCGCGCTCGCGCGGGGGCGCGCCAGCGCGATCAGGCCGTCAGCCCGGGCTCGATCGTGTCGTTGTGTCACAGCATGCCACGCTGGCACGGTCACGCGCGCTGAGGGGCGGGCGCGTCAGCAGTATGGCGCTCCGAGCAGGTACACCGCGCAGGGCTCACGGACGCCGCGGAGGATCACGATCCGCGGCTCGGCCTCCGCGATCCCCAGCGCCGCGCGATCGGTCACCCGCGCGATCGCCTGCTTCGAAACGATGAAGCTGTTGTTGAGCTCCTTGGTCGCCGCCTGCAGACGCGCCGCGACGTTGACCGGATAGCCGATCACGCTCAGCGCCCCGTCGACGCCGATGCCGACGTGCCCGCAGATGACGCGGCCGAAGTGCAGCCCGATCCCGATCGCGATCCGGTAGCCGAAGTAGCGCTCGGTGTACGCGGCGCTGAAGCGCGCGACCTCATCGAGCGTCTCCTGGCCCGCGCGCACGGCCGCCGTTACCGCCTCCGCCGCGCCCTCGAGCCCGAAGACCGCGTAGAGGCCGTCGCCCGCGACCTCGATCACGCGGCCGCCGTGCCGCGCGACCACGCCGCGGACGAGCGCGAAGAAGCGGTTGAGGATGTGGATCACGTCGAAGGGCAGGCTCGACTCGGCGAATTGCGTAAACCCGCGGATGTCGAGGAAGAACAGCCCGAGCTCGCGCTGCTCGCCCATGCTGCGCCCGCTGGCGAGCTTGCGCGCGAACAGCTTGCGATCGGCGTCGTCGCGGACGATGCGGTGCAGCAGGACCTCGCCGCCCTCCGTGCGGACCCGCGTCTGACAGGCCAGGCGCACGCGCTCGGGGAACTTCATCTTGTCGGCGAGCGCGGCCTCGGCGGCGCTCGGCGCCGACAGGTGCTCGGCGCCGCGCTCGACGTAGACGCGGCAGGTCGAGCACTGCGCACGCCCGCCGCACGCGTGATAGTGGGGCACGCCCGCCTCGATCGCGCCCTCGAGGATGCTCTTTCGCGTCGAGAGCCGAAACGTGCGCTCGCCGAGCAGCTCGACGGTCGCGGTGGGTTCGCCGTCCTCCATCCCCGCGGCGAGCCTACCGCGGCGCGCGCCGCAGCGACATGGATGCTACCGCGCGTCGACAGATCGCCGGGGCGCGCCGGGTATGCTGGGCGCCGAGCGTTCGAGCGACATGGCGAGCGAGAGCCCAGCACCGTCGGAGCACGCGTCTTCGCGCGTGCGCCAGTACCTCGGCGTGTTCCGCTACAGCGGGCGCGCGCTCGAGCTGGTGTGGACGACGAGCCGCGCGCTGACCATCGTGATCGGCCTGATGACGGTGCTCGCCGGCGCGCTCCCGGCGGTCACCGCCTACGTCGGCAAGCTGATCGTCGACGCGGTGCTCGAGGCGAACGCGAGCCAGCTGCGCGCGGACCTCATCCAGGCGCTGTGGTACGTCGGCCTCGAGGCGCTCGTGATCGCGGCGATGGCCGCGGTCCAGCGCGTCCTCAGCGTCTGCGACTCGCTGCTGCGCGTGCTCCTCGGCCACCGCGTCAACGTCCTGATCCTCGAGAAGGCGCTGACCCTGTCGCTCTCGCAGTTCGAGGACTCCGAGTTCTACGACAAGATGACCAACGCGCGGCGCGAGGCCTCTCGCCGCCCGCTGAGCCTGGTCAACAAGACCTTCCAGATCATCCGCTACACCATCGCGCTGCTCGCGACCGGCGGGATCCTGTTCTCGTTCTCGGGCTGGGCCGTGCTCGTGCTCGCGGCCGCGGCCGTCCCCGCGTTCCTCGTCGAGACCCGCTTCAGCGGCGAGGCCTTCCGGCTGTTTCGCTGGCGCGCGCCCGAGACCCGCATGCAGACCTACCTGGAGATCGCGCTCGCGCGCGAGGACTTCGCCAAGGAGGTCCAGCTATTCGGGCTCGGCCCGCTGTTCCTGCGCCGCTACCGCGACATCTTCCACAAGATCTACGACGAGGACCGCGACCTCACGCTGCGCCGCGGGCTGTGGGGCTACCTGCTCGGCCTGCTCAGCACGCTCGCGTTCTACGGCGCCTACGCCTGGATCGTCTACGAGACCGCCACGGGCGACATCACGCTCGGCGCGATGACGATGTACCTGCTCGTGTTCCGTCAGGGGCAGCAGGCGTTCTCCTCGATCCTGACCGCGATCGGGAAGATGTACGAGGACAACCTCTACCTCTCGAACCTCTACGAGTTCCTCGAGCAGCCCTCGCCGGCGCGCGGGGGCGAGGCGCGCGAGGGCCCGCGCCCGGGCGACGGCGTGCGCTTCGAGGGCGTGAGCTTCACCTACCCGGGCGCCGAGGCGCCCTCGCTCTCCGGCATCGACTTGCACCTAAAGCCAGGTCAAAAGCTCGCGCTGGTCGGCGAGAACGGCTCCGGCAAGACCACGCTGATCAAGCTGCTGACGCGCCTCTACGACCCGACCGAGGGGCGCGTCACGCTCGACGGCCGCGACCTCCGCGAGTGGGAGATCGGCGCGCTGCGCGATCGCGTCGCGGTGATCTTTCAGGACTTCGTGCGCTTTCAGATGCGCGTCGGCGAGAACATCGGCGTCGGCGACGTCGCGCGCTTCGAAGACGCGCCCGAGTGGGCGCGGGCCGCCGAGCTGGGCATGTCCGCGCCCTTCATCGAGTCGATGCCCGAGGGCTACGAGACCCAGCTCGGGCGCTGGTTCAAGGACGGGCGCGAGCTGTCCGGAGGGCAATGGCAGAAGATCGCGCTCTCGCGCGCGTTCATGCGCCGCAAGGCCGACATCCTGGTGCTCGACGAGCCGACCGCGGCGATGGACGCGGAGGCCGAGGCGCAGATCTTCGAGCACTTCCGCGACGTGACCGAGGACCAGATGGCGGTCTTCATCAGCCACCGCTTCTCGACCGTTCGGATGGCCGATCACATCGTCGTCCTGCAGCGCGGGCGCGTCGTCGAGGAGGGCAGCCACGAGCAGCTCATCGAGCAGGACGGGCAGTACGCCCATCTGTTTAACCTCCAGGCCCGCGGCTACCGCTGACGCCGGCCCGCGGGCTCGCGGGCTCGGGTCGACGGCTAGTGCCCGAACAGCAGCAGGAAGTCGTCGATGATCACGCGATCGCCGATCTCGAGCTTGTGCTCCATCTCGGCCTTGCCGTTGACGAAGGTCCCGGCGCCGCTGAACAGGTCGTTGATCCACCAGTTTCCATCTGGCTTTAGAATCAGCTCGGCGTGACGGCGCGAGATGGCGCCGCTCTCGAGCGTGATGTCGACCTTGTTCGAGCGGCCGATGGTCATGCGAGCGCCCACGAGCTCGATCTCGTGAAGCTTGTCCTCGCCACGGTAGATGCGAACGATCGATACGTTTCCGCTTGCCATCGTTATTGGCACTATACGCTGAAAACGGCCCGAAACGCCATGTTTGGGGGCGCGCGCGCGCGCGTCCACGCGCGCGCGCTCGAACGTGACAGTCGCGCGCTCGTCTGCGCGCACTGTCAGTTTCTCGGCGCGCGACGGTTCCGCCGGGAGGACTCGCGATCGCGCGCGCGGTCTCACGCCGGGGGCCCGCGGCCCCACCGCCGCGCTCGCGGCTTCGCGCCTCCTCGCGCGGCGCACCGCGACTCGCGTCGCCGCGCGCGACCCCGGGAGATTTTTGGCCGGGCATAGAACCTTTTTTTCGAGGCCACGTTCTAACTCCCTGACAGGGGAGTTCGACCAGACCATGAAGATTCGCAGTACGCCTTTCGAGATCGGAGCCGCGATCGCGGTCACCATCACCTCGGCCGCGCTCGTGATCATCGGGACTCGCGGCCCGGTGGAGCCCCCCGAGGTGTCCGAGCCGGTCGTCGAGACCGTCGTCGTCGAGAAGACCGTCCAGGTCCCCGCCGAGCGCCCGCGCATCGACGTGGTGTTCGTGCTCGACACCACGGGCAGCATGACGAGCCTCATCGAGGGCGCCAAGCGCAAGATCTGGTCGGTCGCCAACCGCCTCGCCTCCGGCACGCCGCAGCCCGAGATCCGCATCGGCCTCGTCGCCTACCGCGACATCGGCGACGCCTACATCACCCAGGCGCACCCGCTCAACGGCGATATCGACGCGGTCTACCAGCAGCTCAGCTCGCTGCGCGCCGAGGGCGGCGGCGACACCCGCGAGCACGTCAACAAGGCGCTCAACGACGCGATCCACGGCATGCAGTGGAGCGAGGGCGACAACGTGCTCAAGCTCGTCTTCCTGGTCGGCGACGCCGCTCCCCACGACGACTACAGCGACGTGCCGACGAGCGCCGAGCTGGCGGCCCACGCCCGCGACAAGGGCATCCTGCTCAACACGATCCGTTGCGGCTACGACCGCGAGACCGAGGAGAGCTGGAAGCATATCGCCAGCCTCGCCGGCGGTCAGTACACCAGCATCGCCCAGAGCGGCGGCATGGTCGAGGTGGCGACCCCCTTCGACGGCAAGCTGCGTGACCTCAACGCGGAGCTCGCCGACACCGTGATGAACTACGGCAGCGCGGCCGACAAGAGCGCGGGCTACCGCAAGCTCGCCACGCGCAAGGCGATGGCGGCTCCGTCGGCGGCTGCGGCCGCGAGCTACTCGGCCAAGAGCGGGCGCCTCAACAAAGAGGACCTGGTCGGCGCGCTCGAGGCCGGCGCCGTCACGCTCGACTCGCTCTCCGAGGAGGAGCTGCCCGACGAGCTGCGCGGCATCTCCAAGGACCAGCGCAAGGCGGCGGTCAAGAAGCAGCGGAGCGCGCGTACGCGCATCCAGGGCGAGATCCTGGAGCTCTCCAGGCAGCGCGACGCGTTCATCAGCGAGAAGAACACCTCCGACGGCGCGGCCGGCTTCGACGGCGAGGTCGTGGACATGCTGCGCGAGCAGGCCTCGTCGATCGGCGTCGCCTACTAGCCACCCCACAACACAACCTCAGCGCTGCGCTTCCCAACGAGTTCCCTCGGTGAGCGAACGCTCCGGGGCTCCACCCAGTCGCCCGGGTGTCGAGCCCCGTCTTTTTTGGTTTTTTTCAAATTTGTTCTCGCCTCCGAGCTGTCGCGCCCGCGCCGTGCCCGCTGCGTCCGTGCGTCGCCTCGCCGCCCGGAAGGTGGAGGGAGCCCTATCGTGACCGTTGGGAAGGCCGTGGAGTCCACGTTCAGAGCTGTCCGCACGAGCAGGAGTGCGGTAGCCTCCCGTCCATGGCGAAATCCGTCGAGCACAGCCGTGACTACCCCGTCAGCGTTGACGTCCTGCTCCGCGCCGTCACGGACCCCGAGTACCAGGTCCTGCGCGAGAAGTCCCACGGGGCGCTCGAGGCGTCGGTCAAGGAGCTCGAGCGCTCGGACGCGCGGCTGGTCTACGAGGTGCACGTCACCAACTACGCCCGCGGGATGACCGGGATCGACAAGAGCAAGACCGAGGACTCCCACGCCACGTACACCTGGGACCTCGAGGCGCGCCGCGGCGACTGGACCTACACGACCCCGCACGGCGATCGCGTCAAGGTCTGGGGGACTTTGCAGATCAGCGAGTCGCGCGTCGGCTCGCGGCTCTCGAACAAGCTGAACGCCGAGGTCAAGATCCCGCTGATGGGCAGGCGGATCGAGAAGATGATCCTCAAGGGCGTCAGCGACGGCCAGCCGACCTTCGAGAAGACGCTTCAGGACTTCATCGCGAAGCTCGACGCGTAGGCGCGCGTTCGCGCGAGACAGGACAAGGATGTCCCATGAGACATGATGAAACACGCTGCCCGTGGTGCGGGCGACCGCTGCGGCTGATCTGGGTCCACGGGCACGGTCAGTGCAGCGCGTGCGGCACGAACCTCGAGGAGTGCTGCCGGGGCGAGGTCTGTCAGAGGCCGCGCGCGGGCGCGGCTCCGGAGGCGCCCGGCGCGGGCGGTGACGTCCCACCCCCACGCACCACTCGCCACCGCGACCCGCGTTGAGCCGGATAGCTCGCGCGTGCGTTGAAGGGCAGGTAGCGTGATTCGGACCGCTCGCGCGCGCGGGCGCCTGGTCTACGCTAAGCTCGAGGAGCGTGGCGTTTATTAAGCACAGGCCGGGGATCCTGGTGTACGTCCCGCGGGAGATCAGCCCGGGCGTGGCGTTCAACATCCGCGCCGTGGTTGATTGCAAGTTCCCGGTGCCGGTCACCAGCGTCGACGTCGAGCTCGTCGGCGTCTGCGCCTGGATCATCCGCACCCAGAACAGCCGCTACCGCGACGAGGAGCAGTTCTTCCGCAGCGTCGCGCGCGTGCACCGCGGCGGCGAGCTCGGTCAGGGGCGCCACGAGTACCCCGTGCGCTTTCGCCTCCCGGCCGACGTCCCCGCGAGCTACGTCGGCGAGGCGCTGCGGATTGAGTACACCGTCCGCGTGCGCGTAAACATCCCGTGGTGGCCCGCGGCGCAGGCCAGCTTCCTCGTCCAGGTCGTCGCCGGCCGGACCTCGATCGTCGACGAGCAGCGCGTCGTCTACAGCTCCGGCGCGCGCGCGCTGCAGCAGCACAAACCCTACGCGGAGCTCTCGCTCGGCGCCTCGACGCTGCGCCCGGGGGCCGCGCTGCGCGGCGCCGTGGCCCTCTCCAACGTGGCCTACAACACATATCGCGGGATCCAGATGGAGCTGGTCGCCGCCGAGCGCTACCCGACGCTGTTCGGGCAGCACAGCAATCATCGACGCAGTCACAAGTGGACGATCCCGATCGCCGAGCCGGTCGAGGGCAAGCCCATCCACTTCTCGCTCGCGCTGCCCGACGACCTCGTCCCCGGCTTCACCTGCGGGCGCTGCTCGCTCGAGTGGTACCTGGTGCTGCGCGTCGACGTCGCGTGGGCGCCCAACCCGAGGATGTGGGTGCCCGTCGTGGTGCTCGGCAAGGGCGGGGCCGACAAGAAAGAGGAGCTGCCCGTGCCGCTCGCGGTGGGCGCGGAGCGGCGCGACCTCGTGTGGCGCAAGGTCGCCGAGAAGGCGGGCTTTCGCTACGACGGGCGCTCGCTGAGCACCTCGGTCGACGGCGTCGACGTCCAGATCACCCGCGAGCACGACGGCCGCCGCGGCGTGTTCCTGGTCGCGCGGCTCCTGTACCCGGATCTCGGGGTCGGGCTCTCGGTCGCCGGAAGGCCGCCCGAGGTCAGGCTGCTCGGCCGCGATCAGGGGCAGGTCACCCACCTCGCGGCCGCGCTCGCCGACGTCGTCTCGCGCTGCCCGCTGGTCCGCGCCGACGATCGTGAGATGCGCTGCGAGCTGCGCGACGGGGGCCAGCGCGCGCACACCCTCGAGGGCTTCGTCGACGGCGCGCGGGCGCTGGCGACCGCGCTCGCGCAGGCGCTCCCACGGATCCCGCCGCCCGCCTGTATGGCCGAGATGGTGCCGGCGTGGGAGCGGACGGCGCGGGCGCTCGGCGGTCGGCTGGTGCACGCCGCGATGCGCATCGAGGCCGCGACCGACCAGATGCCGTTTCAGCTCAAGACCCACTGGGATGAGCTCGGCAGGCCCTCGCGCACCGTCCTCGAGCTGCGCCCGAACGGGACCATCGACACGCGCTACCGCATGGCCTGGACGATCGCGCAGGGCGTGGAGTCGCTGGTCCGGCGCGGGCTCCCGCTCGCCGAGCTCTGCACCGGCGCGCGCGGCCTGGCGATCGACGCCGAGCACGTCCGCGTGGTCCTCTCGGGTCCGCTCGAGGATCCCAGCTGCGAGATGGAGCGCGTCGCGACCCTCGTGCGCGTCGGTCACCGGCTGTCCGGGCGCGCGGGCGTCTATCGATAGCGAGCGCGAGAGACGCTGTCGGGCGGGCGCGCGTCGGTCACTCGATCGTCACGAGCTTGAGGCCCTGACCGGTCATGTCGGAGTAGGTGTAGGGATCGACGAGGCCGGTCACGATGTCGACGATCTCGTAGGTGTCCGGGTCGACCTTGAACGCCTTGTTGCCCTTGTCGACCACCCACACGAAGCCCTCGTCGTCGACGCTCACGCCCCAGGGCTGGCTGCAGCTCGGCAGCGGGATGTTCGTGTTCGTGTAGGCGACGTCGTCGACGCTCGCCTCCACGAGGCGGCACGGGCCGCTGCCGGCGCCCCAGACCCGACCCTCCTGGTCGACCGCGACGCCGAGGATCCAGTTGCCGCCGCCGCTGCCCAGCGAGGTCCAGCTCTTGTCCTCGAGGTCGTGGTGGAACATGTTGGCGCCCGAGAGCGTGCCGCTGATCCAGAGGTTGCCGTCTTGGTCGAGCGCGACGCCGTACTTGCTCGCGGCGGTCGGCAGCTCGATCTTCGTGATCTCGAGGGTCTCGGCGTCGACGTGCAGGATCGGCGCGTCCGCGATCCCGATCGCGTAGAGGTCACCCTCGCCGTTGACCGCGCCGCCGTAGGGCCCGTACTCGCCCGCCCAGTTGCCGTAGGTGATCGCGTCCAGCAGTTCACCTGTCTCTCCGTGCAGGCGCCAGAACGCGGCCTTGTTGGTGGTCTCGCCGAAGCCGACCCACAGCCGCGGCGTCGGCGTCTCGCAGCTCATGGGGTCTTGCTTCGTCCCCTCCCACGCGGTCGGGCGCGGGCCCGTGTTGTACGTGGCCGAGGGGATCTCGGTGTTCCAGAGCACGCACTCGTCCTCGCCCCACGGCAGGATGTCGTTCATCCCCGACGAGGTGTCGATCTGGCCGTTGTTGTTGGCGTCGACGCAGCGCTCGAGGACCGCCGAGATCTTGGTGACGCTGCCGGGGTAGCGATTCGACACCGCGACGTCGCCGTACTGGTTGACCGAGGTCCGCGAGGGCTCCGCGGCGATCGCCGCGGTGCGGTAGCGTCCCTCCTCCTCGCCGGTGTGCGTGTTGATCTTCGACACCGTCCCCTGCGTCGAGTTCGCGATCCAGATGTAGTCGAAGGTGACCGGCTCGTCCTCCGGCTCGCATCCTCCCGGGTCATCTGTGGTCCTGCCCCAGTCGCTCGTGCTGGCGGTCTCGCCCGTGTCCTCGGCGCCGGTCGTCGCGGCGCCGGTGCCCGTGCTCGTGCTCGCGCCGCTCGTCTCGCTCGGCGCGCCGGTCGGCTCGCCGGCGCCCGTCTGCGCGGTCGTGCCCGGGACGTCGAGCTGGTCTTGGGACCCGGTCCCGCCGGAATCGCCCGAGGCGGCGCCGGTCGCGGCCGTGGTCACCTCCTCCGGCCCGTCGGTCGATTTCGTGTCGTCGCCGTCGACCGGCGGGCACGCGCACGCGAGCGCGGCGAGTGCGAGTGTGCGTACCGCTGGGCGGAGAGACGACATGGCGGCCACAACACCAATCTTCGCGTCGAAGTGCAAGCTTCCGCGCGCCGCGGCGCGAATTCGCGCTGTGTTGAGACCAGTATTTTTAGACATGTCTCTAGGGACGAGCGCGCGGATCCGCGCTCGGTCGCGCGCGAAGCCGCGCCGGCGAGCTCGCGCGTGATCGAGCGCCTGTCCCTCGAGATATGTCCGCCCGCGCGGAGGCGAGCCCGCGCCGCGCTCGGGGCCGCGCTCGAGGTCGGCGCGGGGGCGCGCCCGAGATGCAAAAACGGCGACGACCGCGGTGGGTCGTCGCCGTCGGGCGCGCGAGCGCGAGCCGCTAGTCGTCGGAGGTGAGCGAGTCGGTCTCGCCCTTGATGTCGCCCTTCCAGGTGGTCGCGTCGCGCCCGCTGGCGACCGCCTTGGCGAGGCCCTTCTTCGCCTTCGCCTCGCGCTGGCGCTCGACGAGGTTGGCGTGCGTCGAGAAGTACTCGAGCGCGACGCCGCGGAGCTGCTCGAGGGTGTCGAAGCCGTGGGACTCGAGCACGCCCAGCAGGCCCTCCTTGAGCTTGTGGATCACCTCGTAGCCCTGAAGCATCGCGCCGGTGCAGACCTGGACGGTGTTGCTGCCGAGCGCGATGAACTGGGCCGCGTCCTCGCCGGTGTAGATGCCGCCCATGCCCGAGAGCGAGACCTGGGGGAAGGCGCGCGCGATCTCCATAATCTGGCGCAGCGCGATCGGGCGGACGGCGTGCCCTGAGTACCCGCCGGGGACGCTGTAGCCCTCGACCGTCGGCATCGGCCGCAGGGTCTTCAGGTTGACGCCGATCACCGAGAGGATCGTGTTGATCGCGCTGATGCCGTGGGCGCCGGACTCAATCGCGGCGCGCGGCGACGCGGTGATGTTGCCGACGTTGGGCGTCATCTTCGCCCAGACGGGGAGCTTCGCGACCTCCATGACCCAGCCGACGACCTCGCCGACGATGTCGGGGTTCTCGCCCATGGCCATGCCCATCTTGCGCTCGGGCAGGCCGTGGGGGCAGGAGAGGTTGAGCTCGAAGGCGTCGACGCCGGTCTCCTGCACGCGCTCGACGATCTCCTGCCACGCCTCCTTGCGGTACTCCTCCATGATCGAGGCCACGAGGATGTGCTTGGGGTAGCGCTTCTTGATCTCGCGGAACTCCTCGAGCCAGGTCTCGAAGGGGCGGTCCGAGATCAGCTCGATGTTCTCGAAGCCGATCACGGTCTTCGGGTTGTTGGGGTCGCGGAGCTTGGCGTAGCGCGGGTTCGTGTTGATCACCTTGCTCGCGTCGAGGCTGATCGTCTTACAGACGTTGCCGCCCCAGCCGAGCTCGAATGATTTCATGATCACGCGCGCGTTGGTTCCGGGCGGTCCCGAGGCCAGGAGGAACGGGTTGTCAAACTCCATCCCGTTGACGGTGACTTGCAGCGAAGGTGCCATGGAGCGCGCATGTTACACGCGGGCGCGCGCTCGCGCCTGTTTTTGGCCTAGCCGATAGGCGCGGGGACGGCCCGCAGCGCTCCGCTGCAGGCACAGCATCGCGGGAGCGCCTTAAACGTTGTCAACGGTTGTCAACGCGCGTAGCGACGCGAACGCCGACGGGCGCTCTCGACGGGGTCGAGGCACGTCAACAGCGACGCCGGCAGACCGGCCTCCGCGAGCGTCTCGGCGGTGAGGTCGACGAGCCGCTGCCCGCGGGCGCGCTGCCCCGCGACGAGGCGACCGACGTGCTGGTACGCGTCGCGGAACGCCATCCCGCCGGCGACGAGCGCCTCGGCGAGATCGGTCGCGACCGCGTCACCCATCGCCAGCGAGCGCCGGCACGCGTCGGCGTCGGGGGTCAGGTGCTCGAGGCCCAGCGCGATCATCTCGAGGCAGCCGAGCAGCCCGTCGACGGCGGAGAACAGCACCTGCTTGTCCTGCTGAAGATCGCGGTGGTAGCCGTTGCCGAGCCCGTGGAAGGTCGTCAGCAGCGCGACCAGCTCGCCCTGGCGCAGCGCCGCCTGGCCGCGCACGAGCTCAAACAGATCGGGGTTGCGCTTGTGCGGCATCATCGACGAGCCACAGGCGATCGCGCCGCCGAGCTTGAACAGGCCGTCGGCGCACAGCTCCACGACGTCAGCGGAGAAGCGCGCCAGGTGCAGGGCCGCGCGCGTGCACACGAACACGAGCAGGAGCGCGTGGTCGCGCTGCCCCACCGCGTCGATCGGGTTGCGCGGCGGGCCCGAGAAGCCCATCGCCGCGGCCGTGACCGCCGGGTCGATCGGCAGCGTCGTGCCCCCGACCGCGCCCGCGCCCAGCGGCGAGAGGGCGAGCTCGCGGTCGACCGCGCCGAGCAGCTCGAGGTCGCGCGCGATCGGATCGAGCAGGCCGCCCTCGATCCAGATCCGCGCGAGCACGGGGATCGCGACCTGGCGGTGGGTGTAGGCCGGCATCGCGGTCTCGCCGTGGCGCTCGATCCAGGCCGCGGCCGCGCGCGCGAGCGTCTCGCTGGTGGCGCGGAGCGTGGCGACCGCGTCGCGTGACCACAGCTTGAGGTCGGTCGCGACCTGATCGTTGCGGCTGCGCCCCGCGTGCAGCTTGGACGCGACGGGGCCGACCTCGGCGTGCAGCCACGCCTCGATGGCCATGTGGACATCTTCTTCATCCTCGGGGAGCGTGACCTCGCCGGCGGCGACGCGCGCGGGCAGCTGCTCGAGCGCGCCCGTCAAGACCCGCGCCTCCTCGTCGCTGAGCAGCCCGGCGCGCCGCTGGCCTTCGACGTGCGCGATGCTGCCCTGGCAGTCGACGGACAGGAGCCGGCGGTCGATCGGCAGCGAGGTCTGCCAGCGCAGGAAGCGGGGATCGAGGGCGCCGCCGGTGGCGGCCGTTCGTGCAATCGCGGTCATGGGCGTGCGAGAGTGGAGCAAATCGCCGCGCAAGACCAGCGCGGGCGCCCGGCCGGGGCGCGCGTGCGCTAGCTCAACGCGCGCGCGCGCTGGATCGAGGCGCGTGGCGACAAGGGCGTCACGATGGACCCAGGCGGACGTGAGCTGAGTCAAGCGACAGCCCGCTTCGTGACGCCCGCAGCCGTACACTGCAGAGGGGCTTGAGCAGGCGTGCGGGCGGGCGGCGAGCACATACACACGACGCGAGGCCGCGCGCACCCGCTGTGTCTCGCGCTGCTCCTCTCGCTCGCCTGCGGAGACGCCGGCGCGCCCCAGGGCACGGAGTCTGATTCGGACGTCGGCGACGAGAGCAGCGCGGGCGACGAGGAGACGACCGACGCCGCGACCAGCGACGGTGGCGAGTTGGTCGACTGGTCCTTCGACCCGGTGCTGGGGAACCCGAACCTCGACGACGATGATCTCGGGGAGCGTGTCGACTGGCTCGAGCTGCCCTTCGCCGAAGACGATGAGCTCGTCGCGCTCGTGCTGCCCGCGCTCCCGCCGGGTGACGAGGTGCGCCTCGAGATCGCCGGCGACAGCGAGCACGCGCGCGTCTGGCTGGATCGCCCCGGCGCCGCGCCGGTGCTGATGGTCGGCTCGGGCAACGGCACCGCGACCCCCGAGAACACGCTCGCGCCCGACACCCTGCTCCCGCCGGGCGAGCCCGCGCGCCTGCTCGTCGAGTTCGGAGCCTACGGCGCGCGCGCGACCCTGACCCTCGAGCGCCGCGTCGACGGGGCGCCGACCGACACCGCCACGATCGCGCTCGAGGCCGCGCCGCTGCTCCTGACCGACCACACGCTGCCGGCCGAGCGGGTCTGGGTCGCGCGGGTCCCCGTGGGCTGCAACGCCGACGGCGACCCGGACACCGAGGCCTACGTCGAGGGCTTCGTCGCGGCGCTCGGCGATCGCGTGGAGGTGGTGCCCGGCGAGGACTACGGCTGCGATCGCTGGCTGCAGGACGAGCTCGAGTTCGCCGTCTCGGTGGACGGCGAGCAGCGGCGGCTCGAGACCGCGATGGACTCGATCCGCGACCGCGGCCTCGACGACCTGCCGGAGGAGGCGCTGGTCGGCGTCGACGTCGCGCACGGCGTGTGGGGGGCGGGGAGCGCCAACACCTACGACTACTTCGGCAACCTCGAGGTCAGCCCGCCGGTGACCGTCGATGGCGTCGACTACCCCTTCGGGCGCGTGTACTACGGGACAGGCGCGTCACAGGGCCCCCACGAGGCGCTGCGCGCGTTTTTGGCGGACCAGGCGGTGCAGGCGCCGATCGAGCTCGACAGCTCGTGGCTGTGCGTCTCGCACGTCGACGAGTGGATCAGCTTCGTACCCGACCCCAGCGCCGACAAGGGCTTTCGCATGCTCTACGCCGACGCGCTCGAGGGCCTCGCGGTGCTCGACGAGCTCGACCCGGCGCGCGAGCTCCCGCGCTACGCCCTCGACCACGGCTACCCGACCGTCGGCAGCATGCAGAGCGACGACGCGCTGCGGGCCTACAACGAGGAGCTGCAGGCCGACCACCTAGACCCGATCCGCGCGCAGCTGATGGACGAGCTCGGCCTACAGCCGGCGGACATCATCACGGTCCCCATGATCTTCGAGGAGCTCGGCGGGCTGTGCTCTGGGTACGCCAGCGCGCTGGTCCCCGGGATGATCAACCTGATCGTCGCCAACTTCGGGCCCGGGGACGACCACCTGCTCGTCCCCGATCCGTTCTTCCGCGATCCCGCGCAGGCCCAGGACGCGGACCCGATGATCGCGGAGTTTCGCGCGCGCATGCCCGACTCGCTCCAGCTTCACTTCATCGACGACTGGAGCGCGTATCACCTGCTCTACGGCGACGTGCACTGCGGCGCGGATGTCCAGCGCGCCCCCTCGCCGACGCCTTGGTGGGAGTGAGCGCCGCCTCCGCTTGCGGGGCCGCGCGAACCGTGTCACCACACGCTCGCCGAGCCTATGCGATACGCGATCTGGAACGACTTTCTCTCTGTCGACGTCGAGGCCGTCGAGCGACCGCGCGACGAGGCTGAGGTCTGCGCCCTCGTCGCGCGCGCGCGTCGCCAGGGCAAGCACCTTCGGCCCGTCGGCGCCGGCCACAGCTTCAACGACCTGTCTTTGTGTGAGGACCTGCTCGTCGACCTCAGCGAGCTCGACAAGATCCTCTCGGTCGACCCCGAGACCCTGCGCGTCCGCGTGCAGGCCGGGATCCCGCTGAAGGCGCTCGTCGTCGCGCTCGAGCAGCTCGGGCTCGCGCTCGCCAACGTCGGCGCGTGGCTCGAGCAGACGATCGCGGGCGTGCTCTCGACCGCGACCCACGGGACCACGGGCCGCTACCAGAACACGCTGATCGACTCGCTGCGCTCGCTCCGCCTCGTCGACGGCACCGGCGAGCCGCGCGTGCTCGAGGGCGACGCGCTCAAGCAGCTCACGCTCGGCTACTTCGGCGTCATCACCGAGGTCACGCTCGTCTGCGTCCCGCTGTTTCGCGTCCGGCAGCGCAAGCGCGTCATCGACGGCGCCGAGGCGATCGCGGGCATGGACGCGCTGCGCGGCGAGCACGACTTCGTCGACCTGCGCTGGACCGGCACGCTCCCACAGATGATCGTGGGCGGCTGGGACATCACCGAGGAGCCCGCGACGCGCCTCGATCGGCTCGCGCGCGGCGTCGAGGGTGTCCGGATCGGCGCGCTCAACCGCCTGCTCACGGTCGTCCGCGCCGGCGCGATCCCCAAGGGTCTGCGCCGGCGCTTCTTCTCCGCGCTCGGGCGCGCCTACATCCGCTCTGGGCGCGGCTTCGCGCACGAGGCGGTCTGGTACGAGGGCCTGACCTTTAATTCATTCGGCGTCGCGGCGCCCCACGAGGAGCGCGAGTTCGCCGTGCCGCGCGAGCGCGCGGCCGACTGCCTGCTCGCCGCGCGGGCGCGGATGATGGCGGACCGCGAGGCCTCGAGCTTGGAGATCCAGGTCCGGTTCTCGCCCGCCGTCGACGTCGCGCTCGCCCCCAACGCCGGTCGCGAGACGGTGTGGTTCAACATTAACGTGCTCGATCCGCGCGGGAACCCGGCGCTTGTCGACGCGCTCTCGAGCGTCGCGCTCGAGCACGGCGCGCGCCCCCACTGGGCCAAGGTCATCCCCGCCGACACCCCGTCCATGGTCGAGCTGTACGGCGAGAGCATGCTGGTCTGGGAGGCCGCGCGGCGTCGCTTCGACCCCGACGGCCTGTTCCTCAACGACTTCTATCACCGCCACATCGCGTTGACGCAGCGGTCGCTGCCCGAGTGGGCCGAGCGCGAGTAGCCCCGCGCCGGCGGCGGTCGGCTACTGCAGCCCGCCGAGGATGCGCGAGAGCGGGTCCTCGTGCAGCGGCGCCGGCTCGCCGCCGCCGTCGTCCTGCTCGACGCAGCCGGTGCGCGGGGCCGCGAGCGCGGCGACGAGCATGGCCTCGGCGCTGTCGCCGAGCTCGTGATCGAGGTCGTCCGAGGCCGCGCAGTCCGGCGCGATGCCGTCGAAGTAGTCCGAGACGCCGTCGGCGTTGACCAGGCGGAAGGTGATCGGGAACAGGATCTTCTCGCAGAACTCGTAGCGCTTCGAGCCGACGGGCTTGCCGCCCGTCGCGCCGCCGACGATGTAGGTCGGCATGTGCGCGCGCACGGAGTTGATGACGAGCTCGCTCGCCGAGAGCGACCGGCCGGTGGTGATGAAGGTGACGTGATCGAGCTCCACCGAGCGCTTCGGGTTCGAGAGGTCGCGGTACTCGTTCTCGCCGCTGAGCTCCTCGTTGAACTCCACCGCGTAGGAGACGCCCTTGCCCTTCGTGTTCGCGCCGACGATCAGGTCGATCAGGTGGCGCGCGATCGAGACCGAGCCGCCGCCGTTGTAGCGGAGGTCGACGATGAGCGAGGTGACCTCCTCGTCCTTGAACTTGTCCCAGGCGGCGTTGAGCTCGTCTTTGGCCTGGCCGACGAAGCTCGAGAAGTTCACGTAGCCGACGCGCTCGCCCTCGTGGACCAGGACCTCGGCGACAGGGACCGTCAGGATGTCGATCCAGTCGCGCTGGATCGTCGCCGTGAACTCCTCGCCCTCGGGCGTGCGGACGGCGAAGGTGCCCTCAACGCCAGGCTCGTTGGCGCCCCAGATGTCGCCCCACATCCCGTTGTCGTCGATGTTCTGGATCAGGTAGTTGTTGATCGCGAGGAACTCGTCGCCGCGGCGCATGCCCGCGCGGGCGGCCGGGGAGTCCTCGTAGACGAAGGTCAGGCGCACGCGGCCGTCGCTCATACGCTTGTGCGAGAAGCCGAAGCCGATGAACTTCCCCTCTTCGAACAGCGCGTCGCTCTTCTTCTTGTCCGCGATGTAGCTCCAGCGGTCGATGTCGGGGTAGCGGAGCTCCTTCAGCAGATCAGCGGGGTCCTCGTAGGACGTGAAGTCGATCGAGTCGCGCGCTGGGAGCTCCTGGTTCCACAGGTACACCTGCTCCATGACGTCGTAGACGTACTCGCTCTGGTGCGTGATCGTGCACGACTCGGGCGGCGGCGCGTCGAACTCGTCACCGTCGCAGCCGCTCGCGAGCGCGAGCGCGGCGCACAGGATCACTCGGGGGTGGATAGCTCTCGACCAGCTTGACAGATACACGTGCTCCTCCGCCTCCCTGCCTCCGCGAGCGTCGTAAATAAAAAGACCCGCGTACCGCAGCGTTCGGTTAACCGTTTCACTTCAAGCTATCGTTATGAGCCGTTCCCCTTCTGACATGAAGTCGAGGGATGTGCGAGGGGGTGGTCTCGAAATTTCTCGGCTGTCGTGAAAATTTCGTGCTCGTCTTCGTCAGGCGCGTCGCCCCGTGACGAGCGCCGAACCGCGCGATCACGCGAGGCGGCGCGCCGTGGCGCGCTGCTGCGTCTCCACGCAGCAGGCGCGGGCCTCGTTCGCGCCTGATTTCCCTCCGGGATTGCGCTGGCACTGCAATTGCTTGAATGTACCGGCGTCGCCTCGGCGACGCGCTCCGCATGTCGAAACCCAGCCAGACTCCCGATCGTGATCGGCCGTCGAGCTTCGGCGCCAGGGTCGCCGCGCGCACCGAGCAGATCCGCTTCGACGACGCGGGGCACGGCTTTGACCGGCTCGGGATGAGTCGCGCCGGGCTCGAGCGCGCGATGATGCTGATTCGCCCGCTGTACGAGCGCTACTTCCGGGTTCGCTCCTACGGCGCGCACAACATCCCGACCGACGGACCGGTGATCCTGGCGAGCAACCACAGCGGCATGCTCCCGCTCGACGGCATGATGATCTGCGTCGACGCGTTCCTCAACGCGCGGCGGCCCCGAGTCGTGCGCGCGGTGGGTGACTACTTCGTCCCGAAGATGCCGGTCTTCAGCACCTTCTTCGCGCGCGCGGGCGTGATCACCGGCAGTCGCGGAAACGTCCGCTACGCCCTCGAGCAGGGCGAGCTGCTGCTGATCTTCCCCGAGGGCTCGCCCGGGATCGGCAAGTCGTTCTGGAAGCGCTACCAGCTCGCGCCCTGGCGAGTGGGTCACGCCGAGCTCGCGATCCGGCACGGCGCGAGCGTCGTCCCCGTCGCGGTCATCGGCGCCGAGGAGCAGTGGCCAGTGCTAGCGAGGCTCGAGCGCGTGCACCTGTTCGGCGCGCCATATCTCCCAATCCCGCTCACGCCGCTGCCGATGCCCGTTCGCTATCACATCCACTACGGGCTCCCGATCCCGCTCGGGGCGCAGCACCGGCCCGAGGACGCGGACGATCCCGAGATCGTGGCGGCCGCGGCCGAGCGCATCAAGCTCTCGGTCGAGTCGTTGATCAGCGCGGGGCTCGCCGCGCGAGAGGGGATCTTTCGATGAGCGACCCCGCGCCGATCGAGCGCGTGCTGGTGACCGGCGCGACCGCACCGCTCGGCGTCGCGATCGTCGAGCGGCTGCTCGCGGACCCGACCATCCGAGAGGTCATCGCGGTCGGCCGCGAGCCGGCGGCCACGCTCAAGCCCACGCTCGCGCGCGCGCTCACCAACCCGCGCCTCTCCTACGTACAGCTCGATCTTCGGCGCGCGCGCGAGGTCCATCGCCTGCTGTACGGGGTCGGGCGGCGGCGCGTCGTCGACGGGGTCATCCACGCGGCGTTTCACCGGTCCGCCCGCGCTCAGGGGCGATCGGTGCACCGGCTCAACGTCGACGCGACGCGCGAGCTGCTGCGCCTGCTCGATCGCCACCCGACGATCCGGCGATTGGTGTTTCGCAGCCACGCTGCGGTCTACGGTGCCGTCTCGTCCCAGCCGGATATCCTCGACGAGGACCAGCCGCTCAACCTCAAGCCCAGCGCGCCCCAGTGGATCCGGGATCGCGTCGAGGCCGACCTCGTCGCCTGCACGCGCATGGGGCTCGCGCCCTACGACATCGCGGTCCTGCGCAGCGCCGAGTGCCTCGCGCCCGGGTGCGGCAGCCAGCTGCACGACTTCCTGCGCAGCGCCGTCTGCCTGCGCCCCTTCGGCTTTGATCCCATGGTCAACGTCGTCACGCTCGCGGACCTCGCCGCCGCGCTCGTCACGGCCGTGACACGCGTCGGCGTCCAAGGTGTCTTCAACATCCCGGGCGCTGACACCTTGCCGCTCTCGAGCCTCATTCACGCGGCCGGCCGCGCCGATGTCGGGCTCCCGGGTCCGCTGCTCGCGCCATTGTATCGCTGGCGCAGCCGCGCGCTCGGGACCGACTTCCGCTACGACCTCAACGCCGCGCGCTTCCACTACAACGCGATCCTCGACGGACGGCGCGCGCGCGAGGTGCTCGGCTACGTCCCGCGAAATCCCGTCGACTGGGAGGCGCTGCGCGGCCGCGTCTCGGTCGAGCGCCGCGCGCTCAGCTCGCTTGCCTCGCGGCTCCCGTGGGGGCAAACCCTCAGACCATGGGGACGCTGACCGACGACCTCCGAGCCCGAGAACCCGACGTCGAGCTGCGCGAGACACACATCTCGCGCGTGTTCTTGGGCGCGCGCGAGGTCCTCAAGATCAAAAAGCCCGTCGACCTCGGCTTCCTCGACTTCAGCAGCCTCGAGCGTCGACGGGCCGCCTGCACCGCGGAGGTCGAGCTCAACCGCCGGCTCGCGCCCGATGTGTACCTCGGCGTCGTGCCGATCACCCGCGACCGCGACGGGCGTCACGCCGTCGACGGGGCGGGGGAGGTCGTCGAGTACGCGGTCCACATGCGTCGGCTCCCAGACGAGTGGCGCGCCGATCTTCGCCTCGAGCGCGGCGCCCTCACGGGGGACCAGCTGCGCCTGGTCATGGACCAGCTCGCCGCGTTCCACGAGCGCGCGCGCGCGGACGAGTTCACCGCGCGATTCGGCGCGCCCGAGCACATCGCGGTCAACCTGCGCGAGAACTTCGAACAGGCCGGCGCGCGCGCGCGCGCGCTGCTCGACGCCCAGTCCGAGCGCGAGATCGAGGCGCGCCAGCTCGGCTTCCTCGAGCGCGCCCACGACCTGCTCGCGCGCCGCGTCGCCGGCGGTCGCGTCCGCGACGGCCACGGCGATCTCCGGCTCGAGCACGTCTACATCAACGATGACGGCGACGTGCACATCATCGACTGCATCGAGTTCAACGACCGGTTCCGCTACGGCGACGTCTGCGCTGACATCGCGTTCTTGAGCATGGACCTCGCGATGCACGGTCGCGTCGACCTCGCCGAGCTCGCGCTCGCTCGCTACGCCGAGGTCTCTGGAGACTTTGAGCTCTACGGGCTCGTCGACTTCTACGAGGGCTACCGCGCGTTCGTGCGCGGCAAGATAGCGACCCTCACCGCCGCTGACGACAGCGTCTCGCTGCGCGAGCGCGAGCGCGCGTCGGCCCTCGCGCGCCGCTACTTCCTGCTCGCGCTCGCGGCCCAGCGGGCCCCGCTCGTGCCCCCGCGGGTGGTCGCGGTCGGCGGCGTGATCGCCACCGGCAAGAGCACCATCGCCGCGCAGCTCAGCGTCGCCATGGGGGCGCCGATCGTCAGCAGCGATCGCACCCGCAAGCAGCTGCTCAAGGTCGCGCCGACGCGCCGGATCGCCGACTCCTCGTGGAGCGGGGCCTACTCCGTGGACTTCACCAGGCGCGTCTACGAGGAGGTCTCCCGGCGCGCCGCGGCGGTGCTGGCCGCCGGTCGCCCGGTGATCCTCGACGCCTCCTTCCGGACCCGAGCCATGCGCGCGCAGGCGCGCGAGCTCGCGCGTGAGCGCGGCGTCCCGTTCCAGCTCGTCGAGTGTCGCGCGCCGATCGAGGTGATCCGCGCGCGCCTCGTGGAGCGCTCCCGCGGCGCGAGCGTCAGCGACGGGCGCCTCGAGATCCTCGAGGACTTCCTCGCCAAGTGGGAGGGGGTCGACGAGCTCGCGCCCGAGGAGCACATCGTCCTCGACAGCGCCCAGCCGCTCGCGCGCTCGCTCGCCGCGCTGCGCGAGCGCGTCCCGGTGTGGCCAGCCGGGCGCGCGCCCTGAGCCATCGCCGGCGCGGCGTCGTCAAAAAAAAATCTGTTCGCGGGTGGTGTGTTCCGCCGGCGGCTCCCGTTGGAGAGAGCGAGCCGCGAGCTTCGCGGCGAAGCCGGCCCGGAGCCCCAGGAGCACGGGCCCCCCCAGGTAACCGTCGAGGGCGCCGCGGCGCCCGTAAGGAGACTATCGATGACGACTCTGAACGCGAACGATCTAGTGATTCCACGTGGCGGCGGCGAGAAGACCGCGAGCGACATGAAGATCATCCTCCGCAACGCCAAGCTCGCCGGGCACTTCTCGATCATGGAGGGCGAGGTCCGCCCGGGCGAGCTGCTGGCGTTTCACACGCACGCCAACGAGGACCAGCACATGTACATCATCAGCGGCGAGCTGCACTTCGAGGTCGGCGGCGAGGACGGCATCCGATTCACCGCCGGCGCGGGCAGCCACGTGCTCAAGCCTCGCGGCACCACCCACGGCTTCTGGAACCTGGGTAAAGAGACAGCTCGCTACGTCGAGACCTCGACCCAGGACGGCTTCGAGCGCTTCGTCGACAGCCGCCAAGACGGCCTCGGCGCGATGGTCGGCGGCGCGACCGAGAACCTCGGTATGTCCTTTGAGACCGAGCGCGCCCTCGAGGTCATGAAGGAGTTCAAGCTCACGGGGCTCGCCGGCGCGAACATCGAGAACCCCGAGGAGCTGATCAAGGACCCCAATTTCCGCGAGATGCTGAAGACCAACGAGACCGCCCGCGAGATGTTCCTCTACCTCGGCGGCGTCAAGATGAAGGCGTTCTTCAAGGGCCTGCTCCCGAGCCTGCCCAGGCTCCCGTAGCGACCTCGGCGCTCCAGCGCGCGCTCGCCCCCCGCTCCACGAGCGGAGCGCGAGCGCGTGGTCTTGTTTAACTCGTCAATTCGTCGGCGCTGTAACAGCGGGGCGCCGGGGCGCGAACGCGGCGCTCGTCGCCCCAGCGCTTGTAGACATGTCTAAAAGTTCATGATGAGCGCGAGGAAAAAGCGCCTGGCGCTGTAAGGACTCGCCGACCCGCGTGACAGACATCGTGAGAGCCGGGCGCGACCTCTCGCTGTTCGAGACGCGCTAGGCGGCCCGCGGGGCGTGAGCTGTGCTCGCCACCCACGCGCCGCGGCTCTCGCGTACCCACAACCCATTGACGACGAAACGAACTCATCATGATCACGCTCTCCCGTATCTACCGCGCGCTCCACACCGGCATCCTCGCGTTCACGCTCCCGCTGGCGATCACCGTCACGGCCGGCTGCGACACCACCAACTCCGGGGATGAGGTTCGGGCCCATCTCGAGGGCGCCAAGATCTCCCTCCGCGAGGCGATGCAGCTCGCCTCCAGCGAGATCCCCGATGGCATGACCCTCGAGGCCTCGCTCATCGATCTCGGCGGCGACGCGCGCTTCGCGATTGAGCGCCACGCCTCCTCGGCCTCGCAGAACGTTCTCATCCCGCTCACGACGGGCGCCGTCGCGGGTGTCGAGGCCGACGCCGAGGGCACCGCGCGCGCGGCCGAGCTGATGCAGGCGATGGCCATGGCGATCACGCCCGAGGAGGCGATCGCGATCGCCGAGGCCGAGCTCAACGGCGAGGCCTTCGAGTTCGAGTTCGAGGCCGGCGAGTTCGAGGTCGAGGTCCTGGCGAGCGACGGCGTGTACGAGGTCACGATCAGCGCCGAGGGCGAGGTCCTCGAGGTCGAGGCCGAGGAAGACGAGGACGATGAGGACGGCGAGGACGGCGAGGACGACGAGGACGACGAGGACGGCGAGGACGCCGACGCCGACGCCGAGGAGCCCGACGCGCCCTAACATCACCCACGGCACGGCCAAGGCGGCCCGTCAGTCTCGAACTAGCGGGCCGCTGGCTCGTCGTTCAGCGCCGCGCAGTACACTGCGACGCAGCATGCGAGCGGATCAGATCCGAGTTGAAGACGAGCCCACGATCCGCAAGGACCAGCTGTGGGACTTCTACGTGCGCAACAGCATCTGCGAGGTCGGCTTCGGCGAGGCGGTGGCGACCCGCGTGCTCGACCATCCCCACGTGATCGTGGGGGCGTTTCGCGGCGACACGCTCGTGGGCGTGGCGCGTGCCTGCTTTGACGGCCTCAGCGCGGCCGTGATGGAGTTCTCGCTCGACCTCTCGCTCCAGGGAGAGACTCGACATCGCAACGGGTCGCTCGTTGAGCGCGACGAGGGCGGCGTCGGCGCGGAACTCGCCCGAGCGCTCTTGGGGCGGCTGCGCGCGCTCGGCTGCACCTTCGTCCAGGCCGCCGTCGTCGACTGCGAGTCCGACTTTTACCGCGCGGCCGGCTTCGTCGAGAACCACGGCCACCGCGTGATGATCATCGACGAGCGGCCGTACTGAGCTGGATATGCAGAAGCCCGCGCAGTCATCGACTGGCGGGCTCCTGACTCTCGGGATTTGGACCCTGTGGTGTCGGGGCGAGAGGATTCGAACCTCCGACCTTTCGGTCCCGAACCGAACGCGCTACCAGGCTGCGCTACGCCCCGTCAGGGAGACGGACTCTTACAGAAGATCGCGGGTGTTGTCAAAACTAAAAAATTGACGCGGATTCGGAGGAAATCGGCCGCTGGGCAGGCCTGCGCTTCCTCCGCGCTCTCGCGGGTGTGGGATCATCCGGCCCCATGGCACAGCCAACCCACGCCGGCGCGCTCTGCTACCGACGCAGCGAGACGGGCGCGCTCGAGTTTCTCCTGATCCGCACGAGCCGCGGTGATCGCTGGGTCATCCCCAAGGGCGGGATTGACCCGGGCGAGACCACCTGGGAAGCGGCCGCGCGGGAGACAGCTGAAGAGTCTGGCTGGCGCGGCGAGATCGAGCGCGGGGAGCTGCTCCGGTTTCAGTACTTCAAGCCCCGGCGTCAGCGCGAGAACCAGGTCGTGGTTCATCTGCTCGCGGCCCAGGAGTGGCGCGGACCCTGCGAAGCGCGGGCGCGGCGCTGGGTCTCGCCCGAGGACGCGACGCGGCTGCTCGCCGAGGGTCGAGCGCCGCGCCACGCCCACGAGCTCGCGCGCGTCATCCAGCGTGGCGTCAAGCTCTTGCGCGGGCGTTGAGCGCGGCCGCGTCCGCGTCCGCGTCCGCGTCACATGCGGGCGCGGATCAACGCCGCGTGTCGATCCAGCGTCGCGCGGCGGGTCGGCCGGAGGATGCCCAGCGGGATCAGCGGGCGCGCGGCGAACGAGGCGATCAGGCGGATGAGGTCGCCACGTGTCCTTGGGAGCACGTGGAGGTGCACGTGCGGGACCGACTGATTCGACGCGGGGCCGTCGTTGATCACGAGATGCAGGTCGTCGCAGCGCAGGCCGCTCGCGCGCGTCGCGTCGGCGACGCGCGCCCCCAGGGTGAACAGCTCCGCGCGCTCGCCCTCGTCGAGCTCGACGACACGCGTCGCGTGGCGCTTGGGGATCACAAGGACATGTCCCGGGCGCCATGGATAAATGTCCATGAACACGAGGTGGCGCGCGTCCTCGTGGACCACGCTCGCCGGCAGCTGGCCGGCGACGATGGCACAGAACACGCAGCGGCTCACGTCGTGGCTCCTCGCCGCTCTCGTCGCGCGTGACTAGTCGACGACGGCGATCTGATAGCCGCCGAGACCGACCGCGTCGGTCGCGGCGAGCTCGACCGGCTTGCGGATCGGGCGGTTGTTGATCATCACCGAGCCGTCGCCGATGATCGGGCGCAGCTGCGGGCGCGAGGGGATGCCGCTCCACTCGAGCACGGCGTGCACCCGGCGGATCGACTTGCCGTTGCCGGTCAGCCTGATCTCGCAGCGCTCGCCGCTGCCGATCCGGTAGCTGCCGGGGAGGAACAGCCGGTCCTCGACCTTGCCCTGCGGGTACTTGAGCTTGAGCGTCGCGGCCACGGGGATGCCGAAGTCGCGGTGGAGGACGACGCCGAGGATGTTGGCGAAGGCGCCGGCGTCGGGCGGGCGGTTCTTCGGGTTCTTGTCGAGCGCCCCGTCGATGCCGTCGACCAGCAGGCGCGGGAGGTGCTCGCAGCCCGGGACCTTGTTGATCGGCACGACCTTGGCGCTCGCGTGGGCCTTGAGCCAGTGCAGCGGCTTCTTGCGGTACTCCTCGCGCACCTGGTTGAGGGTCTTGCCCTCGTGGAAGGGCGAGCGCGCCGAGAGCAGCTCGTAGAGGATCATGCCGAGGCTGTAGACGTCGCTCGCGGGCGTCAGGACGCGGGTCTGCAGCTGCTCGGGCTGGCTGTAGTGAGGTGTCCCTACGACCATGTGTAACTGGGTCGCGTTGCGGCCGATGACGGGCGAGCCGTCCCACGAGCGCGCGAGCCCGAAGTCGAGGATCTTGATCTGCCCGTTGTCCTGGACGAAGATGTTCTCGGGCTTGATGTCGCGGTGGACGATGCCCTTGGCGTGGGGCTCGGTGAGCCCCAGGCACGCTTGGTGCACGATGGTCGCCGCCTGGGCGGGGTGCAGCGGCTGGCTGCCGTCGTGCCAGCTGTTGAGGGTCTTGCCCTCGAGGTAGTCCATCAGCATGTAGACGTGCCCGTCGGGCCGTAGACCGCTGGCGTGGGTGCGCACGACGTGGGGGTTGGTCAGGGTGCGGAGGATCGTGATCTCACGCAGCGCGCGTTGGGCTTGATCGCCCGAGGTCACCGGCTCACGCGTGAGCTTGAGCGCGAGCGGCCGCTTGTGACCGCGAACCTCAACCATGTAGACAACCGCGAACGCGCCGGACCCGAGGACGCGGATGACCTTCATGGCACCGGCATAGGTATCCCCGGGCTTGAGTTCGAGCGGCATCGTGTTACCCAGACGCAACCCTACCACGAGGTCTCCTGTGAAACCCACGTCCAAGCGCGAATCTCGAGGCGCTAATTCGTCGGCGCCTTCGGCCGTGTCCGAGCCAGTCTTGCAGCCGCTGCACCCGGCCGCGGACCCTGCCATCATGCGTGACATTGCGCTCGTAGCGACCGACGTCGACGGGACGCTCACCCGCGCGGGCAAGCTCGACCCCGCGGTGTTGTCGGCCATCTCGGAGCTCGTCTCCGCAGGGGTGCGCGTCGTTCCGGTCAGCGGTCGACCCGCGGGCGAGGTCCTCGGGATATGTCGATACCTCCCAGGCGTCGAGCGCGGGCTCGCCGAGAACGGCCTGCTCGAGATCGTGCCTGACAAGGCGCCGCGGTGGCTCGAGTCGCCCACTGACCGGGCGCGTCTCGAGGCGATCGGCGCGCGACTCAACGCCGAGCTTGGCGCGGGACTGCGACGCACCGGTGACGCCTTCTGTCGAATTGGTGATGTCGCTTACGAACGGGAAGGCCGGGGTGTCGAAGAGCTCAATCGTCTGAAGCAGGCGGTCACCGAGATGGGCGCGTTCCTGGTCTGGTCGAGCGTCCATGTGCACATCGCGGAGGCCATTCCGGACAAGGGCGTCGCGGTCCTTCAACTCGCGCGCGAGCTGGACGTGGACCCGCGCCGCGTCGCCACGATCGGCGACGCGCCCAACGACGCTGGCCTGTTTGTCGCCGGGCGGTTCGGCTTGACCGTCGGCACGGCGGACGTGCCTCCCCAGCGTTCATCTTTTTCCGCGTTGCCGCGCTTCGTTACAGCCGAGCGTGAGTCCGCCGGATTCCTCGAGCTCGCGCGGGCGATCCTGCGGCGGCCGTGAGCGCGGCTCGCGGGCTTCCGCGTCGCGCTCGAGGCGACGGCGTTCCTGACAGCGGTCCCCCAGGAAACGACAGCGCGCTGACCCGGCTCACGGCGGCGTTGAAACCCTCGAGATGGGCGCGGAGTCTAACCCGCGACGCGAATCCCCCGCCCGCCGCGCAGGGGTCCAGGATCCATGCTATGGGGCACTGTGCGTTGATTTCGCGACGGTGCGGTTCGCTCTCCGCTTCGGGTACGAGTCGCCGCACAATTTTCCGGGCGTTCAAATTTCTTCACAATTCGGTCGGAACGGATCCTGTACAAACTGAGAGCGCAGGACGCTGATGGAGTCGTGAGCACCACGTAGGTGTGGCCGCGACGACGCTCGCCCCCGCCGAGGGACCCCGCATGCAGCCCGACGATTCTTCACAACGAGACCCACGTCCCTCCGTACGCCGTCTCCCTCGAGGTTCCTTCGCGCGCACCCGCGACGCGGACGCTCCTTCCTCTCTTCCTTCCTCTTTAAAGTCTCGTCTCCACTCGCTGCGCGTCCGGGCCGGGCTCACGACTGTCGCCACTGTTTTGGCTGTAGTTGTAGCCGGTGGGTGCGACGCGCGCGCGGGCGACGGGCGCAAAGGTGGCCGAAAAGACACCAGCGCGACGGAGGTCGAGGAGCAGGCGACGCCCGTGGTCTCCGGCGAGGTTCGGCGAGGCGCGATAACGAACACGATCGCGATCGCCAGCACCATCGAGGCCGAGCAGCAGGTGACGGTGCACGCCGAGTCGACCGGGCGCATCGTCTCGCTCAAGGCCGAGGAGGGCGCCGAGGTCAAGAAGGGCGCTCGCCTCGCGCAGATCAAGTTTGACTCGCAGTCGAGCGCGCTTACGCGAGCGAACACCTCGCTGGCGAAGGCGCAGGAGGACTACGACCGCGCCAAGCGCTTGTTCGAAGGGAGCGCGATCGGGCGCGAGGAGCTCCAGAACGCGAAGAGCGCGCTCGACATGGCGAAGCTCGATGTCCGCGACCGGCGGCGCGAGATGAAGAACACCAAGGTCATCGCGCCGTTCAACGGCACGATCGTCGAGCGACAGGTCGCCGAGGGCGGCTTCGTCACGAGCGGCGCGGCGCTGTTCACGATCACCGACTTCGACACCCTCGTCGCCCGCGTCTACGTGCCCGAGAAAGAGCTCGATCGGCTCGCTATCGGCCAGGAGGCCGAGGTCGTCGGCAAGGCCGCGAAGGGCCGCCGCGCGGTGGGCAAAATCGAGCGCATCGCCCCGATCGTCGACGCCTCGACCGGCACGGTGAAGGTCACCATCTCCTTGCCGCGGGACCAGGTCGGCCCGGGCGGCTTCCTGCCCGGCATGTACGCCGAGGTCACGCTGACCACCGATCACCATGACGACGTGCCGCTGATCCCGAAGTCGGCGGTCGTCTACGACGAGGATCAGGCCTACGTGTTCGTGATCGACGGCGAGCGCGTCAAGAAGGCGCGCATCGAGATCGGGCTCAGCGACGCCGAGTCGGTCGAGCTCAATTCGGGCCCGGCGCCGGGCGAGCCGATCGTGATCGCCGGGCAAGCTGGCCTCAAAGACGGATCGCTGATCTCGCTGGTCGACTACCAGGGCAACCCGCTCGCGCCCGGCGAGACCGCGCCGCCGAAGACCGGGGACGAGTCGAAGGCGGGCGCCGCTGAGGAGTCGGCGGGTAAACCAGCGGCGAACGGCTAGCGGCTCGAGCGAGGGGCGACACCAGGCATGAGCGAACGCGAGCGTACGTCCAGAGGCGATGACGAGCACCCTTCATCGCCGTCGTCGACCTCGCGTGCGGTCGCCGCGATGCCGGCCTCCGACCCGCGGCTGATCGCGGCGCTGCGCGCGATGGAGCGGTTTCGCTTCACCGTCACGCGCCCGGTCGCGGTCCTGATGGTCTTCATCGCCATCGTCGTGTTCGGCGGGTTCAGCGGCACGCGTCTGCCCCTCAACCTGATGCCCGACATCTCGTATCCGCGGCTGACGGTGCGCACCGAGTACCCGGGCGCGGCGCCGGCGGAGGTCGAGAACAACGTCTCGCGACCGCTCGAGGAGATCCTCGGCGTGGTCACCGGGCTCACCGAGATCTCGAGCGTGTCACGCGGTGGTTACAGCGACGTGATCCTCGAGTTCGCGTGGGACACCGACATGGACGACGCCAACCAGGATGTCCTGGAGAAGCTCGACGCCGTCAAGCCGGTGCTGCCCGAGGACATCAAGCAGCCACTGATCCTGCGCTACGACCCGACCCTGGATCCGGTGCTGACGCTGAGCTTGAGCGGTGATTCCGAGGGCTTCGAAGGCATCGCCGGGCTCAAGTATCTGCGCAAGATCGCCGACCGCGACGTGCGGCGCCTGATCGAGCCGATCGAGGGCGTCGCGGCCGTCAAGGTCAAGGGCGGGCTCGAGGAGGAGATCGAGATCCGGCTCGACGAGGATGAGCTGCGGCGGACCGGGATCTCGATCGCCACCGTCATCACGCGCCTGCAGAACGAGAACATCAACGTCGCGGGCGGCAACATGCGCGACGGCCGGACCCGCTACCTCGTCCGCACGGTCAACGAGTTTCGCAGCCTCGAGGACATGCGCGACATGGTCGTGGTCTCGCGCGACGGCCGTGACATCAAGCTGCGCAATATCGCGACCGTCCGCTCGGGCTACAAAGACCGCGACGTCATCACCCGGGTCAACGGCGACGAGGCGGTCGAGATCGAGGTCTACAAGGAGGCCGACGCCAACATCGTCGACATGGCCGCCAAGGTGACTGAGCGGCTCGAGGAGCAGGTTCGCCCGCGCATCGAGAAAGAGTACGGCGCCGGCCTCGAGATCATCACCGACCGCTCGCTGTTCATCGAGTCGAGCATCGACGAGGTGCGCAGCTCCGCGCTGTGGGGCGGGCTCATCGCGATCGGCGTGCTGCTGCTGTTCCTGCGCGACTTTAAGACGACCGCGATCGTCGCGGTCGCGATCCCCGTCTCGGTCCTGATCGCCTTCGCGCCCATGAACCTTGCGGGCGTCTCGCTCAACATCATGTCCCTCGGCGGCATGGCGCTGGGCATCGGCATGTTGGTCGACAACTCGATCGTGGTGCTCGAGTCGATCCACCGCTGCCGCGAGGAGGGCGACGACATGATCCGCGCGACCCTGCGCGGGACCAGCGAGGTCGGCAGCGCCGTGATCGCGGCGACCCTGACCTCGATCGCGGTGTTCTTCCCCATGGTCTTCGTCGAGGGCGTCGCCGGGCAGATGTTCGGCGACCTCGGCCTGACCGTGGTCTTCAGCCTGCTCGCCTCGCTCGCGGTCGCGCTGTTCTTGATCCCGATGCTGGCCTCGCGGCAATGGTTCGGGGAGCGGGCGAAGCAGCCGGTCCGCGCGGTCCTCACCAGCCTCGGCGAGACCTGGACCGTCTGGCGCTCGGTGCGGGAGTGCGTCACGGACCTCAAGGCCGCCGGCTGGCGTCTGCTGCTGCTCGCGCCGCTGGTCTATCTACTCACGCGCGCGCTCTTGCATCTCGCCTTCGAGCTGATCGGCAAGCTGCTGGCGAGCGCGGCGGTCGTGGTGCTCGGCGTCGCGGTCACGCTCAGCGGCGGCCTCTACTGGCTCTTGGGCAAGCTGCTCACGCCGGTGCTGTGGCTCTTCGACTTCCTGCTCCGCGGCCTCGAGGTGCTCTACCCGGTCGCCATCCGGTGGTGCCTGCGCAACCGCCCGCTGATCTTGACCGCGGTGCTCGGCGCGTTCGCGTCGATGTTCTGGGCCGTGCCGCAGCTCGACACCGAGCTGATCCCGGAGATGCACCAGGGCGAATTCACCGTCGAGCTCAACCTGCCCGTCGGGACGCCGCTGTCGATCACCGACGAGACGATGGAGCCGATCGAGCTCGAGCTCGAGGAGTCGGTCCCGCGCCTGCGCACGCTCGTCACCACCATCGGCAGCGAGCGCGACAGCACCGAGTCCGGCGAGCGGGGCGAGCACACGGCGCGCATGCGCGTGGCGCTGACGACCCAGCGCTCGCGCACCACGAAGCCCAAACCAAGCGAGCCGGGCGCGGATGAGGCCGAGACGAAGGCTGAGTCGAAGGCGCCGAAGGCCGACGAGCGCGCGCGCGCGCCGGAGCGCGAGACGATCAACTCGGTCACCGCCGAGGGCGAGGCCCTCGACGTCGTTCGCCCGCGCGTCGCGAAGATCCCCGACGTCGACATCAACGTCACGCGCCCGGTGCTGTTCTCGTTCACGCGACCGATCGAGGTCGAGATCAGGGGGTACGAGCTCATCGAGCTCGGCGAGGCGACGAACGCCGTCGCGGCCCAGCTTCGGCGGGTCGACGGCCTGCGTGACGTCAAGTCCTCGATCTTGCCCGGCAGCCCCGAGATCCAGATCGTCTACGACCGCGACGCGCTCGCCCGCTACGGGCTCAACATCCGCGATGTCGCCGACCTCGTGCGCAACAAGGTCCAGGGCTACGAGGCCACCAAGTACAACCGCAAAGACCGCAAGATCCCCGTCCGTGTCCGCCTCGCGAAGATCGACGAGGCGACGGTCGACGAGCTGCGCGAGCTGGTGGTCAACCCGGGTCAGACGCGCCCGGTGCCGCTCAGCGCGGTCGCCGAGCTGACCCTCGGGCGCGGCCCCAACGAGATCCGCCGGATCGGGCAGCAGCGCACGGGGCTGGTGACCGCGAACGTCGAGGGCACCGGCCTCGGCTCGGCCGTCACGCGCATTCGCCTGGCGCTCGATGAGCTGAGCCTGCCCGCCGGCGTCACCGTCGCCGTCACCGGCCAGAGCGACGAGTGGGAGACCTCCTCGCAGTCGCTCTACCTCGCGCTCGCGCTCTCGATCTTCCTCGTCTACGTGATCATGGCCTCGCAGTTCGAGAGCGTGATCTACCCGCTGATCATCCTGTTCTCGATCCCGCTCGCGGGCGTCGGCGTCGTGTTCGCGCTGCTGCTGCTGGACATGCCGGTCAGCGTCGTCGTGTTCCTCGGTTGCATCCTGCTCGCCGGCATCGTCGTCAACAACGCGATCGTGCTCGTCGACTACGTGAACCAGCTCAAGGCCCGGGGGATGGGGACGGAGGAGGCGCTCGTGCTCGCCGGCCGCGTGCGCCTGCGCCCGATCCTGATGACGACGCTGACGACCGTGCTCGGGCTCCTGCCGATGGTGCTGTTCACCGGCGACGGCTCTGAGATCCGCGTGCCGATGGCGCTCACGGTGATCGCCGGCCTCGCGTTCTCGACCCTGCTGACGCTCGTCGTGATCCCGACGATCTACGCAGGCTTCGATCGCTTCACGGGGGTCGAGACCTTCGAGCCGCGCTCGGTCGAGCTCGAGCGCGACCTGTCCGATGTGACCTCCGACCAGCTCGTCCCCGAGTTCGCCGAGCTGGCCAAGCGGCACGCGGTCGACGACGCGCGCGTGACGCCGGGTGAAACCGAGGGCGCGGCGGCGCGGGTCGATAGAATGGACGAGCCCGATGGCGCGTGACGTCGGCCTGCGACAGAACTCCATCGTCCGGACCTCGCTGGTCCGGCCGGTGACGATGATGATGGTGCTGCTGAGCGCCATCGTCATCGGCATCGTCGCGCTCGTGAACATCCAGCTGGAGCTGATCCCCTCGGGCCTGTCGCCGCCCTTCATGCAGGTGCAGGTCCCGTACAGCAACGCGACCGCGCAGGACGTCGAGGAGCAGATCACCCGGCCGCTCGAGCAGGAGCTGGCCTCGACGCCAGGTCTCGACGAGATCAGCGCGACCTCGCGGGCCAACCAGGCCAACATCTCGCTGGTCTTCGAGGGCGAGTACGACATGGACATCGCGTACCGCGAGGTCCGTGATCGCGTCGCGCGGGTGCGCCCCGATCTGCCCGACGACGTCAAGGAGATCGAGATCCGCAAGCAGTCCGGCGCGGCGCTGCCGGTCGCGTTCTACGGGATCACCTGGGACGAGACGGTCGAGCAGCCGCAGGACAAGATCCAGAAGACGCTGGTCCGCGCGATCGAGCGCATCGACGGCGTCGGCTTCGTCAACCTGTGGGGCGAGGCCGACCGCGAGATCCAGGTCGAGATCAACCGCTCGCTGGCCGAGGCCGCGAACCTCAACATCTTCCAGATCGCGAACGACCTCTCGCGCGCCAACTTCAACCTGGCGAGCGGCTACATCAAGGACCCCGAGGGCAAGTTCACGATCCGCTCGCTCGCGACCTACCAGTCCGTCGAGGAGCTGAAGAACACGATCGTCGGGCCCAACAACATCCGGCTCAAGGACATCGCCGAGGTCACCTACGAGCGCCCCGAGAACGAGCGCTACGACCGCTACAACGGCCGCCCGACGATGGTGATGTTCATCCTCAAGGAGTCGCAGGCCAACACCGTCGAGGTCTGCGACCGCATCCGCGCGGCCATCGACGAGGTCGCCGCGAGCCCGCAGATGAAGGGCTTCGAGGTCAAGGACATCTTCCTGCAGGGCGACATGATCCGCTTCAGCCTCGAGCAGGTCATGGACTCCGGCCTGCAGGGCGGCGTGCTCGCGTTCTTCGTGCTGCTGACCTTCCTGCGGCGGATCCGGCTGACGCTGATCATCGCCGCCTCGATCCCGCTCTCGATCTTCCTCTCGCTGCCCGTGATGTACTTCCTGGGCCAGTCGATCAACATCATCTCGCTGCTCGGCCTGATGATCTGCATCGGCCTCGTCGTCGACAACTCGGTCGTCGTCGCCGAGAACATCGAGCGCTACCGCGAGCGCGGGCTCGGTCGCTACGCCGCCGCGCTGCACGGCGCCAGCGAGGTCGCGCTGCCGGTCACGCTCGCCACGCTGACGACGATGGTCGTGTTCGCCCCGGCCGCGCTGCTCAGCTCGGGGATGACGCAGTTTTTCATGATCCGCATGGTCACGCCGGTCTGCGTCTCGCTGCTGGCGAGCCTGTTCGTCGCGCTGGTGCTCGTGCCGATCTCGAGCGCGATGCAGCTGCGCGGCGCGCCGACGCTGCGCCGCGATCGCGGGCCGTGGACGCGCCGCTTCCTCGCCCTCGACGAGTGGTGGAAGGCCAAGCTGACCTGGGTCTACGACCGCTCCATGGGGCGCCTCAACGCGTTCTACGGGCGCGTGATCCGCCTCAGCCTGCGCCGCCGCTTCGACGTGGTGTTCACCGCGATGCTCGCGCTCGCGGCGACCTTCGCGATCCCGATGAAGCAGGTGCCGTTCATCCAGGGGGATGACTCGGGCGGCCGCAATTTTTGGGTCTACTACTCGATGCCCGGCGACACCTCGCTCGAGGAGGCCGACGAGTTCTTCCGCCAGCTAGAGGAGCAGGTCGAGCCGCTGCGCGAGCAGTACAACATGGCCGGGCAGTACATCGGCTTCGACGCCACCTTCGGCCAGGTCCAGTTCTTCTTCGACCCGCCCAAGCCCGGCGAGCGGCCGCTCAAGGAGGTCCGCAAGGAGATCTTCGACCAGCTGCCCGAGCGGCCAGGCTGGAAGAAGTCGGCGCGCTTCGGGACCAGCGACGGCGGCCTGGACGAGACCTTCGTGATCGCGCTCTACGGCGATGACCACGGGCAGGTGCAGCGAGCCAAGGACGACCTGCTGGCGCTGCTGACCCAGCAGCCAGGCGTGATCGGCGAGCAGAACCGGGGCACCGACACGCGCCGGCGCGACGAGCTCGCGCTCTCGATCGACCGGACCATGAGCGAGCGCTTCGGGGTCTCGGCCGGGATGATCGCCAACACGATCGCCTACGCGATCCGCGGGCAGCCGCTCCCGCGCTACCAGAGCGAGACCGAGGACCGCGAGATCAACGTCCAGATCCGCTACCGCAAGCAGGATCGCGAGCAGCTCGCGCAGCTGCGCGAGTTCAAGGTCCCGACCCAGTCCGGCGCGGTCGTCCCGATCCGGACGATGACCGAGGCCGTGATCCAGCAGGGCGAGGTCGCGCTGGTCCGCAACAACAAGCGCGTCGCCTCGCTGCTGCGGCTCGAGATCGAGAAAGACGATCGCGTCGAGACTATCGCCCGGCTCAAGAAGATCACCGACAGCTACCAGCTGCCGAGCGGCGTCAGTTTCGACGCCGACCACGAGGCCCGCGAGGTCGAGGACACCCAGCGCGACCTGATGGGCGCCGGGCTGCTCTCGATCATCTTCATCTTCCTGCTGATGGGCTACCTGTTCGAGTCGGTGATCCTGCCGCTGAGCGTGCTGCCCTCGATCCCGCTGTCCTTCATCGGGGTGTGGTGGTTTCTGTGGATGACGCAGTCGACCATGGACCCGCTCGCGGGCATCGGCGTGCTGCTGCTGCTCGGCGTGGTCGTCAACAACGGGATCGTGCTCGTCGACTTCATCAACGGCGCGCGCGCCCAGGGCCTCAGCCGCGACGAGGCCATCATCCAGTCGGGCAAGCAGCGCTTCCGCCCGATCATGATGACCGCGATGACGACCATCGGCGGGATGCTGCCGCTGGCGTTCTCCGAGCCGACCGGGCAGGGCATCGCGTACGGCCCGTTCGGCAAGGCGCTCGTCGGCGGCATGATCACGGCGACGGTGCTGACGCTGGTCGTTGTGCCGGTCGCGTACTCGTACTTCGATGACCTCAGCGTCGCGATCATGCGCTGGCTCGCGCAGGTCACCGGGCGGCGCTACACGCCGCCGCCGGAGGGGCGCCACGTCGAGATCGAGGACGGGGAGCCGCCGCCCGAGGCCGCGCAGCTCCGCGAGAGCGAGGAAGAATTCCTCGCCTTCGTCGGCGGTCGTCGGCAGGCGTTTTGGCGCCGGGTCTGGCGTCGCTGGCTGAAGACCGGCATCGCGCCGTTCTCCTTCCCCGCGCTCGGCCTGACGCTGCTGTGGATGGCCTATCACAAGCTCGGGCGCGTCACGCTCTGGGTCGCGGGCCTGTTCGCGGTGCCCGTCATCGCCGTCGCCGCCGTCGAGCTGTACCCGACGGTGGTGCCCGCGTGGTGTGAGCACCTCTGGATCATCACGATGATCACGACGATCGTCGTCGGCTTCGCGGGGACTCGCTGGATCTGCGAGCGCGGGGCCCGGGAGATCATCGCGCTGCGGGCCGCGGAGCCGGACCTTGCGCGACGCCTGGAGCTGCTGCGTCGACGCGGCGGCGTCAGCGTGGGGCGGCTGCTGATCGCGCTCGCGCTGCTCGGCGCGGCCGCGGGCGGCCTCGCGGCGCTCACCAGCGCGCGGCCGGGCGCGACCAGCCCCGAGGCCGCGGTCGAGACTGAGCCTGAGTCCTAGGCCCAGGGGGGCGCGAGCCCCGATTGGGTGTTTCTAAAGACATGTTGTTTGGTTAACGTTGTATCGGAGGCGGTATGGCGGGGATCAAGCGGCTGGGCGTGATGGTGATGGTGCTGGGTCTCGGGCTCGCGAGCTGCGGCGACTCAGGCGAGGGCACGAGCGGGAGCGCGACCGGCGAGACCGAGAGCGCGGGCTCCGACGGCGCGACGAGCACGGATCCCAGCGCGGGCGGTCCGACGACCGCGGCGGGGACCGATCCGAGCGGGACCGACGGCGAGACCGAGAGCACGACGATGGGCGTCGGCGACGGAGACGGAGACGGAGACGGAGACGGCGACGGAGACGGAGACGGAGACGGAGACGGCGACGGCGACGGGGACGGCGACGGAGACGGAGACGGAGACGGAGACGGAGACGGCGACGGAGACGGAGACGGTGACGGAGACGGCGACGGAGACGGAGACGGAGACGGAGACGGAGACGGAGACGGAGACGGCGACGGGGACGGCGACGGCGACGATCCCAAGGGGCTCTGGATCGTCACGGTCGACGACCAGACCAACCCCAATCGCCTCCTGCGCATCGATATCGAGACCGGCGCGGGCGAGCAGGTCTGCGAGCTGAACAACAACGACGGCTACAACACCAGCACGTTTAACCGCGACGGCTTTTTGTTCGCGCACAACTTCACGCACGCGCGCATCGAGGTCATTAACCCCTGCACCTGCGAGATCGACATCGTGGGGAACACCGGCGTCGGGAACCTCCCCGGGATCACCGCCGATCAGGAGCTCGGCCTCTACGGCATCGAGGTCAACGCCGACAACTTCGTCGACGTCAACACCGAGAACGGCCAGGCGACGATCCTCGGTCCGCTCGGCGTTAACTTTGGAACAGGTGGGCTCACCTGGTCGGATCTCGAGCAGGCGCCCTACGCGATCAACGGCTCGGTCGACATCCTCTACAGCATCGACATCCAGAGCGGTAACGCGACGCCGATCGCCGACCTCAGCCTCGACTTCGGGACGGTCGGCATCGAGCTGCACCCGGCCAACGAGATGATCTACGCGTGCAGCAACGCCGACATGCTGTACTCGATCGATCCTGACACTGGGGTCGTCTCTGAGATCGGGCCGATCGGCCTCACCGGGGCCTGCGACAACCTCGCGGCGCCGTGGAAGCCGGTGGAGTGCCTCGACAACTGGCCCCCGTGAGCCCGCGGGGCCTGTGGTAGGAAGGGCGGGATGGCCGACGCTCCGCTGTGGACCGCCCGTGAGGTCAAGAAGGCGACCAAGGGTCGCTGGCTCAACCAGCCACCGTCGAGCTGGGCGCCGATTCGGGTCAGCTACGACATCGACAGCCTGGCGGAGCCGAACCAGCTCGTCGTGTGTCGGTGCCCGTCGACCTGGAGTCGGCGCACCCCCGACACCTCGAGGGCGATCCCCAAGCTCATCAAGAGCCGGCAGGCCGGCGTGATCGTCCAGCAGGATCAGCTCAAGAACGTCCCGACGCGCGTGCCGTCATGGTTCGGCGTGCTGCTCGTCAAGAGCACGCGCAGGGCGCTGCAGGAGCTCGGGCTGGCCGCGCGCGAGCGGTTTCGCGGCAAGGTCATCGCGTTGACTGGCACCGTCGGCAAGACGACCTCGCGCGAGATGCTGCGGCACACGCTCGGTCGTCAGGGCGGCTCCTCGGCGACGCGGGGCAATAACAACAACCTCGCCGGCGTCTCGCGCTCGATGGCCTACACCCGGCGGGACTGCGGCTACTCCATCATCGAGGTCGGCTTCGGCTTCCCCCTGGGCGGCGTCGCGCGCAGCTCCCAGCTGGTGCGCCCGCACGTCTCGCTGCTCACCGCCGTGGGCCTCGCCCATCTCGACGTCTTCGGCGTGCAGGCCAACGACGAGGACACCGGGCTAGAGCTGGTCCTGGCCCAGAAGCTCGGGATCATCGAGGGGATCGAGCCCGGCGGCTCCTTCGTCCTCAACCGCAGCATGCGGAAGTTCGAAATCGCGGCGCGCGTGGCCGAGGGTCGCGGCGTTCGCTGCTTCACCTTCGGAGAGCACCCCGAGGCGGACCTCAAGCTCGTGGACTACCAGCCGACGGAGAGCGCCGACGGCGGGCGCGTGGTCGTCGAGCTCGAGGGCCAGCGCGTCGAGTACACGATCAAGCTCCCGGGTCGGCACATGGCGGTCAACAGCGCGGGCGCGCTGGCGGTCGTGCACGCGGCGGGCGGCGACTTCAAGCAGGCCGCCGCCGACCTCGCGGACTTCACCGCGGTCGGCGGGCGCGCGAGCATCTCTGAGATCCAGATCGCGGGCGGCGCGGCGACGCTGATCGACGACAGCTATAACGCGACGCCGGACTCGATCCGCTCGACGCTCTCGCTGATGGCCCAGGTCGCGCGCGAGAAGGGCACCGGCGGCCGCCGGATCGCGGTGCTCGGCGACATCAAGCATCTCGGTCCGCGAGAGGCCGAGCACCACGCCGCGCTCGCGCCGGCGCTCGCCGAGTACGGGGTCGATCACGTGATCACCTTCGGCAAGCTGATGCATCACCTGCAGAGCGCCGCGCCGAAGGAGCTGCGGGGGGGGCACAAGGGCTCGCACCAGGCCGTGCTCGACGCGATCCGAGCCGTGCTCAAGCCGGGGGACATCCTCACGATCAAGGCCTCGACCCCGGTCAAGCTCGGCTGGGTCGCCCGCGCGCTGCGTGAAGGGCGAGACACGATCAAGTAGCCGAGCGTAGCGACGAAGCCCGCGCCGAGGGGCGGGCTTCACGGTCCCGATCGCTCGCAAAGCCCACGCGCCGTCTCACTTGGTCTTTCCACGCTAGCTTCGTTGGCGAAACTCGTAGTACGCCGACGAAAACTCCGGCGTGAGCCATTAGCGAGCCGTTCGCGGCCACAGGCTGCTAGCTCGCGGCCTCGGGATCTGGCTCGAGGTTCATGCTGCCGATGAAGTCGCGCTTGCCGACGTCGACGCCGTAGTGCCGCAGGATCGCGTAGGCGGTGGTGACGTGGAAGTAGAAGTTCGGGAGCGCCATCTCGTTGAAGTAGTCGCGTCCCCGGACCCGCAGCCCCGGGAGGAAGGACAGCTTGATCCAGCGATCGGCGGCGCCTTCGAAGTCGGCCTCCTTCACGGTGTCGACGTACTCGAGCACGGTGTTGATGCGCGCGCGCAGCTCGTCGAGGGTCTTCTCGGTGTCGGGGTGCTTGGGCGGCTCGCGGCCGGCGAGATGCGCCGCGGCGCTCTTGACCGAGTCGGCGGCGGCCTGCACCTGGCGCGTAAAGTCGTACTGATCGGGCGCGAGGCGAGCCGTCAGGTACACCGCAGGATCAAAGCCCTTGGCCTCCGCGTGCGCGACGGCTTTGTCGATCCAGGCGGCGAGGTTCTTCAGCATCTTCCGCATCTGCGGGATGCAGGCGTTGTACATCGACATGGCGGACACATGGCACGGGCGCGAGCTCGCCGTCAAACCGGCGCTCGCGCTGGCTTTGCATGGACACCTCGCACGACGCTGATCACGCAGCGCGCTATGTCAGACAAGCTTCGAGGCTCGAACGAACGCGCGCGTCTCGTCGAAGCTCAAGGGACGCGCGCGAGCGCGGGGGCGCTCGTTCGCTTCACAGGGCCAGACGCTCGCCGCCGGTAGGTGGAGGGAGCCCACGCGTTAAGCAGCGGCCCGATGTTCGCTCGTCGCAGGTGCTCGAGAGGCCATTGCCGACACGTTTTTTTCCGACCTAGGACGATGTCTGCGCCCACGGGTCGTACGAGCCGAAGCTCCACAGGTGACCCTCGGGATCGCGGGCCGCGTAGTGGGCGCCTCCGTAGCTCTGCTCCTCGAGCGGGCTGACGATCTCGGCGCCGGCCGAGCGCGCGCGCGCGTAGTGGGCCGCGAGATCATCGACGACGATGTACGCGGCCTGCGTGACCTTGCCGCTCGCGTCGGGGACCGTGACGTGTTGACCAAAGTCGTCGTCGCGGGCCTGCCCGAGCATGATCATGTCCTCGCCGAGGAGCAGCTGCGCGTGCGGGATGACCCCGTTCTCCTCGACGACCATGTGCTCGCGGAAGCCGAAGGCCGCGCACAGGAAGTCGATCGCCGCGCGGGGGTCGCGGTAGCGCATACCGGGGATGATGGTTCCTTGGGGCATACGCGCAGCATGGCACAGGCGCGCGAGTTCGCGCGCGCGTAGTTGTTGCAGCTTTGAAGCGGTTCACTCCGTGATCCCGGAGACCTCCGCGAAGCCGCCTTCTGAGATCCACAGGTCGAGATGCTTGGCGCGCATGATCGGGAAGGGGTGCGTGCGGAAGGCCGTGATCATGAACTTGTAGGCGCGGTTGAGGTTGGACTCGTCCGCGTCCTCGTAGGCTCGGATCTGCCGCATGAACTCCTCCTGGTCCATCTCTTTGTAGAGATGGGTCGCGCCGCCGGCGAGCTTCATGAACACCTGGATCGGGATGTCCTTGTTCTGCACGCACAGCAGCGCCGCGCGGTCGGCCGACAGCTCGGCCTTGCGGTACCAGTCGTAGAGGGGCAGCGCGAGGCCGGTGCCGACGAGCGCGCCGAGGCCCAGCGTCGCCTGCCCCGCGACGTTGATCAGCGTGGCGATGTTCTCGGCGACCACGGTGTAGAGCACGTGCTCGCACTTGATGTGCCCGAGCTCGTGGCCGATGACGAAGAAGCGCTCCTCCTCGTCGAGCATGTCGATCAGCCCCGAGGTGAGCACGATGAAGGGCTTGGTGTGGCCGTAGGTGTAGGCGTTGGGCTGCGGGTCCATGCAGACGTACAGCTCGGGCTCCTCGACGCCGATGATCGAGCAGCCGTAGCGCAGGTAGCGGTACAGCCGCGGGAACATCCGCTCCGTCACGCGCACGTTGTCGGCGACGTTCTGCAGGTAGAAGACGCGCTCGAAGCTGTACTCCATGACCTTGCTGACGAGCCGATCGAACATCGGCACGCGCTTGAGCGTCTTGGTCGCCGCGACGTCCCACGGGTGCATGAACGACTTGGGGTCGAGGTTCTTGAAGGTCCGGAGTTTACGTTTCTTGGCGCTGCTCGACATACGTGGTGATCCGCGGCGCGGCCAGGGTAGCGCGTCAGCCCGCGGGCTTCGTCGGTTTCGCCGACGCGCCGGCCTCGCGCTCACGCGCCGCCGCGGCCTTGAGCATGCCCCACAGCTTGGTGCGCATCTCGAGCGTGATCTGGTGCCCGATCCCGGGGTACTCGACCAGCTCGACGTCGTAGCCGAGCTCGCGCTGGCGCGCGACGGACTCGCGGGTGTTCTCGATGAGCAGCGCGCGATCGTCATCGCCGTGGAGCGCGACGACCGGTGGATTCGCGCCCTCGGACGACGGGCCGGTTTTGGGCCATAGCGGCGGCGGCAGCCAGCCGCCGACCGGGTAAGCGGCCGCGACCTGATCCGGGTGGTGAGCGGCCAGCGTGAAGCTGAGCATGCCGCCCTGCGAGAAGCCGGTCACGATCGGCCGGCCGACGGTCGGTCGCGCCGCGCGGATCGCCTTGATGTGTTTCGCCAGCGCGTCGGCGGCCCGCTTGATGCCCGCGCTCAGGCCCTCGACATCCTCGCTGCGCGCGCGGATCGGGAACCAGGAGAAGCCGACCTCGTGGTCGTCGAGCGCCCGCGGCAAGATCACGCGGGCGGGCTCGGGGAAGTCTCGGAGCAGGCCCGAGAAGTCCTCGGGGCGGTCGCCGAGGCCGTGGATGGCGATGATCAACGGCAGCGCGTTTTCGGCCTTCGCGCCCCCGGTGACGAGCTCGACGTACTGCACGCCGCCCGCCTCGCGGTAGGCCCCGGCGGCCTCCTCGGGGGTCTCGGACGTCGCCTCGGTCGGCTGCTCGGTAGGCTGCTCGGTCGGCGCGGGCTCCGGCGCCTTGGCGGGCGCTGACTTGCTCGGCGGCGGCGTCTGGGTCTGGGCCCGCGAGTCACAGGCGGGCAGGAGCGCGACGGCGAGGAGGAGGTTCCAGGTCGATCTCATGGGCGTGGCGAAGCCTCGCACGCGCGCGCCGTCCCGACAATCCCGAGCCCGAAACAAGCGCACGAGGATCTTTCGAGCGCACGCGGATCTTTCAACATCCGGCCACGGCCGACTCACGTACCGTCACGCGAACTCAGCACGGACCGTTGGGGCAGCAGTCGTTGAACTGCAGGCACAGGTCATCGCAGTAGCAGTTGCCGCCGCTCGCGCCGCACTGGCACGGTGAGCACATCCCGGGATCGTCGGGGCAGTCGTTGGGGCAGCTGCAGCTGTCCTCCGCGCCATTACACTGGCCATCACCGCAAACCGACGCCGTGCAGCTGTTGCTGCAGGCGTCGTTGTTGTTGTTGTTGCCGTCGTCGCACTGCTCGACGCCCTCGTACACGTAGCCGTCGCCGCAGCTCGCGTCGACGCAGGTGTTGAGGCAGCCGTCGTTGTTGCTGCCGTTGCCGTCGTCGCAGGTCTCGTACATGTTGGCGACGTAGCCGTCGCCGCAGCTCGCCATGACGCAGTTCAGGAGGCAGCCGTCGTTGTTGCTGTTCTGCGGCCCGTCGTCACACTGCTCCGGGGGCTGGATGAAGCCGTCGCCGCAGACCGCCGCGGTGCACGTGTTGGTGCAGCTGTCCTCGTTGCTGTCGTTGCCGTCGTCGCAGGCCTCGCCGGGGTTGACGACACCATCGCCGCAGGTCGCGACCGTACAGCTGCTGGTGCAGCCGTCGTCGTCGATGAGGTTGCCGTCGTCGCAGCTCTCGCCGGGACCCTGGAAGCCGTCGCCGCACACGTTGAGCGTGCAGTCCGTCTTGCAGGTGTCCATATCCGAGTTGGCCGGCCCGTTGTCGCACTCCTCGCTCGGGCTCTGGTTACCGTCGCCGCAGACGTTGAGGGTGCAGTCGGGGTTACAGGGCTGGCCGATGCCGTTGCCCACGCCGTCGTCGCACTGCTCGCCTTCCTCGATCAGCCCGTTGCCGCAGACGATCCCGCCCTCGCTGTCAGAGGGGTCGAGCCCGGTCGTGAACTCGGTCGTCGAGCCGCCGTCCGTGCCGCCGAAGGTGGCGAAGCTGTCGCCGCTGTCACTGTCGCTGTCGGTGCCGGCCGAGAGGCCGGTCGATGACGGGGAAGGGCGCCCCGAGGCGGTCACTGGTGTATACGCGCCGCTCAGCCCGAGCCCGTCTTCTTCAGCGACGCCACGCGCACATCCGCTCGTCGTAGCGACGAGCAGCGCGAGCGTCGGCACGACGCTCAAGAAGGCGCGAGTACGACGCTTGGCAGCGCGCGGATTCATACGTCCACTCACTTTCACACACCGCCAAACGCGCGTCAACGCGCTGGTGAGCGCGATTGCTCGCCCGTCGCCAAGCGTGGACGGGGTGCCGCTCACCCGCCGCCCACCTTCGGTGGCGCGTCCGGACACGAGAGCTGGCGGTACGTAGCGACAAAACGTGGACCCAGCAGCGCCGCGCCCAGTCGGTCCGCGTCGCGGGCGAGCTGGGCCAGCGCGAGGCTGCGCTGCGACATCTGTCTGCGCCGACGACCCCACCAGCGCGATCGACCCGTGCGGCGCGAGCGTAGCGTGCGGGTCGCGTGATCGGCGGACGAGGCGGGCCGTGGACGCGCGCGCGGATCGAGCTGCGCTAGCAGCTCGCGCGCCCCCTCGAGCAAGCCGGTGAACACGGCCGTCTGGTGGCGAGCGATTCGCTCCAGCGCGCGCTGAAATTCCCGCGGCGAGCGAGCGCTCGCGCCCGACCAGTCGAGCGCCTGCGCGAGCCGCTGCGCGGGCGTCGGGCGGCTCGCTACGACACCCGTGCAGCGCGCTCGGAAGCGGTCTGCCGTGCGCTCGAGCCTGTCGACGCCGCTGGCCACCACGTCGAGCGTCGTCGCGACCCGGGCGATCAGGCGTACGATGTCCTGCGGGCAGCGCGGATCGCCGAGGGCGGGCGTGTACGTGCGCGCGAGCCAGCGAATCGCCTCCCCCGACGCGCGCTCGAGCGCGAGGGTCGAGGGTTCCTCGTGGCGCTCGGCCAGCTGAGGATTGTGTCGGAGCTGCGGGCAGCGCTCGCGTAGCTGCGCGCCGTCCTCGGGGCTCGCGGTCTCGAGGTACGCGCGCACCCGTCGCGCGGCGACGCGGGTAGCGAGCTCCGAGCTCTCCACCGCCGCGAGCACCGCCGCGAGCTCAATGTCTTCCTTCGGCCGGCGCGTCCAGAGGCGCGTCCGCGCGTCCGCGTGCTCGCGTTGTGGGAGCACGACGGTGCGATCGAGCGCGCCAGTCTGTCGCGGTGTCGGGTCACGCACGCGCTCGACCGGCGCCCGTCGGCGCGAGTCGACGCCGCGATTAGCTAGATGTCCTTGAGGGCATGTGATTGCGCGCGCGGCCGCGGCGGCGCGGGATGGTTGCGAGAGCACGGTCATCACCCCAGGATCTGGGCGCGCCCCCAGAGCCGCGCAACGCCTGTCAGGATCTGCCCGCCGGACCGGGACAGCGCGACGGATCACGCTTCCCGGCTCGTCGTCGGCTCGCCGCGGTCGCGCGAGCAGCTGCGTCGAAGTTCTCGTGCGAAGCTGCGCCCGCTTCGTCGCGTGGCGTGGTCAGGGGCTGTCACGGGGGGGGCTCAATCCTTGGCCGCTCGCGTGATCCTGGCGATCGCAACGCGCGGCGTGCGGGCGGACGCGAGCGACGAGTCTCGCGGTCGCGCTGGGGAGACCGACACGAGCGCGTGCGCTCTTCGATCCGCTCGCGCGCGATCTCGTAGCTCCCCGCTGCGCTTCGCAGCGGCGCGGGTTCCGGGCTAGGATGACGACCATGAAGATCGCCGAAGGGCTCGTAGTTTCGATGGAGTACGACCTCCGCACGGTGGACGGCCGCCTCATCGAGAGTTCCGAGAAGCGCGGCGCCCCGCTGAGTTTCATCTATGGACCCCGGATCATGCTGCCCGGGTTTGCGCCTCAGCTCGTCGGGCTCGCCGCCGGAGAGACCAAGAAGTTCGAGCTGGCGCCCGAGGAGGCCTTCGGCCGCATCGAGGACGCCCCCCGCAAGGACATCCCGCGCAGCGAATTCCCCGCGAAGGCGCAGATCAAAGAGGGCATGAGCTTCGAGGCCGGGCTGCCGAACGGTCAGCCGATCCGGCTCGTCGTCTGCGAGGTCAGCGACGAGGCCGTCAACGTGCGCATGGTGCACCCGCTCGCCGGGCAGCGCATCAAGATCTACGTCAAGATCCTCAGCGTGCGCGAGGCGACCGACGAGGAGCGCTCCTCCGGGGTCGTGTCCGCGTGAGCCCGCCCGTGTCCCGATAAGACCATTGAAACATGTCTTACTAGACATGTTAGAACGCAAGGCGCGGCGCGCGTCGACGGCGACGACGCGTCGTGAGCGGGCGTTTGGCACTGGTTGACTGGGAGCGTCGGGATGATTCGAGATCGCGGAGCGAGTGTAGGGTGGGGGCAGAGCGCGCGGATCGTCGCCGCGCTCGCGGGCGTTGCGCTCGTGGGCTGCGGGGACTCGGACGGCGGCAGCGACGGCGGCGCCTCGGGCACGCTCGGCGCGACCACCGAGACGGGCACCACCGGCGGCGGCGGCGGCTCGAGCGGCGGCACGGGCACGGGCACCGTCGGGATGTCCGGCTCTGACTCGGAGACGAGCGCCGGGCCGACCACGGACGCGCAGACGAGCACCGGCACGGGCGACGAGACGACCGGCAGCGTCGGCCCCGAGTGCACCGACAACGACGAGTGCGACGGCGGCGTGTGCGTCGGCGGAGAGTGCTGCGTGGTCGATGGCGTCTGCGGCGAGAACTGCTGCAGCGGCGGCGAGCTGTGCCTGTTCGACAAGTGCGTCGTCCCCGGGGAGCCGTGCAACAGCGCGAACGACTGCGGCGAGGGCGAGTACTGCGAGCCCGCGCTCGGCGATGACGAGCCCCCTGACCCGGACCCCGATCCGGACCCCGACATGAACTGCACCCAGGACATCCCGCCCGGCGGCTTCTGCCTCGCGCTCCCCGAGTCCTGCGAAGAGGCCCCCGACGACCCCGACTGCGTCGACGCCTGCGAGTACTTCCCGGAGAAGGGCGAGCTCAACGCGACCATCAAGTGGCAGTGGGGCCTGTACGACGCCGAGGAGTACCCCGACGCTTCAGACGTGTGGGCGACCCCGACCGTCGCCCGGATCTACGACGCGAACTGCGACGGCGTCGTCGACGAGAGCGACCCTCCCAACATCGTGCTCGTCTCCGGCAACACCGCCGGCACCTGCTGCTCGTGCGGCAACGAGCCGGTCTCGACCTGCCGCACCGGCGTCCTCCGTCTGCTCGACGGCTCCAACGGCAAGGAGATCTGGTCCCTCGACAAGGCCGTCGACGGCCAGTACGGCTTCGCGGGGATGTCGGTCGCGCTCGGCGACGTCGACGACGACGGGAGCATGGACATCATCTCCATGACCGGAGACGGCTACCCCGTATGGATCAGCAGCGAGGGTGAGGTCGTCGCGATCGCCGACACGAAGGTCGACGACTGGAACGCCAACGCCTTCGGCTGGGGCGGCGGGCTCTCGCTCGGCGACATGGACGGCAACGGCTGGCCCGAGATCGCCTACGGCCGCAACCTCTACACCACTGGCCCCGGCGAGATCACCTACCTGTGGTCCGCCGGCAACGGAACAGGCGGCGGCGCGGCCTCGGCGGTCTCGTACATGGTCGACCTCGACACCGACGGTCTCCAAGAGCTGCTCGCCGGTAACACCGCGTACGAGTACGACAGCACCGTCCTCTGGAGCAACGCGCAGTACCCCGACGGCTTCACCGCCGTCGGCGATCTCGACTTCGACGGCGAGCCCGAGGTCGTGCTGACGCGCAACGGCACCGTGCGCGTGCTCGAGGGCGGCGACGGCACGACCGAGCTCGGCCCCGTCACATTCCCAGGTGTACCCGGCGGGGGACCGCCGACGATCGCCAACTTCGACGGCGGTGACGACATCGAGATCGGTATCGCGACCGGCAGCTATTACATGGTCTACAAGCCCGAATCCGACTTAGCTGCCTAAGTCCTTGATCAAACTAAGAAAATTCAAGGCGCGGTACCGATGTGCCCGATATGTGCCCGCTACTCCTCATCCTCTTCGCCCGCGTCGAGCAGCTCGATCGCCGAGTGCACGGCGCTCGGCGCCAGGTGCATGTACTTATCGGTCGTCGCTGACTTCGCGTGACCGGCCAGCTCCTGGATGGCCCTCGGGGCAGCTCCTTTTATGGCGAGATGTGAACAGAAAGTGTGCCTCAAGATGTGGGCGCCAGTCTTCGGTAGGCCGACGATCTTCTGACAGCGGTGCATCGTCACCATGATCACGCCCTCCGTCAGCATTCGCCCGTTCGCCCGGTACAGCACTCGCTCGCCGCAGCGCTCGAGCGTGGCCAGGCCCTTGCGCAGCCACGGCGTCAACGGCACCTGACGCATGCGGCCGCCCTTCGGCGTGCCCTCGTGCCCGCGGCACACGTTCCGCGTCACGGTCAGCACCCCGCGAGCGAGATCGACGTCGCACCAGCGCAGCGCGATGATCTCGCCCGTGCGCAGGCCCGCGTCCCCGGCGAGTGGGCTTGCCGTTGTCGTCGAGCTAACGATAGCTCTTCCCCGACGGGCCGGCGCTGCTGCTCGTCGCGGCGTCCGATGACAACGAGGTCGAACGCGTCGTGGCGCTCGCTAGTGCTGAACTCGGCGATCAATTACTCGCCGACTTCTCTGAGTGCGCGCCGCCAAATCGAGCGTATGTAGTGGAAGTGTGAAAGTCGCGGCGCTCGGAGATCCGCTGGATCTCGGGTGTACCCTTGGCTTCGGGCCTCTCGAGATGAGTCGAGACGGCCGGCATCTTTGTCGTCGGCTCCGCTCTCTACGGGTAGCGACAGGAGAGAGCGGCCTCACGCAGCTTCGCGGTCCGATGCGTCTACGCCGAGAGCCATTAGTTGGGTGAAACAAGCTATTTCACCCAACTAAGAGAGCGTTGTTGACCTTCGAAAGTGGAGATTTTTGGTCAAATAGAATGACGAGCACGAACGGCCGGCCGCGTCGGCACCGGCCCGCCGGTCGTGCTCTGGTTGACTTGGCTCCGGGTGCTCGCCAACAGCCGACCCGTGGTGCGCGTGCACCGCGGATGTGCTCCAGAGTGATACACGCACGGTTTTCCCTAAAACTCGCGCGCAACGATCCCGTGGGCGGGCCCAATTCTCTGTGGGGACCAAGGTTCTGGAACGAACCTCGTCGCCCCTTGTCGAAGTTCGTTCCATCGCAGCCCTTTGGGCGGGCGGTGGCGTACATTGTAAAATTGCGTGTTTTGCGCTTTGGGTGATGGCCGCAGTTCCCGACGTGACGATGTTCGGAAACACGCTAGACTCACGGGGTCGTGAGTGCGCTATCGAGACGAGCGACCCGAGCGTCGATCGGGCTGGTCGCCGCTAGCTTCCTCAGCGTGCAGGGGTGCCAAGATCCCGTAGAGCAGGTACCGGCGCTGCCGATCCAGTACCAAACCGAGCATCTCGATATTGGGACCGACTTCACGCTGCCGGTGTGCGCAGGTAATCTACGCTTGCTCGACGAGCAAGTTGAATTTGTCGAGCAATATCTCAACGTTGAGATAGCAGCCCCAATTAGGGTGAGTTGGTACTATTCCAGTATGGACCTCGAAGGATGCGAGAACCCGGTCGCAGGCTGCTGGAATGGCTACGATGTTCGTTCGAATTGGGAAGCTCTCAACCACGAACTCGTACACGCGGTCGTCGGTAGTTCGTGGAATGTAGCAGCGAGCCCGATGTTCTCCGAAGGGCTCGCGGTAGCTCTAGAGGGCGAAGACCTCAAATCCTTGAAGAGTAACCTCGAGTTTGCACTTTCCCAAGAAGATCTGTCGACCACGAATTATGAGACTTCCGGGCATTTTATGCGTTGGCTTATTGAGGTCTATGGGATCTCGAATTTCGAGAGTGCCTACTCAAAAGCGGATCGTGGAACGTCGGTCGAGAAGATACAAGTCCGCGCGCTCGAGTCCACATATGGAATATCGATCGACGAGTTGTTCGCGCAGTACAAAAACGAATCCCCAGAGTACTATCGCGGTCTTGGGCCCTTTTCCTGTGGGGCTAATCCTCTCCCATGGGATGGCGCTCGATGGGAGCACAGCTTTGAACTTGACTGTTCCGAAGACCACACGCTGGGTCGCTACGAAAACCCATCGCCTGGTGAGATCTGGCGGCGCGCGAGTGTAGAGATTCCTAGTGAGGGGTTATACACGATTCGGGTTTTCGGAGGATCCGCGACGCTAGTTCATTGCCTCAATGAGGACACAAACACTGTTGTCGACCCAGGAGAGCACGTTAGGAAGAGTTGGGACGACGGGCGCGGCCACGGGCTGTTTCCCTGGGGGGGATGGGAAGACGCGTTGTACGAGCCCGGGGTCGAGTGGTTTGTCAGCCTCACACCGGGTAATTATGTCGTCTGGGTTGGCACTCAGGGGTTTGAGCCACGTGAGGTCTCGGTAGCAATTGAAGCTCCAGATCCAACTTCGCCCTAATGCTAATTCTTGAGTTGTACAAGGGAACGAAAGTCGCCGTGGCCAATAACCACGGCGACTTGACTCGATACGTTGTCTTGAAACTGCTCGTTAGTCGAAGTCCGTTGGGCCGGATTTTAGGGACATTCGAATCTCACCGTCAGGTAGGTTGAAGCGTCCGTCAATCTCGATCTCATTCCGAGCATTCATTTGGCCCGTAAGTTGAGATGAACGTAGAACTGTTCGCGGAATCGCGCCGACCCGGGAGCCCTCGAGAGCGACTGATGCCGCCGATACTTCGATCGTGATCGAGCGGCCAGAGAACTCAAGGTCGCCGTTGGATGAGTCCAGCCTTGCATGTAGTGGCCGTGCGAGTGTTATCGCAAGGGAGTTGAGGTCGAAAGCAATGGGACTCGATCCTTGCACCGGGTACGAGCCCGAGAACGAGGCGGGATCGAGGACCATCCGGCTGATGCCCAGGTCGCAACTCGCGTCACTGCATTCCGCTTGATCGATAACCAGATTGCCAGAAAGATCAATCTCTAACGACTGGTCAACAGCTTCGGCGGCAACGAACTCGAGGTTCACTTGAAAAGGAACATCCGCGATCGATCCCATCGGTCCGCCACCGTAGCACTCTTGTATCGGGTTAATGGGCTTCTCCGGGATAAATGATCCAAGACTCGCGCAGGACAAGGAACTCCAGACAAGGTTATTGTTTAGGTCAGCCTGCTTCTGATAGCTCTCGTCCAACGTCCAACACAGTTGCTCACAGGAAGCCGCTGCGTCATCCATGTCTTCGGCGATGACGCATGAAGAAAGCCCAGGCGGAGACATCGAAACAGTCTTCTTGCTCGGCGGATCGAACGACCAGTCTGTCATCACTCCCTGAACGTTCCATGACCCTATGCACATCCAGATGCCGGAGTCGAACTCTCCACCGCTGCCGCTTCCACTATCACCAGGGATAGCGATGTCGTCTTCGCAGAAATCTTCGACTTTTTTAAATGTGGGAGGGCACCAGTCGAGTTCCCCCCATCCGGATTCTGGCCCGTATTTTTCGTAGTTGTGGATTTGCATTCTACACAGTCTGCAATTGTTGCACTCAGTGTATGTCGAGAGCCCTTGTGAGGGGGACACATCCGGGGGCATATCTTCTTCAGCCGCCCAAGCATTGCATTCTGTGTATGTTTCTCCTGGCGAACCATCGGTGTCTCCGTCCGTCGCGATTTCATGGACTATTGAAACGTTGCCCATGTAGTCGATCGGCGCCCCACCAAAGGAAAGGGCACAGTGGGCACGCCAGACGTAACGGCTGCTGTCGTGGCAGAACTCGTCGGTCGCGGGCATACATAGCATCTTCGGCTCATCAGACGTTCCGTTTGCGTCGCAATCAAGAATCACCCCGGGCAACACTTGTTCCTCCTCGCCAAATTTGATGTAACCACAACCGACGAGCCCCGCGCCTAGCGCGAAGATTGATGCGATGAGTGCTGTTTGTTTCGTTGACATCTTCGACTCCTACCCGTGTTCAGCGCACATTCGATCCGGGTCAATGTGCGCTATGAAATTGCGACCCGGGTCACGACCTCTTGGTCGGCCACCCGGTGCTCACGTTGCGAGTCGAGTTGTCGTTTTTTGAGTTTCCTTTGTCCCGATTTCGGGACGGCCTATCAACGAACCATCATCACGTGACGGCACAACAACGCGCCGAAGACCGACGCGTACTCTCCAACCCCAGGTTGCTCGAAACAGTACAGCCGGCGCGGCGTGCTGCACGTGTGCGAGCCGAGCGACCAGAGCGCGCCGATCTTGTCGCCTTCGCCCTCTGGGATGTCGGGGCCGTCGTCTCCGGTGGCGCCGAAGCGGCCCGCGTCGTCGGCGCTCGCCGACTCCCATTCTTCGCAGCTCTGACCTGGTCCGAGGGACTCGCCGTGCGGCGATGTGTTCGTCCAGACCTCCTCGAAGTTGACCGTAACGTTGTCGCCCTCGCCGTTGTTCACGAGCCACAGCTCGGTCAAGTTGATCCGGCTCTCGATGACCCCGTCCACCAGTTCGGACCAATCGGCGGCGATCAGCGTCCCGTCGAGCAACGCGTAGGGGCGGACGGCCGCGCCGTTCTCGGCTGGAACGAACCGGGTTGCAGGTGAATCGTCGCCGTCGCTGAGCCACGCCATGAACAGCTCGGATTGCGGCAAAAGTGCGTCTGCAGCGAGACCCCGGCAGATCTCGTCAGCGCCGCGCAATCCGCTCTGCTCCTGCGGGTCCTTGATGACCAGGTTGCCTGGGTACGCTTTGCTGGTGACGAAGACCGCGAGCGCGCGCAGTTTGCAGTCCTCGGTGCAGACTCCATCGTTCGTGTTCTCGTCGCCGTCGTCACACTCTTCGCGCTCGGTTGGATCCTCCGAGTCCATATAGATGTAGCCGTCACCGCACACGGCGATCGTGCAGTCCGGCGTGCAGAGCTTGTGCTCGCCGATGTCATCGTCGCACTCCTCGCCATCATCGAGGTGGCCGTCACCGCAGTATGGCTCGACTGCGCCGGTTGTCTGCGCGGAGCTTCCCGAGGTGCCCGTCGTCATGTCGCTCGTCTGTGGCTCTTCAGCTCCAGACGAGGTGCTTGTCGTGCTTGGGGCACCTGTCGAGCTGCTGCCCATCATCGCGCCCGTACTCTCGACCAGAGTCGTCCCAAACCCAGTCGTCGGCGGCGATGAGTCCGTCAACTCCCAGGGGTCGAGAGGCTCGAGTTCTTGGAAGCACCCGAGAACCGCGGTGGATCCGATCGAGAGGGCAATCACGGTCAGTACGCGCATGATGTCACTCCGCGCTTTGCTCGAAACAATACAGATGGACGTTGTTGGAGCAGAAGCCGGGATTAAACGTATCCGCGTCGGTCCAATTCGAGTCGGTCGCTGAGAACGAGCCCTGGCGGCCCATGGTATCGACGCCGACCATTGACCAGCCGACGCAGTCGTCCTCACCGGGGATCTGCGTGCCGTCAATCGCGGTGTTCGACCAGACGCGCGCCTGGTTGATGACATCACCATTCTCGTCGACGTCGATCGTGGTCCAGATCTCGCCGTCGGTCAGGTCCTCCCAGCCGTAGGCGACCACTCGCTCGTTCTGCAGAAGGATGTAGCGCCCCTTTGATTGGAAGAACCGGGTCGCGGGTGAGCCGGTCCTGTCGCTCAGCCACGCGCGAAAGGTCTCGAAGTTGTCGAGGCCCGCCGCCTCCGCGAGGAAGCGGCACTCGGTGTCTGCGCCGTCGAGACTGCCGAAGTCACCGCCTTGGTAGATCGCGCTCGTGACGAAGACGACTCGATCACGCCCGCAGGAGCTGGTGCAGCCGTCGTCCTCGTTCTGGTTCCCGTCGTCACACTCTTCTCCGAGTACGGGCTGGATCTTGGCGTCGCCGCAGGTCGCCTTGATGCAGGTCGAGAGGCACTCGTCGGTGTCGTTCTGGTTGCCGTCGTCGCACTCCTCGTCGCCCTCAACAACGCCGTTGCCGCAGCCCGGATTCTTGCAGCCGTTCGTGCAGTCGTCGTTGTCGACTTGATTGCCGTCGTCGCACTCCTCAACGCCGATCTGGATTTTGCCGTCGCCGCAGCGCGCGGCCTCGCACGTGTTCAGGCAGTCGTCGTTTTCGTTCGTGTTGCCGTCGTCGCACTCCTCGTCGCCGATCGCGTCCACGTTGCCGTCGCCGCACTCCGGGAGCACGACGCACGCGGTGGAGCAGCCGCCGCCGTAGTCGTCGGCGACGTTCGCGTCGCCGAAGTCACACTCTTCGCCTTCATCGAGCAGGCCGTCTCCGCAGCCGACGCGGATGCACTCATTCGAGCACGGCCCGTTGTCGCTGTTGGCCTCGCCGTCGTCGCACTCTTCCCACTCCTCGATCGTGCCGTTGCCGCATTGCTGCTTCATGAACATCTCGGTGTACGAGGTATCCATGGGGGGCACGTCGCCGCAGCAGGAGCTGGAGAGGATGCCGACGAGCATAGCCCCACCGCCGTGGACGAGGACGACGGGGGAGAGCGCGATTGGACGGGTCATGTCGTGTGGGTCGCCGGAGAGTGATCGGGAGCTGGTCGACGTCGCGCTACCCATCATCGACGAGCACTGGTTGTTCGAAGCAGTACAGCCGGCTCTTGAGTCCGCAGTAGTCGATGTTGTTCTGCGTCCAGGCTGCGTCTGACTTTGACGTTGAGCCGAGGCGCCCAAGCTCCTCATCGCTCGCCGAGGTCCAACCGTCGCAGGATTGGCTGTCACCGTTGCCGGAGCCGTTCGGTTGCGTGTTGGTCCAGACCAGCTTGTTTGCGAGGACGACGTTGTCCGCCTCGTCGTCGGTGAGTTCCTCGCTCAGGCTCTTGTAGTAGAGATCCGTGAGGTTGATCGGCTGCACGAGAGAGCCGTCGAGCAAGTCCGTCCAGTCCGCGGCGATCTCGTCGCCGTTCAGCAGCGCGTAGGCCCTCGGCTCGGTTGGCTGCGTGAATCGAGCTGCCGGGTGGTCGCCATCGTGGCTGATCCACGCGAGGAACATGTTGTGGCGCGGGATCTTGGCGGCTTCGGCGAGCGCTTGGCAGATATGGTCAGCGCCCGCGACTCCGCTTTGTTTGAGCGGGTCGTGGTCCTTGAGGTCGCCGGTCACGGCGATGCTCGTGACGAAGACCGCGAGCGCTTGGAGGTGGCACTCGTCGTCACAGGTTGAGTCGGGACCGTTGTCGTCGCCGAGGTCGCACTCTTCGCTGTTCGCGGGGTCCTCGATGTCCATGAGGACATGACCGTCACCGCAGAACGCGAGCGTGCAGACCTCGGGGATGCAGGTGCTGTGCTCGTCGTTGTCATCGCCCTCGTCGCACTCTTCGTCGTCTTCGACGATCCCGTTCCCGCATCCGGTCTCTGGTTCGGTTTGGGTGGTCGCGCTCGAGGTCTCGATCCCGGTTGTCGAGGTTGTTGGGTTCGTGTTCGTCGTTGTCGTCGCGCTCGTCTCGGAGGACGTCGACGAGGCTGGATCGATCGTCGTAGCCCCTCCAGGGCTGCCGGTAGATGAAGTTCCGGGCTCCTCGACGCCGGTGGTGAGCGCTTCTGTCGTGGCGATTGGATCGTAGGGCTCTGTCGTGCACGCCGCGATCAGGGCGAGCGCGGTGAACGACGCGACTACACAGGCGCGTACTGACCATTGCTGGCTTGGCATTGTTCACCCCGCGCTATTGCTCGAAACAGTAGAGGTGTAGCTCAGACGCGCATTGCGACGGGAGCGGCATGTCGGTCCAGCGCTCGTCGATCTGCTGAAAGCTTCCGCGCCGCCCCTCGGTTCCGTCTTGCTTCCACCCGCTACAGTCCGCTGGATTCGCGGCTTGGAAACCGTCAGGACCGGTGTTCGACCACGCGTGCGAGCCGTCGATCATCTCGCTCTGATCGGTGACATCGATCGTCGTCCAGATCTCACCGTCGGTCAGGTCAGCCCAGTCCCAGGCGACGAGGCGGCCGTCGAGCAGCCGGTACGCGCCCTTCGACTGAAGGAAGCGCGTCGCGGGTGAGGCGGAGTCGTCGCTGAGCCAGGCGAGGAAGCTGTCTGCGTTGTCGAGCTCGGCGTCGGTTGCGAAGGATTGGCAGATCGCGTCGGCGCCGACGAGGCCGCCGAGCTCGTAGCCCGAGTAGATCTCGCTGGTGACGAACACGACGCGATCGCGAGCGCAGTCGTTGTTGCATCCGTCGTCGTCGACCTCGTTGCCGTCGTCGCACTCTTCGTCGTTCGAGACTTGGACGTGGCCGTCGCCGCAGCGGGGGCTTGTGCACATCGACGTGCACTCATCGGTCTCGTCGGCGTTGCCGTCGTCGCACTCTTCGTCGCCCTCTACGACGTTGTTACCGCAGCCGGGGAGAGTGCACTCGTTTGTGCAGTCGTTGGTGAGCGCGTAGTCGCACTGCTCGGCGCCTGTGTGGAGATAGCCGTCACCGCAGCTCGCGGCCTCGCAGGTCGTCAGGCAGGCGTTGCTGTTGTCGAGGTCGCCGTCGTCGCACGCCTCGTAGTCGGGCTGGCGCACGCCGTCGCCGCACCAGGGGAGGACTCTGCACTCGAGCGAGCACCCAGGTCCGTAGTCGCCCGCGATGTTGAGGTCGCCGTCGTCGCACTCCTCGCCCTCATCGATGAGTCCGTCGCCGCAGCCGACACGAATGCACTCGCTTGAGCAGGGTCCATTGTCGGAGTTTGCGTCGCCGTCATCGCACTCCTCCCATTCGTCGACCGTCCCGTTTCCACACTGGGCTTCCTTGAAGGCGTCGACGTAGGTCGAGTCCATCTCGGGGACGTCGCCGCAGCAACCTCCAACGAGCACGCAGATCACGAAGAAGCTCGAATGGCCAGCAAGCCGGAACGTTGCGTGGAATTGACGGTCGTTGGAGAGGTTCGCGCGAAGGAGCATGTCGAGGTCCACTCGTACGATGAGGATCGTCAAGCGCGAGTCCGCGCGTGTCAAATGCGTTGTCAGGGGCCCGGGCTGGAGGCGTGGAGGGCGTCGAGGTGCAAACGGTCGCATCGTCTCCCCAGTCGGCCGGAAGTCCTGGTTGTTGCACGCTCAGCAACGCGATGTTGGCGCACCGTCCCGGACCGCGAAGCGGGTAACGCCCGCGGGGTCGCGCGAGGTCAGCCGCGAGGTCCCTGTGAGCTCGCTTCGAACGAGACGAGGGCCTCGCGCTGCGAGGCCCTCGTGATAGGTTGGGAAAGCGGGTCTACGATGCTTCCAGGCTGGTGGACCCGCTCGCCGTCCGCGACTTCGGTCGCGGGCGGTTAGTCATGTTCGGCGGCCTCGCGCTCGGCGAGCGCGGCCTCGGGGTTGTCGGACAGGAACACGTGCACAACGGCGCGGTTGTCCTTCTTGAGGGCGTCGGCGATCACCCAGTTGCGACCCTTGTGGATCCAATCGTCACCGACGCGGTCGAGCTGCACGAAGTCGAGCAGCCAGAGCATGCAGGGCGCCACGTGCTCTTCGATCTCGGCGCGGACGTAGTCGGGCAGGCTCGAGAACGTGCCCTCGTACTCCTCCATGGCGTCACGGATGCGCTCGCCGTCGCCGTCGAAGCGACGCGCGACACGGAGGCGGGCCTGCCGGCTGAGATCGTCGGCGCTGTAGAGGTCACGAACGTCGGGCATCGTAGACCTCCTTCTCGAGCAAGATGGACAGGCCGAGCCAGTGATCGGGCAGTCCATAGGAGACCATCAACGCGTCTCGCGGAAGGAGATCGACGACGGCTGACCGTCGATGATCGGGAGCGCCTCGTACTCGGCGGCGAAGCCGGTACAGGCGACACGCTCGGGAGGATCGAGCGCGATGGTCGCGGGGATCTGCAGCGAGAGCAGGTCCCCGGGCACGAGGAAGCGCAGGCGGTGTCCCGGCTGCGTCGGCGAAGAAAGAGTCTCCATGAAGGAAAAATACGTCAAAAATATTATCGTTTATCAAAATTTGTGATGTTCATGCGTGACTTCGCCCACCTAGGGTGTGCGATACCGCTTCTGATAGTCTCAGTATGTGACGAGAGAGCAATGTCGCGCCGCGCGCGGTCTACTCGGATGGACCCTGGAGGCTTTGGCCGTCCGTTCGAGCGTCTCTGCGACGGCAATAACGAAGTTCGAGACCGGAGCGCGGGAAACTCGAGCAGGGACCATTAAGCTGCTTCGATTAGCTTTCGAGGAGGCCGGGGTCGAGTTCTTTGAGAATGGTCGAGGCCCTGGCCTACGACTCATTCGAAAGGAATCCTAACGTCGTTACTACGACAGCCATCCAGGTAGCAATTAGTATGAAGCATAAAAATGAGGACCTGCGAAACACTCGGCTGAATACCGATGACTCCGAAATCATTGTTCCGCAAACAAGTGTATTTCGCCCCGCGTCTCCGCACGAACGACGAATGCTTCGTCACCCGTACAGACACATTCCCAAAGGACCACCACAAGAGAGCTTAGATCTCGCGGTCCGATTACGGGCGAGAGAAGTCGCCGATCTTCATCCGGCCTGGCTCTTTGCTCGAACTCATTCGGGGTCCGGGTTCCTTATGTCAACGGTGTTAAGAACCTTTCTTCTCGAGTGTTACAATCGACTTGTTCATCATGGCCCTCATTCGTTTCCAGTTTCATTTAACGTGCTGGAGTCATTCCTGGTATTGGATCGAAAAGTATCGCTGGTTTACGATCTTCGACCAGAAAAAGAGCACTTGCTTGATCTTGATGATTATTTTGAATGGTATGCAAATGATCGTCCCGAATGCGACCCGCAGGTGCTCGTCGACATAATGGATGAAGGGGTTGTCTATTCATACGACATGACCAGCGTGGCGGATGGCTACCGCGTTTCGGGAGTAAAGTCGAAGATTGTAGTCGCAGGCGTGTCGCTTGTACGCCATGAAGACGAACTGTCGTGTTTCCTAGTTGCGGGGGAGAACCCAGGTTGCCCCCCTGACGACAAGGTTGATCGCATGCTGGAGGCAATGTCGCCCACATCAGGGAAGGAGGCTATTAGCCCTTCAAAGTCACTTTCTGTCAAAAATCGATACCTCGATAGATTTCCTGGTTTTGTTCGAGTTCATCTGCTGACACGGTTCAACTTGTCTGCGGCTTCGTATAGTGTCCGATACATCAATATCGACCTTGGAGCTGCATTTAACGTGATCACTGACGACCCGGTCGCTACAAGAGGGGGTGTAACGGAGTTAGACAAGAAGTTGATGGGAAATTATAGGAGTCTATACTCCGCACTAGCTTCGCTAATTTACTTGCCGATGATGTTCGTTGATGAAAAAGAGCACACCAGTACTCTCACTGTCAAGACGAAGTTCTTTGCAGAGAGGAACAGCAAACTGGCTAAGGAGGCCATCCGAGAGTTTACGCCGCCTGCCCACTCCTTTGAGAGAGTTGTTCGGCGTCTATCTACCCGGCAACGATCGAAGTCGGACTCGACTTCGATCGTTCCGCCCGAATTCAACGTAGAAAAGAACGGGTATTGGCGCGGTCTCGCCCCAGGAGAGTTCGGAAAAGATCAAGACGGAAACCACGTCGTGGGACGAACCTGGGTAGCAAGGCACGATTCTTGGTCGGCTAGCGACCCTAGCGCATTTCTCGTTGAGCGCTCTCCACGAACTGCCAGGGGAATTGACCCAGGAATAGTGTATGTTGCGCGGAACCCCGCAAATGTCGCCAACGTATACAAGGTTGGGTTGACACGGCGAACCTCGAAGGAACGCGCATCGGATCTCAGTAAAACGAGCGCACCTGTCCCATTCTTGATTGTTGGGGAATGGTCAGTTGGTAATTGTAGAGAGGTTGAGAAACAAGTGCACAAGATTCTTAAGCGCTACCGCCTAAATCCGAAGAGAGAGTTCTTTCAGTGCGAAGTGTCTAGAATTTTTTCTGCCGTAGAACGGGTTATTAAGAAACTAGAGAACTAGTCTGTTTTCTGTATATGTGAAGATATGTTGGTGATACTCTCGGTATTCCGTCCAGAAGCTTGTATTTAGTGAGCGACCGTAGAGTTACTCGTTCAACGGAAACAGGATCTAGAGGAGGATGGAAGTCTCCATCCGCGGCCGGTAGCATGTGCCCGATATGTGACACGCGGACCGCACAGATCTGCCCGATCCTGCGGTCCTCCGCGTACTCGCGCGCGAAAGTGAAACCCCGGGAATCGACCGCTAGAGCGCGAAGAACGGCGTACTGCCGGTTGGGGTCGACTCCCGGGGGATCTGGTGTTCGGACTTCAAGCCCAACTACGAGATGGGCACGCTCGACGTCGTCTGGTCTCTGCCGACCAAGGACACCTCGAGTCGGATTACGGGCTCCTCCGTCTTCGACTTCGAAGGCGACGGCCGCGCCGAGGTCATCTACTCCGATGAGTGCTTCCTCTGGGTCCTTGATGGCGTTGACGGGACGCTGCGTTTCGCGGCGCCGAATACGACCTTCACCGCGACCGAGGCGATCATCGTCGCTGATGTTGACGGGGACGGTCACGCCGAGGTCGTGCGCGTCTCGAACAGCGCCAACTGGAGCTGCAACGCGGCGCCGTGGATCAACCCCGATCCGATGACGGGTCGACCTGGCTGGACGCCTCCTGAGAACGCGGGCTTCTATCAGGGCATCACGGCCTTTGGCGACTCGGCGAATTCTTGGGTAGGGACGCGCTCGATCTGGAACCAGCACGCCTACTTCGTCAGCAATATCTGTGACCCGCGAGACTCGGCGTGTGAGCCGGGCTCGGGCTACGGCGAGATCCCGGCGCAGTGGAACAATAATTGGGACGTCTCGTGGCTTAACAACTTCCGTCAGAACGTGCAGGACAGCGGGCTGTTTGACGCGCCGGACGCGGCGGTGTCGTTGACGGTGAAGTGCACGGACCCGCTGGTCGCGGTGGTCACGGTGCGCAACCTCGGGCTCGTCGGTCTCCCGGCCGGGGTGGTCGCGGGCTTGTACCGGCTCGACATGGGCGACGAGGTGGAGCTGACGACGGTGGTGACGACGCAGGCGCTGCTGCCGGGGCAGAGCGAGGTGTTCGAGTACCCGCTGGCGATGGATGAGGGGATGAAGGATGATCTGTACAAGGCGCGGATCCTGATCGATCCGGATAACCCGACCTTTAACGAGTGCAAGGACGACAACAACGAGACGCCGGAGACGGACGTGTACTGCGTTGGCTGAGCCGAGCTACGAGCTGTACGCGCGCGGCAGCCTGGTCATCTCGTGATCTGTCGCTCGTTCCTCGTCGCCCGCGAGCACGGTCGGCGAGTCTTGTGCGTCTGACGAGGTGGAGCGGGACCGTTCGTAGCGTATACTGCGGGCGCAGGACAAGGAGTCCGAATTTGATGCTCAGGGTACGTGATCACCTTCGCTTCGTTGCAGCAATATCTCTGTGTGTCGCCGCGCTCGCGTGCGATCCCGACGATGAAGAGCCGGCTGACAGCGCCGATAACGAGGGCGACACGATGTCCTGTGAGCAGCGGACCTACGACGGATCGCTCCTTCAGTGTATCGAGTTCTTATCGCCCGCGTATTGCTTGGAGGAAGATGTGGTCGACGAGTGCGAGCCCGGCTTCGTCATCGCCTGCGAGGCCTCGACCGGCATCACCTACTGGTACAACGTGGAGAACGTCAACGCGTTGGAGATGGCCTGCGTCGAGAGCGGCGGCACGGTGTCGTATCCGTAGCGACCGCCGCCCGTCACGATATTGTGGCACGAGCGGTCACGTCTCTACGTCAGCCGACGCGGCGCGTGTCCTCGATCCCGTAGCGACGACGAAGTTCACGCACGGGGTGATCGATGACCGCCCACATGTCCCAGCCTTCGAACAGGTCGACCGTCATCTTCGAACCGCGGACGTAGGCGGCCAGGAACGCGTCTGCGTCGAGGTTGCCGAATTCGGGCGAGGCGACCGGCACCATCGGGATCCCGAGGTCAAATTGCGCGAGCACGAACAGCAGGATCGGGAGGCTCTGCTCGCGGCTGCGAAAGCCCGCCGTGAACGCGGCGACCTGCAGCTCGCCAGCCGGATCGATCCCGTAGCCGCTGAGGACGTGGACCATGTCGTGGACGACGATCATCTCGGGCGCGCCGAAGCGCTCGCCGGGGAGCGCGAAGCCGCCGCGTCGAAAGTGCTCGAAGAGCTCGCGGCCGAGCGTTCCCGCGGGGAGCTCGCGGAGCGCGTGGTAGCGAGCCGCGAGCGCCGGGTCCTCGCGCCAGCCGCGAAACATCGCCAGCTTCGAGACGAGGCCGCGCACGCCCTCCGATCGCCATAGCTTGGCGAGGCCCTCGCCGATGTACATTCGCCGAATGATGTCATAGCGCATCAGCGTCAGGCGCCGCTCGACGAGCAGGCGCAGGTCCTTGAGCTCGGGGAGCTCGACGCGAAGGGCCGCCCGGAACGACTCGATCGCCTCGAGCTGACTGCGGCGCGCGTCGCCGCTGGCGAAGGTCGCCACGACGACGCCGGCGAGAATCTGCGCGCGGATCTCGGGGCGCGTGACGGCCTCGCGGAGGTCGGTTGGGGTGATCGGCTCGAGGGCGTCGATGTCGACGTCGCTGCGCAAGACGTGGCGTTGGGCGGCCGCGATGAGCTTGACCTCGATCGGGTTGAGCGGGGCCTCGAGGGTCAGCACCGTCTTGACCGCGCGGAGACCCGCGCGGGCTTCGTGGGTTGTGGGCAGGTGCAGCTCCATGTCCCTAGCCTGTCATCGCGCGTCGGCGGGGCCAGGTCGCGACGGGCCGAGATCGTGGGAAATCGGGTCACGCGCGGGAGCGCCGCCAGGCGTCGGGAGTCTCGCCGGTCCAGCGTCGAAACGCGCGGTGAAAGGTGCTCGGCTCGCCGTAGCCGAGCAGGAACGCGATCTCGTAGATCGCGAGCTGTCGGTCGCCGAGCAGCGCGAGGGCGAGCGCCCGGCGCGTGTCATCGAGCACGGATCCGTACGTGGTGCCGATGGCCTCGAGCCGTCGGGCGAGGGTCCGGGCGCTCATGCCGAGGCTCCGCGCGATCGCGGTCTTGCTGGTCCCGTGCGCGAGCTCGCGACGCAGCGCCGCGCGCAGCTGGCTCACGAGCTCCGGCTCGGAGTGACCTGGTAGCTGGTCTTCGAGGAAGCTCAGAAGCGGCGCGCGCAGCTCGAAGGGGGCGCCGGTGATCGGGAGCTGGAGGGTCGACGCGTCGATCTCCAAGGTGTTGCTGTCGGCTTCGAAGCGCGGCTGGATCCCGAACAGCGCCTCGTGTTCGCGCGGATCGCCGCGGGGCGCGTGGCGGAAGCTCAGGCCGCGAGGGACCCAGCGTACGCCGGCGAGCGTGCGACCGATGACCACCAGCATGCCGATGCCGACCTCGACGGGGTGGCCGATGGGCACGAGCTCGTCGCAGACCTCGACGGTCAGCGTCTGGGCGTCACGCCACCGCCAGGACATGGCGTCGGTCAGGAACTGCTGGTAGCGGGTGAAGGTAGCGAGGGCTTGGCGGAGCGTCCGCGAGCTGACGAGGGCGTAGCCGAGCGCGCCGAGCATGCCTGGTTGCATGCGCTCGAGCAGGATCAGGCCGAGGTTGACGCGGGGTCGAGCGGCGAGGATCTCCTCGGCGATCGCGAGCTGACAGCGGATCGGGACCCGCGCGTCACGATCGAGGAGCTCGGACTCGTCAAGCCGGGCGGCCGCGAGCAGGCGCCTACGCTCGATCCCGAGCTTGCCTCCAACTTGCAGCAAGCCCTCGACCACGCCGGTGAGCAGCGACGGTGCGGTCACCATGCCGCATTATGCCTGAGACGCCATGAGCGCTGGCCACCGCCGCGTTCATGCGTAGAAGTGATTCGCGCCCTGGTGGTCGCGGTCATGATGGAGCGCGCGTCACGCGGCGCCGGCCCTGCGACTTTTTCACGGGCCAGCGGTCCGGCGGCGATCAATCTCGTCGCTCGAGACACTGCCACCGTTGCGGGGCGTCGCGGCATCGTCCCGGAGGAGCGGTGTGTGTCGAGGACGGGGCGGAGGCGGCGAGTGGTGGTGCTCGGGGGCGGGATGGCGGCGCTGAGCGCCGTCTACGATCTGACAGCTCCGGCGAACCCCCGCCGCGACGAGTTTCAGATCACGGTCTACCAACTCGGCTGGCGGCTCGGGGGGAAGGGCGCGAGCGGGCGCAACCTCGACCCAGCCTTCGGCGGGCGGATCGAGGAGCACGGGCTGCACAACCTGTTCGGCTTCTACGACAACACGTTCCGGCTGCTGCGCGGCTGCTACGACGAGCTCGCGCGCCCGCGGTCGCATCCGCTGGCGGGCTGGCGCGACGCGGTGGCGCCCGAGAGCTCCGCAGTGTTCCTCGAGCCGGTCAATGGTGAACATGTCCCTTGGCGCGTGTACAACCCGGCGAACGATCACGAGCCGGGGACCGGCGGCGCGCTGCTGCCGCTGTGGGACACCGTGGTGCTCGCGCTCGAGTTCATCGATCTGAATTGGGCGAGCAGCGTCCGCGCGCGGACTCCCCCGCTGCCCGGTGATGGCGCTCCGCACCCGCGCGCGGCGCTGCTGCCCGTCGCGGCGCTGGTGTACGCGGCCGCGCGCGCGCTCCTCGGTCTACGTCAGGCCAGCCGCGTGGTGGCCGAGCGCGTACCTTTTGGGATGATGCTTCGGACAGGCGCCGTGCGCGTCGGCGAGCTCGCGCTCGCGACCGCGCTCCGTCGCGCGCGCGCGCTCGTCTGGCGAGCGGCGGCGCCGGGGGTCGTCGCGGGTCGGGATCACGACGCGCGCCGCCGCTGGATCGGCTTTAACTTCGGGACCTCGATCATGATCGGGCTGCTCGAGGACGGCGCGCTCCGCCGCGGCCTCGACTCGATCAACGAGCACGACTTCCGCGCGTGGCTCACACCCCGCGTCCACGACGACGGCGGGCGGACGCTCGACAGCGTGCTCATGCGCGTGATGTACGACTCGTCCTTCGCCTACGAGGACGGCGACACCCGGATCCCGCCGGGAGCGCGCTACGCCCCGGGCGCGAACTACGAGGCCGGTACGCTGCTGCGCGGGCTGCTGCGCGCGAGCTTCACCTACAAGGGCGCGTTCGGCTGGAAGCTGAACGGCGGGACCGGCGATGTCCTGTTCGCGCCGCTGTACGAGCTGCTCCGGCGACGCGGCGTTGAGTTTCGCTTCTTTCACCAGGTCACGGCGCTGCGCGCCTCGCCAGGGCCAGCGGGTCGCTGTGTCGACGCCGTTGAGATCGCGCGCCAGGCCACGCCGCGCGGGCGCTATGAGCCGCTCGTCGAGGTTGAGGGCGTCGGCTGCTGGCCCAGCCAGCCGCGCTACGAGCAGCTGCTCGAGGGCGACGCGCTTCAGCGCCAGCGCGTGGACCTCGAGGATCCTCGCGCTCCGTGGGAGCCGCCGGCGCGCTTCACCCTGCGACGCGGCGACGACTTCGACGCGGTCATCCTCGGGATCTCCTTGGGCGCGCTGCCGGGGATCTGCAGCGAGCTGATCGACCAGAGCCCGCGGTGGCGCGCGATGATCAAGCACGTCAAGACGACGCGGACGCAGGCCGCCCAGCTCTGGATCGATCGACCGGTGCGCGACGCCGGGGCGCGTGACGGTGAGGCGCGCGGACAGCCGATCACCGGGTTTTGGTACAGCGAGGCGAGCCCGCTCAACGTCTGGGCGGACATGAGCCACCTGCTGGCGCATGAGCCGTGGCGCGGCCCGAGCCGGCCGCGCCACGTCTCCTACTTTGTCAGCCCGATGGTTGATCCACCCGTCTTTGAGGGCGCTGAGCGTGCGCGCGCGACGGTCCGCAGCGACCTCGAGACGCTGGTCGCCGAGCACGGCGCCGCGACCGTGTACCGCGGTCTCGACGAATCGGCGTTCCCGTGGCGCGCGCTCGTCGACGGTCGAGACGAGGCGGGGGAGGGCGCGGCGCGCCTCGACGCGCAGTACGTCCGCGCCAACACGGCGCCCTCGGAGCGCTACGTGCTCAGCGTCGCGGGGAGCAGCCGCTACCGGCTCCCCGCCCACAGCCCCGAGGAGTTCACGAACCTCTACCTCGCCGGCGACTGGACGCGCAACGGGCTCAACTGCGGCGCGATGGAGTCGGCGGTGCTCAGCGGTCGGCTCGCCGCGCACGCGTTGAGCGGCTACCCGTCGCGCGCCGAGATCATCGGCTTGGAGCTGTGTGAGGCGTGAGCGCGTCGCGCCTGCCAGCGTCGCGCCTGCGTGACCTCGACGACGCGCTGCTCGTGCTCCGGGCTCATCGTGACGAGCTCCTGCGCGCGGGCGACCCTCGCGGGGTGTTCGCGACCGCCTACGTCGAGGTCACCCACAAGCTCGACGCGCTGCGACGCGACGGGGCGCTTGAGTCACCCGCGTGGGTCTCGCGGCTCGCGGCTCGCTTCGCGGATTACTACCTGGACGTCTCCCCCGATGACGCGAGCGCGCCGGAGTGCTGGCGCTTCGCCGCCGAGGTCGCGCGCGCGCGCCCGGGATCGACGCTGGAGCACCTGCTGCTCGGGATGGTCGCGCACATCCTCCACGATCTCCCCCTGGCGCTCGCCGACACGCTCGCCGAGGAGCCCCCGGAGCGCTGTCGCCGGGACTATGAGCGCTTGCTCGCGGCGCTCGCCGAGTCGGTGCAGCCGATCGTCGACGCGCTCTCGGCTGAATTCTCGCCAGGGCTCGGGCTGCTCGATCGACTCTCGCTCGGACGGGGCCGCGCGCTGGTGTTTCTCGCGCTCGCGCTCGCGCGCGCGCAGGGCTGGCGACGCGCAGAGCGTATCGCCGGCGCGCCCTGGGGCCGCGCGCGGGCTCGCGGGCGCTTCGACGCTGAGGCCTGCGGGGTCGCGCGGCAGCTCTCGCGGTTATTCGCGCGCCCGAGCGTCAGTTGGTCGTTCGAACAGGCGGACTCGATCGCGCGGCGCGGCGACACGCTCACCCGCCGACGCGCGCTCGATGTTTAGGGAGCCGAGCGCAGCCGAGCTACGGCTCAGGCCAGATCGATACCGAGATATCGGCAGGATCGACGCCCTTGGCCCCGACCCAGATGATGTACTTGCCGGGTTCAAACCAAACCCCTATGGCGGCGTGCCCGGGCATAAACGGCCCGAGGTTCGCTGGCCAGCCAACCCATTGGAACAAGCCGAACCTTCGTTTTTCACCCCAGACAGTGTCTACTGTCCAGTCATCGAGCAGCGGCAGATCGCCCTCCATCGCGGAGTCGCTCGACATGCAGGCGTTTATCTGCGCCGCAACGGCGGAATACTCTGAGTTGAATTCGAAACGATAGCGACCTGTCTCGGGGATCTCAATGGCGACGCGTCGCCACATCTCGGGTTGGTTGAGGTTACCGAGACGCGCGATCGTTGAGTCGCTCGCGCAATCCACCGTGATGGTGTGCTCCCATCGCTCGCCGTTCCACGGGAGCACGTCGTCGGTGGCGCAGATCTCGAAGGGCCCCAGGCCTCGGAAGTAGTCGGGCGCGTCGCGTTTGTGCTCCGCGACGAGTTCGCTCCACTCCTTGCCGTAGGCGAGCCGGAACGCCTCGTTTTGGCTCGAGGCGATGTCGTCGCTCCACTCGGCGGCCTCGTAGGCGGTGAGGTAGGCGTCGATGCCGTAGGTGTCGATGAGCCAGCGGGTGAAGTGGCCGAGCCCTTCGTAGTCGACCGAAGATACGTTTTCGTGCGCGATGACTTCGGACAACGCGAAGGGTGTTCCCAGCGTTACGCCCTCCAGCATGACGGCGAGGCCCTCGGCGAACACTGGTGGAGCGTCGGGGTTGACTTCATTCGCAACCGCGTGGACCAACTCGTGCGCCATTGAATCCCAATTTGTGTACACATTTCCGTTGTTCTTGGTACAGGCCATGGCGCTCTCCGAACAGGCTTCAATATCGGTGTACCACTCGTACCAAGACACGGAGAAGGGACCGTTTAGTTCGTGCTCGAGAACCTGCGCGACAAACTCTACTTGTTCGTCCATGAGCTTCAGGTTTCCAGCGCAAACCGGATTCTCAAAGTCGGTCCCAATCTCGAGGTAGTCGGTCTCGTGCGTGACCTCGAGGGAGGCCTCCTCATACTGCGGCAGCACTTCGCCGCAGCTCATCGTGAACACCGCGAAGATGAGCGTTGCCGGGGCGTATGGTCGTTGGGACACTCCGCAGATGATAGTCGGCGCGTGCGGCACGAGCCAGTCGAAAAAATTTCGAGTGCTGGCTAGCGAGCGGGACGCTTCGAATTTTCCACGATCTCACGCAACTGTAGTCGAGTTCGACCGACATCCAGCACATGCTGAATCACAATCGGTTTCGAATCATGGCATTGGCGCTCGGAGTGTGCGGGACGTCTTGTTCGTTCGGTCAGGGAGAGGGGGAGGGCGGGAGCGATGGAGCGGGGGTAGACGATCAGGACAACGACATTCCAGGAGCGATTGTCTCGTGCGGCGTCGATCCGGAGACGGAGACGCCGAAGCTCGTCTGTGTACGGGAGGACGATCCGGCGTGTAGCCATCGTGATTACTACGTCGTCCGGTCGCACTGCGCACGGACGTTCGGTGGACTCCCAGCCGACTACATCGGCCAGTGGAGTCTCCACTCAATTTCAGATGGCGACGAAGAATCCAACTATTGCGATGTCGGCAAGGGGGCCGACGGCCAGCCCGACGGGGTTCTACAAACCCAAGCGACCGGCGGGATTGGCTGCCACGACTGTCGCGTGTGTGGCGATCAGCTCGCCGGCTACAATGCGAGCTTCCATGACGAGGACTGGATCACGTTCGACTGGTGCCCCGACAACTATGAAGATCTAGAGGTCTTTTGCGGCGAAGACTGGCTCGGCGGTGACGATGATCAGGCATCCACGGGCCCCGATGACGACAACGACGGGGTATGGCGGTGTAATGGGTCTTGGCTGATCTCCGGGACGATGTGGGACTCCTTCGGATCGGAAGAGCCGACCGAGGACCACATCTACATGGCGTTCCCGTCGAAGCCGGTCTGCGTCGCCGCGAGCGACAGCGCTAGCGCGGTGGGGGAGTGCATCGATCGCTGTCAGTTGATGAACGCCAGTTACCAGACCGAGGCGAACTACAGCATGTACAAAGAGTGGGAGCCGTTTCCATGCGCGGATCTCAACCTCTACGAGCCGACGCCGCCGTTCGACATTGTCTCGGAATGCGCGAACGGTGGACCGGCGCTCATTGGCGAACCGATGGTGGCCTCCGCGAGCCTCGAGGTCTTCGAGGGCGGGGCGGCGGCTGTCGCCGGGGTCGGCGGCATCGTGGACGCGACGATTGAGGTCTGCGCGGCGACGAAGTGCCCCGCTCGCGTGGACGCGCTCGAGATTGGGCCTCGGACGCTTACCGGCGAGTACGTCGCCAAGGACGGGACGGCGGTCGAGTACACCCTCGAGGGGGTGCACGTGGAGCTGCAGGCGCCGATGCTCGGTGTTTGGTCCGAGGAGGGGGGTCTCGAGTTCCCGGAGGGGCGCGCGAGCTTCACGCTCTCGGCGGACTCTGTCGTGTTCGGCGGGCTTCGGGCCGGTCGTATCGCGCCCGTCACGGTCGTCGCGGACCTTCGGGACGCCCGTCGCCTGCGGGACGGCGGAGTCGCGCTCGAGTTCATCCACAAGGCGAAGGAAGGGTCGCTGCGCTTGAGGGTGCAGATGGACGGCTCCGAGTCGCCGTAAGGTCGGGGGCGATGCCGAGGCGCGACGGGCTCGTGTTCACTCGTCGCGCCTTGGTCCCGACAAAAAAACGAGGCCGCTGGGGCCCCGCTTTGCGGTTTCTCGAGCCGAGCTGCCTGGGGCTAGCGACCCCGCCAGGAGTCGTAGACATCGTACGAGCTGGGGATGTACGTGTCGCCGACGACCTCAGCGATCGGCCCGGCGATCGAGCTCGGGGAGTAGTCGCCGCCGCTGTTGACGAGGACCGCGACGGTGACATCGCTGAGGTCGACGCCGTTGCCGCTGACGTAGCCGTTGGGCCACTTGGCGATGTACGCCCTGCCGACGCTGGTGCCGCCGCTGTGCGAGAGCTTGCCGGCGCCGTTGAGGGCCCAGCCGTGGGCTTGCGTGTGGCCGTTGCTGATCTCGTCGCTCTCCATCTCGTCAAGCGTGTTGGGGTTCAGCACGTCGGTCCGGTTGACGAGCTGATCGGTGGCCAACGCGAAGCGCACGAGATCGCCGGCCGACATGATCCAGCCGCCCTCGGGCGTCCCGAGCGGTGTGCCTGGGGAGGGGTCGACGTAGGGGCCGTTGTCACCCATCTTGTGATCCGAGCTGTCGATGAGCCAGTCGACCGGCTCGTACGCGGCGCGGACGTGGATGCCGATCGGCTCGAAGATGTGGTCCTGGAGGTAGTCGTGGTAGTCCCAGGCGCTGAGGTTCTCCAGCGCGAGGCCGATCAGGCCGGCGCCGTAGTTGGAGTAGGAGTAGTCCGTGCCGGGCGCGAACGTCAGCTTGCGGGTGCGCAGCATGTAGAGGTGCAGCTGCTCGTAGGTCACGTCGTCCGAGTCGATGCCGAACATCGCCGCGGTCGCGGCCCGATCGCGCGATCTGTTGATGCCCGCGGCGTGATTCATGAGGTCTCGCAGCGTCATGTGGTTGTACCAGTCGAACCAGTTGTCGGCCGGCGTGGTGTTGGCGGCGATCGTGTAGTCGTAGGGGCTCTGGTAGTCGCTCAGCGCCTGCGAAGAGCCCCTGCTGACCGTGCCGTTGCTGTACCAGGCGTAGACGTCGTTGTCGGAGCCCGCGATCCCGATCGCGCGGATGTGATACGGCTGCCTGCCTTGCGCGACCGAGTAGGAGACGCCGCTCGAGTCCTGCTCTAGATCCTCGCGGGTGCCGACCGACTTTGTGCCGTCGACGTTCCAGGTGTGGAACTTGCCGCTGTTGTCGCAGGCGATCGCCATGATGCGCGAGGTCGAGGACACGTCGAAGTCGCCGGTCTTGATCGAGTTGAGGTCATCCGGGCTGCCGACCGTGTAGAGCTTGTCGTCGTAGAAGGTCACGACGTTGTTGAGCTGATCGAAGGCGATCGCGCGGATGTCCACCGGGGTCTTGCCGTTGGGCAGCGAGTAGGGCTGCGGGCCCGCGAAGTAGTCGAGGTCCCACGAGCGCCCCTCGCTGAAGGTGCCGTTGTCGTACCAGGTGAAGACGTGATCGTCGGTCTTGGAGATCGCCATGGCGACGATCGGCTTGTGACGCGCGACGCCTTCGAAGATCGCGGTGTGGTAGTCGGGCTCGTTGAAGACCCCGGTGTAGAGCGGATCGTCGAGCAGGCTGAAGTCCCCCGGGGTCGTGCTCTCGATGAGGTCGAAGACGCCCATGGTCGTCATGACCTTCGAGATGCTGCCGATGCGCGAGCGGTGGTAGGGCTTCATGTGGACCTCGGCGGCGATGTTGGCGAAGCCGTAGCCCTTGTTGTGGACCAGGCGCCCGCCCTTCGAGACCGCGACGGTGGCGCCCGGGAGGTCGTTGTCGGCGAGGAATTGCTCGACGAGCGCGTCGATCTCGTCCTCGATCGCGCTCGCGCTCTCGCCGATCCCGAGCCCGTGGTACCAGGCGTAGACGCGATCCGTGTTGCTGATGGCGATGTCCACGAGGTCGTCGGTCTTCTTGCTCCACGGCAGGTAGTAGTACTGCGGACCCTCGTAGTAAGCGAGGTCTCGGCTGTAGCCCTTGGTCTTGGTGTTGTCTCGCCAGAACGCGTAGACCCGATCGGAGGCCGAGATGGCGACGGCCTTGAGGTCCTCGGGCTCCTGTCCCTGCGGGAAGGTGACGGACTGCGGCGCTTGGTGCTCGTCGAGGTCGTAGCTCTGGCCGACGCTGACGGTCTTGTCGTCCCACCACGTGTAGACCTTGTTGGAGGAGGAGATCGCGACCGCGACGATGTTCTCGGGGCTCTTGCCGGGGGGACAGGTGAAGCTGTACGGCGCGGCGTGGCTGTCCATGTCGAAGGTCGACCCGCTGGAGACCTTGCCGTCGCGGTACCAGACGAAGGTTCGGTTGTTCGACTTGGCGATGGCGACGCCGACGATGTCGTTGGTCGTGTAGCCGGGCGGGAGCGCGGTGTCGTAGAGCGGGTTTACGCTGTCGAGGTCGGAGGTGGAGCCGGAGCTCGCCAGCTCGCGCTCGGCCATCGCGGTGACGGGCGCGAGCGTGAGGGCGGCGAGGGGCAGCAGCGCCAGCGCGCGCTTCATGGTTCGAGTGGTCGTGGTCTTCATGGTCGATTCACGTTGGGTGCGGGTTCGCGTGTACGTGCGCGCTCGCTCGTTCGCCGCCCGCGAGCGGCGCGGCGGAGTCGAGGCGTAGTGCGTCAGGCTGGGTGGCGACAGCGAGGCGCTGTGGGCTCGCGTTCGGTGGCGGCCCGTGACCTCGCCGGAGGCTCTTCAGGCCCGACACTCCACTAGTTGCCGCCCCCTCGAGAACAATTGCCGCGGAGGGATTTTTTTCCGCGCGCGTCTCCGCGCGTCTCTGAGCGGGGGTTCGTGACTCGAGAATTGAAACAGTCACCCTTGACGGTTTCTGGCCCGCTTGCTAAACCGTCAGGTATGACGGTTTTGGAGGCGGCGCCGTGACCCGTGCTCGCCAGACCCGCGCCGAGGAGACTCGCAGGCGCATCCTGGGGGCCACCGTTGAGGTCCTGCACGACGCGGGCTTCGCGGGGACCTCGACGCAAGCGGTGTGTCGTCGGGTGGGCTGCTCCCGGGGCACGCTGCTGTACCACTTCCCCACGCGAGAGGACCTGCTGGTCTCCGCGCTGCACCACCTGCTCGCCTCGCGCGTGGAGCAGTTCGTGGCGAGCGCGACCGGGCCCATGGAGCCCGACGCGTTCGTGCTCGCGCTGTGGGATCAGTGGAAGGACGAGGCGTTCACCGCCTGGCTCGAGCTCGCCGTCGCCGCGCGCACCCACGACGGTCTTCAGGCGCCGCTGCAGGAGACGATGCAGGTCTTCGATCGCATGATCGTCGACGCCTTCCGCCAGCTGGTGCCCCATGACCACCTGCCCGAGGAGGTGGTCGCGTCCCTGCCTCAACTGCTCTTCGCCGTGTTCAACGGCTTGGCGGTGAGTCGCTCCTATGAGCGCCAAGAGGCCGTTGATCCCCACGTCGCCCTGATCGCGCGGTTCGCCGGCGCCGTGGTTCCTGGCCCGATCGGAGGTACCCCGTGGAAGAGCTGAAGCTGTTGAGCGCCGTCTACCTGCTGTTCGTCGTGTTGATCACGTCGGAGTGGGCGTGGTCGAGGTGGCGGGCGGACGGCGGCTATCGCTGGAGTCAGCTCGTCACCAACATCGGCCACGGCATGGTGTTTCAGGTCTCCGAGGTCTTCACGAAGGCGCTGACCCTGCTGCCGTTTCTGTGGGTGTCTGAGTTCGCCGCGGTCGCGGAGCTGCCCGCGCGCGCGTGGTGGGCGTGGCTCGTGGGTCTCGTGGCCTATGACTTCCTCAGCTACTGGCGGCACCGTCATCACCACGAGATCGCCGCGCTCTGGGCTATCCACGGGGTGCACCACGCGGCGGAGGACTTCAATTTCGCCGCGGCCCTGCGCCAGGCGCTGTTCGGCAACGTGCTCGGCTGGCTGTGGATGGTGCCGCTCGCGCTGTTCATGCCCATCGAGATGTTCGTGGGCCTCATCGTCTTCGACTACTTGTTTCAGTTCGTGCAGCACACCCGCTACGTGCCGAAGCTCGGCGTGATCGGGCTCGTCTTCAATACGCCCTCCCACCACCGGGTGCATCACGGCGTCGACGCGCACTACCTCGACCGCAACTACGGCGGGATCCTGATCATCTGGGATCGCCTGTTCGGGACCTTCCAGGCCGAGCAGGACGAGCCGGTCTACGGGCTCACGAAGCCGATCGGCACGATGGATCCGGTCTGGGGTAACGTCGTGCTGTTCGCCGACCTGTTCGCCGCGGCCCGGCGCGCCGCGAGCTGGAGGGACGCGGTGACCCTGCTGCTGGCGGGGCCGGGCGCGGTGGACCGTCTCGCGCCTGGCGGGCCGGTGCGGGCCCGCGACGCGAGCCGCGACGCGGAGCTGCCCTCCGCCGTGCTCGCGGGGGCGCTCGCCCTGTTGCTCGCGAACGGCTTGTTGCTGGTGGCGCTCATCTGGACGCCGGCCGATAAGTTGGCGCTGCGGGCCGGGCTCGGTGCGCTGACGGTGCTCGGCACCATCATGCCGGCGACGATGCTGGCCCGGGCGTCGCTGTGGACGCGGCCGCGGAGCTCCCGGGCGTCGCTCGACGAGCGCGCGGCGAAGCTGTCTTAATGAGCATGATAGAAACTACGGTCAGCCGACGCGCGCGAGCACGTCGCGGGCGAAGGCCTTGGCCTCGTCGATCGCCGGGGTGAGCTGCTTGCGAAACAGCAGCGCGGTCTGCCGCCGCGAGGCGAGGCGGCCGACCGCGATGAGCATCGTGCTCGCCGCGCGCGCGAACACGGAGGCGTTGATGAGGTAGACCCTGCCCTCGACGCTCTTCGGCGCGAGCTTGATGGGGTTGCGCGCGACGAGCCGGCGCGCGGCGTTCGTGACCCGGCCGAGCGCGCCTACGTCGGCGACGTAGGCGACGAAGGGGACCTCGGTGTCCCTGAGGATCCCGAGCAGCGCGCGCATGTAGTCTTCGTCGATCTCGCCGCGGTGGATCGAGAGCGCCGCGCCTGGACAGAGGAGGTACGTGCGGTGACCGTCGCGCGAGAGCAGCAGCTCGTAGCGCTCGTCCAGCGCGACGAGCTCGTTCGAATCAACGTCGGACATCAGGCCTGTCGAAGGAGACATACTATATACGCGGGCGCGCCTCGCTCGCTGCCTGCGGTGAAGTCCGCGCGTCGCCTCGCGCCGGCGCGAGCTGCTAGCCGCTCGCGGCGTCGCACTTTCGCGCGATGCCTTGGAGCGTGCCGAGCGTTCGCGTCGTGCCCGTGCCGAGCGCTTGCTCCAGCGCGTTCAGGTCGAGCGCGGCGTCTGACACGCCGCCGCTCGGGAGCCAGTACAGCTCGCGCCCGTGAATGGCGAGGCGGTCGGCGTCGGTGCTGAGCGCGAGGGCGCGGGCGCGGGCGCGGGCGGAGGGCTTTTTGGGGAGCATCGTGACCTGCAGCTTGCCCTTGGAGCTGGCGACGCGGTCAGCCGGGAAGGGGGCGCGCGCGGTGATCGCCGCGAGCTCGTCGGCGCCGCGCACGAAGGTCGGGACCGGGTAGCCGAGCGAGTCCTCGAGCTCGGCCTCGATGTGCTGCTGCAGCGCGGCGGGGTCGATGTCTTCGTCGTGCTGGAAGATCACGTTCCCGCTGGCGCGGTAGGTCGCGACCGCGGAGAAATTGAGCTGCTTCGCGAAGATCGACTGGAGCTCGGCGTTGGTGACGCGGTGCCCGCCCACGTTCATACCGCGGAGGAATGCGACGGAGGTCTTCATGGCCGGGACTGTAGCGGCGAAGCGCGCGCGCGCGAAAGCCGTCGGGGCCGCGGGGACTCGTTCTCCGGTCGTCGTGTCGGCAGCGGCGAGGTCAGCTGAATCACGTTGCGCTCGGGATCGTGGAGCTGGATCAATCGGATACCGTGCTTGGCGGAGACCGCACTCAGCGTGCGTGCGCGCGCTGAGTGCGATCGAAGCGCGCCGATCGGGGGCCGGTGTGGGTTGTAGCCTCGAGCAGGTGGTCACGCCGCGCGCAGAGACCGACGACCCGACGCGGGCGCTCGACAGCGAGCTGCCGACGGTCCGGCGCGACAGGGCGGTCAAGTCAACAGCGCCGCGGCGTGTGTCACGGCGTCGGCGCCTCACCCTTGGCCTTGATCATGCCGGAGCCGTTGTCGAGGACGACGGCGTTCGCCTCACCCTTGGCCTTGATCATGCCGGAGCCGTTGTCGAGGACGACGGCGTTCGCGTCGGTCTTGGCCTTGAGCATGCCGGAGCCGTTGTCGAGGACGACGGCGTTGTCGCCGGTCTTGGTCTTGATCATGCCGGAGCCGTTGTCGAGGACGACGGCGTTGTCGCCGGTCTTGGTCTTGATCATGCCGGAGCCGTTGTCGAGGACGACGGTGTTGTCGCCCGTTCGTTGATCTGCAGCGGCGCCCTTCTCGACGATCACGTGCTTCGCGGTGTCGTGCTTGATCGCGCGGTCCTTCGCGGTCGGGCCGAGGGCGCCGGCCGCCGCCGATGGATCGACGCCGCAGGCGGCGAGCGTGAGCGCGGCGAGGAGCGTGAGCGTGGCGCGGTGCATGGGGGAGATCGTAGCGCGGACGCGCGGCGCGGCGCGTCTCGGTCCCCCGAGGTCGCGCACATCAAGGGTCCGAATCCGCGCGCGGCGGCTCGATCGCGCGCGGCGGGTCGCGGCTCGCCGCGAGAGTAGAGCTCATGCTCCATGACCTCGCCTCCGCGAGGGCCGGACGCGTTTGCGACGAGCGCGGGTCATGGAGGTCGAGGCGAGCTCGAGCTCCCCGCCGACTTGATCGCGGCGCCGACCCCCGCCGTGCTCCGGCGAGGCGGCCGCGTGCCCGCGCTCGAGCGCGTAGAGCTGCTCGCGGACGAGAGGCTGACCCACGAGGCCGTGGTCCTCAGCGAAGAGCAGCGGAGGATCGAGCCGCGGCGGAGGTGAGGGGGGCGCGGCCGGTGCCCGCGTTCGTTGACGGTACACGTGTTGACGTCGCGCTTGTCGTTCGCGCGCGCGCCTGCAACCATGCCCTCCTCGATGGCGACCGACGGCCACACGCGTGACAGCGCTCTGGGCGACGCCGCCAGAGGGACGACCTCGCCGTCCCCGACGGCGCCGCCGCGCGCGAGCGTCAGCGGCGACGCGGTGACCATGCTTGGTTCCGGCGAGCGGCCCGCGCCCGCGCGCGCGGCCGCGATCCCGGAGACGATCGGCCGCTACGTCATCCTGCGGCGGCTCGGCGCCGGCGGCATGGGGGAGGTCTACGCGGCCTACGACAACGAGCTCGACCGGCCCGTGGCGATCAAGCTGCTGCTCGGTCGCCGCGGCGGCGGCGAGGCGCAGCAGCGGCTGCTCCGGGAGGCCCAGGGGCTCGCGCGCCTGTCCCACCCGAACGTCGTGCAGGTCTACGAGGTCGGGCGCCACGGGGGGCAGGTCTTCATCGCGATGGAGCTGCTGCGCGGGCGGACGCTGGGCGCCTGGCTCGAGGGGCTCCCACTCCCGCGGGTCGGGGCGGTCCAGCGCCGCGTCATCGACATGCTCGTACAGGCAGGTCGAGGGCTCTCGGCCGCGCACGCCGTCGGCCTGGTCCACCGCGACTTTAAACCGGAGAACGTGTTCATCTGCGATGACGGGCGCGCGCGCGTGCTCGACTTCGGCCTGGTGACCACCAGCCGCACCACCGCGCCGCCGCCCGCCCGCGCCCGCGCGCCGGCGGACACCAGCGCGCTCGAGCGCTCGGACCTGCTCTCGGTCGAGCTGACGACGGCGGGCTCGATCCTCGGGACGCCCGCCTACATGGCGCCGGAGCAGTATCGCGGCGCGGCCGCAGGGGCGCGCGCCGACCAGTTCAGCTTCTGCGTCTGTCTCTACGAGTCGCTCTACGGCGAGCGCCCCTACGCCGGCGACACGCTGCACGCGATCGCCGAGTCGACGCTGTCCGGGGCGCTCCGCGATCCAGCTCGTGGCGCGCGCGTGCCGACCTGGCTTCGGCGCGTCCTCGCGCGCGGGCTGATGGCCGCGCCGGCGAATCGCTGGCCCTCGATGGACGCGCTGCTCGCCGAGCTCACCCGCGACCGCGGCCGCGCGCGGCGGCGCGCGCTCACGGGCGCCGTCGTCGTCACCGCGCTCGGGCTCGGCGTCTACGGCGTCACGCGCCCCGCTCCGGCTGCCGAGGAGCGCGCGTGCGCCGACGCCGAGGAGCAGCTCGCGGGGATCTGGGGCGACGGCCGTCGCGGACGGCTGCGCGCGGTCATCCTCGGCAGCGGCCTCGCCTACGCCCCCGACACCTGGGTTCGGGTCGAGCGAGGGCTCGACGGCTACGCGAGGGCGTACCGCGCCGCGTACCAGGGCGCCTGCGCGGCCCGGGCGACGGCTGAGCCCGGGGAGGTCGGGCCCGACCTGCAGATCGCGTGCTTGAAGGAGCGGCGCGCCGAGCTCTCGGCGCTGGTCGACGGTCTCGAGGATGGCGGCGCGCGGACGATCGAGCTCGCGGTTGATGCTGTCTCGAAGAACATAAAGCCGGTGGACCGCTGCGAGCGGGCCGCGGCGCCGCGGCGCCTCGGCGGCGCGGCGGCGCCCGAGCTCGCGGCGTCGGTCCGCGAGACCTTCGCGCGCGGGCGGGCGCTGGTGGCGACGGGGCGGTACCGCGACGCGCTCGTCCTCGCGGCGCGGGCCGTGACGGACGCGGAGGCGGCCGAGGACGACTGGCTGTTGGCCGAGGCGCTGCTGCTGCGCGGGGACATCGAGGAGGAGCTCGGGGACGCGGGCGCGGTCGAGACCCTCGCCCGCGCGATCGAGCTGGCGCACGCCACCGGCAACGACGAGGTCACCCTGCTCGCGCTGCGCGCGTGGATCTATCTGACGGGGGCCCGCTACGACCAGTACGAGCTCGCGCGCAGCTGGTACGGCCTCGCGCGGGCGACCGTCGCGCGGGCGGGCGCCGACGACGGCGGCGACCAGGTCGCGCTGCTGAACACCATGGCCGGCGTCGAGCGCGAGGCCGGTGACTACACGCGGGCGCGGGACCTGTCACAGCGAGCGCTGCGCCTGCAAGAGCAGCTCCGCGGGCCGAACGATCCGCGCCGCGCTCAACGGCCTCGGCGCCGCGCTCGCGCACCTCGGCGACTACGAGGCTGCGGGCGCGATGCTCGACCGCGCGAGCGCGATCGAGGAGGAGACCTACGGGCCGCTGCACCCCAACCTCGCGCTCACGCTGCACAACCACGGCGCGCTCTACCTCAGCGTCGGTCACCACGAGCGGGCGCGCCCCTTCCTCGAGCGCGCGCTCGACATCCGCGAGCGCGCGCTCGGCTCGAGCAGCGCGCGCTTGCTCCCGAGCCTGACCGTCCTCGGCCTCGTGCTCAGCTACTCGCGGGAGTACGACGAGGCCGAGGCGGTGCTCGAGCGCGCGGTCACCATCGCCGAGGCGCAGGGGGACGCGGGTCGCTCCTCGCTCGCCGACGCGCTGACGAACCTCGGGGTCGTGTACAGCCAGCGCGAGGACGACGAGGCGGCGCTGGTCCGCTACCGCCGCGCGCTGGAGGTCATGGAGGCCCTGCACGGGCCCGAGCACACCGAGCTCTACAACGTGGTCAACAACCTCGGCGTCACGCTCGAGAACCTCGGGCGGCTCGACGAGGCGCGCGCGCACTACGAGCGCGCGTACGAGCTCCGCGCGCGCGCCGTCGGTGACGCGCACCCCTCGCTGGGCTTCGCGCTCCTCGGGCTCGGCGAGCTCGAGCTCGCCGCCGGTGATCACGACCGCGCGATCGAGCGGCTCGAGCGAGTCCTCGAGCTGTGGGCGAAGTACCCGCCGCGCGCCCACTCCCTCGCCAAGGCGCGCTTCTCCCTGGCGCGGGCGCGGTGGAACAAGGGGCAGCGGGCGCGCGCCACGGCGCTCGCCCGCGCGGCGAGCGAGGACCTGGCCGGTGATCCAGGAGACGCGCTCGCGGACGAGATCGCGGCGTGGCTCGCCGCGCGCGCGCGCTGACGCTGCTTGTCAACAGACAGCGCGACGCGTCGATCCGCGTGTTGTTGTGAGGAGTACCGCTCCCGGCGCCTCGTGATGCATAGCACGCGCCGGCCTCGCGTCACGCTGCCTACGGCGCAAATTCGTGTCTCGAGCGCCAGCTTGCTTGCGTTGCGCGTGCTTCCGTGACAAACGGCGGCGTGTCTTTTGACCAATTGGGCCTCAGAGCCCCGATCATCCGCGCCGTAAGCGAGGCCGGGTATGAAGAGCCGACGCCGATCCAGCGCGACGCCATCCCGGTGGCGCTCGGGTCCCGCGACATCGTCGGGTGCGCGCAGACGGGCACCGGCAAGACCGCGGCCTTCTGCCTGCCGCTCTTGCAGCGCATCGACGAGCTCGCCGAAGACGTCCCGCGGATCCGCGCGCTGATCGTCACGCCCACCCGCGAGCTCGCGGCCCAGATCGGCGAGAACATCGGCAAGTACGGCAAGTACCTCGACGACATCTGGCACACCGTCATCTTCGGCGGCGTCAAGGAGGGCAAGCAGATCAAGGCCCTCAAGGAGGGGGTCGACATCCTGGTCGCAACGCCAGGTCGTCTCCTCGACCTGATGAACCGCGGGTTCTTGAGCCTGAAGCACGTCGAGGTGCTGGTGCTCGACGAGGCCGATCAGATGCTCGACCTGGGGTTTCTGCCCGACGTCAAGCGCATCGTCGCGGCGGTGCCGAAGCGGCGGCAGACGCTGCTGTTCTCGGCGACGATGCCGGACCCGATCCGCGAGCTCGCCGAGACCATGCTGAACAACCCGGTCTCCGTGGCCGTGGCGCCCGTCTCGGCGCCCGCCGACCGCGTCGCGCAGCGGCTGTTCTTCGTCGACAGGACCAACAAGAAGTCCCTGCTCGCCGACATCATCAAGCGCCAGCAGCTCACGCGCACGCTGGTGTTCAGCCGCACCAAGCACGGCGCGAACGCGATCGTGAAGTTCCTCGACAAGCGCGGCATCACGGCCGCGGCGATCCACGGCAACAAGTCGCAGGGCGCCCGCACGCGCGCGCTCGCGGGCTTCAAGGACGGCAAGTTCCGGATCCTGGTAGCGACCGACATCGCGGCCCGCGGCATCGACGTCTCCGGGGTCTCGCACGTCATCAACTACGACCTGCCCAACGTCGCGGAGACCTACGTGCACCGCATCGGTCGCACCGCCCGCGCGGGGGAGTCGGGCGTCGCGCTGAGCATGTGCGACGTCGAGGAGCGCGACTACCTGATCGACATCGAGCGGCTGCTCGGCAAGCACATCGAGCGGGTCGTGGAGCACGCGTTCCCGCCGAGCGAGAAGCCGCCGCGGCCGACGGACCTCGAGGCCAAGCGACGTCCGCCGAAGACCAGGAAGAGCTCGAGCGGCTCGCGCCCGCGCGGCGGAGCGCGTCGCGGTCCCAGGCGAGGCGGCGGCGGTGGTGGCGGCGGCGGGCGCGGTCGGGGCCGGGGCCGCGGTGGCGGCCGCCGCTAGCGGCTCAGCTCACCAGCCCATGTTCGACGACACCGGCGCCGCGCCGGCGCCGGCCTCGACGGTCGACTCGAGCTGACGAAAGCCGGCCTTCTTCGTGCGGACGCGGTACTTGCCCTCGACCACGTTCTTGAACCGGTAGTTGCCCTGCTCGGTCGTGCGGGTGGTCTGCACCACCTCCCCGCGCGCGTTGACGAGCTCGAGCACCGTGTTCGCCGAGCTGCGCGCGCCGCTGTCGAGGGTCAGCTGACCGTCGATCTCGCCGAAGTTGGCGCGCTGGGCCTCGGTCGTGCCGTGGAAGACCAGGAGCTGCTCTGCCTGCCGAGGCGCGCCTTGGTCGGCGAACACGACCTTGACCATGTAGGCGCCCGCGGCCGCGAGCGCGCCGTCGGATCCGTCGTCCGTCTCGCCGCGCCAGCGCGCCTCGACGGGCCCGGCCGCGCGCGCGAGCGTCCGCTGGTGCAGGCGCGTCTGCGGCTGCTGCTGCTCGTCGACGCTCCAGACCTCGAGGCGGAGCTCGCCGCGATCGGACTCTTGAGCCAGGTTGCGGAAGGTGATGCTGGTCGCGCCGGCGGCCGCGTCGTAGCGCGCGCCGAGCTGGGTCAGGAACACGTCGCCGGCGTAGAGCTCGAGCGCGCGCCGGGTCGCGCGGCCGTCGGAGGTCGTGGCGACGAGCTCTAAGATGTGCTTCCCGGTCGAGAGCTCGTCCGTGCTCCAGTCGAGCTCGAGCGTCGCGCCGCACACGGCGTCGAGCGGGCGGTCGTCGATCAGCGCCTCGAGCTTGACGACCGCGCGCCCCTTGCTGTCGCTCGCGCGGATCGTCGCGCGCTGGCGCCCCGTCACGCGCTGACCGTCGACGAGGCCGTCGACCTCGACGCTGGCGACGTCGACCGTGGTCAGGCCGAGCACCGCCCACATGGTCTCGCCCTTCTCCGCGCCGGTCTGGCTGCTCTTGTAGGTGTTCCACGCGCCCGACTGCTCCTGGTTCGCGAGCAGGTAGGCGAGGCCGCGGGCGACCGTCGTGTGCTGGTCGCTCAGGCCCGCGAGCTTGAGCGCGTACACGGTCTGGCCGGTGGCGAAGGCGTCGCTCGTCCCGCCGTCGAGCGAGAACCCGCCGTCCTGCCCCTGCCGCGTCAGGATCATCCGCTGCAGGCGCTGCGAGGAGGCCTCGCTGCGCGTCACGCCGGAGGCCGCGAGCCCCATGAGCGCGAAGTTGATGTCCTGCAGGTACACGCCGGCGCCGTCGTCAGGCCAGCTCGCGGCGACGCGCTGGAGGTAGGCCTCGGCTCGCTGCAGCGGCGTCAGCCAGCTCTCGTCGGCGGTGCGCGCGTAGGCCTGCCGCCACGCCTGCGCCGCCTGGAAGGTCGTCTGCATCGTCCCGCCGGTGATCGGGCGCCGCGCGTCGTCGTCGACGATCGCGCCCTCCTGGCTCTGCAGCTGCACGAGCTCGCCGGCGTAGCGCAGCAGGTCGGCGGTGTGCTCGCCGTTGACGTGGCGGTCGTAGCGGGCCCAGGCCGAGGCTTCGAAGGCGACCCCGGTGACGTGCCCGCCGGCCGTCACGCCCATCTCGAGGGCCTTGACCATGGCCTCGACGTCCTCGGCGGCGACGCGGTACTGCGAGCTCGTGGCGGTGGCGAGCGCCTCGAGCGTGACGGCCTGGACGTGGCAGCCGAAGCAGTTGTGCTGCGCCGTCCACTCCTTGCTCGCGCTCGCGAGGTAGGCGAGCCCGCGGTCGGCGGCGTCGCGCGCTCGGCTGTCGCCAGGGTCATGCGCGGTCGCGGCGGGCAGGTCGCACAGCAGCTCGCCCGCCCGCGCCGCGGGCTCCGTGCCCGACGGGTCGACGCCGAGCCGACCCGAGGAGGGCGCGGTGGCGAAGGACAGGGCGACGACGCCGATTCCAAGGATTCCGAGTACAGAGGTCGCGACCGCGGTTCGATTCATGGCTGAGCTCTCCTGCGCGTCGGCGCTGGCGATCGTCGCCGCGCCCACGCGTCACTTCCTTCAACGCAGGTCTAGGTGATCCGACGCGCCGCGACCGTAAAAGAAATGCAAAACGCGATCGCGCGCGCCGCTGTGGGGGGAGTCGCTACCGCGGCACGCGGATCGGCGGCTCGATCAGGCGCGGCGGGGTCCCGCGACCGCCGGGCGCGGGCGCGTACGTGGACCCCTCTTGATCCTCCGGCCGTCGGACCCAGGCGCGCGGGACTCGGTCGATGCCGATCGGGAGGATCGTCAGCTCGCCGTCTCCGTCGATCACGAGCCGCAGGAAGTTCTTGTAGTCCTCGATGGCGAGGCCGCTGAAGCCCTCGGTCACGTGGATGTTGAACACGCGCAGCGAGAGGAACAGGTAGGCGCCCATGAGCAGCGAGCCGAGCAGCCACCCGCCGATAAACAAGCCGACGATGGTGAGCCCCAGGTGGCCCAGCTCGAGGTGCTCTAAGCCGAGCGCGCTCGCGGCGGCCCCGAGCGTGCCGACGAGGACCGTGATCGCGACGATGTGCGCGAGGCCGTGCAGCCCGCCCCCGAGCACGCGGTACCACCCGTTTCGGGCGTTCGTGAACAGGATGAAGCCGCCGAGGATGATCGCGAAGGTCGTGCCCGCGCCGGGCGACTGCGCGAGCGCTTGCAGGACATCGAGCACGATGTCGGCGACGGTGAAGTCGTGGGACCAGCGGAGCTCGGCGACGGTGTACCAGCCGGCGTAGAGGTACAGCAGCCCCGAGAACACGCCGAAGGTCGGCGAGACCACGGGGAACAGCAGGTTCCGCCAGGTCATCCGGCGCGACACCGCCGGCGCCGGGTAGGCGCCGCGCAGCTCGCAGCCGTCGGCCAGCGGGGCGTCGGAGAAGCTGTGGGTCGGGTGGAGGAACGCGCCGCCGCCCCCCGCGGTGACGCGCTGACGACGGCCGTCGTCGCTGGCGTGACGGCGGTAGTGGTGGAGGTCGCCGGCGAGGTAGACGCGGATGCGCTCGTCGCCGAGCAGCGCGCGCTCGAGGCTCCGCAGGTTGGGCGCGCGCCACGGCTCGCCCGCCTCCTGCTCGAGCACCCAGTAGGGTTCCCCCGTGCACAGGATCACGGCGGGCGGCTCGTCGGAGCCGCCCGCCTGCTCGTGGATCTGCGCGATGACGCGGTTGAAGAACTCGAGCTGGTCACGATCGAGGTCCGAGGAGAGCTGGACATCGACGCCGAGCAGCCACCAGCCGCGCGGCAGCTTGAGCGCGAAGTAGCTGCGGCGCTGGGGCGCGAGGCGACCGGCGACGCGATCGGCGTCGATGAACAGGCGGGTGAACTGCGCGAGGTTGTCGTACCAGTCGTGGTTGCCGGGGATCGCGAAGACCTGCGGCGCCTCCCCGCGCGCGCGCCCGAGCGCGAGCCGGAACGGCTCGACGAGTCGATCTTGGTACGCCGCGGCGCTCGGGGCCGGGTAGACGAGGTCGCCGCCGAAGACGACCGCGTCGGCGCGGCGGGTCGTGACCTCGGGCCCTCCGCCAGGCGCGCGGACCGTGAGCTCGGGCTGCGACGACCAGTACGCGACCGCGTAGGTCGAGTTCCAGCCGTCGCCGGTGTCCGAGATGTAGTCGAGGACGAGCTGCTCCCGCGGCGCGCCGCTGGCGTCGCGCGAGAGGTCGTGGATCAGCGCCTCGTCGTCGCTGAGGCGGGCGTCGATGCGGCGGCGATCGAAGACCGCGCCGAAGACCGACGAGACGACCACGCTGCCCGCGGTGCGGAGGAGCTGCGCGGGCCCGAACCAGCGCACCATCGGGGCGAAGCGCGGCCGTGGTGTAGGCGACAAGCCTCGAGCGTACCACCCGCGCGCCGCCGGCGGGCTCCCGCGGCGAAGCGCGCGGAAACCCCGTTTGTATAGACATGACCCTTGAGCCATGAATATGACGGCGCGCCGCGACGCGCGATCACGCGCCGCACGAAGGCCGACAAGTCGTCCTCGCCGCACCTCGGCGTGCTCGAGGAGGTCGACGCGGTGGTCAGCGCGCTGCCGGCCGATCAGCGCGCCGAGGCGCTGCGCGAGGAGATCAAGAAGCGGGCGCCGTGCGTCGATCTCGAGGAGGTCCGCGCGGCGTTGCTCGACGACGCGCTGCACCGCGACTGCCGCCGGCTCGCGCGCGAGGTGTCGACCCGGCTGGCCGAGTGTGACTGCCCGCGCGACGGCGGCGCGGTCGCGGCGTTGATGTCGATCGTGTCGGAGGCGAGGCTGCCGAGCGTGGCCGCGCCGGCGTCGCTCGACGCGCGCGCGAAGCCGCCGGAGGGCGAGACCTGGGCGGACATCGTCGGCAACCTGCGCGAGGCGGACATGGCGGCGCTCTGGGTCGACGGCGCCTGAGCGGTCGTCTTCGGCTACCATGCCGTGATGCTGGGCTCGATGCTGCTCTCGGCCGCGCTGCTCGCCCCGATCCCGGAGGTCGACGCCTCGCCGCCCGCGGAGGTGCTGGTCGGAATCGACTGGCAGGCCCACCCGGCCATGCACGTGCCCTACGGCTTCTTCGCGAAGGGCCTGCGCGATCGCAGCCCCAGGCGCGGCTACCGACACGCGCTGCGCCAGGTGGTGCACGAGCCCTACCTCGCGCGCGCTGGGATCCGGCTGTTCTTGACCGCCGCGATGGCGGCCGAGAAGGCGCGCGATCGGGCGCACGCCCGCAGCTTAATCTTGGAGCAGCTCGAGTACGTCAACGACTTCGTCGCGGCCAACCCCGACCGCTACGCGATCGGCCGAAGCCCCGCACAGGTCCGCGCGCTCCTGCGCGAGACCGACAAGATCATCCTCCTGCACTCGATCGAGGGCGCCCACCTCGTGTGCGACGGACCCGAGGACGCGGCGTTCTGGGCGGAGCAGGGGGTCGTGCTCGTGACCCTGATCCACCTCCGCGACGACGAGTTCGGGGGCGCGGGGATCCTCGACGGCGCGATCGGCAAGATCATCAACCGCCGCGGGGTCAAGCGCCGGCGCGAGGGCGTCCGCCGCGGCCTGACCGCGCGCGGGAAGCAGGCGATCGTCGAGCTCGACGCCGCCGGGATCCTGGTCGACATGAGCCACATGACCCAGGCGAGCCTCGACGACGCGCTCGCGGTCACCCGCGCGAACGGGATCGCGCCGGTCGTCACCCACGGCAAGCTGGCCTCGATCCGCGCGGAGGAGCACGCCCAGCGCGACGATCAGATCGTCGAGATCTACCGTCAGGGCGGCGTGTTCGCGCTCGGCCTCTCCGGGCAGAAGCTCGACCCGATCGCGCCGACGCGGGCGGTCCCCGACGAGGTCTGTCGGGGGACGCTCGAGATGTTCCGCTTTCACTACGAGGCGGCGCGCGAGCTGATCCTCGACCACCGCGAGGACATCCTCGGCGTCAGCGGGCCGCTGAGCGCGGCCCAGCGGACCCGCCTCGCGGTCGGCTGGTCGTCGGACTGGAACGGGTGGGTCAACCACTCCAAGCCCGTCTACGGGCCCGGTCGCTGCCGGAGCGCGCGCGCGCTCGAGCGCCCGCTCGAGATCGACACGCGCGGGCTCGCGCACCCGGGCCTGCTCCCGCAGCACTGGGCGCGGCTCGAGCGAGACGGGATGGACCGCGAGCCGATGCTGCGCTCGGCCGAGCGCTTCCTGCAGCTGTGGGCCGACGCGCGCGGCGAGTGAGCTCGCGGCTCGTCTCAGGGGAAGTGCGCGACGCAGCGCCCGTCGACGCAGTCGACGGACGCGCCGCACTCGTTGCCCCCGCACTGGTCTGTACAGACCGCGCTGAGCTCATCCAAGCGCTGGCTCCACTCGGCCGCGACCGCCTCGTCCGCGACGTGCGAGACGGCGACGCACGAGACCTCGGGCCCGTCGTAGCAGCCCTTGTCGGCGTACTGGCAGTCGGCCGCGACCTCGCAGGCGCCGTTGTCTTCCAGGAATTGCGACGCCGTCTGCGTCACCTCCTCGCAGCTCATCTCGGGGGCGGAGTCGCTGCTGCCGCCCCCGCTGTCTGGGCCGCACGCGAGCAAGAGCCCGCTCAGCACGAGTGTCGTTACGCGTCGCATGTCCCCAAGCGTACTCGAGCGGGCGCCGAGCCGCGCGCGCTCGCGCTCAGCGGAGGCCCTGCAAGTACACCGAGAGCGGGAAGTTGCCCTCGCCGCCGACGAAGGTCGCGTCCGGCACCTCGATCACGAACTCGTGCGGGCCCGCGTCCATCGCCCCGAGCGGGATGATCCGCGTGTCGATGACGTCGCCCGGGCACCAGTTACTGAAGGACTGCCAGGCCGCGTCGGACTTGGGGCTCGGCCCGTAGATGCCGTTACCCTGGGTGTTGTACATGCGCCAGGGCTCGCAGCTGTCGCGCCCGGGCTTGTACTGATGGACGAGCTTGTTGTCGACGCCGACGTAGTGCTCGCGCCGGATGTACTCCTCGCCGCCCTGGTTGGCGCCGTGGTTGGAGGTGATGAGCACGAGCTGGGTCTCGACGGTGTCCTCGTCGAGCGTGAACTCGATGGTCTTGCGCGTCTCCCCGAGCTCGTCGGTCGCGCCCTCTTGGTAGTTGTTAAACGCGACGTAGGTGGCGAGCGGGGTCGTGAAGTCGAAGGCCTGCGGCGCGGCGTCGCTGTTGGAGTCGAGGTAGACGGCGCCGAGGAAGACGTCGTTGCGGCCGGCGCAGCCCGCGACCTCGGTGTTGGCCGCGTAGGGCACCCCGAACACGCTCAGCTCGACCCAGAAGTCGTACTGCTCTTGGAGCGCGCTGTCGGTGAGCGTCGGGACGAGGTTCCCCAGGTCGAAGCTGTAGGGGACCACGTCTGGCTCTTTGTTCATGTCCATGAAGGGCGTGATGAAGCGCGCGATCTCGAAGCGCGTGACCTCCGAGGGCGTGTACGTCTCCTCGCCCTTGGGGACGAGCGAGAGGAACACGCCGCCGATTCGATCGTAGTTGTCACACAGCGCGCCGATGTAGACGCGCATGGTCAACACGCCCTGGATCGACGCCAGCTCCTCGTCGGAGAGCTTGGTCGCGTAGAGCGCGTTGCTGTGGCGGATGACGCCCTCGGGGACCGGCTCGTCGACGGTCTCGGCGTAGCCGTCGTAGAAGGTGACCTCCTTGATCACCGTGAGCTCCACGGGGTCGAGCGGGGGCGGCTCGCCCGTCGTGCCCGCGTCGGTCTCGCTCGCGTCGGTCTCACCCCCCGCGCTCGTGCTCTCCGCCTCGGTGGCGCTCTCCTCGCCCGTCGAGGTGCCGCCCTCGCTCGTCGAGGTCTCCGGATCCGAGCCTCCGGAGCAGGCCGCGACGGCGAGGAGCACGGGGAACAAGGCGCGGAGCGCCCGGGCCGAGGTGTAGATCGACATCGAGCGTCAAGCATACTCGCTCGCGCTCGCCCGCAGGCGCGAATCACGGGTCTCGCTCAGCGCTCGCCCCGTAACCACGCGCACATGGTCTCGAGGACCTTTGCATCAGAGAGCAGCTCGAGGTGGCCTACGCCGTCGTAGGTCGCGACGCGCGTCGCGGGGAGGCCGAGCTCGCGCGCTGGATCGTCGTGGCGCCCGAGCGCGCTGCGGACCGTGACGAGCCCGTCGCCCACGAGCTCGAGCGGCCGCGAGCTCGTGACCGCGCCGGCGATCGCGTAGCAACGGACATCGCGCGGGAGCGGGAGCGGGCCGCGTGGGTCTGCGCCCAGCGCGAAGCGGTCTCGCCCGCGCCAGTGCTCCTCGAGCACGTTGCCGTAGCGAAGATCGGTGATGCCGGCGCTGCGGAGCCGGCCGAGGCGCGCGAGCGGGGCGCTGTACCGGCTGATCCCCAGCAGCGTCTCGAGCCAGCTCCCACCGCGCTCGAGCGGCGCGCCGTGGTGAGGTGTCCCCAAGAACACCATCGACGTGAGCGCGCGTCGCCACGGAGACCGCGCGCGCTCGGCCGCCCAGCACGCGCTGCGGGCCACGAGGCCGCCCATGCTGTGCGCGACGATCGCGAGGTCCTCGACCGGCACCGGCCACGCCGCGACCAGCTCGTCGAGCCGCGCCGCGAGCTCCTCGCCGTTCGTCGAGATGTGTCGACCTGTGTTGTAGAGCAGGTAGACGGGCGTGCGGCCGAGCGCGCGCGCCAGCGCCTCGCCGTGGTCGTGGTCACCGCGGCGCCACTGACGATCGTTCATCGTCAGCCCGTGCACCAGCACCAGCAGCTTGCGCCGCGCGTCGGGCAGCGCGCGCGCCAGCGCCTCGGGGTCGTCGAGCGGGAGCGCCGCGCCGCCGCGACGAAATCGCATCTCGAGCGCGAGCGGGTTGTCGCTGGCCTCGAGGTAGTCCCCGAGCACGCCGTTGAGGATCGAGAGCGCGGCGTCGCGGGTCGGCCCCGGCACGCTCTCCCCGAGCACCGGCGTCAGCGGCTGGAGCGCGAGCTCGAGGCCCGCCCCGACCACCCGCGTCACGCCTCGGATCGCGCCGTAGACGGCGCGCGTGGCCAGGCGCACCGGGCGTTCGAGCGGGGCGCCCAGGACCCGCGGCCCGCCGCCGATGGTCTGGTGCATCGTCTCGACGATCGTCGTGACCTCGGCGGTCGCGCGGGCCGCGAGCGAGATCGCGCCGCGCAGGTCGGTCGCGTGGTTGCGTGCTTCCGTGGTCGTCATGCTGGGTGCTCACGAGTCGGTAGCACATCGAGTGTAGGATCGCGGAATGCTTGACTTACAAACTTACCTTCGCCGGGGCGCGGCGTGCCTCGTGGGCCTGGGCCTCGCCGCGCTCGCCGGGGGCTGCGGCGACGGCGAGCCGCAGGACGGCGAGCCTCGCTACGGCTGCGTCGACCTCCCACGCCCGGCCAGCACGGACGCGGTCGCGCTCGAGCGCGTGTACCCGGGGGTCACGGCCGAGGGCGCCATCGACCTGGTGCGGGCCCCGGGCGACGCGTCGCGCTACTACCTCCCGACCCAGGGCGGCGTGCTCTTCAGCTTCTCGGCGACCGGCGGCGGCGCGTCGCTCTCGGTCGCGCTCGATCTCACCGACGCGGTCGCGCTCGCCGGCGAGGCCGGGCTGCTCGGCGTCGCCTTCCACCCGGACTTCGCGAGCAACGGGCAGGTCTTCGTCTCGTACACCGCGCCCGGCGGCGGCGTGTTCGTGTCCCGCGTCTCTCGCTTCACCAGCGCCGACGGCGGGCTGACGATCGCGCGCGACTCCGAGGTGGTCGTGCTCGAGCTCGAGCAGCCCTACTCCAACCACAACGGCGGCGACCTCGGCTTCGGCCAAGACGGTTACCTGTACTTTGGGCTAGGAGATGGCGGCAGCGGCAGCGACCCGCTCGGCAGCGGTCAGGACACCAGCACGCTGCTCGGCGCGATCCTGCGGCTCGACGTCGACGGCGCCGCGCCCGGGCAGGGCTACGCGATCCCGCCCGACAACCCCTTCGCCGACGGCGCGCTGGGGCGGCCCGAGCTCTACGCCTGGGGCCTGCGCAACCCATGGCGCTTCAGCTTCGACCCCGAGACCGGCGCGCTCTGGGCCGGCGACGTGGGCCAGAATCAGTGGGAGGAGGTCAACCTGATCGAGCGCGGCGGCAACTACGGCTGGGCCATCAAGGAGGGGTCGGAGTGCTTCGGCGCTGACGCCTGCGACGAGGCCGGGCTGATCGATCCGGTCGCCGCGTACCGCAACCACGCGGTCGCCTCGGTGATCGCCGGTCAGGTCTACCGCGGCGCGGCGCTCCCCGAGCTGCGCGGCGCCTTCCTCTACAGCGACTTCTACACCGGCGAGATCTGGGCCGTGCGCGTCGGCGAGGCGCCCCAGCGGCTCAGCGCGTCGGCCGGCCGTCAGCTCACGAGCTGGGCGCTCGACCCCGAGGGCGAGCTGCTCGGCGTGCGCTTCGACGGCGCGCTGTTCAAGCTCGTCGCGGCCGCGCCGCCCGACGACGACGCCGAGACGCTCCCGAAGACCCTGTCGGCGACCGGCTGCTTCGACGTGTCCAGCGAGACCGGTCTCGTGAGCCAGGCCTTCGGCTACGAGCTCAACGTCCCGTTCTGGTCCGACGGCGCGAGCAAGCGCCGCTGGCTCGCGCTGCCCGAGGGCGCGACGATCGGCGTCGGCGAGGGCGGCGACTGGGAGCTGCCGGTCGGCGCCGCGCTCGTGAAGACCTTCGAACTCGAGGGCGCGCCGGTCGAGACGCGCCTCCTGGTTCGCCACGACGACGGCGGCTGGGCGGGCTACACCTACGCGTGGGACGAAGACGGGCGAGAGGCGCGGCTGCTCGACGAGGGCGAGAGCCGGGCGCTCGCGGGGCAGACGTGGCGCTTCCCCTCGCGCGGCGAGTGCGACTTCTGCCACAGCGCGGCCGCGGGTCACACGCTCGGGCTGGAGAGCGCGCAGCTCGCCCGCGAGATCACAGGTCCCGAGGGACAGCCCGTCGATCAGCTCGCCGCGCTCGCGGAGCGCGGGCTGCTCGAGGCGCCGCCGAGCGCCACGCCGCTGCCGTCGATCGACGGCCCCGCGCCCCTCGAGGAGCGCGCGCGCGCGTACCTCCACGTGAACTGCTCGCAGTGTCACCGACCCGAGGGGCCCGGCGGTCGCGCGCGCCTCGACCTGCGGTTCTCGACGCCGCTCGCGGAGATGGAGCTGTGTGACGCGCCGCCGCGCGCCGGCGATCTGGGCGTCGCCGACGCGCGTCTGCTCGCGCCCGGCGATCCGGCGCGCTCTTTGCTCTCGGCGCGCGTGCGGACCCTGGGCAGCACGAGGATGCCGCCCGTGGCCTCCTCGCGCGTGGACGAGCAGGGCGCCGAGCTGCTCGACGCGTGGATCACCGCGCTCGACGTCTGCCCCGAGTGACCGCCGGCTCATCGGCGGCGTCGGGTCACGGCTGCGGCACAGAGTCCGTGAACTCCGGGTGCTTGCGCGCCCAGATCTGGTAGCCGATGTTCTCGATGCGAAACGAGACCTCGCGCTTGGCGTAGAGCACGAAGTCCCGACGCAAGGTCGCGAAGATCGAGTTCTTACACTCCGGGTCGACGACCACGAATTCGGCCTCGTGGGCCAACACGGAGATCGTTTTTTTCGTCGTCGGCGAGACGCGCGGCGCGGGGTAGCGCTCGGCGGCGGGCCCGAACATCGGGACGTTCAGGTCGGTCAGCGCGTACAGCCCGCTGCTGTACCCGCGCTCGTCGCAGCCGACGACCAGCACGGCGCTCTCGAATTCGTCGGCGCTGGGCGGCGGCTCGTCGGGCATTCGCCCGACCATGTACTTCTTCTTCCCGTGGCTCTTCGCGTCGAGGGTGTAGCGGCGGACGAAGGTGAAGAACAGGATGTCACCTGTGATGCTGTCCCACGATCGGCTCCGGGTGCCCCGCCAGAGCACGTGCGTGATCTCCATCTCGCGCAGCGCCGCCCAGACATCGCGCGGCGAGCTCATCAGGCTGTAGCTCAGCCCGAATTGCCAGGTCTGGAAGTCGGGGATCGTGACGACGTTGGAGCCGATGTGCGGGTGGACCTCGTGCACGAGCAGCCGGGCGCCCTTGGGCATCGCCTTGCCCACGTCGTACCAGCTGCCCTGGGTCCGCAGGCGTGATTGGTACCGGCCCGCGTCGCCCGCCTCGAACAGCTTCGCCACCTGCGCGAGCTGGTTGCGGTAGATGAAGAAGACGTCGCCGCCCCAGACGATCTGGGTCGCCACCAGCAGCGTCAGCGCGAGCCGGGCGCGCGCGCGCCACACGAGGGTCATCGCCGCGGCGACGAAGCCGGTCATCAGCGGCATGATCGCCTGCAGGTAGCGGTCTTGCGGCAGCAGGTTGAACCACACGATCAGGCCGACGTGGATCCACAGCGCGAGCAGCCAGATCCGCCGCGTGCCTCGCAGCAGCAGCAGCGCGGGCAGCAGCAGCGTCACGAGCGAGCCGATCACGGGGCGGCTGCCGTGGTAAATCTCCCAGTCGTGGGGGATGAACGACCAGGTGAAGAGCACCTTGATCGTGCCCAGGAGCCGCCCGTCGGGCTCGTACGGTGACCACTCACCGAACTGGAAGGCCTTGTAGCCCCATTCGAACATGTACGTCGCGTCAGGCGCCCAGGGGCGGACGTCGAGGTACGCGTGGAGGTTGGGGTACAGCGGGTCGCCGTGCCACACGAGGTTGGTCAGCCACATCGGGGCGCTGCACGCGATCGCGGTCAGCGAGATCAGCAGCGGCCCGAGCAGCCAGCGCAGCCGCCCGTCGCCGGGCTGCGGACGGAGCGCCTGACGGATCATGCTCATCGCCACCATCGCCACGGGCAGCGGCAGCAGGATGAGGCACGCGGTCTCCTTGATCATCACGAGCGCCGCGAGCAGCATCCCGAGCAGCGCGCAGCTCCCCAGGTGGAAGCGGCGACGGACGACCTCGTAGCTCACGAGCATGATCGGGATCGCGAAGCTCGCGGCGATATGATCGGCGCCGACGCTGAGGTTGGCGTCGTGCAGGAACATCCCCGGGAACAGGAACCGCGCGGTCCAGACGAGCGTGGGGTTGGCCGCCGGCACCAGCCAGCGCACGAGCGCGGGGACGCCGAGCATGGTGGTCCAGATGAAGATCGTGAGCTCGATGTGGGCGCACATGACCATGTGGTCGAAGAGCTCGTCGCCGGGGATCAGAAAGCCCCAGGTGTACAGCAGGCTCGCGAAGTGCGGCCGCGTCGAGAACATCCACCCCTGGGGGAAGCGCATCACGCCGCCGTGCGCGGCGTAGGTCTCCGCCAGCGCCATGTGCTTCCATCGCGAGTCGAACATCGCGTTCTCCGGCGTGACGACGCCGACGTAGACGAGCGCGAAGCCGAACACGCCGAACAGGATGATGAGCACCGAGAGGACGCTGGGGAAGCGGAGCGGCGCGAGCCGCTGCGCCCGCGCCAACACGGTCGCCGCGGCCCGCAGCCGCTGGGCGCCGAGCGCCATCATCGCCAGGGGCAGCGTCCAGAACAGCGCGGGCCCGTACAGGCGCAGCAGCCCGAAGCCGAACATCAGCATCCCGAAGGCGAAGCAGCCGACGCACAGGCTCGTGAACAGGCGCAGGTGCAGGCCTCGCATCCGCACGCCGAGCCAGCGCACGATGACGTCGCCGGCGCCGTAACACCCCAGGGTGAAGGCGCCGCACCACACCCAGTAGCGGACGTATCGCCAAAACAGCCAGCGCCGGAGCGGGTAGTGGGAGAACTGCGTCGCAAGCAACAAGACCGCGATCAACAGCGCGACCGTGAGCAATCCACGGCGCCACAGCGGCAGTTGCTCCGATGACATAGTTGCTGGCTGCTAGCGGTTCGCGGCGCGTCCGCGAGGCCAAAGACGCGCGATGGTATGAGGTCGTAAAAACGCCGTCAACCCGGTCGAGAGGGTCGTGTCATCGTGCTGGCCGTCACGACCCCGGCGGATCGTTGTCTGCATCCGCGAGCGCCGCGAGGGCACGCGTCAGGGCGATCGCGTCACGGGTCGTTGCAGATCGGCTCGCTGCCGGTGAGGCCGTCGAGCAAGCACGAGTAACGCGCGGGCCCTCCCGCGAGCTCGAGACACGACTCGAAGTGCTGCGGCGGCGCGAGCTCGTCCTCGCTCGTGCTCACGGACTCGAGGCTGATCGGGCTGCTCGAGCAGCGCAGCGAGACCACGCGCTCGTCGCTCGTGATCGCGAGCTCGACGCGGTCGTCGCCGCAGCCTTCGAAGCCGCAGATGTCGTTCTCTCCGCTCGCCGTGATGATCCCGGGCGCGCGATCGCGGAGCGCCACGAGGGCGCAGGTGAGCGCGTCCTCGTCGAACTCGTACTCCGCGTCGCAGGCGTACATGTCTTGATTCGGTCGCGGGCACTCGTACACGATGGGGTCGCACAGCGGCTCGAGCGCGCACTGCACCGTGCGCGCGTCTTCGCAGCTGACGGGTCGCTCGGAGGGCGTGACGCACTCACACGCCTGTGGGAGCCCGGCGGTCTCGCTCGTCTCGCTCGTCTCGCCAGCGCCGCTCGTGCTGCTCGGTCCGCTCGCGTCGGTCGCCCCGCCGCTCGTCGTCGCGCCGCCGGCGGTCGAGGTCGACGGCGCGCCGTCGCTGCTCTTGGTGTCGACGACCCCGTCGTCGGCGCACGCGGAGCACAGGAGCGCCGCGATCGCGACCGCGGAGATGGGGGCGAGTTTCAGATGCCGCATCGTGGTGTGGTTCGCGGGTCAGCGTGGGTCGCGGCGCGGTTATACGCGCCGACCTGGTGATCGCGCGAACCGTAGCAGGCCGCCGCGGACGTCCTCGTACCGTCTAGTCCGCATCTGCGGTAGGGTCTACCTATGCTGCGGATGTCGCGTCGGCGGGTAGCGAGCGCCGTGCGGGTGCTCGCCACGTTCACCGCGACGGGGCTCGCCGGCTGCTGGACGCAGCCGAGCACGCTCGGCCTGCCCTGCGTCACCGACAGCGAGTGCGACGCGGGGCAGTGGTGCAGCGACGGCCGCTGCGGCGACGGCTCGGGCTCGACGGGACAGACCGAGGGGCCTTCGACCTCGTCGATGGTGAGCTCGACGACGAGCGCGACCACCGGCGCGTCCGCGACGACGAGCTCGCCCGCTGGCTCATCGACGACGACGCTCGGCACGGAGGGCTCCACCAGCGAGGCTGTCACGGGGGGCAGCGCCGGCACCACGGGCGCGCCGGTGGAGTGCGCGCGCCTCGACTGCGCCCCGGCGCCGCAGTGGAGCGTGGCCTACGGGGACGCGCAGATCCTCAACAAGGCGCTCGACGTCGACGGCGCGGGCAACATCTACGTCGGCGGCTCCTTCAAGGACAGCCTCTCGGTCGAGGGCTTCCCGACGCTCTTGGGGGTCGAGAACCTGTTCTCCATGTACGTGATCAAGTTCGCGCCGAGCGGGGTGCCCGCGGGGCTGTGGGGCTTCGGCGCCGACGGGAGCGGCGGCGACGAGCTGCTCGACCTCGCGGTGACGGACGAGGGCGTCATCTACTTCACCGGCTACTACACTGGCCCCCAGGACATGTGCGACAAGACCCTCCCGGGCTTCCCCAACCGGCAGGACCTGTTCGTCGCGCGCATCAACACCGCGGGCGTCTGCGACGCGATCGCCAACTACCCGGCCGACGGCACGCAGCGGGGCTTCGCGCTGGACTACCTCGAGTCGCAGCAGCGCCTCGCGCTCGCCGGCGCGTACCAGGGCAACCTCAACCTCGGGGTCGGCCCGCTGATGACGGAGCAGCTCGGCGGCGTCCAGGGCAACGGGCTGCTCGCGCTCTACTCGGACGAGCTCGCGGTGCTGTGGGCGACCGAGTTCGGGGAGTTCGCGACCTACGAGTCCGTTGACACCGTCCGCTTCGGCCCCGGCGGCGCGCTGCTGATCGCCGGCACCTTCACGGACACGATCACGCTGAAGCGCCCCTACATGAGCCTCGGCGGCACCGACGACGTCTTCCTCGCGCGCGCGAACCAGGCCGACGGCACGCTGGCGTGGGCGACCGCGCTGATCAGCGAGGGCGGCGTCGGCGTCGCGGCGATCGACTACGATCCCGAGTCCGGCGCGATCGTGATCGGTGGCAGCTTCAAGTCGAAGATCGCGTCGCTGGAGCTCGACTCGGGATCGCTCGACAACCGCGACCTCTTCGTCGCCAGCCTCGACAGCGGATCCGGCGAGCTCAACTGGGCCGAGCGCTTCGGCGGCGCGAACGTGGACGAGGAGCTGCGCGGGCTGGTGATCGACCCTGTCGCCGGCCACGTGCTGCTGTCCGCGAGGTGTGCCCCGGGGACGGACTTCGGCGGAGGCGCGCTCGCGGTCATGGGGAACACGGACGCTTGTCTCGCGCGTCTGCGGCTCACCACGGGCGAGCTCCTGTGGAGCGATCGTTTCGGCGGAGGCGCGGGCGCTCTCCCCGAGACGGGGCGCCAGCTCGCGATCGACCTCAACGACGATCCGCGCGCGCTGCTGTGGACCGGTGACTTCTACGGGACCGCGAGCTTCGTCGGCCCCGAGCTCACGGCGGACGGCGTGGACGCGCGCGCGTTCCTGGTTCGCTTCGGGCTGTGAGGGCCGCGAACGCTCCAGCCCGGCGCTGGTACAGTCGAGATCGTCTATGCCGACCTTCGAGCTGAACACCAGCCGCCTGCGCGCCGCCGAGCTCAAGCGCGTCGCCGAGGGTTTTCGCAGGCGCTACGTCGGACCCAAGGGCTTTGAGCTCGCGCTGCTGCGGATGCAGGCTGAGGTCGACGCGAAGCACTTCTCTCGCGTGCTCTGCAGGGTGTTCGAACTCGCTGGCGCGAACGCCACGGTGATCCTCCGCGCGCCGCCGCGAGACAACCGCTGGAAAACGACGGCGAAGAAAACGACGGCGAAGAAAAAGGCCGCGAGGAGAAAGACCGCCAAGAAGCAGTAGACGGTTCGTTCTCCCAGGCGCGTCGGCTCATCGTTGTCGGCGACGGCTCCACACCGCGCCGCCGAGCAGGAGCAGCGCGAGCGCCCACGGAGCGCCGCGTGCGTCGCTCGTGCACCCGCAGCCTGAGCCGTCGCCGCTCGAGTCCGCGTTGGGGCCGGTCTCGTCGCCCGAGCCGCCGTCGTCGTCGCCCACGCTCCCGGAGCTGGGCGTCGAGCCGTCGCCGGGCGGCCAGCCGTGGGCGATGTTCCACTCGGCGAGCTTCTGATCGATGATCTCGTTGTTATCGACCAGGGTCATCGGCGCGCCCTTCAGCGCGACCGTCTGGACCTCGGCCTCCCAGGGCATCTCGCCGGGGAACTCGGGCCAATCCTCGCCGCCCGGGACGTAGACCTCTCGCCCGTCGGGCAGCACCACGACGCGGTCGTCGTTGCACAGCGTGACGCGGGTCGCGACGCGCTGGCTGGCGACCTCGGGGAGGTCGGGGTTCTGCGCGAACATCGGGTCCTCGGTCATCTCCCCCGGCGAGATCGTGGTGTACAGGCGCGTCACGTACGGCCAGGTCTCGAGGAGGTCGAGCGCGTGCATCCCCGGCGCGATGATCCGGTCGTCGTAGGCGGCCGCGAACTCGCCGCCGTCGCCCCACGCCATCAGGTCGAGCTGCGCCTCGTAGCACTCGACGCACGCGTAGAACGCGAGGGGGTCGACGCCCTCGGGCGCCGGCAGGAACTCGGCGAGCAGCGGCTCGAGCAGCGGGTGGTAGAACTCGCAGAACTCGCCGAAGCAGGCCATGATGCCCTGGCTCTCCAGGGTGCTCACGGCGTCGAGCGGGGCCGAGCCGACGAAGGCCTCGCTGCTCCAGCTCGGCTCGTACAGCCCGCTTCGCTGAACCGCGTCGCTGGGCCCCGCGTACTCGGTGACGAAGGCGTGGCCGTTGGCCTCGAAGGCGTCGACGGCCGCGGTGATCACCGCTTTGTAGTTGTCCGCGAAATTGAACCAGTCGATCTTGAGCGGGTTGACCAGCACGTGGCGGTAGTTGGTCGGCGCGGTGCGGGTGTTGCCGAGGAAGAACGCGCGCACCTCCATGTCCTCGGTCGCCGCGATCTTCGTCAGGCGCAGCGGGATGCACGGCTCGACGCCCTGGAAGCTCAAGGTGACCGGGTGGATCTGATCGAGGCCCGCGCCGGTGTTGAGCTTGAAGGCGGCGAACAGATGGCCCTCGGCGAGGTACTCCGCGAAGATCGGCGCTGCGGCGTCATCCTGCTGATAGCCGTTGTCCCCTAGCCACTGCATCAGGCTGTCGACGTCGTCGTCCTGCAGCACCGTGACTTCGAAGGCGCCGACCGTCTCGGCGTGCACGATCGAGGGTCCGCCGCCGCCGGCGTCAAACTTGGGCGCGCCGCCGTCGTCGTCGTCGTCGTCGCCGTTGCTGCCGCCCGGGAGGTCGCCGCCGCCGCAGAATTCGGCCTGGTCGGTGATCCCGTAGAACGGGACCGTGCCGGCGAGCAGCTGGTCAAACAGCGGCTGCGAGCCGACCGAGAACTGCGGCAGCGACTGCAGCGGGATAACCCACGCGAAGCTCGCCGGGTCCTGCTGCGGGTCGTACTGGATCTGGATGTGGGCCTCGACCTGATCGCCGTCGATCACGAACAGGATGTTCTCGCCGCTCTGATCGACCGCCATGCCCTGGGGTCCGTCGCAGAAGGTGCCGCCGCAGGCTTCAGCGCGCGGCGGGCTGGCGAGGCCGGCGCTCAGCGCGAAGGCGGCGGACAGCGTCGCCGCGGAGAGGAGATGGAGTGGCGATGAGGTTCGCGACATGACGGCGCAGCTCCCGTTGATCAGGCAGGGGATGGCGAGGGACGAGCTCGACGCTACCACAGGCCGCGCAAACCATGTTCTCGCGCCCTAGGAGCGTGTCTGAGGAATCCCCGCGACGCGATGCACCCATAGACCGTGTGGCGCGCGACGGCGAGGGCTTCGTGGTTGAGTTCGCTGTCTATACAGCGATCTCGATCGCGGGCGAAGACGATGGCGCCGTTCGTCGTCTGTTGTCTGTCGTCCGTCGTCGCGCCGCGACGAATCGCGCTGGGAGACCCGCGGGCGCGCGGGAACTCTCGCGTGGTCGACGACGCCGGGGCCGCGCGCTCGCGGAGCTGGCTACACGTGTATGTCTTATAAGACATGTGAATACGCGGCCCGCGGACCGGAACGCCTCCTCGCGCGTGGGCGGCCGCAGCGCGCGGTGGGGCGACGCGAGCTCGTGCGCTACGCTTACGTCGCTGAATGCTAGGCAATCGCGTTACTGCTCGTGCTGTCGCGGGCGCGGCCTCCTCCGCGGCCTCCTCCGCTGCCATCGCAACAGTCTTCTCCGCGCTCGCGCTCGGCGGTTGCTTGATCGAGAACCCCAGCTTCGACGGCCCAGTCACCGGTGATGCGGCGACGGTCGCCTCGACCGGGGCGAGCGCGACGACGGCGGTGATCGATTCGACGGGCACAACCAGCGCGACCACGGCTGACACCGCAACCGGGACCGGGACCGGGACCAGCGGTACCGCCGGCACGAGCGGCGGCCCGACGAGCGTCGATCCTGCGACCACGAGCTGCGGCGAGGGCTGCACGACGGGCGCGACGACGTCCGCCGAGACCGGGGACATCGACAAGAGGACGATCTGCGGCGTCCCGCTCGGCGAGATCACGGTCGGTCCGGGCGCCGTCGTTGGCGGCGTGAACACGCCCTCGGTCGAGCGCTCGCCGGCGATCTCGCCCGACGGCCTCACGCTCGCGTTCAGCTCCAATCGCCCCGGGGGGCTCGGCGACAATGACCTGTACGTTGCGACACGTCCCGACCTCGACAGCGAGTTCTCGACGCCGCAGCCGCTCGCCGGCGTGAATTCACCCACGAACGAGGCCGCGCTGCACCTGAGCGGCGACGGCCTCACGATCTACCTCTCCAGCGATCGCGCCGGGACGCTCGGCGGGCTCGACCTGTGGGTCAGCACGCGCGCGAGCGTCGACGACCCCTTCTCGACGCCCGAGAGCCTCGGGGTGCTCGTCAACGACGCGGGCAGTCAGCGCATGCCGTGGGTCAACGACAGCGGCCTGCGGCTCGTCTACACGCTCGCGGGCCTCGGCGAGCTCGACGACATCGTGAGCTCGCAGCGCCCGAACCTAAACGCGCAGTTCTCCGCGCCCGCGATCGTGCTCGGCGCGGACGGGGAGAGCCACGAGCGCGCGCCCTGGCTCAGCGAGGACCTCAACACGATGTTCTTCGCGTCCGACCGCGAGGCGAGCGAGGGCCTCGATCTCTGGTACGCGTCGCGCGTCGGCCTCCCGAGCGACTACGAGATCGTCGCGCGCCTCCCGATCCCGAGCTCGCAGGGGGTCGACACGCAGCCGTCGCTCAGCGAGGGGGAGTGCGCGCTGTACTTCGCGTCGGACCGCAGCGGCGACCTGGACCTCTACCGCGCGGAGGTCACGGTGGAGCCCTGAGCCGCCGACTCAGCTGGGCGCGGGCGCGGGCGCGCGCGGCGTGCCGAGCTGGGTGGGCGTCGGTCCGCGCGGGTTGACGATCGCGAGCACGTCGGCGCCCGCGCTCCGAGCTTGGTCGAGGACCGCGACCGCGTTCACGTAGGCGACGTCGTCGTCGAAGTCGAGGAACACCGCCTTGCGGTCGCGGTGCTCGAGCTCGCGGCGCAAGCGCGACTCGAGCTGCCCGCGACCCACCGGCTGCTCGCGCAGCGTGACGACGCCCGCGCGATCGAGGCCGACGACCAGCGGTCCATCGTTGGTGCGCGGCGTCGGGCGCGACGGCGGCGGCGGGATGGTCACCGAGATCTCGGGGACCTGCTGCGGGATCAAGACCATGAAGATGATCAGCAGGACCAGGCACACGTCGACGAGCGGCGTGACGTTGATGTCGCCGCGCGGTCCCGACGATCGGCTGTCTCCGAGCTGCATGCCCATCGCCGTCCCCTTGACGACGGGCGCGCGTGATCTTTCGGCGGCGCGGGCGGAATCGGGCGCGATTTCCTCCGGTCGGGCGCCGCTCGGGGTGCAGATCTCGAGGTTGATCCTCGTCGCCGGCGCGCGCTGTGGTAAGCCGAACGCTGATGAACACCATCGCGCTCGCACTCGCGCTCGGCGGCGTCGCGGCCGTCTTTACGGCCTGGCTGACCTACCTCTCCACGATCCCGCGCGGCGTCGTCCCGGCGCGACCAGTGGGCGCGATCGGCATGCAGCTCGCCGGTATCGCGTTGGCGATCGCGAGCGTGATCTGGAGCCTGCGCGCGGGCGGGTCGCTGAGCGCCGTCGTCATCGCGCCCGCCAGCTTCGCGCTCATCATGGGGTCGCTGTTCCTGCTGTTGATGTCGCAGCGCAAGACGCCGATCGGCGACATCAAGGTCGCGGTCGGCGACGCGCTGCCGGCGTTCTCGTGCCAGACCTCGGCGGGCGTCGCGTTCTCGAGCGACGCGCTGCTCGGCCAGCGGACCCTGCTGAAGTTCTTCCGCGGCGGCTGGTGACCGTACTGTAGCGCCGAGTTGCGGCGCTTCGACAGCATGCGGGCCGAGCTCCAGCGGTACGGGGTCACGGTCGTCGCGCTGAGCAAAGACTCGGTGGAGGACGCGGCGCGCTACAAGGCGCGGGACGGGCTCGAGCTGACGCTGCTGTGTGATCCTGGCCTTGAGGTCATCCGCCAGTACGGCGTCGAGCACCACAAGGCGGTGGAGGCCTCCGGGAGATCCTTCAGGATCGCCGGCAACTCGCTGGGGCTGATCCCGTCGATCAAGTCGATGGCGATCCCGACGACGCTGCTCGTCGACGAGGGCGGGCGGATCCGCTGGATCGATCAGGCGGACGACTACCGGCTGCGCAGCAGCGAGGCGCGGGTCATGGCGGCGGTGGAGCGCGCCTTCGGCGAGGACCCCGGCGCGAGCGATCGAGGGTGAGCGTGACGGCGGGCGAGCGGCGCGTCACGGGGCGGACGCGCGGCCGGTGAACTGCGCCTGCAGCCGGCTCGCCCAGCTCTCGAGGTTCGAGACCGTGCTCTCGAGCAGCGCGGGCGTCTGCGCGAGCGTCTCGAGCTCGCGCTCTAAGAGCTGCCTCGCCCGGCGGATCCGCGTGCGCGCGGTCCCCTCGGGCACCTCGAGCAGCTCGGCGATCTCGCGGGCCCGCATCGACTCCCAGTAGTAGAGCTCGAGGATCATCTGCGACTCGATCGGGATCCGGCGCAGCGCTTGGTGGAGCAGCTGCAGCTCCTGCTCCCGCGCGATCACGCTGGACGCGGTGGGCTGGAGGTCCGCGGCCGAGCGCTTGGTGTAGTCGAGCCGCTCGGCGTGGCGGTGATAGCGACGAAAGTACTTGTAGAGCACGTTGCGCGCGATCCCGAGCAGGTAGCTGCGGAAGTTGGTGTCGCTGCGGATCCGCGCGCGGGCGTTCACGAGCCCGAGGAAGGTGTGCTGGATGAGGTCGATGGCCGCGTCCTCGTCAACCTTGTTGATGAAGAAGCGCTCGATGAGCGGGTAGTGCCGCTCGGCGAGCTCGCTGCCGGCGCGCGCGTCACCGGTCTGCCACGCCCTCAAGAGTTCGGTGTCGCTGCGCGTCACCGGGGGATGGTACCGCGAGGACCGAGGCCACAGTTGGCGGTCCAGGGCCCCGGGTCAGTTGTGGATGCACATTTTTTTTGTCGCGGCGCAATTGATCCGGGCGCGGCGGGGAATTCAGTCATGTGGGGCGAGACGAACCGGACAGAGTACCGAGAGAGGAGTGGCGCGTGGAGCCGTACATCTGGTGACTTCAGACGTTGACGCGATCTCGTCTTGAAACCTGCGATCGGCGCGCGCCGTACAGAAAGGAGCGATGATTATGGAACCCTATGAGTGGTAAGCCGAAAACGCTGAACCCGGCCGCGTGAAGACGCGGGCCGGGGATCGGCGGAGATTTCTACCACCTGTTACAAGCCTCACGAGGTCCCCCTGAGTCTCGACATGAAGGAGCGCGCGGCGGTCGACCGCGATCGGGTGCTGCTGCCCCTCGCGAAGAAGGTCGTGATGAGCCGGCTGTTCGGCGCCGGGATGCACCGCTCGACGATCGGCCGGTACGAGCTCGAGGCCTGCGTGGGCGTGGGCGCGATGGGGGTGGTCTACGCCGCCCACGACCCGCAGCTCGATCGTCGCGTGGCGCTCAAGCTGCTCAAGGCGAGCGCCGGCGACGACGACGCGCGCGCGCGCCTGCTCCGCGAGGCCCGGGCGCTCGCGCACATGTCCCATCCGAATATCGTGACGGTGTTCGAAGCCGGCGAGCTCGAGGGGCGGGTCTACCTCGCCATGGAGTTCGTCGACGGCGTCACGCTCGACGCTTGGTGCGCGCCCGAGGTCGGGGCGCAGCCCTCGTGGCGCGAGCTCCTCGGCGTGTTCGTGGGGGCGGGGCGCGGGCTCGCGGCGGCCCACGCCGCGGGCATCGTCCACCGCGACTTCAAGCCGGGCAACGTGCTCGTGGGCGCGGACGGGGCGGTGAAGGTCCTCGACTTCGGGCTGGCGACGGCGCTCGACGGCGTCTACGGCGGGGACCTGCTCGCCACGGAGGATCGCGGCGCGCGGGCGCAGGAGGTGGTCGCGTCCGCGTTGACGCGGACCGGCGCGATCATGGGGACGCCGGCGTACATGTCCCCAGAGCAACATCGGGGCCAGGCCGCGACCGAGCAGAGCGACCAATTCAGCTTCTGCGTCGCGCTGTACGAGGCGCTCTACGGGCGGCGCCCCTTCATTTGCACCTCGTACGCGGTGCTGCACGACGCCGTGCTCGCGGGGCGCGTGCGCGACCCTCCGCGCGGCGCCCGGGCGCCCGCGTGGGTGCGCCGCGCGGTCCTGCGGGGGCTCGCGCTCGATCCCGCCGATCGCTTCCCGTCCATGACGGCCCTGCTGGTCGAGCTCGACCGCGGATCGTCCACGCTCGCGCTGCGCCTGGCCGCGGGCGCCGGCGTGGTCTCAACGCTCGCGGGGCTCGGCTACGCGGGGTACCTGCTCACGCGCCCCGGGAGGGTCGAGGTGACCGCGCGCTCACGCGGCGAGCCGGTCGCGGGCGCGACGGCGCGGATCGATGGCGTCGCGCTCACGGAGCTCGGCGGCGGCGCCGGCGAGGTGCCAGCCGGGGTCCACGAGCTCGAGGTCGACGCGCCCGGCTATCGCGTCGCCCGCACGGCGCTCGCGGTGCGGCGCGGCGCGACGGCGCAGCTCACGGTTGAGCTGCAGCGCGAGCAGGGGGTGTTCAACCTCGACGTCGAGCCGGGCGGGGGCGTCGTCTTCGTCGACGGCGTCGACCACGGCACGCGGCTGCGCAACCTGCCCGTGGACAGCGGGGTCCACGAGCTGCTGGTGCGCCACGACGGCTACCACGACCGCCGCCTCGAGTGGTCCGTGGCGGCCGATGAGCGGCGCGCGGGCTTCGTCTCGCTCGCGCCGGCGGTGACCTGGACGTGGCGCGCGCCCGACTTCAACAGGGCGGTATATGCCCCGGGGGACATCGACGGCGACGGGCGCGGGGACCTGATCGTCGACCGGACGCAGGAGCTGGTCGCGATCAACCCGCACGACGACCGCGTGCTGTGGCGCCTCGAGGGCCTGAACCACAGCGCGAAGCTGGTCGAGGATCTCGACGGCGACGGCGTGGGCGATCTCGTCCTGGTTCGCGAGGACGAAGAGCTCGCCGTCGTCGAGGCGCGCTCGAGCGCGCTCCCGGTCGACGACGGTCGACCGCGGGCGCTGTGGCGCGTCGACACCGGGCGCGCGTGGGAGCCGCGGGGCGGGGGGGCGCTTCGCCGCGACCTCGACGGCGACGGGCGCCGCGAATTCGTCATCCCGTACATCCACGGCGATCGCGTCAGCGCCCTCGACATCCGCACCGGGCGACCGCTGTGGACCTCGCCGCGCCTGGGCGAGTCGATCAAGAGCCTCGGCTTCATCCGCGAGGGGAGCGACGCGTCGGGGGTCGTCGGCGTGCTGGCGGACGAGCAGGTCATGGCGCTCGAGGCCGCGACGGGGGCGGTTCGTTGGCGGCGCGACCGCGTCAGCGCCGAGGACGAGCCGGGTCGTCAATCTCGACTCCTGTACGGGCTGCTCGACGCGCTGCGGGGAGGGAGCTCCGCGCCGGTGTTCGTGACGGTGTCGCCGACCGGCGCGGCGACGCGCTACCGCGCGCGCGACGGCGCGGAGCTGTGGCGCGCCGAGCTGCACCCCAGCTGTCACCTGCCCCCCGAGGAGCATGGTGCTCCAAGGGTCATGTACTGTCGAGACGCCGAGCGCCGCGCGGTGATCTTCGACGCGGACACCGGCGCGCCGCGCTGGCGCGCGACCGACTTCACCGAGATCGTGTACGTCCCCTCCTGGCGGGGGGGCGCGCCCGCCTTCGTCACCCCGCACCCGCGCGGCGCGGCGCTCCGCTCCCCGCGCGACGGCCACGTCGAGCGCGTGTTCGAGCTCGACGCGCCGGCCGTGGGGGACGCGGCGCTGCACGACTGGGACGGGGACGGTCGCCGCGAGCTCGTGGTGGTGAGCGGCGCGGGGACGGTCGCCGCCTTCGATCGCGCCGGCGCGCGCGTCGGCGCGGCGAGCACCTCGTTTCACAACGCGTTCCTCCAGCCGCTAGGCGGCGACGGGCTCGCGATGATCGGGGACGCCGGCTTCGCGCTGTTCGAAGGGTCACGTGTGCGCTGGTCGCGAGCGACGCAGAAGGCGGTCCGGGCGACCCCGATCGTCGACGACTTCGACGGCGACGGGCGGCGTGAGCTCGCGGTCGCGGCGACGCTGAAGAACCGCGCGGGTCACCTCGTGCTCGCGCTCGAGGACGGCGCGCTGCAGGGGGAGGCCGCGTCGCTGGGGCACAAGATCATCCGCGCGCCCGCGGTCGCGCCAGCCCCGGGCGGGCGGCGCGAGCTCGTGTACCTCGATCGCCAGGGCGTGGTCCGCTTCGATCCCGTCGGTCAGCGAGTCACGCGCGCGCGCGCGCTCCCGATGGGGCACGCCTCCCCGGCGGTCGCGGACATCGACGGCGACGGCCGCGAAGAGCTCGTCGTGATCCCGTGGGACGGCGCCCCGTCGATGTACGTCCTCGACGTCGAGTCGCTCGAGACGCGGTGGACGCTCCCGCTCCCCAGCGGCGCCTGGGCCCGCCCCGTGGTGGCCCCGGCGCGCGCGCCCGCGGAGGACCCCGTGATCGTCGTGAGCCTGCTCGACGGGGCGACGATGGTGATCGACGCCACGACCCGCGCGGTGAGCTGGTCGCGCGTGACGGCCGAGACCCACGCGGTCGCGCCCGCGGTCGCGGATGTCGACGGCGACGGGGCGCTGGAGCTCGTCGTCGCCTCGCCGTCCACCGGGGATCTCGTGTGCTTGGACCTGCTGCGCGGTGATGAGCGCTGGTCGCGATCAGGCGTCGGAGGCGAGCGCGCGAGCCCGCGGGTCGCGGATGTCGACGGTGACGGCGCCCTCGAGATCGTGAGCGCGTCGGCGCGCGGCGGGCTGTTCGTGCTCGACGGTCGAGGGCGCGCGCGCTGGCGCTTCCGGCCGCGCCCGCGCGACGAGGAGCAACCCCCGGCCTCGACGAGCCCCGTGATCGTCGACCTCGACGGCGACGGACATCTCGAGATCGTCGCGGCCTTCGCCGGCCTCGGCCTGTACGCGCTCGACGCGGCCACGGGGGCGCTGCGCTGGCGTTACGACACGGTGGGCGCCGCGACCATCGAGGCCGAGCCGGTGCCCGTCGACGTCGAGGGCGACGGCCTGCTCGAGCTCGTGATCGCCGACAACGGCGGACGGCTCACCATGCTCGACGCGGCGCGCCGTCGCCCCGGGAGGTAGCGCGCGCGATGCCCGACGACGCGTTCAAGGCATTGCATCCCGTCGGCGTGGACGGCCCGCGCTGGCGCGACGGCTACGGCCCGCTGCTCGCCGACCCGCTGGGCTTTCTGCAGCGCGCGCGCGAGACCTACGGCGACCTCGTGGCGCTCACCGAGGGGCTCCCGGTCCTCTCGCGTATGCCCGACTGCGCCGGCTGCGTCGCGGTGTTCGGGGCCGAGCACGTCGAGCGCGTGCTCCTGAACCCCGCGCTGTTCGGCGCGCCGGGCGTGGCGGCCAAGCGCCACGCGCTGTCGCCGGCGCTGCGGCGCCTCAGCTCGGGCCTGTTCAGCATGGTCGGCGCGCGGCATCGTGATCACCGCCGGCTGCTCGCGCCGGCGCTCGGCAAAGACGCGGCGCGCCGCTACCACGACGAGATCGCGGCGAGCGTCGCCGCGCTCGTGGGCGCCTGGTCTCCCGGGCAGGAGCTGAACCTGCTCGAGGCGCTGCGGGGGCTCACCGATCGCGCGCTCGGTCGCATCATGTTCGATCAGTCAGGTGATGACGCGCGCTCGATCGGCGCGCTCGCCCGGCGGCTCCTGACGCTCCGGCGCGCCAACGCGTCGGCGGGCGAGGACGACGCGCCCCGCGTCCGCGACGCGCTGATCGAGGTGGGCGACGCGCTCGAGCGCGCGCTGCGGGAGCAGGTAAGGCGGGCCCGGGCCGCGCGAGCTCCCGCGCGTGCGCCCGGCCTGTTCGCCCGGCTGTGCGCGCTCGCGGGGCCCGACGGCCGAGCGCTCTCCGAGGACGAGCTCGTCGCCCACGGCAACGTGCTGTTTCAGGCCGCGAGCGAGCCGGTCGCGGTCGCGTTGACGTGGGCGGCGCTGCTGCTCACGCAGCGCGACGACGCCGCCCAGGCGCTCGCGCGCGAGCTCGCGCCGCTGGGGGTCGACGACGCGCCGGCGCGTTTTGAGCGGCTCGCGGCGACCCCGGTTACCGACGGGATCCTCAAGGAGACCCTGCGCCTGCTGCCGCCGAGCGCGGTGCTGGTGCGCGTGACCTCGCGACCGGCGCGCCTCGGCGACCACGTGCTGCCCGCGCGGACCGAGCTGCTCCTGAGCCCCGCGCTCGAGCACCGCGACCCCCGCGTGTTCCCCGAGCCGAACGCGTTTCGCCCCGATCGGTGGCGGACCATCACCCCCTCACGCTTCGCGTACCTCCCGTTCGGCGCCGGCGCGCGTCACTGTCTCGGAGGACAGCTCGCCCTCTCGATCATGAAGGTGACGCTCATCGAGCTCGGCCGTCGCTGGTCCCTCGAGCTCGCCCCGGGGCAGCGCGTCGACTGGACGATCAACGTCACGCTCATGCCCAAGAGCCAGCCGCGCGTGGTGCTTCGACGACCCGGCGCGCCGCTCACGAGCGCGCCGCTCACCGGCTCCCTGCGCGACCTGGTCCAGCTCCCGTGATCGCGCTCAGCGGCCGCGACCCGGGAGCGAGCGCGTGAGCGCGAGCGCGACGACGGCCAGCCCGGTCAGCGTGAGGACGGCGTTGGAGTAGGGCGCGCCGCGGCCGAGCTCGAGCCCGATCCAGCTCCCGGTCGGGCTCGACGCGCGGGTCTGCAGCTCGATCGTCGTCGTCGTCAGCGCGACGCCGAAGGCGCCGCCGAGGAAGAAGATCATCATGAACAGGCCGACGCCCACGCCCGCCTCACGTTCCGGGACATACTGCGAGGACACGCTCAGCAGCGGGCTCTGGATGAACGCGAAGCCGAGCCCGTAGAGCGCCAGCCCGGCCGTCACCCCCGCGATCGACACGCCCGCGAAGGCCGCCATCACGAGGTTCCCTGTCACCATGCACGCGCTCCCGCCCACCACGGGCAGGCGCGCGCCGTAGCGATCGCAGAGTCGACCCGAGCGCCGCGAGAACAGGGCGACGAGCGCCGCGCCCGGGAGCAGCACGAGGCCGACCCAGATCGGCGCGAGCTGCTCGACCTCGTGCAGCAGGATCGGCACGAGGATGACCGAGCCCATCCGCGTCGCCTGGCACAGAAACGCGATCGTCACGGTCGTCCGGTAGCGGCGGTCGGCGAGCAGCGCCGGCGGCACGAAGGGGTGCTCGCGGCGCCGGATCCAGGCGTAGAACGCCACCAGCGCGGCGACGCCCAGCACGAGCAGCGCGACCGGGGACGGCCCGATCGCGCGCGCGCTGAGTCGCTGCAGACCGTACATCAACGAGGTCACGCCGAGCCCGAGCAGCGTCGCGCCCACGACGTCGATCGGCTGCGGCGCGCGCCGATCGAGGACCTCCGGGAGCCACGCTCGCCCGAGCCAAAACGCCAGCAGCGAGAGCGCGCCCGGGACCACGAACACGGCCCGCCAGCGCAGCAGCTGGATCAGCGCGCCGCCGAGGAAGGGGCCAACGCACGCGGCCACGCCCACGCACGCGAGCATCACGCCCATCGCCGCGCCGCGGCGGCTCGCGGGGTAGAGCCGGGCGATCAGCAAGGCGCCGAGCGATGGGAGCGCGGCCCCGCCGACACCTTGGAGCACACGCACCGCGATCATCCAGCCGATCGAGTGCAGCGCGCCGACGAGCGCCGAGCCGAGGCCGTACACCAGGATGCCGAACAGGTAGAGCCGCCGCGCGCCGACCCGCTCGCTGAGCCGACCGTGCACCACGCTGAAGACCGCGAAGCTCAGGGTGTAGCCGGTGACGAGCAGTCCGTAGGTCCCCTCGCGCGCGCCGAAGCGCTCCCCGATGATCGGCAGCGCGACGTTCACCATGTTGCCGGCCGAGACGGCGAGCACCACCACGACCGAGATCAGCGCGAGCGCGCGGACGCGGACGGCCTCGCTGACGGATGCCTCGGGCGGATGCACTCCCCCTTCAATTCCCCGAACGAGGGGAAGCAATTGCGGCGACGCGAACTTTCTGGCGTGAGCCGCGGCCGAGCGCCGCACTACGACGCGGCATCGGGCTCGGGGAAGTCCCCGAGCTCGAGCTCAGCCCAGCGCTTGCGAAGCGCCGCCTGCTCCTCGGCCGAGGTCTTGGCGAATGACCGCAGGAATTGTCGCCGTGTTTCTTGGGCGCTGTGTGGGTCACCGGCGCGGAGCAGGTCAACGAGAGCGCGAAGCGATAGCTGTGCGGCCTCGTGGAATCGCTCTTGCAATCGCGCGGCGATGCTGAGCCGGGAATAGGCAATAGCAGCGCCGTGGAGGTCGCCCTGATTCTCAAAATTGGCGAGGGACTTACGATACCAAGTCTGCGCTACCGCGAAGTCCCGCTGTTGCACGGCTAGATTGCCGAGCTGCCCATAGGTGTAGGCGGCGGCATGAAGGTTGCCCTGCTTCTCGTTGATGGCGAGGGTCTTGCGATACCACGTCTCCGCCGTCGCGAAATTCTGCTGCGCCTGTGCGACCATGCCGAGCTGGTGATAGACGATAGCAGCGTTGTGTGAATCCCCGAGGTCTTCAAAGACCTCAATTGCCGTGGAATAGTGCTCAGCGGCGGCCACGAAGTCGTTCTGTATGCATGCGACGTTGCCGAGCTGGAAATAGATGAGCGCGGCGCCATGGAGGTCGCCCTGCTTCTCCTTGATGGCCAGGGATTTTCGATACCACGTCTCGGCCGACTCGAAGTCCCGTTGCTTCTGTGCGACGATGCCGAGTCCGTGATAGGTTTTGGCGGCATCGCGGAGATTGCCTAGTTTGTCGTCAATGGCGAGGGCCTTGCGATACCACTGCTCCGCCGCCACGTAGTTCCGCTGGTGCGCGGCGAGACTGCCGAGTTGACCATAGGAGTTGGCTACGCCTCGAAGATTGCCCTGCTTCTCGTCAATGGCGAGGGACTTAAGATACCATCCCTCCGCTGCCGCGAAGTCCCGCTGCTTTTCGGCGACGATGCCGAAATGGTGAAACATGGATGACTCGAGCTTGTGATCGCCGGCCTCGTGTGCCGCCTCGGCGATGGCTTGGTAGCAGCCACGGGCCTCGGCGAACGCACGGGTGTTTTCGGAGAATTTACCCAGCGCCTGCGTCATGGCCATCCAGAAAAGCTCCATGCCGAGGCGACGGGCTTCGCCGCGCGCGTGGTGCAGGGTCACGCCGAGGACCGCGAATACGGGTCGCTGTTCGTGAAGCTCGCGCGGGGCGACCTGGTCAAGAGCCCTGGCCACCACATCGACAAAGGCCCGGGCCCATTGCGTCCGCGTCGCCTCAACAAACAACGCGGGTATCCGCGCGCGCAGGAAGCCGGTCAGCGCCGGGTGCATCGCGTACACGTTCGCGCCGTGGGCGTGCAGGAGGCCAGCGCCCGCGAGCCGGTCGAGACAGCGCGCCACGACGTCGGCCGCGACGGGCGGCGTAGCCTTTTTTGCGATCCGTTCGAGCAGGTCTCGCAGCACGAAGCGCTCGAAGTGGGCGAGGCCGATGAGCACCGGCCGAAGCTCGTCGGCCAGCGCGTCCTCGGCCAGCCGCAGGGTGGCGTAGAGCTGCCGCTCGGTCTCGGTGGCGGCCTCGGCGGTCGCGGCGAGGTTCGCGTTCAGCAGCTCCAACACCGTCGCGGCGGGCGTGGACTCGAGCCGCGGCAACAGCACGCGCATCGCCAGCGGATGCCCGTCGAGCGCGTCCATCAGCGCGCGCAGGTGCTTGTCGGCGCGGTCGACCTCCAGCCCCAGATCTCCGACCAAGGCCTCGCAGTACTCCCACCGCTCCTCGCCCTGCAGCCCGCCCAGCGCGACCAGGCGACGCAGCTCGGGCCCGAGCCAGTCCTCCTTTGAGCGGCTGGTGATGAGCACCCGCGTCGCGCCGCCGCGCAGCGCGGTCAGCAGCGCACGCAGGCGGCCGCGGTCCTCGACCGAGAGGGTGGGTGGCTCCCCCCGCTGACCCTCCACGACCTCGAAGTTGTCCCACACGACCAAGAGCGGGACCTCGCGCAGGGCCTTCGCCACGAGCGCGAGCTTGCGCTCGTCGGGGACCGCGGACACCTGGGGCCCGACGACGACCTCGGCCATGCGGTTGAGCACCCAGTCGGCGCTGCGCACCCCCTGAAACGACAGCCACACGCAGCCGGCGAGCCCCCCGGTGGCCGCGCGCCACTGCAGAAAGCCGCGGGCCAGCGTGGTCTTGCCCATGCCGCCCATGCCGTGGATCAACACCGCCGGCGGCGTCGGCCGCTGCAGCGCTCGCTCGAGTTGGAGGACCACGCCGTCGCGCCCGATGAAGCCGTGGGGGCTTATGTCGCCCTCGACCTCCGCGGGCAGCTGGGGTCGCGCGGGCGGCTCGGCGGCCGTGGCCGCGAAGCGCAGCGAGTCCGCCCCCTGCTCGTAGGCCACCGGCACCAGCCAGTCCTGCAGCTCAAACAGCCCGCGGACGCACACGCGCCTGCGCTCGGCGAACATCTGCCGCCGCCCGGCCCGCGTGGCCTCGGCCAGGCTGCCGGTCTCGAACAGCCGGTTGTAGAACGCCGGCAGCATCTGCTGGGCGCCGCTGACGTACAGCGAGTGCGACATGGCGACGACGCTGCGCACCCCGGCCTTAAGCAGCGCCGCGGCCACCGACGCGAACGGGTCCTGGGCGCGCTCGTCCAGCATCGCCGATTGACAGGCGTTGAGCACCATCGCCGGCACGCGGTGATCCGCGAGCAGGGTGCTCAGCACCTCGGCCTTGACCGGCGCCGGCTTGCCCTTGGCGTCCTCGAAGACCAGCCGCCCCTGGGGCGCGCGATACCTGTGCGGGTCCGTCTCGTCGGAGGTGTCCGCCGCGCCGTAGGAGCCGTGGCCGTCGAAGTGGACCAGGTGGTAGTAACCTGGCTTTTCACGCAGGTGTTCCTCGAGCCGCTGAAACGTCGGCGGGCGCAGGACGTGGACCTCGACCGGGAGCTCGCGCGTCTCGACCAGCTCGACCAGCGGCCGCGCGATCGACCGGTAGTGCACGTCCTGCTCGAACGGCCGCGCGATGACCAGCAGGATGTTGACGCGGTCCCGCGGCAGCGTCTCGGGCAGCGCCGGCGGATCCTTGGGCGCGTCCAGCCGCCGCTCGATGTGACAGGCCGGCGCGAGCGGGCCCTTGTGGGGGTCGCGCAGCGCCTCCCACGGCCACGCCAGCACGCGCGGGTCGTTGCTCCACACCTGCAGGCGAAGCGCGTCGTACCGGGTCCCGTCCTCGGTCGCCTTGTCGAGCCACGCTCCGGTCTGACGGTGATCAAAGAGCGCCTGAAACGCCTCCTCGCCCCAGCGACGCAGGGCCGCGAGCACTCGCTCGGCGCGCTCGGTCCGCGGCGAGAACGGGTAGTCCAAAAATGTCTCGAGGTACCAGGACAGCTCGCGGATCAGATCGCTGTCCGGCCGTCCCTCCACCGGGTATCCGCGCGGCGACGGGACCGTGCGCGCGGGGCCGGCCTGCCCGATCGCGCGCTGAACAAAAAACTGCTCGGCCTCGCCGCCCTCGACGTGCCGGATCTGCAGCGTTTGCATATCCACATCTTCCCCGCGTGAACGCGCCCGCACAACCAAAATCCGTCCCGCGCGCCCGCGGAGGAGCGAGTACCCTTCCACGATGGAAGAGATTCGTGTCGTGCTTCCGCGCGAGCTTCAGCAGCTCGTCGGCGATCTAGAGAGCGCGTGGAACACCTCCGACGAGCGCCGAGGCGTCGCGGAGCTGAAGGTCGAGCGGACGCCCGGCAAGTACTCGGCCGGCGCGGCGACGCTGCTGCTGATCGCGGCGCTCGAGCTGGTCACGAAGGTCGGCACCGCCGTCGTCGCGGCGATGATCATCAAGCTCATCAACGAGGAGTTCGAGAAGCGCGGGTCGACCGAGCGCGCCGAGGTCCTCGAGACGAGGCGACTCGCGGACGGGCGCGAGCTCGTCGTCGTGAAGATGCTCGAGTAGCACCATGCGCGCGCTTGCGGCCGCGGCGCAGGGTCGCGCATCATCCGAGACACGGAGGAGACGTTCTCCGAGCTCTGCACGCGTCGACGACGGAGGTCTACCTCCACCTGTCGCCGAACGCGACGCGCTCGGCCATCGCTCGAATCGATCACGCGAATGGAGAAATCGTGGAGAAGGAATCGGCGAAGCCGAAAAAACGCCATAATCGCAAGAAGTAGCCGCGACTCCGCTACTGTTCGAAGCAGTACAAGCGGAACAGCTGGCTGCACGACGTCGCCGTGTACTGCGTCCACGTCTCGTCGGTCTGATCCGCGTCGCCGACCATGCCCGAGCCCGAGTCTGTGCTCCAGTTCGAACAGCTCGTCCCGTCCGCGACCGCCGTCCCGTCGGGGCGAGTGTTCGTCCACGCGTCGGTCGGCATGAACGCGTTGAAGCCGTCTTCGTCGTAATTGATCCGGCGCGAAAGCTCGCCGTCGATCAGGTCCGCCCAGCTGTTGGCGACGATCCACGGCTCGTCCGTCAGGATGTTGACGAGCTGGTAGGGGACCGAGGACTGCACAAAGCGGGTCGAGGGCGAGGCTTCGTTATCGCTCAGCCACGCCATGTACCGCCCCGGCAGCCCGGCGCCCTCGGCGAGGTCTTGGCAGATCTCGTCCGCGCCCGTGAGCCCGCCGAGCGCGGGGTTGTGCAGCGAGCTCGAGACGAACACGGTGCGCCAGAGCTTGGTGCACTGGTCCGTGCAGTTATCGCCGTCTTCGCCCGACGGCTCGCACTCCTCGTCCGGGGTGACGAGCCCGTCACCGCAGACGCCGGGCTCGCCGGTCGTCGTGGTCTCGCCCGTCTCGCTCGTCTCGCCCGTCTCGTCCGTCGCGCTCGTCTCGTCGCTCGTCGTCTCGCCGCCGGCGGTCGTCGCGGCGTCGCTGTCGGTCCCCGCGAGCGTCGTGCCGTCGGTCGTACCGGTCGTGTCGACGCCGGCGGTGGTGCTCGTGGGCTCGTCCGTGCTCGCGGCGTCGCTCGTGCTCGCGGCGTCGCTGGTTGACGTCCCGCTGTCGCTGTCGCCGCACGCGACCGCGAGCGCGAGCGCGAGGAGGAGGGCTGGCGTCGTAGGGGAGTTCGCAGGCATGGCCGGATCGTATAGCGATTCGCGGCCACGCGGCGATCGTTGGACGTCAGTCGCAGGCGTAGGTCACAGAGCTCATGATCACGGGCTCGGCCGGTACGTCCTCGTAGGGGAGCATGTCGACCGTCTGCACGGCCGAGATGGTCGCGAGGACATCGAAGCCGTCGATCAGCCCGCCGAAGACCGCGTAGTTGCCGTCGAGCCCGGGCTGAGGACCATCGGCGATGAAGAACTGCGAGGTCGCGGAGTCCGGGTCGTTGGTCCGGGCCATCGAGATCGCGCCGTCGACGTGGATCAGGTCGCTGATCTCGAGGGGGATCGGCGGCATCGTCGGCGCCTGGTTGAAATTCTCGTCGAAGCCGCCGCCCTGGATCACGAAGCTGTCGATGACGCGGTGGAAGATCAGCCCGTCGAAGAACTGCGCGTCGACGTAGGCCTTGAAGTTGGCGACCGTGATCGGCGCGCTCACGGGGTCGAGCTCGAGCACCATCGTGCCCAGCGTGGTCTGCATCTCGATGATGTTGCAGTCGCCGTCGCCGTCGCCGTCGCCGTCGCCGTCGCCGTCGCCGTCGCCGTCGCCGTCGCCGTCACCGTCGCCATCACCGTCGCCGTCGCCGTCACCGTCACCGTCGCCGTCACCGTCGCCGTCGCCGTCGCCGTCGCCGTCGCCGTCGCCGTCACCGTCACCGTCACCGTCACCGGGCGACGCGGTCGTGCCCTCCGTGGTGCTCATCGGGGTGCTCGTCGTCGAGTCGCTCTCGCCGTCCGTGGTCGGCGACTCGGTGTCGCTGCCGCTGGTGTCATCACCGCAGCCGGTCACGAGCGCGGGCGCGAGAACGAGCGTCGACGCGATGGCGAGCGCGCGCGAGAGCGGGGCGCGGCGATCGAGGGGGAGAGGGAGTGATAGACCAAGAACGTGCGTGGGCATGATGAATCGCTGCTTGTGTGTCGGCAGTGTACGTCACCGCGACCGCGGGTTCGGCGTGAACTTCAGGCCAGTCGCGTCGCCCGCGTGACCGTTCACGCGGCGGGGAGCCGCGCCCGCGTTTGTAGGTGCACCGCGTCAAGGTGCGGGGATAGTTCGATATGCAAGGAGTCGTCGCGGCGCGCGAGACGTCTGGAGCTCTTCGCCATGCATGGAGATCGTCGTACTCGTCAGACCGCGTCCGCCCTCGCGCTCACCGTCGCGCTGACGCCCGGCTGCGGCGACGACGGCGGCGGGGCGGCGAGGCGGGGACCAGCGCGGCGCCGGTGGTTGATGCCGCTGCAGCTGCTCGACGAGGTGCTCGAGGACGGCAAGCAGCTGATCCACAACCAGCTCCTGGAGATGGTGCTCGACGCGGTGGTCGAGTAGTCACGCGTTGGCGTGACGGCTGTGCAGGGCCCGGACCTCGGGGAGGAACTCGGCCCCGAGCCGCTCGAGCAGCGTGATCAGCTCCCCGTCGCGGTCGAGCGTCTCGCGGCTGCCGAAGCCGGCGAGGGTCCCGTTGAGGCGGCTGACGACCGGGCTCGCGAACACGGCGGCGGGGCTGCCGAGGCGCTCGACGAGCGCGCCGAACAGCGCCGGGTAGCGCTGCAGGTGGTGCTTTTGGTGTCCGTCCTCGGCCGGGTAGAAGCGCCAGGCGCTCGTGATCCAGGTCGTCAGCTGCCGCCCGCGACGACTGGCCTCACGGTCGCGCGCCTGGGCGGCGACCCGCGCCTGCTCGTCGTCGTGCGCGAAGATGGCGGAGCGGTACTGCCACGTGCGGCGCTTCACCGGGTTGTGCGCCCGCCACATCTCGTCGAGCAGCGCGCGGAAGCTGACGCGCGCGGGGTCGAACTCGAGCTCTAGGGCCTCCATGTGGTCGCCCAGCGCCCCGTAGACCGGATCCACGGTGGTCCCGCCGGCGTAGCCAACGCGCGTTCGGAGCACGCCGTCGACGCGCCCGTAGCGCGCGTCGGGGCCCCAGAAGCAGCCCATGGCGAGCGTAGCGACGGCCATGCACCGCGCATCATAGCGGGACCCGAAGATGGGTGAAAAGACATGTCTGTAGGCCCGCTAGCGCGCGCAGGTGAGGTGCCGGCCGCCGTCGACGGGGATCGTCACGCCGGTGATCCAGGCGGCGCGATCGGAGGCGAGGAAGGCGATGAGCTCGGCGACCTCGCGGGGTTGACCGACGCGGCCGAGGGGGTGCGTGGTCTCGCTGTGCTCGAGGAACGCGGCGTAGCGCTCGTCGTCGAAGCCGCTGCGCCGGTGCAGCTCGCTGACGACCACGCCGGGGTTGACCGCGTTGACGCGCACGCCCTGGGGCGCGAGCTCGAGCGCGGCGCAGCCGGTGAATTGATCGAGCGCGGCCTTGCTCGAGCAGTAGGAGAGCACGCCCGGGAAGGCCCGCAGGCCGCAGACGCTCGAGACGTTGACGACCGCGCCGCGGCTCGCGACGAGCGCGGGCGTGACGAGCTGCGTCAGATGGAAGACGGCCTCGACGTTGAGCGCGAACATCTCGCGCCACGCGCTCAGGCTGGTGTCGTCGACCCGGCCCGAGGCGATGATCCCGGCGGCGTTGACGAGCACGTCGACGCGCTCGAGCTCGGCTTGGACGCGCGCGGCCAGGCGCGCGCGGGCTGCCTCATCAGTCACGTCGGTGGGGACGGCGAGCGCGCGCCCGCCCGCCGCCTCGATCTCGCGCGCGAGCTGCTCGAGGCGCTGGGCGTCGCGGGCCACGAGCGCGACCGCAGCGCCGCGCTCGGCGAGCAGCGCCGCCGTCGCGCGCCCGATGCCGCTCGACGCCCCTGTGACGATCGCCACCTTGCCCGCGAAGCTCTGACTCTTGGATTCGGCCGTTGTCATGGTGGCGCAGTGTACCCCTGGGTCGCGAGCGCGCGTCGCCGTGGTACCGTCGCGTATGGTCGAGCGCTGGCTCCGTCACGTCATGCTGGCGAGCGCGTTGTGCGTCGCGGCGAGCGCGTGTCGATCGGGGGCGGGCTCGCAGGGCACCCGCGCGGCGCTCGCGGGGGAGCCCCAGCGGATCATCGCGCGGGGCGAAGCGGCCGAGGCGCCCGCGCGCGTGGACGTCGAGACCGGCGGAGGCGAGGCGACGTCCACGGCGAGTCTCGAGACGGGCGGCGCGGACGAGTCGAGCGCGACGCCCGAGCTCGACGCCGGCGTCGTCGAGGACGGCGGGGGCCTGTGGCCAGACGGCGCCGACCCGCGGCTCCGCGAGCGTGAGCGCGCGACCCGGGCCCGCGAGGAGCTGCGCGCGGCCATGGTCCGCGACGGCGAGGGGCTCGACCTGGTGTGGCTCGACTCGGTCGGCCCGCTCGAGGACGCGCCCGAGACGGACATGGACTCGCTGCGGCGCCTGCTGCCCAGCGCGCTCCGAGACCCCTCGAGCGAGGAGTACATCGACTCCGTGGGCGGCGGCGACGTGATGCGCTTCGGCGACGGGCGGTTCCTGTTTCGCCATCAGCACGGCGCGATCGAGTCGATCGTCTACATGACGGATGAGACAGGAAGGGTGCTCGCCGCGCACGCGCTCGAGCGCCGGGCGCAGGTCGGGCGCGTCGACGTCGTGGGCGACGCGCGGCCCGAGCTGCTCGTCGAGCAGATCGAGGGGGACTCGATGTGCTGCTACCCGAGGTCGTGGCAGATCTTCGAGCCGACGCGCGGCGGCAAATTTCGCCGCCTGCTCCGCGTCGCGCGCTCGTCGAGCTACGGCTCGAAGTACCTCCGCTACGACTTCGCCAACGCCGTGCGGATGCCCGAGCGCGGCGTGATCGTGGTCGAGACGGTGCTGTTCAACGGGCCCGGAGAGGCGCCGCTCGCCGGTCGACCGTCGCGCGCGGGCGAGCTTCGTACGTACCGCTACAGCGCGAAGAAGCGCCGCTTCGTCCGCGCGCGCGAGTGAGCGGGCGGGAGGTCGCCGCCGCTCGCGGCGACGAGCAGCTCGTGCGCCGACGGGGCGGACGCGGCACATCCACGCACGTCGCCGCCGCGGGCTCTCGCGCGTTCGTTGGGTCGCGCGGCCGCTTGTTGATGTACTTAAGAGCATGTAGGAGGAGACATGTTCAAAAAGATCTTCATTGTGCGAACACTCGGCGTCACCGCGCTGCTCTCGCTCGCGGGCGCCTGCGGCGACAGCGGCGAGGAGACCACGCAGCTGACGACGATGACGACGACGCCGGCCACGAGCACGACGGGCACGACGGGCATGACGAGCGATCCGGGGACGACCGGCGAGACCGCGGCGGTCACCGACCCAGGGATGACGGGCACCACGGCTGGCGGCAGCGGGACGCTCGAGCCCGAGTGCGGCAACGGCGTGATCGAGGAGGACGAGGAGTGCGACGACGGCGAGAGCAACGGCGCTGATCAGGCCTGCACCGACGACTGCCTGAACGCGGTCTGCGGCGACGGCCTGATCGGCCCGGGCGAGGAGTGCGACGACGGCGAGAGCAACGGCGCCGATCAGATGTGCACCACCGAGTGCGCGCTCGCGTTCTGCGGCGACGGCCTCGTCGGCCCGGGCGAGGAGTGCGACAACGGCGAGATGAACGGCGACGTCGAGCTGTGCAAGTCGGACTGCACGGACGCGTACTGCGGCGACGGCCTGGTGGCGCCGAACGAGGGCTGCGACGACGGCAACGACGACAACGCCGACGAGTGCAGCAACGAGTGCGTCCCGGCCTCCTGCGGCGACGGGATCGTCTCCGCCGGCGAGGAGTGCGACGACGGCAACGACGACAACACCGACGAGTGCACGGACATGTGCACGAACGCGGCCTGCGGCGACGGCTTCGTCCAGGGCGACGAGCAGTGCGACAACGGGGCCGAGAACGGCGACGACGCGGCCTGCACGGCCTCCTGCGCGAACGCGACCTGCGGCGACGGCCTGGTCTACAACACCGGCGACGGCACCGAGCAGTGCGACGACGGGATGAACGGGGACCAGGACGACGGCTGCACCGACCTGTGCATGGAGCCCGCCTGCGGCGACATGTACGTCCAGGCGAGCCTGGACGAGGAGTGCGATGACGGGATGAACGGGGACCAGGACGACGGCTGCACCGACCTGTGCCTCGCGCCGTACTGCGGCGACGGCTTCGTCCAGGAGGGCGAGCTGTGCGACGACGGCAACGACATCCCGGGCGACGGCTGCGAGCCGGGCTGCGGGGACGAGTGCAAGTTCGTGAACGGCCTCTTGTGGTGCTACAACGACGAGGCCTGCGGCGAGCCGTGTAATCAGGTCTGCGCGGCTCACGGGCTGACGCCGTCGGACACGACGATATGGTTCAACGCGCAGAACGAGCCCGGCGAGTGCCAGGCGCTCGCGACCGCCTTCGGCATGCAGGGGACCTCCATGGCGAGCTACACCTACGCGTGCCTCGAGGACTCCTACGGCGATCACACCAACGAGACGCTGGTCGGCAGCCTGCTGTGCTCGACCCACTCGCCGTGCCCGCAGAACCACCTCACCAACATGGACCAAAACGGCGTGCCCTGCGGGCCGAACTCGCGCCGCTCGATCTGCGCCTGCGAGTAGCTCGCGCGCGAACAAACAGATCAACTCGCCGCTGCGCGGCGCGCCGCGTTTACACGCGGCGCGGCGCGTACGCTATGGAGGAGCGGGCTGACGCGAGAAGGCCTTCGCCAGGTGCCGCGCGAAGTCGCGTTCCTCCGGCGAGAGCTCGCGGTCACACCACGCGAGCTGCATGAGCTCGTCGCCCAGCGCCGCGCGCTCGTTCAGCGACAGATCCGCGAGCGCGTAGGGGAGCTTCGCGTCGATGTGCGCGAGCCGGTCGGCGGCCGTCATGCCCGTCGCCTTGCTCCGCGCCTCGGCGAGGAAGTCCTGCAGCCGCGCGCCCGCCTCGGGGTAGCGGCGGGTGAAGAACGCGCGGACCCCTTCGCGCTCCTCGGGGGTGACTCGTCCGTCCGCGATCGCGGCGGTGACGTAGATGAACGCGAGCAGCGCGAGCTCCGAGTCAAACGCGTAGAACTTCGATGACGCGACCATTCGCCCGGCAGACTATCGGCGGCGCGGGGGCGCGACAAGCCGCGCGCGGGCTCGAATTCGCGGTCTAGCGCGGGACCTCGCGGCGAATTCGCGCTGACGCGTGGTCCCGCGCGTTGACCCCGAGAAACGGCGTCCCTAAACTCCGAACCGCGATTCGGAAATTCGAATCGCGGTTCGAATATGACGACGGCGATCGCACGCGAGCTCCGACAACGCGCCTATCGCGAGCTGGTGCTCGAGGCCGCCGAGGCCGAGTTCGCCGAGCACGGCTTTGAGGGCGCGCGGATGCAGAACATCGCCGCGTTGGCGGGGCTGTCCGTAGGGACAGTGTACGAGGTCGTCGGCGGGAAAGAGGCGCTGTTCAGCGACGTGCTGACGCGCCGGCTCCCCGCGATCCTCAAGGCGGCGGGCGAGGCGGGCGCGGGCGTCGAGACGGCCGTCGAGCGGCTCGTCATCGGCATGCAGGTCTACGTCGACTTCATGCTCGCGCATTCGAACTGGCTGCGGATTCACCTGTTCGCGCACCCCTGGGGCATCGGGCCGCTGCGCGGCGCGCCCGAGCGCGAGGCGTGGGAGCAGGGCCTCGACCTGCACGCGCGGGTCCTCGCGGCCGGTATGGACGAGGGGACGGTCCATCAAACCGATCCGACCCTGCTCGCGCGCTCGCTGGCGGCGATTCAGCAGGTGCACCTCGCGGCCTGGGTCACGGGCGGCATGCAGGCGCCGGCGCAGCGCGTGCGCGACACCATCGTCGAGCTATTTCGGCGGTCGTTTTTGACAGACGCCGGTCGCCGGCGCACCGAGACGGGACGAGAACCCTCATGAAGCAAGCCGACCTCTACGAGCTGACCCGAGAAGAGACCTACCCGAGCGGCTACCCGTCGGGCTGGTACCACGTCCTCGATCTCAAGGAGCTGCCGCCCGGCGGCGTCAAAGAGCTCCAGGTCCTCGGCAAACACCTGGTGGCGTATCGCGGGCGCGAGTCCAAGCAGGCCGCGGTGCTCGACGCCCACTGCCCGCACCAAGGGGCCAACCTCGCCGGGGGGGACGTCCAGGGCGACTGCATCCGCTGCCCGTTCCACAACTGGGCGTTCGAGGCTGACGGCTGCCTCTCGTCGATCCCCAGGCTCGAGAAGATCCCGCGCGCGCGCACGCGGTCGTACCCCGTGCGCGAGCACTACGGGATGCTCTGGATGTATCACGACGTCTCCGGCGAGGTCGTCGAGCCGCCCTACGAGCCGCCGGCGATCGCCGACATCGACGACGGCACGCTGCGCTTTCGAGGCGTGTACGCGCCGCGCGACGCCAAGATGCACATCAGCGAGTTCATCGAGAACTCGGTCGACTTCCAGCACTTCTCGCAGCTCCACGGCGGGCTGACGATCCCGTGGACGCAGATCAAGATCCCCGGCCTCCGGATTGTCTATGAGCCAGGTTGGGAGCTCGACCCCGAGCTCGAGCACGTCGCCTACTTCTTGACCTACGCCTACCTCTCCTTCCGCGGCAAGCACTACCGCAAGACCGGCGCGAGCGTGCGCGTGACCCTGTTCGGGCCCGGGAGCACCGTGTGGTTCCGCTTCACGCTCCCCGAACTCGGCGACATCGTGATGTTCCAGACCCACGTCCCGACCGCGCCGCTCAACCAGCGGGTCCGGTTCCGCTACTACGCCGATCGCAAGATCCCGCGCCCGCTCGTCTGGTACGTGGTCGGGCACTGGATCAGCCAGTGGCGCGCGGACGTCGAGATCTGGGAGCGCAAGATCATGCGTCCGCGGCCGGTCCTGGTCTCGCTCGACGGGCCGGTCCACAAGATGCGTCGCTGGGTCAAGCAGTTCTACGAGACCCGCCCCGCGCTCGCGGCTGACGGCGTCGCCGAGCTCCCCCGGTGAGGGGCGCTCGACGGCGCGCGAGCGCTCGCCGTGGACAGCGAGGATCCTAGAGCGTCCACGAGGTCGCGGCGGTCATCCCGAAGACCAGCGAGACCCCGTGGCCGCCGGGCTCGTCGTCGAGCGTCAGGTAGCGGCCGTCGTGGCTCTGGAGCGCCCACTCGTTGTTCTCGGCGTCGAGCTCGACCGGCGTCCACTGGGCGCGCACGTCGATCGAGCCCTGGACGTGGGCCTTGAGCCCGTACTCCGCGAGGAAGCGGCCGTCGTGGCCCAGCACCACCGTGCCGTCGGGCTGGCAGTGCGCCACGAACTCGAAGTCCTGCTCGTCGACGCCTTCGAAGAGCTCGTGGTCGAGGCTGTTGTCTTGCCCCGGGTTGGCGCGGATCGAGTGCCCGTTGCTCGCCGTCAAGATCGTCGCGAGGTCGGCGTTCTGCGTGCAGAACTCGCTCGGGCTACTTTCTTCGAGGTTATGCGCGCTGGCGAGGTCACCGAACATCACGGGCCCCAGCGGCGTGTTGAGCGACTCCAGCGGCCCCGGCTCGTCCATCAGGTACAGCTTGTCGGTCTCTCGGTCGAGGATGAGCTGCGTGTCGTCGTAGGGGTGCTGCGCGAGCCCGAGGATGCTCGCGTCCACGCTCCCGGCGGCGACGGCGACCAGGTCCTCGCGGTCCGAGGTGTCGAGCTCGTACAGCGAGTCGCCGTCGGCGATCAGGAAGGTCGGCGCGCCGAGCTCCTCGATCTGGATCAGGTCGACGTTGTGGGTGAAGTCGAGCGCGTCGCCGGCGAAGGACACCGGGTGGCAGCCCTCGAGCTCGCCGTCGCTGGTCCACACGAAGCACAGCTCGTTGTGGCGCGCGTCGATGGCCGCGACCTGCAGCCCCTCGGACTCCGCGACCGTCGCCGCGCCGCGCAGCACCCGATCCTCGATCCACCCCGTGGAGACCGGCTCGATCGTGGCGTCGCCGTTGATCTTGACGATCCGCGAGCGGTGCACGCCGGCGCCGTTCTCGATCTGCGCGCCCATCAGCCCGCGGTCGCTGGTGAAGAACAGCGCGTCGACCTCGGCGACCGGGCCGCCCTGGTCCTCCTCGCGCAGCTCGCCCAGCTCGATCATTGAGCCGTCAAAGCCGGTCGACATGAACAGCGCGCTGTGCCCCGGCGACGGCGTCTTGACGCCGTAGATGTGCGTGTCGGTGTCGAAGGCGTTGACCGAGACCGCCGTGACCAAGGCGTTCGGGATCTGCTCGCCCGCGCCGATCCCCGCCCACAGATCGGAGGGGTCGCCGCCGCAGTCGGGGACCTCCGCGAAGCAGTCGCCGCGCGCGTCATCACAGATCGTCAGCCCCGACTTCCGCAGCGCGTCGCGGTTGACACAGATCGCGCCGTCCGGGCCCCACACCGCCTCCTTGACCAGCCAGCCGGGGTGCGAGTCCTGCTCGTTGTAGCCCTCGGTGTCGCCGAGGTAGATGCGCGTGCCGTTGACCGTGTAGCCCGTGCCGTCGCCCTCGTAGTCGGCGCGGAGCATGCGGATGCAGGCGGAGTGCATCCAGCGCTCGGACGGCTCGGCCAGGCGATAGTCGAGCTCGAAGCACTTCGCGATCGCGGCCCGGCGGCACGCGATCGTCACATCGTCGGGAGCCGAGCTGACCTTCGCGCCAGTCGAGCCATCCCAGCGCCCGGGCAGCAGCAGCGCGTCGACCGGCGCGCCCTCGCTGTCGTAGCAGGCGCTGACCTTCGCGCCCCAGCCCTGGCCCTCGTCGAGCTCGACGCTGATCGTGTACTGGTAGATCGCGCCCTGCTCATAGCCCTGGTGCAGCTGCGCGCCGTCGATCGTGAAGCGGTAGTCGTAGCCGTGGAGCGCGTCGTGGTAGTGGAGCCGGGTGCCGATCACGGCGGCGCCAGCGAAGCTGTCGCCCGCGGTCGTGACGGTCAACGCGCCGTCCTGACCGCCCGCGGTGATGCTCGTGACGCTCTCGCCGTCCGGCGCGAGCGCGCTCGTGACATCGACGCCCTCGACCGTCGTCCCGTTCATCATGAGACCGTTCATCATGAGACCATTCACCATGGGGCCGTTCATCATGAGGCCGTTCATCATGAGGCCGTTCATCATGAGGCCGTTCATCATGAGGCCGTTGTCGTGCAGCAGGCGCTCGGTCGGGGCGCCCGCGCCGGGCAGCTGGAACTGCTCGGGCGCTGGGGTGTCGCAGGCCGCGGTCGAGACGCTGAGCGCGCAGGCGAGCGCGCTCGCAAGAGCGTTTGTAATCCGGTTCATGTTCTCTCCGTCAGGGAGCGCGTCGGCAGCACCTGCGCAGCCGCGCTCGACCTTCGCCATGGGAGTGATGACCTCGGGGGTTTTTCTTCCCCGTCGAGGCGATTTTCGGCGGCGTTTCTCCACGCTCGGATCTGCCCGGCGCGCGCTTGAGGGCGTCGCGCGGAGCTGAGCGCGTGGCGAGCTTCGGTCGCGCGTCGCCCTCGCTTGCGCGCGCGCGGCAGATGGGGACAATGCCGTCATGAAGCTCGACGCGCGATGGGAGCAGGAGCCGTGGGCGGGTGTGCTGCGTCGTCACGGCGGGCTCGCGCGCTGGCGCTTGTTGGCGGGCGTGGAGCTTCGGTGCACCAAGCTCGTGGGCTTGGTGCCGTGGATGAAGGGGGTGGGCTCGTACGCGCCCACGCCGGCGCGGGTCACGGTCGAGCCGGCGCGTCGGCGGGTGGTGTTCCACGACTACCCCGGGCCGGGGTCGCGCGTTGTGTTTGACCGCGGCGCGGTCTGGCGCGGCGACGCGGACGCGCCGGCGCCGGCGAGCGGCGGCGATCATCGGGGTCGGTTCGTTGGCGTGCAGCGGCTGCGGCGCTGGACGCCGGAGGACGTCGGTTACTTCTTTGGCTACGCGCTCTCCCACTACCTCGGGCTGCCGTTCTCCCTGGCGCGACTGTCGCCGGCGCGGTGTTCGCTGACTCGCCGGGCGGGGCGAGCGCTGCCGATGGTCGCTACGGCGCGCTACGCCCCGCGCGATCACACCCACGGCCGTGTCGAGCGCTTTTACTTCGATCGCGACGGGCTGCTGCGGCGTCACGACTACGTCGCCGAGATCATCGGGCGCGCGGCCGCTGGCGCGCACTTCAGCGATGACTACGCGCGCGTGGACGGCTGGCCGATCGCGCGCCGGCGGGTGGTGCGTGCGCGCCTCGGCCCGGTCTGCTCGCCGCTGGTCGTGCTCGACGCGACGCTGGAGCCGCTGGCGGTGACGTGGTCGAGCGCCCCCTCTCCAATCGAAGATGTTTGATGAGACAGGTTCTTCCTCGACGCGCTCGCGCGCGGCGCGGCGACGCGCGATGAAAATTTATTTAGAATTTTTGTGATCCATTTCCGGTGAAGGTGCTCTACCGGGATGAGGCCGACAGCGGTCGTCGGGAGCGCACGCAACGTCTCCACATCCCGATGAGCGCGTGAAGCGTCGGCCTGTCTCAACTATGGGTCTGCATCTGCATACTCCCGATCGTGCACACCCGCGTGCGCGTGCACAGGCCGGACCCGGCGAGGGTGGGGTAGCCGCTCTCTCGAGGTCGAGTCCGTCTCGCGGCACGGCGTTGTTGGCGTGGGATCACGCGGGTCGCAAGGACAGCGCGCTTGCCGAGGGCGAGCTGTTCAGCGCGTCGCGCGTGGCTCACCGCGCTGGCGGAGTCCTCTCTGAGGACATGTCTCAACCGCCAGCATTGTCTTCACCCTCGTACGTGGCCGCTATCTCCCGCCGCCGCGAGGGTGACGGCCGCAGGGCCGTGCTCGCGCTTTTCAGCCCGCGCGGCGTCAGGAACTCCGTCTCTCCAAGTCTCCCCTGACGCCGGCGCGGTCTGGACGGCCGATCGAAGACCGGGGTGACGCGACGCGTCGCTCCGGTCTTCGTGCGCTCGATCGCTACTTGAGCTGATAGTTGCGGCCGTCGTCGTTGGCCTGCTTCTCCATCTTCTTGAGCGCGGCGACGAGCGCGTTCACGCGGACCGGCTTGGCGATGTAGTCGTCCATGCCGGCGTCGAGGCAGGCGCGACGATCGGACTCCATCGCGTTGGCGGTCATCGCGATGATGTAGGGCTGGCGCAGCGGCGAGATGTTGGCGCGGATTCGCCTCGTGGCCTCGAGGCCATCCATCTCGGGCATCTGCATGTCCATGAGGATCAGGTTGTAGTTGTCGTCCTCGAGCGCGCGCACGGCCTCGACGCCGTTGCCGGCGATGTCGGCCTTGTAGCCGAGGCGGCCGAGGATCGCCTGCGCGACGCGCTGGTTGACGATGTTGTCCTCGGCGAGGAGGATCCGCAGCGGCATCCGCTCGCTCACCGAGGTGTCGAAGACGGTCTCGACGCGTGAGTCGGCGGAGGCGCCCTGATCCTCGTTGGCCTGCAGCAGCGCGTTGTAGAGCTGCTCCTGCTTGATCGGCTTGGTCAGGCAGTGGGCCTTGAGGTCGCGCGCCTCCTCGCGGATCTTGGCGTCGCCTGGCGAGGTCAGCATCAGCAGCGGGAGCTTCTCGAGCTGGTCGTTCTTGCGGATCCGGCGCGCGAGGCTGATGCCGTCGGTCTCGGCGAGATGGGCGGAGAGCAGCGCGACGTCGAAGGGGCGGTCCTCCGTGAGGCACTGCATGGCGAGCTCGGCCGAGGCGACGGAGCTGGCGAGCATGCCCCAGCGGCGGGTGAGCTGCACGAGCAGGTTGCGGATCGTCAGGTTGTCCTCGACGATCAGCACGCGCTTCTCGCTGAGCTCGGTCGCCGCGCTCGCGCGACGTCGGTCGCGCTCGAGCGCGGCGCGCTCGTCGACCTCGCCGACGTTGATGACGAAGTGGAAGGTCGAGCCGACGCCGACCTTGCTCTCGACCCAGATGTGCCCGCCCATCAGCTCCGAGAGGTGCTTGCAGATCGCGAGGCCGAGGCCGGTGCCGCCGTACTTGCGCGTGGTCGAGGCGTCGACCTGCGAGAACTGCTCAAACAGCTTGTTGAGGCGGTCGGGCGGGATGCCGATGCCGGAGTCGTTGACGGCGAAGTGCAGCCAGAGGCCGTGCTCGTCCTGCGCGCTCTCGACGGAGACGGTGATCTCGCCCCGCTCGGTGAATTTCACCGCGTTGCCGACGAGGTTGACGAGGATCTGGCGCAGCCGCGTGGGGTCGCCGAGCACGGCCTTGGGGGTGCCCTCGTCGCTGAAGAACGCGAGCTCGATGTCTTTGTTGAGGCTCTTGGCCGCGAACAGGTCGAGGACCTCCTCGACGCAGGCGTGCAGCAGGAAGGGCCGCGCCTCGAGCTCCATCTTGCCGGACTCGATCTTCGAGAAGTCGAGGATGTCGTTGATGATGATCAGCAGCGCCTCGCCGCTGGTCCGGATGGTGTCGACGAACTCGCGCTGCTCGCGGTTCAGCTGCGTCTCGCGGAGCAGCTGCGTCATGCCGATGACCGCGTTCATCGGCGTGCGGATCTCGTGACTCATGTTGGCGAGGAACTCGCTCTTCGCCCGGTTCGATGACTCGGCGGCCTCTTTGGCGCGGCGCAGCGCGACCTCGACGCGCTTGCGATCGCTGATGTCGCGGATGGTCGCGACCTGCACGGTGTTGCCGCCGTAGGGGATCACGCGGCTGATGACCTCGATCGGGAACAGCTTGCCGCCGCTGCGCACGCCGACGGCCTCGTAGGGCGCCGAGGTCGCGCTCGCGACCGGCGCGAGCACCTTGTCGTGGAAGGCGGGGCTGATCAGCTCCTTGAGGTTCTTCTTGACGACGCTGGTCAGCTCGTAGCCGAAGATCTTCGCCAGGCTCTGGTTGGCGTCGAGCATCTCGCCGTTGCGGTGGATCGCGATGCCCTCGAACGCCGCCTCCGAGAGCCGACGAAAGCGCTCCTCGCTCTCGCGCACGGCCTCGCGCGCGCGGATCATGTCGTCGACGTAGACCTTGAGGCGACGGATCGCGGGCCCGAAGACCAAGAGGCCCTCGAGCAGGAGCACGAGCAGGATCGTGGCGATCAGGCCGTACTCGATCGCGCGGACCCGAACCACGCGCGCCTCGGCGTCGGCGCGATACTGCGTGACGATGCCGTCGAGCGCCCGCGTCAGCGCCGGCTCGCGCATCAAGAGCTGCTGCGTGAAGGCGCTGACGTCGGCTGGCTCGTCCGGCCCCGCGCGCTCGACCGTCTGCTGGAGCAGGCGCGCGTTGGTGACCGTCTCGTTGTAGCTGACCTCCAGCTCGAGAAACAGCTGGTAGGCCGCGCGGCTGTTCTTGGGGTCGTTGCGCAGCACGTCGTGCTGCTCGTCGAGGCGCGCGAGCGTCGTCCTCAGCTCGTCGAGGTAGTGCGCGCGCGTGGCTCGATCGTCGGCGTCGCGGATCACGAGCGACGCCTTGAGCGCGCGCTGCAGCAGGGTCTGCTGGCCGTGGACGGTGGCGATCGAGCGCGAGAGATCGGCCGCGCCGGTGCGGACGTAGTAGATGAGCGCGGCGCCGGCGAGCAGCACGAAGCCGATCGCGGCGAGCCCGAGCGTATAGTGCCATCGCAGTCGCGGGATGGAGAGCTTGCTGCTCGATCCGGAGCTCATCCTTGGAGTTCTCCGATCAGCAGCTGCGCGCGCCCGACGTGGCGACCCATCGCGCGTCGCCGCCGGTGCTCACGCCGCCGGCTGAGCTCGTCATCTGCCTGACATGACCGCGTTTCGTCTGTTCGCCCGGGGAGCGAGGTGAATCGGCGTGGGACGACGCGCGGACTGTCGCCACAATCTGCTCGCGTGGTTTGCACCGTGAACGTGTCGGCGGGCCGGGTGTCGCGCCCGGGCCCTTGAGGAGCGTCGCGCACGACGCCGAAATTTAGTGCTGAATCGCAGTGTATCGGGCCTGCGTCGGCGGGCGCAATATGCGCGAAAATGGACGACCCGGTGGCGCGAGAGGCGGCGCTCCGAACCGCGCCGGTGAGCAGGGATCGCGCGAACAGGGGTCGTGCGTCGCCTTCAGCCTCCCCGCGGTCCGGGGGGGCGTGGACGCGGCGAGAGCCGCAGGTGTCGAGGCGTTCGGTTGTGCGCGCATCACTTCGACGGAGCGATCTTTCGCCGTGGGCGCGCAATGACACGGTTTGTCGCGGGGTAGCGGGCGGCGACCTGCTCGCGCGTCGACGCGTCTGTGGTCTGTGTTCGCGACCTGTCACTCTGCGCTTGCGCCCGCTCGCTTTGGTTGGTGATATGCGGGACCCGTCGCCCCTCTGGCGATGTGTCTACCAATGTCAGAAACCCCCGAGCAGTCCAAGAGCGGCCAGGGAGCTTCGTCCGTGAACGAGCCTGCGGCTCCGAGCGGATCCTCCCCGAGCGCGCCTTCCGGGTCCGACACCCCGTCTGTCCCTGAAACCAGCCCCGCGAGCGAGCGCGCCGACGCGAGCTCGTCGTCGACCGAGTCGGCGAGCGCGGGTGATCCTCCTCGTAGCGCTCCCGAGGCGAGCGCGGTGGCGTCGACCACCGCGGGCGCGGACGGGTCGGCCGAGGCGCCCGCGCGAAAGCGCCGTCGTCGTCGCCGACGCAAGAAGCGCAAGCCCGAGCAGCCCGCGGCGGAGGCCGGCGCCTCGGTGAAGGGCGAGGACGACGCGACGCCGAGCGATGAGCCGCCGGTGAAGGCGCTCGAGGACGCTGGACCCGCGCCCAAGTCGATGGAGGGCGACGAGGACACGGCGTCCGCAGAGCCCTCGCAAGAGGCCGCGCCCCCGAGCGGTGAGCGTGAGAAGAGCAAGCGTCGTCGGCGTCGCAAGAAGCGGACGGACTCCGCCGGCTCGCCCGAGGCGGCTGGCGACGCGCAGTCGACGGACGCGAAGCCGGCGGACGCGACGTCCGACGACGGCGATGCCGAGACGAAGGCCGCCGAGAAGAACGCTGAGAAGAAGGCCGAGAAGAACGCCGAGAAGGACGAGGACCGGGCGCCGACCGGCGCGTTCGCGGAGTTCTTGCCGAAGACCGAGGGCGGTCGGCGGCACGCGTTCTCGACCGGCTCGATCGTCGCGGGACGCGTCGAGACGATCGTCGACGAGGTCATCGTCCTCGATCTGTTCGGCAAGGGCCTGGCGGTCATGGAGCTGCACGAGCCGCGTTCGCCTGGCGGCGCCGTAGGGACCGCGTCGGTGGCCCCCGAGGGCGAGAAGGAATTGGCGGCCGATCGACGCCGTGAAGGCGCGCTGGCCGGCGCGCTCGCGCGCGGCGAGCTGTTCGCGATCGCGTGGGACCAGCCGGTCGACGCGGACGCGGCTGAGCGTCGCAGACGACTGGTCGCGGTCGCGGCGGCGAACGCCGGTGAAACCTCGCAAGACGGCGAGCACGCGGACGCTGTAGCGGAGAGCGTGGACGCGACCGCGAGCGCGGAGGCGAGCGGCGCCGAGGCTTCGGAGCCCGAGGTCAGCGCGAGCGCGGAGGCTTCGGCAGCCGATGAGGAGACCGCAGAGGCTGCGGTTCAAGCCGAGGAGACGGCTGAGGCCGACGCCGCGGGTACCGACGCAGCCGAGACGTCCTCGGAGGCCGCGGGCACCGACGCAGCCGAGACGTCCTCGGAGGCCGGCGCAGAGGCGGACGAGGTGGCGGCGGAGGCGAAGTCGCCGGAGTCCGAGGACGACGCGGCGGAGGCGAAGTCGACGGAGCTGGAGTCCGAGGGCGACGCGGCGGAGGCGAAGTCGCCGGTGTCCGAGGACGATTCGGCGGAGGCGAAGTCGCCGGAGTCCGAGGATGACGCCGAGGTCAAGGCCAAGACCAAGAAGAAGCGGGCGCGACGCAAGTCGAAGAAGGACGCGGCGCCGGCCGCTCCGGAGCCCGAGCTGGCCGTCGACGTCCACGACGCGCCGACGATCAACGCGAGCCCGGGCGTCGACGAGTGCGCTCCGCCGCAGCCGGGCGACATCATGCGCGGTCGCGTCGGCGCGATCTCGGAGAGCGGGCACATGATCCTGCTCAACCGCGAGATCAATCGCGCGGCCGCGCGCGCCGCGATCAAGAAGGCGCGCGACGAGAAGCGCCGGGTCACCGGCTTGGTGTTCGGTTTTAACCGCGGCGGCTTCGACGTGATGGTCGACGGCGTGCGCGTGTTCTGCCCGGCGAGCTTCATCGACGCCGACCTGGTCTTGAGCCCGGTCGAGTTCCTGGGCCGGCGCTTTGAGTTCATGGTTGCGCCGCCGCGCAAGGGCAAGCGGAAGCTGGTCGTCGACCGTCGCTCGATCGTCAAGCGCGAGCAGCGAAAGCTGCTGAAGGCGCGGCTGCGGGCGCTCGAGGTCGGCCAGACCATCAACGCGCGGGTCGTCGAGATCCGCGACTTCGGGCTGTTCGTCGACCTCGGCGGCATCACCGGGCTGGTGCACCAGTCGGAGCTGTCGTGGAAGCGCAACGTGCGTCCCGCTGACATCGCGAAGATCGGCGACAGCGTGGACGTGAAGATCCTCGAGATCGAGCGCGGCAAGGGCAGCAAGGGCAAAAAGACCCGCGTCTCGCTGTCGATCAAGGCGCTCGCGGCGGATCCGTGGCAGGAGAACGCCGAGCGCCTCAAGGTCGGGTCGGTGCAGCGCGGCGAGGTCGTCAAGGCCGTCGAGGTCGGGGCCTTCATCCGCCTCGCGCCGAACATCGACGGCCTGCTGCATATCTCCGAGCTCGGCAAGGACCTCAAGCACGCCAAGCAGGCGGTCAACGTCGGCGACGAGCTCGATGTCGTGGTCGACCGCGTCGACGCCAAGCAGCGTCGCATCTCGCTGTCGAAGCTGTCGAAGCTCGAGCGCAAGGCGATCGACGACGGCAGCTTCGCGCTCCCGGACGGCAAGCGCCCGCTCGTCAAGCCCGGCGCGCACGTCAAGGTGCTCGTCGATCGGGTCGAGTCAGCCGGCGTGGTGGTGCAGGTCCGCGGCGTGCCGGGGCGACGCGGGCGCGGCTTCATCCCCAACCGCGAGCTCGGCGGGGCGGCGAAGAAAGACGATCGCCGCAAGGGCTTCGCGGCCGGCACCGAGCTCGAGGTTAAGATCATCAACACAGATCGCGACGGCGGCCTGCGCTGCTCGGTCCGCGGGCTGCACATGGACGAAGAGCGTCGGGCGCTGCGCAAGTACCAGCGCGAGTCCAAGAAGAAGGGCTTCGGCACGCTCGGCGAGCTGTTCGGCGACAAGCTGTTCGGGCGCTGACCCCGGTCCGCGTGACCGGGGCCGGAGCGCGTGATGACCCCGGATCTTCAATCGGCGCTGTGCCCAGGATGCCTGGCCCCCGGGCCACGTGTCCGGGCGCGTGCCTGCGCTGCGGCGTCGAGCGGCAGCTGAACCGGCGTGACTGGATCGACGTGTCCCCGGGGTCCCGCGTCGAGCACGACGCGGTCAACAGCTTCAGGGTGTTCGCGCCCAAGCGTTGAGCAGCTGGACTCGGCGGGCGGAATTGGGAGCGGAGCCGTGATCTGGCTCGCGCGGGTGAGCCTGACGTTCAGCCACGCGGAAGCGGCCGCGCGGTCGTCTCGGGGTATGCTGAGGCGGTGCACGGGACCAGCGCCGCGAATTCGAGCCGAAGCACCTCCCTCTGCCGCGGGCGCGGGATCTGGATCGCGCTCGTCGGCTCGGTCGCGTGTGGACCGCCCGCGGTCCCCAGCGACCTTGGGACATTGCCCGACGACCAGGTCAAGCTGATCGAGAGCCCCGCGCTCGCGCACCTGGCCGCGGCGATCGACGGCGGTGACGAGCTCACGGTCGAGGAGCTCATGAGCGGCGCGCTGCCGAGCTTCACGCGCGCGCCGGACCCCAGCGGGCTGCTCGAGCTCCAGCGACACGAGCATGACGCGCTGCCGACGCCGCAGGACGCCTACGCGCTGCGCGTGCTGACCTATAACGTCGGGCTGCTCTCTCGCTGGTACCCGCTGACCGAGGTCGAGGTGCCGGAGATCGAGCGTCGCCGCGAGCGCTTCGCCGACCTCCTGCTCGAGGACCGCTGGGACATCCTGTTGCTGCAGGAGGTGTGGGAGCCGCACGATGTCGCGCGCCTCGAGGAGGGCGCGGAGCGGCTCGGCTACGAGCTGTACGCCGGGACAGACCGACACCACGAGTACCACGGGCTCGTGACGCTGGTGCGCTCGGCGCTGATCGACCGCGACGCCCCGCAGCAGCGCGAGGAGGTCCTGTACGAGCAGCAGCGCGCGCTCGAGCGCTTCCCCGGCCCGGGCCTCGAGCGCGGGTTCTTGAGCTGGGAGCTGGGCCTCGCCGGCCTCGGCGGCACGACCGTGCGCCTGTACAACACGCACCTGACCTCGCTGCCGCCCCAGGGCCCCATCCGCGCGGCCCAGGCCCGCGAGCTCGCGGTGCACTCGCGCGGCGCGTCGCAGGACACCCTGATCCTGGTCGGCGGCGACCTCAACTCAGCCCCCTACTACCCGCTGGACACCTTCGGCGCGGTCTCCGGCGAGCCGGTCTCGGGCTGGTGGTCCAACACGACCATGTACGCCGTGATGCTCCACTACGGCGACTTCCGCGACATCCAGCTGCTCGCCGGGGCCGCGGATGACCTCGCGGTGCTCGACGGCCTCCCGGCCTACGACGAAGCCGCCTACACGCGCGAGCCCTTCGGCGACCCGTCGCGCTGCGACGTGATCGCGCCGGCGGTCACGCTCTCGGACTGCAACAGCTTGCTCTTCACCAGCAGCGGGGGCACCGAGTACCCCGCGCGCATCGACTACCTGATGTACCGCGACGCCCGCGAGCGCGTCCGGGTCATCAACGCGTCGGTCGAGTACAGCGAGCCGGTCGAGCTGGGCGAGGGCGTGAGCGCGGAGCTGTCCGATCATTCTGGTGTCGGCGCGCTCCTCGCGATCGCGCGTTGAGCAGCGCCGCGCGCCGTCAGAGCTGCGGGCGCGCGCGATACAATCGACCCGTGGCAGCCGCGGTGCACTCCTTCGCGGTCGAGCGCCCGACCCTCGACCTCGACCTCGACCTCCCCCCTCGGCGCCGTTGGGCCGCGCTCGACGACGAGCTCGCCCAGCAGGGGCGCGCGGTGCTGCAGGCCGTCATGAAGGAGATCCCGCAGCAGCTGCGGCCGCTCGCCGACCTCGTCCGGCTGCGGACGCGAGGACGCTTTCAGGCGGACTTCCGCGCCGTCGCGGCGCGCCTCGACGCGAGCTGGCGCGACGTGGTCCTCGCCGCGGTCTCCTACGACCTTACGATCGCGGCGTTCGGCTGCTCGACGCTCGCGCTCGCGACGGCCGACGGCCCGGTGCTCGCGCGCAACCTCGACTGGTGGCCCGAGGCGCTGCTCGCACGCACCAGCCTGCGCGTCGTCGGGCGCTCGGGCGGTCGCGCCCGGATCATCACCGCGGGCTGGCCCGGCTCGATCGGCGTCGTCACCGGGCTCGCGCCCGGGCGCTTCGCGGTCGCGATCAACGCCGTGTCGGCGCCGGACGAGCGCGCGCGGGCGACCGGCTACCCCGTGCTGTTGTTCCTCGCCCGCGTCCTCGAGGACGCGCCCGACTTCGACGCCGCGCTGCGCCTGATGACCCAGACGCGGCTCGCGGCGTCCTGTCTCTTAACGCTGGTCGGTGTCGAGAACCACCAGCGTGTCGTCGTCGAGCGCACGTCGACTCGGCACGCGCTGCGGCGCCCGCCGAGCAGAGGCGCGCCGCTGTACACGACGAACGACTACCGGGCGCTCTACGCCGACGCGGGGTCGCTCGGGCAGGGGCTGCACGAGACCAGCTGCTCGCGCTTTCACGCGCTGACCAAGCTGCTCGCGCCGCTCGACCCGGCGCGCCCGGTCGCGGACGAGTGGCTGCTTCGAACGCTGGCGCACCGCGACGTCATCCAGGAGATCACGGCCCAGCACGTCATCGCGCGGCCCGCTGCAGGCGACTCCTTCGGCGTCTGGGTCCCGCGCCGGCTGCTCTCGCTCCGGGCGCTGTAGCTTCGCGGCCGCGCTCCGTCGCGCGTCGTCACCGACGGCAACATCGGCGCCCGCGATCGCCTCGACTTCACCGTCAGCGGGCCGGCGGTCCACGAGGTCACGCGCGTCGAGTCGCAGCGCACGTCCACCGGGCACCGGCTGCGGACCTCGGCCTTCGTCGAGGGCGACGGGCGCGAGCGCGCTCGGCTGCGCGGCGTCGGTCGCTACCGCCTGCGCGGCGCGTCCGCGTCGGTTCAGCTCTACACGCTCGCGGGCGCGGGCGCGTGGCCGCGGTCGCACGACGTGCTCGCGGCGCGGAATCACGCGCGCGTCAGCGCGCGTCTGTTCAATAAAGTCCAAAGGGACAGGTCGCTCTTGAGCGCGCGCAGACGCGGGTGAACCTCGTTTGCGCGCTCGCGCGGTTGCGCGTTCGAGCGATACGCGCGAATATAGCGAGTACTCTTGATTTGGACTGGAGCTATTGAATGTCAACGTGGAAGCCGACACGGCGCTCGGCGGCGCCTTCGCGATCACGATCACGATCACGATCACGATCCGCGGGAGGTGACGGCGTGACCGGCTCGAGCCCGCGGGAGCACGCGCGCGCGCTGCTGGTCGGCGCGCTCGCTCTCACGCTCCCGGCCTGCACCATGCCGAACCCCGCCTTCGGCGAGGTCTCGGCCACGGACGTCTCCACGAGCGAGGCCAGCGCGAGCGACTCCGCCGCGGGCACGACCGACGGCACCAGCGCGGGCGAGACCGGCGACGTCGGCACGGGCACGCAGGGCGCGACCACCGGCGTCGGCTCGACCGAGCCGGTGATGACGACGGACGGCATCTGTGTCGACCTCGACGAGGACAACGTCACCGACTGCGACGGCGACTGCGACGACGAAAACCCCGACATCCGCCCGGGGCGCCCCGAGATCTGCGGAGACAACATCGACAACAATTGCGACGGCGAGGTCGACGACGAGGCCCTGTGCATGGGCTACGGGACCTTCGTCTCGGAGCTCACGGGCGACGACGTCGCCGGCCTCGGCACCCAGGACAACCCCTACAAGACGATCGGCAAGGCGGTCGACGTCGCGACCACCATCATCGGGACGCCGATCGAGATCTACGTCGCCGAGGGCTCGTACTCGGAGGCGGTCGGGCTGGTCGAAGGGGTCAGCTTGATCGGCGGCTTCCAGTGCACGGGCGAGGAGTGCACCTGGGAGCGCGACCCCAGCAAGTACAAGTCGAAGATCATGGCGATCAACAACCACGGCCTGATCGCCGGCGCCGACATCACGGCCGCGACGTTGGTCACCGGCTTCGAGATCTACGGCCTCGGCGGGCCGCCCGAGGAGGACGGCGGGCGCGCGGCGGTCACGATCGATCGCGGCACGCCGACCATTCACACGAACACGATCTTCGGGCCGTCGCTCGACTCGTGCATGGCCTGCTACACCGCGGGGATCCGGATCTCCGGCGCCGCCAACGATCCTGCGGGCGCGCAGATCATCAACAACTACGTCCAGGCCGGCAGCACCTCGCAGAACGGCTTCTTCGCGGGCTCCCACGCGATCGCGACCTTCGTCGACGGCGGCGGCGACGCGCCCGTCGCCTACATCAGCCGCAACACGCTCGTGGGCGGCAGCGGCAGCTGGGCGCGGACGCTGCGGATCAACGCCGCGGCGTCGGGCACCAAGATCAAGTCGAACCACATCTACGCGGGCTCGCTGGCGTCGCAGGGCGCGACCAGCTACGCCGCGTATCTGCACGGCGAGCTGGAGCTCGACGGCAATTTCTTCAACACCAACCCCGGGATGACCGGCGTGTGCGAGGTCCCCAGCGAGTTCGGCTGCGGCGGCCTCGAGGTCGACGGCGTCAACGGCTCGATCACGAACAACGTGATCCACGGGATGCAGTCGCCGGTCAGCGTCGGCGTGCGGATCGGCAACGGGGATCTGCCGGGCTTCGGCGAGGAGCTGCTGGTCGCCAACAACACGATCGACGGTGGCGGGAGCGGCGACGGTCAGTTCAGCGCGGGGATCCTGTGCTCCACGGCGCTGGGCAACGACTCGATGTTCGGCAGGATCCGCAACAACATCATCCTCGGGGGGCAGGGCAACAACAGCTACGGCGTCATCGAGCAGAGCCAGCCGAACAAGACCTGCAAGCCGAACGACTTCGACCACAACCTCCTCTCCGATTACACCACGCTGTATCAAAGCTGGGACGGGAACGCCTCGATCGTCCTCGACGAGCTGAACACCCTCAACGACGAGAGCTTCGCGTCGAACAACATCGTCGGCGACCCTGGGCTCAACGACTCCCACCACCTGACGCAGGGCTCGCAGTGCATCGACGCCGGCACGGAGTTTGACGCGCCCGGGCACGACATGGACGGCGAGGGGCGCCCGCAGGGCGACGGCTTCGACATCGGCGCGGACGAGTGGATGCCGTAGTAGGGGTAACCCGACTCTGCGTCTGCGGCTCCTCGACCGCGACACCCCGGGCGGCACCTGCTCTCCTAGCGCGCGCGCGCGCCGAGCTCGTGCAGCGCGCGGCGTAGCCCGTCGCGGAGCGTCGAGTGCGTCGTGACCGACGAGAGGTCGACATCGAGCTCGACGAGGAGCTGCGCGACCGCGGCGCTCACCCCGACGATCTCGGCGCGCGCGCCCAGCAGCCGCGCCGCCGAGATCGCGCGCAGGAGCGTGGCCGCGCTCGCCTCGTTGATGCTCGGCACGCCCGAGATGTCGAGGAAGACGATGCGCGCGGACTCGCGGCTGATCGCGGTGAGCAGGCGGTCGAGCACGAGCGTCGCGCGTCGATCGCTGACCTCGCCGATCAGCGGCACGAGCAGAATCCCATCCCACACCGAGATCACGGGGACCGCGATCGTGTCGATGAGCGCCTGCTGCTCCTCGAGCCGCGCCTCTTGCTGCTTGGTGGTCCGCTCGAGGCGCTCGAGGGCGCTGAGGCGCTCGCGCAGCGTGGTGATGTCGGAGATGATGCCGACGAGGCCGATCACCTCGTCGTCCGCGCGCACCGGGTACTTGCGCGTCCAGATCGTGTGCACCACGCCCTGCTCGTCGGTCAGCAGCTCCTCGTTCTCGTTGGTCTCCCCCGAGCTGAACAGCGCGTCGTCGGCCTCCCAGAACACCTTGACCTGCTCGGGCGGGAACAGGTCCGGGTCGCTCTTCCCAAGCAGCGCCTCTCGCGGTAGCCCGAGCAGCTTGCAGAACGCGTCGTTGATCACGACCCAGCGATGTTCGCGATCTTTGACGAAGAGCGGATCATCCAGGCTGTCTAAGACGCTCTGTAGCGCCGCTAGGTCGTCCCAGGATCGTTGCTTCGTCATGTCGCGTTACAGCGCGCGCAGCGGCGCTGTCTCTTGGTTGTAACACGCGCCGGCGCGAGCTCCCTTAGATCGACAGGAGCAGACAGGAGCAGAGGAGCAGACAAGAGCGCTCAGAACGAGCCGGCGACGCCCAGCCCGCGCGCGCGGCCGAGCATCGGCGTCAGCGTCCAGCGAAAGCGCGCCTGCTCGCGGCCTCGATCGGCGCGCAGGCGGCCGCTGCTGTAGGCGAGCATGCCCGCGCCGACGTGGACCATGATCGCCGTCGCCCAGTAGGTCGACTCGAGGTAGCCGTAGACGCAGCCGTTGGTGCTGCAGTCGTTGGCGATGCCGAGGAAGATACCGCGCGTCGAGCCCCAGAGCGCCGCCCCGAGCGTCAAGATGATCACGCCGTCGCGACGCATCTTCTCGAAGCGCGCCTTCGTCGTGGCCTTATCGGCGAGCGGGCGCGGCCGCTGCATCCCGTCGTGTAGGCCGCGGCGGTAGAGGCCGCCCGCGAGCAGGCCCAGGCCCGAGACCACGAACACGTTGTTGACGTTCGTCAGCAGGATGATGTTGCGCGTGCTGGTCTTCTGGAACGGGTCGGAGGGCTCGAGCCCGACGACCGCGCCCCAGTAGACCTCGAGCGCGACGCGGCCGGCGACGCCGAGCCCCGCCAGGACCGCGCCGCTTGTCAGCATCCCGACTCCGCGCGGCGGGATCACGTGTGGCCCATAGGCCATCCGTGACATGGGGGCGTGGGCGCCCCCGAGGGGCTCGTCGCCGCTCGTCTCGGGTCGCGCGCTCGCCTCGCTCGACGAGATCAAGGTCGCCGGCTCGCTCGCCGCCGGCGGCGCGTCGATGCCCGGCGCGGCGGGCGTCGCCGGCTCGCTCGCGGGCTCCGCCGCGTTCGCCTCGCTCGACTCGGGCTCGGCGATCGTCGCCGGAGCAGCCGACGCCAGCGACGGTGCGCCGAGCAGCGCGAGCGTGAGAGCCGCGCGCGCGCGCCGAGGTCTCCCCGTTCGCAGAGTTGGGTCGAGCATCGTCGCGCAAGAGCGTGGCACGCCCGTGCACGGCCCACAAGTCGGCGCGCGCGTTCGCGTTCGCGCGGTCGCCGGGGGTCGCAAATGCGGGCGCCGGGGAGGGGCGCTCGGCCGCGCGAAGCATGACGATGTGTCGTCTCGGTCACGTCTCGGACTCGCCGCGCGCGGGGGGTCGTCCGCGTGCGTGAGTCAGGCGACGCACCTCGAGGGAGGCGTAGTGGTCGCGCGTGAAGCGGGCTTGGTAGGGTCTACCTATGTTGTTCACGCGGCGGCAGCACTCGGGCGCGACGCGCCCGTCGGCGCCTGACCTCGCGTGCTCGCGCGTGTGCACCCTCGCGCTCTTCGTCGCGGCGGGCTGCGGCGACGCGCCCGCACCCCGCGTGGCGAGCTCGCCGGGACCGCCCGCGCCCTCCGCAGCCCCGCCGGTCTCGATCGCGTCGCCCGAGGCTCCTGGCTACGATCCGCTCGCGTTCGCTCGCGCCACGCTCGGGGTCCTCGACAACCCCGAGGCCGTGATCCCGCCGCAGTGCTACACGAAGACCGAGTCGCGGTTTAACCCGTGCTGGACCTGCCACGCCAGCGCGACCCGCCCGAACGCGATGTGGGATTCGAACCTGCAGGCGGAGTACGCGTTCTCGGACGAGGGCATGACCAACGCGTGGCGCAACCTGTTCGAAGACCACGCCGCGGAGCTCGCCGCGATCTCCGACGCCGAGGCGCTGGCGTATGTCCGCGAGGACAACTACGAGGCGCTCCGGCGTGCGCTCGCCGAGCTCCCCAAAGACGAGTACCCCGGGTATCGGCCCGACCTCGAGCTCGAGCGCGGCTTCGACCCCCAGGGCTTCGCGGTCGACGGCAGCGACTGGCGCGCGTTTCGTTACAAGCCCTTCCTCGGCACCTTCTGGCCGACGAACGGCAGCACCGACGACGTGATGATCCGGCTGCCCCCGCGCTTTCGTCAGTCCGCCCAGGGCGAGCCCTCGCGCGCCGCGTACCAGATCAACCTGGCGATCCTCGAGGCCGCGATCGCCAGCGACCCGAAGATCCCCGCGGAGGAGCTGACCTGGCCGACGGAGCCGCTCGACGAGCGCGCGGCCGGCCGTGACCTCAACGGCGACGGCGCGATCACGACGGGCGTCACCGCGCTCGTCGGCCTGCCCAGTCACTACGTGGGCGGGGCGGGGGAGCGGCGAGTGCGTCGCGGGGTGTACCCCGAGGAGACCGAGTTCCTCCACTCCGTGCGCTACATCGATCCGGACGCGCCGGGGATGATCGCGGCGCGCATGAAGGAGCTGCGCTACTCCAAGAAGGTCAAGGAGCTCGAGCTGTGGGCGATCCAGACCGGCTACCGGCGCGAGGTCGAGGAGAAAGAGGAGGGCTCGCTGCCGACCTACGCCGGCTCGCCCTTCGTCGGCCTGCGCAACGAGTTCGGCTGGCAGCTGCAGGGCTTCATCGAGGACGCGCGCGGGCGCCTGCGCCTGCAGAGCAAAGAGGAGCACATGTTCTGCATGGGCTGTCACTCGACGATCAGCGTGACCGTCGACCAGACCTTCGCCTTCGCCCGCAAGGTCCCGGGCGCGCCGGGCTGGGCCTACCAGGACATCGCCGGCATCCCCGACGTGCCGCAGCTCGGTCATAGCGAGCCCGAGACCCTGACCTATTTTCGCCGCGTCGGCGGCGGCGACGAGTTCCGCGCCAACGCCGAGGTCCTCGCGCGCTTCTTCCCCGGCGGCGAGCTCGACGAGGCCGAGGTCCGCCGGGCGGCGCCGGGCGGCGACAAGGATCTACGCCACCTCGTCGCGCCCTCGACCGAGCGCGCGCTCCTGCTCAACAAGGCGGCGATGGTCCGGGCGCGCCTGCAGGGCTACGCGCGCGGCCGCGACGCCGTCATCGCCCCGCTCGCCAACGTGCACGCGGCGATCGAGGAGGAGTCCACGGGGCTCAAGGAGGCGGGCAAGGTCTACCTCGACGGGCGCCTGCGCCTCGACTGGGGCGAGCCGCTCGCGCCGCGCTGAGACGCGTCGCCGCGCGGGCGCCGATACATAAAGACCTCCAGCGCATACCCGCGCTGGAGGTCGAGCTCGTGTACCTGAAGTGACCGAAGGGTCAGGAGCTAGTCGTTAGGCCATCGAGAGAACTGGTTCTCGCCCGGGTGCTGCACGGCGAAGAACATCGTGCGCTGATCGGAGGCGAGCGCGGGGCCGGTCGCCTCGGAGTCGCTCGGGCCGGCGACCACCCGGAAGGCGCGGCCGTAGCCCGGGTTGACCACGTCCTGCTCGCCCGCTCTGTGCGCGGGGTCGAGGTCGAGGTAGTAGAGCGCGTCGGCGTGGCCGTTGGTGCCGAAGTTGCCGTCGGTCCCGAACCACACGCCGCCCATCGCGTCGATCATCAGGTTGTCCGGGTTGGCGGCGTCCCACATGGTCCCGCCCTCGGTCCCGCGGAACGCGGCCCAGTACGAGAACGACCCGGAGCTGCCGGGCGCGCTCGGATCGGCCTCCTCGATCGCGAACACGCCGCCGAGGTTGTCGTCGCGCTGCGGCGAGTCGGCGTCCCACAGCTCGGGGTCGTAGACCGCGCCGTTCTCGTCGAGCGCGACCTTGCGGGTGTGGTTGGTGAACGCGACGTAGAGCCGCGGCGTGCCGCTCATGTCGAGCGGGTTCCACTCGATGTCCTCGGGGCGGTTGAGCTCCTTGACGCCGATCTTGTTGGCGGCGGTGAAGTGCGCGCGGCGGACCGTCTCGTCGTCGGGGAAGCCCGCGAGGTTGTTCCAGCTCTGGTCCATGAGCGCCGCGCCGATGGTGTCGGCGCCGTCGCCCAGGGTCGCGGAGTTCGGCGCGATGTCTACGCTGTCGACCGAGAGCTCGAGCCACACGCCGGCGCCCGGGTTGTCCTCGTCCGGGACCGCGCCGCCGACCGTGTAGCCGGTGTCGTTGTCGAGGTCGGCGAAGTGCGCGACATAGACCGCGCCGTCCTCGAGCAGCGCGCGGATCTCCGCCTTGCTCATGCCCTCGCTGTAGGTGGCGCTCGAGACGAACTTGTAGATCCGCCCGCCGCGGCGGTCGTTGCCGGCGTACATCACGAGCGGCTGATCGGGGATCAGCCTCCACTCGTCGGTGACCGCGAAGGTCGCGTTCTCCCAGCGCGCGCGGCCCATGGCGCCGAGCTTCTGGTGCCCGTCGCCGGGGTTGGTCTTGCCGTAGTACTCATCGGCCGGCATGCCGGGGTCGATCTCGGTGAGGAAGCCGTAGAAGTCCCGGTTGTGCGCGGCGTTGGGGTCGGGCGCGCTGCTGAACGAGCCGTCGTCGTTGGGCGCCACGTCGAGCGTGATGTCCCCGCCCGCGTCGCAGCCGACGCCGGGCTCGAACTTCTGGCTCGGCCAGCAGATCTCGACGTCGCCGTAGTAGTACTGGACGTTCTCCTCGGCGCTGATGATCGTGCCCCAGGGCGTCTGCGCGCCGGAGCAGTCGCCCATGATCCCGGCCACGACGTTCTGCGGCAGGTCGTCGCCCTCGTCGTCCTTGTCGGCCTCGGCGAAGCTCAGGCCGGTGACCAGGGTCTGCGTCGCGCTGGTCGCGTCGTAGCGCCACGCGCCCGCGCCGTAGTCCGGCAGCCAGTCGCCGCTCGCGGGGTCCTGGACGATGTGCATCCACGAGCCGCCGAGCTGCTTCTTGTGCCAGTTGTTGTAGGTGACGAGGTCCTCGTCGGCCCACACGTCCGCGCTGGGCTTGCCGGTTAGCAGGTCCCACGCCCGCAGCAGCTTGGCGAGCGTCAGGTGCTGCCGCTGCGGCGCGCTCGACGACGTCGGCTGGGCGCCCGAGATGTACTCGTGGTTGACCCAGATCCACGCGCTGTAGCCCGAGCCGTTCCACTGCGGCGCGTCGCCGGGGTTGAGATCCCAGTCGTCGCCGAAGTAGGCGATGTAGTCCGCGTTCGCGCCGAAGCGCGGGCCGTCCGGCGTATCGTCGTAGGTCAGGGGGTCGAGCCACGTGATCACGACGTTCGGCTGCACGCCGCTGATCGAGCGCACGCTGTCGGTCGAGGCGGCGGCGAGCGGGAACTGGATCCCCGGCGCGAGCTGGTCCTTCACCCAGTCGTCGGCGAGCGTCCAGACCAGCTCGGGGACGTTGACCGCGCCGGTGCCGAGATCGTCGGAGAACGAGAGCGCGACGACGCCAGAGCGCGGGTCCTGGGAGATGTCCAGCCCGTCCTCGCCGTCCATGCCGTCTTGGCCGGGGTCGCCGTCCTGGCCGGGATCACCGTCCTGGCCGGGGTCGCCGTCCTGGCCAGGGTCGCCGTTCTGGCCGTCCTGGCCGTCCTGGCCGTCCTGGCCGTCCTGGCCGTCCTGGCCGTCCTGGCCGTCCTGGCCGTCGGTGCCGCTGTCGGTCCCCATCACGGTGTCGTCGCCGCAGGCGGGGAGCGCGAGGCTGGGGAGCAGGAGCGCGAGCGCGAGCGGGCGCGCGCGCGGGAAACTAGTCTTCAGGGTCATGTTCACCTCTGGGAGCGTCACGCGCGGGCGCGGCGTCTCTGGTCGCGCGGCAGCGCGGATCACGTGCTCGGCGAGCGCCTCGCCCCGCGACCGCACGGTATTCGCAAGCCGGCGCGGGTAGGTGTCCCCCACGTCGCACATCCGACAATTGTTGGTGTCGACCGTGTCTCCGTCCGGTGACACGCGCGGGCCGGCGCGTAGCGAACGGTATGAACTTATGAACATGTCGTTATGTGCGCGCCGCGTGCTCGCGGACGCGCCCACGCGCGCCGCGCAGTCGGGCTCGGCGCGCGCGAAACTTTTACCTGTCTTAATGCGCATGTTTGAGCGAAGGCGCGGGGCGCCGCGCGAGACGCCGTACGCGCGGCGCGGCGGGCGTCGCGGCGTCGGCAAAGCCTGCGCCGCTGGCGTCGCGTCCGCGCGCGGGCGGACACGCGGGGCCGCGCTGCTAGAACAAGCGCGGGATGCATCGCGCTGGCTTGACGTTCACGGCGAGGGCGCTGCTCGGCGCCGCCCTCATCAGCGCGGCGCCGGGCTGCGCGGGCAAGACCAAGGCTGACGCCGAGGAGCCCGAGCTGCCGACGCCGAGCCGCGAGCTCGAGCTGCCGCTGCAGGGCTACTTCAAGGTCTACGACAACGGCCTCAAGCTGTTCGTGCTGCCCGATCGCTACACCCGGCTCGTGCAGTTCGACGTCCGCCAGCAGGTCGGCACGCGCGACAACCCCAAGGGGAAGTCTGGGCTCGCGCACTTCGTCGAGCACCTGATGTTCCAGATGCCGGTCGACGGCCCGGGCTCGCGGCGCCTGATGCAGGAGCTGCCGCAGCACTCGCTGACCTTCAACGCCTACACCTCGTCGGACGAGACCCACTACATGCACACGGGGACCGCCGACGAGATCGAGGAGTACATGCGCTACACCGCGATGCGCCTCAACTACGACTGCGAGGCGGTCGACGAGAACGCGTTCCTGCGCGAGCGCGAGGTCGTGCGCAACGAGCACCGCTGGCGCGGCGAGCGAGTCGATTTAGAAGTGCGCGACCGGGTGCTCGAGCTGCTGTTCGAGCCTAGCCACCCCTACCGGGACACGCGGGGCGGCGAGGACCTGCAGCTCGCGTCGATCACCCAGGACGACGCCTGCCAGTTCATCCGTCACTGGTACACGGCGAGCCAGGCCCAGGTGATCGTCACCGGCGGCGTCGAGCCCGAGAAGGTGCTCGAGCTGGCGAATAAGCACTTGGCGCCGCTGCCGAAGCGCGCGCCGGCGGTGCGCAAGTCCGTGCCGCCGCCGCGCGGCGCGGGCGAGCGGCGCGAGGTCGTGGCGCCGATCGAGAAGCCGACGGCGGTGATCGTCTTCGCGATGCCGAAGCGCTTCAGCGAGGGCTACGTCGCCTCGCAGGCGGCGCTCGAGACCCTGTTCCTGGCGGTCAGCTTCTTCACGGGCGGCCCCGCGAGCCCGATCAAGGACTGGTACCCGGCGGGCTTCGGCGGCAAGGAGGCCCAGGCCTTCGGCATCGCGCTCGAGACGGAGCGCCCCGGACAGCTCGACGGCGCGATCGATGAGGTGCTCGCCGCGATCACCAAGGGCTTCTCGCCCGAGCTCAAGGGCAAGGAGTACCGCGCGGCCTACGACCCCGCCCGTCAGCGCGCGCGCCTGAACGTGCTCGACCGGCTCTCGAGCGTCAGCTCGCGCGCGATCGCGTTCGCCGACTACCTCGAGGAGGGGGACACGCCGGGCTTCTTCGGCGCCGAGCTGGCGGCGCTCGACGAGCTCAGCTCGCAGCGCGCGCAGCAGGTCGGCGCCGGCATCTTCACGCGCGAGCGCGCCGCGATCATCAAGCTGATCCCGGATCAGGCCGAGGACAAGGTCAAGGTCGAGCGCGCGGACTTCGACTTTGAGCCGGGCGCCGAGGAGAACCTCTCCGTGCCCGACGACATCGATCCGGCCGAGGCGCGTCGGCCCCTGCCGGTGGACGAGATGGTCGCGCCCGAGGGGCAGTCGGTGGAGTACGAGCTCGAGAACGGGATGCGCGTGGTGCTCGTGCAGTCCTCGGCGATCCCCGTGATGGAGCTGCAGCTGATCATCGGCGCCGGCGAGGCCGACGCGACCGGGCACCGCGACGTCGCGATGCTCGCGGCGCGGGCCTACGGGATCCGCGAGGGCAACCGCGAGGCCGCCAACCTCATGCAGTTCTTCAACTTCGCCGGCGGCGCGTTCGGCTCGCAGGTCGGCGCGCTGAGCACCACGTTCTACTCGCGGGGGATGGCGATGTACCTCGACTTCATCACCGCGGGCTTCAGCGAGCGCGTGGTCCAGGGCGAGTACCAGATGGGCACGCTCGACCGCTGGAAGGAGTCGCGCAAGCAGGACCTCAAGAAACAATTCGCTCAGCAGGCGGCCGCGCGCAGCAACACGTTCTACGGCGCGCTCTACGGCGAAGGCCACCCGCACGCGCGCGCGCAGATCGCCGACCGCCGTGAGCTGGCCTCGATCACGCTGCGCGACATCGAGGAGTTCCGCGGCGCGCACTACCGGGCCAGCAACAGCACGCTGATCATCACCGGCGGCTTCGACATGGGCCTCGCGACCCGCTACGTGCAGCGCTTCTTCGGCGAGCCGAAGCTGCGCAACCGCAAGTCGACCTGGCTCTCGCCCGAGGCCCGCAGCGCGCGTCCGGCCGCGCCGGCGCCGACGCCCGGCGCGACGCGGGTGATGACCGAGATCGACGCCGAGCGGGTGCAGACGACGGTGACGCTCGCGTACCCGCTCGCTGAGGTCTACGGCGAGCAGCACGCCGCGCTCTCGGTGCTGGTCAACATGCTCGAGTTCACAGCCGGGCGCATTCGCTACCAGCTCGGCGTCAGCTACGGGATCCACGCGCGCCTACCGACCGCTCGTCCGCGGATCGAGCTGTCGGGCCCGCTCGACAGCGACCACGCGGGGGAGGGGGTCGAGGCGCTGCGCGCCGCAGTCGCCAGCCTCAAGGGCGGGGAGGACTTCGAGCGCCTGTTCGCCTTCGCGCGGCGTAACGTGCTGCGCGATCTGATCAACGTCCAGGGCGACCCGCAGCTGCTCGCCGGGCAGCTCGCCAACGCCGTGCGCAACGGGCGATCCTACGAGTACTTCCAGGAGCACACGCGCCGCGTCGCCGCGCTGACGCCCGAGGAGGTCCGCGCGCAGATCGACGCGGTGCTCCGGGACGAGCGCGCGCTCTTGCTGATACAGGGCCCGGCGAAGGGCGTGGCGCGGGCGCTGGAGCACAACAAGATCACCGACGCGGTCGCGCTGCCGGAGGTCGTGCACGACGAAGACGAGTGATCCGGGCGCGGGCGCGACGGCGTCGGCCCGCGGGCACGCGGGCCGAGATCGGCGCTCTGGACCGGCGCGCGCGGACGATCGAGCGCGCGGCCGCCAAGGCGCGCGGGCGCGCGATCGCGCCGCGCGTTAGGCGACATGCGCGAAGTGACATAACATGTCTGATTAGACATAATCGAACCAACGCGCGATCGCGGCGTCGGTCGGCGCGCGGCTCACTTTCAAGCGCGCGCTCGCCGAACGCCTCGGCGCCAAAGGGGGGACAAAACACATGACATTCAAGACACCTCTGCACATCTCCTGCGTCGCGCTGCTGTCGCTCGCCGCCTTCGCGTGCGGCGACGACACCGGCTCGACCGTCACGATCGGCGAGTCCGACTCGGACTCCGATGACACCGATCCCTCGGCGGGTCCTGCAACCGACGGGGAGACCGAGGGCGAGACCGAGGGCAACACGGATCCGACGCTCGGGGAGACCGAGGGCGAGACGACCACCGGCGACGGTGATGGCGACGGCGACGGCGACGGTGACGGAGACGGAGACGGCGACGGCGACGGCGACGGAGACGGAGACGGAGACGGAGACGGAGACGGCGACGGAGACGGCGACGGTGATGGCGACGGAGACGGAGACGGCGACGGAGACGGAGACGGCGACGGAGACGGAGACGGCGACGGAGACGGCGACGGAGACGGCGACGGCGACATGAACTGCGAGGCGCCAGCGGAGTACCAGGACTGCGACGACTGGCAGAACAACGGCCCGCTCGAGGCGATCGGCCTCAACTGCCCGGGCGACGAGACCAACTCGATCCAGGTCAGCAACGTGCAGATCGACGCGAACAACCCGAACTCGTGGCGCGTCGTCACCGAGTACGGCACGAGCGGGCACTGGGTGCCCAACCCGAACCCGTGGATCTCGCCGAACGACGACGAGATCGCGCCGAACACCTCGAACGCCTTCCTGCTGCTCTCGACGGGCGTCATCTCCGACCCGAACGGTCAGGGCGTGGTCGTCGAGCAGAGCGGCTCCCAGGGCGGCAACGGCGATAACCAGAACAATGACAACCCCGGCCCCGGCGGCCTCCCGTCGCCCTTGACCGCGGCCTACGGCTCGAACAACGGCGCCGGCGGCACGCCCTTTATGGATTGCGACGGCACTGGCGACTGCTCCGACAGCCTCTACCAGTGGTGGATCGGCAACGGCTGGGACGACTCGAACGACGCGATCACGATCCAGTTCGACATCACGGTCCCGCCCGGCACCGAGGGCTTCATCTTCGACTTCGCGTTCTTCAGCTCGGAGTGGCCGACGTGGGTGGACTCGCAGTACAACGATCAGTTCGTCGTGTGGTCCACGTCTGACGCGTACACGGGCAACCTGACCTTCGTGAACGACGCGCCGCTGACGATCACCTCGCTCGACGCGGCCAACGCGTTCGAGTTCACGAACAACGCGCCCGAGCTCGCGGGCACCGGCTACGAGGGGAACGCCGCGACCAACTGGTTCGTCGCGCGCGGCCCGGCGGTGCCAGAGGAGACCTTCCAGCTCACGCTGTTCCTCTCCGACCTCGGTGACTCGATCCTCGCGTCGGCGGCCGCCATCGACAACTTCCGCTGGGAGTGCGAGGGCTGCGTCCCGAGCGAGGTCAACGACTGCGGCGTCATCATCCAGTGACGCCCGCGTGACGCGTGCTCCGGTCGCCGACGCGCGACACGGGGCGCCCCGTCGCCGCCGCCGAGCGCCCCCACGCGCTCGGCGGTTCGCGTTTAACGCCGCTGTTTCGCCCGTCGCGCGCGCGCGCGCGCTCGATCGCGCCCCGCGCTTGCGCGGGCGTGTGACTCCAGGCCAGGATCTCGCCGGCCGTCGCGACATGAACTCCCTGAGCCGACGCTTCTTTCAGCGCCTCCCGGTGCACGCGGTCGACACCGACGACGACCTCCACCTCCTGAGCGAGGAGGAGCGCCGCGTGATCCGCAGCCGGCACCGCGTCGCGGTCACGCTCTCGGCGAGCATCGCGATCGTCGGCGCGATGAGCTACTACCTGCCGGCCTACGCCGCGCCGACGCTGTTCCCGACCTACCCGATCACGATCCCGCTCTACGGGCCCTACGCGCTGCCCTGGGCCCACCTGCTGTGGGGCGTGCTCGTGATGGTGATCGAGCTGCAGTGCCTGGTGCTGATCAACGTCTGGGCGGTCCACGAGATCGCGGTGGCGACCGGGATGATGTGCGCGGCCGACAAGCACGAGCGCATGGAGGCGCTGCTGCGGATCGCGTTCCGGGAGAAAGCCAAGGGCCTGCTGCGCTACGGGATCGACCCGCTGCTGGGGATCAACCGCTGGCTGCTGTTTCTGTACACCTTGCTGCTGCGGCTGAAGGGCTTCCTCGGCAAGAAGGTGCTCCAGTACGTCGTCGCGCGGCTGCTCGGGCGCCTGGCGATCCGCGAGGTGCTCGACTTCATCGGCATGCCGCTCTACATGCTGATCAACGGCTACGCGACCCACGTGATCATCCGCGAGGCGAAGGTTCACATCATCGGGCAGCAGCTGATCGACCACATCAGCGAGCGGCTGCCGCCCGCCGAGGAGGTCGAGCGCTGGCCCGACGGACACGCGCTGATCTACGACACGCTCCAGCTGGTCGCGGTCAGCAAGCGCGACTATCACTTCAATCACTACTACCTGGCCAAGAAGGTGCTCGAGGGCTACGACATCGCGATCACGCCGGCCGACCTGCCGCGGGACTACACGGCGAGGCTGCGGGCGGCCCCCGAGGCGATCCAGCGCCTGTGCACGCTGCTGCTGATCCTCGGCTTCATCCTCGACGGGCACGTCACCGCGCGCGAGCGTCGGCGGCTCCGCGAGCTGCGCCGGGCCGGCCTCGCGGGCGTCGAGATCGCGGAGGTCGAGAGCTGGTGCGCCGCGCTGCTCAGCGGCGACGGCCTCGACCCGCTGCTCGACGCGCATCTCAGGTTTGAGGGAGCGTGACCTCGAGCAGCTCGAGCGCTGGGCTCGGCTCGATCAGGCGGGCGTAGGCGCCTGGCGGAACGCTCACGCAGGCGCCGGCGCGCAGGCGCTCTGGCGCCTGAGTCTGGGTCTGGGTCTGGGTCTCGAGCGAGACCTCGCCGGCGAGCACGAACAGCAGCAGCAGCTCCCCCGCGCGCGTGAGCGGGACGGGAGCGGGCGGCGTGTCGCCGCGCCGTCGCGCGACGCGTACGTCCGCGAGGCCGCCGGTCGCCGCGGCGATCCCGGCGTCGCGGGCCTCGAAGCCCGCCGCGCGCCAGGGCTGATAGCGCGCGCCCGCCACCTCGTGTCGAACGAAGCGCTGCCCCGAGAACGCGCGCGTCCGGTCGAGGGCGGCGGTGGGCAGCGCGAGCGCGTGATCGAGGCGGGTCGGGTGCTCGGCGGGGCACCCGATCTCGATGACCTCGAGGCCAGGTGAACTCTCGAGCACGCGGTGCCGGATCCGCGGCGGCTGCAGCACGCAGTCGCCGGCGCGCAGCACGAAGGGCGGGCCCTGATCCTCGTAGACGACGCGGACCCAGCCGCGGTAGCAGAAGATCAGCTGGAAGCGGACCTCGTGAAAGTGCACGGAGTCGGGCACCGGGCCGCCGGCGGGGATGCGGATATGAGAGGCGATGACGCGGCCGCCGAGGCGACCCGGGATGAGGTCGCGGTACTGCATCCCGGCGCGACCGACGACCCAGCGCGCGCCTTCGCCGTCGTGGGTGATCACGAGATCCTCGCGCAGGGGAGGGGGCGCGCGCGTCGGGGTCGCCGGGACGAGCTCGACGCGCGCGCCGTTGGGCGCGACGAGCTCGCGCGTCTCGCTGACCGCGGAGGAGACGACCCGCAGTCGCGGCGCCGCGCCCGGGTCCGCGGCGACGCGACGCAGGTGCAGCCGCAGCCCGTGCCCGGAGAGCTCGACCTCGCGCGGGTCATCGGCGGGGTAGATCGCGTCGACGCGGAAGCCGAGCCGCGCGCGGAAGAACTCGAGCGTCTCGTGAAGCCGCGCGCACGGCATGACGAGCGCGGCGGCGTTGATGGTCGCTGGATCGACCTCCATCGCGCGCGAGCATGCCACAGCTGCGACCTTCGGCTGCGCGCGGACCTTCAGCTCGCGCCGCAGGCCGGGTCGCAGCACTCGGTCTCGACGACGAGCGGGCCCGCGAGGATGGTCTCGAGCACGCTGGTGACGCTGAGGCCCAGGCTGTCGACGTCCTCGGCGACGAGCGCTTGCGTGGTGCCGCCGGCCTCGGCGAGGTCCTGGGCGGCGGTGGCGGCCGTGCCGCCCGCGGCCCCGGTGAAGATCACGTGCACGGGGACGCCATCGACCGCGTTGAGCTTGGCGGCGGCGAGCACCGGGTCGTCCTCGGGATCCTGACCCAGCCCGTTCGCGTTGGTCCACTCGCCGTCGGTGACCAGCACGACGGCGTAGGGCCGCGGAGGATCATTGAGCTCGTCAGGGTGCGCGGCCTGGCTCTGCGCGATCTTCTGCGCGGCGAGCACGAGCGCGCCGCGGGTCCAGGTGCCGATGCCGAACAGCTCGCCGCCGAGCGGCGGCTCGATCGCGGCGAGGGACGCGAGCAGGCCGTCGTTGCACTCGTAGTAGAGGGCCTGCGGATCGCGCTCGTCGTACCAGAAGTGATCGACGCGCTGGCCGTCGACGATGCCGCTGCTGTCGTTGGGGATCGTGGTCCCGGCGGTCATGGGATCCGGGTCGTGGCCGAAGCGCATCACGGCCAGGTTGGTGTTGGCCCACGGGTGCCCGCCGCCTGCGGTGTCGAGCTCGAGCATCACCTGCTGCAGGGCCTGCCAGCGCGTGAGCGCGTCCGTCGGGGGTCCGAATTCGTAGTTGTTCGACGCCGAGTAGTCGAGCACGAACATGACGTTGGGGCGCAGGAGCGGGCAGCTCCCGCAGTCGCTCTGCCCAGTGGTCTCGTCGCTCGCGGTCGTCGAGCCCAGGGTCATCGCGCTCCCGGTCGTCGAGCTCCCGGAGCTCGTCGAGGTCCCGGCGCTCGTCGAGCCAGGGGTCGTCTTGCAGACGCCGCCCTGACACGCCAGGCCCGGCAGACAGGCCCCGTCCTCGCAGGCGCAGCCGGCCGCGCCGGGGCTGCAGATGTTGTCCGTGGTCTCGGTCCCGGTCTCGGCTGATGTGGTCGTCGGGCTCGTGGCGCCGCCCGAGTCGACGAAGCAGCCGAGCGCCAGCGTGAGCAGCATGAGCGCGGGCCCGCGGCAGCGCGAGCGCGTCGATAACCCCCGCGTCCGTGCGTCCCGCTTCACGTGTATGAGCATACCCGACCCGAACTCGATCGGCACTTGGGACCGATCGCGACCGCGTCGAGCCCTCGGCGCTCAGAAGCCCCAGACGCGCGGGACGATCAGCACGGTGAGGAGCCACGCGAGCGCGCTCAGCGGCAGCCCGAGGCGCAGGAAGTCGTGGGCGCGATAGCCACCGGGGCCGAACACGATGAGGTTGGTCTGGCTGGCGACCGGCGTGGCGAAGCTCGCGGCCGAGGCGATCACGACCGCGATCGCGAAGGGCATCAGCGCGACGCTCAGCTGGGCCGAGACCGCGACCGCGATCGGGAACATCAGGACCGCGGCCGCCTTCCCGGTGATGATGTTGGTGAAGATCATCGTCAGGCCGTAGATCGCCGCGAGCAGCACCACGGGGTCGCTGCCGGCGGATCCGAGCGCGGCGATCATGCCCTCGCCGATCCACAGCGCCGCGCCGCTGACGGCCATCGCCTTGCCGACGCCGAGGCCTGCGCCGATCGCGATGACGACGCTGAGGTCGATGGCGCGCGCGATCTCAGCGCCGCGGCAGCAGCCCAGCGCGACCATCGCGACGGCCGCGAGCAGCGAGGCCTTGAGGATGCTCAGCGCCCCAGTAGCGACGACGAGCACCATCAGCGCGATCACGAGGCGCGCGAGCCAGGCGCGCCCCAGGCGAGGCGGCTCGGAGCCCTCGATGCGGCTGATCAAGAAGAAGTCGCGGGAGTCGCGGTTGTGGTCGACGAAGCTCGGGTGGGTCTCGAGCAGCAGCGTGTCGCCGGCCTGCAGCTCGATGTCGCCGATCTTGCCGGGGATGCGGGCGCCGTTGCGCGCGACCGCGATCACGGCGGCGTTGTAGTGCGAGCGGAAGCGGGCGTCGCGGATCGTGCGGCCGAGGTAGGGGAAGCTGTAGGAGACGACGGCCTCGATCAGGCAGCGCTCGGGCGTCGGCGCGTCGAGCTTAAAGACCTGGTTCGTGGCTGGCTGGAGCCCGGCGATGCGCTTGAGCTCGAGCACCGTGTCGACGACGCCGACGAACACCAAGCGATCACGCTCGCGCAGGCGCGCGCTGGGGGCGACCGCCGCCATGATCTCGCCGTCGCGCTCGATCTCCATCAGGTAGGTGCCGCCGAGGTTGCGCAGGCCGGCCTCGCCGATGGTCTTGCCCGCGAGCGGCGAGCCCAGCTCGACGAGCATCTCGAAGGTGTACTCGCGCGGGTCCTCGGACTGGCTGATCGGCGAGTCGCGGGCGGGCAGCAGGAAGCGCGCGGTGGCGAGGACCAAGAGCGTGCCGAGCACGAGCAGCGGCGCGCCGACCCAGGCGATTTCGAACATGCCCAGGCCGCCGGCGTGACCCTCCGCGATCAGCAGCCCGTTGACGACCAGCGTCGTGCTCGTGCCGACCAGCGTCAGCATGCCGCCCAGGAGCGCCGCGTAGCTCAGCGGCAGCAGCAGCCGCGAGACCGCGAGCCGGTGCTTGCGCGCCCACTCGTTGACGATCGGCACCATCATGGCGACGACCGGGGTGTTGTTGAGCACGGCGCTCAGCAGCGAGGTCACGACCATGATCCGGCGCTGACCGACCGCGACGCTGCTGGGGTTGCCGAGCAGGCGCGAGCCGAGCACGTTGGTCGCGCCCGTGCGGCGCAGCCCGTCCATGACGATGAACAGCGCCGCGATCGTGATGAGGCCGTCGTTGGCGAAGCCGAGCAGCGCGTCCTCGGGCGAGAGCACGCCGAGCGCGAGCAGCAGGATCAGGCCCGTCATCAGCACGCGCTCCGGCGCGAGCGAGAGGAGCACGATCGCCGTGAGGATGCCGGCGAGCACGACGAGCGTGATGATGATCGGGGTCGTCATCCGCGCTCTCGGGTCCCGCCTTGGAGGTCGCGCGCGAGCACGCGGCACCATATCGCACCGCCGCGCTCGCGTCGTGTCGCCGGCGCGCGGACGTCGGCGCGCGCGAGAGCCTCGTCACGTCAGCGCGCGCGTCGGCCCGCGCGGGGGGGCCTCCCGTCGCGCGCGTCGCCCTCGGCCGGGATCACCGGCAGCAGGATGTGCGACGGCCTCACGCGGCTGTGATAGACGGTCTGACGCGCGACGCGGGTCTCCGCGCTCGCGCCGAGCGGCGCGCCCGTGTTGGGGTTGCGGTCGAATTGCGGGAAGTGGCTGCTCGTGATGTCGACGCGCACGCGGTGACCTGGCTGAAAAGCCACGCTCGTGCCCACGAGGTCGACCTCGAGGCGATAGACGCGGCCGCGCTCGAGCAGGCGCGGGCGATCCAGGCCGTCGCGGTAGCGGGCGCGCAGGACGCCCTCGGCCATGTTGTACGCCTCGCCGCTCGGGTAGACGTCGACGAGCTTGACCACGAAGTCGGTGTCGAGCGCGTCGGAGGACGCGTAGAGCACGAGCTTGACGGGGCCGGTGACCTCGAGCTCATCCTCGACGCGCGCCGACGTGTAGACCAGCACGTCGTCGCGCGCCTCGAGCTCGCGCTGGTCCCGGGGGCCCTCGGGCACCGGCGCCCCGCAGCAGGTGTGACCGCCGACGCTGGGGACCGGCAGCTGCGGGTCGTAGTCGAAGCGATCGGCGGGCTCGTTGGCGCCGGGCTCGGACCACGAGAGCCGCCCGTCGCCCCGCGCGGAGTTGGCGTGGCCCTCGCTGTGCAGGTACATCGGGGTGTAGCGCGTGCGCGCCAGCGGGTACTCGTTTTCGAAGCGCCACTCGTTGCGCCCCATGATGAAGATCCGCACCGGCGGCTCACGGTCGACGCCGTTGTCCACGCCCTTCAGCCAGTGGTCGTACCAGCGCAACTGCAGCGCCGCCTGGCTGAAGTAGGCGGCGTCGCCGAAGTCGAGCTCGCCGTAGCGGACCGAGGGCGCGTGGCCCCACGGGCCGATGGTGAGGAAGCTGTAGCGACGCGCGCGCTCGCTGCCGCCGCGCGCGCGCATCCCTTGGTACCCGCGCAGGGTGCCCTGGGCGAAGATGTCGAACCACCCGCCGAGGCTGTGCACCGGGATCGGGATGTCCTCGAGGACCTCTTCGGCGTTGATCGCCCGCCAGTAGTCGTCGTAGCTCGGGTGCGCCATCCAGGTCCGGTAGATCGTCGACTCGCGCCCGACCGCGCGGGGCATGTCCTGCAGCGGCAGGGTCCAGAGGATGCGCTCGTAGCTCAGCTCCTCGGGGCCGCCCCGCGGCCTGTGGATGTAGTCGTTCTGCATCACGCGGGTCTCCTGCCGGATCGCGCACCAGCCGAAGTTAAACGCGAGCCGCCACGCGCCGCCCTGCGTGACCCAGTCGTGGTAGGGGCTCGTCGCCGCCGCGAGCGGGAACATGGTGACGAGGTGCGGCGGCGACGACATCGCGGCGCGCCACTGCACCTGGCCGCCGTAGGAGTGGCCCTGCAGCGCGACCTGTCCCGTCGACCAGGTCTGCGCCGCGGCCCACTCGATCGTGTCGTAGCCGTCGCGGATGTCGTCGCGGAAGGGGTCCCACTGGCCCTCGGACTCGTGACGGCCGCGGACGTCCTGAAACACGAACACGTAGCCGCGCTGGGCGAAGAACAGCCCCTCGTCGTAGCGGTGCGGCCGCTCGGTGCTGTAGGGCGTGCGCGAGATCAGCACCGGGTAGCGGCCCTCGCCCGCGGGCCTGAGAACGTCCGCGTAGAGCACGACGCCGTCGCGCATGCGCACCGGCACGTTGTTCTCGAAGGTCACGTCGTTGCGCGGCGGCGGCTCCTCGGGGAAGCCGACGACGGGCACGTCGTCCGCGGCGCGGCGCGGCGCGGGCGTGCCCGTGACCTGGGGATGGCTCGTCGCGCCCGCGCTCGCGGGGGCGCGGGTCGCCGGCACGCGCGGCGCGGTCTGACAGGCGGCGACGAGGACCGCCGAGCAGGCGCCGCGCACCAGCTGGGTCCGTCTCCAGCTCACCGCGGAGGAGCATAGGGTCCTGGCCGGCGCGCGGTCAAAACGCGCTTGCGCGTGCAACGATGAGGCGCGCGCGAACAGCCCCGCGCTCGCGCGCGCGACGGCTTCGAGGATGGGCGCGGCGATGCGCCCTCGTTGGCTCCAAGGCGCGCGCGGGCGGTCGCGTAGCGAGCCGAGTACTCGGTCTCAAGAGGAGCGCTAAGTGTTTGAAATGCTTGAGCGATGCGCGCGGCGGGCGAGCGGCTGAACAATCCTGTTGCCCCGCGCGGTCGCCCGGCCTAGCGTGATCACGTGTTCGCGGCGACGCCAGCCGAGCTCGGACTGGTTCTCGCCCTGCTGGGACAGGGCGCCCCCGCGACCGACGAGCCCGTCGCGGGGCCCGTCGCGGAGGACGCCGCGCCCCCGCGCGCGCGGGCGTACAGCGGCGAGACGTCGCTCAGCTCGCCCCCGCCGAGGCCGGAGCCGAGCGCCGCGTCGAAGCCGGAGGTGACGCCGGAGTCGACGGGCGCGGGCGCGGGCGCGGGCGCGGAGGACACGACGGGCGCGGGCTCGGCGGGCGCGGGGTCGACTCCGACGAAGCGCAAGACCGGCGAGAAGACCTACGAGTGGGAGCGGATGCAGGCGGTGCTCGACGAGCAGGGCCTCGAGCTCGAGCGCGCGCCGGAGGGCAAGCGCATCGCCTGGATCAAGCTCGACCGCGAGCAGGTGTTTCGCAAGGGCGAGCTGATCCCGGTCGCCTTCAACAAGCTGCACGTGCTCACGCGCGAGTTCGTGATCCGCCGCGAGCTGCTGATGGTCGAGGGCGAGGCCTACGAGGATCGCTTCATCGAGGAGAGCATGCGAAACCTCCGCGGGATGGGGCTGTTCTCGCTCGTGCGGATCGTGCCGATCCAGACCGACAACCCGGACGAGGTCGGCGTGCTCGTGCACACGCGAGACCTGTGGAGCCTGCGCCTCGAGCAGAGCTTTAACATCACGAGCCAGCTCAACTCGCTCAACGTCGCGATCGTCGAGCGCAACGTCGCCGGCGTCGGCCACACGGCGAGGATCCCCTTCGCGCTGCGCCCCGACGTCTTCACCCTCGGCGAGAGCTACTCGACGCGCCGCACCTTCGGGCGCCCGATCGCGATCGGGCAGGGCGGCGGCCTGATCTTCAATCGCGGCTCGGGACGTCCCGAGGGCGGCTACGTCAGCGGGAGCGTCGGGCGACCGTTTTACAACCTCGCGCAGCGCTTCTCGTTCTCGATCAGCGGCAGCTACGACTCGCGGATCCGCCGGCAGCTCGCCAACGGCGTCCCGGAGCCGTGGGTCCCCGACGGCGAGGAGGTCGAGGCCGAGGGCGCGGAGGGGGAGAGCGCGAACGCGGCGGGTCTTCGGATCTGGCGGGAGCAGTTCATCAGCGGGCGCGTCGGCGTCGCGTTTCGCGAGGGCGTCAAGCTGCGCACCACCCTCAGCGTGTTCTTCTACGCGACCGATCGGCAGACCTCGATCGTCGAGGAGTCTGGCGTCGACCCGGCGCGCGCGCTCGAGTTCCTCGATCAGGTCCCGCCCAAGGCGCGGCGCGAGGTCGGCCCCGGCATCTCGATCAACATCTTTCAGCCGAAGTTCGTGGTCTTTCAGAACCTCGACACCTTCGGGCAGAGCGAGAACGTGCGCGTCGGCCCGAGCCTCGGCGGCACGATCAACGCGCCGATCAAGGCCTTCGGCTCGACCTACGAGTCGCTCGTCACCAGCGCGGGCGTCGGCTACACCTGGGCGCCGAAGGGCGCGCTGATCCGGATCTCCGTCGGCCCGCGCGCGCGCTGGCAGGCGGGCGAGTGGATCGACGGGCGCTTCGAGGGGCGGTTTCGCGTCGCCAGCCCGATGCTCGGCCCCGTGCGCCTGGTCGGGCGCGTCGCGCTCACGACCCGCTGGAACGACACGACCAACGTGCAGGAGTCGCTGGGCGCCAACAACGGGCTGCGCGGCTTCCCGAGCCAGCACCTCATCGACTTCGGCGTCAACTCGCTGCTGTTCAACGTCGAGCTGCGGACCAAGCCGCTCGTGTGGCGCGCGATCCACCTCGGCGGGGTGCTGTTCTATGACGCCGGAACTGTCTTTAAAAACATCTACCAGACCAAGCTCTCGCACGGCTTCGGGATCGGGATCCGCCTGCTGCTGCCGCAGATCAACCGCAGCCCGTGGGTCCTGGACGGCGGCTTCTCGGCTGACCCGTTCCGCTTCGTGCCGACGATCACCGGCGGCCAGGTCGTGCCGATGAACTGACCCTGGCGGCGCGAGTCAGATCGGATCAGTGCACGCGCTCTCGACGGGGAGCCTTCGGCCGTCGACGCGCGGCGCCCGTGCGCGAGCCGAGCAGCGCCGTCGCGAGCGCCGAGGCGTCGCGGCGCAGCGCGGTGACTCGCTCGGGCGTGGGCGCGGGGGCCGAGGACCGGCACGTCTCGATGAGCCGCCGCTGCAGCGTGAGCAGCTCGTCCATGACGGCGAGCGTGATTCCCTCCCCGACGTCGAGCCCGCGCAGCACCGCGAGCGCGGTGCCCAGCTGGCGGAGCGTGCTCGTGTGGGGCGCCAGCCCGGCGAGCAGCCCGAAGTGATCCAGCGCGAGCCGGAGCTCGCCCTCCCGCATCCCCTTGATCGCGGGGACCGAGGGCTGCGGGCGCGGTCGCAGCGGCGGCGCTTGGTGCTTCGAAGGCCTGACCTGCTTCTGCGGTGTCGGGAGCGCGGCCTGACCGACGCGTGACGCGAACAAGTCCGAGGGGAGCGCGAGCTCGTCGTGAATCAACGCGCGGAGCAGAGCACGGTGTTGGTCCTTCATCCGCGCGGCGACGCTGGCGAGCGCGATCTCCTCCGCGCCCCCGCGCGAGGCGACGACGCGACCGCCGACGAACACGTGCGTGGTGACGCGCGGGCGCGCGTGCTGTGAGGCCTCGGTCTGAACGTGGAAGATGACGCCGCGGTGGCTGACGTTGTGATTAAATCCGCGCGCGATCGGTGCGCTGAATGCCATCGTCATATGGGAACTCCTTCGCGACGGCTGATAGGCTCCGTCGGCGCCGATTATCGACGGCCCCCGCCTCCTCGTCTACGTGGGTAATTCCCCAGTCTCGCGAGAATCTCCGCGGCGGTGATCGCGTATACGTTCTATATTGTATTACATGTCTTAATAGACATGTTACATAATAGTTTCTCGCGGAGGCCGCGGTCGACGCGCGCCGCTACAGCTCGTCGGCCTTCGTCGAGATAGGCCCGCGGTAGTTCTTCTCGAGCGAGATCTGCGCGACGTAGGGCCCGAAGTCACGGTAGGTGTGCTTGATGCGCGCGAGCGCGTTACTGCGCCAGTCGACGTAGGGGTTGTCGATCTGCACGGGGTCGATGCAGCCCGTGAGCATGACCTTCGCGGTGTGCGAGAACCGGCTCATGAGCGTCTTGGCCAGGTGGCGGTCGCCGTTTTGCAGCTCGTCGACCATGGCGACGCAGCCCTCGATGTCGAGCCCGCGCAGCAGCGCGGTCGAGGTCATGTGCAGGCGCTTCTGCGCGTTGAGCTGGCCGAGGAAGTCGTGCTCGTTCAGCACCCCGATCGCGCGGATCGCCTGCAGCGCGGGCGCGAGCCACGGGCCGATCTTGTCGCCGAGGTCACCCGGGAGATAGCCGGTTTCGAAGGAGGACGAGGAGTACTCGGGGCGCAGCAGCAGCAGCCCGTTGTGAAAGCGCGACTCGTTCTCGTCGGGCTGCGAGCGGCGGATCCGGGCGGCGGTCGGCTGACCGCAGGTCAGGTAGAGCGCCGCCGCGATCGTCAGGCGCGTCTTGCCCGAGCCGGCGCGGCCGTCGATGACGACCAGCGCGACGCTCGGGTCGAGCAGGAACTCGAGCGCGAGCACCTGCAGCGGGTCGCCCGGCGTGAAGCCGAGGATCGGCCGCGGCATGTACTTCATGCGCTTGCGGTCCCAGTACTGGGCGAAGCGCAGATCCTCGAGCACGCCGCGGCTGCGTGAGGGGTTGAAGCGCGTGAGCACGAACTCGCTGTTGCGGTCGCGGTCGGTGAGGATGACGCCCTCGTTCCACGAGAGCGCGCGCGCGTCGAGCTCGACGCCGAGCGCCGAGACCGGGATCGCGCGCTCGCCCGGCTCGCCGGACTCGATGAAGGCGTCGATCACCGCGCCGTCGACGAAGACCTTGCGGTGCCCGCGGTAGAGGTCCTTGGGCGACGAGAGCTCGATCTTGCCGAAGCGCAGGTTCTCGCCGCGGATCCCCAGCGAGTCGCACTTCAGCAGCAGGTTGCCGTCCTCCGAGATCACGCGGACGGCGAAGCGCTCGTCGTCGGTGATGAGCTCCTTCACCGCGCGCGCGGTCGCCAGGATCACGTTGTCGCCGCTGCGATCGCCGTAGCGGCCCGCGGGGTCGTCGTCGGGCTCCCAGGCGACGATGCCGCCGCTGGGGTGGCGGCGGAAGCTCTCGGTAGTACGTGTCCCTTTAAGCAGGTCTTTGACGCCGTGGTTGATCAGCCCGGCGGCGCGCAGCTCGAGCACGCGGCGGGTCACCTCGCGCGCGGCCATCTTCACGCCGTCGCTCTTCATCCGGCTGTGCTGCAGCGCGCCCAGCTCCTCGATCACCCGCTGCGGCAGCAGCAGCACGTTGGGGCCCTTCACGAGGCGAGCGATGACCTCTGGGTTCTCGATGAGGGCGGACGTGTCGGGGATGATGATGGAGGTGGGCTGCGTCGAGGCAGTGGGCATGTGAAGTGATCATACACGCGGCGGATCACGGCTCGGCGCGCAGTCGTAGCGGCGTCTCGAGGCGCGCGCGCGATGGGGCTCCAACGCGCCGCGACGCGCCGCGCGTCGTCGAGACGTGACGCGCGCGTCATGGACCCGACGACCGGCGGCTCGACAGGGCTCGATCGACGCGGTCGCGATGTCGAGCTCTCGACGTCGATCGATGATGAGCCGCGCGGCTTGACGAAGCTCGCCGTCTTCGCTCGTAGCGACGGCGGGCTCAGAATCGCGCGTGGACGCGGCGCGTGAACACGCGTGATTGGAATTCGCGGTGGTCGTCGTGGTCCAAGCAATCGTGTACAGCGGCCGATCGATCGCGCTCTCACCGGCCGCGGGGATTGCGAGACGCCGCGGCCGCCGTGGCCGCTTCGTGACTCGGGCGCGGGGGAGACTGTCTTGATAAAGCGCATTGTTCCGATCGTGCTCCTGTCGACGGTCGCGGCGGCGCCCGCGGTCGCGAGCGCCGAGACCTTTGAGCCCGGCGCGCTGATCATCCCGATGGACACCGACTACCAGGACATGGGCATGCTCGAGGCCTACGGGCTCGTCTACGAGCTGCTGCGCCAGGGCGTCGAGATCCAGTGGACGATCCGTGAGGGTAAGGGCTTCGGCGACGTCGACTTCACGACCTCGGCCGTCGACCACCAGACCAACGACGTCGTCGATGGTCACGGCTACCGCGGCGGCCCGTTCGTGATCGACGCCGCCGACGCCGACGAGGCGCTGGGGATCATCGACGCGTGGCAGCAGGACAACCCCGACACGGCGGTCCACGAGGTCACGGAGGCCTTCGACGCCGATGTCGCGCACACCCTCGTCGCGGCGCCGACGATCGCGATGTTCGCCGACGGCAACCAGGACATCGCGCGCGGCTACATGCAGGCGGCCAAGATCCCCGACTCGACCGGCGATCCCGGCTGGCCGGACGAGAGCCCCGACATGCTCGACGTCGAGGAGGTCTCGGGGCCGAGCGACGAGGTGCACAACGACGGCGCGCTGTTCAACGAGCGCGGCGTGCCGGTCTACTGCCAGCTGATGTCGATGCACTGGGGGGTCGGCGACGCCGAGGACAACCCGGAGGTCGTCGCCGAGGTCCGCAGCTACCTGTCTCACCCGACACACTTCTTCGCCGAGTGCCAGGCCGTCAACGCCTTCGAGAACCTCGACCCCTTCGGCTACTTCCTGACGCCCAACGGCTTCTTGATCGGGGACGGGCCCGACGCGCACGACTTCTACAACGCCGACACCGCGTTCGGCCAGCTCGACGGCGCGTTCGAGTCGGTCGGCGGCAGCGAGCCCGCCTACACGCTGCCCGACGGCGACATGTACAAGGCCGACGACATCGTGATGATCACCGAGCAGGGGACGCCGGTGGGGGTCAACGACGTGTGGATGACGGGCGTGATCGACGGCGTGTGCCCCGAGTCCAACGGCAACGCCGACGCGCGCTGCCTGGGCGCGGGGAAGGTCAGCTACCTCGGCGGGCACGAGTACAAAACGGACCTGCCGATCTCGGAGAACCCCGACACCCAGGGCACGCGCCTGTTCCTCAACTCGCTGTTCGAGGCGCCGTGCGCGACCGCGGAGGGCTTCCCGAAGCTCGAGCTGATCAAGGACGGGCCCGCGCAGACGGACCTGCCCGAGGTCACCTACACCATCAGCTACACGAACCTCGGGCCGACGACGGCGCTCGCGGCTGTCCTTCATGACACCTTGCCCGCCGGGGCCGCGTTCGTGTCCGCGAGCGAGGGCGGCGCGCTCAACGGGGACACGGTGGCGTGGGACATCGGGACGCTGGGCAAGGGGGCCGGCGGCAGCGTCGAGCTGACCGTGACGCTGGGTGCCCTCGGCACCTACGAGAACACGGCGACGATCGACTACACCGTGGGCGTCAGCGAGTTCGCGCTCGACTCGAACGTCGTGGTCACCGTCTACGGCGACGTCGACGAGACGACGGCCGGGACCGACTCGGGGAGCGATGGGAGCGGCGGGAGCGACTCCGACGGGTCGACCGGCGGCGAGAGCTCGGCGGGGCCGACGGGCGAGGCGAGCTCGGACGGCGACCCCTCGGGCGCGGCGACGGACACCGAGACCGTCGGCGCGAGCGGGGGCGAGGACGCGCCGGGCTGCGGCTGTCGTTCGGGCGGCGGTGAGCCGGCGGCGCCGCTGATGCTGCTCGCGGCGGCGCTCGGCCTGCGTCGGCGTCGACGCGTCTGAGGTGACGGTAGAGCCTCGCCTCGCAGCCCGTGGTGAAAGTCCGCGCGTCGACACGCGGACGCCGCGGCCGCGAGCTCTTTGGACATGTCCTCAGTTACATGTCGCGTCGAGCCCGCACGAGAAGCCCGCGCAGCAGTTGTCGTCGAGGACCTCGCACGCGCTGCCCTCGCCGAGGCAGCAGCCGGTCAGGTCGTACGAGAGGCAGTCGTCGCCGCAGGCCAGCGCGCCCCCGGTCCACGGCGGGAAGTTGGTGCAGTTGTTCCCGTTGAGGTTGGCGCCGTCGCAGACCTCGCCGCCGTTGATCTCGCCGTCGCCGCAGATCGGGCCGTCCGTGTCGGAGGTGGAGCCCGTGGTCTGCGGCGAGGTGGAGCCCGTGGTCTGCGGCGAGGTGGAGCCCGTGGCGCTCGTGGTCGTCGTGGAGGTGGTGGACGTAGTGGTGGCGGTGGACGCGATCGTGGTCGAGCCCGTGCTCGTCGTTGAGCCGCTGCCCGTGGACGTCTGTCCGCCCGTCGGCGCCGTGCTGTTGCTCGGGTCGTCGTCGGTCGTCACCGCCGACGCGGAGCTCGAGCCGTGCGGGAGGCAGGAGGCCTCGGGGGCCGCCTGGGCGCAGCCGTCGAACTCGGCCACGCACACGCTGCAGAACCGGCGCTCGCCGTGGTTGTTGGCGCAGTACTCGTCGCCGCCGCGGAAGTTGCAGTGATCCTCGTTGGTAGCGACGCAGGCGAGCGCGCCCGCGGCCACGACGGCGATGGCGCTCAGGAGGACGGTGCGGAGGCGAGTCATTGTGTGGTGCGTAGCGATGAAAGGAGCGAAGGAAGGAGCGAAGGGAGGAGCACAGCAGGTCGCTCAGAAGCGGCCCACCACCGCGACACCGCCGGGCGTCGGCACGGGGAGGACTCGCGCCTGGGCGCGGGCGCGGGGCCGGAGGCCGGCGATCAACAGCCCCGTCCCGATCAGCACAAGCGCCGCGCCGACGCCGAGCAGCGCGTAGCCAGGCGGCCGGGTGTTGATCGTCTCGAGCGGCATGTCGGGCTTGGGGGTCGGGGCCCGCAGCGCGAGCGGGACGCCCGCGCCGACCCCCGCCACGCCGACCACGAGCAGCGCGATGCCGGCCTTTGACTTCGGGTTGAATTGACCGGACCCGTCGTCCTCGTCCTCGGCGGGCTGTCGGTTCGCCTCCGCCCTCGCCTTCGCCTCCTCGACCACGCGCGTCGCGTGTCCGCGGACAAAGGGGATCAGCCGACCGACCTCGATGCGCGCGCGGTCCACCGACTCTCCCTCCGTGCACAGCGTGCAGCGGACGTCATGCATCGAGTTCTCGACGCGCTCGCCGGCGATCATCAGCGAGCTGGTGATCTGATAGCCGCCGTCCTCGAGCGCGCTGACGTGGATCTGGATCACCGGGTCGTTCTCGCTGCGGCCCGGGAGGATCTCGGCGCGCCGCAGCTCGATGTTGCCGAGCTCCTCGATCCGGCGGAGCAGCACGAGGCTCTGAGCCCCGAGCGAGGACGTGTCGACCGCGAGGGACGCCCGCGCCACGCCCGCGAGATCTGGGCGGTCGGGGTACGCTGGCGCGTCCGCGTTCGGCTCGACTGCGGCGTCCGGGCGCTCCGGGGTCGCGTCGACCTCCGCGTCTTCGACCGGGCTGCCCTCGGGCTCCAACGCGTCGGGCTCCAACGCGTCGGGCTCCAACGCGTCGGGCTCCAACGCGTCGGGCTCCAACGCGTCGGCCTCCGCGACTTCGGCCGGGCTCGCGCCCACGGGCGTCGCTACGAGCTGAGCGCTCGCGAGCGCGAGACAGAGCGAGATGCGTATGCACAGCTTCACGAACCGAGCCCCCCGCGTTTCTTACACAGTTCGCGCCAGCGCACGACGTCGTTGTCTTTAAGCCCGCGCGCCGCCTTCACGCAGCCGCGGAAGTCGCCCAGCTCCATGGCGGCCTGGGTCTCGAGCTTGCGCGCGTCTCGGGATCGTCGCCAGCACTCTCGCTGCTTCGAGCGCTCGAGCACCGTCTTCCAGCGGTAGGCCTGGGCCGCGACCTTGGCCTGCTCGCGCACCTGCTCGCACGCGGACGTCTCGTGGGCGGGGGTCCGCGGCTTGCCGCGCTTCTCTTTGATCCCGCTCTTCGCCTCGGTGTTCGCTCTTGCCTTCGCGTCGGGCGATGTCTCGGGCGATGTCTCGGGAGATGTCCCGGGAGACATGTCATTCGTCGTCTCGGGCGACGGCTCCGGTGAAGGTCCGGAGTCGCTCTCCGCTTCCGCGCGCGCGGCGAGCGTGTCGGTCGTGGGCTCCGGTCGGGGGTCGTCGGTGGTCGCGATGACCTGGACGTCGGGCGTGGGAGCCACGCCGGCCGTGGCGGGCGGGTCGGCGGCTGGCGCCTGCTGGCTGGCGAGCGTGAACACGAGCGCGAGCGCCCCGAGTCCACCGGCGACCAGCGCCCATCCCAGCCAGGGCCGTCGCGTCTCGTCGGGCGCCGGCTCGTCAAAGGCCCGGACCACCTCGTTGAGTCGCTCGACGAACGCGTGGGCCGTCGCGGGTCGCCGCGAGGGGTCGAGCGCCAGCGTGTCGTCGACGAGCGCGATTAGCTTTTGCGGCAACCCCGGGACCAGCTCGCCGAGCGAGGGCGGCGCTGCGGTCTGCTTGGCGACGAGGATCTTCATCGGGTTCTTATCGATAAACGGCGGACGACCGGCGATCAGCGTGAACAGCGTTGAGCCGAGGGCGTAGATGTCGAAGTGGGGCCCGACCGCTTCACCGATCGACTGCTCCGGGGCCATGTGCTCGGGCGTCCCGATGATCATGCCCGGGGTCGTCGCCGCGGCGCTCGACAGCCGCGCTTGATTGGCGGCGACGCCAAAATCGAGGACCTTGACCACTTCGTTGTCGCCCCGGCGGGCGATCATAATGTTCTCCGGCTTGAGGTCTCGGTGCACGACGCCGGCCGCGTGCGCGGCGTCGATCGCCGCGCCCACCTCGCCCATGATCGCGCAGGCCTCACGGGCCGGGAACGAGCCGCGCTCGTCGAGGATAAGCCCGAGGTCCCGACCCTCCTGATACTCCATCACGAGGAAGCGTCGCCCGTCCTCGAGGACGTCCGCGTCGAACACGTCGATGATCCCGGGGTGGCCGATCGCGCTGGCGTTGCGCGCCTCGGCGGCGAATCGCCCAGCCACATCGGGGCTCGAGCTCCACTCCGTCAGCAGCACCTTGATCGCCACCTTCCGACCGACCTCGAGGTGCTCGCCGAGGTACACCTGCGCCATGGCGCCGATGCCGATCAACGCCTCCACGCGGTAGCGGTCGCAGAGGACGGTGCCGCTCAAGATGTGCTCGTTCTCGGGCGGAGCCGGGCCCATTAGCAGATCCAGATCCCGCTGCGCGATGTCCTCGTTGCTCAACGCTGATTTCGACTGCGCAGGCGCGGGGCGGTCGGAGGACTCCTTCGACGGGGCGGCGAGCTTCTCCGTGGAGACGACGGTCCCGGACGCGGTGACCATCGCCGAGGCCTGGGGAGCGCTCTCGGGTGTTGGGGCCCGCGTCGCCGACTGGGCGGCGGCGAGGTTCTTCGGGGACACGATGGTCCCGGACGCGGTGACCATCGCGGAGGCGTTGGGCGGACGCGGCGTCGTACCCGGTGCGGCGCGGTCGGCATCGTCCCGCCCGGCGTCGGCTTCGCTCTCAGCTCGAAGTGCGGGGTCCACGAGTCGACTTGATCCTAGCACGCGACGCGGCGACGCCGCGGAGGCCTGACGAGTGTGGGGGCCACGCGTACCCCGGTTGTTCAGCGCGAGCGCGTGCGAGAGAGTGGCGAGCGAGCCATCCATGGACCGTAATGCCGGTCACCGGGCTCGTTCGGACAGGTCGCGCGGAAATTGCCTGAAGGAATCAAGCCGTCGACATCGTCAAGCCCGCCAGACCTCGAACAAGTACCCTGCTGGGGCGATCACGGATCCAGATAAAATTGCGCGCCAGCCGAGCTGGAGCGCTACTCGGTCTCGAGCAGGCCGTCCTTGACGAGCCGCAGCGTCTCCTTCGCGTAGCGGCCGTACGCGCGCAGCGGCTGCTCGGCGTCCTCGAGCTCGAGCACGTCCTCGAAGAAGCCCTCGAGGTAGCCCTCGTAGAGCACGTCGACGATGTGCCCCGCGACCGTGACGGGGCCGCCGCCGTGCTGGAGATCGTCCCAGCTGAGCACGGCGTCGGCGAGCGGACCGTCGTGCACGAGCAGGAGGTTCGCGTCGCCGTGGTTGCCCTCGAAGAACGACCAGATGTGGCTCACGCGCGGGCGCTCACCCGCGCCGCTCGGCCGGGGCGCGCGCGTGTCGATCGACTCGTGCCGGCCGCTCGCGAGCTCGCGCAGCGCGTGGCCGAGCGCCGCGAGGGACTCGCCGAGGTCGTCGGGCTCGAGCATGAAGAGCTCGCGCGTCGGCTCGGATCCGAGCGGGCTGAACATGTCGTCCGCGGCGGTCAGCGAGTAGCAGTCCTGGTCGACGCTGCCGTGGAGCGTGCCGAGCTCGAGCAGGACGGCGCGCGCGTGCCGAGGGAGCGGGCCGTAGCGCCGCTCCCAGGCGTCGAGGCGCGCGGGCTCGTTGGGTGGTCCAAGGCACATGCAGCCGAGCCGCGCGTGGTGAGCGCGCAGGGCGTGGCGCCGGAAGCAGCGGCGCAGCGTGATGAGATCGGGGATGGGCTCGCCCCAGCGCGACTCGAGATGCGCGAGCGCGCGCGCTCGCGCCGGCGCCTCGGCCCGTTCGAAGACCGCGCGCCACTCGGGCCAGCGCTCCCCGCCCGTGAATTCGCGCGCCCCGAGGCGGCGCGCGATGTCCTCGAGATCATCGTCGACCGGCCGCAGCCGCAGCTGGGAGAGGGACTCGTGCACCGAGGCGGCGTCGTCGCGCTTCGCCATGGCGCGACGATAGCACGCGCGTACCTACATTCTCGAAGGAACATGTCTTCGAAGCAGCGCGAGCTGCTAGCCTTGTGCGCGCGGCGGCGGACGGCGGTGACAGGGCGACGCAGACGGTTTCACGGCGCGCCGGGGCGCTTCGAGTCGGTAGCGACCTACATCGGCGAGCGCCTCCCGGGCGCGGTGCGCTACGTCGCCGACGTCGCCGGCGGGCAGGGCATGCTCAGCCGGCTCCTGCGCAAGCGCTACAACCTCGAGTCGGAGGTCGTCGACCCGCGCGGCTATACGCTCAAGGGGGTCCCGGGGCGCGCGGTCTGCTTCGACGCTGCGGACGCGGAGTACTACGACCTGATCGTCGGGCTCCACCCGGACGCGGCGACGCGCGCGATCGCGACGGCGGCGCTGGTGCGACCGGCGATCCTGATCCCGTGCTGCAACTTCTGGTCGGAGGAGAAGCTCGGCCAGCGCGAGCTGCTGGACGCGATCGAGGCGATGTACGTCGCGCACGGCGTGAGCTGCGAGCGCGTCCGGTTTGACTTCCCGGGCCCGAAGAACGTCGGCCTAGTCTCAACGCCGCCGCGCTGAGCGGGCGCGGCGTCAGGCGCCGCCGAGCGTGGCCGCGGGGCGCGTGACGAGCTCGAAGGACGCGGCGCCCTCGACCACGCGCACGTGCGCGTCGAGGGGGAGGCCCGAGAGCGACAGCGGCGCGCTCGCGCCGGGCCAGCGCAGCTCGAGCGACTCGATCGCGCTCGCCTCGCCGAGGCCGATGTGCACGCGACGGGGGCTCGCGCCGAAGCTACCGCCGGTGGTCACGTGGCGGTGGATCGAGCGCTCGCCCCCGTCCGCGTCGCGCACCCGCAGGTGCACGCGCGCGCCGATCGCCGCCCGGTTCGAGCGCGTCCCCACCAGCTCGAGGGAGATCCAGCGTCGGCCGGGGAAGCCGGGGTTCTCGTAGAGCGAGTCGGCGAAGTCGTCGCCCGGGTACGCGCCGCCCAGCTGCTCGAAGACGTCGAGGTCGCCGTCGTGATCGAGGTCGGCGAAGGCGACGCCGTGGCCTTTCTGCAGGTGCCCGAGGCCGGCGGCGTAGGTGACATCTTCGAACGCGCCGCCCGGGGCGCCGCGCAAAAGCTGGTTCGGCATCAGCATGTCGAAGGGGGGCGCGCCAGTCCCGAGGTACATGTCGAGCAGGCCGTCGTTGTCGACGTCGGCGAAGCTCGATCCCATGACGCTGGTCGGCCGGGTCAGGCCCGCGCGAGCGGTCACGTCCGTGAAGCCGCCGCGGCCGTCGCCGCGGTACAGCCGGTGCGTGGCGGCGGGGCTGGGCAGGCCGAGATGGGCGTCGCCGGTGTCGGCGGCGTCGGCCTCGTAGGCGGCGACGAACAGGTCGAGGTTGCCGTCGTTGTCGTAGTCCCAGAACCACGTCGGGAAGCTGGCGATGGGCTCGATCACGCCGGCGGCGCTCGAGATGTCGACGAAGCGCACGCGCTCGCCCTCGGTGTCGTTGCGCAGCAGCCGGTTGTGCGCGCCGAGGTTGGAGATGTAGAGGTCGGGGTCGCCGTCGTTGTCGATGTCGCCCCAGCTCGCGCCCTTGCAGAAGCGGTCGTTGGTCACGCCGGCCGCGGCCGCGATGTCGACGAAGCGGCCGTCGCCGTCGCCGCGCCACAGCTGCGAGGGGGCGGGGTCGCGCGCGCTCGCCTCGTTGCAGACGAAGACGTCGAGGTCGCCGTCATTGTCGATGTCGGCCCAGGTCGCGACCTGGGTCGGCTGCGGGCGCGCGCCCATCCCGGCGTCGAAGGTCACGTCGGTGAAGCGCCAGTCGCCGTCGTTGCGCAGCAGCGAGTTGGGCAGGTGACCGTGGGCGCCGAGCCACGCGCCGCGCAGGACGAGGAGGTCGAGGTCGCCGTCGTTGTCGTAGTCGGCCGGGGCGAGGTTGAGCCCGCCGACGATCCCCTCGAGGCCCGAGCGCGCGAGCTGATCTTCGAAGCGGCCGTCGCCGAGGTTGCGCATCAGCGCGAGCGGGGCGTCGGGACGCCACGAGGAGACGACGACGTCGAGCAGCCCGTCGCCGTCAAAATCGTCGACCACCGCGCCGCCGGCGAGGCTCTCGCGCGCGAGGCCGACGCGCTGCGCGACGTTGGGGAAGCGCGGGAAGTCGGACTCGCTCGTGAACGCGGCGGCTGGAATGCGCAGGTCTTTGGGGACAGCTTGGGGGTGCTCGCCGAGGGTCATCGCCGCGACGTTGAGCAGCCAGCGCGCGCGCCGGCGCGTGCGGTCCTCGGGCGGGAGGCCCTTCGTCAGCGCGATGAAGGTAGCGAGCGCTTTCTCCGATCCCTCCCGCTCGACGTGCACGCCGCCGCCCTGAATGGGCATGAGGCAGCTCTCCGCGGTGTTGCGCAGGCAGCAGTTGCGGGCCTCGCCGAGCCGCAGGTACGCGACGCCGAGGTTGTAGCGGAGGACGGCGGCGAGCTTGGGGGGCAGCGCGTCGCCGAAGCCCTCGATGCTCGCGACGGCGGCCTCGAGCTGCGCGACGGCCTCGTCCTCGCGCCCGAGGCGGAGCTCGGCGAGACCGAGCTGGTACTGGAGCTGCAAGCGCAGGCGCGGGTCGGTGTTGGTCGCGAGCTGCTGACGCAGCGACCGCGCCTGCGCGGCCCCGAGGTAGGGCGCGGAGTCGAGGATCTCGCTCGCGGCGACCTCCAGCGCGGCGACCATGCGCGCGTGGCCCTCGGCGGCGGGCTCGGGGGTCGCGGCTTGAGTCTCTTGGGGCAGGTCAGGCGACTGGGCGCGGGCGATCGGCTCGAGCGCGCGGGCGCGTCGCGGGGCCTCGGGCGCGCTGCAGGCGAGCGTGAGCGGGGAGAGGGCGAGCGCCGCGGCGCGGGTCCAGGCGTGCATGCGCGCGTATTATACCGGCGCTGCTGCGGGATGACGCGGCCTCCGAGCGCTCACTCGCGCGGCTGGATCATCTGGAAGTAGCGCTTGATCTTGCGTCGCTGCGGCGCGGGCATGGTCTCGCGGTCCATCGCGTTCTGGGCGAACGAGCGGTAGTCGCGGTACACGTCCGTGTAGTCGACGGAGGCGAAGCCGTCTTGGCTTGCGGTCGAGATGATCTCGGCGCGCGTCGCCCCCTTGCCTTCCTTCGCGTTGACGCGGACGTTGCGAGCCTTGGCCTTGATGCCCTTGGCGTCTCCGAGCGGGTCCTGGCTGCCGTCTCCATAGCTGTCGCCGCCTTGAACCGCGACGCTCTGTCCGCTCTGACCGTCGCCGTTCTGCCCGTCTTTGCCTTGGCCGCCGTCCTGCCCGTCTTGGCCGTCGCCGGGCTGGGGCTGCCCCTGGCCGTCGTCGCCCTCCATCATGAACATCTCGTCGGGATCGCCGTCGCCGATGTCGCCCTCGACGAGCAGCGTCGGGCCGTTTTTGCCCTTTTGACCGTTCTTGCCCTTTTTGCCCTTCTTGCCCTTGGCGGCCTTGGCGAAGCGCTGCATCTGCTGCTTGCGCCGGTTCTGCTTGTCGCCCTGCTTGCCGGCGCGGCGGATGAACTTCTTGGCCTCCTCGAGGTTGTCGCGGCTCTGCCCGAGACGACGACCCTGGCGGCCCGCCTTCGAGGCCCCGGAGGCGCCGCGGCTGAGCTTCTGCATCGAGCGCTGCTTCTGCCCGCCCTTGCCCTTGCCGCCGGCTTGCTGGGCCTGCCGACGCAGCTCCTCGAGCTTGCGCCGCGCTGCGGCCTCGCGCTCGTGCTGGCGGCGCAGCTGCTCGACGCGCTCTTTCAGCTGCTCTTGCTTCTTGAGCCGCCGCTCCTGCTCCTCGGGGTCGTCGCTGGACTTCTTCTGCTCGCGCTTGAGTCGGCGCTCGGCCTCGGCGAGCTTGTCGGAGGTCGAGCGCTGCTGCTCGCCCGCTTTCTTGAGCGCGCGCTCGGCCTCCTGCATCGCCTTGTCGAGCTCGCGCTGACTCGCGGCGCTCTCCTCCGCGCGCTCGAGCGCGCGGCGCATGGCCTCTTCGAAGGCGTCCTCGTCGCCGCGCGCGAGCGCCTCGCCGGCCTCGCGCGTGATCTCGTGCTCTTTGAGCGCCTCGGCCATGCGGCGCACCCCCTCGGCGAGCATCGCGGGGTCCTCCTCGATGCTCGCCGTGAACGCGTCCTCGGCCTCGGCGAGCTCCTCCTCGAGCTCCTCGAGCGAGGCGAACGCGGCCTCGCGATCGAGCTCGCCCGCGCCGAAGGCGTCGAGGATCTCGAGCACCGCGTCGGCCATCCGCGAGGCGGCGTCGTCCTTGCCCTGCAGCCGGCGAAGATCCTCGCGCAGCGGCTCGGCCAGCGCCATGTCGACCTTCGCGCGCGCGCGCGCCTGCTCGACGGTCGCGCCGACGAGCTCGCCCGCGGCGGGTCCGGGATCACCGGCGCGGGTCGCCTGCGGGATCGGGACGAGGATCGCCAGCGCGAGCGCGGCGGCGGCGAGCAGATCGAGCGCCCGCAGGCCGGGGGGCTTGAGCGAGACGACCGGCCTCGGGTCGAGCTCGCGCGCGGCCTGCTCGGCGTCGTCGGCCACCAGCGCGACGATGTCGATCGTGCGCGGGTCCTCGGCGCGGGGCGGCGGCTGCTCGAGCAGCTCGATCGCGTTGCCGATCCTGTCTTGAAGGTCATAGTGACGATCGAGGCGGCGCGCGGCGGCGCGAGCCGAGCGCGGGCGCAGCCACGCCCACAGCAGCACGCCCGGGACGGGCGCGAGGCCGAGCCACGCCAGGGCCCAGACCGCGTCGGGTCCGAGCGCGAGCAGGCGCGCGCTGGCGATGGCGGCGGCCGCGATCAGCAGGCCCGCGGGCAGGGCCACGCGCGTCAGGCCCCAGGTCGCGTCGGCGAGGCGCTGGCGGCGGATGACCGCAGCGACCAGCGTCCGCAGGCGCGCGAGCGTCGGCGCGCGGTCGGGCGAGGGGCTTTGGCCGGGCTTCGTCATGCGCGCGGGTCTCGTTCGAATCAGCTAAGCGCTCGAGGGTACGACAGCTGGGCGGGCTATTTAGTTCCCGCGGCGGTGGTCGGCGCCGCCTTCGGCGGCAGCCCGCAGGTCTCCCCGGTACCAACGCGGAAGCTCTTCCAGGCGATCTTTTTCAGCGTAGCGCGCGTGCGCGCGTCGGGCACGCGGGTCGCGTAGACGAGCTGCTTGCCGCGTCGCTCCAGGATGTAGGTGTCTGGCATCGCGCGCTCGAGGTAGCGCGCGAACGCGGCTTCGAACATCCGCGCGTCGCTCTCGGTGTCCCAGGCGAGCATGCCGAGGATGGTCGGGACGACCGCGGGCGCGTGGCGGCGGTCGAGCACGAGGAAGCGGTCGCCGCCCCAGCCCTCGGCGGCGTCGCGGGCCTGCGCGGCCTTCTCGACGTCGGCGAGCATCGTCAAGAGCGAGGCCTCGCCGAGGGTGTCCTCCCAGATGATCGCGAAGTCGGGCAGCGCGCCCGTGACAACGTCGCAGCGCGCGGTGACGGGGACCGCGGGCTCGCGCGCGATCAGCTTGTCGATGTGCAGCATCTGCTCGCTGGTCGTCGGCAGGTCGCTGTACAGCGCGTCGACGGCGTCCCAGCCGCGCGTGCGCGCGAGCCGGGTGACGGTCGCGGCGCCGTCGGCGTAGGGCAGCTGCAGGGAGCGCGCCAGGATCGGGTGCGGCAGCGCCGACGAGAGCGTCAGGACCTGATCGCCGAGCGCCTGCAGCACCGCCTCCGGGTAGGCCTGTAGGCCCTCGTCCCCGGCGTTGTAGGCCATGTAGGAGGCCTGCGCGTCGCCCTCGATCAGGAAGGTGCGCGCGGCCTCGGCGTCGCTCTGCCCGCGGATCGGCTCCTGGTGCCGGCTGAGCTCGAAGTGCATGTCCTGAAGGCCATGCGCGAGCTCGTGCCCCGAGACCATCGGCAGCATGCTCTCGGTGACGTGCGCGCCGATCAGCAGGCGCTTGGTCTTGGGGTCGTAGATGCCCATGACCGCGTCCTCGAGCATGTCGAGGATGATCGTCTCGATGTCAGCGCCGACCGGGATGACGCCCAGGCTGGCGTCGATGCGCCCGAACATGCGGATCTCCTCCGGCGTGTTGTGGTCGTACATCGAGTTCTCGGCGAACGCGCGGATCTGCTTGCGATCGAGGACCTCGATGGCGACGGGGCCCTTCATGGCGAGCCCGCGCGCGCTCGAGACGGCGGCCGTGATCTCTTTGGTGATCGCCTCCGCGCGCTCGCGCGACAGCCCGTCGTCGCCGCGGTCGGGCGCGCCGCCGGTGGACTCGACGGGAGCCGCCGGCGCCGGCGGTCCATCCGTCTGCGCGTCCGGGGGGTCAGTGGGTGCGGCGGGCGCGGTCGCGCATGCGGCGACGAGGCTGAGGGAGAGAATCAGGGAGCGGGGGAGTCGCGCCACGGTGCAAGCGTAGCGGTCCGCGGCCCGGGGGGCTACCCGCCGGATCTGGCGGGGTTGGCGGTCCGGCAGCGCCGCGCGCCATTGAGTGGTACATGAGCGCGGCGGAGCTCGGGCTCGCTCGAAGGCCCGGGGCTCCGCCTCCGACGCGATGGTCAGCGCATCCCCCCTCCAGTCGATCGAGCGCGTGCTCGCGGATCTCCGCGCGTCTCGGCGCCTGCGCGTGCTCGGGGCCGAGGGCGGCTTCCTCGGGCTGCTGCTCGCGCGCGCGGCCCTCGACGAGCGCGCAGAGGGCCCGGTCTTCGTGGTCGCCCGTGACGACGCCGCGGCGCGCTCGATCGCCGCCGACGTCGCGTTCTTCACCGGCGCTTTTGGACAGGCGGGCGGCGGCGGCCTCGATCTTCAGACAGGCGCGCTGCTGCTCATCCCCGAGATCGACGCCTCGCCCTTCGGCGACGTCTCGGCCGATCCGCGCAGCGTGGCGCTGCGGCTGGCGAGCCTCTACCGCGCCGGGCGAGCGCGCGCCGAAGGAGGGCCGCGCATCATCTTCACGAGCCTGCGCTCGCTGACGCGGCGCGTCATCCCGCGCGCGGCGTTTCTCGAGCTGTGCGCCGAGTGGACGCGCGGCGGCGAGCTCGAGCGCGACGAGGCCGCGGCGCTGCTCGAGCGCGCGGGCTACCAGCGCGTCGAGATGGTCGAGGATCCAGGGACCTACGCGGTCCGCGGCGGCGTCCTCGACGTCTGGGGCGGGCTCGCGCGCTTCCCCACGCGCATCGAGCTGTTCGGCGACGAGATCGAGCGCATGCGCCAGTTCGACCCCGACAGCCAGCGCAGCCTCGGGGAGGTCGGTGAGTTCGTCGTCCACCCGGCGCGCGAGACGGTCCAGACCTCGCAAGAGCCCCTGCGGACGCGCGTGCTCAAGCTCGCCGACCAGATCGCGGTGCCCTCGAGCAAGTCGCGGCAGGTGCTCGAGAACCTCGCCCAGGGCGTGGGCTTCTTCGGCGCCGAGGCGCTGACGCCCGTGTACCACGACGGCCTCGAGCCGCTGTGGTCGTACCTGCCGGAGCAGACGCGATGGTTCGTCGAGTCGCCGGAGCTGCTGTGCGCCGCCGCCGAGCAGCGGCTCACCGCGCTGCGCGAGCAGCACGACAAGAAGCTCGCCGCGCGCGAGCTCGTCGCCTCGCTCGAGTCCTTCTACGTCACGACCGAGCAGCTCGCCGAGCGCCTCGCCGCGTGCCCGGTCGTCGGCAGCGGGATCGACGTCTACGACCCCGACTCGAGCGCCGACGGCAGGCCGCATCTCCGGGTCCGCGTCGACCGCAACAAGATCCTGCAGTCGCGCCTGCTCGCGGCCCGGGCCGAGCGCGGCGGCGAGCTGCTGCGCCCGCTGGTCGACTGGATCGAGGCGCTCAACCCCGGGTCCGCGCCGGCGTCGGCGACGAGCTCCGAAGTCGGTGACGGATCGAGCGTCAAGCTCGCGGCGTTCCTGCAGCAGGCCGAGGGCGCGAGCGCGGCGCTGGGCTCCGCGACCGCGTCCGCCGAAGCCACCGGCGCGGGGCCGTGGTCGGTGGTACTGGTCGCGCCGAACATGACCCACGCCGAGCGCCTGGCGAGCATGCTGCGTCACTACGGGCTCTCGATCGCGCGCCCGCGCCTGGCGGACACGCCGCTCGAGCCGTTCTTCGCGGCCTCCGACGAGGCGTCGCGGAGCGCGAAGGCGAGCGTGCGGATCATCGCCGGCACGCTCAGCGAGGGTTTTTCAGATGATCACGCGCGCGTGCTGCTCGTCAGCGAGGACGAGATCTACGGGCCGCGGACGCGCAAGGCCAAGCCCGCGCGTCGCCGCCAGGTCGGCCTCGCCAGCCTCTCGCAGCTCGCGGTCGGCGATCACGTCGTCCACCTGACCCACGGCGTGGGGCGCTACATCGGGCTCACGAAGATGACGCTGCGCGGGGTCCCCGGCGACTACGTGCAGCTCGAGTACGCCGGCCGCGACAAGCTCTACCTGCCCGTCTACCGCATCCACGAGATCGAGCGCTTCGTCTCGGCCGACGCGCGCCCGCCGAAGCTCGACAAGATGGGCGGCACGACCTTCTTGGTCAAGGCCAAGAAGGTCCGCAAGGCCGTCCGCCAGATGGCCGAGGAGCTGCTGCAGATCTACGCCGAGCGCGAGGCCCGGCAGGGGCACGCCTTCCCCGAGCCCGATGACCTGTTCGCGCAGTTCGAAGCGACCTTCCCCTTCGAAGAGACCGACGACCAGCTCGCCGCGATCGAAGATGTCATGAAGGACATGGGCAAGCCGAAGCCGATGGATCGCCTGATCTGCGGCGACGTCGGCTTCGGCAAGACCGAGGTCGCGCTGCGGGCGGCGTTTCGGGCCGCGGCCGCGGGCAAGCAGGTCGCCGTGCTCGCGCCCACCACCATCTTGGTGCAGCAGCACTTCCTCACCTTCACCGAGCGGATGGAGCGCTTCCCGGTCCGCGTCGCGTGCCTCAACCGCTTCGTCAGCGCGGCCGAGCGCAAGCGCGTGATCGAGGGCCTGCGCGCGGGCGCGATCGACATCGTGGTCGGCACGCACCGCCTGCTCAGCCGCGACGTCCGCTTCAAGGACCTGGGCCTGCTGATCATCGACGAGGAGCAGCGCTTCGGCGTCAAGCAGAAAGAGCGCTTCAAGAAGTTCAAGGCCCAGATCGACGTGCTCACGCTGACCGCGACGCCGATCCCCCGGACGCTGCACATGTCGCTTTTGGGGCTGCGCGAGATCAGCATGATCATGACGCCGCCCGTCGATCGCCTGGCCGTTCGGACACACATCACGCGCAGCGGCGACGCGGTGCTCGAGGAGGGCGTGAGCCGGGAGCTCGCGCGCGGCGGCCAGGTGTTCTACGTGGTCCCGCGGGTCATGGGCATCGAGGAGCACGCGGTGCGCCTGCGAAAGCTGATCCCGAGCGCGCGCGTGCTCGTGGCCCACGGCAAGATGCCGGGCGAGCTGCTCGAGAAGACGATGCTCGACTTCGTCGAGCACCGCGCCGACATCCTGGTCTCGACCAACATCATCGAGAGCGGCCTCGACATCCCGCGCGCGAACACGATGTTCATCCACCGCGCCGACATGTTCGGGATGGCGCAGCTCTACCAGCTGCGCGGTCGCGTCGGGCGCTCGCGCCTGCGCGCCTACTGCTACCTGATGGTCAACGCGCTCGAGCGCCTCAGCGCGGAGGCGCGTCGTCGCCTCGAGGGCATCCAGCGGCACGCCGAGCTCGGCTCGGGCTTTAACATCGCCAGCCAGGACCTCGAGATCCGCGGCGCGGGCGAGATCCTCGGCGGGCGGCAGAGCGGGCAGATCCAGTCGATCGGCTTCGAGGCCTACGCGCGGATCCTCGGCGAGGCCGTGGCCGAGCTGCGCGGCGACCCGATCCTCTCCGAGCACGACCCCGAGATGGCCTTCGACGTCGCCGCCTACCTGCCCGAGCGCTACGTCAGGGACGTCGGCCTGCGGCTCGACTTCTACCGCCGGCTCTCGGGCGCGCGCGATGTCGACGAGGTGCGCGACGTGATGGCCGAGCTGATCGATCGCTTCGGCGAGCCGCCGATCGAGGCCGAGCACCTCTCGCTCCTGATGATCTGCAAGACCTACGGGCGGCGCCTGCGGGCGCTCGCGCTCGAGCTCAAGGGGACGCGCTTCTCGATCCGGCTCGGGCCCGACACGCCGCTGACGCCGCGCGCGGCCACCGAGATCGTGCGCGACAGCGGCGGCGACTTCCGGCTGCTCGGGGGCGAGCGGCTCGCGACGCAGGTGCCGGCGCCCACCGGCGAGGACCGCTCTCGGCAGCTGCGCGCGTGCCAGCGCGCGCTCGCGGATCTGGTCACGTACCTGTGAGCGCGCTCAGAAGTCGGTGAGCAGCTCCGTCGACAGCGCGCTGTCGCGAATCACCGCCCGCCCCGCCTCGCCGAACCCGTAGAACCCGGTGAGCTCCTCCAGGCCGCCGAGGGATCGAGAGGTCGACAGCGCGCGCAGACTCGAGAGCTCGAGCGCCTCGTTGCCGGCGAGGTTCAAGCGCCGCAAGCCCGTCAAGCGCGCTCGCGCGAGGTGCTCCATACCCCGCGTGCCGAGCTTGTTACCCCCGAGGCTCAAGGTTCGGAGCTTCGACACGTCCTCCAAGGCGAGGGCCTCGAGCGCGCGGTCGTCGAGCTCGCACTCCGTCGCCTCGAGGACCTCGAGGCCGGGCAGCGCGCGCACAAACTCGGCCAGGATAGACGGCTCGAGCGCGCATCGGTCGAGCGTCACCGTGGTGATACGCGCGGCCGCCGGTGCACCATAGACCGCCTCCAACGCGTCCGCCCCGAGCGCCTCCTCGGCGCAGAGCGTGTGCAAGCCGGGCATCGCCGCGAACAACGCAGAGGCGGGAGAGGGCAGCTCGGACATGTCGAGACAGCGAATCAACCGCAACGCGCTCGGCGCGGGGCGCTCGGGAAACCCCGGCCACAGCCGCGCTACCATCGAGTCGTTGAAGGTGAATTTGCCATCCCAATAAACATCGCCGTGAGCCCAGCCCGGGATGCTCTCGGCCATGAACGCTTGGAGGGCGTCGACCTGCGCGGACATCCGCGCGATCCGATCTTCCGAGGCATCCCGGAGGGCGAGGAGTAGGTCGGGGAGCGCCTCAGCGCTGAGCCGCTGCCGCAAAAGAGGATCGAGGTTCACGGCCGCGGATGATAGTCGTCCGGTCGTCGCGCGGACAGTCGGTCGGCGGTGAGGGTCGCTCGATCCAGAGGTGACGAGCGGGCTTCACCATCGCGGGCGCCGAGCGCTCGCGCCCGCGCGGCAGCGCCAATCGGCGGAGGCGACGAGGTGCGCTAGCGAACGCCCGCGTGACGAGGCGCGACGCGGTCGAGCGGTGGTTCACGGTGGCGACCGATGAGCGACGAGGGCGTCGGTCCTCGCTTGCTCGAGCAACGGATTCCGGAGATCCTGCGCATACCGTGTGTAGGTCTTGGTCGAGAGCGCGCGCACTCCTGACGATCGCGTCGCTGTCCTGCGCGTGCAGCTTCAGCTCGACCGGGGCAGAGTCTGCGGGATCCACGAGCGCGAGCGAGGGGGAGCCCGGCGAGTCCGAGGCCGCAGGCACGAGCGCCGCCACCGCCTCGAGCTCGACCGCGGGCGTCGGCTCGACGAGCGCGGGCACGACCGGCGTCGCGCTCGATCCGTGGCGACGCAAGATCGGCCTGCGCAACGCGGACGGCCTCGCGCCGCTGCTCGACTTCCCCGTGCCCGTGGCCTTGACCCCGGCGGAGATCGACGCGCTCGGCGACGTCGGCGGCGCCGACCTGCGCTTTCTCGACAGCGACGGCGTGAGCGTCCTCGCCCACGAGATCGAGCGCTGGGATCCCGAGCGCGGCGCGTTGATCTGGGTGCTCGTCCCCGAGGTCGCGCTCAGCGATGACGACTTCTTCTGGATGCACGGCGGGGAGCTCGCGCTCGCCCCCGGAGAGGCGCCGCAGCAGGTCTGGGCCGACGGCTACGCGCTCGTGCTGCACATGTCCGATGACCCAGGTGACGGCAGCCCCGGCGCCCACAACACCGCCGGATCCCACGACGCCGCGTACCAGGGCGGGATGGACTCGACCAACCGGACCAACGGCGAGGTCGGCGGCGCCTTCGTCCTCGACGGCGAGGCGGACTTCTTGAGCGTGCCGGCGGCGCTGTCCACCGACGCGTGGACCGGGCTCACGGTCTCCGCGTGGGTCCGCCATGACGTCGACGACGACGATCGGATCGTCTGCAAGTCGCCGACGACGACGGCCGCGGAGCACGTGCTCTCGATCGGCTTGGTGCTCAACGAGGCGCTGCGCGTGCGGCTGGCGACCGACGGCGAGGGGGGCGAGTACGCCGAGCACGACGTGTTCGCCGGCGTCGTGCCCGTGGGCGAGTGGGCCCACGTCGCGTTCACCTGGGACGGAGCCCGCGACCGCCTCGTGATCTCGGTCAACGGCACGGTGGTCCGCGAGGCCGTGCACGGCGGCGAGACGCTGCTCGACTCGCCCGAGCTCATCACGATCGGCAACGTCAACGGCTACGACCTCGAGGTCAACAACCGGCTGTTCGCCGGCGCGATCGATGAGCTGCGCGTCTCGAGCGTCGCCCGCTCCGAGCACTGGCTGGCGGCGCAAGCCCGCGCGATGGACGGGAGCATGCTCGACTACGGCGCGATCGAGCTGCTGTGAGCCCACGAGCCGCGCCGCGTCGCTCGAGGCTCGCGTGTCCGGGCGCGCCGCCGTACCATCGTCCGCCCATGTCCGTCGCGCGTCTGCTCTCGGGTCTCGTCGCGCTCGCGCTCGTCACCGGCTGCGCGTTCGCGCCGCGGCTCGTGCAGCTCGAGCCCTTGCCCTCGCGGCTCCGGCTGCTGCCGGCTCAAGGCTGCCTCGAGGTCGCGCCGCTTAGCGACCGCCGGGAGCCGCGAGATCGCGTCGGCAGCAACCACGCCGGGCTCGCCAAGGCCGTGACCTACAGCGACGTCCCCGGGTGGATCCAGGGGCAGCTCGCGCGCTCGCTCGCGCCGCTCTCGAGCTGCGCCCCCGGCCAGCCGAAGGCGGTGCTGCGCGGCGCGGTCGAGGAGCTGTTCGTGCGCGAGGGCTTCACGCTCGACGGCGTGATCACGGTCGAGCTCGAGCTCAGCGCCTATGGCCGCAGGCTGCTGACGCGACGCTTCACCGGCGAGCACTCGCGGGTCTCGCACGCGGCCTCGAGCGACGAGTACACGATCACGCTCTACGAGAGCCTCTACGATCTCGACGCGCGGGCGAGCCCCACGATCGCGCACGCGCTGATGACGGGCGCCCCGCAGTGAGCGAGCCCGCCGGCCTGGGGGACCGCGCGGGCTCGAGATGACGGCTTCCCCGTCGTGTTGTGTGGTGATTGCGAAGACGCGCGGGATCAGAGCCCGCCGATGTCCACGCTGCCGTCGGCGCCGACCTTGACGGTCTTGCCGCCGGCCTTGACCTCGGTGCTGCCGTCCTTGTTGGTCTTGACCGTGTTCCCGTCTTTGTCGTCGACCTCGGTGCTGCCGTCCTTGTTGGCGACGACCTTGCCGTCCTCGGAGTCGACCTTCGTGCCGTCCGCGGTGTTCGTGACGGTCGCGGTCTTCCCGTCGGCGGCCTTGGCCTCGACGGAGCCGTCGGCGCCGACCTTCGCGACGCTGCCGTCGGCGGACTTCGCCTCGACCGAGCCGTCTTTGTTGACGGTGACCTTGTTGCCGTTGGCCTCGACCTTGGCGCCGTCGGCGGAGACCTTGGCGTCGCCGGCCTTGATCTCGGTCTTGGCGTCGCCACCCGAGTCGCACGCGCCCGCGGTCAGGGCGGCGGCCGCGAGGAGGGCGACGGAGAGAGCGTAGGAGCTGCGTCGAATCATCGCCGGGCAGAATACCTAAAAGCGCGCGGCGTGGAGAAGCGCTTTTGTGCCGCGCGCACGGACTCGGTCGCGGGTAGCGAGGCCGGCGGCCGGCGGTCCGGCGCGCGTTCACGCGCGCGGCCGCCCGGCTTGATGGTGACCTTGTGTTCAGGTTCTGAGGACCTGCTCCGTGTACATGCACGGTCGCGGCGAGCGCTCGGGCGCGGACCTTAGACGCCCTCGCGCTCGAGCACGCGCTCGAGCTCGATCAGCGCCCGGTGCAGCGCGCTCATGTTGTCCTCGCCGATCTTCTGGGCGAGCTCCCGCTCGATCTCGCCGAGCATCGCTAGGCCGTCGAGGATGCTGTTTCGGCCGTGCCTGCTGAAGCGGATCAGCTTGGCGCGGCCGTCGGAAGGGTCGGGCGCGCGCTCGACCGTGCCCATCTCCTCCAGGTCGTTAACGAGCTGATTGACCGCCTGCTTGCTGACGCCGACGCGGCGCGCGAGCTCGGTGAGGCGCGTGCCGTCGAGGTCGATGTGCGGGAACAGGGCGGCGTGCGCGGGCCGGAGCTTCGGCGCGCCGCGATCGCGCATGCGCGCGAGCGCCTGCTCGTTGAGCAGGCGCGCGCATTTGAACAGCAGCTGGGCGACGCTCTCGCGCTTCACCTGCTCGAGGTGCGCGCGGTAGGGGTCCGTCTCCTTCACGGAGAATATAGTAAACCATGCTTGACCAATATGGTAAAGCGTGCTTGACTAAAAATAGGAGGTTCGCCGATGCTCACCGAGATCGCTGAAAACCTGTGGTGTTCAGAGCACGACCTGTTCATGCCCGGTCGTATGCACTTCCCGATTCGCATGACCGTGATCCGGCTGCGCGCGGGCGGCTTGATCCTGCACTCTCCGATCCCCATCGACGACGCGCTCGCGGCCGAGCTGGCCGCGCTGGGCCCGGTCGAGCACCTCATCGCGCCCTGCAAGCTGCACCATCTGTACCTGCCGGCGGCGATCGAGCGCTACCCCGACGCCGAGGTCCACGGCGCCCCCGGGCTGGCCGAGAAGCGCGCGGACATCCGGTTCGACGCGACGCTGGGCGAGGGCGTCGCGCCCTGGGAGAGCGAGCTCGACACACAGCTGATCGACGGCGTGCCGTGGATCAACGAGTGCGTGTTCTTCCACCGCGCGACGCGGACGCTGATCGTCACCGACCTCGTGTTCAACATCCACGAGGTCCGCACCTGGATGTCGGTCCTCGTGCTGCGCTTCATCGCCCGCGCCTACCGAAAATTCGCGCAGAGCCGGCTGTGGCGGTTTAAGACCGAGGATCGACGGGCCGCGGCCGCGAGCGCGCGCGTGGTGCTGTCGTGGGACTTCGCGCGCGTCGTGATGGCGCACGGGCGCATCGTCGATGAAGACGCCCACGCGCGGACGCGAGAGGCGCTGGCGTGGATGCTCGCGGGGAGCCCGGTCGCGCTCCCGCGCGCGGCCTGAGCTCGCGGGCGTCGCCCCGCCGCGCGCCCGCTCGAGGGATAGTGAGGGCGTGGGATTCATCAAGCCGACGCCGCTACCCTACGACCCGGTCGAGTGGTCGCGGCGACCCTTCCCCGAGAAAGCGCGCCTCGTCTGCCAGGCCTGGGCGGCGCAGGGCTACGGCTCACCTGTCTCGGCGTACATGTTCTACGCGCTTAAGATGGCGCTCTACATCGGCGGGTGGGCGCTCTTCTGCGGGCGCTCGCCGGAGCTCGGCCCGATCAGCGAGATCGGGTCATGGTGGCTGCACCCGATCGCGTTCCAGAAGGCGGTCCTGTGGAGCGCGCTGTTCGAGGTGCTCGGGATCGGCTGCGGCAGCGGGCCGCTGACCGGGCGATATATGCCGCCCTTCGGCGGGTTCCTGTACTTTCTGCGCCCAGGGACGATCAAGCAGCCGCTGTGGCAGGGCGCGCCGCTGATCGGCGGGACCACGCGCACGCTGCTCGACGTCGGGCTGTACCTCGCGCTGCTCGTCAGCCTCGCGCTCGCGCTCGTCCACCCGGCGCCCGGCGCAGACCAGCTGCTGCTGCCGATCGTCTTGCTGGTCGCGCTCGGCGTGCTCGACCGGACGATCTTCCTCGCGGCCCGCGGCGAGCACTACTGGGTGCTGATGGTCGTGTTCGCGTTCGCGGGCGGCTGGATCGCGGGCTCCAAGGCCGTGTACCTGGCGCTGTGGTTCTGGGCCGGCTTCTCGAAGCTCAACCATCACTTCGCCGCGGTCGTCTGCGTGATGACGAGCAACAGCCCGTTCACCCGCCCGACGCCGCTGCGGCGGCTGGTGTACCGCGACTACCCCGACGACCTCCGCCCATCGCGGCTCGCCTACCTCATGGGGCACGCCGGGACCGCGCTCGAGTTCAGCGTGCCGCTGCTGCTGCTGCTCGGCGACGGCGGGCCGGTGACCGTCGTCGGCCTGACGCTGATGTTCATGCTGCACGGCTACATCACGAGCAACATCCCCATGGGCGTGCCGCTCGAGTGGAACGTGATCATGGTCTACGGCGGCTGCTTCCTGTTCGGCGCGAACGCGCAGGTGAGCCTCGGCGAGCTCGGCTCCCCCGCGGTCGCGGGGCTCTTGCTGTTCACGCTCGTCGTCGTCCCGCTGATCGGGAACCTCGCGCCCGCGCGCGTCTCGTTTCTGCCGTCGATGCGCTACTACGCCGGCAACTGGGCGTTCAGCGTGTGGCTGTTTCGCGGCGACAGCACCCGCAAGCTCGACCGTCACCTGGTCAAGGCGGCGCCCCTGTTCGCCGACCAGCTGACGCGCTTCTACGACCACGCGACCGCGGTCGGGCTGCTCGGCAAGGTCATCGGCTTTCGCCTCATGCATCTCCACGGCCGCGCGCTGCACGAGCTGCTGCCGAAGGCCGTCGGCGACATGGACGCGCTCTCGGAGTACGAGTGGATGGACGGCGAGCTGTTGGCAGGGCTCGCGCTCGGCTGGAATTTCGGCGACGCGCACCTCCACGACGAGCGGCTGCTCGCGGCGATCCAGGAGCGCTGCAATTTTGACGAGGGGGAGCTGCGCTGCGTGATGGTGGAGTCGCAGCCGCTCGGGCAGCGCACGCAGGCCTACCGGATCTACGACGCGCGGCACGGGCTGGTCGAGGCGGGCACGGTCGACATCGACGACCTGCTCGCGCGGCTGCCGTGGCCGGAGCAGCGATGAGCGCGCGGCGATGACCCACCACGCCTTCGTCTTCACCCTCGGCGTGGTCGCTCGCGCGCTGACCCGACGCCTCGGCGGGGGCGTGGCGCCGCGCGTCGCCGCGCGTCCGCGAGCGGGGTGAGGCGCGGACCTCTCGCCCCCGCCGCCCGCGGGCTGAGGCTCGCAGGATCTCAAGTACATGTGTATTGAGACATGCTCGATCTCGCGCGCCCGCGCGCCCGCGGGATGCCGCGCCAGGTCACGCGCGGTGGCCGTCGATCCGCGGGGGCGTTGCCGTAGTCTTGCCCCGTGTTCGCGAGACGACGAGGCCGCCGCGTATTGTTCGTGACGCTCGCGTGCTCGTCGCTCGCGTGCTTCACCGACGACGGGTCGCCGGGCAAGACGACGGGGACGACGGCGGGCTCCGACGGCTCGACGAGCGGTCAGACGGGCGGCGGCTCGAGCTCGAGCGGGACGACGGCGGCGGAGCCCCAGTCCTACGGGCCGTGCCTGGAGTCGAGCGACTGCCTCGGCGGCGAGGTCTGCCTGTTCACCGAGGGCGGCGAGCACAGCGTGTGCGGCTACCTGGGCTGCGCGCTCACGGTCGACTGCCCGGCGGCGCCGGAGGGCGGGGTGCTCGAGTGCGCGATGATCGACATCGTCAACACGGCGTGCTTCATGGTCTGCTCCGACGACACGCCCTGCCCCGAGGGGATGGAGTGCGTCGACTCCGGCATCCCGGTGTGCGCGTGGCCGTACGAGAGCACCGAGACCACGGGGACCACGGGGACGACGGAGACGACGGGGACGACGGGCGCGGAGACGACCGGGACGGAGACGACCGGGGCGGAGACGACCGGCACGAGCATTTGAGCGCGGCTCACTCGGCCGACGCGTCGAAGTGCACCGCCCAGTTGTAGAGCGGGTAGCCGTGGCGGCTGGGCGTCGCGTCCGAGTCGCGCAGGTTCCCGCGCGCGCCGGTGTTGGGCCCCGCGGGCTGGTTCGGCGTGCCGGTGTAGGCGTAGCGGACGCGCTTGTTGAGGCCGACCGGCGGCTCGCTCAGGGTCACGCGCACGGCCGTGTCGCTGATCAGCTCGACGGCGGTGATCGTCGGGGGCGCGTCGCTCTCGTCGTAGTACTCGAAGCCGTAGGAGCCGGGGTCGCTGACGAGCTGGGTGTCGAGCACGAGCGGCGGCGAGGGCACGTGGAGCTCGATCGTGATCTCGGCGCCCGCGCGCGTCACCGCGAGCGGCTCGAGCGGGCGCCAGGGCAGGCCGTCGTAGAAGATCGCGCTGTAGACCTTGGCGTAGTGCTCGCCCAGCCAGCGCTCGCCGTCGCCGGTCAGGTGCACGCCGTCGCTGTAGGGCAGGAAGTACTTAGGCCCGACGATGAAGATCCGCTCGGGGCGGGCGTGGGCGGCCGCCAGCTGCTGGAGCGGGATCGTCGAGCTGGCCTCGCCGTACTGCGTGAAGCTCGACATCTGGCACAGCAGCATCGGGACCGGGTAGGCCTGCTGCGTGATCGCCTGGACGTCGGTCTCGTAGTCGGCTTGCCACTCGAGCAGGTTGGCGATGTAGCTCATGTTCCCGCCGAGGTGGTCCGACTCGCCGTGGATGATGGCGACGGCCCGGACCGCGTACTGCTCGCCGAACAGCGCCGCGATCTCGGCGCCGGCGGTGACCTGCGCGAGGCCGTTGTCGTAGGCGGCGGTGCCCTTCTTGATCGCCGCGTAGGGCTGACCGCTGACGCCGTGGGCCGAGACCAGCACGCGCGGCGGGGTCTCGACCGGCGCGATCTCGGTGAAGAGGTTCGCCATCCCCGAGGCGATGGTCTCGCCGAGCGGGCCGTCCTGGAGCTCGACGAGCGGCGCGAAGCCGTCGAGGCCTACGCCGCCCGCGCGCACGCCGGTATTAAAAGACAGGTTCTCGTAGGGCTGCGCGTCGCTGAGGACGAGCGCGCTGTGCCCCTCGGACAGGCTCTGGCCCGAGAGCAGCAGGTGATCGATGGTCGTCTCGACGCACTGCCCGAAGGTGCACAGCTGACCCGCAGGGCATGACGCTCCGCAGGCGCCGCAGCTCGACTCGTCGTTGATCGTCCAGACGCACTCGCCGTCGCACTCGGTCCAGCCCTCCGGGCACTCGAGGCCGCAGACGCCGTTCTGGCAGCCGCCCTCGATCAGGCAGAGCTGGTCGCAGCCGCCGCAGTGGTCCGGGTCGGTCGCCGTGTCGACGCAGACGCCGTCGCACTCGGTCCGCTCCGGTCCGCACGCGAGGCCGCAGACGCCCAGCAGGCACGCCGTGCCGGGGTCACAGGGCGCGAAGCACTCGCCGCAGTGCGCCGGGTCGTGATCGAGATCGACGCAGCCCGCGCCGCACATGGCGAGCGGCGCGGGGCAGCCCTCGACCGCGCTCGTCGTCGCGTCGGTCGTCGGCGGGCCCGCGGTGGTCATCGCGGCCGTCGTCATCGGGTCCACCGTGATCGAGCCGAGCTCGGTGGCGCCGGGCCCCGCGTCGCCGCAGCCCGCGGCGAGGATCAGCGCGGACGCGAGCCATATGGCCCGAGAGACATGCGGTAGCATGCCTGGAGCTTACACGAAGCGCGCCGTGCCCCGCGTCCCGTCGCTCTCGTGATCTTCGTTGAAACGGTAGGGCTCGTCGACGAGCGTATTGATCCGCTCCATCACGCGGTCGACGACGGCCTGGTAGGCGTCGCGGCCGCGCGCCTCGACGTCTGGATCAAAGGGCGCGTCGCAGCCCTCCGGCGCGAGCGTCGCCCAGGTCTCGGGCGGGAGCGGCTCGCCGATCCGGTAGGTGATGTGCCCAGGGCTGGCGCGGAACGAGCGACCTGGATACACGTGATCGGAGCCGCTGCAGCCGACCGGCACGATCGTCGCGCCCAGGTGCAGCGCCATCTGGGCGAGGCCGATGTGCCCGCGCGACAGCCGGATCGAGCGCGTGCCCTGGGGGAAGACGAGCAGGTCGAGGCCGATCTCGAACGAGTGCCGGTTGAGCGCGACGAAGCGTCGCATCAGCTCGCGGAACAGCTCGCTCATCGCCTCGCCGTAGCTCTCGCGCGTCGGGTCGAAGGGGCGCCCGAGCATGTCGCGCGCGCGCGTGTTGAGCTCGGAGGGCGCCGGCGACTCCGCGGGCTGGTGGGTCTCGACCGCGGTCCGCAGCGCGCGGTACTCCGCGTCGGTCGGGCGCCGCGAGAGCGTGTCGAGGCAGTCGCGGGTGATCAGGTAGCCGCGCGACGCCAGCGGGATGTTGTTGGTCGCGCGCATGAAGCGGGAGACCAGCGGGTGCTCGTAGTTCTTGCCCTTCACCCAGGCCGCCATGTAGCGCCGCCGCGCGCGGTGCATGGCGTACTGAAACGGCCAGTAGTTGAAGTTGTCCGTGTGATTCATCGCGTAGATCACCGGACCCTCGGGCAGCCGATCGAAGCCCTCTACGTCGATCTTGACGTGGCGATAGTCGAACCGCAAAAACAGCTCCGCGATAAGCCGCTGCGAGATCGGTCGCAAGCTCAAGCGGATCTTGTCGTAGAGGTCGAGGTTGAGCATCGGCGGCTTGTACCGCGGAATCAGGCGCGTCGAGCTCCGTCGCGCAAACCATGACGGAACTAGGACACGCGCCGGCAGGAAGAGTTCTCCCGGGGGACCTGTGCGCTCCTTGACGAACAAAACCGCGTTGGCGAGGACGGTTTTCGGTAGTCTCGCGCGCCGATGGCGAACAGGCGCGTCCTCAAGAAGCAAGCCAGAAAACTCCTGCGTCGACCCGCGGTCGACACGCTCGGCGAGTGGCTCGACGCCAACCCGCGCGGCCTCGCGGTCCTCGACGAGACCGGCGCGCTGGCGCGGCTGCTCGGTCGCTCGCGCCCCGCTCGAGCAGCAGCGCGACGACCTCGCTGTCGACCGCTCGACGCCCGCCGCGGCGAGGACGAATACAGTGAGGTACCGCTCGCAATCGTCGTCCAAAACAGCGAGCTCGAGCTCGCCCAGCGACGCTCGCCGTGTGAACGGCTGACCCAGCACGGCGCCTCATTCGAGGAGTCCTCAGACCATCACCGCTACACGCCGCTCGACTGGGCGGTGAGCCGCGGCGAGCGCGAGATGATGGAGTTTATCCTCGCGCGGGGCGTCTCCGAGCAGACGCGCGTGGCTCGCCTCGCTTCATGCAGTTTTCATGGCGCTGTGCGATCGTAGGCGCGAGCCATGAAGACCCCGTACCTCGTCCTAGTCCCCCTCGTCGCGCTGTGGACCGGCTGCGCGCACCAAGACTCCGCTGGCGTCGCGAGCGTGCGCGCGCACCTGCAGGGCGCGCAGGTCACCCTCACCGAGGCGATCGAGCTCGCCGCCGCGGAGGAGGGCGCGGGCGTGATCATCGAGGCCGAGCTGACGCGCCACGACGGCGCGCTGTGCTACGCGGTCACCCACCACGACGAGACGACGCGCGCGGCCTTCGTCGAGCTCTCGTCGGGCGCGATCGTCGATCGCGCGGAGCGCTCGACGCTCGCGCGCGCGGCCGAGGCGGCGGCGCTCGTGCGGGGCGCCTCGATCACCCCGGCGCAGGCGATCGCGATCGCGGAGCGCGAGGTCGGCGGGCAGGCGATCGAGTTCGAGGCCGAGGACGGCCAGCTCGAGGTCGAGGTCCTGGCGGGCGGGAAGGACGTGATCTTCGAGGTCGCGCTCTCGACCGACGGGCGCGTGCTCGAGGTCGAGCGCGAGGACGAGCACGATGTCGTCGAGGACGACGAGGACGACGACGCGGGAGACGACTAGGCCGGCGGCTACTGCCCCAACAGCCAGGTCTCAGTCAGCTCGGGGAGGTACTCCAGCGGGTCGTCGTAGCGGTGCAGCAGGCGCCCGAGGCCCGCGCGACAGACCGGCGCGCGTCCCTCGGCGTCGTCGCCCCACTCGCGCACGCGCGCGAGGCATTGGTTGTAGGCGCCGCGGGCCTGCTCGCGGCGGGTCCGCGTGAGCGCGTCGAGCTGCTCGGCGAGCGCCTCGCCGCCCTGGCGCGCGACCGAGGGGCTGATCTCGAGCATGATGGTGGAGTCCGCCTCGTAGATGAGGCCCATGCGCGCGGCGACCGTCGCCGCGTAGCCCGGCGAGGTGAGGTCCTCGATGCGCGCGTACGCGGCCGCCATCTCCTCGACCAGGCGCTTGCGGCGTTCGAACCACTCCGCGACGCGCTGCGGGTCGAGGCTGGCGGGCGGCCGGGTGAGCAGCGCGGACTCGGCTCCGAGGTCGCCCTCGATCAGCGCGAGCGTGGCCTCGGCCGCCGCGATCTCGCGGCCCTCGATCGAGAGCGGCGCGTCGAAGCGCTCGGCGATCGGGTCGTGGTCCCAGTCCTTGGCGAGCATCCGCTTGCGCGCGGCGGCGACGTGCTCGCGGGCGCGCTCGCGCAGCCGCGGGTCGCGGGGCAGGACGCGCCCCAGCGTGTGCTCGCGGCTGAGCTGCACGCACAGGCCCGCGCGGGCGTCGACGGGACATGACTGCTTGAACAGCTTCTGCGCGGCGCGGGCGTGGGCGAGCGCGCTGCGCAGCGGGCTGTGGTCGCGGTCGAAGGCCTTGAGGTAGGCCTCGAGCGCCTCGGCGTTGTGCTCGCGGTCGACGAGCGCCCGGTAGCGCACCGCGGCGGCGAAGCGGCGCTCGTCGGGCGTGCCTCGTCGCAGGCGCGCGAGCTCGGTGTCGGGGGACTCGCCGAGCAGCACCGCGATCCACACGAGCCGGCGCCGGACCTCGGCGGCGAGCTCGTGCCGCGGGTGCTGGTCGAGGAAGCGGCCGTACCAGCCGCGCGCCTCGCCGAACTCGAGCAGCCGCTCGTAGCCGCGCGCGACCGCGTAGACCGTGTCGGGGGTCTCAGGCGCGTCGGGGTAGGCGTCGGCGAGCTGGCGCCCGATCTTCATCCCCTGTCCGTAGAGCCCGGCGTCGAAGTAGCTGCGCATCGCCGACGAGAGCAGCGCGATCTGCTGGTCGCGGTCGAAGCGCTCCTGCTCGGTGTTGTAGAGGTTGAGGTAGAGCTGGCCCGCGAGCTTGTAGCGCGCCCGGTCGCGCTGGGGCCCGGCGAGCTCGCGCTCGTTGTCCGCGAGCCACCACGAGAGCGCCCGCGCGGTCTGGTCGACGCGGGCGCGATCCTCCTGCGAGAGCTGGTCGGCGCGCGCGCGCGCGCTGGCCAGCGCCCCGCTCAGGCGGACGGCGGCCTCGCGTCGCCGCGACGGCTCACGGTCGGGGATCGCGAGCCAGCGGATCAGCTCGAGCTCGGTGAGCAGCACGCCCGCGCGCGCGATCCAGACGGCGTCGGGCGTGTCGGCGAGCGCGTCGCGGAGCTCGTCCGCGGCCTCGTCCAGCTGCCCGTGCGCCATCCGCAGCTCCGCGCGGTCGAGCCAGCGGCGCGCGGGGCCGCCGTGGCTGATCCGCGGGCGCGGCTCGCCGCGGGCGAGCGCCGTGAAGTGGCGGTCGTAGGCCGCGAGCAGCGCCGCGAGCGGCTCGTTCTCGACGCGCGCGGGCAGCGTGGCGAGCGTGTCGAGGCACCGTCCTCGATGGTCAAACGGACATGTGTGATCGAGCAGCGACCAGCTGCGGACCCCCTCCTGGGTCCGCGCCGCCTTGCTCAGCAGCTCGAGCCGGCGGGTGAGCGCGTCGACGTCGCGCCCGCTCGCCTGCTCACGGATCGCCGGATCGATCGCGTCCCACGACTCCACGAGCGCGCGCTCGTAGGCCCGGTGCGCGCGCGAGAAGTGCTCCACGGCGATCGGCGCCAGCTCCTCGTGGTTGGCGTAGCGGACCGCGTCCTGAGCCTTCCGGGTGGCGCGCGTGAACTCGACATCGCCGAGCCAGACGCCGAGCAGGCCGCGGTCGGGCGCGTCCGCGAAGTGCTCGAAGTAGGTGTCGAGGGCCGCGCGGGCGGGCGTGTAGAAGTCGGGCTTCTCGTCCTCGACGAAGGCCTTGTGCCAGGCCTGCGCGACGGTGCGGATGGCGTCGCGGGCAGCCTCGGCGCAGCTCGGCTCGCGCGAGCCGCCGCGCTCATAGACCTCGATCAGCGTGTGGAGCTCGTCGATGACGTACTTGGTCTGGTAGCGCGAGGCCGCGTAGAGGAAGTCGTCGATCTGCTCGGCGCAGGCGGAGCCGGGGCGGGCCTTGGGGCGCTTTTGCGGCGCGTCGGCCTGCTCGGGGGGCTGCGCGCCCTCGCGCGTCGGCCTGGTCTCGCAGCCGAGCGCGAGCAGCAGCCCGAGCGCGAGTCGCCCAGTATGATGTCTTAAGGGCCTGGTTCTGCTAGCGCTCGCCACGGCAGTGCCTCTTGCCCGTGCCCGCGCCGAGCCAGTTGTCCGCGTCCTTGACGCACGCGCGGCGCGTCTTGTGACACTTCTTGTCGCCGCCCATGTTGGTGTTGCGAAAGCACCACCGGCTCGCGGGCGGCTTGGCCGACTTGGCTGACGCGGCGGACGTGCTCGCGCACTCCTGCTCGACGCGGATCAGCGCGAGCGGGTCGCCGCGCGTGACGAGCTGCTGCTCGGCGCCGTCGCGGGCCTCCAGGTAGTACTCGACGGTCCCGCCCCGGTGCTGCGCGAGCGGCAGCTCGAGCTCGACCTGGGGCGCGTCGGTCGGCCCGGGCTTCATCGCGGCGCGCGTGAACTCCTCCGCGCCCTCGCGGCGCCAGTGCAGCCACACGGTCGCCTCGGGCGCGCCGTCGTGGATCGTCGCTTCGAAGCGCAGCGGGCCGTCGCAGCTCGCGGCCGGCGGCGCGTGCTCGAGGCGCGGCGGCGGGGCAGGGGGGTCGCTCACGGACCCGCGCGCGCGGTCCTGATCAGAGGCGCTGTCGGCCTCATCGAGGGTGCTCGCGGCGCTCGCGGCAGCCTGGGCCGCGTCCTGTGGCGAGCTGCTCAGCGCGCGCGCCCCCACCACCGCGAGGACGAGGGCGAGGCCCGCGATCACGGCGAGGCCGCGCCGCGACTGCGTGGTCGCGCGGGCGGAGTCGAGGGCCGCGCGCGCGCCGACGAGGCTGCCGAGCAGCGCCCGCATGCTCTCGTGGCGATCCTCGGGCCGCGCCGCGAGGCCGCGCGTGAGCGCCTGCACGAGCGCGGCGGGCAGCGGCTCGCGGGGCGTCAGCGCCTCCGCGTAGCTCCCCGACTCGATGTTCTGCATGATCTGCGCGAGGTTCTCGCCGGTGAAGGGGCGCACGCCGTGCAGACCCTCGTAGAGCGCGACGCAGAAGCTGAATTGGTCCATCCGGGCGTCGAGCGGCCGGTGGTGGAACTGCTCCGGCGCCATGTAGGCGGGTGTCCCAAGGAGCAGGCCCGAGTGGGTGAGCGCGCTCGAGAGCAGGTCCGAGACCGCGCCGGCGGCCATCGTCTCGGCGGTCGCGGGGGCGGCCTCGTCGCGCGGCTCCTCGCTGAAGGCCGGGCGCGCGAGCCCGAAGTCGAGCACGCGCACGCGCCCCGAGTGCTCGATGAGCACGTTGTCTGGCTTGAACTACGTACAGTCTATCTAAGTGCCTGACTAAGCTAAGCAATTCGGGAGCGCGCTAGCGCGGTTCCGTCATGGTTCCAGCACCCACGACTACCTCCCGAGAGCCTCGATCGCGTCGTCCAGGCTGCTCGGCGCGAGGTGCATGTAGATCTGCGTCGTCGAGAGCTTGGCGTGACCCGCGAGCTTCTGGATCTTGACCGCCGACACGCCACGCATGGCGAGGTGACTACAGAAAGTATGCCGCAGCGCGTGTGGCCCCTTCCTGCCGAGCCCGGTGCGAGACATGGCCTTGTAGACACGGTACGCGAGCACCTGATGCGTGACCGGCTTGGCATCCTCACCACGCCACAGCACGCGCTCGCTCCGGCGCTCCATCCCCATCAGCACCTTGCGGAGCTGCTTGGTCATGGGGAGCCAGCGATCGCGCCCGCCCTTCGGCGGACCGACGTGACCGCGGACATCATTCTCGGAGACGTGGATCCGGTTGCGCTCGGGGAAGATGTGGCACCAGCGTAACGCCAGCATCTCGCCACACCGAAGACCCGCGTCACCGCCGAGCAGGAGAATAACCAGCGTCATCTCGTCGAGCACGCCGCGCGTCACCTCGAGCAAGCGCTCGTAGTCGTCGAACGACAGATACTCGGGCGTCGACTGGACCTCCTTGACCGCCGAGACCTTCGGCATCTTCTCGATGAGCTCCCACTCGTACGCCTGCCGAAGCATCGCGCGGAGCTTCGCCAGGACCATGTTGATCGTGCTGGCCGCGAGCGGCCGCCGCTTGAGCAGCTGGACCTCCCGAGGCCCGATCGCGTCGAGCGGATAGCTCCCGAGCACCGGGATCAGCTGCCGCGCGAGCACCGAGTCCCAGGTGTAGATCGTCGACGGACGCCAGCGGTTGGCGATCAAGTAGTCGCGCCGAAACTGCTCGACGAATTCACCCAGCGTAGGTGTCTTCTTGTTCCTGTCTTTTTGACCCTCCTTTCCGTGGCGGAGCAGATGCGCCTCGCGTGCCTTCGCCCACCGCAGCGCAGCCGCCTTCGTGCTGCCCTGCGCCCTCCTCCGCTCACGGAGAATCTCTCCGTTCGGGAGAGTGACGTGGATGTCGGCCTGCCAGTGCATCGTGCCGCTCGTGGACTTCCGTTTCCGTACCTTGACTGTCATCGCTTGACCTTTCGTGGCGGTGACAGCACACGGCTTCGTCGACGCGCACTATAGCGCGTGCGCGCTTGCGCGCGAAGAGACTCAGACGAGAGGACTTCTTAGACCCGTGAGCCGTTGGCGAAGCAGCTTCACGGCGGAGCGCCAGCCCGGACGCCGTGCTTTCACCACGCTCTCTAGCCAGAACGCGATTCGCTTTCGCTCCTTCGCGTCTACGGCGTCTTGTTTAAGACGCGCCGCGATCGCGGGGAGCACCGTCTTGAGCGCTGCGTCTGGGGCTCGGCGGGCGTACGCGGTAGCGAGCGTGGTCGACCCAGACTGGATCTGCGCGACGACGAGATCGGGGATGACCTTCCACATCGCATCAGCGATCTCCGCTCTCGAGAAATCGTCGATTTGGGCGTTGGCCACGAAGTCGCTCGCAACAGCTTTCGGGAGCAGATCCCATGAAAATGGCGCCTGGGGGCTCAAGCGAGGGGATTCCTCGTCAAGGATCAAGGTCAGCCACATGCGCCAGTCGTCGGCCGAGAACGCCCGCGCGACGCAGAGCGGAAACTCGTTTCGTCCGAGAAGCGCGAGCAGGAACGGCTTGTGACGGTCCGTGGACCCATAGCGCCAGACTCGTTTCGCCGCTCCAGGAGATTCTTCGATCCATCGAAGAGGCGGAGTCTCCTCCAAGTCACCCGTGAACTCCCAGAGTTCCCAGAGGATCTCAAAGAGGCTCCCAGGAGTTCCAACCGCATGGGCGCTGACAGCTTCGATCCCGAGGAGCAGAACACTTGGAGACAGAGAGAGCGTCGAGCAACGCGCTTGCGGCTCGATCCCTATGAACAATCGCTGAAACCTGTTCGCGTCACGCCACGCTGGCGCCGTGTTGTACAGCCGCATCGGGAGACGGATTTCATCCGACGCCCGAACCTTAGCTTCCTCTCCGAGTGGTGGACTCAGCTTCGCGCCGAGCCGGAATGCGCCTTGAACCAGTTGAGCACCGCGAGCGGGCACGCGGAACAGCCGACTGATGGCACCACTCGCGCGTGTGCAGAGTCGCTCTAGCTCGTCGCTGTGCTCGCGCTCGGCTTCGGGGTCGAGGGCGACCTCCAAGGTCAGCGCGACCAAGACGAACACTGGGAGCGAGCAGAGCGAGTCATCCGCGAGCGGGACGACAAGCCCGGCGGGCTCGCCGTCGATAGCAATCAGCGTCTGACGAAGCGCCGCGAGGCCGAGCTCGACAAGATCGGGAGGAAGCTCTGGAAGGACGAGGCCAGCGAGACCCAGCGCGCAGGTACACACCTCGTAGGCCGTGAGCACACGACCGTCTGTAGTCATCCGCTTCGCGTCGCCGAGGACACGCCGAGCCCGGCGGAAGTCTCCGTTCGTAAAGCCGGCGAGCAGGCGCTCGACGATCGGATCGACCAGGCTCTCGTGCAACGCGAGCGACCCGAGCTCGCGCGCCTCGCCGTCGAGCTTCTGCTCGAGCGCCTCGAGGTATCGGATGTTAACGGCCCAGAGCGGATCCAAGCTCTCGTAGCCTTCGCCCATTAGCACGAGAAGCCCCGCTCGGCGAAGTTGATCCAGCGCCGCGTCCGATGACGGCGCGAGCGCTTCGCGGAGCAGCTCGATCTTGTCAGCGTCGAGCTCCGTGTCGGCGCTCCCCAGGAGTTCGCGGAGCTTCGGCGCGTTCGGAGAAGCGACGTGCTCCTTCTTTAAGTAGCCGCGCCACTTCGCTCGCTCCTGCCCGTAGAGCCACGTCTCGGGATCGTCTGAGAGCGCGCCGCGCAACAACGCGCCGACAACCTCATCCAGTTCTAACCGCGGTTGTGGCGACTCATGGCTGCTGAACGCCCCCAAGCGACGCCGGGCCCACGCGCCGCGGTCGCCGACGGTCGGTCGATCACGTTCGGGTGTCGCGGTCCAGAGGCCGACGAAGTCGAGCAAGTCCCCCGGGCCGGTGAATGTGTACATGGGGTCGAGGGCGCGCACATGAACGACGAGCGCGTCCCCTTTGGGGCGGCGCGCGCGGGGGACTCTGTCCACGGCCCAGCTCAGGAGCGGCTCGATCGACTCGGAGAGCGAGGCGGAATCGACATCGGACCAGGGGCCGGAGTCCGTTGACGCCGAGAACAAGAACGGCCCTCCGGGCGCTGGTGCCCACGTCGAACGCCAGTGAAACGGCGCGGCGACGCACAGCTGGATGCAGTCGAGCTCAGCCGCGTCCGCGAACGCGCTGTAGTCGCCGGCGTCAACACGAGTCGTCAGCTCGAGGAACACCCGCCCCTCCACCTGCATCTTCGCGAGCGCGTCGGCCAACGACGTTGCGATGACGTGGCGCGCGAGCCCACGCTCCTCGAGCCACCGGCCCGCGATCCTCCGCGCGCGCCGGTCGAGCGTCGTCCACCAATTTCGCTGCCAGCGACCGGCGCGTCGGATCAACTCCGGGAAGCCAGGCGGGAGCGGCTCGCTCGGATCGAGCGATCGCAGCCGACCGTTCGTGGCGAGCGCGATCCGCTTCGACTCCTCGTTGCCCGGGTCGCCGCGACCTGACGGCTCTACGAGGAGCTGATCGACGTCCTCGGGAGAGCGCTCGATCACCGAGGCGAGCGGCTCGATCAGCTGGTGGTGCCGTCGCCACCACCCGAGTCGCTTCCCGCGGTCGAGCGAGCGGAGGTTGTTGGCGAGCGAACTCGCCTTGATCGACATCGTCGACGGCACGTCTTCGTGCGCCAAGAGCAGCTCCGCGAGCTCTTTCGCCGAGCCGCAGCCCGCTCGTTGCCAGGATTGTCGAAGCCATCCCATGAAACCTCGCCTTTTCTCGAGTCGAACCGGGTCTCGTACGCGATCAGGACGTGGGCTAAGTTCGAAAATTTGCTTCTCGCCGCGGCCTCGAGGGCGCCTGCGCGCGCCGGCGCTCGAGAATGCTCGCCGCTGGCCAAAAATGACCTGCCGCGGCGGCGCGCGTATCTGGCCAGGCAGCGCGCTACTTCGCCCGATTCGATGTGCTCACCGTGATTTATCGATAAGCAAGCGTCTGAGAGAACGCGCGATAGAGATTACGGCGATGGAGAAGAGTAGATTCTGAGGAGCTAGACGCTCAGATTATACATGTCCTGAGTGACATGGTGAGAACTGTTCATCACTCGAGCCCGATAAGGAGCACGACCAGCGGCGCCGGCCGCGTAGCCGGCGAGGCGTGCGACGCTGGGTGAACTGTTGGCCCAGCGTGAGCGCGCGACACCGCGGCTATGTGGGAGTGTCGACGCGCTCGATCGACCAGGCGCACGCGCGCGTTCCCTCGGTCGCTCGAGGCGTCGACTCCGCTTCACGGCCACGCGCCTCGAGTCATCGGCAGGCGACCTCGGGCACAACGAGCCGGCGGGCCGGATGCCAACACCGATGCAGGCGCGTTGTCCCCGAGCGCAACGAAGTTGCACGGCGCCAATCATCGACTCTCTTCGACATACGCGGACGTTGCGCGAGCTTCGGCGTCATAGCGAAGCTCGACCCTCGACCTGCTCGGTGGGCCAGCGCGATGACGCGCCGGCACGTCAAGGGCCCGCACGGCGCAGCAATGCAGCAGCGCAGTGCAGCTATGCAGCAGCCCGGCGCGGCTATGCAGCAGCCCAGCGCAGCTATGCAGCAGCCCAGCGCAGCTATGCAGCAGCCCGGGTTCGAGATGCAGCAGACGATGCTCTGAAATGCAGCGGCTCGGCGGCCGAGTCGTTCATGGACGCTCGCGCTCGCGCTCGCTCGCAGCTACCCGGCACGGGCGAACAGCTGAACTCTGAACTTCGCGGTGAATGCTCGCGTCCCGCGAGGAAGAATCTACCGAGTCAGGCTAAAAATTTGGCCACTGAGCTGGAAACTCTCGTTCGTCGCTTCGTAAATTTCGGCAACGTCGTCAAAGTTTCCTCCGTCGAATCCAAAAATTACGGAAGCGCCGGGAAATCTCCGAAGAATTTTCGAGAGTCGGAGCGTCGGGGGGCAAAAGTTCGAAGTCGTCGCGCTCCGGTTCCGAGCGATCACCACGAACTTGAGCCGGCCCACCGGTGCGCGCTCCGCCTCGGAAGCAAGCTCCGGGGTCGAAGCAGACCTGTCGATATGAACCTATCGCGGTGAGTCCGCTATCGCGCGTGACGGACACCGCGTACTACCACGCAAGGATCACGAGGGACCAAGCGCGCGAATCGACGCCCCCAAGCGCCACAGTAGCGGCTCGACGGCTCGTCGGTTCGGCGAGCGCGCTCTCGGACGCGCGGCCGGAACGCGAAGGACGTCGAGCGTACTCGTAAGCCATCATCGACGCGCGCCGTCGCGCCGCTACGGTAGGACCCTCAGCGGGCGTCCGCGCGCACCACCAAAACCGCGCACCGGGACCGCGGCTCGGTCGAGATCCTGGCTACGCTTCTTGCTCCTCGACGAGCTTGTCCCGAGTCAGCGCCTCGAACGGCGTCGTCGGCGGCACATACTCCAGCAGCGTCCCGATGAGCGTCGGCGATTCTGTCTCGTGGACCATGTACCCCTGATCGCGGACACGGAGCATCTCGGACATCGCGTCGGCTGGCGTCGTGTTGACACGAACGACTCCCGAGAGAACGAGCTCGAGCACCTGACCGGCGTCGTTCTCGATCACGATCATCGTATCGCGCGCGCGTAACCGCGGAACCCGTCTAGGCATCGTGGGACCTGAACCCAAGGTTCGCCGAAGGCGGAGCGGTACCGACGGACACGTGGAGCGAGACGCGGTCACCGGAGACCGAGGCCAGCAGCGTGTTGCGGTGTGTGATCAGCAGCAGCGGTCGTCGCCCGTGCTCGAGCAACGCCGAGCGGATCACCGCGCCGGCAACCTCGAGGCAGGTGCGGAACTCGCGTGCGAGAGGGTCGGTGAGGCGGACCTCGATTCTGTCTTCCGTCGGCACATCCATGTCGTCCTTGGCGGCGCGGGTGTTGAGCGCGCGTCTGCGAGATCGAGATCATTGAATTTTGAACATGAAATCAAGTTAAAAATTGTATTCCTTGATAACCTTGCTCCTACGAGCGAATCTGAGCCAGGTGCTACGCTGCCTGCCATGACGCCGGAGCAGTGCAAGGCCGCACGCGCCCTCCTCAACTGGGGGCAGGCACAGCTCGCCGCAGCCGCGAAGTGCTCGCAGTCCACGGTCGCGCGCTTCGAGGCCAAGGACCCCAAGCACCAGATCCGGCCGAGGACGATCGAGAGCCTCCGTCACACGCTCGAGGCCGAAGGGATCGAGTTCGTGCAGAACGGACGCTCGGGTGTCTTGCTCCAGCAGCGCGACTCACCCCCGCGCGGCTAGGCTGGCCCGTCGCACGACGGCGTACAGTCCACCAACGGCGAGCAGCCGGTAGCCGGTCGCCTAAAAACTCACCGAGCTTCACGAGTCGATCGGGGGTCGCTGGCGCGTCGAGAAGACCGCGAATTCGCGGCCGAAGAAGTCAACGACCGGAGCGTCGACGCCCCGCGCCGTCACTCTGTTCGCGGATCCAACGCGCGCGAGTCGTCCAGATTCCCGCGCTCGGGGAGGTCCAGAATCACGCGCGTTCTCATGCTCAGGGCCAAACCCCGCGGGGGAATGTGAGCGAAGCGGTGGAGGTCAGAAGAGGTAAACCGCTCCGCTGAAAGTAGCGCTATTGTTGGCCTGGTCGCCGCCGATGCCCGTAGCGTCGCTATCCTCCTGGTAAGCGCCGACGGCCAGAGTGTCTCCGTCGGCCGACAACGCCACGTGGAACCCGAAATCGTCGTTGTCTCCGGTATTGGAGGCCTTGACGTAAGCCTGCTGAGACCAATCGGCACCGTCGCGGACGAACACGTAGACCGCCCCGCTGTCGGATGCGCCATCGTTGGCCTGGTCGCCGCCGATGCCCACGGCGTCGCTGTCCTCCTCGACAGCACCGACGGCCAGAGTGTCGCCGTCGGCCGACAGCGCCACGCTTCTCCCGAAGAAGTCGACAGATTCGGTGTTGGAGGCCTTGACGTAAGCCTGCTGAGACCAGTCGGCGCCGTCGCGGACGAACACGTAGACCGCTCCACTGTTGGGCGCTGCTTCGTTGGCCTGGTCGCCATCGATGCCCACGGCGTCGCTGCCCTCTTGGGCACCGACCGCCAGGGTGTCGCCGTTGGCCGACAGCGCCACGCTGACCCCGAAGAAGTCGCTATAACCGGTGTTGGAGGCCTTGATATAAGCCTGCTGAGACCAGACGGCGCCGTCGCGGACGAACAGGTAAACCGCTCCGCTGTTGGACGCGGCATCTTGGAACTGGTCGCCGCCGATGCCCGTGGCTTCGCTGTCCTCATGGAAAGCACCGACGGCCAGGGTATCGCCGTCGGCCGACAACGCCACGCTTCTCCCGAAGTAGTCAGCAGATTCGGTGTTGGAGGCCTTGACGTAGGCTTGCTGAGACCAAACGGCGCCGTCGCGGACGAACACGTAGACCGCTCCACTGCTGTGCGCGGTATTGCTGGTTTGGTCGCCGCCGACGCCCGTAGCGTCGCTGTCCTCCAATTCAGCACTGACGGCCAGGGTGTTGCCGTCGGCCGACAACGCCACGCTTCTCCCGAATTGGTCGGCAAATCCGGTGTTGGAGGCCTTGACGTAGGCCTGCTGAGACCAATCGGCGCCGTCGCGGACGAACACGTAGACCGCTCCGCTGCTGGACGCGCCATTGCTGGCCTGGTCGCCGCCGACGCCCGTAGCGTCGCTGTCCTCCCATTCAGCACCGACGGCCAGAGTGTCGCCGTCGGCCGACAGCGCCACGCTTCTCCCGAAGCCATCGGCAGATTCGGTGTTGGAGGCCTTAACGTAGGCCTGCTGCGACCAGACCGCACCATTGCGAACGAACACATAGACCGCTCCGCTGTTGGACGCTCCATCGTTGACCTGGTCGCCGCCGATGCCCACGGCGTCGCTGTCCTCAAGGCGAGCACCGACGGCCAGAGTGTCGCCGTCGGCCGACAGCGCTACACTGACCCCGAAGTTGTCGTCAGATTCAGTATTGGAGGCCTTGAAGTAACCCACCGCCTCGGCGAGCGATCCGACGACGTCGACGACGGCCGACTCGGAGCAGCCGTCACTATTGCAAGCGGCCAGCTTGTAGCTAGCGCCGAGGCGCCGATGCAGCGGCACGGTCAAGGCAACGGCCTCGCCGACGATGTCGTCGCCGACCTGGACGAAGGGAGCATCGCCGTCGACGCTCTCCAGGAGTTGGTAGTACTCGGCGCCGAGGACGGCGGACCAGCTGAACTCGAACTGCTTGACTTGAGCGAGGTTCAGCTGGAGATCCGGGGTCTCGGGTGACGGGGTGCAGAGGCTCGAGCAGCTGTCGAAGTCGTCCTCGTTGCCGTCATCGCAGACCTCAACTTCGTCGAGGACGAAGCCATCGCCGCAGACAGCGATGGTGCAGACGCTGGTGCACATCGCCGAGTCGGAGTTGAGGCCTCCCTCGTCACACTCTTCCTCGCCGGCGTAGACGAAGCCGTCGCCGCAGCTGGCGAAGATGCAGTCGTTGAGGCAGGCGTCGGTCTGGTCGCGGTTGCCGTCGTCGCAGTCCTCGCCAGGATCGAGGAAGCCGTCGCCGCAGTTGAGTCCGCCGGTGTCGGTGGTGTCGGGTCCGTCGGTGGTGTCGGGTCCATCACTGGTCGTCGGTCCATCGCTGTCGCCCGTCGTCGTGCCATCGCTGTCGCCCGTCGTCGTGCCATCGCTGTCGCCAGTCGTCGGGCCGGCGGTCGTGGCGTCGGTCTCGGTCTCCGAGCCCGTTCCCGAGCTCGTCCCGTCGTCATCGCCGCTACACGCCGGCAGCACCCCAAGTCCAAGAAGAAGCGCAAGGGCTGCTTGCGTGCCGACACACACTCCCGCGGTTCGCGGGACCGGCCTGTTCATCACGTCTGTGTCGTTCGGCGCGTACGCGCGCCGGAGGAGGGGGAGTCGCGTGTTGTTGTTTGTCATGGGCCTCGGATGAGCCATGGGCTCGCTCGGTTACAGAGCAAGCAGGGTGCCAAGCTCGACGGGTCGGTTGCGCGCAACAGACCCGCGAGAACGCGCGGCGCGAGGCTACGAACCGATGAACTCCATGGAAGCCGATGGCAGGCCGATAGCAGCCAAGCGGCAGACCGATGGCAGGCTGCCATCTCGTCGGTGACGATCGTGGGTCCCGGCTCGACTTACCAGAATATGACGACATGTCCCTACATTGCATCATCCGCTCGGGCGTTCTTGATGGCGCCTATCCTGGACCCCCTTAAGGCCTACACGCGTAGACCTCGTCGACGCAGGCCCTGAGCCGCGGGCGCGTTGACGGGCGTGGCAGCCTGCCGTCGATCTGCCGTCGGCTTCCATGGGGTTCATCCATCCTTCGCCTCGCGCCGCGCGTTCCCGCGATTCTTTCACGCGTAAACGCGCGGTCAGGCTTGGCATCAAGTTTGCTTTGTAGCTGAGACCTCAGGTCGGATTGAGAGCGACGATCGGAGTTCCGATCGCGGATCCCCTGTTGCCAATGGTGTTAATGAAAAGGATGCACGATGAGCCACCTTCTCGACCTTAGTGAGAGCGGCCCCAAGTATGCGATTGTCGATCCGGTACCGGATGAGTTCCCATCCGGCGCCTTTACGCTGTCGATGTACGTCTGTACCGAAGACCAGCGCGATTCCGCGCTCTTTTCGTACGGCGTTGAGGGAGACGACGACGACGCCAACGAGCTGCTGCTCTTTCGACCAAGCAACCTCGGGGTGTACATCGCCGGCGAGAGCCACTCGACGGGGGTAAACATCGCCGACGGCCAGCTGCACGCCGTGGTGCTCACCCGATCTGTGTTCCCGAACCCGAACGAGACAAAGCTCTACGTCGACGGCCGACTCTTAGATACTTGGGATGCTCCAACGCGTGGGCTCCGCGGAGGCGGGTGCCTGACCATCGGTCAGGACCAGGATCGCCGAGGCGGTGGCTTCTCCGAGCGCAACGCGTTCCGCGGCACCGTCGGCCACATCACGCTGTGGGCTGACGTGCACCCGCCCACCGTCGAGCGCCCCCTGTGCGACGGATTGCTCAATCCGGGTGATACGCCAGTGCTACACATCGCGCCGGCCGCGGCAGCGCTGCGAGGGGTGAACTGGGCACCATCGCGGCGACTCGACGCGCGTCGGGTCTTTGGTATGACGGGCTTGACCCGGCCGCCGGCCGACAGATGGATCGTCGGTGAGGTCATCGAGGGTGACGCTCTCGATCGGGTCTGGCCAAACGGATTGGAGGGGAGCCTGTCCCTGTGGGTGCGTCCAGAGTTCGACAGCGAGCCGCAGCTAGCTACCGCCGTGGAGTGTGTCATTTGCGAATTTCAGGGACTCGGAGCCAGACTCGTCGCCTGTAAATCGTTTTTTCAGACCTCGCTGCGCTTCGATGGGCTCAGCTCTTCGGCTGTCTTCGCGTGCTCGGCCCTGGGCGATGGCCGGCCCCACGCCATCGGACTCATCATGCGAGAACACGCCGACAGACTCCGGTTCGACCTGTGGGTCGATGGGGAGAAGCTCGTGGGCTCAAACGACAACGTGCGGATTGCCGACCGCCTGGACCGCCTCCGATTGGGAGCCGCGAGTCAGTCAGGAGCAGATGGATCGGGGGTCCGCGTGTCAGACGTCCTGCTCACCGACATCTCCAGGACCCGCGAGCCTCTCTTCCACCCCCCTGAGGGGTCCGAGTGGGCCCTTCTCACGCCCCCCTCGGACTCACCGCTCGCCCTACCACTCGTGAGACGGTTCATCGTCGGCAGGGAGGGGCCGGTGGACGGCTCGGCGTTCGGCGACCTCAACGCGCCAGCTCCTGTCACGGGCCAGCGACAGTCCTTCAGCCTGACCTTTTGGCTTGCGCTGCGCACACGATGCGCCGACGACGTGGTCGAGTATTGCACGCCGAACGGCACACTCGTGGTGCACTCAAGCGCCGATGGTCTGATCGTGCGGCTCGATGACCAGGAGCGACTCAGGGCCGACGCGCCTGAGCTCGACCGTTGGATCAGCGTGGCCATCGTCGGTCGAGTTGACGGGATACGACTCTTCATCAATGGCGTGATCGCTGCGTCGTTCAATACGCCGTGGCCCCTGCCGCTCGGCGGCCGATTGCGATTCGGTGGGCGCGAGACTGTTTCGATACGTGAACTGGCCCTGTGGCGCGACGCTCTCGCCGCCGATGCGTTGGCAGCCTTGGGTCAGGTACCGCTGCGCGCCGATGACGGCCGGTTACTCTACCTCGCGTCGGCCGCGACAGCGGATGCTCAGGGAACTCCATGGAGTGATGAGGGGTGGCTGACCTTCGAGTCACCACCGGAGGCCCACGCCATCGTACGGCCGGTGCCGGTGGACTTTCCCGACCAAGCGCTCTCCGTCACGTTCTGGATCCAGACCTCCGAGCGCGGTCATTGGGGCACGATCGTCTCGTACTTCGCGGACGGGCACGACGATCTGATCGTCATGCGGCCGCACGCGCTGCGCGTGAGCATCGGTGGCCGCGTGGCGAGTACCGATGTCGACGTCGCCGACGGGCGCTGGCACTTCGTGGCCGTGACCTGGCAGCGAACGGGCACGATGCTCAACGGCCCGCTGTGGCAGATGCGGGTGTATGTGGACGGCGACGAACGCTGGTCGAAGTCCAACATCGGCCCGACGCGCGAGCTCAACGCCGGCGGGAGCCTGGTGGTCGGACAGGAGCAGGACAAGGCCGGCGGGAGCTTCGTTGAGGACCAAGCGCTGCGTGGCGAGGTGAGTCACGTCGCGTTGTGGTCGCGGGCCCTCCCGGGCGAGCAGGTCCAGGCCGAGATGGACCGTGTACCAGCCGGTGACGACCTGTACCTGCTGGTCTCACCGGTCACCGCGGACGTCGAGCAGACGACGTGGCCAGCCTCCACCGCCCTCACCTTGAGCGACGCGACCCAAAGGGCGGTGCTCGCCTGTGTCGACGCGATGCCGACGCACCGGTGGAGCGTGACGCTCTGGGTGCGTACCGCCCAGCGCGGGGTCTACAACGGCGTCTTCTCGTACGCCGTCGAGACGCCGGGCTCGACCAACGAGCTGCTGATCTGGCGCTTGCACGCGTTGGAGGTATGGGTCGCCGGCAAGCGGCATAAGACCGGCATCGACGTCGCCGACGATCGCTGGCACTTCCTCGCCGTGACCTTCGCCGACGGGCGCCTGTCGGTCTTTGTCGATGGCATGCGCAAATGGCAGTCGGAGATCGGGCCGCGAGTCCTCGGGGCAGGTGGGATCCTCTTGCTCGGCCAGGATCAGGACCGCGAGAACGGCGAGATTGTCCCGGACGAGAAACAGGCCTTCTTCGGGCAGCTCGACGACGTTTCGGTGTGGGACCACGCGCTGAGCCGCGCGACGATTGGTGACCTCCTCGAGCGTCCCCTGGACAACGACGAGGCGGGGCGCGTGTTGACCGTCAGCAGCGAGACCGCCACGCTAGAGGGGACAGTATGGCGGGACGATCGCGTACACCCCGCGCTGATGCGCTTGGCGGCCCTGAGCCGATTGCGTAGGTGGCTCGACGGGGCCGGTTTTCGGCTACGGCCCGAGACATTCACGACGGCCCTTGGCATCACCGCCGAGCTGACGTTGGACCCGGACTACACCCACTTCGAAACGCTTAAGCTAAGCCAGGGCCGAACCTTCGGTAGGGTCGAGGTTGAGGTCGAGAATGTCTTCGATCCCCACAGCGCCATCACGCTGAAGCTCTCGCCGCGGTTTGGTGTGCCAGACACGCTCGCCGTGACGCACCCCAGCATGCTCGCAGAGGACGCCGATGGCTACCGGTCGCAGCCGCCCAATCACCGCCTGATCGATGAGTGGGGGTGGCGCACGCCCAATTTCGCCGGCATGTTCCGGGGTCGAGTCAAAGTGCTGACAGTGACCATCGACCGCAGCTCGGCGATTCAGCGCTATTCGATCGCGGGTGAAGCCCCGCTGTTTGGCGTAATCCCCGGCACATACGCCGTCTCATCGTCGGGCGCTATCACGGCCGACGGACAGTGGAACGTGGGCGAGGACGAGGGACGGCTCTCGCTGCACGTCCGTCGCGCGTCCGGGGCTGCCACGATCGAGTCGTGTTCGCTCTTCAATGGCAAGGTGTCCTTCAGCGGGCTGAGATGTGATCAAACCGGTGCGACCCTCTTTTCTGATGTCCTCGTCCTCGACACGATGCAGGGTGATTCACGCGTGTCGCTCGAAGCGCCGTTCACCTTCCACGGCAAGATGCGTGTCGAGATCGGCCGGGTCTGGGACAGCGTCGCTAGCGCCTTGAGCGACCACGTCCTCTTCTATTGGTCGCTGCCCGGAGATGAGTATCACACCCGGATCTTCGCTCGTTGGTACGCGGTCAAAGCCGCGCCGACTCACGTTGAGGTCCAGTGCCACGGCACAAGCGAGGGGGAGCCCCTCGTAGCGACCCAATGGGTGAAGTTCAGCACGTTCGCGGACTCCGACCTAGCGGAACTGCTCGACGGCATTTGGGAGACCAAGGTGGCGCTCGTTGAATTCCAGGAAGACATCGAGGCGGTCCAAGGCGAGCTTCAGGCCTTGGGCAGCGTTGATCTGGTCGATCTTATCGAGATGTTGGCGGACTCCACGCCCGACGGTCTAGGCGCGGCACGGGGCTTGCTAAAGGTAACCCACATCGCCGCCGATCCGTCGGTTGGCGAACGTCGGGTCGTCGTCTCGGGGCAGGTCGAGGTCCTGCGGGTGCCGGGCGGCGACATCGAGCTCGAGCTCAGGCTCGACGGCGAGGAGTGGGTGTTCGCGGAGGTGCGGGCGACGAGCGGGCTCTCGTACGACGATACCGACGGCGTGATCGACGTAGAGCTAACAGCGCGGATCTGGTTGGAGGTGACCGGCGTGCAGAAGTCGGTCGAAGTGAACGTCGGTGTCTTCGATGGTCTCTTGGACGTCGAGCTCCCCAACGTCGATCTGTCGCTGCCGCTTCAAGTCCCCGACCTGCTCGAGTTCAACGACCTCGGTCTGCCGGCAGTGCTCGCGGAACTTAAAGGCAGCCTCGAGCTGCGCTTCACCGAGCAGAGCCTCGCTGTTACCTGGGATCCCACCGTGACCGCCGACTTCTGGATCGCGGATGTTTCCGCCACGGCGATGATCCATGGCGAGGTCGATCTCGCCGAGAGCGGCTCAGTCTCGCTCGAGGCTGGGTTTAGGGGCTCAGTCCTCGGCATAGAGCTTGACGACCTCCCCGCAGTCGAGGTCAGTGTATCCGATCTCAAGAGCGTCGCCGGCCTCTCTCGGGTGTTTCTGAACGCTGCAAAGGAGTTCATCAGCGAGCTCAACCCGGCCGACTTCGCGATCCGCTTCGCTATGCGAGTCGGCGAGGCGCTATGGGATGCCGCCGGGGCGGCGATCGGGGCGGTGGGTGATGTGCTAGGCCTTTCCGGCGAAGAGGAGGGCAGCAAGGTCGGCTTCATGGAGTTCGTGCGCACCGCGGTGATGTGGGAGGGGCGCTATTACTTCTTTCACGGCGCCAAGGACACCGTGTGGCGGATCAACGACCGCGATGTCGACGGCGGCTGGCCCAAGTCGGCGAGCGGCAGCTGGACCCACATGCCGGTCATCGGCGAGAGCAACCGGCTGCGCAACATCCTCAAGGTGCAGGCGTTGGTGGACGGTGAGGAGCAGCTCCTGCTCGTGTTCGATCTCGCCAGGGGAGCCATCGGCCGCTCATACGTGATCGGCGAGCCATTCTCGGACGCGCTGGCAGTCCGGTGGGACGGGTCCCGCGCTCTGCCCGATGACATCCACACGTCGATCTTCTGGGTCGGCAAGGGCACATTCGTTTTCCATGGCAAAGGCATGGTCTCGAAGGTGAACGCCAGCGTCTCGGGCAGTACGCTGACGCTGACGACGTCAGGTACGGAGAAGGTGAGCAAGGCCAACGGGTGGTGGGACGCCGACGAGTTCACCGTGGTGCCCACCTGCGCCGTAGAAGGTGATCGGGACGGGGGCGCCGACGACACCGACAAGCTGTACTTCTTCGACTTCCGTAACGACTGCTACATTCGGTGTAGTCATCCCGCCAGCTCTTCGGCGTCATCAGTACTGACGATCGACGCCGATTTTCGCAAGACGGGCGACGAGTGGCCCAAAAAAATAACAACGGGTTGGTTGTAGGTGTCTACGATACCCTTGGGCGGCGCCGGCGATCGTGATTGACCACCGTGTAGAGGCCGTGAGCCGACACGCGATGGTGAGGGATCGCAAGCGATGTTACGCGAGCGCGGCAGCAAGCATTCGTACAGGCGCTCGGCAAGCTCTCAACCACACGCGGCGCCGATCGCTACGAGTAACGCTGATGCGCGGTCCCGCGCTGGTCTTCTCGGCGCTGGCGATCTCGCGTTCGTTGACCTCGCGCGAGCGACGGAGGCTTCACCGCATGCTTCGACCACTACGACCCCGGGACGAGCGGTTGCCGTCTCGCCGAGCGAGCGGAGCGAGCGGAGCGTATCTACGCCCGCAAGAGAACACCCAATGGCTCGTTTTGGCCCGCGCGAAGACTCGCGTGTCTTTGCGAGATGCTCGGTTACAAGCGCGTGGGGCGTGTTCTAATGGTTCGCGTCCCCACGGTGCCAATGACGACCGATGACCTCCAACTATTGCTCTGCGACGGTGAAGAGTACATCCCTGTTCTCGAGGACGGGCTGCCCGAGGACGCGCTCGTGGACGCCCCAAGTCCGGCCTTCGGCCCGAGAAGTGTAGATGCATACGACCTCGACTCTCCGCACGCTGACCCGAACGATCTCGAGAAACAGCGCTGGGGTGTCATCGTCCCGTACGGGGCGACGGGAGATCGGATGCTCGAGGCTATTGATGTTCTCGTGCAGCATCGTGGAACACAGCAGAGTGACTCGCCGAAGATCTACCGCGTCGACCCAGACATGGACGTCGCCGCTGCGTTTCGTTGGCGAAAGCAAGTCCACCTTGAGGAGTCCGTTGATGAACGAGAACGACCGCGTTACCTGCTGATTCTCGGCGACCTGCATGAGGTCTCGCTCGAGCTGCAGCATGTCCTTGCTAACGGGGCGTTCGTCGGCCGACTGTGCTGTAGCTCGCTTGCCGGGTTTCGCTCCTACGCCGAGAAATTAGTCTCCCGCGAGCAGGAGGCGCTCCAGAAGAGCGCGCGCGCGCTCTTCTACACGGTCCAAGACAGTACCAGAGCGGTACTCTGTGGCTACCAACAGCTCGTGAAGCCTTGTCTCGAGCGATGCGAGAAGCTGGCTGCCTCCGAGCGCCTTGCGATCTCTGGCAGCGCTGAGGTGCCGTACAGCGACTGGGGTCCCGAGGACCTGATTGAAGAAGCTGGCGACGACAACCCCGCGGTCATGCTCTCCCTCAGTCACGGAATTGGGGCGCCGAGGAGAGGTTGGTCCTCGGTCGCGCACCAGCATGCACGCCAAGGTGCCCTCGCGCTCGGCAACTCTCAGCTGTTGACGGCAGACGACCTCCGCGCGACCCCGTTCTTGTCCGGCGGCGTCTGGTTCTCCATGGCCTGCTTCTTTGCAGGCACGCCGAGCGCGAGCGCCTACTACCCATGGCTCCGCCAGCTCGCGGAGTGCGGCGAGGCCAACGCACACGCGCTGCAACACGCCCTCGCAAGCTTGCCGCGCTCTGGTGAACGACCATTCGTCGCCGCGCTCCCACAGGCGCTGCTGGCGAACCCGAAGGGGCCCTTGGCGTTGATCGGGCACATGGATCTCGCTTGGACCTATAGCTTCACGGACACCGAGAGCAAGCAGAGCCGAGCTTCACGGGTATTCTCGACGTTAAGAGCGCTGCTCGAGGGCAGTCGTGTCGGCGTAGGTCTCGACGCGTTGATGCGAACGTATCGCGAGGTCAATGACGAACTCACCGCCCGCTACCAGTTGCAAGCGAACGCACGCGCGCGGGAGCAGGTCATCGCTGAGGATCCCGGGCAGCTCGCGCACTTGTGGATGCAACGCAATGATCTGCGCGGGTTTGTCCTGCTCGGAGACCCCGCAGCGCGCGTGGCGGTTCAAGCGAAGCAGGTCAAGGGTGAATGGATCCAAGAGCGATCGAGTCTCGACGCGCCGGTCGAGCTCGAGACGATCGCCGACGCGTCGTCGACAAGAGAGCCTTCCAACGGAATTGATACGTTCAGTACGGAAGACAACGCTGGTCCGCCCGTGGAGAGCCCCACTCAACGAGCGTCGAAGCTCCATCAGCTAGGCTCTGCGTCATCTGCCACGAGACAGAGCGCAGTGAAGCGATCGGCGACACCAGCTCGCGGACGCTCGGGCGCGTCCGCACGAAACGAGCGAGACCTTAGCAAGCCGGAGTTCGAGCCCCCGCCGGGCCTTCCGCGGCCGACTCCCGAACAGGGAGAGCTCGGCGGCGAGTTCGAGGTCGAGGTCGACGAGCCGAAACCTGGCGAACGTCCTTTCAAAGTGCGATGGCGACTGTACTGGAAGCGAGGGTAGTAAAGCGCTCAGGCTAGGCCTAGAACCGCAGTACGACGCCGTTGAGCCGTGGGCGTAGACGCGCCCGTGCGGCGTAGCGCTTCTGCTCGGCCGCGGCGACGATCAACGCGGTGACCCCTCCGAGTATCAAGACGCCGCCAATCACCCCGCCGCTCCAGGCCATGCGATCACCGGTCACCCCCTTTCTCGCGATCGCGGCTGCGTCGACGCCATCATCCGGTGACATAGGGTCGCTCAGCCCCGCCTCCTCAGCCTCTCGATTCGCTTGAACACCGAGCGCGAGGCCGCCGGCCATGACCGCCAAGGACGCCGCGCCGAGGCCGATGAGGACCCCTCCGGAGATGTTCAAGGCTCGTTGTCGCTCTCTCCGCGCAGCGAGTTGCTCCGGGGTTGAATCCGCCGCGAGTCTGACGAGCCTGGCAGCCTCCTCGCGTCGCGCAGCTTCCTCCGCCGCATTAAGAGCACGCTCTCGCGCGGCGATCTTTGCCTCGGCGCGCGCACGCTCGTCCGCGAGCGCGGTGAGCTGCGCCTCAACCACCATCCGCGTCTCGACATCACTCGGATCGAGCCGTTCGAGGTAGCTTCTGGAAAAGCTCTCCGCCAAGCGGAGCTGCTGGAGCTCGCCCCCGTTTCGGTACTGGCACAAATGGCCTTCGGCCAGGTACTTCTGCACCAGCAGGTCATCAGGAGCCAGCTTGTAGGCCGCCTCCCAGTGCTCGGTCGCGCGCGCACAATCTCCCAGCTCGTACTCGGCCGCCCCCTGACGGACGAGCTCCACGAGCCGCTCCTGCTCCGTCCGATTACGCTCGTCGATCGACGGCGCTCGAGCACTCGCGGCCGCTGGGCCGATAGTGAGCGCGGTGCTCAACATCCCGGCGAGACCGCCCAATATCCGCCTATGACCGCGGGTATTCGCGCCCATTGCAACGATACACTACACCCTCGTCGTGTCAGTGGGCAACGCATCCCAGGTGCCTTAACATTCGGGTCGTGGCGGAGCCCGAGGTAGCGACGCTGGCGGTAGAGTCGGTCGACTTTGACGTCGACCGTCCAGCGCAGGCGCCCTTCTACGACGAACCGACGAGACCGGAGGTCGCGAGAGGCGCCGCGCGTGAAGAGGACGCGGGCCCTGAGCGCGAAAATGGACAGAGCGAGTGGCCTGCCGGTGGCGAGCAGGACGACTCCAGCCTGATCGGTCAGGTGCTAGCGAAGCGCTACTACGTCACGGGCGAACTCGGCGCGGGCGGCATGGGGTCGGTCTATCGCGTCGAGCACGTCGACCTGCGAAAGAGCTTCGCGTTGAAGATGCTCCGCGCGGAGCTTCAGAGCAGCCGCAGCACGAAGGAGCGGTTCCTCCAAGAAGCGCGGACAGCCTCGCTCATTCGCCACCCCAACGTGGTCGAGATCTCCGACTTCGGATACGCGAGCGGCTCGCCGTTCTTCGTCATGGAGTATCTGGAGGGCGAGGAACTCGCGGCGGTCATCAAGCGCGAGGGGCCGCTTCCGTGGCCGCGTGTCCGAGACATCATGCTGCAGATCCTCGCCGCGCTCGAGGCCGCGCACGCCCACGGGGTGATTCATCGGGACATGAAGCCGTCAAATTGCTTCTGCGCCCTTCAGGGGAACGGCGAGACGATCGTCAAGGTGCTCGACTTCGGGATAGCGAAGTTGCTCGACGATGACGATGACGCGGTGGTACGCACGCGCACCGGCGCGCTCGTAGGCACTCCACAGTACATGTCCCCAGAGCAAGCCAACAGCGACGCGCTCGATGTCCGCACCGACGTCTACTCTGCTGGCGTCGTCGCCTTCCAGCTGCTCACGGGCCGCCTCCCGTATGAGGCGAAAGGGGTTCTGCGGGTGCTCTCGAAGGTTCAGCGGGGAGAACTGCCGACAATGCGCAGCGTCGCGCCTGAGGTCGTGATTGACCACCGCGTGGAGACTGTGGTCCGTCGCGCGATGGCGAGGGATCGCGAGCGACGCTACGCGAGCGCGGCTGCGTTCGCCCAGGCGCTCCGCAGCCTCCCGACCACTCTCCTCACGACGCGGCGCCGATCGCTACAAGTCACGCTGATGGGTGGTCTCGCGCTGCTCGTGGCGCTTTCGCTGATCACCTGGGCGGTGAGCGCACGCTCGCCCGAGGGATCCCCCTCGAGCCCCCTCGTGGCAGGTGCCACGTCGTCCATCACTCCAGAGACCAAGAAAACGTCGTCGTCGGTGGCCGAGGAGGTGCCCGCGAAGCCTCTCGACGCTGAAGGGAGAGGGCTCGTTCCGGCGCCCGTGAAGCCGCCTGAGCCGGCGCCCGAGCCGGAAACACCCGTGATCGCCCCGGAAACGCCAGCGGGCCACGAGCGGCCTTCGAGACCGCGGCGCGTTAATTCGACCAGGGGGCGAGCGTCAACGCGCGCAGCCGAGCCGCCCGATCTCCCGCGGTCGCCAAGCGACGCTGCGATCAACCGTGCGCTCGCGGCGCTTAAGCCATCGACGCGCGCGTGCGTGCAGAACAACACGACATATCTCGACAGCATGACCGTCGCGCTCGCCGTCGATCCATCCGGCCGCGTGACAAAAGCGCGCACACGCGGCCTCAATCGCGGCACGCCGATTGCAACGTGTATCGAGCGCGCGCTCAAGCTGCTCGCGTTTCCCAAGAGCGTTCGCGGATTCGAGCAAACTGTCACGATCAAGCTACAGCAATGAAACAGCATGCACCGTGGCGAATATCGATGTTCTTCAGCGTCGCGGCACTCTCCGGGTGCTTTGACGCGTCGGTGCTAAAGGGCTGGCCATGTGACGAGCACGACGACTGTAAGGGCGGTATCTGCGGCGATAACAACTGCTGCGACGGGCCCTGCTACGTCTACTGGTGCGATGACCTCGATGACGACGGCTATGGCGATCCCGGCAAGTGCATCTTTGGCCTCAGCGCGCAGCGCGAGCGTCAGGTCCCGAACGATGGCGACTGCGACGATGGCGACCCCCACACGCACCCTGGCGCGGCCGAGCAAGAGGACGACGACATGTGCACAACGGACGCGGACGGCGACGGATGGGGAGCGGCGACCGGCCTGCGCGAGGGTGTAGCGCCTGGGCGAGACTGCGACGATTATGACTCGACGCTCTACGATTGCGCCGGTTGTAACCTGCTCCCACAGGGGGACGCAGAGGGGGCTCTCGACGCGTGGCGATACAGCCCCGACTTCGGCTCAACTTCATGCGTCGGCGCGGTGGCCCCAGCGCTGTTTCAAGCGGTTTCAGAGATACCGTGTAGCGCTGATAATCCCGAGGATTGGCCGCCGGTCTCGCCGAACACGGGGGATCGATTCCTCGCTATTGGCGGCGTCTGCGAGGACCTTCTTCCGGCCGCGACCAGCTACCACGTCTGCCAGAGAGTGCCGCTTGACCGCGAACTGTTCGAGGGCGATCAGCTCAACCTTGTGCTGCGAGGTTACCTGCAAGCTCACGAATTCGATCAGTCTGGTTTCGCGCTCTACCCACTCGACGATGAAGGCGCGCTTGTCTCGTCGATCTGCTCGGAGGACCTGAGCAACTGCCAGGTGAAGAATGAGGAGCGCGCGTGGACGCGTCGAGAACTCACGCTCACGCTCCCCGCCACGGTCGCCAGCGTCCTGGTGACACTCCGTGGTCGTCGTCAAGTCGACAACCCCCACGGCGCGCACGCCTATCTCGACGACCTCATGCTCTATGACTCCCGCTGCCCCGGGAGTTCAAGGTGATACTGATGAGATCCATAATGAAACTACACTCGAAGCTCGGCGTGATCGTGCTGATCGCCTTCGCGCTGACTGGCTGCTTCGACGAGCGTTTGCTCGCGGGTCAGTCGTGCAGAGACGACGAGGAGTGCCCGCCCGAGCTATTGTGTTCCTTCGAGTGCTGCGGCTGTACGCAGTGGTGTGAGGACCACGACAACGACGGCTTTGGCGGTGATCGCTGCGTCGGCGCGGTAGGGAAGCCCGAGCAGGAGGCGGGCGAAGCCTTTGTTTGGGCCGACAACGGCGATGACTGCGACGACGCTGACAACCGGACGTTCCCGGGCGCGGCTGCGCTTGAGGACACAAACGCTTGCGTGTCCGATATCGACGGTGACGGTTGGGCCGCGCAGGCGCCCGCGAGCGCGGCGATAATGAGCGGGCGCGACTGCGATGACGCCGACGCGTCGACGCATCCCGGCGCCGCCGAACTCGACGATCCTGACGCGTGTATGACCGACGCGGATGATGACGGCTGGGGCGCGTCGCTCGGCCTCGTGGCTGGCGTGGTCGCGGGGGACGACTGCGACGACCGCGATCCGACGCTGTTCGCCTGCGGCGTGTGTAACCTGCTCGAGAACGGTGACGCAGAGGCGGGCACCGAACCGTGGAGCGGGCGCATCATCACCGTAGACCGCTCCTTCGACGAGACCGAAGGCAAGGAGATCCTGCCGATCTCCGGTGATTTCTTCTTCGTCGTCGGCTGGGAGCCGCCGTTTGCCGATTGTGAAACCATGCCGGACGGACTCCCGCGCTGTCGCGCCGAGCAGACGATTCTATTCGATGAGATCGTCGGCACCAGCGACCCGCCAGCGCGCTTCCGGTTGCGCGGCTATCTGCACGCGTGGGAACAGGACGGCATGGAGAACGACTGGTCGAGTCTCAGCCTGCGCCTACTCTCCGCCGTGGACGACACCGAGGTCCCGTGCGACGAGAAAGCGACTTCAAATCTCAGCGACTGGACCCTGAAAGAGGTCACCTGCGAGCTCCCAAACACCCCGGTGAAGGGCGCGGTGGTGGTGCTCGAGGGTGTTCACGGTCAGGGCGCCGGGGCGGATAAGTATCTCGACGCGTACTTCGACGAGCTCATGTTGTTCGTCGAGTCGTGTCCTGGCAGCGCGGGCTGAGCACGAGCAGCTAGCGACGAGATGGCAGCCTGCCATCCGCCTGCCATGGCCTGCCGTAGCCTGCCATGTATCTCGTCCGTTCTTGGCCTCCCTACGCACGCCCCGCCGCGTGACCGCTCGTTTATCTACGTAGAAGCGCCTCCGCACTTGGCACCCCGCTTGCTTTACACATGGGCCGCCACGTCTCACCTGAGACGATCATACAGGCTGCACGTGGTCACGCCAGTTTCGGATCCTCTCGGACAGAAGGTCTATCGATGTCCTCGTTATTGAGCCCCATTCTCGTCACGCTCATGATCACGTCTCTCCCCCTGCATGCGCCGGAGGAACCCCCAGAACCGATCTTCGGGGGGATAGCCGCACCCGCGAGCGCGTGGCGGTCGACGGTTGTTGTCGACTTCGGCATCGACTTCTGCACGGGCACGCTCCTCACCGAGCGTGTCGTTCTGACCGCCGCGCACTGCCTGATCTCGGATCCTCCCCCATCGTTGATCCAAGTCAAACTCGGCAGCAGTCGCGAGAGTCCAGAGTTGACGCTCCCCGTCGAGTTCTACAAGCGACACCCTCAGTTCTGTGGTGAGCTGACCGGATGCGAAGCCGGGTACTACGACTTCGCGTATTTGTACCTTCAACATCCCGCGCCGGCTGACAAGGTCAACACCAAGAGCCTCATCGACCAGCAGACGTTCGACGCGCTGATCTTTGAGGGGGCCCCGATCACGATCGTAGGCTTCGGAGTTGATGAAGAGATGCACGACGGCGTTAAACGAGAGGTCGACACGTACATCACGAACGTCACCGACAACGCCTTGGAGTTCGACGCGGGAGGGAGCGGTAGAGGTACCTGCAAGGGTGATAGCGGAGCCCCCGCGTACGCACGCTCGGCCGACGGGAGCGACGTGCTGATCGGGGTCGCGTCGCGAGGACAGGGGTGCGGTGAGATCGAGATCTACGGGCTTGTCCCGCCCGCGATGTGCTGGATCGGTAGCGAGGTCGGAACGGTGTGGCAGGCAGCAGACGAGCGGTGCGATGGCGTCTGTGGTTGCTTGGAGCCAACGGATACCGAAGGGGGTGGCTGTTCGGTGACTGGGACGCGCGAGGGGTCGTGGCAGTGGCTCTCAGTCCTAGCGCTCGTCGCTTGTCTCGGTCGCCGTCGTCCTAAGCGTAGCTCTCGCACGCCAGCGGGATCTACCGTGGCGGCGAGCAGACGACAGCGAGCAGGCCGCTCGTGGCGAGGTGCTCCGAGCGTCGTGTGTGGCAGCCCGACACACCGGCGATAACAATGCTGCTCATCTCCGCCCACAATTGAAATCGAGCGCCGCCCTCACGGGCCATTCTGGCCGGTAGCCCTCGTGGTGAGTCATACTCACCGCCAGGCCTCCGAGCATGTCCGAGGACACCACGACCATCATCCCTCGCCAGCTCGCCCCGAGCAGCCACGTCGCCCCTCTGGCGCGACCCGTCGTGTTGACGATCCTGTACCACCCCGACGTCCGCCGCATCGGAGACGAAGCCTGGCTATCGGCGGCGAGCCCCTCACATCCGTTCCCGATCTCGCGAAAGTCGCCCGCGTTTTGCCAGCCGTACGAGAGCAGCGGCCGCGCCCTCGAGATCCCGCTGATCAGCCGTCGCCCGTTCACGATCACCGTGAGCGACCGTGACGGGATCGTGATCACCACGACCGGTTCGGGTACCGAGGTCCAGCTCGTCGGCGAGGCTGGAGCCGAGGCGATCGAGGGAAGCTGTCAGCTGACCGAAGAGGCGCTCGATCGCGGTATCCAGCTCGTCCTTGGCCGTCGTGTTGTACTACTCGTTCATCGCCGCGCGCCGCGCGAGCGCGTGCCTGTCCTTAAAGACTCAATGGTCGGCGCGAGCGAGCAGCTTGACATGCTTCGTGCGCAGGTAGCGACCGCAGCGATGTCGCGCGCACCGGTGCTTATTCGCGGGGAGACCGGCGTGGGCAAAGAGCTCGTCGCGCGCGCGCTTCACGACGCGGGTGAGCGGGCGGAGGGGCCGTTCGTCGCTGTGAACCTCGCCACCCTGACGCCGACGCTCGCGGCCTCGGAGCTTTTTGGTCATGTACGCGGCGCGTTCTCGGGGGCACGACGCGACAGCGACGGCTACTTCGCGCGAGCGAACGGCGGCACGCTGTTCCTTGACGAGATCGGCGAGTGCAAGCCGGAGATTCAGGCGATGCTCCTGCGCGCGATCGAGACCGGAGAGATTCACCCCGTAGGCGCTTCGAAGCCGCGCTCCTTGGACGTCCGGCTACTCGCCGCGACCGACGCGGATCTCGAGACGATGGTCTCTTCGGGCAACTTTCGCGCGCCGCTGTACTACCGCGTGGCCAGCCACGAGATCTGCGTACCTCCGCTGCGGAGGCGGAAGGACGACGCCGCGCGCTTGCTCGTTCACTTCATCCGCCTCGAGCTCGAGGCGCTGGGGCAGCGGGCGAAGCTCGACGAGCAGACGGCCGAGCACCCATGGCTCCCGGCCACGCTCGTCACGACGCTCTGCCGCTACACATGGCCAGGAAACGTGCGACAACTCCGTAACGTCGCGCGATACCTCGCCGGCTTGCCGGGGCCCCTCTCGCTCCGTGATGAGCGGCTACGGTCGTTGCTCGGCTACGCGCACGTGGAACCTTCTGCGCCTGCGAGAGGACAACGCGACGCCCGAAAGTCGACGACCGCGAAGTCCAAGAAACGAGCCCCGCGAAGGGTCTCAGACCATGAGCTAGAGGTGCTCCTGGAGCAGCTCGACTATCGAATTCGTCCGGCCGCTGAGGCGCTCGGGGTCTCACGCCCAACGCTCGCCGCGATGATTGATCGTCACCCTCGGCTTCGACGCGCTCGGCACCTTACACGCGAGGAGATCGAGTCGGCCCAGGAGCACACGCCACGACGAGAGCTATGGCGGCGATTTCGGGTCTCAGAGCACAGTCTGAAGGTCCGCATGCGTCAGCTCGGGATGTTCGAGTGAGCAGCACGGATGTCCTGAACACCACAGACGGTCTCCGGTGACTCGTCGGGATGCGCGGAACTGGGCATTGAGATCGACGGCCGACCGGTCGTAGCCAATGGCAGCCGATGGCAGCCAATGGCAGCCAATGGCAGCCGATGGCAGATTGGATGGGAATCCAACCCAATTGCCGTCGTGTTCAAGCGAGCGAAGGTCCAAATCGCAGTCATTCTGGTTGGTGCTGTTGTTGCATTGGTATGTTGCGCCGGCTACGAGTCGATACTCCACATACATGCATGATGTGCGCGGACAAGAACCAAAAAACGACTGCCAATGAAAATGGTATAGTGAGGTCTGTACGCAAGCATCACCGTTCGCGCCGTCGTCGGGATTATCATCGGTGGACGTGAAACTCCGTCAGCGACGGCGCCCCGCCTGCACACGCGGAGGTATCATGAGCGAGTCCGCGCCGTAGATAGGCCCGCTCAGCTCGTCTGGACTACGCACGGGGACAAGTCGACATGGGTAAGATATCGCAACGAACGAACAGGGTCTCACACACGACGCGCGCGCTCGGCAGAGCTTCTCTGCAAACACCGCGTGTCCTTGTCCGTCAACTCATGCGGACAAGCGCAGGCTGGCTGTTCGCAGCGATGGCGCTCGGCTGTTTCACCGGAGACGCCCTTCAGGGCCAACCGTGCGAAAATGATGAAGAGTGCAACGCCGTACCCAATGTCCTCGGCGAGCGCCTCGTGTGCACCAATAACGTTTGTGGCTACGCCGCCGAATGCGGAAACGGAATTGTCGATAACGACGAGGAATGCGACAGCGGAACGCTCAACATCGAGGCAGGCTACTCCGAAGCCGGAGCGGGACAATGCTCAACATTCTGCACCGCGTTGCCCTATTGCGGCGACGGTATCAGAAATGGCCCCGAGATCTGCGATGACGGGAATCAGAATGAAAACGACGGTTGTCTGAGCACGTGCAGCGATCCAGAGTGCGGCGACGGAATCATTAGCGACGGTGAAAAGTGCGATGATGGCCTGCTGAACGTGACCGGGGAGTACAACGCCGCGAACGAGCCGGCGTGCTCGTCCTCCTGCAAGCAGGCGAGTTACTGCGGTGACGGGGTGATCGACGGGTTCTACGAAGAGTGCGACAACGGCGAAGACAATCACGACGAAGGAACCTGCACGTCAAACTGCAAAGACAGTTTTTGCGGAGATGGACTTGTCGGGCCTGGAGAGGCTTGCGACAATGGCGAAGACAATGGTAATAACGGCGAGGAATGCACGACGAATTGCAGCCTTGTCACGTGTGGGGACGGGGTGGTGCAAGGTGGTGAAGAGTGCGATGATGGAAATATCGATATACATGATGAATGCGCCAACTGCCTCAATCACAAATGCGGAGACAAAATTGTATACCCCGAGGAGGAGGAATGTGACGACGGCAACAACATTAATGATGATGGCTGCTCGAACGAGTGCAAGTATGCACTCTGCGGAGACGGTATCAAACATGATGCTGAGGAATGTGATGACGGAAACGCATATAACAACGACAGTTGCACTGGGTGTAAGAACGCTTACTGTGGGGACGGCACTACATACAATTTAGGAGGTGGCGAGGAGGAATGCGACGATGGAAACAACGAAGATAACGACGGTTGCTCCCACGACTGCAAGATCGAGTTCTGCGGCGATGGCGTCGTGAACCCCCCGGGGGAAGAGTGTGACGATGGAAACCTAGACGATGAAGACCTGTGCTCTGCGGAATGCAAGCAGCGAGAGATTGCTCAAATCTCCACAGGCGGAGCGCACACGTGCATCCTGCTGGACAGCGGAATTGTGAAATGTTGGGGCCTGAACAACTTTGGTCAGCTCGGCATCAATAGCACGAAAAACATCGGGGACGACGAGACGCCTCAAAGCTCTGAGGTCGCTACTCTGGGGGGGACTCCGGTAACGCAGATAGCGACCGGACAGCACCACACCTGCGCTCTGGTCGATGACAGCACCCACGTGCTTTGTTGGGGGCGCAACGACAGCGGCCAGCTTGGGCTTGGACACACCAATGCCATTGGAGACGATGAAGACCTAGACGGCATCGATGCGTTCGACATTGGCGGTGAAGTTGTTAAGCTCTCATCCGCGGGGGATCACACGTGCGCCCTGATGAGTGATGCAGCCGTGCGATGCTGGGGAAACAACGCTTCTGGCCAACTCGGCCTTGATCACACCGACAATATCGGTGATGACGAACCAATCTCGCCGACCGAGATCGAGATATCGGGACTCGAGTTCATCTCGAAGATCGAAGCAGGGTATAATCATACCTGCGCCATCAAAAGCGCTACCGAGGTCTATTGCTGGGGTAGTAATAACTATGGTGAGGTTGGAAGTCCTGGGCCACAGAATATTCAGGTGCCGAATTTGGTCGAGCCAGCCCCTCCTCCCCCCCCTATGAATGAAATCTCGCTCGGAGAGAATTTTGGGTGTGCATACAACAACTTTGTCCCATTTGTGCATTGCTGGGGTCTGAATAATAAAGGTCAACTGGGGAAGTCGCACACGATTAATGTCCACAATCCGATGTTTGGACCGTTTTCGGGGTTTTCGCCCGCAAACCAATCAGGTCAAATTGCGTCTGGGGGAGCGCATACTTGCGTCACTAGACTCTCGGGGCAGTTTGTTTACTGTTGGGGGCTCAACGAGAGTGGTCAACTAGGGCTTGAGCATGCTAATAACATAGGAGATGATGAGATGGGTGATAGCGAGCCAAGTCTGACAATCGGCAATGTGGTACAAATCGCGGCGGGCGGACGGCACACGTGTGCAATTCTCGACGACAACACTGTTCGCTGCTGGGGGCGAAGCGAGTATGGGCAGCTGGGGTACGGCAACACGGAGAACATCGGTGACGAAGAGGGCGAGATGCCTCCGCCCGCGGTCTCGATATTTCCCTAGGGAGCGCTTTCGAATGCGAGACACGACCCTTTCAAGGCTGTTCGAAGTCGACCCGCGAATCACCCTCACAATCATGAGCGCTTTGGCTAGCGTAGACTAGGAAGCGACGCCATGAAACGGGAACTCGCAGCGACGCGCCGAATGACTTGTGTCGGCGAGAGTGGAGGCGGAGTTGACCTCGGCTCGATAAGCTCGATCGACGCCACTCCACAAACGAAACGCGCCAGCGTGTCGAAACACCTGCTCCGCTTAGACACGAAGATCACTAGCGGGAGTGGAACGACGATTACGAAGGGAGGCTCAAATTCGGGGGGCCTCGAACGCTCCGGGGGTGACATTCATATCGGTCGTTTTCGTGTTTTACGTGTTCTCGGTATGGGTGGTATGGGCATAGTGTACGCGGCATACGACCCGGAGCTTGATCGTGAGGTCGCCATCAAGCTGATTCTCGGCGCCTGCGACGACGCCGAGGCTCGTACGCGACTATATCGCGAAGCTCAGGCCCTAGCCAAGTTGGCTCACCCGAACGTGGTAGTGGTTCACGATGTCGGGACTCATCAAGGGCAGGTGTGGGTTTCAATGGAATTTGTGGTCGGTCGCACGCTGGGCGATTGGATAAAGGAAGAGCGGCCTCACTGGCGGTTAATACTATCGGTTTTTAAGCAAGCAGCACGCGGTATCGTGGCAGCCCACGCGGTGGGGTTGTTACATCGAGATCTCAAGCCCGCCAACATCATGATCGGGGATGATGGGCGTGTTCGCGTGATGGACTTTGGCTTGGCGAGAGTCGGTGTGGAGCATGAGCAAAGGCTCAAGAGATTCGACAGGAGGCGCGCACTCTCGATCGATCTTACAGATCATGACGTGATAGTGGGCACGCCCGCGTACATGGCCCCTGAACAATTCTTGGGCAACGTTACGGATGAGCGAACCGACGAGTTCGCCCTCGCAGTGACGTTGTGGGAGGCTCTTTATGGGAAGAGGCCCTTCGCTGGGAAGACCTTCGATGCGCTCCGAGTCGCGGTGCTCTCGGGAAAACGAGAGCCAGCGCCGACGAGCAGCAAGGTTCCTGCATGGTTGCGGCGAATCCTCGAACGCTCGCTCAGCCTCAACCCCGAGAAACGCTTTTCATCGGTACGCGCTCTCCTCAACGCCATAGAGAGTCGTGAAAGGCGGGGCCGCACAAGAATAGCCGCTGCTGGGGTCATGCTTGGGGTAATGCTAGCGAGCTTCGGAGGATACGCGCTAAGTCATGCGCTGTTCGAACAATCTCCGATTTGCGACGAGTCGGACAGGCTCGCCGACGACTGGAACGAGTCACGCCGCGGGGCCGTCGGCGAGGCGTTGCGGGCTAGCGGACACAGCTATGCGGAAGCAGTCGCAGAGCGAACACTCGTGGTTCTCGACCGTTATGCGGATGACTGGCTTGCTGCTAGTGAGGAAGCATGCGCGGCAACGCGGCTGCGCGGTGAGCAATCACTCGAGTTGATGGACGCGAGGCTCACTTGCCTCGAGCGACGGAGGCGCGCGATGAAGGCTCTTGTTGGTGTGCTCTCCGATGCATCCTCTGAAGACGGCGAAAACAAACGGATCGACTGGGCGGTTCAAGCGGCGGTCGAGTTGCCGAGAATCGAGCGCTGCGCCGACTTGAGCTATGTGACCGCGCGAGTGCCTCCCCCAGAGGACGAAGCCATTCAGGAAGCCGCTAAGGCGCTCGAAGACCGGCTGGCGCGCGCGGAGGCGTTGCGTAGCGCGGGTCAGTATAGCGAGTCGCGCGCGCTCGCGGAGGAACTACTAAGTGCTGCGAGCAGTCTCGGCTACGCGCCGCTGGTCGTCCGCACGCAGGCCTTGTTGGGCAACGCTGTGGGAGACACCGGGGAGAGCGAGCGCGCGGTCAAGTTGCTCGAGGAGAGTTTTCTCGGGGCCGAGGCGCTCGGCATGGACGAGATCGCTAGCTGGTCAGCGCTCAGGCTGGCCGCAGAGTACAGCGCGCGTCTTGGGCGCATCGAAGTCGGGCTTCGCTGGATCGATCTGGCACGCGCTAAGGCGACGCGGCTCGACGATATGATGCTTCGTGCTGGCGTGCACAATAATGTTGCGATGATTCAAAGCGCGACTGGAGATTCTGTGCATGCGCTCGAGAACTTTCAGGTCGCGCTCGCGCTCGCGAAGGAACATGACCTCGGGAACATACGTCTACATGTCGCGTATGATAACGTTGGGTCGGCCTTGCGTGAATTGGGTCGTCAACCTGAGGCGCTCAAGTTTCACAAGCGCGCCCTCACCGAGGTAGAGCGCGTTCTCGGCTCGCAGCACCCAGACGCAGCGTCGACGTGGAACAATCTTGGCATCGCCTACCGTGATTTGGGCGAATACAAGGCGGCCGAGGATGCGTTTATGCGTGGGCTGGAAATCCATCGTAACGCTCTCGGCTCTGGACACCCGCGGATTGCCCGCCTGCTCATTAATATGGGCAACCTCGCCGACTCGCGCTGCCAGCTCGATCGCGCTCGCGCGCACTATGACGAAGCCATGCGCATCATGAAGGCCGCGTATGGGCCCGAGCACCCAAGCATCGGCGGTATCACGAACAACGTCGGTAATACGCTCCTGAGCCTCGAGCAGTATGCAGATGCGCTCTCATACTTTGAACACGCGTGCGAGATTTGGAGCGCCGCGCTGGGGGAGAATCATCGTCACGTCGATCTCTGCGCTTACAATCGCGCGCGAGCGCTACTCGGCATGGGCCGGGCCACCGACGCGCTGCCGCTTGCCGAGCGAGCGCTCGCGCTGCGTGATCGGGGTAAGTCGCCAAATAAGGGTGACGTAGCGATGGCCTTGACGCGTGTGGCCCAGGTCGAATTGGCGCTCGCGCGTCACGAATCTGCAGGTTCAAGGATGCAGCGGGCGCTTGAGCTATCACGCGACGTAATCTTGGAGCCCGGCGACCTAGCGATCGTACACTTCGTCGCTGCGCGCTCTCTCTGGGCCCTTGATCGTTCTTCGAGGCGTGCACGCGCGCTGGCCGAGCAAGCGCTCGACGCGCTAAATGAGCCTGGATCTTGCGGGCCTGAGCGCGCGGCCATCGAGTCCGCGCTGCGTAAGGCGCCATAGACACGTGCTCACGACCGCGGGACCAAACCTACAATTTTCGCTTGGTTATCGTCATGTTCTGGATGGAGATTGACCTGCAAAGCCGTGGTAACGCCATCACCGTCGCCGCCCGTGGGTGCCGAGGTGAACGGATACGCGGGCGGACACTCGCGCTATCGGTTAAGGAACTCAGCCGGTTTCGCGTCAGCGTGGGCAACGCGGTCGCGCGAGTCAAATCGGTCAACGGGCCACTGCTAGAGCAGGCCCGGGCTGTCCACAGCGATCTGTTTCAAGGGGATTTGCACGAGCTTTTCGTCCGACTGTGCGCCGCAGCGGCGAACAAACGCGAGCGACTGCTCGTTCGCTTGATGATCGATGACACCAAGCTTCAAGCGGTACCATGGGAGGCGGCCTGCAGACCACAGACGAGCCACGGGTTCTTGGCCAGCGCCGCCGACATCGTGGTCGCTCGCGGGGTCAACTCTATGGACCCGTGGGAGCCACGAGAGGTACGGCGTGCGCTCCGAGTTCTGCCGGTGCTCGCGCTCAACGACTCAGCCGCGCTAGATGGGCTGAGAGTCATCCTCGACGAGCATATCGCGTCCGGAGCAGTGGAGTTGCTCGATCCACTCGTAGGCCCGGCGGCTCGCAACCCGGTCCTGTTCGAACGTTTGCGCTCTGGCCCGAACCCACACGTGCTCCACTTCCTCGGCCACGGAGGGTTCGACGCGAGCAAGAACCCGGTGATCCGGCTCGCCGACGACGAGTTCGGCGAGAAGACGCTGCTCCCGGTCGAGGTCTTCGCCGAGGAGTTGCGCGACTCGTTTGACAACCTTCGTCTCGTGTATCTACAGGCGTGCTCAGGGGGGCGTCCCGGAGCCTTCGCCAGCGCGGCGGAGCTCTTGACGCGAAGCGGAGTCGACGCTGTGGTAGCGCACCTGTGGCCGGTTCGGGCGGACCTCGCCCGGGAGGCAGCGCAAGACTTCTACCGGGTACTCGTGGGCGCGCGCGCTGGGCAGGGCGATGTCGGCCTGGGCGTTCAAGCGTCCCGACGTACGCTCGTGGGCAAGAGCGCCGAGGGGTTCTCACCGGTGCTCTATTTGCGAGGCCCCGATACGCACTTGTTTGATCTCGAGGGACGCAGACTCCGTCCTCCTAGTTCACGTCGCCGTGACCAACGGATCAGTCATAAGGACATCATGACAGCGCCGTTCGAGCGGATCGCTCAACGACCTTTCTCGCTGATCCTTGGAAGCTTGTGGGATGATTCGTTGCTGCCTGAGTTGCGCGCGCGATTGCAGGAGGCGCTGGTGAGGGCGCTCGATAAATTAGGTGAGTCAATCGAAGCTCATCAGCCAGTGTACTCGGTCGCCCAGCGCTACGCGTTGCGGATGGGTCTACCCAGCCTCAGCCGGCTGTTTCAGCGCGTCATCGGGAGCGCGTATCAACGCGGCGAGATTCCTCCGCTGCTCGACGCGGTCGCGTCACTGCTCCACCCTGGGGTTCACGCGACGCTTCTCTGGCTCCCGCTGCTCGAGCACGCCATCATGCACAATCACCCAAACTCGCCGCTGATCGTGATTCAGCCGGGCCCACCGAACAGCGACGAGCGGCGAATGGTGATCGCCAAGCTCCCGGGCAGCCGAGACTGGGAAGAGCTGCTCGATCTCCCTGAGATCGATCTCAAACAAGCATTCGTCGTGCTGCGCCTCTACGGCGGCTATTCGCCGGAGGGCGTGCCCGTCTTGACGAGCCCGCAGTTGACCGAAGATGATCATATTAAGGGGCTTTTTGAACTCCGTCGTATCCTGCCGACAGACTGGGCCGACGATCTGCTTGGCTGGCTACGCAGGCACCCCGTCATGTGCCTGGGAGTCTCTGCCCTTGACTGGCGTCATCGCACGTTACTGCTGCGCTTGTTCGATGAGCGTCCGGTTCCGAGCGGGAGCCTCGCCGTTTTGGGAGAGCAGCAACAGGAGGATGAGATTTGGGAGAAGCGAGGAGCTGGCCTGCCAGGCACTAGTAACTTCTCGGTCGTGCGCGGGCCCGCGCAATCGCTGGCCAAGGCGGTTCGCGGAGTCCGACGATGAGCCGCGAGACAACGGCCGACGAGACTCGCAACCCGTTCCCGGGCCCGCAGCCGTACCGGTCGGCCGATCGCGAGCACTTCTACGGGCGTGAGGCGGTCGCGCGAAAGCTCGCCAGCACGATCACGGCTCACCGGTGCGTCGCGCTCTACGGTCCATCGGGCGCTGGCAAGTCGTCAATCATGCAGGCGGCTGTAATTCCCGAGTTTGAGGACGAGGACGACTTTCGCCATGTAACGGTTGATAGCTGGCCGGCTGACGAAGCGCCGGTGGAGTGGTTGCTGTACGCGATGTATTCGCAGCTCAAGCTCGTCCCTCCGAACGAAGAACTCGACCTGTTTGAGTCGGTCGAGTGGACGCTCAAGCGCGCGTTTCGCCGCTCTGATCGACCAATTCTGCTCTATCTTGATCAAGTCGAGCAGCTGTTGTTCACCAGCCGAAAGCAGGACGAGGTAGAGCTGTTTCTCGACTGGCTCGACGAGTTCGTAGAGCGACCGCGGCGCGGGCTTCACGTGGTCCTGGCCATGCGCGAGGACTACCTGGGCCGGTTTCGTGATCGAGCGCGAGGACGATATCGACTGCTCCAGAACGGCTTTCGCCTTGGCCCAATGACTGTCGGCGAGATCGTGGGCGCGGTGTGCCTCGCGTCCCGCGACGGCGTTCCGTCGCAGCGCTGGACCCCGGAGGAGATGCGCCCATTGATGCTACAGGTGCGCACGCCGGGGCAGTCACCGAGCGACCACGCCGAGATTCAGACGGCATTTGCGCAAATCGTGTGTCGCGCGCTGTTCGCCGAGCGGGCTCTACGCGGTAATCTGCCGAGTAGAGACGGTCGCAACACGGGCGAGAGCAAAGCGCCTCCGCCGACGTCGACCGGCTTCGAGTTCTACGTAAAAGACGTCATCGACGCCCAGACAATCCAGGCCGAGCCGATTCTCGAGGGATACCTCGAGACCACTTTGGCGAGCTTGGGGCCTCTACGAGAGGCGGCCGAGAAGCTCATGGAGAGCTACCTCGTCGCAGCCGACGGCAGTCGCTCTCTCCTGACGGAAGAGGCAGCCAGGGCATCGGGGTTGCTGTCGGACAAGGAACTCACGGCGGTGCTGGCCAAGCTCGAGCGCGCAGCGGTGCTCCGCGCCGAGCAGCACCGCGGAAGCCGCTACTTCGAGATTGGGCATGACTGGCTCGCCAGCAAGGTCTTCGAGCGCAAGCAGGAGCGAGCGGCTCGCCTCGCCGCGACCGTTCGCGAACTCGAGCTCGCCGAGGAACGCCGAAGGGCGGAAGAGGAGCTCGTGGCTGCTAGACGCGAGACTCGTAGAGCTCGTATCGTCGTCGTGATAGTCGCCTTACTCGGGTTAATGGCGTTCGCACTCGGCGTGTTCGCGTTGACGCAGCGCAACAAGGCGGTGATCGCGAGTAATGAAGCGAATAAAGAGCGCGACAACGCGCGAGAGGCCGAGAGCAACGCGAACGCAGAGCGCGACCGTGCCAACAAGGCGCTCGCGGGCGAGAAGGAAGCTGTCGAGGCGACAAAAAAGGCGCTCGCGGAAGCTACGGCGCAGAAGAAAGAAGCGGACCGTCAACGCGAGGACGCGGAGAAAGCCGAGCGCGCCGCCAAAGCGTCGGAACAGCGGGCGAAGAGATCCGAGAACACCACTAGGCGAGCGCTTCGCGGTCAACGAAAAGCGACAAAGGAGGCCGAAGCGCAGCGGAGGAACGCGGAAGACAACCTCGTGCGCGCCGACCTGGAACGCAAGCGGGCCCAGGACGCGAGTCGACTGGCCGCCGCGATCCGGGTGATGGAAGAAGATCCAACCGCAGCGCTCGCCTTGCTGCACGAAGTTGAGGATCCGGTCAATACGCGCGGCTGGACTCCGGCGACCGTCGAAGCGCTGCAGCGACCCGTGAGCACGGGCGTCATGCGTGAGCATGAAGGCTACTTAGTCGGCGCCGCGTTGAGTCCGGATGGCGAGCACTTCGCAACCGCTTCAAAAGACAACACCGCGCGCGTTGCACGGATCGACGGCGCACAGCTGTCGACCGTGCTAGAGGGGCACGCAAGCGACCTAACCGATATCGCGTATAGCCCAGACGGCACGTACGTCGCCACGGCTTCCGCCGACGGCACCGCGCGACTCTGGCGAGCGAAAGATGGAACATCAACGATACTTAAGGGCCATAAAGGTCGCGTCGAAGACCTCGCGTTTAGCGCTGACGGCTCGCTGCTGGCGACCGGTGCGACCGACGGGACGGCGATAGTTTGGAGCATACCTGACCCGAAGACGCTACGGCGTCTCGTCGGCCACGACGCCGCGGTGCGCTCGGTTGAGTTCAGCCGTGACGGCACGCAGCTTGTGACTAGCTCGGACGATAGCACTGCACGCGTGTGGCCGCTTGGACGCCGCGCTCGGCCGTTGACGCTTCGGGGGCACAAGGGGACGGTTTACGACGCCTCGTTCAATGGCGAGGGCACAGAGGTCGTGACTGCTGGTGATGACAGAACGGTGAGAGTGTGGTCAATCGCGGGCGAGCGACCCGGCGCTACAGTCAAGGACGCGAGGGTGCTCGACGGCCACAAGGACGCCGTGTACTCGGCGGAGTACTCAGGTTCGCGGGTTGTCACGGCGTCGCGAGATCGAACCGCGCGTTTGTGGACCCTGAAAGACGGTGGCACGATCAAAAAGCGGGTTCTTCGAGGACACGCGAGCAAGGTGCTCCGCGCTCGCTTCGGGCCAAGAGGGCGAACCGTAGCGACCGTATCCCGCGACGGCACCGCGCGGCTTTGGCCGATCGATCGAGCTGGGGCTCCGCGGGTGCTTCGTGGACACTCGAGACCCGTGGTCGACGTCCAATTTGCCCACGACGGCATGCGGGTTGTCACCGTTTCGGAGGACGGAACGGCGCGGGTGTGGAATGTCGCCGGAGCGCGTCGCGAGACCATTCTTCGGGGGCACAAAGGCCCGGTTCGTCATGTCGAGTTCGTCGGCGATTCTCCGAAGGTCGTCACGGCGTCGAACGACGGCACCGCGCGGACTTGGACGGTCTCACAGAGTCGAGGAGCCGTCGAGCTCACGCTGCGCGGACACGGCGATGAGGTCATCTTCGTCGCTATGAGCCGCGACGGCCGACGGGCGTTCACCGGGTCGGCCGACGGGAGCGCGAGAATCTGGAACTCCGCTGGGGATAAGCCACGGATCATCAAGACGATCAAGCTTGGTGAGCCCGGAATCCCCAACTTTGTCACATTCTCGGATAACGGGCGCAGGATTCTTACGAGTTCGACCAATACCGTGACAATGATCGATACTCAGAGCAACCGCCGGATCAAACTGCGCGGACACACCGGGGCGGTGCTGCACGCGGAGTTCAGCCCCGACGGTCGTAAAGTCGTCACGAGCGCGGAGGACCGGACCGTGAGGATCTGGAACGCGGACGGTACCGGCTCACCACTTCGCCTCAACGGACATGAAGGGTCTGTGTACTACGCTTCGTTCAGCCACGACAATTCGCGGGTCGTCACTGCCTCGTGGGACAAGACCGCTCGAGTCTGGGATGCTGAAAGCGGGAACCAGTTGATCGTGCTCGAAGGACACTCCGGCCCCGTGAGGTCGGCGTCGTTTAGTTACGACGATATACGTATTGTCACGGCTTCTAGCGACAGAACCGCGCGGGTATGGCACGCGGATGGAACAGGTGACACAGTGACTCTTTACGGTCACGAAGGGGCGGTGCTTCACGCTGTCTTCAGTCACGATGATCAACGGGTTGTCACAGGCTCAAGTGACGGGAGTGCCCGCGTCTGGAAGGTCGACTTCGATAACCCCGATCGGCTTAAGTCTCAGATCAAAAACACGACTACGGTCTGTTTGACGCCCGAGCAACGAGTCGCGCTACTTGGCGAAGATCCGAAAGAAGCCCGGCAGTACTACTTGAACTGTGAACACAGCGCGGGGCGGGAACCCAAGCTCTAGAGTCAATCGAAGAAGTCCTAGAATTGTCCAAGCAGCGAGAGCCCGACATTGCCGCGACTAACCTGCGGTGCGGGTGCCAGCTCGAGTTGCTTGGCCTGCCTCCGCTTTTTTCGACCAAGAATTAGCAAGGCGACTCCGGTAGCGACGAGAGCGCCACCGACAGAAGCGCCTGTGATCGTCATGATGTTGCCACTATTACCTCGTGCGCGCAGGCTGTCGAGGCATTGCCCTCGCGGCTGACCCGAGCAGGCGTCAACACGCTCTAGTTGGCATTGCTCGATATCACCAGGGTTGTCGCACTGACTGACTTCACCGAGGCGAGAGTCTGCCGACAGGCTAAGACCAATTCCCGCGCTCATGACCCCGAATCCCGCGACGCCGATCGAGGTCGTAATCGTGCCGGTAATATTCAAAACACGCGCTTGCTTATGCGCCCGATCAGCCTGTACCCTTCGCTCTTCTCGCGCTCGTTCAGCAGCGGCTTGGTAGCGTTCGGCCTCGATCCTATTCATCTCGTCAATCAAGTCCGCGCGTCGTTGCTCGACATCCGAGCGCCCTTGCTCATCCAAGAGGTCGAGCGGCCCGAGGTAGTCATCGAGCAAGTGTTTTGACTCTTGAAGGCGAGCGAGATCGCCATCTTGCTCGAATGCCGCCTCGTGAGCAGCGACGATCGAGAGTAAGATGCGTGCTCGCATCGGCTCGTACCCAGGCTCTTCTGGCAGCATTTCGAGCGCCTTCACGAGCTGAGCGAGTTCGGCCTCGTATTCGCCGGCCTCGTGGTGCGCGCGAGCCGCTTTTTGGATCGCAGTGGCCTCGAAGACGGCGTCGTCATTCGCTTGTGAGGGCGCGGCGTTCGCCGAGATTGGCGCGAGCGCGATTACAAGGCAAAACAGAGTCTGGCGTCCCTTCATCTTTCTCTCGTCTACGCGTCAACACCATCCGACTAGCCGGCGAATACAGCCCCAAAAGCTGCAAGGGGCCCGGATACTGGTGGGCCGGGGTCGGCGAGTCGCGCCCGGTGAGGGCACACATCAATGATCTGTCTTCATGGTTAGGTCGTCAATAGCTCATGATCGCTCGCGGTCGACTACACGATGCGTGTTACGGGCCGAAGTCAGCGAGGGCATCGGCCCCAAGGATAAGCACTCCGCTCGTTCTCGGCAGTTGCTCATCATCTGTCTCTTCGGCCGGTTGAGTGCCGCGACCCGCGGAACGTTCCGCCACGGTACCAGTTCGACCGCAAGGCCCCGCGTACTCAAGCAACCTCGCGCGAGACGCGAGCCGCCCCAAAAACCCTCCTCAAGCCGACGAAACCGCGTGCTGCGGGGTGTTGGAGGGTTCTCGGGGCGTCGCGTATAGAATCTGGCTTGAACTACGTACAGTCTATCTAAGTGCCTGACTAAGCTAAGCAATTCGGGAGCGCGCTAGCGCGGTTCCGTCATGGTTCCAGCACCCACGACTACCTCCCGA